>NZ_AHTH01000011.1 GCF_000245735.1 Alishewanella jeotgali KCTC 22429
GTTACGCTTACAACAAACTGGCAGCCAGCGCCAGTGCACCCAAGAAAGAAACGATTTGCATGCCCAGCGAAAGATGCCGGGCCTAAGTATTCAGATCGATATTCAGGCTATGCTGAAACTGCTGTAACAACGCATCGTGATAGTCGCGCACCTTGCCGGCCTGCAGCTCGGGCGGCAATAAGCCTTGTTCGGCCAGCAGTTGTTGCTCGGCGCGAAACGCCAGGATTTGATCGACACGCTCTTGTGCCTGGGTTTTATTCAGCGGGGGTGAGCTACTCAATGCGTCTGTCCCTGTTAGCGATGGCCGGGCAAATTGCCACTATTGCGTCCTTGCAGCATAGGCGAACTGTTGCCGGATGCAACAGTTCGCCACGACTTTACTCTAGCACCACATCAATAAAATACTTCACTTCACCGTCAACCGTTTCCCGTACTAAACCGTGCACGTCGGTTTCAAAGCCCGGGAACTCGCTGTTAAAGGCGCGGGTGAATTTCAGATAGTTGATAATGGTTTTATTAAAGCGCTCGCCCGGTACCATCAGTGGAATACCCGGTGGATAAGGCGTTACCAGCATAGCAGTAACCCGGCCTTCGATATCATCAATCGACACCCGTTCAATTTCACGGTGGGCCATCTTGGCCCAGGCATCGGCTGGCGTCATCGCGGTTTCGATATTCGACAGATACATCTCAGTCGTGACCTTAGCCACATCGTACTTACGGTACATATTGTGGATGCGCTGACACAGATCGCGCAGGCCGACTTTTTCATAGCGCGGGTTCTTGGCGGCAAACTCCGGCATTACCCGCCACATTGGCAGGTTCTGGTCATAGTCGTCTTTAAACTGCTGCAGCTCGGTCACCATCGAGTTCCAGCGCCCCTTGGTAATACCGATAGTAAACATAATAAAGAACGAATAGAGGCCGGTTTTCTCAATAATAATACCGTGTTCGGCCAGGTACTTGCTGACGATAGCGGCCGGAATACCGGTTTCATCAAACTGACCATGCAGGTTCATGCCTGGCGTAATGATGGTGGCCTTGATCGGATCCAGCATATTAAAGCCCGATTCAATCTCGCCAAAACCGTGCCAGCTGTCCTGCGCATGCAGTACCCACTTCTCACGGTTACCGATGCCCTCTTCCGGCAAACGATCCGGGCCCCAGACTTTAAACCACCAGTCATCCTCACCAAACTCGGCATCCACTTTGCGCATCGCGCGGCGAAAATCGATCGCTTCCAGTAAGCTTTCTTCTACCAGCGCCGTACCACCCGGTGGCTCCATCATCGCTGCGGCCACGTCACAGCTGGCAATAATTGCATATTGCGGGCTGGTGGAGCTGTGCATCAGATAAGACTCGTTAAAGCGATGGGTATCTAAGCTGCGTTTTTCGGCATTTTGCACCAGAATTTGTGATGCCTGGGATAAACCGGCCAGCAGTTTATGCGTCGACTGGGTGGCAAACACCAGCGTATCTTCTGACCGCGGCCGATCTTTACCGATGGCATGCATATTGTGGTAGAACTCATGGAAGCTGGCATGCGGCAGCCAGGCTTCGTCAAAATGCAGGGTGTCGATGGTCGAGCCCAGCTCCTGCTTAATCTCTTCCACGTTATACAAAATACCGTCATAGGTACTCTGGGTAATGGTCAGAATGCGTGGCTTTTTATTTTTCGCATTGCGGGCAAAGGGATTAGCCTCAATCTTCTTTGCAATGGCTTCGGGTGAAAACTCACTTTTCGGGATCGGGCCAATAATGCCGTAATGGTTGCGGGTCGGCATTAAAAATACCGGGATCGCACCGGTCATAATAATCGAGTGCAGAATGGATTTATGACAGTTACGGTCGACTACCACGATATCACCCGGCGCCACCACGGAGTGCCAGACCATCTTATTCGAGGTGGAGGTACCGTTGGTGACAAAGAACAGGTGATCGGCATTAAAGATCCGCGCCGCATTGGCTTCGCTCTCTGCTACCGGGCCAGTGTGGTCTAACAGCTGACCTAATTCATCCACCGAGTTACAGACATCGGCGCGCAGCATATTCTCACCAAAGAATTGGTGGAACATCTGCCCCACCGGGCTCTTTAAAAAGGCCACGCCACCGGAGTGTCCGGGGCAGTGCCAGGAGTAAGAGCTATCTTGGGCATAATCCATCAGCGCAGTAAAAAACGGTGGCGCTAAAGCATCCAGGTATTTGCGTGCTTCGCGGATAATATGCCGTGCCACAAACTCCGGCGTGTCTTCAAACATATGGATAAAGCCATGCAGCTCACGCAAAATATCGTTCGGGATATGCCGGCTGGTGCGGGTTTCGCCATAAAGGAAGATTGGAATATCGGCATTGCGTTTGCGCACTTCCTTCACAAAGGCGCGTAGCTCAGCCAGTGCCACATTCACTTCCTGCTCACTGCCGCTGCCAAACTCTTCATCATCAATCGATAAAATAAAACAGGAGGCGCGGCTGGCTTGCTGGGCGAAGGCGGTCAGATCGACATAACTGGTGTAGCCAATAACTTCAAAGCCATGACTGCCGATGGCTTCTGCCAGATCACGGATCCCTGAGCCAGAGATATTCTCAGAGCGGAAGTCTTCATCTATTACAATGACCGGAAAACGAAATTTCATCGGGTGATCCTTAGTTCTTCTGTGCCAGTTTTTGCCGCGCTTTTAACAGCCGCTCGCGCTTATATTTCTGCAACGCGGTTTCAGTGTTCTTTTTGGTCGGGGTAAAGGGGTTTTCGCCTTCGCGGAATTCAATGCGAATTGGCGTGCCCATCATCTGCAACGCCTTGCGATAATAGTTCATCAGATAGCGCTTATAGGAATCTGGCAAATCTTTTACCTGGTTACCATGAATAACGATAATAGGCGGGTTGTAACCACCGGCATGGGCATACTTTAACTTCACCCGCCGTCCGGCAACCATTGGCGGCTGGTGATCTTCCTGCGCCATTTTCATAATCCGCGTCAGCAGCGAGGTACTGACCCGTTTGGTGGCAGAATCAAAGGCTTCTTCCACCGACTCAAACAGATTGCCGACACCCGAGCCATGCAAGGCCGAGATAAAGTGCAGCCGGGCAAAGTCGATAAAGCCCAGGCGGCGGTCCAATTCACGCTTAATCTCATCTTTCACGCTGTCGTTCAGGCCATCCCATTTATTGACCGCCAACACTAAGGAACGACCGGCATTAAGCACAAAGCCGAGAATGCTTAAATCCTGATCGGAAATGCCCTGCCGCGCATCCAGTACTAATACCACCACATTGGCATCTTCAATCGCCTGCAGGGTTTTCACCACGGAGAACTTTTCAACCATATCATCGATCTTGCCGCGACGACGTACGCCGGCGGTATCAATCAAGGTGTAGTTACGGTCGTTGCGCTGCATCGGAATATAAATCGAATCACGGGTAGTACCGGGCATATCGTAAACCACGACCCGCTCTTCACCGAGGATGCGGTTGGTCAGTGTCGATTTGCCGACATTGGGCCGGCCCACAATTGCCAGTTTAATATGCTCAGAACGTAAGCGCGCCGCTTCGGCCTCGGCTTCTTCCTCTGTCATTTCTTTAAAATCGGCCGATTCTACAAACTCTGCGTCTTCCTGGGCTTCGCCCTCAACTGCCGCGGGCAGTTGCTGCTGTAAGAACGGCAGTAACGCCAGTTGCAGTAACGAGGTGACACCGCGACCATGCGCCGCGGCAATTGGATAGACCTCACCCATACCCAAACTATAAAAATCTGCGATTGCGGTGTCGGCATCCAGGCCATCGGTTTTATTGGCGACCAGAAATACCGGCTTTTCGACTTTACGAATATGCGCCGCAATAGCTGTATCACCAACAGTGGCACCGGCACGGGCGTCAACCATAAACAGCACCACGTCCGCTTCGGCAATGGCTTTTAATGACTGCTCAGCCATCTCCACTTCAATGCCTTGCTCATTGCCATCGATACCACCGGTATCGACCACAATAAACTCCATACCTTCAAACTTTACCGAACCGTATTTACGATCGCGGGTCAGCCCCGGAAAATCCGCCACCAGGGCATCCCGGGTGCGGGTCAGGCGGTTAAATAACGTCGATTTGCCAACATTGGCTCGCCCTACCAGGGCCACTACAGGTAACATGGTGTCAACCTCAAAAAATAACAAAACAGGCCTGACTCAGGCCTGTTTTCAGTTTAAAAGCGCAACCCGCCTGTTTTAAGGCGTTTGCAGTACGGTCAGCTCGCCATCGCGGGTACTGATCACCAGCACCTCGTTATTGCTGACCGGCTCACGGAAAAAGCCGGAGCTGTCAAAACTCTGCCGGGCAACAAAATCACCGCTGTTACGATCCAGCCAATGTAAGTTGCCTTTATTGTCACCCACCACCAGATAGTCTTTGTACACGGCCGGGCCGGTCAGGAAATGGCGGTGTAAACCGGTTTGGCTCCACAGCTCAGTACCATTGCGCCGGTCGATGGCATAGATCCGTCCGACTGAGTCCACCAGATACAACACTGTGCCTTGCACTGTCATATTGCGGAAACTGGCATAATCACGCTTCCACAGTTGCTGGCCAGTGCGTAGTTCCAGCGCATGTAATTCACCATTAAAGGCAATGCTATAGATGGTACCGGCTACCACTATCGGCTTGGCATCGACATCGACCAACCGTGACAGGTCAGTACTGCCCTTGGGTGTGGCAATATTTTCTTCCCAGGCTTGGAAGCCACGGTCCACAATCAGCACGCCGACCCGGCCACTGGCGGTACCATAAATCACACCGCCACTCTCAATGACCGGTTCACTCGTCCCGCGCATGGTTAATGGCGGTTGCTCGTTTTCAAAGATCCAGCGTTGTTCGCCATTGTCTGAGCTTAGACCAATCAGAGCACCAGTGCCTAGTTTTGCAACTACAAACCCCTCACCTACTGCAGGGCTGACCAAGACTTCACCCGGCACCTGCACCCGCCAACTCATTTCGCCAGTTTCAGCATTTAAAGCAACGACTTCACCATTTTCGGTGCCAAAGTAAATGTTGCCCGACCCCTGACTGATACCCCCTGAGATGCGGGCATTATCTGAAGAGAAGCGCTGTCTTAACTGCTGTAACGTTGATAATGTATTGTCTTTGCGTAAATCATAAGTCCACAAGCGCTTACCAGAACTCAGCTCAAATGCCATCACTAAGCCTTCACGGCTAGCCATGTAAACGCGCTGGTTATGAATAAGAGGCTTTAATCCCGATTCAAAATGGGCTACGCCTTTGCCAACCTGGGTTGACCAAACTTTCTTTGGACTTATCTGATTTTGCACCTCAGGCAATACCAGTTTCTCTTTGCTAGAGCAGGCGACCAGACTAAAGGCAACCAAGACAACGGCTAGCTGTTTAACAGAAAATCTCATGCCGGCCCCTTAATTCGTCACAGCAACGTGCGCCAGCTCATCCAGCTTAATTTGTACCAACTGCGTATTCTGCGGTGCTTTGCTAAGCGCCAGCTGATAAGCGGCTTTAGCGGCAGCCAAATCACCACTTTGCTGCAGAATATCGCCTTTTAACTCGGCTTGTTGCGCAGCGAAGCTCTCAGGCAGCGGTTGATTAACCGTGGCTAGTGCTGCGCTGAAATCGCCCATTTCACGCTGAACCCGGGCCAGACGTAGTTGAGCAATAGCTTTGATACCGGCATCTTTAGCTTGCTGTTGTACCCAACTCAGCTGTTGTGCAGCCATCGCCAGATCGCCGCTATTCACCGCCTCTTTAGCAGACAATAGCGCAGCAAAAATCGCATAGTTATTCGAGCCTTGCGCGGCAATAAAGCTTTGCGCCTGCGCTAACCATTCATCACCTTCACCTTGTTGCTGGATTAGCTGACTGTAGCTGCTGGATAAGGCTTCAGCGCTGGCACGTTGCTCCGCCTGATAATAGCGCCAGCCATAGAGGGTGGCTAAACCAATAACGACACCACCGACAATGGCTTTGCCATACTCGTTCCAAAAGCGTTTAATGGCCTCAACCTGTTGTTCTTCACTGCTGTAAATTTCCACCTAACTACTCCGTATACTTTCAGGCCAGCTGCTGTGCTAGTTCACTCAGCTTTAGCGTTTGTTGTGGCTTCTCTTCGCGCAACCATTTAACGGTAATTTCCTGCCGCGCCAGTTCTTCTTCGCCTAAAATCAGCGCTATGGCTGCGCCCGACTTGTCTGCTTTTTTAAATTGTTTTTTCAGGTTACCGCCACCGCAGTGCAAGATAACACGTTTTGCCGGTAACTCGCTACGCAGCCTTTCGGCAACACTTATGGCGGCAAGTTCCGCAGTTTCACCCATCGCCAGCAGATAAATATCCGCTTGCGTCGGTAAATCCGGTGCCAGATTTAAACTTTGCAGTAACAGGATTAAGCGCTCCAGCCCCATCGCAAAGCCAACCGCAGGGGTCGCCTTGCCACCGAGCTGCTCAACCAAACCATCATAACGACCACCGGCACAGACGGTACCCTGAGCGCCAAGCTCAGTGGTTACCCATTCAAATACGGTTTTGTTGTAATAATCCAGGCCACGTACCAGTCGTGGATTAATCACAAACTCAATACCGGCTGCGGTTAAACGCTGCTGCAGCGAGGCAAAATGTGCGGCAGACTCAGCGTCCAGATGCTCAGCCAGTTTAGGCGCTTTAGCCAGCACCTCAGCCAGCGCCGGATTTTTACTGTCCAGCACCCGCAGCGGGTTGCTATACAGCCGGCGCAGACTGTCTTCATCCAGCAAGTCTTTATGTTGTTCCAGATAAGCAACTAACTTATCGCGATAGGCGGCACGCGCCTCATTGGAGCCGAGTGAGTTCAGTTCCAGTTTTACATAAGGCGTTAAACCCAGCTTTTGCCAAATCCGCGCCGTCAGAATAATCACTTCAGCATCAATATCCGGCGTGGCAATACCGAAGGCTTCCAGACCAAACTGATGAAACTGGCGGTAACGACCTTTTTGCGGACGCTCGTGGCGGAACATCGGCCCGGTATACCATAACCGTTGTTCCTGATTGTACAGTAAACCATGTTCATTGCCGGCGCGGACGCAGCAGGCGGTACCTTCCGGGCGCAGCGTCAAGCTGTCGCCATTGCGATCGGTAAAGGTATACATCTCTTTTTCAACGATATCGGTGACTTCACCAATCGAGCGTTTAAACAGCTCGGTCATCTCGACAATCGGAAAACGGATTTCGCTGTAACCATAACTGGCAGCGGTGTCGCGCAAGGTGGTTTCTACATATTGCCAGAGGGCACTGTCCTGCGGCAGGCAGTCATTCATGCCGCGAATTGCCTGGATTTGCTTCGACAAAATTTTGCTTCCATTTTGGGGGCGCCGCAGCGCCCAGATGCAATAGGTTAATAAAAAAGCGTGATTATAATCTGAAGTGGCTGAAATGTCGCCCTAGACTTGCTTTACCGCAATCCGCTGCTGCAAATACTGCCGCACCTGCTGCTCGAGTTGTTCAGCGATATTGTCGTTATCAAGTCGCAGTTTCTGGCGCTCGCCATTGAGGTAAAAGCCGCTTTTTTTACTGGCACCGGCGACACCCAAATCCGACACTAAGGCTTCACCCGGACCATTTACCACACAACCAATTACCGAAACGGTCAGGGGCTCTACTACATCTTCCAGCCGCTGCTCCAGCTCGTTCATGGTTTTAATCACATCAAATTCCTGCCGCGAACAGCTGGGGCAGGCAATAAAATTAATGCCGCGTGAGCGGATGCGCAGCGACTTCAGAATATCAAAGGCCACTTTAACTTCTTCCACCGGATCAGCGGCCAGCGAAATCCGTAATGTATCGCCGATACCCTCAGCCAGCAGCATACCTAAGCCAATCGCTGACTTAACGGCGCCGGCGCGGGCACCACCGGCTTCGGTGATGCCAAGGTGCAACGGCTGTTTAATTTGTGTCGCCAGTAAGCGATACGCACCTACAGCCAAAAACACATCTGACGCTTTAACACTAACTTTAAACTGATCGAAATTCAGCCGGTCCAGAATATCAACATGCCGCATTGCCGACTCAACCAGTGCTTCCGGTGTCGGCTCGCGGTATTTTTCCTGAATATCGGCTTCCAGCGAGCCCCCGTTGACGCCGATGCGGATCGGGATATTGTGATCGCGCGCCGCATCCACCACTGCACGGATCCGATCTTCACGACCGATATTGCCCGGGTTAATCCGCAAACAATCGACACCATATTCAGCGACTTTCAGTGCGATGCGATAATCAAAATGGATGTCTGCTACCAAGGGGATCGGCGATTGCTGTTTAATCAGCTTAAAGGCTTCAGCTGCTTCCATTGTTGGTACTGATACCCGCACCAGATCGGCACCGGCCGCAGCAATAGCACGGATTTGCGCCACGGTAGCCTCAACATCGGTAGTACGGGTATTGGTCATTGATTGCACGGCGATAGGGGCATCACCACCAATCAGTACATTACCGACCTTAATCTGGGTACTGGGCCGGCGCTTAATCGGATTCTCTGCAAACATTATTCGTTTTGTCCTGACAAGGTAAACTTGGCAACGCGGTTACCGGGGAAACGCGACATATCGTAAGGCTGCTCATTTAATTCAATGCTTACCACGCCGGGATTACCCAGGGTAATCACAAAAGGCCCTTTGGCGTTAAGCTCCATCACATAGCCGGCTTGTTTGGTACCAAAGGCAATGCGATCGCCGTTGGCATCCAATACATCAATCCAGCAGTTATCACTAAAGGTCATCTTTAACCTGTCGTGTAACGACTGTGGCGGCTGCTCGCTGACGGCACTGACCGCTTCCTCTTGCTGTAATGCCTGATTCAGCTGCTCCAGTTGCTGCTGCGCTGCGGGTGGTAAGGCTGTAACATCCAATTCGGTTGGCGTCTCAGGCTCAGAAGTTGTTAGTTCCGGCTCCACAGTAGTCAGTTCAACCGCACTCAGCGGTTGTTCGCTGACCAACTCCGCTGTTGGCGCGAGCACCGTCTGTGCCGGGCCCGGCAAAGCATCACTCTGTAACAGCTTATTCTCGCGGGCACTTTGCCAGAACCAGACTGCTAATGACACCAGCAGCACCAGCGCAATTAACCAGGTAAGCCACATATAGCGCGCTTCGGTGCGCTGTTTTGCCGAGCGGTTTGAAAAAGTGCGCATAGTTTTCACCGGCGCGCTTTTAACCTGATGCTGCTGCTCAAACCGGATCAACAAGGCCTGTTCCGGTAGTTTTAAAAACCGGGCATATGACTTGAGATAGCCACGCATAAAAGTGGGTAAGATTGCCTTATCAGGCTGGTCCAATTCCAGGTTGTGTAAGATTTCGACCCGCAATTTCAGTTGCTGCGCAGCTTGTTCCAGGCTGAGTTGACGTTTTTCGCGTTCCTGGCGAAGCGTTTGACCAACACTTAGTTCCTGTGTTGGTGGGTTAAGGTCATTCTGGGTCATTGTTTATCGTAGCCGGATCGACAATATACAGCCGCTGGCCAATGGACAGACGGCTTTCTTCCGTCAGATTGTTCCAGGCCATAAAGCGTTCAAGGCGGATATTATAGCGGTATGAAATAGCAAACATAGTGTCGCCTTCCGCAACTTGATGAAAATAATTATCCACTGGCTGCGCTGCGGCCAAACGCACCGGCGGCGCTGCCGGCTCAGGTGGCGCATCATTCGGGCCAAGGTAAATCTTTTGGCCTACCCGCAGCCGGGATTGCTCGGTCAGATGGTTCCACTCCAACAGCCGTGGCAACAGAATATTATACTGCAGTGAAATACTGTGCAGCGATTCGCCGGCAGCGACCAAATGCACCGGAACTTGCTGCGCCGCTTCGGCTGAAGTGTCGGCATAACTCAACTGCCTGCTGGCTGGCAGTCTGGCTGACAGCTCGCGGTTATCAGACGCGCTCAGATTGGCGGTTGCGGTCTCTGCCGCGTTAGTCACCTCCAGCCCGGCAGCATTACTCTGTGGTTCCGTTGCGGTAACTGCTACGGCAGGTTCAGCCATGCTGCGCTGCGGTTCCGTTGCGGTAACTGCTACGGCAGGTTCGGCCGCGCTGCGCTGCGGTTCACTGGTTACTGCCGGCGTTAACTGGCGCTCTGCCGGTAAGCCTGTGCTGGGCGCCAGCGCTTGTACTTGCTGGCTTTGCTGATGCTGCTGATTTTGCAGGCTGCCAGCTATGGCTGAGGTCGAATGCGTTGGTCGCACTGTACTTGCCGCTACCGGTGTTGCCGGTGGCGGGCTGGCCGCTGCAGTTGCTGTTAACGCGTCTGGCTCAGCGGTTTTGCGCCGGATCCGCAGCTGCGGATTAGCCACAGGCTGGGTGGTATTCCTAGCTGCGGTAGCAGCATTTTGCGGCATAAAATCCGCCAGCAAATGCTGCTTATAGCGTTCACGCAGTTGCTCAAACTCGCTTTCCAATAAACGCTGTTGTAGCAATAGCCGGGCTTCGTTAGTGTCGATATACAGCGTCAGCAGTAACTGCTCCGCATGCTTCATAGTCGACAAATCGCCCTGTTTCTCTGAGACCAGATAATTGAGCAGAGTGCTGCGCGCAGAAACGCGGCCCAGACGCTGAATTCGTTGTAAGTCAGTTTTAGCTTCTGCCAGACTACCCATCGCATAATGCACCGAGGCACTGTTAATCAGGGCGCTGATGCGGGTACCGTTATGACTCAGCGACGAGGCCAGATAACCCTTCGCCCGCTCAAAACGATCCTGCTCTAACTGACAAAGTGCCAGGTTTTCATAGCTCTCAGCAACCCGGATATAACCCGGTTTAGCAATGGCTGCCAACAACAGCCGTTCGGCTTCATCATACTTGCCAATCTGGCACAGGAAAGCGCCGTAGTTGTTATACGCATCCGCATTATTGGCATCACGGGCGATGGCCTGTTTATAGGCATTTTCTGCCTGGGCATGCTCACCAACCGTCTGATAATAAAATGCCAGAGCGTTATACACCTCTGGCAAATTTGGCGCCATCGCGCGGGCACGTTCCAGATTAAACAACGCCTGAGTGCTATCACCACGACGCAAGTAATTTAAGCCCAGCGAAATACGGGTTTTAGCCGCTTCAGTGTTATCCACATTGCGCTGCGTGACCTGGCGATCATTCGCCACTATCGTATTCTCTGACACACAGCCAGAGAGGATAAACAATGCCGTCAGCGCGGTTACCACAGGAAGTTTCTGCATTACCACTGGCCATCCATTTGTTGTTATTGCAGCACTTTTACCGCTATGTTCTCGCCTTTCTGCTGCTTTTTCAGTAAACGTTTCGTACGGTCGATGACATCACCGACCAACTGTCCGCAGGCGGCATCGATATCATCGCCGCGGGTTTTACGTACCATAACAGTAAAACCGTAATCTTGTAAGACCTTGTTAAAGCGATCAATCCGTGAATTACTGGATCTCTTATAAGGAGACCCTGGATACGGGTTGAACGGAATAAGATTAATCTTAGAGGGTGTATCTTTCAATGCTTTAGCAAGTTCATGCGCCTGATCGGTGCTGTCATTGATGCCTTCCAGCATCACATACTCAACCGTGACTTTATCGTTAGCCTTAGAATGCTCAATATAGCGCCGTGAGGCCGCCAGAAACTCTTCCATCGGATACTTTTTATTTACCGGCACCAGTTCATCGCGCAGCGCATTATTCGGCGCATGCAACGAGATCGCCAAGGCGACATCAATCTTTTCACGCAGTAAATCCAGGGCCGGTACCACACCTGAGGTACTGAGCGTGACCCGGCGCTTGGATAAGCCAAAGCCGAAGTCTTCCATCATCAGTTCCATCGCCGGCACCACGTTGTTTAGATTGAGCAGAGGTTCACCCATGCCCATCATCACTACGTTAGTGACCGGTTTTTCACCGGTATCACCAAAACTGCCGATAATCTGTGATACCCGCCACACCTGACCAATGATTTCTGAGACACTGAGGTTACGGTTAAAGCCTTGCTGCGCCGTAGAGCAGAAGGAACAGTCCAGCGCACAACCGACCTGAGAAGACACACAAAGGGTACGACGATCTTTTTCCGGGATCCAGACGGTTTCCACCTCCTGACCGCCTTCCAGCGCCATCACAAACTTGATGGTGCCATCGGCACTGTCCTGACGGGTGGCCACGACCGGCGCTTTAATCACGCAACGCGCCTTGAGCAGCTCACGGAGTTTTTTGTTGATATTGGTCATTTTGTCGAAATCATCAACACAGTAGTGATAAATCCATTTCATCACCTGATCAGCACGGAATGGCTTCTCGCCAAGACTGACAAAGAACTCTTGCATTTGCGACCGGGTCAGGTCCAGCAAATTGACGACTTCGGGGGTGTTGCTCATGCCAGTAAACTCCAGCTAACCAATATCAACAAAAAACTTTCTTCCTGCAGTGCTGAATGCACTAAGGGGGCTGCTGCCCCCTTAGTCTCTTTGCAGACAGCTACCGGATTAACGGGTACGGCTGCACAGCTCAGCGTCAGTGAAGAAGTAGGCAATTTCACGGGCCGCAGAAGCCGCTGCGTCTGAACCGTGAACCGCGTTCTCATCGATGCTGGCAGCGAAATCCGCACGTAAAGTACCAGCTAAAGCATCTTTCGGATTAGTAGCGCCCATGATTTCACGGTTCTTACGCACAGCGTCTTCACCTTCTAATACCTGTACCATTACCGGGCCAGACGTCATAAAAGATACCAGCGCGTTGAAGAATGGACGCTCTTTGTGCTCAGCGTAGAAACCTTCAGCCTGTTCCCGGCTTAAGTGTAACATCTTGGCGGCAACAATGCGCAGGCCAGCGGCTTCAAAGCGGCTGTAAATTGCGCCGATCAGGTTCTTCGCTACGGCATCCGGCTTCACGATAGAGAAAGTACGTTCTAAGGCCATGTCAGGCTCCTGTAAGTCTAAAGGGTTAAAATTTTGGGCGGCAAAGTATACGCTAAATTCCGGAAAAAACCTAATGCCCTTCGCTAACCATATTGACGGTGTATTTCGGAATTTCCACCACTAAATCTTCGTCAGCCACAATGGCCTGACAGCCTAAGCGCGATTCTGGCTCTAAACCCCAGGCTTTATCCAGCATGTCATCTTCCAGCTCTTCGCTGGGCGTCAGCGAATAAAAGCCTTCACGAATAATCACGTGGCAGGTGGTGCAGGCACAGGATTTTTCGCAGGCATGTTCAATGGCAATACCGTTTTTCAGCGCCACATCGAGCACGGTTTCACCCGTTTTGGCATCCAGCGCAGCCCCTTCCGGGCACAGCTCAGGATGAGGTAAAAATACGATCTGGGGCATGTTAAACCTCGTCTACCTTGTGACCCTGCAGCGCCAACCGGATCGATTTATCCATCCGCCGCGCCGCAAAATCATCTGTTAATTGATTGGTGTGTTCGATTGCCGCTTTGATTGCCGCGGTATCGCCCTGTTGTTTCAATTCGGCCAGCTGGCGTAATGCATCACGGATGGTCGCCAGTTCATGCTCATTCAGTAAGGCGGCATCGGTCGCCAGCGCGGCACTAACCGCTTCCAGCACCCGCTCCGCTTCGACTTGCTGCTCGCGCAACAAGCGCTGCTGCATATCCTGCCGCGCATACTGCATCGAGCCGCTAATCATCTGCGCCACCTGATCATCGGTCAGGCCATAGGACGGTTTTACCTGAATACTGGCCTGGACGCCGGTTGATTTTTCCATCGCGCTGACGCTAAGCAGCCCATCGGCATCAACCTGAAAAGTAACACGAATATGGGCGCCACCGGCCGGCATCGGCGGAATGCCGCGCAGTTCAAAGCGGGCCAGTGAACGGCAATCTTCGACCAGCTCACGCTCACCCTGTACCACATGGATCGCCATCGCCGTCTGACCATCTTTAAAGGTGGTAAATTCCTGCGCCCGCGCCACCGGGATCACGGTATTACGCGGGATAATTTTTTCGGTCAGGCCACCCATGGTTTCAATACCCAGCGACAGCGGGATCACATCCAGCAGCAGGGTTTCATTATCGGCCTTATTGCCGACCAGCACATTGGCCTGAATGGCCGCACCAATAGCAACCACCTGATCCGGGTCAATTGAGGTTAACGGCTCAGAGCCAAAGAAGCTGGTCACTTGTTGACGTACCAGAGGTACCCGGGTTGAGCCGCCGACCAAGACCACTTTCAATACTTCATCGGCCGTTAAACCAGCATCGCGTAAACTCTGCCGGCAAGCGCGAATGGTTTGCTTAACCAGCGGGCTAATCAAATCTTCAAATTGCTGGCGACTGACACTGCCACTTAGCTGCTGGCCATCAGCACTAAAGCTGTAATCGGTGCTATCACTGTTGGTCAGGCGTTCTTTAATGGCTTTCGCCTGTTGCTGATACTGCCGACGAGCACTGGCCGACAGGTTGGGTTGATCGTGTTGTTGCTGCAACAAGGCTACCAACGCTTGATCAAAGTCATCGCCACCCAGCGCCGAATCACCACCGGTTGCCAGCACTTCAAACACGCCGCGCCGTAAGCGCAAAATCGAAATATCAAAGGTGCCACCGCCTAAATCATAGACAGCGATAATGCCTTCCTGCCCTGAGTCCAGGCCATAAGCCAGCGCTGCAGCTGTTGGCTCGTTTAACAAACGCAGCACATTCAGACCGGCCAGTTTGGCGGCATCTTTGGTAGCCTGGCGCTGGGCATCATCAAAATAGGCCGGCACGGTGATCACCACCCCGTTTAACTCACCACCAAGGGTTTGACTGGCGGTATTGGCCAGGGTCGCCAGAATTTCTGCGGAGACTTCCACCGGGTTTTTCACTCCGGCAGCTGTTTCAATCGCTACCAGGCCGCTTTGTTCAATCAGCTGATAGGGGAGTTTTTCCGTTAGCGCCAGTGTTTCCTGATAGCCTTTACCCATCAGCCGTTTGACCGACACTATGGTATTTTCCGGATCACTGACGGCAGCCGCAACAGCGGCCGAACCGACGACCACCTGCTCGGCGCCATAGCGGACCACGGAAGGTACCATCGCCTCACCCGCCTGATTCAGCAGTACCTTGGCTTCACCACTGCGTACTGTCGCCACCAGTGAATTGGTGGTCCCCAAATCAATACCGGCAGCCAATTTATGTTGATGCGGCGCCGCGCTCTGGCCCGGCTCGGCAATTTGTAATAACGCCATAATGAATTCAGTCTTGTAGTTGCTGTTCGATTAACTCCAGCTCTTGCTGCAGTTTGTAAAAGAATTTTAGCTTGCGAACCAGTTCGGCTGCCAGCTGATCTTGCGCCGCCGTGCCTGAGGCCAACGCCTGATGCAGTGCCCTTAGTAGCGCTTTGCGTTGCTGTTGCAGCTCTTGCTCGATGTCATACAGCGCCTGTTCGGGATCCGCTGCCGTAGCTAACTCGGCTAATTGTTCCCGCAGCTCCATTTGTTGCATTAAAAACGCCGGATCAGTAAAGCTGCGCTGTTCATTACTTAGCTTAATGCCGCGCAGTGCCAGCATATGTTCAGCGCGTAACAACGGGTGTTTCAGGCTATGGTAAGCATCATTAATATTAGCCGTTTGCTGCACAGCGAGCAGCCGGTCCCGCTCGGAACCGGCGGCGTAGTTGTCCGGATGAAAACGCTTCTGCAGCGCCAGATAGCGTGAGCCGAGCTCAGCCAGATCCAGCTCGAACTGCTCGGGCAGATCAAACAACTGAAAATAGTTCATCTTACCTCAGTGCCTGACTTATACCGTGAAGCTTTCGCCGCAACCGCACTCGCCGTTAACATTCGGATTATTGAATTTAAAGCCTTCGTTCAGCCCTTCTTTGACAAAGTCGAGCTGAGTACCATCGATATAGACCAGGCTTTTGCCATCGACCACCAGCTTCAGACCATGATCTTCGAATACCTGATCATCTTCATTCAGCTCATCCACAAATTCCAGTACGTAAGCCAGACCAGAGCAACCGGTGGTTTTAACACCGACCCGCAGCCCGACACCCTTGCCCCGGTTTTGTAAAAAACTGCCGACCCGCTCAGCGGCAGCAGCTGTCATCGAAATTGCCATCTGGCCTTAGCCTCCGCGCTTTTGTTTGTAATCAGCAATAGCGGCTTTAATGGCGTCTTCAGCCAGGATCGAGCAGTGAATTTTTACCGGTGGCAACGCCAGCTCTTGCGCTATGTCGGTATTTTTAATCTGCTGGGCTTCGTCTAGTGTTTTGCCTTTCACCCATTCGGTTACCAGTGAACTGGAGGCAATAGCACTGCCACAACCATAGGTTTTAAACTTGGCATCTTCAATCACGCCCTGTTCGTTAACCTTAATTTGCAGCTTCATTACATCACCGCAAGCGGGTGCGCCGACCATACCGGTGGCAACACTGGGATCGTCTTTAGCGAAAGAACCAACGTTACGTGGGTTTTCGTAGTGATCAATTACTTTGTTACTGTATGCCATGATAATTACCTCTCTGCTGGCGTGCGCTTAGTGAGCGACCCAGGCTACAGTGTTTAAATCAATACCGTCTTTGTACATATCCCACAGCGGCGACATTTCACGCAGCTTGGCGATGGCCTCATGTACAATCTTGATGGTGTGGTCGATCTGCTCTTCAGTAGTAAAACGGCCGATACTAAAACGAATTGAACTATGCGCCAACTCATCTGACAGCCCCAAAGCCCGCAGCACATAAGATGGCTCTAAGCTGGCAGAGGTACAGGCAGAGCCTGAAGACACAGCGATATCTTTTAGCGCCATAATCAGCGACTCACCTTCAACATAGTTAAAGCTGACGTTGGTAATATTCGGTACCCGAGCCTTGGCATCACCGTTTAAAAATACCTGTTCAATATCTTTAATGCCGTTCCACAAGCGGTCACGCAGTGCGGTGATACGCTGCTGCTCAGCGGCCATTTCTTCTTTGGCCAGGCGGAAGGCTTCTCCCATCGCAACGATTTGGTGTGTCGCTAGGGTGCCTGAACGCATACCACGCTCATGACCACCACCATGGGTTTGAGCTTCTAAACGAATACGTGGCTTACGACGCACGAACAAGGCGCCAATGCCTTTGGGACCATAGGTTTTATGGCCGGAAAACGACATCAAATCGACTTTCAGCTGCTGCAGATCAATCGCAACCTTGCCGGTGGCCTGAGCGGCATCAACATGGAAAATAATGCCTTTGCTGCGACATAATTCCCCTATCGCCGCAACATCCTGCACCACGCCAATTTCATTATTGACCATCATAATGCTGATCACAGTGGTATCCGAGCGCATCGCCTGTTCCAGCTTAGTCAGATCAACCAGACCATTGGCTTCGACGTCCAGATAAGTCACGTCAAAGCCGTCACGCTCTAACTGGCGCATAGTATCCAATACGGCTTTATGCTCTGTTTTGACGGTGATCAGGTGTTTGCCTTTTTTATGGTAAAACTCGGCGGCACCTTTAATTGCCAGGTTATTAGACTCGGTCGCGCCTGAGGTGAACACAATTTCACGCGGATCCGCATTTACCAGCTCAGCAATTTGACTGCGGGCAATTTCTACCGCTTCTTCAGCCTGCCAGCCAAAACGATGCGAACGTGACGCCGGGTTACCAAACTGGCCGTCCATGGTCAGGAATTGCATCATTTTCTCCGCAACCCGTGGATCAACCGGGGTGGTCGCAGCATAGTCTAAATAAATGGGTAGCTTCATTCTTGGCTCCGTGTTGCGCTTATAGCTGACAGCTGACTTCAATATCCGTTGCCGGATTCTTAACTTTACGGCTTTGTTGCAAAGCGGTTTGCCGCACTTCTTCCTGATTGACCAGCTCTTCAAGGCTGATATTGGTCAGGAAGTCTTCAATTCGATGGCTCAGATTGCTCCACAAGGTGTGGGTCAGACAGCGGGCACCGCCATGGCAATCTGATTTGCCCTGACAACGGGTGGCATCGACCGACTCATCTACTGCCGCAATGACCGCAGAGACGGAAATCGCCGCCGCCGGCAGACCCAGTTGATAGCCACCACCCGGACCACGCACACTGCTGACTAGACCCTGCTTACGTAAGCGGGCAAATAATTGCTCAAGGTAAGACAAAGAAATACCTTGCCGCTCCGAGATATCAGCCAGGGGTACCGGGCCTTTTACCGCATGTAGTGCCACATCAAGCATGGCGGTAACAGCATAGCGGCCTTTGGAGGTTAAACGCATAGTCAACTCCTGTTGCAGAATGCTGCTATTGTACATTCCTGACTATTTTAGTCAAGTATAAACCTGACTAAAACAGTCAGGTATTAGGCGCTGGCGCTCTCGTCTTCTTTACGCCGCTGTTCAGCGGCGCGTTGCTCTGCCAGCTTAAATTCGGCTTCATCAATCTTCACCTGCGGCAACTCAGAACAGACATTACCCCCTAGCTGATTGACGTTCTGACACAGCTCAGTCACTTTGTTATCCAGAAAATGAATATGATCCAGCAAACTACCGATAGCATTGGCAACCGGATCCGGGTTATCAGCCGAGACCGCATAAGCATCAAAGCCAAATTTTTTCGCCATCTGCTGCCGCTGCGCTGAGGTTTCGGCATCGGCTTTCGCCACGATACGCCCCGGGATGCCAATAACGGTAGCACCGGCCGGCACATCTTTTACCACCACTGCATTCGAGCCGATACGGGCATTTTCGCCAACATATAAAGGCCCCAGTACCTTGGCACCGGCACCAATGACCACCCCTTTCCCCAGGGTTGGATGGCGTTTGCCCGGGCTCCAACTGGTACCGCCCAGTGTCACGCCGTGATACAGGGTGCAGTCATCGCCAATTTCAGCGGTTTCCCCGATCACTACGCCCATACCATGGTCGATAAAAAAACGCCGACCAATCCGCGCGCCGGGATGGATCTCCACCCCGGTTAACCAGCGGCCAATGGTACTTAGCCAGCGGGCCAGCCATTTCCAATTCGCCCGCCATAATTTATGACTCAGACGGTGTAGCCATATGGCATGTAAACCCGGATAGGTGGTTAATACCTCAAAAGTACTGCGCGCCGCCGGATCGCGATCAAATACACTGCGAATATCTTCTTTGATACCGGAAAACATGCCAATTACTCCTTATGAGTAGTCTGATCCACTTTTTCCAAGCGCAACATCGAGGTCAGGATACCGCGCAAAATATTATACTCAGCTTCTTCCGGTCGCGCCCGGGTGAATAACCGACGCAGCTTAGTCATCACCACCCCCGGATGCTGCTTAATAATAAAGCCGGTATGCGTCAGAGCCGTTTCCAGATGCTGAAAGAAGTTTTCCATTTGTAACGAGGTCGGATAGGCAGTATGATCGGGCTCCGCTGTCGACTCGCACGCTGCCAGATACGCCATCCGCACTTCGTAGCAGAAAATTTGTACCGCCATCGCCAGATTTAATGAGCTGTATTCCGGATTGGCCTCAATACAAACGTGGTAATTACAGAGCTGCAATTCTTCGTTGCTCAAACCATTACTTTCGCGGCCAAATACCAGCGCCACCGGTGCGGTCTTAGCTTGCTGCACGGCTTTGATACCGCATTCACGGCTGGATAACATCGGCCAGCTCAGGGTACGGGATCGGGCGCTGCTGCCTATCACCAGCGCACAATCAGCAATGGCTTGTTCCAGAGTGTCATAGGTTTGTGCCGCCGCCAGAATTTCACTGGCACCAGCCGCCAGCGCATAGGCCTGACCATCTGGTGCCGTCTTCGGCGCGACCAGACACAGCTGCGATAAGCCCATGGTTTTCATCGCCCGGGCGACCGAACCAATATTCCCGGTATGCGTCGTACCCACTAATACGACTTTAATCTGATCTAACATAGAGCGACCTGCACTAAAAAGGTCGGCTATTCTAACATAGCCAACAGGGGTTGTAGATTGAAATTTAGCAGTCTAGCCACCCAAACAATCAGAAGCAAGCCATTGCCAAAAGCCGCTGCATTTCGGCGGTTGCTTTGCTAAACTATCGCCACTTTTTGAAGGAGCTGTTGATGTTAACCCAACTGAGCCGAGTTCTGAGTCGCCCTACCCTGCTATTAAGCAGCCTGTTACTGTCATCTGCGGTGGTCGCGACCACCCCAATAGCCAGCCTGGAGCAGGCAGTCAGTAATAATCCGCTGCGGTCTGCCGCCAATATGGCGCGCGATCAATACCGCAACCCGCTACCCACCCTGCAGTTTTTCGACGTTACCCCGCAAGCCACAGTGGTTGAAATCTCCCCCGGTGGCGGCTGGTATACCGAAATTCTGGCGCCGCTGCTCGCGGAGCAAGGGGTGTATTACGCCGCCCACTTTCCGGCCAGCGCCGAGGGCTATGGCCAACGCAGCCGGCAGGCCTTTGTGGAAAAGCTCTCTGCTAACCCGGCCTATAGCAAGGTAAAGCTAACCGAGTTTGCACCACGCCCCGGTATTGAAATTGCCCCAGCGGGCAGTGCCGATGTCGTCCTGACGTTCCGCAATTTACATAACTGGTATATGGCCGGTGGTGAAGAGGCGATGCTAACAGCCTTTGCTCACTTTTACACAGCGTTAAAGCCGGGTGGCGTGCTGGGAATTGTCGAACATCGGTTGCCGGAAACCCAGCTGGATACTGACTGGACCCGCAGTGGCTATATGCCGGAGAGCCTGACTATTAAACTGGCGGAACAAGCTGGCTTTACGCTGGAAGCCCGTAGTGAGATTAATGCTAACCCGAAAGATACTGCCGATCATCCGGGTGGTGTCTGGACTCTGCCCCCAACCCTGCGGCTGGGTGAACAGGATCGTGAAAAATATCTGGCCATCGGTGAAAGTGACCGTATGACCTTAAAGTTTCGGAAACCTGCAACGCCCTGATCATGGGGCGTCCTGACTAAAACGGAAAAACTAATGAAAGTAATGGTAATAGGTGGCGGCGGCCGCGAACATGCTCTGGCCTGGAAAGCGGCACAATCGCCTCTGGTAACTCAGGTGTTCGTGGCGCCGGGTAATGCCGGTACAGCCCTGGAAAGCAATTTGCAGAACGTGGCCATTGCCGCGGATGATGTCGATGCCCTGCTGGCCTTTGCACAGCAAGAGCAGATCGGCCTCACTATTGTTGGGCCGGAAGCACCGCTGGCGAAAGGTGTCGTGGATCAATTCCGTGCTGCCGGCCTGGCGATTTTTGGCCCAACCCGTGCTGCCGCCCAGCTGGAAAGCTCTAAAGCCTTCGCGAAAGACTTTTTAGCACGGCACCGGATCCCAACCGCCGCCTACCAGAACTTTACAGAGATCGAAGCCGCCAAAGACTATGTGCGCCGCCTGGGTACCCCCATTGTAATTAAGGCCGACGGTTTGGCTGCCGGTAAGGGCGTGATTATCGCCCAAACCGAAGCTGAAGCCTTCGCTGCAATCGACGATATGCTCAGTGGTAATAAGTTTGGTGATGCTGGTAGCCGGGTGGTCATTGAAGAATTCCTGACCGGTGAAGAGGCCTCCTTTATCGTGATGGTCGATGGTCAACATGCGCTGGCCTTCGCGTCGTCGCAAGATCACAAGGCCCGTGATAATGCGGACAAAGGCCCGAATACCGGCGGTATGGGTGCCTATTCACCGGCGCCGGTGGTGACAGCTGAAGTGCATGACTGGGTAATGCAACAGGTGATTTATCCGACGGTCCGCGGCATGGCGGCCGAGGGTAATGTGTTTACCGGCTTTCTGTATGCCGGCCTGATGATTGCGCCGGATGGCTCGGCAAAGGTACTGGAATTTAACTGCCGCTTTGGCGATCCGGAAACGCAACCGATTATGCTGCGACTGCAATCCGATTTGGTGGCGCTGTGTCAGGCTGCCGTGGACGGTAAACTGGATCAGATGCAATTGGAGTTCAGTCCACAGGCCGCAGTGGGCGTGGTACTGGCCGCAGGTGGCTATCCGGATACCTATGCCAAAGGTAAGGTGATCGGCGGTCTGGAGCAAGCCGCGCAGTTACCAGGCAAGGTGTTTCACGCCGGTACCGAGCTGAAAGATGGTCAGGTGCTGACTAACGGTGGTCGGGTACTCTGTGCTACTGCGCTGGGTGAGACTGTCACCGCCGCGCAACAAGCCGCCTATACACTGGCTGGTGCGATTAGCTGGGAGCAACTGTATTACCGTACCGACATCGGTTACCGGGCAGTCGCGCGCGAACAGCAAAAATAACCTTTAGCAAAAGTGTAAAAGGTGCTGCGGCACCTTTTTTTATCGGGATTGCAACATGAAAAAATCGTTATGGCTCAGCCTGAGTAGCTTGCTGTTGTTAACGGCCTGCCAGCAGGCACCTGTTAGCTGCGAAGCCGAATCACATAGTATCGCGCAGGTGCAGGGCAGAGGGATAGAAAGCCCGCTACTCGGCCAGCAGGTCAGTATTCAGGGTGTCGTGCTCGGCGTAGTCTATGCTGATGGCCCTATGCCCGGCCTGATGCTGCAAAGTCAGGTACCGGATCAGGACCCGCTGACGGCCGAAGGTATCTTTGTCGCGCTGAATAACGCCGAACAGTACCAGGCCGGCCAGCTGTTAAGTGTGCGCGGCACTGTGGCCGAAGTCGAGCAGCTGACCAGCCTGATCGATGCTGAAGTATTAAGTGACTGTGGCAAGGCCGAGCTGGCGCCGCTGAGTCTGACCCTACCCTTGCCAGCCGAGCTAAGTTGGGAAGCTTACGAGGGGATGTGGCTGCGGATCGAGCAGCCACTGGTAGTGACGGACAGCTATAATCTGGGGCGCTATGGTGAAATTATGCTAGCCGACCAGCGGCTGATGGTACCGACGCAGGTGGTAACACCAGGTGCCGCCGCACAGCAACTGGCCGCAGAAAATGACAGACGCAGTATTTTGCTTGATGACGGCCATTATCAGCAAAATCCGGATCCGCTGCCATACCCGGACACCGGGCTCAGTGCATATAACAGTTTACGGGTCGGCGATCAGGTACTGAATATTGAAGGGATCCTGCACCAGGATGAACGCGGTTACCGCTTGCTACCAACGGCAAAACCCAGCTTTATCACAACTAATCCGAGGCCGGCTGCACCTGACAAAACCGCAGCGGATGAGTTACGCATCGCCAGCTATAACGTGCTGAATTTCTTTACCGGCCATGGCCAGGAAAATGCCTTCCCAACCCGGCGTGGTGCGCGGAATGCAGCAGAGTTAGCGCGCCAGCAAGCCAAGTTGGTGGAAGCCCTGCTGGCACTGGATGCCGATATTATCGGCTTACTGGAGCTGGAGAATAATGGCTATGCCGAGGGCAGTGCCAGCGCGACCTTGCTAGCCGCCTTAAACGCACGCAGCAGCGAGCCTTACCAGCAAGTAGTACTTGCCGACGCACCGGGCAGCGACGATATTAAAGTTGGCCTGTTTTATCGGGCCAGCCGGGTAACAGCAGTGGGTCAGGCGGCCAGCCAAACTGCCGCGCCCTTTACCCGCTTGCATCGGCCACCGGTTGCGCAAAGCTTCCGGCATCACGCATCAGAGCAGGTGGTGACGGTGGCGATTAATCACTTTAAATCAAAAGGCAGCTGTCCGAGAACCGGTAACGCCGATTACGACGCACAGCGCGATCAGGGCGATGGCCAGGCCTGCTGGAATGCCGCCCGGGTTGAGGCAGCAACGGCGCTACATCAGTGGTTAGCGACTACCCCAACCGGGGTGACCACGACATATCAGGTGATTATGGGTGATTTTAATGCCTACCGGCAGGAAGATCCGATCCGCTGGTTTGAACAACAAGGCTGGCAATATCTGGATGATGGTAAGGCGGCGTCCTATTCCTTTGTATTCAGAGGACAAAGCGGTTCACTGGACCACTTGTTAACGACACCGGCGCTGGCAGAAAAGATGGTTGGCTTTACACATTGGCCTATTAATGCCGATGAGCCTGTGTTGCTGGATTACAGCACCCGTTTTAAACCCGCCAGTCAGCGTGAGCAACTGTTTGCGCCAAACCCGTATCGTTCTTCCGACCACGATCCGATTTTGGCGACCTTTCGCTTTTAAAGCCTTGCCAGTGCCAGCAGCATCAAGCTGATGGCACTGGCCATCGATGCCAACCAGATCAGACTACGCAGCGTCGCCCAGTTCAGCCAGTAACAGAGCAGATAGCCGACTCGACAACCAACAAAACTCCAGGCCAACAGTTGCATCAATGGTGTAACCTGCCCGACCGCCAGCACCATCAGCACGGCCACACTAAAGAACGCCAGCGCCTCAAAGCTATTGTAATGCGCCGCAGTACAACGCTGACCGAAACCACTGAGCTGGCTTTGTTGCTGACGCGGATAATGATTGTCGTAGCCACCGGCGCGGTGCATAGCCCAGACCAGAGGCAGCTTTGCCAGATAAGGTAAAATGGCAATCAAAAACAACGGCATTAAGATGCCAGACATGTGAGGTTCTCCTATTAAATTGCGGGTATTACCAGCTTGTACTTAAGCCAGCCATTTCGGATCAACAAAAAGGTGGGTTGCGTAAAGCCCTGCGGATCCGCTAAGGTACTTTTAATTCAGCTTCTGGTAAGTGTTATGTCGCATAAAAATCCTATCATTGCCGTTACCGGCTCCTCTGGCGCTGGCACCACCACCACCAGCAATGCCTTTAAGCATATTTTCCGCACCCTTGGCATTGATGCCGCCTTTGTTGAAGGTGATTGTTTTCATCGTTACAGCCGGCCGGAAATGGATGTCGCGATCCGTAAAGCGAAGGAAGAAGGCCGCTATATCAGCTATTTTGGCCCCGAAGCCAATGACTTTGGCGCCCTGGAAAACTTTTTTGCCAGTTACGCCGAGAATGGCACCGGTCGGATCCGTCACTATTTGCATACCTTTGACGAAGCCGTGCCCTATAACCAGTTGCCCGGCACCTTTACGCCCTGGCAGGACCTGCGGCCAAATACCGATCTGCTGTTTTACGAAGGCTTGCATGGCGCCGCAGTGACGGAACAGCATAATGTCGCCCAGCATGTCGATTTGCTGATTGGGATGGTGCCTATCGTCAATCTGGAGTGGATCCAGAAAATTATCCGCGACACCTCAGAGCGCGGCCATAGCCGCGAGGCGGTGCAGGCCAGTATAGTCCGCAGCATGGAAGACTATTTTAATCATATTACGCCACAGTTCTCGCGCACCCATATTAACTTTCAGCGTGTGCCGACAGTCGATACTTCGAATCCTTTCAGTGCTAAAGATATCCCTTCGCTGGACGAAAGCTTTGTGGTGATCCGCTTTCGCGGTATCAAGCATGTCGACTTTCCCTATTATTTGCAGATGATTGACGGTGCCTTTATGTCACGGGTTAATACGCTGGTGGTGCCCGGCGGCAAGATGGGGCTGGCGATGGAGCTGATCCTGACGCCACTGATTGAAGCGCTGATGCTAAAGCGACGGGAAGCCCGCGGTCAGGGCTCATTATTTAATATCTGAATTTAATATCTGGGCCTACGGGCGGCAAAAACAACACAGCCAGCATAAGGCTGGCTGTGTGACTATCCGGTGTGACGCTTACTTAATTTCCGGCAGGTTACGGCCGTAGAAAATCTCTTTAATTTCGCGGAACACTTTTTTCGAGATCAGTTTCTGCTCTTCCGGCGTCATCGAATCGGTGCCCATACCAAACAGGTAATTGTTTAAATCACCTTCTTTTAACATCATCTTGGTATGAAACAGGTTTTCCTGATAAACGTTAACGTCAATCATCTGGAAAGCTTTCTTCGTATCCTCATCCATAAAATTCTGGATTGAGGTAATCGGGTGGTCGATATAGTGTTTAGTACCACTGACATCACGGGTAAAACCCCGTACCCGGTAGTCGATGGTGACCACGTCGGACTCAAAACTATGGATCAGGAAATTCAGCGCTTTTAACGGCGAAATAATACCGCAGGTCGACACCTCAATGTCAGCACGGAAAGTACAGATACCATCATGCGGGTGCACTTCCGGGTAGGTGTGAACACAGATATGGCTCTTATCCAGATGTGCCACCACCGCATCAGGCCGCGGCCCCGGGTTCTCTGAATTATCAGGGTCAACCAGCACCGGCTCTTCGCTAACCAGGATAGTCACGCTGGCACCTTGTGGATCATAGTCCTGCCGGGCGATATTCAATATATTGGCGCCGATGATATCGACAACTTCAGTCAGAATATCTGTCAGGCGATCCGCATTATACTGCTCATCAATATATTCAATATATTCCTGCCGATGCTGTTCGGTTTTGGCGTAACAGATATCGTACAGACTAAAACTTAAACTTTTGGTCAGGTTATTAAAACCATGCAGTTTCAGTTTTTCAAAAGGCTTAACCAATTTCTTTGCTCTCCGCTAACGACGCACCAGACGCCGCAGTTAACTTTCAGCCTGACCTTGCAGTCATCCTAATCATTCAGCCTGTTTCACACTGAACGAATGCGTTACCTTGACACTCTGTGCCAGCATAATCGAAACTGAGCAGTACTTTTCCGCCGACAGATTAACCGCCCGCTCTACCTGCTTTTCGCTTAAGTCGGTGCCGGTGACCACAAAATGCAAATGCAGCTTGGTGAACACCTTAGGCACTGTCTCTGCGCGCTCCGCAGACAATTGCACCTCGCAGTGCCGGACCTGTTGCCGCGCTTTTTGCAGAATACCCACCACATCAACCGAGGAGCAGGCACCGGCCGACATCAGTAGCATTTCCATTGGCGTGGGCGCGGTATTGCTGTCGCGATCGGCATCAAAAACCACAGCGTGGCCGCTGCCTGAACGCCCCAGAAAGGTCAGATTATTCACCCAGCTTACGGTAGCTTCCATCAGACTGTCTCAGCTCAAAAATAAGGCTCAGTATTCTACGGAAAACTCGGTTAAGTCGCCAGCAAAATTATCAGCCGCACCGGGGCTGAGTGGTCAGATTTAAAGCAGCTTGAGCTTTGCAGGGGGCTGTTGCCGCGCTTAACGCGCCCTAATCAAACAGGGCGGCAATGGCGTTATCAAACAGATTTTTAATTAGCAGGGCAATTTCGTTAATCAGATCTTGCTGGTCCTGTGTCGCAGGCTTATCCAGCACGGAAGACAGGATCTCCTGAAAATCATACATAATGCCATCGACCTCACGGATAATCAGGGAGCGGTGGTTGGTTTCCAGTTCGGTGTGTTGGGTACAGAGGGTAATGATTTGTTCTGCAATCTTCTCTTCCAATAGTACACCAATCGTTTTATTGGCCGGCGCAGCAGGACCTGTCGCAGTAAACAACGACAGATGTTCCGTTAAGAACTGGATCAGGTGTTCATAACCGGGTTTATCAATAACCATAGCCTACCTGTGCACCACTGATTGAGAAGCGACTGCCGGATAACTTGCCCGAACAGCGAAAGGATTTCAATCATTTAAGCAAATATTTGCCCGGAAAACAAATCGGAGCCGCAGCTCCGATTTATTTTGTCTTAAAACACCAGGCCAGGTGACAACTGTTCAGGTAACACCACCTGCTCCAGCTCCACTGACGCGACCGGATAAGCGCAGTAATCTGCCGCATAGTAAGCACTGGCACGGTGATTACCGCTCTTACCAATACCGCCAAAAGGCGCCGCCGAGCTGGCACCGGTAATAGGCCGGTTCCAGTTAACGATGCCGGCGCGGATCCGCTTGTAGAAGTGTTGATACAGCTCATAGCTATCGCTGAGTAAGCCTGCCGACAGACCGAAGCTGGTGTGATTCGCGGCGGCAATGGCCTGATCAAAGTCAGTGAAGCGGAATACTTTTAACAGCGGGCCAAAGTGCTCTTCGTCCGGGAAGTCAGTGATGTCTGAGCATTCGATAATACCCGGCGTGACCAAGGCTTTAGCCGGATCCAGCTGTCTTAACTCCAGCAGTATCTTACCGCCTAGGGCGACTAATTGCTGCTGAGCCTTGAGCATACTTTGCGCCGCGGCCACCGAAATCATCGAGCCCATAAAGGGTTGAGGCTGCGCATCGTACTCACCAACCTGGATCTTGCTACTGACATCCAGTAACCGCGCCAGAATCGCATCACCTTCGGCATTTGCCGGCAGATAAAGCTTACGGGCGCAGGTACAACGCTGGCCAGAAGTAATAAAGGCCGATTGAATAATGTCATGTACTGCCGCATCGATATTAGCGACATCCTTTACCAACAGCGGGTTATTACCACCCATTTCCAGCGCCAGAATTTTCTCCGGCCGGCCGGCAAACTGCTGGTGCAGATAGTGACCGGTGCGGGAGCTACCGGTGAAAAACAGGCCGTCGATGCCATCATCACTGGCCAGTGCCTTACCGGTGTCCACTTCGCCTTGCACCAGGTTGATCACCCCGGCCGGGATACCGGCTTCCTGCCAAATTTTTACCGTCAGCTCAGCCACTTTCGGGGTCAGCTCAGAGGGTTTAAATACCACGGTATTACCCGCTAACAGCGCAGGTACGATATGACCGTTTGGTAAGTGTCCCGGGAAATTATAGGGGCCGAATACGGCAACCACGCCGTGCGGCTTATGGCGCACAAAGGCACGCCCCTGCGGCATCGGGTTTTCTTTTACGCCGGTGCGCTCTTCATAGGCCCGTACCGAAATATCGATTTTACCGATCATCGCCGTCACTTCAGTGCGGCTTTCCCACAGCGCCTTACCGGTATCTTCAGCGATACAGGCGGCCAGGGCTTCTTTATGCTGATTCAACAGCTCGGCAAAGCGCTTTACCACACTAACTCGTTGTTCGAAACTCAGATCCGCCCAGCTATATTGGGCTTCACGCGCAGCGGCAACCGCGGCTGCCACCTGTTCACTGCTGGCGGCCTGCCCTTGCCAGATCAGCTGATTCTTAGCCGGATCGATAGATTGCATCGGTTTACCGGTACCGGCCTGCCATTGACCATTAATAAACTGCACTGCCTGGTTCATCTGCTACTCCTGTGTTAAATTTTGCTCACCCGCACCCAGTCACCGGCAGCCACATTCAGTGCTGTCGCCAGCTCTGGCGGGATCATGATATGTTCCTGCTCCGGCGCTAAATTCAACTCAGCCCAGGATGCCCGAAAACCGCTCAACGACGTGTTGCTGATTAAACAGGGTTCGCCGGCAGCCACAGCGCCAATCTTTACCAGATAACGTTTACTGTCTCTGACCGTGCGGATCTGCTCTACCCGCGCTTCTACCGTCGGACCGGCATCAAAGATATCGACATAGCCACGGCAGGCAAAGCCTTCCGACTCCAGTAACGCCAGCGCCGGCCGGGTTTGCTCATGGACCTTACCAATCACCTGTTGTGCCGCCTTGCTAAGTAAACTGACATAGATCGGATACTTAGGCATCAGCTCGGCAATAAACTCTTTCTGACCAATACCGGTCAGATAGTCTGCGGTTGGGAAATCCAGCGCAAAAAAGTTTTCCTGCAGCCATTGCCAGAAAGGTGAATTACCCTGGCTATCGGACACCCCCCGTAACTCCGCGATCACCTTATCTGCAAAGCGCTGCCGGAACTCGGCCAGGAACAAAAAACGCATTTTCGATAACAAACGACCATTATGCTTCTGCCTAAAAGGGGTGCGCAGAAACAGCGTACAGAGTTCACTGACGCCAGTGTAATCGTTACACAACGTCAGAATATCTACTGTTTTGTAGACTCCCAACGAGCGGGAGCTATGCACTACCTTACCCAAATGATAATGGTAGAAGGCGTCATCCAGACCAACCGCGGCTTCCAGGGCACTGGTACCACAGATCTGGCCGGTCGTACTGTCTTCCAATACAAACAGATAGCCTTCATCCCCCGGGGCAGAGACCGTCTTGGCAAAAGACGCCTCCGAGCGGCTGATTTTGCGCATCAACAGCTCTTCATTCACCGGCAGGGACGTAAAGCCGTGACCGGACTCCACTGCCATCTGATACAGCGCCGGGTAATCATTCGCTCGGATCGGGCGAATTAACATCATGGTCGCTTACTCCATTTTTGCTCTATCCCATGGTCAGAGCGGCATCCCGCTGGATAGCCGCTGTTGTACCATGAGTCATTTTGCTTGCTTTAAAGTAATATGGTTATGGCAAACGAGGTTGCCGGCTCCGGTGCTCTTAGTGTCACCTTTGGAGCCTGTCAGATCAGGCGGCAGTAACTTGCTGCACCGCGGCTTCAAAGCGGCGCATACCTTCGCGGATCTCGTCTTCAGTAATCACCAGTGACGGCGCAAAACGCACCACTTCTGTGCCGGCAACCAGCGCAAATAAGCCCTGATCGGCCGCGGCCAGGAAGAAATCACGTGACCGTCCTTTATACTTTTCATTTAACACCGCACCCAACAGCATGCCTTTGCCACGCACCTCGGTAAACACCTGGTACTTTTCATTGATGGCTTGCAGACATTCACGGAAGACCTGTTCGTTCTTCAGTACGCCGCTTAATACTTCCGCGGTGTTGATAGTATCAATCGCCGCTTCAGCAACAGCACAGGCCAGCGGATTACCACCATAGGTACTGCCATGAGTACCGACTTTCAGATGAGCAGCAATGGCAGTGGTAGTTAGCATAGCCCCCACCGGGAAGCCACCGCCTAAAGATTTGGCACTGGTCAGGATATCCGGCGTTACACCATAGTTCATATAGGCGTATAGCTTACCGGTACGGCCAACGCCGGTTTGTACTTCGTCCATCACCAACAGGGCGTTATGTTGATCACACAGCTGGCGTAATCCCTGCAGAAACTCAGCCGTCGCCGGGATAATGCCGCCTTCACCCTGGATCGGTTCCACCACGATGGCACAGGTTTTATCGGAAATCAGTGCTTTAACACTGTCCAGATTATTAAATTCTGCATGTAACACCGCGCCTGGCTTAGGACCAAAACCATCGGAGTACGATGCCTGACCACCCACAGTTACGGTAAAAAAGGTCCGGCCATGGAAGCTCTTAGCGAAAGAGATAATTTCGTTCTTATGCTCACCATGGGTATCCAGTGCCCAGCGCCGGGCCAGTTTAAAGGCCGCTTCGTTCGCTTCAGCACCAGAATTACAGAAATAGACTTTTTCGGCAAAGGTCTGCTCAACCAGTTTCTTCGCTAACCGCAGCGCAGGTTCGTTCGTCAGCACGTTGCTCAGATGCCATAACTTATCGGCCTGGGTTTTCAGTGCATTAACCAGTGCCGGATGACAATGGCCGAGGCTGCTCACTGCAATACCGCCGGCAAAATCAATATATTCACGACCTTCCTGATCCCAGACGCGGGCGCCCTGACCTTTTACCGGGATCAATTTTGCCGGGGCGTAGTTGGGCACCATTACTTCGTCAAACAGCGCTCTGGTTACCTGAATATCAGCAGTCATTTTGTCGTGTCCTCTTCTTATGCGGGCGGGTACAAATTTGTAAGTGGGCCATAAAAGGGCCTTAAACGCATTATTACAGATTTAAAAGGCGTTGTCTTGCCCGGAAAAAGCCGTACAAGCCAGAAAATACAAGGCCTGCAGATAGATTTGCATAGGATTTGAATAACTAAGCGCTGGCTTGAGCAACTGTATTGGCTGCGATTGTCAGTCTAACGCAGCAGCCATCAGCGCTGGCGCAGAATTGGCTGCGGTTGACGACACAGCTTAAGCAGTCACTGCTAAAAAATTCGCCAACATGGTCCGACCATGTTCGGTCAAAATGGCTTCCGGATGAAACTGCACACCGTGTAATTGCAGTTCGGGCAGCCAAAGCCCCATCAGATCCCGCCAGCCATCCGGCTCAGGAGCGGTATAGGCAGTGTGAACAGCCGCAGCAGGTAAGGTCTCGGCAGCCACCACCAGCGAGTGGTAGCGGGTCACGCTAAGCGGGCTTGGCAGACCGGCAAACAGCGATTGCTGTTGGTGTTCAATCAGGGAGTTTTTGCCATGCATCACCTGACGCGCGCGCAGTACTTTCGCCCCTAACACCTGGGCAATCGCCTGATGGCCCAGACAAACGCCGAGGATCGGCAAGCTGCCGGCAAAATGTTCTATCGCTTTCAAACTGATACCGGCCTGATCCGGGTTGCCCGGGCCGGGTGAGATCACCAGATAATCTGGCGCCAGATTACGGATTTGCGCCAATGACAGCTCGTCATTGCGTTTAACCAACACCTGCTGCCCCAGTGCCTGAAAATACTGCACCAGATTCCAGGTAAAGGAATCGTAGTTATCAATCATTAACAACATAACATGATTCCGTCGCTGTTACTCATGACAGGCAGCACGGCGTAACCGGTCCTGCACGGCTTCCCAGCCTGGGCTGTGCGGGGGCAGCTCGACCAGGATCTGCGCCACGCCTTGTTGATCGGCCAGAAATAACTGGTGATAAAGTTGTTGGCCGTAAGCTGCCGCACTGGCGGGTAACTGTTGCTGGTAACTAACCGCAGGTAATGGCAAGGCACTAAAATGCAGTACCGCAGTAGGCACGGTACTGTTGGCAAGCTGCGCTATTAATGCATCAGATGGCAACAAATAGACAGGGGTATTCGGCTGATAATGGGCACCGACATTACCGGACACTTTAACCTGGTGCTCGCGCGGTGTGCTGACGGCACACCCCAGCACCTGTCCCAGCTGCGCGGCCGTTATCGGCCCGCTGCGCAGGATCTGCGGCGGTGAAGTGGTTAAATCGACAATGGTCGACTCCAGACCATGCTCACACGGTCCGCCATCCAGCACGGCGGCAATTTTCCCGGCCATGCCATGCAGCACCTGAGCGGCACGGGTTGGACTGAGTTTCTTATAGGGATTGGCCGACGGCGCGGCAACCGCCAGTCTGGCTTGTTGCAACAACGACAGCAGTGCCGGATGTGCGGGCATCCGGATCCCGATGGTTTCCAGACCACCGGTCACCACAGTGCTGACTTGCGGCGCCTTTTTTAGCAATAGCGTCAGGGGGCCGGGCCAAAAGGCAGCGGCCAGCTGATAGGCACTTTGTGGGATCTCTACCGCAAACTGTTCCAGCATTTCAAGTGTTGGAATATGGACAATCAAGGGGTGATCCGCCGGCCGACCTTTGGCCTGAAAAATTTTCGCCACCGCATCGGCATCTGTCGCATTGGCCGCTAAACCATACACAGTTTCTGTTGGCACTGCCACCAACTCACCCTGCTGCAGCAGGGCTGCCGCCCGGCTGACATCTGCTGGCTGATCCGCAGCTAATAGCTCAGTTTTCATCAGATACTCTTTTCATCGGTTACCCGTACTATTTTAGGCGGTTTCACGCGCTATGGATTACATTGCGGGCAGTTGGCCGGATCGGCGAAACCGCTGCTATGCAAAAAGTCTTGCTGATAATCGCAGTAGCGACAGCAGGCACGTAGACCGCGGGGCTGCGACGTTGGCAGACCACAGTCGGCACAAGGTAAACCGGCTAACGGCAGCTCAGGCCAAAACCCCGGTTTATGGCAACGCGGGCAAAGTTGTTGCAGCCGTTGCCGCAAATTGTCGGCCGCCAACCGGATCACCTGCTGTCGCTCCGGACTGCAGTGGGCACGTAAGTCATATTCGAGCGTTACCGCGCCTTTGGCTAACCATTGCTCGCAGCACAACAGCGCCTGCGCCGGCGTTAATGCCTTTTCCAGGCGAGATCCCTGCTTTACCAATAGCAGTTGTCCGTCGGGGATCGTGGGCAGTATAGTCTGTAACATGGCAGCTTCGGTAAGCTGCCAGCTACGGGCACTACAAAGTTGCTGTGCCACTGCAGTCACTGCCCAGCCCTCGTCAATATTGACACAGCAGAGCAACTCCTGATTCAGGGTACCCAGACCATAGGGGCCGGCATTAAAGCTGCCCTCACTGCCGATACCGATCGCCGAACCGGATAACTCTGCCGCGAGAGCCGCTTTGCGTAATGCGCATTCGGCCGCTGTCATAAAACGCGGCCGCTCACCAGCAAAACTGCCTAGCAAGTCGGTATCAAAACCGCTGACCGCCTGGATCTGCCAACCCAGCGCCGCCAGGGCTTCGGTCAGCAGCGGCACCTTGCCATGTTGGGTCAGAAAGGCGACCTGCTGCATCAGCGGAGCTCCGGCAACAACAGTAGCGCTTAGGGCGCCACAAAACCTACAGCAGCATTCACAGCTGCCAGGGTGCGGCTGGCATGCTCACGGGCTTTGGCGGCACCTTCGCGCATCACTTGCTGCATTAACGTTTGGTCGGCCCGGATGTCACGGAATTTTTGCTGTACCGGCTCAAGCAGGGCGATGACCGCATCAGCAACATCACCTTTTAAATGGCCGTACATCTTGCCTTCATACTCGGCTTCCAGTGCCGCCACCGTTTTACCGGTAACCCCGCTTAGAATATTCAGCAGGTTGGCAACCCCTGGCTTGTTATCCAGGTCGAAATATACCCGTGGCGGATCTTCAGAGTCCGTGATGGCTTTTTTAAATTTCTTGCTGATCATCTTCGGATCTTCCAGCAAGCCGACGAAGTTCCACGGGTTGTCATCCGATTTTGACATCTTCTTGGTTGGTTCCTGCAGGCTCATCACCCGGGCTGCCACCTGAGGGATAAAGGGCTCCGGCACCGTAAAGATGTCACCATGCAGCGCATTAAAGCGCAGCGCGACATCGCGCGCCAATTCCAGATGTTGTTTCTGATCGTGACCTACAGGGACCTGATTCGCCTGATACAGCAGGATATCGGCCGCCATCAGCACCGGGTAGGTAAACAGACCGGCATTCACATTATTGTTATGCCGCTCTGACTTATCTTTAAACTGGGTCATCCGGCTCAGCTCACCAAACTGGGTGTAGCAGTTCAGCACCCAGGCCAGCTGGCTATGCTCAGGGACATGCGATTGCAGAAAAACGGCTGAGCGCTTTGGATCAATACCACAAGCCAGATACAGCGCCAGACTGTCCAGCGAGGCACTGTGCAGTGCTACCGGTTCCTGCCGCACAGTAATCGCATGCAGATCGACAATGCAATACAGACAGTTGTAGTCGTCCTGCATCTGATCCCACTGCCGCAGTGCGCCCAGATAGTTACCGATAGTCAGTTGTCCGGATGGCTGGGCGCCACTGAGTACTATGGGTTTACTGCTCATGCTGTGCATAATCCTGTGTTAAGTTCGAAAAAAAGAGCGCTATTATACATTAACCGGCTACCGCTGCCAGTTGCTGCCGCATCTGTGCGATAGTCGCAGCATAATCCGGGCTGTTAAAAATCGCCGAACCGGCAACAAACATATCCGCGCCGGCAGCAGCAATCTCGCCAATATTCGCTACCGTGACCCCACCATCAATTTCCAGCCGGATCGGCAAGCCACTGTGATCAATCAGCTGACGCACTGCGGCCAGCTTATCGAGCGTTGCCGGAATAAACTTCTGACCACCAAAACCGGGGTTAACAGACATCAGTAACACCACATCGACCTTATCCAGCACATAATCGAGGTAACTCAGTGGCGTTGCCGGATTAAATACCAGGCCGGCCTGACAACCATGGTCTTTGATCAATTGCAGGGTACGGTCGATATGTTTAGAGGCTTCCGGATGGAAGGTAATAATACTGGCGCCCGCCTTAGCAAATTGCGGCACCAGGCTATCTACCGGCTCGACCATCAGATGCACATCGATCGGTGCGGTAATACCATAGTTACGCAGCGCCTGACACACCATAGGCCCGATTGTCAGATTCGGCACATAGTGATTGTCCATCACATCAAAGTGCACCACGTCAGCACCGGCGGCCAGTACCTCGTTCACATCTTCGCCCAGGCGGGCAAAATCGGCTGATAGTATAGAGGGAGCAATTAAGTAAGGTTGCATAGCACAGGTTTCCCGATCCAAAACCCAGACTTTACTCAATTCTGGCGCAGAAAGCAGCCAAGGCCGCTGATGATTGCACAAAAATCAGGCAGCACTGCACCAGCAAGCAGCAGTCTAAATGGCAATATTGGCCAGCAATTAGAATAAACCACTGTTATATATCAACTTTATAATCTGGCATATATCTTGGAATTCCCTTGATGAATCCAATCTAAGGGGAATAACAATGACATCGATCAAAAAATGCTCCGTGGCCGGTTTATCCGGCTTATTGTTAACAGCAGCCTGGCCAGTGCGCAGGCACAAGCGGTTGAAGTCAGTGGTGATGTGACCTTTGTTTCTGATTACGCCTTCCGTGGTATCTCACAAACCGAAGAAGCGCCGGCCTTACAAGGTGGTTTAACCCTGGCCGTTGACAGTGGTTGGTACCTGTCGGTTTGGGGCTCCAGTGTCGATTTTGGTGGTCAGGGCACACTGGAGCTGGATGTACTGTTGGGCTGGAGCGGTGATATCGCCGAGGGTTGGAGCGCCGATGTCGGTATTATGCGTTATGGCTACCCTAACACCGAGTTCGAGGGGTCGAACTTCTGGGAACTCTATGGCTCAGTCAGCTATCAGGATTTTACACTGGGCCTGGCTTACAGCGATGACTACTATGGCAACAGCGGCAAGTATTACTATGTCTATGCCGGCTATAGTTTAGCACTGACGGACAACCTGAGTGTGGATTTCCACGTCGGCCATAATGAATTCTCGGATGACAGCTCATCCAGCTATCTGGATTACGGCGTAACTCTGAGTACCGAAGTACTGGGGCTTGGGTTATCACTGGCTTACGTCGACACCGATATCAAAGATTGTAAGCTGTGTGACAGCCGGGTGATCTTTGGGGTGTCAAAAGCATTCTAACGGCTAAAGCCTGCCACTTGTCGCCAGCACCAGCGTCTAATAATTAATCAGCTTGTGTCTGGCGAAAGAATCTACTATCATTGGGACTCTGCATCAGGTTAACAGGAATTAACATGAAACTAACCAAAACAAGCAAGTCTCTGCTCCTAGCAGGCGGCATGATGCTTGCTTTTGTAGTTTGGCAGCTGGACGCCGAAAAGATCTGCACACCTTCAACCCAAGCAAGCTGTCAGGATATCCAACATAACTGGATGAATTGGCTTTCTGGTAACAGTCGTTCGACACAATTTCACTTTGTCGATTTTCTGGAACTGGTAAGTCGGCTGCTACCTGCCAGCGCACCGAAAAGCTGATATGACTGCGGCGAAACCCGGCTTCAAGCAGGTGCTTAAAGCGGTTTTCGGCGCCTTTATCGGGGTACAATCTGAGCAACAGCGTCAGCAAGACTTTCAAAGCCAAAGCGCTGTGCCTTATATCCTGACCGGTATCTTTGCCGCGCTCTGTTTCGTTGCCCTGCTGTTATTAGTCGTTTTTCTGGTGCTGCGCTAACGCCGGATAATAAGCGAACAACTCCTGCACCTTACCCCGACCCTGACCATTTTGGCTGATCGAGCGCCCCACTGCGATGCTGGTTAGCCGTGCCTGTTGATATATTTTGCGGGTCCAGGTGGTGTCATGATTACTGATCAATACATTACAACCACGTAACTGGGCTTGTTCAGCTAAAATCGCCAGCTGAGCCTGATCATCCAGACTAAAACCCTGGCGGGCATAGCTGGTAAAGCTGGCTGTTTTACTCAGGGGTACATAAGGCGGATCGCAATACACGGCATCGCCGCTTTGCAAATCGGTAAAGACTTGTTGATAACTCAGGCAGCTAAAGACCGCACGCTGCGCCTTTTCCGCAAAGAAATACAATTCTGCTTCCGGAAAATACGGCTTCTTGTAACTGCCAAAGGGCACGTTAAATTTACCGCTGAGATTATAGCGACACAGTCCATTGTAACCATGGCGGTTCAGGTACAAAAATAACAGCGCACGCTGATAAGGATCATGCAGCTCATTAAATTGCTTACGCAGCGCCAGATAGCTGTCTTTAGTATTCGCACTGGCGACAAACAGACTTCTGGCATCGGCAATATAGCGCTCTGCATCATGCTGTAAGGTCTTATAGAGCGCAATTAAATCGGCATTAATGTCATTTAGCCGGTAGCGCGGATAGTCGGTATTTAAGAACACCGAACCAGCGCCAACGAAAGGCTCGACCAGACAAGCTGCGCCCGGTAATTGTTGCTCAATCTGACTGACCAGGTTGAACTTACCACCGGCCCATTTCAAAAATGCCCGACTTTTCTGCTGCACTTTTGCCGGCATTTTTACTGGCTCTTTTGGTTGCACTCTTGGCGGCACTTAGCGATTATCCTGAGTTGCAGCAGCAAGATCCTGCTGCACCGAACGCGCAGTCCGGATAAAGGGGCCGGCGTCACGCAACTTTGCCGGTAACTGTGCGATATAGGCCGAGGCTGCGGCATTGTTTTTAAACGGGCCGGCGACTAACACCCACTGCTGTCGTCCCTGCTGCTGACGTTGATACAGTTGATACTGCAAGCCTGGGTATTGCTGCTGAAAGCGCTTTAACGCTGCCTCATCAGATAATACTGCCAGTTGTACCAGTCGCTCAGTCGCGGCCAGTGCAGCCAAAGCCGTTACTGCTGAACCAGCTGGCTTAGCAGTGGTTGTGGCTGTTGCTCTGACCGGTTGCGGTTGCACTACAGCGGCTGGCTTAGTGGCTACCGGCGCTTGCTCAGGCGCTGCAACGGGTGTTTCGGCAGCAACTGTTGTCGCTTCTTCAGCAACCTGTTCAGCTATAGCATCGCTATGAGGTTCAATTGGCGAGGTGCCGGGATCCGTTATTTCTGCGGCCGTCACTGATGCTAATGCGAGCGCTTCCGGCTCAATCATCTCTGCACCAGACAGTAGCGGCTCCGGCGTATCCGGCATCAGTTCAGCCTGAGGGGTGTTTGCTGTTACAGCCTTATCAGGTGCAGTACTTGTTGGTAGCGGCGGTAGCGTTGTCGATGGCGTATGCCCTAACCAGCTTACTGCCGCTATCGCCACGACCGCTATCAGGGCGACGGCAGCCAACCATGGGAAAGATCCTCTTTGCGCCTCAACCTTTTTCGTTCTGGTTACACTTGTGTTGCTAGCGCCGTCTCTGGTTGCACTTGTTTTGGTTGCAATCAGCGGCATTTGTAACAACAAATGTAAATTACCCTGGCTAAGCGCAAAACGCTCCGCCAGCGCTAAGGGGTCTAACTGCTGCTGTTGCAATAATTGCTGACTATCCACTAAGGAGAGTGCCGGGATCGTCAGATTTAACTGAAATCTGGGGTCGGGTTGCGGCACAAAGCAGAACAGCCGTGCCGGTAATTGTTCCAGCAAGGCCCAGCAACTTAAATCCAGCGTATCCGCACCATCGAGCAGTAATACATACTCAGAGGTATTATCGGTACGACAACGCGCCAACAAGGACTCAGTATCCAGCTGCTCAGTAGCAAACCACTGCTGTGATAGTTGTTTGCTCAGTTGCTGTAATGACAGCGGGCTTTGCACCAGCGCCACATTAACTGACATTTCCTGACATTCGGAAAATAACTCAGCTAACACCAGTGCTAAGGTTGATTTACCGCTGCCCGCGGCACCAACAATAGCCAGCCGATCGAAGTCATTAAACGCCAGTTGAAATAGCAGGCGCGACAGCAGGTCCCGCTGTGATGGTAACAGGTAGCTATTTTGATCCAGCTGTTGCTGCAGACTTCTGATTTTCATCAGTTGAATACTTGTATCAGTTCGGCTTCACTGACATCAGTGAGCATCTGGCTACGACCGAGTGCGACCGGCAAAATAAAGCGCAGTTGCCCATTAACCACCTTTTTGTCGGTTTTCATAAAGGGCAGGAAATCCGTAATATGCATTGAAGCTGGTGCAGACACCGGTAACTTAAAGTGTTGCAGGATGTTACGCACCCGTTCTACTTCGGCCAGCTGCAGATAACCACGGCTATGGGCCAGCTGATGCGCCATCAGGATGCCAACAGCGACGGCCTCACCGTGTAACCATTCACCGTATCCGAGGAAGGCTTCTATCGCATGGCCAAAGGTATGGCCGAGATTAAGTAAAGCCCGTTCGCCCTGCTCAGTTTCATCGCGGCTGACAATATCGGCTTTCATCTGGCAGCAGTGCCGGATCATTTCTGCCAGCGTTGCCGGCTGCTGAGCAGAGATGGCATCAGCATGCTGTTCCAGCCAGTCCAGAAACGGTAAATCACTAATCAATGCATATTTGATCACTTCCGCCATACCGGCGGCAAATTCGCGCGGCGGCAAAGAGGCCAGCGTTGCGGTGCTGATTAATACCTGCTCCGGCTGTTTAAAGGCGCCGATCATATTCTTACCCAGCGGATGATTAACTGCTGTTTTACCACCGACAGAGGAGTCAACCTGTGATAGCAGGGTGGTTGGGATCTGGATAAAACGCACACCGCGCTGATAGCAGGCGGCAACAAAACCGGTCAGGTCGCCAATCACGCCGCCGCCCAGTGCAACCAGCACCACTTGCCGCGACAGCTTTTGTTCCAGCAAATAGCATAAAACCGCTTCGAAGGTTGCCAGCGTTTTATAGGCCTCACCATCCGGTACCAGATAATGCCGGCAAGGATGTTGAAACAACGCCTCTACTTGCGGTAAATAGCGCGCAGCGACGGTAGGATTGGAAACAATTACCACCTGCTCAGCCGCGGCGATCTCAGGTAGTAAGGCAGGAAAGGCCTGGGCAATCTGGATAGGGTAGCTGCGTTCACCAAGTTGTACGGCAACGGTTTGCATAAGCAGCCCCCTGTGCTGGAAATCAGAAACCTAGTTGTTCAATAATCTGGTTAGCGACGGCCCGGGCGCTCTGTTCATCAGTACGCACTGTAAGATCGGCAATCTCGCTGTAGAGTGGATTACGTTCAGCGGCTAAACGCTCGAGCACTTCTTTTGGCTCTTCTTTGGTCTGCAGCAGTGGACGTTTCTTATCACGCTGAGTACGGGCGACCTGTTTCTCGATTGGTGTTTCCAGGTATACCACTATGCCCCGTGCCGATAAGCGATTACGGGTTTCCTTGCTTAATACTGAGCCACCGCCAGTGGCCAGCACTATCCCTTGCAACTCAGTCAGATCCTGAATGACATTCTCTTCACGGACCCGGAAGCCCTCTTCACCTTCCAGATCGAATACCCAGGCAATATCTGCACCGGTACGGCGTTCGATTTCCTGATCGGAATCATAAAACTCTAGGTGAAGCATCTCTGCCAGATGACGGCCTATAGTGCTTTTACCGGCACCCATAGGGCCTACGAGGAAGATATTACGTTTTTCTGCCATATGTCGTATTGCTAAGTCAGCTATTTCAAAGGAAAGTTGAATTCAAGGACCGTTAGGCTCCCACGAAAAATTGAAGCGCTGAATTATGTCAGGAATGGCCTTTGATTGGCAAGCTAAATATCAGAGACGCGGGCCAGACCCGCGCCTCTTCAGTTATTGGCCTTCCGTCAGGATCCGTGGCGTGACAAAAATTAACAGCTCACTCTTTTCGTTCAGCTCACGCTTGTTGCGGAATAATACACCCATATATGGAATATCGCCCAACAGCGGTACCTTACTTACCGTAGAAACGATTTGCTGTTGATAAATCCCACCCAGTACTATGGTTTCGCCATTATCGGCCAACACCTGAGTCATAATTTGCTGGGTATCAATGGCTGTTGCCGGACCTGTTGGCGTTTGTACCGTTTCACCACGGGTATTTTGGGTAATCACCAAATCCAGAATAATCTTATTGTCCGGTGTAATCTGCGGCGTCACCGTCAAGCTTAATACCGCTTTCTTAAATTCAACGGTCGTTGCGCCACTGGATGCAGCCTGAACATAAGGAATCTCGACACCTTGCTCAATTCGGGCTTCTTTTTGGTTTGAGGTAGTAATTCGGGGGCTGGCAATCACTTCACCCTTATTTTCCTGCTCTAACGCAGACAGCTCAAGATCCAGCAAGGTACCATCAGCCAAACGCGCGACATGGAAAGCAATGCTGCCAGCCGGATTAGAAACCGGTAAATTCACATTCCAGCGGTCGTCCAATGCAGGGAAGTTACCATTAGAAATACCGTTAGCACCAGGTGCGGTACCAGAGACCCCACGGTTTCCACCACTGGTGCTTTGTTGATCACTAAAGCCCCAACGGATCCCCAGCTCATCAGTAACATTATCGTTAACTGTTACGATACGAGACTCGATCAATACCTGCCGTACCGGAATATCCAGGCGTTCCAGCAGCCGGCGCACACTTTCGATATTTCTCGCAGTGTCTTTAAGCAATAGCGTATTAGTGCGTTCATCGACCACTACGCTACCGCGCTCTGATAACAAGGTCGCTTCACGATTTGAAAGTAAACCGGCCAGGTCAGACGCCTTGGCATAATTAATCTGGATCAGATCAGAGAACAACGGCTCTAGTTGCTCAACCTGTTGCCGGGCTTCCAGCTCGCGCGCCTCACGTGCCGCCAGCTCTTCAGTTGGTGCAACCATTAAGATATTGCCTTCCATCCGCTTATCCAGGCCTTTAACCCGCAGCACGATATCTAATGCCTGATCCCAAGGTGTACCGTCCAGGCGTAGGGTGATATTGCCGGTCACAGTGTCACTGGTGACCAGGTTAAAGCCGTTATAGTCGGCGATAATTTGTAGCACAGTGCGGATCGGGATGTCCTGAAAATTAAGAGAGATCGGGCGGCCTTTAAACTCTTTATTTCCACCAAGAATACTGCGACGACTGGTATCACGCACCAGATTGACGGTGAAAATATTATCAACTTGCTGATAATTGTAAGTAAATTGCTCGGTGGTATCGATAATCAACTTAGTTGAAGTGGCTTCGCGAAATGTCTCAACACCTTTAACGATAGTGGCAAAATCCATCACATCTAATTGATAAAGTAGTTCATCAGGAATTGACGTGTTATGGAATTCAATCTCTAACTTACCTAGTCGCTCCTGAATATCCACTGCAGCAGCATTCTCACGCAGAAACACCAGTACTCGGCCTTCACCGCGCTCGCCGCGTCTAAAATCAATTGCTTGTAGCTGATTAATAAAACTTGGGTTAATCTCCGAGGTGCTGCCAGGACGAGTAACCTGAGGCGTATCAGCTAAGTGTACAGAGAATACATTGTCACTCAACCGAGTACGATAAACCTTTAGGTTATCCATACTGATAATCGAATTAACGCCTTCATCATTCAACGTTGACCTGATGTTTGATACGCCCGCTTGCCGAACCGGAATATCAGCTAAGCGTTGCTCTAACTCCGCAGACGGAAAAGTGACACTGATTCTGGCTGGTTGCTGCAGAAGCTCCACCTTGGGCTCTAGTGTCAAAGTTTCGTCGAAAACAAACTCAATTTCTGTTTCACCATTGAGTAGCGGGTTATAGCGAACTTCGTACAGCAAAGGAGCTGCAGTTGCTGACAATGAACTCAGCAGCAACGCCAACAAACCAAGTCTGCTGCCTTTAAATCCTGTAGGTTTATTCTTAATTAATTTATCCATGATTTACTCGCACACTTAGTTACCTGCAGTTGCAGCATCGAACATCTGGACTCGCGTAGTACGCTCAACCCAACAACCAGACCCATCAGGGATCATCTCCAATAAGTCAATATGAGTGGGTTCAACCTTAATAACTTTGCCGTGAAACAGCCCCATGTAGTTATTTAACGTGATTCTATGTAGCGCCTTGTCCGCCGACTCCACTAAAGCCCACAGCTGAGTACCATCACCTAAGGTACCGCGCATCCGTAAATTATCCAAAGCAAAGCGTTCCAGTGGTTCTTTACGACGGTTCGGGTCCGGGTGCATACAATCTTGCTGTTGCAAGAATCGATCCTGAATTGCTTCGGGTGTCGGCTCAGAGAAGGGACTGCGCGTTCCTGCCACTGTGTAAGGTATATGGATAAACTCTTTTGCTTGTGGCAAAGGCTCCACTCTAGGTCGAGAGTTGGATTTCACATTTTCCATGTGTTGCTGAATATCGCTCAAATCATCAAAACAACCGGTAAGAAACAAGGTAGCGGCGACAACAGTTATAAGAGCTCTCATTTTGTGCTCTCCTTATAACGGTAGGTTTTCGCGACCACATTAAATTTTAGTTTATTGTCTTTATCGGCCTGGATAGTGAAATCATGCAAACTAACAATCCGCGGTAGCTTAGCGACTTCACTCACGAAATTACCAAACTGATGATAATCGCCAACTACATCAATTTTTATCGGCAACTCGGTGTAAAACTCTTTTTCAATCTCAGGTTCCCAGTTAATCCGAATGAAAGTTAATCCGCTGGTTGTGCCGACATAGGTAATATCATCAAGTAAACCAGGTGTTTCGTGGGTTGTCGGGAGTTGTTTTAGCAAGATAGCAAATGTCTCTTCCATTTCTTTCATTTGCTCACGATAAACTTCAAGGTTTACTGCTGAAGCATACCGGGTCTGATAAGTTTGGCGTAGCTCAGTTTCTTTCTGCTTGGCTGCGTTTAACTGTTCAATTTTACTATCGATTAATAAATAGTAGCTAAGAACAGAAACTAACGCGGCAACAATCAATGCGAAAATCACTTTTACGGCCAGGGGCCAAGATCCCATATTTTCGAGGTCTAAATCGTTAATATCGATTTCAGATAATTTCATATTAAGTGCCATTATCTGCCTCCCTGAGCTGCGTTAGCGGCATTGGTTTGTTGCTCCAATGCCTCGTAGCCAGCAATCTTGACATGCATACGAAAATCACTCAGCAAGGATGAACGCTCCTTACCGGCTTCGATAAACTCCAGATACGGTGCCGACAACAACTCTGACTGCTCTGCCTCCCGTAACATATTAGATAACCTGTTATTCGATTCACTTTTCCCTAATAACAACAGCGCAGAACCTTTCTTCTCAAGCTGGGTTAGATAAACACCGGAAGGTACGATGCGCGAGATCTCTAACATCAGTTGAGTGCCGAGATTACGGCTACCTTGCAGCTGTTCTATCAACGTCATCCGTTGCTGCAAACTACGCTTTGTCTCATTGAGATTACGGATTTCAGCGATGCGTTGATCCAGAATTCGGATCTCACTCTCGAGATATTGGTTACGTTTCGCCTGACCATCCAGGCGTGCGTTGTAAACCAAGTTAATCAGAAAGAACACCAGAAAACTGACTATAGCTGTCAACGCCAATACCATGACATAATTCTTCTGACGCTCTTTTCTGGCGGCTTCACGCCAGGGTAACAGGTTTATAGATGCCATGATGAGAAACTCCGTAGCGCAAGACCACTCGCTACCATCAGCTGAGGTGCACTCTTGTCCAGTACGTCGCGATCGATGGCGGTTGACACTTCCATACTGGAAAACGGATGAGCAATCACAGTGTGGATACCGAGCTCATCGATTAATAGCTTATCTATACCCTCGATTAACGCTGAGCCCCCTGACACCACCAAATAATCGACCGCATCTTTACCACTGCTGGTCAAATACATTTGGATACCACGTCGAATTTGCTGCAGTAGCATAGTTTGAAATGGCGCCAATACCTCGAACGTATAGTTGGGGGGTAAATCACCATTAACCTTCGCTTGCTCGGCTTCCTCGTAGCTTTTGTTGTAGTAAGACAGAATGCTCCGCGTATACTGCTCACCACCAAATACCTGATCCCGGGTATAGAGCGTTTTCCCCCCTTCAACGATACTCAGTAACGTCATAGTGGCACCGATATCTACCAGGGCCACCACTTTGTTCGCGGCATCGGCAGGTAGTTGATTCAAACACAGTTCAGCGGCACGGCTTAGGGCATAACTTTCAACATCTACTACCTTGGCAGTAAAACCACCATGCGTCAGGGCTGCGACCCTTGCTTCAATACTCTCAGTCCGGGCGGCGCTCAGCAAAACATTTACTTTAGAGGGATCGGCTTCGTTAACATCAAGCTTTTCAAAGTCCAGGCTTACTTCATTTAAAGGATAAGGAATAAGCGTATCAGCCTCCACTTCTATTTGGCTCTCCAATTCAGCGTCGGTTAAGGAGACATCCATAAAAATGACTTTGCTTATCACTGTCGAGCCGGAGATGGCCGTGGCTGCAAGTTTTACTGAGCGAGGGATCTTTTTACGAATTTTAGCCAACACATTTCCAACGGCTTCAATGTCTTGCACTTCGCGATCTGACATAGCCCCTTTTTGCATAGGCTCTATCGCAAAGGCTTCCACTTTATAATATCCGCTGTGCTGACTTAACAGTACGGCTTTCACAGAGTGCGAGCCAATATCTATACCCACCATTATTGGGGGTTGTTTACTAAACAGGCTTTTAATCATAGCGTCCTGCAGCCGTTTTTTGTTAGCGATTTATAGTTAGTTATTCTTAGCCCAGAGCTGATTTTTTGGCAAGAAAAAGCGTTTAATCTCAGTCTAATAAATATATACTAGCAGTGATATTACCAAATTGGGAGTTAAAAATTGGGGTCTTCAGGTGTCTTGGTTTAAAAAACTGATCATTTTTGTTTTTATAGCCTTCCTGGTAGGTGTTGGTGGCATTGCGGGCACCTATTTTTGGTTAAGAGCTGATCTGCCTGATGTTGCTACGTTGAAAGACGTAAGACTACAGACGCCGATGCAGGTGTTTACTGCTGATGGCGAACTGATCTCGCAATTTGGTGAGCAACGTCGGATCCCATTACGCCTGGACGAAATGCCCCCGCTTTTAATTCAAGCCTTCCTGGCCACCGAAGATACCCGCTTTTACGAGCATCCGGGTATTGATATTATCGGTATAATGCGGGCCGCAACCGTGGTTGCCACCTCTGGCGAGCTCAGCCAGGGCGCCAGTACTATTACCCAGCAGTTGGCGCGGAACTTTTTCTTAAGTCGTGAAAAAAAGCTGATCCGTAAAATCAAAGAAATCTTTTTGGCCATTCATATTGAGCAATTGCTGACCAAGGATGAAATCCTTGAACTCTACCTGAACAAAATTGAGTTGGGTCATCGCGCCTTTGGGGTGGGAGCTGCGGCTCAGGTGTATTTTGGTAAAACGGTACAGGAACTTACTGTTGACGAAATGGCGATTATTGCCGGTCTGCCCAAAGCGCCATCGGTATTAAACCCGGTACGTTCAGCCAGTAACGCCCGTGCCCGTCGTAACGTTGTGCTTGGCCGGATGCTGGACACTGGCGCTATTGATCGCGCCACCTACGACGCGGCCATCGCCGCCCCGGTGACCAGCCGGTTACATGGTGCCCAGATCACCGCCTCCGCTCCCTATATCGCCGAAATGGTGCGCCAACAAATGGTTGACCGTTTTGGTGAAGAAGTTGCATACACTGAAGGCTTTCGCGTTTATACCACTATCAATAGTAAAGATCAGGCCATTGCCCGCCGGGCCCTGCAACAGAATTTGTACGACTATGATGAGCGTCATGGCTATCGTGGTCCGGTCGCCGAATTGTGGCAAAGTCAGTTGCAGCAAAGCGATGCTGCAGAGCCGGTATTTACCGAGAAGAACCGACCTGAGCCTGCGGAAATTAATGCTTACCTGGACCGTCAGCAAGGTATTGAGGACCTTATTCCGGCTATCGTATTAGACGTGAAACAGCAGAGTGCCATGGTGCTGCTAAAAGGCGGCCAACTGCAGGAGCTGTCCTGGGATGGCCTGAAATGGGCCCGTAGCTTTATCACCGATGAGCGTCAGGGCACGGCACCGAAAACAGCAGCGGCGATCCTGAAACCCGGCCAGCACATCCTGGTACGGCAGCAGGATGAGCTCTGGCGCCTGAGCCAGATCCCAGCCGCCAGCAGTGCCCTGGTGGCCATCGATCCAAAAGATGGTGCTATCCGCTCTTTAGTCGGTGGCTATAGTTTTGCGCAAAGCCAGTTTAACCGGGTAACCCAGGCTAAACGTCAGGTAGGCTCCAATATCAAACCCTTTATCTATTCTGCTGCGCTCGAGCATAACTATACCTTAGCCAGCTTAATGAACGATGCTCCTATCCACCACTGGGATGCCGGTGCCGGTATTGCCTGGCGGCCACGCAACTCGCCAGCAGTCTATGACGGGCCAATCCGGATCCGCGAAGCTCTGGCGAAATCGAAAAACGTTGTTTCCATCCGCTTATTGCGCGGTATCGGTATCGACGCCACTATCGAACAGTTACTAAAATTTGGCTTTAGCGCCACCGATCTGCCCCGCAACGAGACACTGGCCCTGGGCTCTGCCTCGTCGACGCCGTTGGAAGTCGTTACCGGTTATGCCGTCTTCGCCAATGGCGGCTTTCTGGTGCAGCCTTATGTTGTCGATAAGGTACTGAATGCCGAGGATAAAGTCATCTTTCAACATCAGCCGCTGTTAGCTTGTGAAGCTTGTCAGGAAACGGACGGTGAAACACCGATTCAAGCCGCACCACGGGTGATTTCGGCACAAAACGCCTTTTTAATCGCCGATGCGCTGAAAAGCAGTATCTGGGGTGGTGGCGACTGGCGCCAGGGCACAGGTTGGAATGGTACCGCCTGGCAGCTACAAAACCTGCGCCGTCGTGATCTGGCGGGTAAAACCGGTACCACCAATGATTCGAAAGATACCTGGTTCTCTGGTTTTAACAGTGATCTGGCGGTAACCAGCTGGGTCGGTTTTGATGATGCTAACCGCAGCCTCGGCCGGGCATTGTGGAATGCCAATCTTGGTCGGGAGCAAAGCGCCGGAGCTGAGTCCGGTGCCCGCACCGCCATGCCTGCCTGGCAGAGTTTTATGCGGCAGATCCTGCCTGCCTATCCGGAAAAAACCGTTACGCCACCGGTCGGCATTTCGTCAGTGCGCATAGATCTGACAACCGGGCTGTTAAGCCGCAGCACTGACCATACCAGCAGTTTTGAGTTCTTCAAACTTGGCACTGAGCCGACGCAATACGTATCAGGTAGCGTACCTCAGGTGCAATTTGGTGAGAACAATCAACAAAAGCAGGAACTGGAAGAGCTGTTCTAAGCATACTTTCAGAGTATAAAAAAACCGGCACTGCCGGTTTTTTTATACTTGCTGAGCACACTAATGACTAACAGTATCAAACCATTGCTGTGCCAGTTTTAACTGCTGTAATACCTGCACCGGCGCTGTACCACCATAGGCGGCTCGTTTGGCCAAACCGGCTTCAATAGTCAGCGCAGCGTAGACGTCATCGGTAATCAGCGGGCTGACCTGCTGCATCTCAGTCAGTGGTAATGCTTCGAGCGCGACCTTGGCCGCTGAAGCTTTTAACACCAGCGCTCCAGACAGCTCATGCGCGTCACGGAACGGCACACCCTTGGCTACCAGATAATCAGCCAGATCCGTCGCGTTGCTATAACCCAGCTCGGCGGCCCGACGACATTGCTCTGTATTGACTGCTAAATGGGGTAATACCGTTGCCAAAACCAGCAGAGATTGCTGCCAGGTTGCCATCAGGTCGAAAAAGCCCTGTTTGTCTTCCTGCATATCTTTGTTATAGGCCAGCGGTAAGCCTTTCAGCACATGCAAAATGGCGACCAAATGTCCGAGCACACGGCCGGTTTTACCGCGCAGTAGCTCAAATACATCCGGGTTTTTCTTTTGCGGCATCAGCGAAGAACCGCTACTGATGGCGTCACCCAGTTTAAAGAACGCCGCTTCACCTGAGCAGAAGAAGATCACATCTTCCGACAAACGTGATAAATGCGTCATACACAAGCTGGCGGCAGCGGAAAGCTCCACCACATAATCGCGATCTGATACCGCATCCAGACTATTGGCTGCTGCCTGGGCAAACCCCAGACGCTGTGCCAGTGTATGCCGATCCATCGCCACCCCAGTACCGGCCAGTGCACCACAGCCCAGCGGACACACATCTAAGCGTGCTACAGCGTCATCTAAGCGACTCAGGTCACGTTTAAACATCTCGACATAAGCCAGTGCCCAATGCGCCACTAAAACCGGCTGGGCGCGCTGCAGATGAGTAAAACCCGGCATCACGTCGCTACCGGCTCGCTCGGCAAATACCAGCAAGGCTCTGAGTACTGATAATAACGCCTGTCGCACATAGCCAGCATTTAGCCGGGTCCATAACCGCAGATCGGTAGCAACCAGATCATTACGGCTGCGTCCGGTATGTAACTTCTTCGCCACCGCGCCCAGTTTAGCGGTAAGCTGAGCTTCCACCCAGCTGTGAATATCTTCTTCCTGAGTTTGCAACGGTAACTTCGGATCCGCCTCAATCGCCACCGCTAAGTCAGCCAAGCCGGTATCCAGTTGCTGCGCTTCCTGCTGATTGATAATACCGGCTTGCAACAAACCGGCGGCCCAGGCACGCGAAGCCGCGATGTCCTGCAGCGCCAGTTGATAATCAAAACTCAGCGAATCGTTAAAATCGCGGAACTCAGCCAGTGTCGCTTCGGTAAAGCGACCACCCCACATCGCCATAACTTAATCCTTCTTCGCGTGCAGCGCCCGGATCCGGCTGGCCAGACTGTACAACCGGATAAAGCCTTCAGCATCTTTCTGGTTATAGACTTCATCACCTTCAAAGGTAGCAAAGGCTTCAGAGTACAAACTATTCGGCGAGCGACGTTTGGCCACAGTGACATTACCTTTATACAACTTGACCACTACATCACCGGTCAGCTGCGCCGCTAAGGAGGTGGCAGCGGCCAGTAAGGCGTCTTTTAAAGGTGTAAACCAACGGCCATCATAGACCAGCTGGGCAAACTCTAACCCCACCTCTTCGCGATATTTCAGTGAGGTGCGGTCATAAACCAGCGCTTCCAAGCCTTTTAGTGCCGCCAGAATAATGGTACCGCCTGGTGTTTCATAACAGCCACGGGACTTCATACCGACTAACCGGTTTTCGACGATATCAATCCGGCCAACACCATGCTCAGAGCCAACGGCATTTAACAGCTCAATGGCTGTTACGCCGTTCATGGCCTGACCATTAACCTTTTTCAGCTCACCGGCTTCGAAGCTCAACTCTACATATTCGGCTTTGTCCGGCGCCTGCTCTGGTGATTTGGTCCACATCCAGATCTGGTCAGATGGCTCATTCCATGGATTTTCAATTTCGCCGCCTTCATGCGAAATATGCCACAGGTTAGCATCGCGGCTGTAGATTTTGGTGGCAGAAGCCGTGGTTGGGATCTTCTTCTCGGCCAGATAATTTAACAGCGATTGCCGGGAGTTAAACTCCCACTCCCGCCAGGGCGCAATAACTTTCAAATGCGGTGCCAGGGCAGCAAAAGCGCCTTCAAACCGCACCTGATCATTACCTTTACCGGTACAGCCATGACAGAGTGCATCAGCACCCAGCTCCAGTGCCAGTTTGACCTGAGCACGGGCAATCACTGGCCGTGCCATTGAGGTACCAAGCAGATACTGGCCTTCATAGACGGCGCCGGTTTTTAAGGTTGGGAAAATCACTTCGTTTACCAGCTCTTCGCGCAAGTCGACAACATAGCAGCTACTGGCGCCAGAGTTAATGGCCTTCTGCTCTACACCGGCCAGCTCTTCATCACCTTGGCCAACATTAGCGACGAAAGCGATGACTTCACAGTCATAGTTATCTTTTAACCAAGGTACAATGGCCGAGGTATCTAAACCGCCAGAATAAGCCAGTACCACTTTTTTTACGTTCTTTACGCTCATCACCAACCTCAACTAAATAAACTGACTAACACAGCATTTTGTGCATGCATCCGGTTTTCCGCCTGCTGCAATGCCAGAGAAAATTCACTGTCCAGCACTTCACTGGTCACTTCCTGACCACGATGTGCCGGCAAACAGTGCATAAAATGTTTTACTGCCAACCGTTGCATGGCGGCGGTATTAATTTGATAAGGTGCAAAAATACGTTGTACCTGTGCCGGATCGGCTTTATTCCCCATCGACACCCAGGTATCGGTATAGATCGCATCCGCACCGGCGGCTGACGATAAATGCTGACTGAGTGTCAGCTTGGCGCCGCTGTGCTGTGCCAGCTCCTGTGCTTTTAATAGCACATGAGCATCCGGACCAAAGCCCTGTGGCGTCACGACTGTCAGATCCATGCCCATAATGGCGGCGCCCAACATCAAAGAATGACAGACATTATTGCCATCGCCAACAAAGGCCAGATGCACTTTACTCAGGTCACCATATTGCTCTTTTAAGGTCAGTAAATCGGCCAGTGCCTGACACGGATGATAGAGATCACTCAGCGCATTAATCACCGGTTTTTTACTGCTTAGCGCCAGCTGTACCAGCGTTTTTTGCGAGTAAACCCGTGCCACTATCGCATCGGTCCAGCAAGCCAGATTGCTGCCAAAATCCTCTACCGACTCACGCACGCCCATGGCACCGTTTTGCTGATCCAGATAGACACTGTGGCCACCGAGTTTGTAAATACCAACATCGAAACTGACACGGGTACGCAGCGAGGGCTTTTCAAACAACAGCGCAATGCTGCGGCCCTTTAATGCCTGCTGGTAATCCTGCGGGTTTTGTTTGATATTCAGCGCTAACTCGAGCAGCGCCTTAAGTTGTGTCTGATCCAGTTCAGCTAAACACAGCAGCTGGGTTAATTTACTCATAAAACACACGTATCCGCTAAGCGGTTTCCTTATACTGTGGCGCTAAGCTGCGCCCTGAGGTTAATACATAATGCAGGTGCCAACGGGCTTATCCTGCATCAGGTTTTGCAAATCTTCCGGATGCTGCCAACCAGCAACAACGATATTGCTTTTAAGTGCCGCCGCCGTTTCCAGCGCGGCATCCAATTTGACTTTCATGCCGCCCTTGATCACGCCCTGTGTCACCAGCTCAGCCGCTTGCGCCGTGCTTAAGGTTGGGATCAGTTGCATCTGGGCATCTAAAATACCCGGCACATCGGTCAGTAACACCAGTTGGCCCTTGACCAGCTGACAAATCGCCGCTGCAGCCAGATCCGCGTTCACATTTAACAGCTGCCCCTCTGCACCTATACCAATAGAGCTAAATACCGGGGTAAAACCTTGTTCTAATAACAGGTTAAGTAAGGTCGGCTCAGCCGGCTTTGCGATACCAACCGCCCCCAGTTTAGTGTTAACACTAAACTGACAGCTGTTACCGGCTGACAAATTCAAACCAACGGGGTTTAAACCCGCTAATATCGCGCGGCTGACCATTTCGGCATTGACAGCACCATCCAAGGCACCGGTTATCACTGGCATTTGCTCAGCCGGTGACACCCGCTGACCATCAATTTTTTCGGTACTAAAACCAAATTTCGCCAGCCACTGATCAACCTGGTCACCGCCACCATGCACCAGCACCACCGGTCGCTGCTGTTTAATGTTGGCACATACCGCTAACAAGGCATCCAGCGCCGCTCTGTCTTGTAACAGGCGGCCGCCCATTTTTAATACCACGGGCTTCATGCGACAGCTCCTGCAAATAAACCGACCGTTTCCGGTTTGCCAAAACGTACGTTCGCTGCTTGCATGGCCTGTGCTGCCGCGCCTTTTAACAGGTTGTCGATCGCCGACATAATCACCAGTTGTTCACCATCCTGTTGCCAGTAAAGGTCACAGAACGGAGTGCCGGCAACATCAGCCACATTAGGGGATTTATCGGTAAAGCGGATCAGCGGTTTACTGGTATAGGCCTGGGTAAAGGCCGACTTTACCTGCTCCGCACTGACACCAGGGTTCAGGTTCACCACACAGGTGGCCAGAATGCCACGTTTAAAATTACCCAGATGGGGGGTGAATACCACTTTACGGCCAAGGTTCTGCTCAATCTCCGGCCGGTGACGATGCTTGAAGAAACCATAGGCATTCAGGCCGACTTCGCAGAAAGAGGTGGTCAGACTGGCTTTACGGCCTGCGCCCGATACACCGCTGGTCGCGCTGATCACCGGGATACAATCCGCCGCAACCAGACCGGCCTTTAATACCGGTAATAACGCCAGTGAACAAGCGGTAGGATAACAGCCGGGTACCGAGACCAGATCACCCAGCGGCTCAGTTTGCCATTCCATTAACGAATAGACGGCTTGCTCGAGTAATTCCGGATGCTGATGGACATAGCCATAGTACTGCGGATACAGCTCTGGCTGCTTTAAGCGAAAGGCGCCGGACAGGTCAAACACCTTAATCCCTTTGGCCAGCAGTTTAGGCGCCACCTCTTCACTGGCCTCATGCGGTAATGCCAGAAATGCTACCTCGATATCCAGCTCAGGGATCAGGCTATCCTGCCAGGGTTCCACCAGAATATCGACTTGACGGGCAAAACGCGGATATAAGCTGGCCAGCGGTTCAGGATCGCGGCCGCCAGAAGCGAAAGCATAACTGAGTTCAAAATAAGGGTTTGCGCTAAGTAAGGCACAGAGCTCTGCACCACTGTAACCAGCGGCGCCTAATACCGCACTGCGGATTTTCGGGGATTTTGAAATATCAGACATGAAATACTCTTACTAACTAAAACACAGGCTACCAGTTATAGCACAAACTGGCGCCTAGTGTAGTGGGATGGATATGCATAATCAAGAATTATTATGCTGTTTTTTTGAATTTTTATATGAAAACTGCAAGCTGGGACCTGCTCAGGAAGCAGTCTGTTGTGGCAGATCGGCCAGTACCAATTTGTTCCGCCCCTCGCGTTTTGCCTGATAAAGTGCATGGTCAGCATTCAACAATAATTGCGATAGATCTAACTTGTGGTTACTGGTTAAACCAATACTAATGGTGATCCGAAGGTCGCTGGCCAGATCGGATAAATCCATTTTCTCGATTTTTTGCCGTAGACGTTCACAGACTTCAGCTGCATCCTGCAAACTGGTATCGGGCAACAGCATGGCAAATTCTTCGCCACCCCACCTGGCCAGTAGGTCGATGCTGCGGCTTTGTTGCTGCAATACTGCCGCGACCCGCTTTAACACCTCGTCACCGACCGCGTGCGATAATTGATCATTAACCCGCTTAAAATGATCCACATCCAACAACGCCAGGCATAAAGTCGTCTGGTAACGCTGCGAGCGTTGATATTCATGTTGCAAGGCTTCATCAAAAGCACGACGGTTTGCCAGGCCCGTTAGCGCATCCTGCCTGGCCAATAACTGTAACTCTGATGTCTGCTCAGCTACCAGCTTACGCAAGCGCAGCTCACTGTGGCGCAGACTACTCAGGCGCCAACGGATCGCCAAAAACAGGCTGCCTGCCAATAGCCCTAACAGCAATAACTGAAAACCGCCGCGCTGCCACAGTTGGGGCAGTAAGGTAAATTCAATAATCGCCTCATTTTTACTCCAGTCACCACCGGGATAAGCAGCAGCAACCCGGAAACGGTAAGATCCCGGTGGTAAGTTGGTGTACTCAGCACTGATGGCGGCGCCACGGTTTACCCACTGACTATCAAAGCCTTCCAGCAGGGTACGGTATTGGATCCGTTGCGACATCACATAGCCCAAACCGGCATACTGAAACTCAATGCGGTTACTGCCCGGGGCCAATCGGTGCGTCCCGCCCAGAGGCAGCGACTCACCGTCAACAATTAGCTCCTCAACAACGATCGGAGGCGTCAGTCGCGCAAATTGCTTTAAGCGCTCTGGCTGTACCCGGCTGACGCCCATGGAGGTCGCGATCCAGACTGAACCATCATGGTGCAGGGTTGCAGCCTTGGCAGAACCACCATTGGCCTGAGCACTGGCCATGCCATCACTTTCGCCATATAACTCAATATCAATCCAGCCCCGCTGTCCGTTAACGATTTCCAGCGCTTGCTGCCGATTTAGCCGTAACACACCGCGATTACTGCTGACCCAGAAATGTCCTTGCTGATCTAATACCAACTGGAATAATTTATCGAACGGCATGCCCTGCGCCCGGCCTATCATACTAATTTGATCGGTCTGTAAGTGATATGCCAGTAATCCACGGTCGGTACTCATCCATAACAAACCAGCTTCCTTATCTTCGGCAAAACCAAAGGCATAATCAGCATCATCGAAGCCACTCAAATCCAGACGCTGCAACTCACCTGTTGCAGACAGCACTGCAACACCGGCTCCACTGCCAATAAAGATCCGCTGATCGGAACTCTGATATAGGCCCATAATAAAGGGGCTGGGCAGGCCCTGTTCCCGGCCATACAGCTTATCACCGGCAGCGGTCAGCCATACAGCGCCGAGCGCCGTACCAACCCAGACACTACCATCTGCCAATGGCAGTACCGCCCGTACCTCATTCGCCGGCAAGCGGTTATCGGCATGAAAATGTTGTACCACCTTGTCATCGCGAAGCTGGACCAGGCCATCAGCATAGGTACCGGCCCACAAACTGCCATCAGGCCCCTCGGCCAGGCTCAATACTGACTGACCAACACTGACAGTGCTGAGATCTAAGCGACTTAATTCGCCATCACAGTAACGATTTAATCCGCCGCTGCTGCCAATATACAAACAGCCGTCAGAATGCGATAACACAGTTCGGACAAAGTTACTGGCCAGGCCCTGCTCGGTAGTAAAGGTACTGAAAGGAGCATCACGCAAGCGGAATACACCGCCGTTAGTGCCAACCCAGATACTATTCTCTTTATCCAGTAACAGCGCCAGTACCCTGTTATTCGGTAAGCCCTGGCGGATATCCAGCTGCTCAGTCACGCCACGGGCTTGTCGGAATAATCCCCGATCAACGGTACCGATCCATAAAATATCCGGGCCTTGTGGTAATAATGACGAAACCGGCACATTGGCCAATAAGGATAGCGGCTGAGCCTGCGGGTCGCTCAGTGCAAAAAGTCCGCGCTCAGTACCGACCAATAATTCATGCTGCCGCTCAAGCAACGCAAATACCGGGGTACGTTGTAACTCGGCGGAAGCAACCTGTTGGATCTGCAGATCCGGATCCAGAAATACCAGCCCATCCGAGGTACCTACCCAAATCCGGCCAGTGGCGTCTTCCAGTAAACTATGTACCTGCTCTGAGGGTAAGCCATCAGCCCGGTGCCAGACCCGGCGCTGGCCAGCTTCATCCTGCAAATACAAGCCTTTACCTTCGGTGGCGATCCACAATCGACGCTGACTATCCAGCAGCACCCGGTTAATCAGTACCCCCAGCGGCGGATAGGCGTGCCAGACACCATTGCTAACTTTGACTAATCCGCCGCGGGAACCGGCAATCCAAAGATCTTGCTGCCAATCGACATGGAAAGTTCTGACCCCGACATCAGGTAAGCCAGTTTCCGGACTACGGTCAAAAATTTTGAATTCGCGACCATTGTAACGCGCGACACCTTCCCAGGTGCCAAACCATAAATAGCCATCTGCGGTCTGAGCCAGCGCATTAATGGTGTTGTGGGGTAAGCCATCTCGGGTATTCAGGCTTTCTTTAAAATAATTATCCAGCGCCGGCACCGGGCCGGGCTCGGAATGAAATTTGGCAGGGGTAGCGCCAGCGCCGGGCGCGAGGGCCAGAAAGATGCACAACAACCAGCAACACAGGTGCAATAATGGCATGCAGATAATCCATTCATCCGTTGCAGCAGGCAATACTGCCGTTATGCTCAGATTACCTGAGTTTTAGCTTAATTGCCAAGTCATACCAGCATTTAGGGCGTGTTGACGTTTGCTGCTTGTTTTTGCCGCAAACATTAACACGCCTAGACTAACGGACAGACTTCACTAACTCCGCTAAGTCTGCATGCAAACCACCGGCCGTTACCAACAGGCCGGCGCCCGGACCTTTCAGCACTAGTGGGTTCTGCTGATACCAGTCAGATGTGATAACAAAGATATTGTCACAGGGTGCCAAGGCTGCCAGCGGCGCCTTATTGTCCACAGCAACTAAACGGACCCCGGCCTGTACCTGCCCATCCACTAAGCATAGACTGGCGGCGTAACGCAGCACCTTATTTTCGGCAGTTGCTTTGGCGTAAGCCTCAGCCAGCATCAGGTCCAATTGCTGGCGCTGCTGCCAAAATCCGGCCAGGTCACCGTCCGCTAACCCGGCAGGTAATAGTGGTTCCAGCTCAATATCCGCTAACTCTAATTCCGCACCCAGCTCACGAGCCAATACCAGCAGCTTACGCTGGACATCTTTACCAGAAAGATCATCGCGTGGATCTGGCTCGGTATAGCCCAGCTGCTGTGCTTGTAACACCAGTTCAGAAAAGGCTGTAGTACCATCGTACTGACACAATAACCAGGATAGCGTGCCCGAAAATACCCCGCTCACCTCGCGGATCTGATCGCCACTTTGTAATAACTCCTGCATCACCCGCTGTACCGGGATCCCGGCACCGACGGTGGTGTTACTCAACCAGCGTAAACCACTACGAACCAATGCTTGTAGGATCTGCTGATATTCAGCGCCCGGCAAAGTAACGCCTTGTTTATTGGCACTGATTAGATGACAACCTGCGGCAATAAAAGCCGGATAGAGCCTGGCAAAGTCCTGACTGGGGGTGATATCAATCAAAACCTTGGGGCTGGGCAGTGCTGCCAGATAAGCAACTAAATTTGCCTGCTGATAAGGCTTGGCATCGCTAAAAGCACTGGACCAAGCCTGACTCTCGATGGTATCGCTGAGTAAGGCTTGGCGCGAATTCAGGATAGCGCAAAGATTAAGCCTGATCTGGCCGGCAAAGCGTTGTTGCTGCGATGCCAATAATCGTAAAAACTCAGCGCCGACCTTACCGGTGCCGGCGACAACAACATTGAGCGTCGTCAAAGACGCTGCGACACCCGGTTTTACTTGCTTAGAATCAGTCATACTACTTTCACTTACTGCTGTTGTACCGCAGCCACGGCATCCAGTGCCAGAGCTAAATCGGCAATAAGATCCTGGGCTGATTCAATACCAACCGACACCCGAATCAACGTTGCCCCTATCCCGGCAGTGGCCTGGGCCGCTGCGTCCATAGAGGCATGGGTCATGGTCGCAGGATGACAAATCAAACTCTCCGTCCCGCCTAAAGACTGGGCCAGCGTGAAGTAGCGTAAGTTACTGAAAAAGGTGGTCAGTAAGGCTGGCGGGGCGCTTAACTCGAAGCTACACATGGCACCGAAGCCAGATTGCTGGCGCTTAGCAATCTGATGGCCGGGATGATCCACCAGGCCGGGATAGTACACCTTGCCAATAAGCGGGTGTTGTTGCAGAAAGGCCACCACCTCTGCGGTGTTCTGCTGTTGCAACTGCAAGCGAGGGGTCAGAGTCCGCAAACCACGTAAGGTTAAATAACTATCAAAAGCGCCTGCCGTCAATCCCAGACAATTCGCCCACCATTTTAACTCGTCACCGCAGGCTTGCGTTTTACAGATCACCGCGCCACCAATCACATCGCTGTGGCCGTTAATAAACTTGGTGGTCGAATGCACCACCAGATCGGCACCCAGTGCCAACGGCTGCTGTAATGCCGGCGACAGGAAGGTGTTATCTACCACGACCTTTGCGGTCAGACTTTTCGCCAGCTGGCACACCGCAGCAATATCGGTGATCTGCAGCAAGGGGTTGCTCGGTGTTTCCAGCCAGATCATCGTCGGTGCCGCCCGCTTAATCTGTTCAGGCCAATCCTGCTGTTGAAAATTGACAATCACCAGCTTGAACGCCTGCTTCTTCTGCGCCAGATTAGTAAAAAGACGGTAGCTGCCACCATAGCAATCATGTGGGATCACCAAGGTATCAGCCGGGGTCAGTAACTGCAGCGCTAACAGACACGCCGACATTCCGGTATTGGTAACAATGGCTTTGGCACCACCTTCCAGCTCCGCCAGGGCTTCACCCAGAATATCGCGGGTAGGATTATTCGAGCGCGAATAATCATAGGGACCGGGCTGACCAAAGGCCGGCAACTGATAAGTCGAGGTCAGGTAAAGGGGCGGCGTGATGGCACCGAAGGCGGTATCTTCAGCGATACCTGCCCGGGCGCTAATCGTAGCGGGATGGCGATGACTCATGCTTCAACTCTTTTGGATGTTTAGACGTCCAAAAGTATATTCATTATTAACTGGAAGTCAAACCATTTAGCCGTCTATAATCTTTATTTATTGCACACTATTTGACTCACCGACAGAAAGCAGTAGAATTCCCGTTTTGCGCTACGCTGCAAAACAAAAATTAACGACAAGGGATCCCTTATGGCTAAGTGGAATGGTGAATATATTCACCCCTATGCAGAACACGGTAAAAAATCAGAACAAGTTAAAAAAATTACCGTCTCGATACCGCTGAATGTTTTAAAAGTTTTAACCGATGAACGTACCCGCCGTCAGGTCAATAATCTGCGGCATGCCACTAACAGTGAGTTACTGTGCGAAGCTTTCCTGCATGCTTTTACCGGTCAGCCGCTACCGGCAGACGACGACTTGCGTAAAGATAATCCACATCAAATCCCGGCTGAAGTCAGACAAATCCTGACCAGCATGGGTAAAGAAATTCCGGTGATTATCGAAGCCGATAGTGATGAAGAATAAATAACGCCAACGCGTTCTAAATAAAAAAACCGCCTTTTGGCGGTTTTTTTATTATCAGACACTTCTACTCTCAGGCATCAAAGTAGGCTGCCGGCATCGGGATCCTGGCCACCCCGGAGCGAACTGCCGCTTCCGCTACCGCACGGGCAACCCGCGGTAATAACCGGGGATCCATCGGCTTCGGAATAATGTAGCCTTTACCAAACTCCAGACTACTAACTTTAGCCGCCAATAGCACTTCCTGAGGTACCGGCTCCTTGGCAATAGCCCGGATCGCCTGCACGGCTGCCAGCTTCATCTCATCATTAATCACACTGGCGCGCACATCCAATGCACCACGGAAAATAAAGGGGAAGCACAGCACATTATTCACCTGATTCGGATAATCCGAGCGCCCGGTAGCCATAATCAAATCACCACGTTCGGCGTGCGCCAGTTCAGGTTTAATCTCTGGATCCGGGTTGGAACAGGCAAAGATCACCGGCTTATCCGCCATCAGGCTTAATGCTGCCGGCGGCAGGACATCGGGGCCAGAAACACCAACGAAGACGTCAGCACCCTGCAGCGCATCCTCCAGGGTCCTTTTATCGGTATTGTTCGCGAACAGTTGCTTGTACTGGTTCAGATCTTCACGCCGGGTATGGATCACCCCCTTGGTATCAAGCATATAGATATGCTCACGCATGGCGCCGCACTTTATCAGCAGCTCCATACAGGCAATGGCAGCAGCGCCGGCGCCCATACAAACAATAATGGCTTTGCGGATATCTTTGCCCTGGATTTCCAACGCGTTTAACAGGCCGGCAGCAGTGACAATAGCAGTACCGTGCTGGTCATCATGGAATACCGGGATATTACAACGCTTAATCAGTTCCTGCTCAATCTCAAAGCACTCCGGCGCCTTGATATCCTCGAGATTAATACCACCAAAGGTGTCAGCAATATTGGCGACCGTGGTAATAAATTCTTCAGTAGTGCGGTGCGATACTTCAATATCAATTGAATCCAGGCCGGCAAAACGTTTGAATAGTAGCGCCTTACCTTCCATTACCGGTTTTGACGCCAGATGGCCCAGGTTACCTAACCCCAGGATCGCCGTACCGTTAGAGATCACGGCGACCATATTGCCTTTGGCGGTGTATTTGTAAATGTTGTCCGGATCAGCGGCAATTTCACGCACCGGTTCAGCCACACCGGGGCTGTAAGCCAGTGCCAGATCGGTAACGGTTTCGGCAGCTTTACTGATTTCGATACTGATTTTCCCTGGGCGAGGTTCTGCGTGATAACGCAGCGCTTGTTCTCTGAAATCTGACATTCCAATTTTTTCCTGAGTAAGTGTAGGTACAGACTACGGCACTAATTTATAGGTTTTTTGTTATACAGCGGGCCGGTGGTCGGCTCATTCTAATGAGCTCTGATCTGGAAAAACACTGAAATCGTGCTGGACGTACCAGAGTAAGGCAGTTACGTCATTACGACTTTGGTATAATTCGTAACCAGTTATAACAAGAAAATGCTCAGCCGCCAAGAGTTCTGGACATCCAATTATCATCACTTTTCTCTGCTTTTACGACAAAAAAGCAGGGGTAAGCGGCAAATTCACCTTATGTTCAGTCGCTTTTTAGCGTCGATTTGTCCAGATGCGTAGTTACAATATGTTAACCGAAATACTTATTTACAATCTGTCACTGACCAAAGCTTGACCCTCGGCCGTAAGTAGCTAAAATCAACACCATTAACTCTTTATTAACCAGAGGTGATATGAAAACGCTACTTTTAGCCGCACTGCTGTGCAGCACGGCGTCCCTGGCCTGGTATTCAAACGCCAGCTATGCCAGCACTGTCGATAGCGATAGGGTTTGCACCGAAACCGATTGCAGCAAAGAGCTGCGCCGTTTAATCAGATTGGCGCGAAGCGGCAGCGGTGATGCAGCTGCGCTGGTGGCAATGGCTTATGCCACCGGCGATGGTCTGGAGCAAAGTAACGAGCAAGCCATTCGTTATTTACGGATGGGCGTGCGGCAGCGCAACGCTATGGCAGTCTTTTTGATGTCCGACTGGCTTAGAAACGGTTTTATGCTGGAACAAGACCTAGCCGAATCGCAACGCTTGCTTGATCAGGCGGTCAATTTAAAATATGCGCCGGCACAATATGCCAAAGCGGTGCAACTGCTACAAGCAGAACAGGAAGCACAGTTACCAGAGGCTATCCGCTTGCTGGAATTGGCCACAGAGCAGCGACTGGCCAGTGCCATGTTGTTGTCAGCACAGTTAAAACAATATGGTGCCGGCGTCGAGCAGGATCTGCCGGGTGCCGCCGAGCTGTACCGGAAGTTAGTATTGGCTGGACAGGTATCCGCCCGTCCTTACTTACAGGAAGTGACAGCCCTACTCGCGGCGGACCAGCAACATCAGACGTTGGTCGAGGAGTTACGGCAAGTCGAAAATATGGAAGTGATCCGGGTTACCGGTCAGGCGTTACAGGCCAATAATATGCTGGAAGGCATTGTTAAAAGGCTGTCTGCCTCGGGGCTTTATGATAACCGCTCGATTGGAAGCCGGATCCGTGGCGTTAGCTGTGAGCAAAGTGGCAGCAACTGCGGTGTGATCCGCCCGGATAGCAGCTCTGGTTCAATTTCTGAAGCCCTGGCGGGTGGCAAGTAAAAACAAGTAACAAAGAGTGCGCCCTTGGTCTGCAACAACAGATCGCAGAGAT
>NZ_AHTH01000010.1 GCF_000245735.1 Alishewanella jeotgali KCTC 22429
TATTGCTGCCTGGCAGCAACTGAACAGCCTGCAGAATCCGGCCAGCTTTTTGCCCTGGCTGCGCCAGATCACCCGTTATCGCGCCTATAGCTATCTGCGCGAACAACGGGAGAAAGCCGCACAGAGTGCAGCAGCAAAACGGCAGTATCGCAATAACCTGCTCTGGTGTTGGTTTGGCATGCTCGGTGGCGCGACAGCCGGTTTTGCCGGCTTGATAGCAGGGCTAGTTAAAAACGGCCGCTGGTTTTGGAGCTAAAAAAACGCCGGCATCAGCGCCGGCGTTTTTTAATTAACCAAGCTTAACTTACAAATACTGCACTGCAGTGATTTCATATTCAACCACGCCTTTAGGCGTCGTAATATTAACCACTTCATCTGCTGTTTTGCCAATCAGACCACGGGCGATCGGTGAATTCACCGAAATCAGATTATTTTTAATATCCGCTTCGTCATCACCGACAATCCGGTAGGTCACTTCTTCATCCGTATCCAGATTCAGAATGGTGACGGTAGCGCCAAAGATCACCTTGCCGCTATTTGGCAGCTTGGTCACATCAATGATTTGCGCATTGGACAACTTGGCTTCAATATCCTGAATGCGGCCTTCAATAAAACCCTGCTGTTCACGGGCGGCATGATACTCAGCGTTTTCTTTTAAATCGCCATGCGCACGCGCTTCGGCAATCGCCAGGATCACCGCCGGGCGCTTTACCGTTTTTAGCTCGTTCAGCTCAGCGCGCAATGCCTCTGCGCCCTGAACTGTCATCGGGATCAAACTCATCCAATCACTCTCTTATGCAATTCCTGTACAGATACGACATTAGCAAAAGCACTGGCAGCATTGGCTTTTACCGTAGCAAAAGCGGCATTCAGCGTTGTCGTGTAGTTTACCTTATGCTGTAAGGCGCCACGACGCAGCATTTTGGAGTCTTCTATGGCCTGGCGCCCTTCGGTGGTATTTACCACATAGCTGTATTCACCGTTTTTAATCCGGTCCAGCATATTCGGACGACCTTCGAACACTTTATTGACTACACGGCACTCAATACCGGCTGCTTTTAAGGCTGCTGCCGTACCGCCACTGGCATCCAGTTCAAAACCAGATTCCACCATACGTTTAGCTAACTCAACCACGCGCACTTTATCGCTGTCGCGTACAGAAAGCAAGGCACGGCCACCGGTCGGGATCATAATGCCACAGCCCAGTTCCGCTTTGGCAAAGGCCTCTTCGAAGGTATTACCTACCCCCATCACCTCACCGGTAGAACGCATTTCCGGGCCAAGGATCGGATCTACGCCCGGGAACTTGTTAAATGGAATCACCACTTCTTTTACCGAGAAGTACGGTGGGATAATCTCTTTGGTAATGCCCTGCTCTGCCAGCGAACGGCCTGCCATGCAGCGGGCGCCGACTTTGGCTACGGCGACACCGGTGGCTTTCGAGACGAACGGCACGGTACGGGCAGCACGCGGGTTAACTTCAATTAAGTACACTTCGCCATCTTTGACTGCGAACTGGGTATTCATCAGGCCAACGACGCCCAGCTCCAGTGCCAGTTTACGCACCTGCTCACGCATCAGATCCTGAATTTGCTGCGACAAGCTATGTGGTGGCAGCGTACAAGCCGAGTCACCTGAATGCACACCGGCTTGTTCGATATGTTCCATAATGCCGCCAATCACGACCTCTTTACCATCACAGATGGCGTCGATATCAACTTCAATAGCATCATCCAGGAAGTTATCCAGCAATACCGGCGAGTCATTCGACACGCTTACTGCTTCGTTCATATAACGGCGCAGGTCTTGCTCGTCATAAACGATCTCCATTGCCCGGCCGCCCAGTACATAAGAGGGACGCACCACCATCGGGTAGCCGATTTCCGGCGCTTTAGCCAAGGCTTCATCAAAGCTGGTAACGGTGACGTTTTTCGGCTGCTTTAAGCCTAAACGATTCACCGCTTGCTGGAAGCGCTCGCGGTCTTCCGCGCGGTCAATCGCATCCGGCGATGTACCAATAATTGGCACGCCGTTCGCTTCTAAAGCACGAGCTAACTTCAGTGGCGTTTGGCCACCGTATTGCACTATGACACCCTTCGGCTGTTCTTTGCGCACAATTTCCAGCACATCTTCCAGCGTAATCGGCTCGAAATACAGACGGTCTGAGGTGTCGTAATCGGTAGAAACGGTTTCCGGGTTACAGTTCACCATAATGGTTTCATAACCGTCTTCGCGCAGCGCTAACGCCGCGTGCACACAGCAGTAATCAAACTCGATACCCTGGCCGATACGGTTCGGACCACCACCGATAATCATAATCTTATCGCGGTTGCTCGGTGCCGCTTCACACTCTTCATCATAAGTGCTGTACATATAAGCGGTGTTAGAGGCAAATTCAGCAGCACAGGTATCAACCCGCTTATAAACCGGGTGAATATTGTAGCTATAGCGCTTTTTGCGCACTTCAGTTTCACTGACGCCAAGCACCTCAGCAATGCGCTTGTCGGCAAAGCCTTTGCGTTTTAAGCGGGCAATCCGGGTTTCGTCCAGCGCGGCAAAGCCGTCGACACTCAGCGCCTGCTCTTCTTTGACCAGATCTTCAATTTGCACCAGGAACCAGGGGTCGATTTTGGTCAGGTTAAAGATCTCGTCCATACTCATGCCAAAACGGAAGGCATCGGCGATATACCAAATACGGTGCGCGCCCGGCTCACGCAGTTCACGGATAATCTTTTCTTTGGCTTCCGAGGCATTGATATCAATAATCGGATCTAAACCTGAGACACCAATCTCTAAACCACGCAGCGCTTTTTGCAGCGATTCCTGCTGGTTACGGCCAATCGCCATCACCTCACCCACTGATTTCATCTGGGTAGTTAAGCGATCGTTGGCGCCGGCAAATTTTTCAAAGTTAAAGCGCGGCACTTTGGTAACTACGTAATCGATACTTGGCTCGAATGACGCAGGGGTAACACCACCGGTAATATCGTTGGCCAGTTCATCCAGGGTATAACCTACCGCCAGCTTGGCGGCTACTTTGGCGATTGGGAAGCCAGTGGCTTTTGAGGCCAGTGCAGATGAGCGCGATACCCGCGGGTTCATTTCGATAATGACCATCCGGCCATCAACCGGGTTAATACCAAACTGTACGTTTGAGCCACCGGTTTCTACGCCGATTTCACGCAATACCGCCAACGAGGCGTTACGCATAATCTGGTATTCTTTGTCAGTCAGGGTTTGCGCCGGCGCTACGGTGATCGAGTCACCGGTGTGAACGCCCATCGGATCGAAGTTTTCAATCGAACAGACGATAATGCAGTTATCGTTCTTGTCGCGCACCACTTCCATCTCGTACTCTTTCCAACCGATTAACGATTCGTCAATCAGCAGCTCTTTGGTCGGCGACAGATCCAGACCACGGGTACAGATTTCTTCAAATTCTTCGCGGTTATAGGCAATACCACCGCCTGACCCACCCATGGTGAATGACGGGCGGATAATACAAGGGAAACCGATGGTTTCCAGTACCTGATAGGCTTCTTCCATCGAGTGGGCTAAACCGGCACGTGGACAGGCTAAACCGATAGAGCGCATCGCTTTATCGAAGCGGCTGCGATCTTCAGCTTTATCAATGGCATCAGCCGTGGCGCCGATCATTTCAACATTGTATTTCGCCAGTACACCGTGACGCTCTAAATCCAGCGCACAGTTCAGTGCTGTCTGGCCACCCATGGTCGGCAACACAGCGCACGGACGCTCTTTTTCAATAATTTTTTCTACTACCTGCCAGTGAATTGGCTCGATATAGGTGGCGTCGGCCATTTCCGGATCGGTCATAATGGTGGCCGGGTTAGAGTTCACCAGAATAACGCGGTAGCCTTCTTCTTTTAAGGCTTTACAGGCTTGAGCGCCTGAATAGTCGAACTCACAAGCCTGGCCGATCACGATAGGGCCAGCGCCTAAGATCAGAATACTTTTTAGGTCGGTACGTTTTGGCATTGCAGTAAATCTCCGTAATTCTCTTTGCTTAGGCTTTTTGCATCAGCGCGATAAAGTGGTCGAACAGCTCTGAGGCTTCGTGCGGGCCGGGGCTCGCTTCCGGGTGGCCTTGAAAACTGAATGCCGGTTTATCAGTACGGTGGATCCCTTGCAGGGTGCCGTCGAATAATGATTTATGGGTAGCGCGTAAATTGGCCGGTAAACTGGCTTCTTCTACCGCAAAACCATGGTTTTGCGCAGTAATCAGTACCCGCTTGCTATCAAGGTTTTGTACCGGGTGGTTACCACCGTGATGGCCTAACGCCATTTTTACCGTTTTGGCGCCGCTGGCCAGTGCCAGTAACTGGTGACCTAAGCAGATACCAAAGATCGGAATATCGGTCTCTAAAAAGGCTTTAATCGCTTCGATGGCATAGGTGCAAGGTGCTGGGTCACCCGGGCCATTAGATAAGAAAATACCATCCGGGTTTAAGGCCAGTACGTCAGCGGCAGGGGTTTGCGCCGGTACTACGGTCAGTTTACAGCCGCGGTCCGCTAACATACGCAGGATATTGCGTTTCACACCAAAGTCATACGCTACGACATGGAAGCGCTCGGCGGCAGCGGCCTGATGGCCCACGCCCAGCTGCCAGCTACCTTCGGTCCACTGATAAGGTGCGCTGACGGTGACTTCTTTTGCCAAATCCATCCCCGATAAACCCGGAAAGCCTTTGGCTAGTTGCAGTGCTTTAGCTTCATCCAGGTTATCACCGGCCATAATACAGCCGTTCTGGGCGCCTTTTTCACGCAGGATCCGGGTTAATTTGCGGGTATCGATATCGGCGATGCCGAGAATATTGTTGTTTTGTAAATATTGACTAAGAGAGAGTTGGTTGCGGAAATTGCTGGCTAACAGCGGGAGGTCACGGATGATTAGGCCTTTCGCCCAAATCTTGCCGGATTCCTCATCTTCCTCATTGGTTCCGGTATTGCCGATATGAGGATAGGTAAGAGTCACAATTTGTTCTGCGTATGAGGGGTCAGTTAAAATTTCCTGATACCCGGTCATCGAGGTGTTAAATACTACCTCACCAACAGAAACTCCTTCGGCGCCAATGGCTGTACCGCGAAATACGGTGCCGTCTTCCAGTACGAGCAGGGCGGACTTAGTCAAAATAACCTCCAAACAGCAAAAAACGGGCGAAAACCAGTGGCGTTTTACAACCCGTTTTGACCTAAAATTCTGATACCCGTATTTACCGTGCGCTAACAGTTCCCGGTAATGATAACAAAACCAGGACATCTTCCAGCGTACGGGCAAACCTGCTTATTTTAGGTGATAAGCGCTAATTTGGCTATGACTATTTTTTGTTTTTACAAAAATAGCGGCTTTAACACGTTTTTTTGTTAAATGCCGCAAAAGTTTAATCTAACTTTGGCAAACCCAGCACTTGTTGCATGGTATAAAGTCCTGGCTGCTTATTTTGCAACCATAAAGCAGCGCGCAGTGCGCCTTGCGCAAAGGTGTTACGGCTTGATGCTTTGTGGGTAATTTCCAGCCTTTCGCCAAGATCTGCAAACAGCGCGGTATGATCGCCAATAATGTCGCCGCCCCTTACTGTGGCAAAGCCGATAGTTTGTTGCGGCCGCTCACCAATCATGCCTTCGCGACCATAGACGGCAACCTCGTTCAGGTTACGGCCAAGGCTACGGGCAATGCTGGCACCTATTGCCATTGCAGTACCCGACGGCGAGTCCTTTTTAAAACGGTGGTGCGCTTCGATAATCTCAATATCCGCCGTATTCCCCATCACTCTGGCGGCAGTTTGTGCCAGATGTAGCAGCAAATTCACGCCGACACTCATATTTGGCGCCCAGACAATCGGGATCTGCGTACTGGCTTGTTGAATCAGCTGATACTGGGCATCGGTTAAGCCGGTGACGCCAATCACCATGGCTTTACGCTCAGCCACGCAGAGTGCCAGCTGGGCTAACATCGGCTCGGGCATGGTAAAATCGACCCACACTTCAGCTTGCTGCACTGCCGCGGCGGCAGTAGCGCTCAGCGCCAGCCCGATTTTACCGCAGCCGGCCAGTTCGCCGGCATCAAGCCCCACTAACTCGGAACCGGATCTCACCGTTGCTGCTGTGAGCTGTATTTGCTGTTCTTTTGCTACCGTCACCAAAGCCCGGCCCATACGGCCATTGGCACCAAAGATCCCAATTGAGGTCATATTATGCTCTGCACTCTTCAATCACTGTTCTTAATGGCCGCTATTAGACCAAAAGCCGGCTGATTACAAAAGCAAAACAGCCGTCTTTAAGTAAAAACGGCTGTTTATTCTAAGTTACAGCGCCCGTTGCAGGATACTGCGGCTCACTTCCGGCGTGATATCCCGGTGTTCACCGAGCTTAATCATCTTATGCTGCACCAGTTTGTCGACCAGCTTATCGACGGCATCGGCCTTGATACCATAGTCAGCCAGACGGGTAGGTACGCCCATCCGCTCAAAGAATTGCCGGGTGTGGCTGATGGCCTCGTCAATCAGCCGCTCTTGGTCCTGATGCTGTAGTTGCCAGACCCGCTGACCATATTGCAGTAACTTGGCGCCTTTAGTGGCGCGTTGTTGCTGCATCAGTGCCGGTAACACTATCGCCAGCGTTTGTGCATGATCCAAGCCATAGAGCGCAGTAATTTCATGGCCAATCATATGGGTGGCCCAATCCTGCGGCACGCCCTGACCAATCAGGCCATTCAGTGCCATGGTCGCGGCCCACATCACATTAGCGCGCACATCATAGTTTTCTGGTTCCGCCAATGCTTTCGGGCCCTCTTCGATCAGGGTTTGCAGTAAGCCTTCAGCAAAACGGTCCTGTACCGGTGCATTGACCGGATAGGTCAGATATTGTTCCATCACATGCACAAAGGCGTCGACCACGCCATTGGCCACCTGCTTCGGTGGCAAGCTGTAAGTGACAGTCGGATCCAAAATAGCAAATTGCGGGAACACCAGCTCACTGCTAAAGGCCAGCTTTTGCTGGGTTTCATAGCGGGTAACGACTGAATTGCCGTTACTCTCCGAGCCGGTAGCGGGCAGTGTCAGTACACAACCCAGCGGCACTGCCGTTGTGACCTTGGCACCTTTGGCCAGAATATCCCAGGGATCGCCGTTAAATACGGCGGCAGCGGCAACAAATTTGGCGCCATCAATTACGCTACCGCCGCCGACCGCCAGAATATAATCAATGCCCTGCTCTTTCACTAACGTCGTTGCCCGCATCAGCGTTTCAAAAGCGGGATTTGGCTCAACACCAGCAAACTCAACAAAACTGACACCTGCGAGTGCATTAACCACCTGTTGATAGACGCCATTGCGTTTAATCGAACCACCGCCGTAGATCAGTAGTACTTTTTTATCTTTGGGTACCAGATGCGCTAGTTCACTGATTTGGTCTTTACCAAACACAATACGAGTGGCGTTTTGATAGGAAAAGTTAAACATGCACAGGCTCCATAGCTGTCAGACGAAATGTCTTAATGCTATGGGGTTGCGGGCATCCCGGATCAAGTTAAATGGCCATTTAACTGTTGTTTGCTGCTTATTTCGACTAGCGCTCAGCACCTCTTAACGCTCTGACCTGCTGTTCCAGGTTCGCTGCGGTTACTGCAGAAGCTGCCACCGGCTCGCCAACTACCAACTTAATCTTCGACCAAAACCGCCCCTTAAACTTAAAAGCGCCGTCGCCATGATGACTAAAAAAAGAGCCCCACAGGCCTTGCAGCGCCATCGGGATCACCGGCACCGGGGTTTCGGCGACAATCCGTTCAATGCCGGTGCGGAAGGCATCGATTTCACCATCCTGGGTTAAGCGCCCTTCCGGGAAGATACAGATCAGATTGCCTTCTGAAAGCTCACGCCGAATAGCCGCAAAGGCTGCTTCATACATTTGTTCGTCTTGTTGCTTGCCGCAAATCGGAATGGTTTTAGCGGCTTTAAACAGCCAGTTCGCCAACGGGATCTGGTAAATCCCTTTATACATCACAAAGCGCACCGGCCGGCGCACTGCCCCGCCAATCAGTAGCGCATCAACATAGCTAACATGATTAGCAACCAGTACCGCCGGCCCCTCCTCTGGAATATGCTCTAAACCCTGTGCTTTCACCCGGTACATGGTATGGCTAAGCAGATAAATCACAAAACGCAGCACAAACTCCGGCACTGTGCTGTAAACATAGATCGCGACCACCGCATTCATAATCGCCAGGATCAGAAAATACTCCGGGATATTCAAGCCAAGTCCGGCCAGAAACAGCATGCCGGCCAGCGCCGCAACCACCATAAAGAGCGCGTTAAAAATATTATTGGCCGCAATCATGCGCGCGCGCTGCGCTGGCTCCGCCCGCTGCTGCAGCATCGCATACAGCGGCACAATAAAGAGCCCGCCAAAAACACCAATCAAGGTTAAATCTAAAAGTACCCACCAGCCAAAGGCAGTGGCCAAAAACTGACTCAGTGATAACAACTCCGCTGGCATAACAGCCGGCGTACTAAAATACAGGCTGATACCAAACACCGTCAGGCCAATAGAGCCAATGGGCACCAGCCCCAGTTCAACTCTGTCGCCGGATAGACGCTCACAAAGCATCGAACCTATGCCTACCCCAACCGAAAAGGCGACCAGCAAGGCCGTCACCACAGTATTATCACCGGCTAAATGGCTTTTGGTAAAATTCGGAAACTGGGTCAGATAGCTGGCTCCTAAAAACCAGAACCAGCTAATTGCCATAATCGCCAGATACAGGGTACGGTTTTGATAGCTGATGCGAACAGTTTCCAGACTTTGCCGCCAAGGCGCAAATTGAAAACGCGGACCGGCAGCGACAGCGCCTACTTCCGGGATCTGCAAGCTGGCCAGATAACCCAACACCGCAAACAACACCACTAAACTGCCGATCCATAGCATCGCATTGGCTACGCCGACTAATAAGCCACCAACGATAGTGCCCAAAAGAATCGCGATAAAGGTCCCCATTTCAACCCAGGCATTACCTGCCAATAGCTGTCGATCAGTTAACAACTGCGGCAAGATGGCATATTTTACCGGACCGAAAAAAGCGGATTGCCCCCCCATTAAAAACAACAATCCGAGCAACCATAAATATTGTTCGAAGAAGAATGCAGCTGCTGCTAACAGCATCAGGCCTATTTCCAGTAATTTAAGCCAGCGGATCAGCCGGGTTTTACACACACTATCGGCAAGGGTGCCGGCGGTGGCTGAAAACAGTAAAAACGGCAGAATAAAAAGCCCGGCAGCCAGATTCATACTGACATCGACACTCCAGGGCATAGCACTGGCCGCACTAAAGGTCAGCAGCAACATCAGTGCATTTTTAAATACATTGTCGTTAAAGGCGCCCAGCGCCTGAGTCAAAAAGAACGGCAGAAACCGCTTGCTGCCAATGATCTGCTTTGCTGCCATCCGTGCCTCCGCACTAGCTAATAATGATTCTTGCGCTCTAACGGTATGTTTTTTATTCAAAATACCCTATGTTATTCCGCATAGGGGCAAATGAATAACGCCGTAACACAACATGCCTCAACTGCCGCCAGATTGACAAGACGTCTGGACATCTATATAGTGCGCTGCCATTTTGCTGAGGTTGCTCTAGTGGATACAACAATGAATACCGGCGCTAAGCGCTCATTACTGCCGTTGCTACTCTTTGTGCTGCTGTTTTTAGGCAGTGGCCTGTATTTTCAAAGCCAGAATGTCGAGTACGCGTTTTACCAATTGCCTGGTCATGTCGCCATTCTGCCGGCATTAATCCTGGCGGTGTGGCTGCATCGCGCTCCATTGACGCAATCGATTGACGTTATTATTAAAGGCGCGGGTAATAGCAATATTATTACCATGTGTCTGATCTATCTGCTGGCCGGCGCCTTTGCCAGTGTGGCGACCGCCACTGGTGGCGTCGATGCCGTGGTCAATGCCGGTTTAAGTATTATTCCGCCTGCTTTTATTTTGCCGGGTTTATTTATTATTGCCGCTCTGGTTTCTACTGCTATGGGCACTTCGATGGGGACCATCGGCGCGCTGGCGCCGATAGCCGTGGGTATCGCCAATCAGGCAGAGCTGAATCCTGCTGTAGTCGCAGGGGTACTGCTGAGTGGCGCCATGTTCGGTGATAATCTGTCGATTATCTCTGATACCACTATTGCCGCTACCCGCACCCAGGGTGCCAATATGGCTGATAAATTTAAAGAAAATATCAAAATTGCCCTGCCGGCGGCACTGCTAACGATTCTGGCTTACGGCTTGCTGACCTCAGACTCCCCACAAATTAGCACCGAAGCCTATAACTGGACCGGCATTTTACCCTATGCCGCCATACTGGTACTGGCAGTACTGGGTTTAAATGTGTTTGTGGTACTGCTGCTGGGGATCGTATTAGCCGCACTGCAGGGTAGCTTGCTTGCCGATTACGCGATGAGTAATCTGGGTAAAGATATCGCCACCGGCTTTGCCAATGTGCAGGAGATTTTCTTGCTGGCGATGTTGGTTAGCAGTCTGAGCGAGTTTATCCGGCAACAAGGTGGTCTGCAGTGGATCTCAAATCAGATCCAATCCGTTACCGCTAAACTGCGCCTTGCTGGCAATAAGGCCCAACAACTTGCCATTGCCGCCCTGGCCTTTATCAGCAACCTGTGTATTGCCAATAATACCGTTGCCATAGTATTAACCGGCGATGTTAGCCGCAATCTGGCGCAGCAACACCAGATCAGCCCACGGCGCAGTGCCAGTTTGCTGGATATCTTTGCCTGTATCAGCCAGGGATTGGTCCCCTATGGTGCGCAGGCGTTGTTACTGGGTGCCAGTTTTGGCTTATCGCCGTGGCAGGTGATTACACACAACTACTACTGCCTGATTTTACTGCTGGTAGCCTTGGGTGTCGTCTTAGCGCGCCGCCAGCCTAGCCAGGCCGTTTCGGGCTAAATTGGTGCTTACCAAAAAGGGCATCACGTACAGCACAAAATGCTTTCACGCTCAGGTGCCCGAACAGGATCTGTGGCGGCATTTTCAGCCAGTGACCACGGATCAGCGCCAGCAGCGCGGCCAGCTGATCCAGATAAGTGTTAAGCAACGTGTGCTGCGGACTTAACAGTCGCAGGAAGATAAAATCCAGTAGCCGTAAGCGCAGTTTTGACGGCTGGTACTGCTCGGTTTGTTGCATCACCCAGGCAGGAATTGGCGTCGCCAGTAAATAACTGGTGTAGCGGCAAGCCAGCATCAATTCAAACATAAAGCCGGTCTGCTCGGCCAGTTGCAGCAATTGCTCCCAATCTTGCTCGCTAAAGCCGGCAAATAACAAATGCAGATCGGTCAGGTCCCGAAAGCCCTTTTTGAAATCCTCGTTAAAAAACAGATGGATCAGACTATGTAAGGTCATAGCCGGTAAGCTCAGCACCTGATAACCGTCGGCGGTTAGGTTCAGCTGCTGCCAGAAACGGCGAATATCCGGCGCCCGGCCCGAGATGGGTGGGATCAAATTATGATGAATATCCAGAATAGTGCCGCGGCTATGATGCCGTAACGGCGGGATCTCATGTGTCCATTTACGGTAATAATGCTGATCATAAGCACTAACCGGCTCAGGTAAAAAACCAAATACCGACAGCCTTTGCTCTACCGCTGTAATCTTTTCCTTGGGGACCAGAATATCCAGATCGCTGAAAGTCCGGCCTATTCCGGCCGGCAATCCTTGCTGTAACGCATAGGCCGCGCCTTTCAGAAATACCGGTTTCACCTGCAACGGTGCCAGTAACTGCGTCAGCTCAGCTGCCTCAGCGCTAACCTGACGATATTGCTTATCGGCAATAATCTCGGCATTGCGTAAGTGATGGCGCGCGTACTGGGGCAGCTGTGTAAAGACGCCGGCCTGGCGGAATAAATAGGCGTACCGGGCCAGTTGCTGCTGCTGACGCAGCAGTCTGATCAGCTGCACCCAACTGTCCGCACTGAGCGTCAACGCGAGTTCTGGTTGTCGAAATAACTGTAACAACAGCTGACTAGCGCGCATCAGCCAGTACCTCTTGCTCTAAGAACGCGGCCACTGCTGTTAAATCGTTGTACTGCACCTCGAAGGCCGGCACCTGTTCAATAATAGCGGTCAGGGTGGCAAAGCCCTCCTGCCCTATCACACCAAAGTTAAAAGCATTTCGCGCCAGCTGCATAAAGGCCTGAGTCTGATCCAGGCTATAGATATCCAGATTAGTGTCGGCCTGATAACTCGGAAACACCACTGCTACAATTTCAGCTTGTTGCAAAGCGCCCTGCCAGCTGGCCGCAGGCGGCGACAGGTGCACCACATCGCCCTTGTGGGTGTCGGTAGCAATACTGGAGAACACCCCTGTTGGGAACCAGCTTTTCGCCAATGCAATGGAACGGTTTTTCAGGCAGATTGGCCGGACAAAGGGTTGCACCTTATTACTAAACGGCAGGATCAGCGCCATTTCATCGGATAATAAACGCCAGCCGTTAAAGGCAAGATAGGCTGTCAGGGTACTTTTACCTGAGCCCGGTGGTGCAGGAAACAAAATGGCTTTATCCCCTTTCGCCAGTACCGCTGAGTGGATAATGACATACTGCATTTCGTGCGCGGCAATGCACCAATTCATCCCCCATTCCAACATCGCATAACCTTGCTGCAATTGTAACGGCTGGAACGGTTCCTGCGTATCGGCAAAAAAACGCGCCTGAGGCTTAAATAAACGACGTAAGCCGGCCCCTCGTTCCAGTCGTAGCGGATAATCGACCAATAAGGATTCAGCCTGGGGAGCATGGGCATAGAGCCGCTGCAAATTGGCGGCGACCAACGGGATATCGGTTGTCACACTGAAAGTAAAGGGCGGCAGATAAAGCTGTTTAGTTATCGTCATGCTGTTCGTCAAGCCGCATACTGTCCGGCCAGCTACCGAAAGCCCGCAACTGATTTAAGGTTTGGGGATCAAGTTTAACTTCACAAAGGCCGCTTAGCACCGCTTGCAAGGTTGTGGCATTCCACTCTAAGGCGAGGGTTTCACCGGTATCAGGATCAAAAAACACTGTTCCGGAGCCGTCAGCAAAGCTATGGAACAGTGTTTGCGCTTTAAGTACAGGCAACGCCAAAAGCAAAACTTAGCCGTGATACTGAGTAATCAGATTCCCCAAAGCAGCGCTGGTACTTTCAGGACTGGAAGTCGCCTGCTCGTACAGGTAAAAGGCGAACTGCTGGAAGGTCGCAAAAGGCTTGTCAGGACCTACGATGGGGTAATAAATCCGATCAAAAGGCGCAGAGCCGCTAAAGAAAGCATTCAGATAAACACCAACCAGGTTAAAGTTGATATTTGCCGGACCACCAAGCTTTTTTGAACCCGGGTTTTTCAGCACATCTCCAAGGGTCGCGTTATAGTTTTTCGCAGCCACACCGATTGGCGGCCCACCGAACACGTTGATAAAAAGTAAGTTATTCTGGCTGGTCGCTCTGTTGCGGAAATATCCCGGCGATTCCAATTTTAACTGATGGCCGTTGGCGAAATCAGAACCGTGGCCAGAGGCCACGATAGACTGGGTCAAACCACCACTGCTGGCCCATACAGAACGTGCAGGAATAGAGGCAATCACCAAACCAGCGCCGGTACGGGTTAAAAACTTACGCCGGTTCATTTTTGCCGCGTTCTGATCTTTAGGGTCATGTCCTTGCATAGCAAATTCCGTTAGTTAAAGCACTTCTCTGCTGAAATAGTATGCAAGTACTATACCAGCCCTTGCAAACCTTTGTTTCATCATATTGTTAGTCTGGCAAACACCTGACCAGGCCACGATATTGTAAAAATTACTGACACTCAATCCGCAGTTATTTGAGTTCTTGCGGAGCAAGCCAGTCATTAGGGCTTCCGGCAAGCCGGTAAAGCACCTTGTTGGCGCCGCTGCTGATACAGTGTAGCAGCTTCCGGCATCTTTTGCTGTAAGGTGCGGATCCGGGTATCCGGGATCGGGTGACTCGATAAAAATTGTGGCACCCCACCACTGCCTGCAGCGGCCATGTTCTGCCACAGCGCAACAGACTCTTCCGGATTAAAACCAGCCCGCGCCATTAAGTCCAGGCCAATAATGTCGGCCTCAGTTTCATGAGTCCGGCTAAAAGGTAAAGCAACAAATAGCTGAGATCCTATACCAAATGCTGCCATCATCTCTTGCTGATAACGCACCCCTGCCGCCCGGCTGCCGGCATCACCCAATGTCATTGCCACCTGCAAAAACTGATTGGTCGATAAACGCTCGTTACTATGGCCGGCCATCACATGGCCAATTTCATGCCCAACCACCGCCGCTAACTGGGCCGGCGTTTGCGCCACTTTAAGCAGACCGGTATAAACGCCCATCTTGCCACCGGGTAAGGCAAAGGCATTCACCTGATCGCTGTCAAATACCACGATTTCCCATTTATATTGCTGGTACTCAGCGGGGGTAACCTTTAGCAGAGCATTCGCCACACACTGCACATAATTATTGGTTGCCGGATCAGTACTGATTTTTTGCTCAGCTTTCATTTGCTCAAAGGTCTGAGCTCCCAGAGTGTTCAGCTGGTTGTTATCAAACAACATCACCTGACGCCGGCCAGTAGGCGACTCAGCACAGGAACTCAATAACAGTGCGCAGAGCGTCGGAATAAGTAATTTCTTTAACATAGGCAGTCCATTGAAAATAACATCGTGGCTTAAGTTTACCGTCTGGGCATAAAAAAACCACCCAAAACGGGTGGTTTCTGTTGTTGCTGCTGCCAAATAACAGCTTTAGCTGGTTAAATCATCAAAAAACTTTTTCACACCATCGAAAAAGCCTTTTGACTTCGGCCGATGCGTGGCTTCGCCTTCACCGGTCATGCTCTCGTCCAGTTGGCGCAGCAGCTCTTTTTGCCGCTCTGACAACTTAACCGGCGTTTCAATCACCACCTTACAGACCAGATCACCGACTCCGCCACCACGGACCGACTGCACACCTTTACCGCGTAAGCGGAACATCTTATCGGTTTGCGTCTCAGCCGGGATCTTCAGTTTTACCCGACCATCCAGCGTTGGTACATCAATCTCACCACCTAAAGCCGCGGTAGCAAAGCTCATCGGCACTTCACAGTACAGATTATTGCCATCACGCTGGAAGATTGGGTGGGCCCGCACCGAAACCTGCACATAGAGATCGCCTGCAGGCGCGCCATGCATACCCGCTTCGCCTTCGCCTGATAAGCGAATGCGGTCGCCGGTATCGACACCGGCCGGGATCTTGACCGACAAGGTTTTGGTTTTCTCAATCCGCCCTTCACCATGACACTTAGTACAGGGGTCCGGGATAATCTTGCCGCGACCAGAACAGGTTGGACAGGTTTGTTGCACCGCAAAAAAGCCCTGGCGCATGGTAACCTGGCCCGAGCCATGACAGGTGGTACAGGTTTTCGCCGTAGTGCCTTTTTTGGCACCAGAGCCATCGCAGCTGTCGCAACTGACCATCGTCGGCACTTTAATATCAACCGACTTACCTTTAACCGCTTCTTCCAGTGTTAATTCCAGGTTGTAGCGCAGGTCAGCGCCGCGTTGTGAACGCGCGCCACCACCACGGCGGCCACCACCGAAGATGTCACCGAATACATCACCAAAGATATCGCCAAAGTCGGCACCACCGCCGCCACTAAAACCACCGGCACCACGATTCGGATCTACTCCGGCATGGCCGTAACGGTCATAGGCTGCGCGCTTCTGCTCGTCAGACAAAACTTCATAGGCTTCCTGTACTTCTTTAAACTTCTCCTCCATGTCTTTATCACCCTGAGTACGATCCGGGTGAAATTTCATGGCGAGGCGTTTATAAGCCTTTTTGATGTCTTTATCATCGGCGCCTTTAGCGACACCTAGTACTTCATAATAGTCACGCTTGGACATAGATCTGTGCTTATTTCTCAGTTAACGGCTGCAGCCTAAGCTGCAGCCTGCTTTAGCGTTAATTACTTTTTGTCGTCTTTAACTTCTTCGAATTCCGCATCGACCACGTCATCAGCACCACCGGCCTGCTGACCAGCGTCAGTCGCCTGACCTTTGGCTTGCTGGGCTTCCATCAGCTTCTGTGACGCCTGGATCAGTGCCTGGGTTTTGGCTTCGATCTCTGACTTCTCATTGCCCTTGATGGCTTTTTCCAGCTCACCAATAGCCGCTTCAATCGCTTCTTTGTCATTCGCGGCTAAAGCAGAGCCAACGTCTTCGATTTGCTTGCGGGTGGCATGTACCATGGCGTCGGCCTGGTTACGCGCCTGCACCAGCTCTTCGAATTTTTTATCTTCTTCGGCGTGCGCTTCGGCATCACGCACCATTTTCTGGATTTCTTCTTCGCTTAAGCCTGAAGACGCCTTAATGGTAATCTTCTGCTCTTTACCGGTATCTTTGTCTTTCGCCGACACATGCAGAATACCATCCGCATCCAGATCGAAGGTGACTTCGATTTGTGGCTCGCCACGACGAGCCGGACGAATACCTTCTAAGTTAAACTGACCTAATGACTTATTGTCAGAGGCACGTTTACGCTCACCCTGCAGTACGTGAATAGTTACCGCAGACTGGTTATCATCGGCCGTTGAGAACACCTGCGACTTCTTGGTCGGAATAGTGGTGTTTTTCTCAATCAGCGCGGTCATCACGCTACCCATGGTCTCGATACCCAGCGACAGTGGCGTCACGTCTAACAGTAATACGTCTTTCACGTCGCCCGACAGTACTGCACCTTGGATTGCCGCACCTACTGCAACCGCTTCATCCGGGTTCACGTCTTTGCGTGGCTCTTTGCCAAAGAAGGCGGTAACCGCTTCCTGTACTTTCGGCATCCGTGTCTGACCACCTACCAGGATGATTTCATCGATGTCGCTGACGCTTAAATCGGCATCTGACAGCGCCTTTTTCAGCGGCTCTAGGGTGCGCTGCACTAAATCTTCAACCAGTGATTCCAGCTTAGCCCGGGTAACCTTGATATTCAGGTGCTTCGGACCAGTCGCATCGGCCGTGATATACGGCAGGTTTACTTCCGTTTGTGACGCTGAAGACAATTCAATCTTCGCCTTCTCACCGGCTTCTTTTAAACGCTGCATCGCCAGCGGGTCGTTCCGCAGGTCAATGCCCTGCTCTTTCTTGAATTCGTCAACCAGATAGTTGATCACGCGGTTATCGAAGTCTTCACCACCTAAGTGCGTATCACCGTTAGTAGCCAGTACTTCAAAGGTTTGCTCGCCGTCAACATCATCAATTTCAATAATAGAGATATCGAAAGTACCACCACCCAGATCATAAACCGCAACCTTGGTATCGCCTTTCTTTTTATCCATACCATAAGCCAGCGCAGCTGCGGTTGGCTCGTTGATAATGCGTTTCACATCTAAACCGGCAATCCGGCCTGCATCTTTCGTAGCCTGACGCTGAGCATCGTTAAAGTAAGCCGGTACCGTAATAACCGCTGCGGTTACCGGTTCGCCCAGGTAATCTTCAGCCGTCTTTTTCATCTTTTTCAGCACTTCAGCTGAAATTTGTGGTGCCGCTAACTTTTTACCTTTTACTTCAACCCAGGCATCACCATTATCGGCTTTAACAATGCTGAAAGGCATGATTTTGATATCACGCTGCACTTCTTCGTCTTCAAAACGACGACCGATTAAGCGCTTGATGGCGAATAAGGTATTTTTCGGGTTAGTCACCGCCTGGCGCTTAGCTGGCTGGCCGACTAACACTTCGCCATCTTCTGTGTAAGCAATAATTGAAGGCGTGGTACGTGCCCCTTCGGCATTCTCCAGGACTCTTGGTTTATCACCATCTAAAATAGCCACACAAGAGTTGGTTGTACCTAAGTCAATACCAATAATTCTACCCATAACGTCTCTCCACCTATATTCTGAACAATGAAACATTGCGATGACCGATTAGTGGGGATTAGCCCTGATCTATTCAAGGTTATCAAAAGTAAAATTTTACGTTTTTGCGTATTTTGTGCCGCTTCTGCCGCTAACTCGCGAAAGCGGTTAACTTTCGCTGGCCGCCAGCGCTATAATCAAAGCACTTATTGCTGCTTACAGGATTTGTTATGCCATTACTTGATAGCTTTACCGTTGATCACACTATTATGAAAGCGCCGGCGGTGCGTATCGCCAAGAAAATGACCACGCCAAAAGGCGATGCCATTACCGTATACGACCTGCGTTTTTGTGTACCAAATGAAGAGATCCTGTCGGAAAAAGGTATTCATACGCTGGAGCATTTATTTGCCGGCTTTATGCGGGACCATCTCAATGGCCAGGATGTCGAAATTATCGATATCTCGCCAATGGGCTGCCGGACCGGTTTTTATATGAGCCTGATTGGTACACCGGATGAACCGCGGGTAGCCGCTGCCTGGCAGGCCGCGATGCAGGATGTGTTACAGGTGGCCAGTCAAAATGATATTCCGGAGCTGAATATTTATCAGTGTGGTACCGCGCAAATGCACTCGCTGGATGAAGCGAAACAGATCGCCCAAAATGTGATTAGTCGTGGTGTTGGCGTTAACCGTAATGACGAGTTAGCCTTACCGGCAGAAGTGTTGCAAAAGCTGTAATACACCGGCTGGCGGCAGCAACAGCCGCCAGCTTAACAATCAACACACCCGATCCCGGCCAGCTTGTTTTGCCTGATATAGCGCAGTGTCAGCTGCCGCAATCAGCAAATCGGCGTTGGCATAGCTACTGTCACTGGTCGAGGCCACCCCCGCCGAAAAACTGCACTGAAACAATTGTTCGGCAGCACTAAACTGTAGCTGGCGAAAGGCCTGTAAAATTTGCGCCGTTAATTGCCGTGCCTGCTCGCTACTGCAATCCGGTAATACCAGCATAAACTCCTCGCCGCCATAGCGACCGGCTTTGTCCGTCTTGCGGATCCTTTTACGTAGCATCGTTGCCAGAGCAGTAATAACAATATCGCCGGTAGCATGACCATAACGGTCATTGACTGATTTAAAGAAATCAATATCCAGCATCACGACACTTAGCGGCTTGCCAGACCGTTCAGCACGCTCCAGCTCCAGCGCGGCCACTTCTTTAATGGCACTGTGTTTAATTAAAGCGGTCAGGCCATCTTTTTCAATAAGCTGCCGGATCTGCAGGCTGCGCCTGAGCCGCACTTTAATCGCTTGCGCCAACTCCGCATCAGCGATTGGCTTGGTCAGGAAATCATCTGCACCCTGTGCCATCGCCTTAATTTGCAAAAACTTATTTGCCTCGGACGATAAAAAGACGATCGGCAGGCGTTTTAGCGACTGATACTGGCGTAATACCCCCGCCAGTTCAGTACCCGAATAATCGGGCATATAGATATCCATCAACACCAGATCCGGTTGAAAGCTTAACAGCTCATGCACGATATTCCGCACATTCTGCATGATCCGGGTTTCAATACCGACTGAGTTCAGTACCAACGCATAGTGTTCCGCCAACAACCGGTCGTCATCGACGATAAAAACACGGCCATGATAGCCATTCGCCTGCTCGACCAGCTCGGACAAGGTCGCAATCATATTGGGCACATCAATAGAGGACACAAAAAAGGCTTCGGCACGCAGTTGCGCGGCCTTGATCCTGAGTTCGAAATTATCCTCAGTAGCAAACACCATCAAGCGCCCGCCTTGCTGCGATAAGCGCTCCAGTAGCAGGCGTTGTTTAAATAAGGATTGCCCATCCAGATTAATGGCACTAAATAACACCGCCGGACATTCCAGCTCCAGCGCCTTCAGGCAGCTGTCGTAGTCGTGGAACTCTCGTATTTGATGGCCAAAGGCCGACAGCTGAGTAATCAGCTCCTTGCTGAGCTGTGCTGTGCCAAGTAATAACCAGATCGCATTTTGTAACCGGACCTCGACGGCCTGATTATTTTGTAAGGCTGCGCGTTGCTGTAAGGCTCCGCCCACCGCCTGCAGAAAGTCCTGTAACGCATATTCCAGCGTTTGTCTGGCCTGACGTTGCTGTGCTGCCGGTTTAGCTTCGACTGTTCGGGCCAATTGCTCGAGGATCCGCGCTTGTCCACCCAGGTTATGGAAACCAAAGGTGCCGCAGGCTCCTGCCAGCTTATGTGCCTCATAAATTAACTGTTGTAAATCATTCTCCGCCAGCTCATCACTGTTAACCAAAGCCCGCATTGCCGCAGCCCGCGCCGGCAGAGCCTGCTCAAACCGCTGTCGTACCTGAGCAAAGGCTGTACTTAAATCGGCTTTATGTTTTGAAATGTCAGTCATCAATCATCACTTATCGGCATTCACTGCCGGTAACGTAAAATAAAACAAGGTGCCCTGCCCGGCGGCAGACTGAAATCCGATCTCGCCACCCATTTGTTCAATCAAGGCCTTGCATATGGCCAGCCCCAGGCCAGTCCCACCTTTTTGCCGGCGTTGCTCAGTATCGGCCTGCGCAAAACGCTCAAAAATCCGTGCCTGAAACGCTTCCGGGATGCCGAGTCCATTGTCTTCGACTTCAATCCGAATGTGCTCCGCCAGCGGCTTAGCACGCAGTTGCACCCGGCTGTTGGGTTTGGAAAACTTAATCGCATTTGATAATAAATTGGCCAGCGTTTGTTGTAAACGCAGGCTGTCGGCCCACAGCTGCAGACCAGATTCAACCGGCGTGACCTCTAATTGCACCTGATATTGTGCGGCGAAAGGCTCCAACTCATGCACCGCCTGAGCTAGCTGTGCCTGTACCTGCAATGGCTGGCGTAAAAACGGCATTTTGCCGGCAACCAGTTTTTCCATATCCAGCAAATCGTTAATCAGATGCGCCAGACGCTCACTATTTTGCTGTGCCGCCACTAGCAACTTTTGTGACGCGGCAGGCAAAACACCAAGCTGGCCGGAATTGACCAAACTCAGCGCGCCTTTAATCACCGTTAATGGCGTGCGTAACTCATGGCTGACAGTGGCAATAAACTCATCCTTTAGCTGCTGTAACTGCACCCGCTCGGTTATATCCTGCACTGAACCGACCATAATACGCTCCTGATTATCGGCATCCGTTACGATACGTGCCCGCTCATGCACCCAGCGGATACTGCCATCCGGCCGGATAATCCGGTGACTGACATCATGAATGCCACTGATTAAGGCTTGTTGTTCACTTAGTGCCACCTTTTGCCGGTCATCCGGATGCAGGGTACTTTTAAACAGCGCCACACTGGGGGTGGTATTGGCTTCATCAAAACCAAAGATTTGAAAAATGGCAGGCGACCACCACAGTTCACCGGTTTTCAATGAAGCCTGCCAGAAGCCGATCAGAGCCAGCTCACTGGCGGTATCCAACCGCTCGCGGGCCAGTTGCAACTGCTGATTGGCCTGCTGCAGCGCCAAAAAACTCTGTTTAGAGGCAGTGATATCCTGAATATAGCCATGCCAGAGCACACTGCCATCCGGCATCGCTTCCGGTGTCGCATTACCCGCCATCCAAGCCACTTTCCCATTCAGATCTTTGACCCGGTATTCATGGCGCCACTCCAGCAGCTGCTGCCTGGAGTGTTCAATACTACTCGCCAGTCCTGCCAGGTCCTCTTCGTGGATCGCTGCAAAGACCGGCGTCGCATCGGCCTTTACCTGCTCTGGTGTTACGCCGTAGATCCGCTTTAAAGCTGCGCTGGCATAGGGAAAGGCGGCTCGGCCATCCGGCCATTGCTGGTATTGATACACCACACCAGGTAAGTGTGCGGTCAGATTCAATAACTGCTGTTTCAACTGCTTCTCAGCATTAATATCCAGAATAAAACCATCCAGATAGCGTACCTGTCCGGTGTCGTCATATTCCGCCTGACCACGTTCCTCAACCCAGCGCAGACTGCCATCACGGTGTTGCACCCGGTATTGCAGGGTCCAGCTATGTCGCTGCGCTATCGCCTGAGCAACCGCCTGCTCCAACCGCTCACGATCTGGTGGGTAAATCACACTGGCGTAACTGCGCAGCTTATTCTGAATAAAGTCGCTGGCTGGGTAACCTGATAACGGATCGATACTGCCGCTGATATAGAGCATGGTCCAGTTCGGGTCGGCCTGACAACGGTAGGTAATACCCGGGATATTATTAACCAGCGCCTGATATTGATCCCGACTGGCTTTGAGTTCCTGCTCGGCCTGCTCCTGCAAGCGGTCGATAATCTCCTGTTCTACTGCATCGGCAAAGTCACGCAGGTTCTGCCGCTGTTGCGGCGTGAGTTGCCGCGGCTCAGGGGCAATTAAACACAGGGTGCCAATGCGCTGCTGATTGATGGTCAGCGGCGCACCTGCATAGAAACGGATAAAAGGCGCAGCTGTCACCAACGGGTTATCGGCAAAACTTGGGTCGAGCCGGGCGTCGCTGATTTCAAATAGCTGATCAGTTAAAATCGCATGGCCACAAAAGGAGATATCTCTTGGCGTTTCACAAGCCTCCAGGCCCTGACGGGACTTAAACCATTGCCGCTGCTCATCAATCAACGAGATCAATACGATCGGACAATCCAGACATTGCTGAACCAGGCGGGTTAAACGGTCAAAGCGGGGCTCAGCCGCCGTATCTAATAGCTTTAACGCCTGTAAAGCCTGCAAACGTTGCGCTTCGTTAGCTGGCGTTATCGGTGCTTGCATAGTGTCGGCTCTAACTGTCTGCTGCCGGCCTGCTCAGATACTGCTGTAACTGCTGGCCAAGCGTAAGGGGATCAAAGGGCTTTTCCAGCACCGCTATGGCGCCGGCATTCAGATACTGTTGCTTTTCGGCGTCCTGCAACCTGGCAGTCATAAACACCGCTGGCACGGCAGCCAAACCGGGCAAACGTCGTAACGCCGCCAGGGTTTGCAAGCCATCCATCTGCGGCATCATCACATCGAGCAGCATCAGATCGGGTTGAAACGCCTGTGCCAGACTAAGCGCCATAGCACCTGAGTCACAGCTACATAACTGAAAACCGCTAAGCTGCACCAAAGCGATTTCGGTCACCGCCCGGATATCCTCATCGTCCTCAACGTGTAAAATGCGCATCCTCTGTTCCCGTAATAAGCTGCGATTGCAGTGAGTTAGCACTCAGCATCTGATAGTTCATCTAACAAGTAAAGTAGATGTTGATACTCGACGCCACTGTGCCGGCTTAAGCCAATTTCACAGGTGCGGCTGCTGGATACCCCCCGTGAGCACTTACTTACCTGCCGCGCTAAATCAGACAATGCTGACGCATTAAGCTCCGGTAAGAAAAAGCCCTTGTCACCGGCAAAACCACAGCAGCTGATGCCCTCGGGGATCACCAGCTGTGCAGTGCAGGCGGCGGCCAGTTCAGTCAGCTTGCGGCCCTGCCCCAACTGCTGCGCGCTGCAACTGATATGCAGCGCCAGTGGCGCGGCCTGTTTATTCAGCTTTAGCTTAGGCAGAACCTTGTCATAGATAAAGTCAATACTATCAAACAGCTGTAATCTCGGATCTAAGGCTTCGCGTAAAGTTAAGCTGCAGGGGCTGCTATCGCAAAACACTGCAATCCGGCCCTGCTCACTGTGCTGCATTAACCACTGATGCAATTGTTGCTGCATTTGTTTCGCAGCAGCAAATTGCCCCTTGGACTGAAACGGCATGCCACAGCATTGCTGCGCCAGTTTTGGCGGCTGAAATAATTGATAACCGGCTTTTTGTAGTAAGTTGGCACTTACCTCAGCCAGACTGCGCGGGTCCTGACTATGCTGCTGTGGCCCCAGTACCCGGCCACTGCAGCTGCCAAAGTATAATACCGGTATTAAGCCTGAGCCCTGCTCCGGCTGATCCGGCAACTGAAAGGCGCGGGCCGCAGTAGGCATTGCCTGATGCCAAATTGGCATGGCCGCGCCAAACACGCGGGCGCCAAGCTGGCCGATGTTAAGCGCGGCGCGCCCTAGGCTGCTAATAACACTAAACTTACTGGCAGCAAAGTTGGCCAGCCCATGAAAACGCTGATTAGCACGGCCACGCAGTTGCCGCGTCAGATCGCCGGTATTAATGCCCACCGGACAGGCCGTGCTGCACAGGCCACAGGCGGCACAGGTATCGGTGCCGGCATACTGATAAGCTTGCTGCAATGCAGTTAAGCGCGCGCTATCCTCGCCACTTTGCTGCAGTTGAGAGATTTCACGCTGTGCTACTATGCGTTGGCGCGGCGTTAACGTTAGCTTACGCGAGGGACAAACCGGCTCACAAAAGCCACATTCAATACATTTATCGACCAAAGGATCCGCCGCCGGCAGCGCTTTCAGATGCTTTAGATGCAGCTGACTATCGCGGCTTAGCACCACCTCAGGGTTAAGGATATGCTGCGGATCCAATAGCTGCTTAATCCGCCACATCAGCTGGTATGCCTCAGTACCCCACTCCAGCTCCACAAAGGGTGCCATATTACGGCCGGTGCCATGCTCAGCCTTTAAAGCGCCACCAAATTCTACTGCCACCAGCTGCGCCACCTCACGCATAAAATCGGCATAACGCTGGATCTCGGCGGCGCTGTTAAAACTCTGGGTAAACACAAAATGCAGATTGCCCTCCAGCGCATGCCCGAAAATAATGGCCTCGTGATAGCCAAAACAGTCAAACAGCTGCTGTAAAGCTAATACCCCCTCGGCCAGCCGTGGTAGTGGGAAGGTAACATCTTCAATGATCACCGTGGTGCCGGTTTCACGTACCGCGCCGACCGCCGGAAAAGTGCCTTTGCGGATCGCCCACAGTTGCTCACAGACTGCCGGCTCGCGGGTAAAATCCACTTTTTGTTCCAGCTCAAAGGCCGCCAGTTGCTGCTGTATTTGTGCCAACTGGCGTTCCAGCTGCGGCACTGTGGCGGCGCGACTCTCAATTAACAGCGCCGCAGCCCCCTCTGACAAGGTCGCCACCCAGGCCGGCAAGCCGGCTTTATGTTGCACCGAGCGTAAACTACGCCGGTCCAGCAGCTCAACAGCCGCCACCGGCGTGTCTTTTAGCAAGGTTACCGCCTGACAGCAGCTGGCAATATCCGGGAACACATAGAGTGCGCTGGCTTTATGCGGATGTTCCGGCACCGTCTGGTAGGTAACACTGCTAATAAAGCCGAGGCAGCCTTCTGATCCCACCATTAAGTGGCTTAAGATATCGATAGGATCGCTAAACTCCGTCAGAGCATTTAGCGAAAAGCCCATGGTATTTTTTAAGCGGTATTTATGGCGGATCTTGGCCAGCAGTTCGGGATTGTTACACGTTTGCTGAGCCAGGGCGCTAAGCTCGGCTAACAGTGGCGCATGGGACTGCCGAAAGGCCGCGACACTTGCTGCATCTTCCGTATCCAACACCGTGCCGTCAGCGAGCACCAAACGCATACCGTGCAGGGTATTAAAGCTGTTTTGCGCGGTACCACAGCACATGCCGCTGGCATTATTGGCGACGATGCCGCCAATTTTGCAGCTGTTAATCGATGCCGGATCCGGGCCAATCTTGCGGCCATAAGACGCCAGCCATTGATTCGCCTGCGCGCCTATCACCCCGGGAGCAAGCCGGATCCGTTCACCGAGCTCAAAAATCTGATATTGCTGCCAGTTTTCGCCCAGCACCAACAGCACCGAATCCGTCACTGCCTGACCGGATAAACTGGTGCCCGCCGCGCGAAAGGTTAGTGGTACCTGATACTGACCTGCCAGCTTTAATAAAGCGATTACTTCCTGTTCGCTTTCAACCCTGAGTACCAACTTCGGCGTTAACCGATAAAAACTGGCGTCAGTGCCAAAGGCCAGCGTGCTGAGCGGATCATCGAAATAGCGCTCAGCAGGAATAAGCTGTTGTACGGCGTGCAGAAACTGCGGCTGCATATCAACCTCAAAGTATGGCGGCTGGTAAGCAGCAAAGATCGCGCTGCTGCCAACGGTTACAGGCTTGGCAGCAGCTTAATCGGTTCGGCGGCAATTAGCAAAACTGCGGCAGCTCACCTAAAACAAAAAATCTGTCGCCAGAAAATGCGAGGCGCGCTGCTGGATAATCTGTTTTACAAAGCCGACATCCGGATCCTGATACTTGGTCGCGACCAGTGTTGGCGTGGAAAACTGCCGCAGCGCGTCCACGACCGATAAGGTGCCCTCGGCGGAGTCTTTGCGGCCGTTAAACGGAAAGCTATCCGGCCCGCGCTGACACTGAGCGTTAATATTGATCCGGCCGACCTGATTGGCAAAAATATCGACCAGCTCACCGACCTGTCGCGGATCCTGCCCAAAGATACTCAGCTGCTGGCCAAAGTTGGAGTTCACCACGTAGTCAATCACCTCGTCGATGCTGTCAAAAGGCACCACTGGCACCAGCGGACCGAACTGCTCTTCCTGATAGAGCCGCATCTTGGCGTTCACCGGATACAGCACCGCCGGCTTAAATAAGGAGCCGGCACTGGCACCACCCTGGGCATTTTGTACCTGGGCGCCGTTGGCGATTGCATCTTCGAGTAAGGCGCTAAGAAAAGCCGTTTTACCGGGTTCTGGCAACGGTGTGATCTGTACACCCGCTTGCCAGGGCATGCCCAACTGCAACTGATCTACCGCCTGGCTTAGCGCTTTGACAAAAGCCGCCGCCAAGGGCCGTTCGACAAACAGAATTTTTAGTGCGGTACAGCGCTGACCGTTAAACGACAAGGCGCCGGCGACGACTTCAGCGACAGTGCGCTTTAAGTCGGCATCCGCGAGAATAATGCCGGGATTTTTCGCATCTAACCCCAGTACAGCGCGCAGCCGGTGCGGCTTAGGGTGCATCCGTTTTAAATCGCTGGCGCCTTTGTTAGTGCCGATAAAGGCAAACAGATCGATCTTGCCGCTTTCCATCAGCACCCCGACGGTTTCCCGGCCGCGACCATAAATAATATTAATCACCCCGGGTGGAAAGCTTTGCGCAAAGGCGCGTAGCAACGGCTGGATCAGCAGCACACCATATTTCGCCGGTTTAAAGATCACGGTATTGCCCATAATCAGTGCCGGGATCAACGTAGTAAAGGTTTCATTGAGCGGGTAGTTAAAGGGCCCCATACACAGCGCCACCCCAACCGGGACACGGCGGATCTTACCCAGTGCGCCCTGTTCGATAATAAAATGGCTGGCGTCCCGATCCTGCTGCTTCAGGGCAGCGATGGTATCGCGGATATAATCGCAGGTGCGGTCAAACTCTTTGGCCGCATCCGGATAATTCTTACCAATTTCCCACATCAGCAACCGGATCACCTCCGCGCGTTGCTGCTGCATCAGGCCTAAAAAGGTTTCAACATGCCGGATCCGTTCCAGTACCGGCATGCTCGGCCAGGTGCCACGGCCCAGATCATAGGCCTTAACGGCGCCATCCAATGCCTGCAATGCCGCCTCGGCATCCAGCAGCGGCGTATAACCCAGTAATACCGGTGTCAGGGTATCGCCATGGCGCAGCTGTACCGGGCTGATTACCGGGCTAAGCTCGCCTGGCCAGCTAACCAGCTCACCATTTAACAGATAGTCGCGTTGCTCCAGTAGCTGCTGCTGGGCAAACTCTGCCGGGATCTCCGCCGCTTGCGGAAACAATGTCGTTATACTCATACCTTACTCCCATTCAATTAAAGTTTGCCTGGTTGTAGGGATACTGTCTGATCGATCAGATCTTATTGTTAGCGGGCGGGTTTACCCGCCACAATATTGTTGTTATCGAAATTGCGATGGCCGGTTCTTAGCCCAAAAGCCATTAAAATGTTCTTTGCCAACAATGGCACCGGTATGCTCCACCACAAAGCCCGCCAGCCGCGCCGCAAATTTTACCGCCTGCGCCGGCGCAATACCGCCCAGCCGGGCCGCCAGATAACCGCCGTTAAAGGAATCGCCGGCCGCTGTAGTATCCACCACTTTTTTGACCGGATATGCCAGGGCGCTGAAATCCTGGCCCTGATAACGGCCACTGATGCCGTCCTTGCCGTTTTTCACCACGATCTCTTCCACACCAAGGGCGGAAAGCTGTGCTACCACCTCTTCGGTGCAGGTGGCGGCAAATAACACCTTATGATCATCCAGCCCCGGCAGGGCCACATCAGCCAGCGCATAGGCACGCAAAAATGCTGCTTTTGCCGCTTCGGCTGTTGGCCACAGCGCCGGGCGGTAGTTCGGGTCAAAGATGATCCGGCTGCCGCTGGCTTTTAACTCTGCCACCAGCGCAAACAGCGCTTCGCGGTCGCTGTCATTCAAAATGGCCAGCGTGATACCGGAGAAGAAAAACATCTCAGCTCCCGTTAGCTCCGCCAACCGCTGTTGACCGCTCGCCAGTTGCAGTACCTGTTTCGCTGCCGACGTATCACGCCAGTACACAAAGCTGCGCTCACCAAAGGCATCGGTATTAATCATATACAGGCCGGGGCGCGCGGTTTTGCTGCGCAGTATCAGCTGGGTATCAATTTTTTCGCGCTCCACCGCCCGCACCAGCTTGTCGCTGATCAGATCGGTACCGACCGCGGTAAAAAACTGCACCTCTACAGGTTGCTCAGCGCACCGTTTCAGATAAACAGCGGTATTAAACACATCGCCGGCAAAGGCCTGGTGATAGACATTTTCCACCAGCTGAAACAGCTCCACCATGCACTCGCCCATAATGACAATACGTTTGCTCATGGTCTTTCTCCTATGCCGCCTGTTTTAATTGCCGGGCCAGGCTACAAGCCTGGTGCGACAATGCCGTGATCTGTGCCCAGTCGCCACTGGCAATGGCGCTGGCCGGTGAGATCCAGGAGCCGCCAACTACAAACACGTTTGGCAACGCCAGATATTCAGCCAGATTTTGCTGGCTGATGCCGCCGGTCGGACAGAACCGGACCTGCTGAAAAATACTGCTCAGTGCCTTTAACATGGCGCTGCCACCGGATAAATTGGCCGGAAAAAATTTCAGTTCACGAATGCCCATTTCCAGTGCCAGCGCAATTTCAGAAGGAGTCGATACCCCCGGCGCCAGCGCCAGCCCGGTATCCAGCATGGCCTGTAACAATTTTGGTGTGCTGGCCGGGCTCACCAGAAACTGCGCACCGGCGTCTTTTGCTGCCTGGGCATCCGCCGCCGATAAAATGGTACCGGCGCCCACCAACAGCTCAGGTAAGGCAATGCGAATAGCACTGATACAATCCAACGCTTTTGGCGTGCGCAGTACCACCTCGACCGAACCGATACCGCCTTGCTGCATCGCCTTAGCAATAGCTACTGCAGTGCTTGGTACCTCAGCCTGAATAATGGGTAATAAGGCTGGGCCTTGTAAAATGTGAGATAACGCCGACATTAGACTACTCCGCGCGCCACTGGCTGTTCGGATACCAGGGGCGTCAGTTGTTGATAGGCCACAGTCACGGCCCGGATAAAGGTATTTTGCTTTGGTAGCTCAGTGCCGAACACGGCTTCAATCGCCAGAAACTGGGCGACATCGTGCTGCGCATCACCATTACAGACTGAGGCTGCCGCAGTCAGGCTGCTGGCTAAGGGGTCGACCAGCGGCTGACCTTCTGCCAACCGGCGGCGGATAAATAAGAACCAGGCTGCCAGACAAAAGCTCAGTTTGCTGATGCTGCGCCCGGCTGCCAGGTTATCGCGGATCACCGGCAGAATACGCATCGGCATTTTTTGCGATCCATCCCAGGCAATTTGCGCCAGCAGATGGCGGATTGCCGGGTTTTCAAAGCGGGCAAAAATCGCCTGGCTATACTGCTGAATATCCAGCTCAGCCGGTGCGGTAAAAGATGGCATAATTTCCTGCTGCACCATCTGTTGCAGTAAATTCAGCAGCGTTTTATCCTGCATGGCGTCATACACGGTTTCATACCCCAACAGATAACCGATATAGGCCAGCGTCGAGTGCGGAGCATTTAATAACCGTAACTTGGCTTTTTCAAAGGCGCTGACATCGGCGGCATAGATCACCCCGGCTTGCTGCCAGGCTGGCCGCTCTGCCGGTAAAATATCTTCAATCACCCACTGCACAAAGGCTTCGCGTTTAATCGGCCAGTTGTCGTTAACGCCCAGTACCCCCGCGACCTGAGCGCGTAGCGCAGCGTCGGTTGCCGGCGTAATACTGTCGACCATGGTACAGGGGCTGATCAGTTGCTGCTCCAGCCAGTTAGCCAGGGCCGGCGCCTTTTGCGCCGCAAAGCCAATCAGCGCCTTGCGTAGCTTATGACCGTTATCGGTCAGGTTATCGCAACTGAGTACGCAAAACGGCGCCACATTCTTGGCATAGCGGGCTGCTAAGGCGGCAACCAGCAAGCCGATAGCGGTGACCGCCGGTTGCCCGCCGCTCAGATCCTGCTGAATTTGCGGATGCTGTAAATCCAGTTCGCCCTGCGCATTCAGGCAATAGCCTTTTTCGGTAATCGTCAGGGTGACATAGCGGGTCGCTGCGTCGCTGAGTCGTGCCAGTACACTCTGATACTGCTCACTGGCAATCAGCACTTCCTGCACACTGCCAATCACCTGATAACGGGTGTCGCTATCCAGTACTGCCAGCGTATAGAGCCCGTCCTGCGGGGTCAGCGCCTGACTGACATCCGGCGAGCGCATCGAGACCGCACTGATCGCCCAGTCACCACCTTGCTGCAGTGCCAAGTCAGTGTAATAGGCCTGATGGCCGCGGAAAAACGCGCCGGGCCCCAGATGCACTATGCCGATACCGGGTTGCTGTGGTGCCAGCCGGTAGGCGGGTAGTGGCAGTTTGCCGGCCAAACTGGCAAGGGTGTTATTGCTTAATAATGTCATAGTTTGCCTGCTGTTCGCGTTAAGCCTGATGACGGTATGCCGGCAAGTGCCTGCCACCGTCACCCTGAGTTAGGCGGTGCTATTACTTCAGCTGATAAGCCTGTTTCACCAGGCCATAAGTCAGCTGGTAGGCCAACTCGGCTGCTTCTGCTTCGGTCAGGCGGTGCACGGCCACTAAGCCAGCCAGGAAGCGGCAGTCAATACGCCGCGCCACATCATGCCGGGCCGGGATCGAGAAGAAAGCCCGGGTATCGTCATTAAAACCGACAGTGTTATAGAAACCAGCCGTTTCGGTAACCTGATGCCGGAAGCGCAGCATGCCCTCCGGGCTATCATGGAACCACCAGGCCGGGCCCAGCTTTAACGCCGGATAATGGCCAGCCAATGGCGCCAGCTCGCGGGCATAGGTGGTTTCATCCAGCGTAAACAGAATGATGTTTAAGCTGGCTTCGTTGCCATATTTTTGCAGCAGTGGTTTCAGGTTACTGACAAACTCGGTCGGACTTGGAATATCAGCGCCTTTATCGGGCCCAAAACGCTCAAAGATCACCTGATTATGGTTACGGTGCGCGCCGGGATGAATTTGCATCGTCATGCCATCTTCCAGGCTCATGCCGGCCATCTCGGTTAGCATCTGGCCACGGAATAACTCGGTTTCTGCAGGCGTTGCAGTACCGGCCAGACAACGCTGAAACAAGGCTGCGGCCTCACTTGCCGGTAAATCAGCGGTAATAGCCGACGGATGACCATGGTCGGTTGCCGTCGCGCCATGTTCACGGAAAAAAGCCCGTCTTTTTCGCAGTGCCGCCAGATAACCCGGCCAGCTTTGCGTATCTTCGCCGGTTAATTGCCCCAGTTTGGCGACGTTAGCGGAAAAATCCGCACGATCAGCATCGACCACATCGTCCGGCCGGAAGGTGGTAATCACTTTATGCTCATAGCCGGTGCCTTTTAGTTTGGCATGGTGGCGCAGGTCATTCAGTGCCCCTTCGGTGGTGGCAATCAGCTCGATATTAAAGCGATCCAGTAAGGCGCGCGGCTTAAATTCCGGTTTTACCAGCTGGGCATTGATACTGTCGTAATAGTGATCAGCGGTCTCTTCGCTCAGCGCGACCTTAAGGCCAAACACATCGTGAAACACGCTGTCCAGCCAGATCCGCGATGGCGTGCCGCGAAACAGATAATAGTGCTTGGCAAAAATACGGAAGATTTTACGGTAATCAGTTTCTACCGCCACGCCGTCCTTACGCCGAATCCCCAACTCTTCCAGTTTGATCCCCTGACTATACAGCATGCGGAACACATAGTGATCCGGCAGCAGCAGCAAGGTCGTGGCGTTATCAAAGTTGGCATCGTCGGCAAACCAACGCGGATCAGTATGACCATGCGGGCTGACAATGGGCAGATCCTTGATTTGCTGATACAGCCGGCGGGCAATATCGCGTACCAGCGGATCGGATGGGAATAAGCGGTCCGGATGTAAGGTTAAAGGCGTGGTCTGAGCCATAATTAAGATCCTGTAAGCATACTGACTGCGGCCTGGCCGCAGCATAGGTTAAAGCGTGACACCGTTCTTCCAGATAGCGATTTCACGGTTGTCAGAAATTTCGTTGCGGGTGCGCTCGCCCGAGGCCACCGCCAGCAAATAACGGAAAAATTGCCCGGTAAACTGCTGCGCATCCTGCCCGACCTGCAACAACTGGCCGGCGTCATAGTCAATCCATTGCGGCTTACGCGCCGCCAGATTGGAATTCGATGCGATCTTGACGGTGGGTGCCGGGAAGCCCAGCGGTGTGCCACGACCGGTAGTAAACAGCAGTAAGGTGGCACCGGCTGCCGTTAGCGCCGTCGAGGACACCGCATCATTTCCCGGCCCTTCCAGCAAGGTCAGACCGGCGGCATGCGCTTGTTCGCCGTAACGGATAATTTGCTGCACCACGGCAGAGCCGCCTTTTTGAATGGCACCAAGCGACTTTTCTTCCAATGTGGTCAAACCGCCGTCTTTATTGCCCGGGCTCGGGTTCTCATACACCGGTTGCTGGTTGTCGATAAAGTACTGTTTAAAGTCATTGACCAGCCTGACCAGATCGGCAAACACCTGCTGATTGGCGGCACGGGCCATAAACACCTGCTCGGCGCCAAACATTTCCGGGGTTTCAGTCAGCACCACCTTGCCGCCAGCCGCGGCCAGCAAATCGGCGGTACGTCCTACCAGGGCGTTAGCTGTCAGGCCGCTAAAACCATCTGAACCACCGCATTTCATGCCCAGTACCAGCTCTGATACCGGACAGGTCGAGCGCTGGTCGTTGGCCATCAATTGCAGTAATTCCCCCACTGCAGCCAGGCCCTGCTCCACTTCATCTTCAACCTGCTGGGCATTAAAGGCGCGGATGCGGCTGCTATCAACATCGGGGCAAGCTTGCAGCAGCCTGGCCAACTGATTGTTCTCGCAGCCAAGTCCCAGGATCAGCACCGCACCGGCGTTTGGATGTTGGATCAGGCCGGCCAGTAACTGGCGGGTATGATCAAGATCATCGCCCAGTTGCGAGCAACCAAAAGGGTGGGTAAAAGCATGAATACCGTCGATATTTTTAAGTGCCAACAAATCGGCATAGTGCTGACGCGCCTGCTCGGCGACCCGCATTGCCGCGCGGTTGACACAGCCCACCGTATTGATGATCCACAGCTCATTGCGGGTACCCACCTTACCGTTGCTGCGCCGGTAACCCTGAAAGCTTTGCGGCAAGTCAGCCGGAAAACTCAGCGCCGGTGCCTGACAGCCGGTATAGCTGTATTCAATGGTGCCACTCAGTGCTGTCGCCAGATTGTGCGAGTGCACATGCTCACCAGCGGCAATCGGCTGGGTGGCACGGCCAATCGCAAAACCGTATTTCAGCACCGGCTCACCGGCCGCAATTGCCGTCAGCGCCAGCTTATGCCCGGCCGGTACTGCGGTTTGCGCGCTAAGATGTGAAAACGGCGCCGGTAACGGCTCGCCCGCCTGCAGCGCTTGCAACGCCACCAGCACATTATCGCGCTGGTGCACCTGCAATACCGCCAGCTGGGCTGCACTGCTTTGTTCCGGTAAACGGATACTGCATCCGGCTTGCTGCTCTGTTGTCATCTGTTGTTACCTGTGTTGCGCCAACCTTGTCTAGCGGTGGCAATAAAAACAAAAAATTAAATGCTAATCGCCCGGCCGTTCAGGCTGACGTCTAACTGATCAATACCAGCAATGTTTTCCAACACGCCCAGCGCCGCTGTATTGTTAAACTGCACATGATGCAGGGTAACGCCGCTGATTGGCGCCCGTTCGAAGCCGCGCAGCTCAAAAGCCCGCTGCGCCTTTTGCACTGTCAGATTACTGATATGTAAATTCTTAACCTGTGGCATAAAGTTGCCGGCATCGCCCTCTTCGTAGAAGAAGTTAATCACGATAGCGTCGCGCACTTCACCAATCTCGATATCCCGGATATAGACGTTTTCAATCAGGCCACCACGGACCGAGTTGGTTTTGATCCGGATACCACGCGCCAGATTAGGGCTACTCATCCGACAACGGCGGGCAAAGATATTACGGGCACCGCCGGAGATTTCACTGCCCATCACCACACCACCATGACCCGCGCGCATAATACAATCCTGGATCACCACGTTTTGTACCGGTGTTGCCAGTCGACGGCCGTCATTGTTGCGGCCGGATTTCAGGGCGATACAGTCATCGCCGGTATCAAACAGGCAGTTTTCAATCAGCACTCTGTTGCAGGATTCCGGGTTACAGCCATCCGAGTTCGGGCCATAGCTGATGCAATTGACATTACGCACTATCACATCTTCCGATAACACCGGATTGATTAACCAGAACGGCGAATTACGGATGGTCACCCCTTCAATCAATACCCGCTTACAGCCATAGGGTTGAATAAAAGGGGGTCGTAAAAAGTTTTCGTTAAACACCCGCTCACTGACCGGTACGCCGCGTTCGGCCATCTCAAACAGCGGTGAGCGGGTTTTCACTTGATCAACACTGGCATCATAATCCCAGTTGCGACGCTCCCAATGACCTTTCCACGGCCACCAGGCGTCTACCGCACCATTGCCCTCAAGAATGCCATTGCCCGTCAGCGCAATATTTTCCTGCTGATAGGCATAGATCAGCGGCGAATAACCCATTAACTCAACGCCTTCCCAGCGGGTCATCACATAAGGCAGGTAATGCTCGCGATCGGTATAGAACGACAGCACAGTGTCATCAGCCAGATGTAAATTGACGTTCGATTTCAGATGAATCGCACCGGTTTCAAAACGGCCGCCCGGGATCAGTACCCGGCCACCGCCGGCAGCAGCACAGGCAGCAATAGCCGCAGCAATGGCAGCCGTATTATCAAAGCCGGCTTTAGCTGCAGCGCCAAAATCAGTAATTGAGAAGCTGCGATCCGGAAACGTAACCGGCTTGATGGCAGCAATAATCTGATCGGCCTGCTGCCACTGCCGCAAGTCGTCGGCGTCTTTGGCACTAACAGGCAGTGCAGTAACGCTCTGGCAACCACTGACGCTTAACAGACCAAGACTGGCCGAGGCGGCGGTAAAAAGTTTCAGGCTGTTACGTTTCTTCAAATCTGTCATCTTGTATCCTTTGTTGTTGGCAACAGGGAACAATGCCTACTGCGTACGTCGAGGCGGTCGCTCGACAATTACCGGGGTCTGGTTGTTATAATAACCAATTTGCCACCGGTGGCAAGCATTTCACTAAAAAAATTGCCACCGTTGGCAACTTTTTTAGTGCAGCTTAAAAAAACCGTTTAACCGGGTGCCCTGGCATGACGTGGCATGGCCGTCTCAGTTGCGGCAGCCGAGCCTTGGCAAGGGCCGGTTGACTCCCGCACTACCAGGGTTGGCGCCACCTTGGCTGCCACATTTAATGCCGCTTTATGGTTTTGTTCGATCGACATAATCATCTTCGTCGTCGCCAACAGCGCCATTTGTCGCACCGGGCGGCGAATGGTTGTCAGGGCCGGAGTCACCCGCGACGCCAGCATATTGTCATCGAAACCGGCAACCGACAGCTCATCCGGTACCTTGATGCCAAGGCTATACGCCACCTTTAATACGCCGGCTGCCATCTGGTCATTATTGGCGAAGATCGCGGTCGGGCGCTCGTCGCGCTGCAATAACTGCCGGGCACATTCGATGCCGGTTTCAAAGCTGTTATTGCCCTCCAGGATCATCTGCGGCGGGATCTTTACCCCATAGGCTGATAAGCCAAGCTGAAATCCTTCCATCCGCTCAGTCGAGGATTTATAACGCTGCGGACCACTGATAAAGGCAATCTTCTCATGGCCCAGCTGCGCAAAGTAGCGCGCCATTTCGGCCGCAGCCGCGCGGTCATCCGATACCACGATATGCTCCTGACTATCCAGTGCCACTGAGCTAAGCCGGACATAGGGGCTGCCAGACTCTTTTAAGGCGCTGGCCAGGGTTTCCGACTCTGATACCGGCGGCAATACGATCACCCCGTCCAGCTTGGAGCGGCGCATAAAACGCAGACAATCATTGACCAGGGTTTCACTCTGATAACGACAGGGATGCACGACCAGCTCATAGCCAAGCGTCGAGCAGACCTCCAGCACGCCGCGCTGGACATCATCCAGATACAGGGCGTCCGGGTTATCATAAATCAGCCCCAGCAAATAAGAGCGGCTGGATGCCAGGCCACGCGCCTGGGCGTTGGGGGCATACTTCAGCTCGTTAATCACCTTCTCAACTTTTAAGCGGGTACTTTCCCCCACGCTCAGTGAGCCATTGATCACTCTTGAGACGGTGCGTTTCGACACACCGGCAATCCGGGCGACATCATTGATGGTTGACTGTTTCTGCATAAGGTTACTCATTTCGCATTCCGGATTATTTCTGATTGGCAGCCAGTTGTGGCCGGTATACGGTTAATCCAATATCGATAGCCGCTTTCTTCACTTTCGCCGCAACCTCAGTGATATTTTGTCGCGGGAACATGCTGGCCGGCGCCGTTACCGACACCGCGGCGACGACTATACCGCGCTCATCGCGGATCGGGGCCGCTAAACAGCGCACATCCGGATGATACTCTAAATCATCCGTTGCATAACCCCGGCCTAATATGCGTTGCAATTCTACCCTAAGTTCAGGGCAACTCACGATACTTTGTGGTGTTTGGGCGCGAAACAGACCCTGAGCCGCCAATTCAGGCAGCGCATCAAAATGTAAAAACGCCAGAAACAGTTTACCTGCTGCTGAGCAATTAAAATAAGCCAGCGTGCCCGGCCTTGCTGCCAGCCGCAGTGGGTTTGGGCAATCACAGACTTCAGTGATCAGTGCCCCCTCGGCATGCGGCAGCACCAATTGCACACTCATGCCGGTGGCCAGTGTCAGGCGCTGTAAAAAGGGCAAGGCTTCGCGACTCAGTTTCGAGGTGCTGACTAACTGACAGCTCATCTTAAACAGCGCCGCGCCTACCAGATAGCGCTTACCGTGTTTTTCCAGCAAGTGCTGCTGACACAGCGTCTGTAAAATGCGAAAGGTGGTCGTGCGTGGCACCGCCAGCCGTTGCTCCAGCTCAGTTAAGCTTAAACCTTGCTCCGATTCGGCTACCAGGGCCAAGACCCGGCAGGCATTAGCCAGATTAGGGATCACATAACTACCCATCGCAATGCTCCTTCGTTTTTTTTACAACCCAAACAGGGCCGGTAAAAACTCGCTGATTGCCGGAATGTAGGTTACCAGCATCAGTACCACAAACATCGCCAGATATAGCGGCAACATCGGCCGGATAATTTCTTCAATCCGGGTTTTGGCAATGGCACAGCTGACAAAGAGCACACTGCCAACCGGCGGCGATACCAGACCAATCGACAGATTCAACACCATCATAATGCCAAAGTGCAGCGGGCTCATACCCAGCTCAACCGCCACCGGTAAAAAGATTGGGGTAAAGATCAACACCGCCGGCGTCATATCCATAAAGGCACCGACAATCAATAAAATCAGGTTAATCATCAGCAGGATCAACAAAGGGTTCTCGCTGATGGTCAGCATCGCCGCGCTGATGGTTTGCGGAATTTGCTCATAAGACAAAATCCACGACATCGCTGAAGAGGTCGCAATTAACGCCAGCACTATGGCCGTGGTTTCGGCCGCTTTCATTAAAATACCCGACAGCTCACTGACTTTCACTTCGCGGTACAGGCCAACAGCGAGAATCAGCGAGTAGATCACAGCGATGGCACCGGCCTCAGTGGCGGTAAAAATGCCACCGATAATGCCGCCAATCACCAGGAAAATCATAAACAGGCTGGGTAAGGCAGCCGCCACTTTCTGCGCCACTAATTTCAGCGGCAAACGGGCACCGACCGGATAGCCTTTTAACTTCGCATAGCCGGCACATACCAGCATCAGCGACACGCCGAGCAAAATGCCGGGTAAATAGCCGGCCACAAAGAGCGCGGCAATCGATACCCCGCCACTGGCAATGGCATAGACAATCAGAATATTGCTCGGCGGAATTAACATGCCGGTGGTTGCCGCAGAGGCGGTTACGGCGGCACTGAAATTAACGTCATAACCCTGCTTTTTCATCTCTGGCAGCATAAAGCTGCCGATAGCCGAAGTGGCGGCTACCGCCGAGCCGGAGATGGCACCAAAGAACATACAGGACACCACATTAACCAGTGCCAGGCCGCCCGGCAACATGCCGATCAGTGCCATGGCGCATTCAATCAGCCGCTTGGCAATGCCGCCGCGCCCCATAATCAAACCGGACAAAATAAAAAACGGAATCGCCAGTAACGCGAAGCTGTTAATCCCACCGGCCATCCGCTGCGCCATCGTCGTAACCGCCGGCATAAAGTCGATACTGATCAACATGGTGGCCAGCGTTGCCAACCCGATACAGAACGAAATAGGGACATTGAGCAGTAGCAGTGAGAAAAAGACCAGCAACAGAACCAGAATTGAGATTTCCATTAGTGCAGCCCCTCGACTTGTGGCATTGGCTGTCGCAGCGCCAGATGATATAGCTGGCAGCAGCCATAAAACGCAATAAGTAAGCCTGATAGCGGGATCACGCTGTAGATATAGGCCATCTTAATTCCCAGTGCTGCTGACATCTGATTTAACTCAAAGGTCAGCGCCATCAGATTACCGCCCCCCACCACCATCACCGCCAGCGCAAACAGCACTACCGCGCTGGTCAGCAGCATATTCAACCGCCGCTGTAACTCAGCGTCAAAGCGCCGGGTCACAATATCCAGCCCCAGATGTACACCGGTGCGATAGGCCAGTGCTGCGCCGATCATGCCAATCCAAATCAGCAAGCAACGCGACAATTCTTCGGTGACCGAGCTTGGGCTTTGCAGCAGATAACGCGATACCACCTGCCAGCTGACTACCAGTACAATGCTGAGCATCAGCAGCGCCAGAAACCACTTCAGCACCGTATCAACCCAGAACAATAATTTAGTCATCCTTTACCTCCGGGCTAACCTCACGCATGGCCGCAATTTGTTCCAGCAAGGGGCCGATACGGGTTTGCAGCATTTGCTGATAGAAGGGCGCAACCGCCTGACGGAAGGGTTCTTTATCCGGGTAAATAACCGTCACCCCTGCGGCTTTAACGGCATTAAGCGCCTCTTCCGACGCTTGTTGCCAGGCAGCACGCTGATAGACAATCGAATCGTTGGCGGCCTGCTGCACCCATTGCTGCTGCTCTGGTGTCAGATCCTGCCAGACATGCAGGCTCATAATCAGCACATCCGGTACCGCGGTGTGTTCATCCAGCGAGAAATATTTACTCAGCTCATAGTGACGGGATAAATAGAAACTGGGCGGATTATTCTCGGCGCCGTCCACCACCCCCTGTTGGATGGCAGTGTAAAGCTCACCCCAGTCAATCGGGGTAGCGGCGCCGCCAAGTGCTTCCACCATCCGCACGGCGGTTTGGCTGTTAAGCACCCGGAATTTTTTACCGCGTAAATCGGCCGGGCTGTCGATACGGGTATTACTGGAATAAAAACTGCGACTGCCGGCATCGTAATAACCCAGGCCATACAGGCGGGCAACCTGGATCTCCTGCAGCAAGCCCTGACCGATCTCACTTTCCAATACCCGCCAGAAATGCGCATTATCGTCAAAAATATAGGGCACACTGAACACCTGCATCGCCGGCACAAAACCTTCCAGCGGGCTGGCCGACACCTTGGTCATCGCCAGACTGCCGATCTGCAGCAACTCAACCAGCTCCCGCTCGTTACCGAGCTGACCACCACTGTAGATCTCAATCCGCATACTGCCGCCGGAGTATTCCGCCAGCCGCTCGCCCATCAGTGCCATGGCTTTATGCACCACATGCTCCTGATCCAGCGTATGCGCCAGCCTCAGCACCTTAACCTCCTGCTCCGGCTGACAGGCGCTTAGCAGCAAACTGGCCGCTGCCGCCAGCACCCAGCGCATCCGGCCTTGCTGTGTTCGTTTCTTCATACTGTTACCCTGTTAATCATATGCTGGCTACTGTGGTAGCCGGTCGGCCGGTCTGTGCCGGCCTGACGTTGGCTGCTGCCATTAACGCATGGCGCTGGCCGGAAACTTATCCATATCGTGATAATCCAGATTTTCACCGGCCATACCCCAGATAAAGGCATAGTTGCTGGTACCGCAGCCGCTGTGAATCGACCAGGCCGGCGACACCACCGCCTGCTCATTGGCGACCCAAATATGCCGGGTTTGCTGTGGCTGGCCCATAAAGTGGCAAACGCCCTGCTCCGGCGCTAAATCAAAGTAAAAGTAGGCTTCCATCCGGCGGTCATGCTGGTGCGCCGGCATGGTATTCCAGACACTGCCGGGCTTTAATACCGTCAGCCCCATTTGCAGCTGACAGGTCTCTACCACATCATTAATCATTAATTGGTGGATCGCCCGTTCATTCGATGTCGCCTGGGCCCCCATTTGCAGTACAGTACAGTTATCCATAGTCAGATGCTTGGTCGGATAGCTGTGATGTGCCGGCGCAGAGTTCAGATAAAACTTAGCCGGGGTAGTGGCGTTGTCACTGTAAAAACTAACCTGCCGTGCGCCCATCCCCACATAGAGCGCTTCCTTGTTTTGCAGCGGATAACGCTGGCCATCAACTTCAACCACGCCACTGCCGCCGACGTTAATAATGCCAAGCTCGCGGCGCTGTAAAAAATAGTCGGCTTTTAACGCTGCTACTGTCTCAAGTTGTACCGGACCGGCCACCGGCACCGCACTGCCGACAATAACCCGCTCGTAATGGGTATAGCAAAGTACCAGCTGGTCAGGCTGCATCAGGTTATCGACCAGAAAATGCTGCCGCAGCTGCTCGGTATCGTAACGCTTTACATCATCCGGGTGGGTTGGATAACGGCTTTCAAAAATTACGCTCATCATTAGTCCTCTGTTTAATGGGTTGCTGCGCTCTGGCTGTCTTGTGATTTAGCGCTTTAGCGCGCCAGCCAGCCGCCATCGACGGCCAGCACATGGCCATTCACATAATCGCTGGCCGCGCTCGCCAAAAATACGGCGGCACCGGCTAAATCTTCCGGCTCACCCCAGCGCCCGGCCGGGATCCGCCCCAAAATAGCGGCATTGCGCTGTGTATCGGCCTGTAAAGCGGCGGTGTTATCGGTGCGGAAATAGCCCGGGGCTATCGCATTAACCTGAATATTATGCTGCGCCCATTCATTGGCCAGCGCTTTGGTGACTCCGGCAATCGCATGTTTACTGGCAGTATAGGCCGGCACCGTGATGCCACCACTGTAGGAAAGCATCGAGGCGATATTAATAATCTTACCGCTCTGACGCTTGATCATCTCGGCACCGAGCAATTGCGACAATAAAAAGGCCGCATCCAGATTCACTGCGATCACCTTATGCCACTCGCTCATCGGAAACTCATGCGCCGGCGCCCGGAAAATGGTGCCACCACAGTTCACCAGGATCTGCACCGGCCCTGCTGCCAGCGCGGCGGCAGCCAGATCCCGCACTGCCTGTTCGTTACTCAGATCCGCCACCAACTCCTGCGCCTGGCCACCATTGGCCAGAATGGCATCAACCGTTGCTGCTGCACCACCGCTGTTGGAACAGGCGCACAGCACTTTGGCCCCCGCTGCAGCCAGCGCCTTAGCAATCGCCAGGCCTAACCCCCGGCTGGCACCGGTGACCAGCGCCGTTTGGCCGCTCAGGGTAAATAAGTTTGTCATCTGTCACTCCTATTTTGTCGGTTTGTCGCTGCGACATCCGCGGTGCTATCGTCAGGAATAATGTTCAAATATGGAACAACCTGAATTTTCAAAAACCTGACAAATATAATAAATTCATTAAGTTAAACTGCACTTCTACGAAAAAATCCTGTCGAAAACTGATTTAATTTGCATCATTAATTGACAGGATTTACTGCTTGGTGTTAGCTTTTTGCCATCGGTGGCATAAAATTGCAAGCTTTTTTTGCCACCGGTAGACAAGACAACTATGCTTTAACAGTCGCCGAATTATCAACAGGGGAGCAATATACTCACCATGACGCTACAGGCAGCTTAGACCGCAGCCTGCGCCAGGATAAAGGGTATAGGTTCCTGACAAAGACGAGAATAGCCAGTTAAGCTGGCAACAGATAAACACTCAGGACAAGGTGAACAAGATGGTAAACAGCAGAACACCCTTTCGCCCCAGTAAAGTCTGCCGGGCATTAACCCTGGCCGGTCTGGCAACCTTATTCAGCGTTCAGGCGCTGGCACAGCAAACTGAACAGGTTGAACAGACCGAACAGCAAAAAGCGGAAGAACAAATTGAAGTGATTTCCGTTGTCGGTAGCTTCCGTGGCAGTCTGGCCAGCGCGCTAAACCAGAAGCGCTTTGAAACCGGTGCCACTGACACCATCAAGGCAGAAGATATCGCTGATTTCCCTGATCTGAACCTGGCCGAATCGCTGCAGCGTATTCCGGGGGTAGCCATTAGCCGGGTAGCCGGTGAAGGCCGCCAGATCTCAGTACGTGGTCTGGGCCCGGATTTTACCCGGGTTCGGATCAACGGTATGGAAGCACAATCCACCAGTGGTGGTACTGACCAGATTGGCGGCGCTAACCGCGGCCGTGGCTTCGACTTTAATACCTTCTCCTCAGACTTGTTTAACGAACTGACGGTACGCAAAACGGCATCGGCCAATATTGAAGAAGGCTCATTGGGTGCGACTGTCGATATGCGTACTGCCCGCCCCTTCGATTATGATGGCATGACCTTTGCGGCCAATCTTCAGGCCGGCTATAACGATAAGTCAGAAGAAGTGGATCCGAAAGGCTCCTTCCTGTTTAGCAATATTAACGACGATGGCACCTTTGGCTATCTGATTTCAGCGGCCTTCTCCGAGCGTAATATTCTGGATGAAGGCGCTTCTACCGTGCGCTGGAACAACGTCAATGACTTTGGCACTTACCGTGGTGATGCCAATGCACCTGAGCTGCAGGCCATCAATAATGCCTTCCGGCCACGTCTGCCACGTTACGATTCTTATGTCCATAATGTGAAACGTACCGGTATTGCTACCGCACTGGAATACCGTCCAAGCCTCGAAACCCGCTTTAATCTGGATGTGCTGTACTCCAAAGACGATTCAACCCGTCAGGAAGCCTTTATGCAAGGCATTCTGAATGCCGGTGCTAACCGGGCCGCCCTGACCAACCCGGCCAGCGGCATTACCGGCGGTATGAACGTACTGGATTACGAAATCGACGGTACCAATACTGTCACCTACGCCTCTTTTGAAAACGCGCTGATCCGCAACGAACTGCGTTATGACGAACTGTCGACCGAGTTCCTGCAAATCACGCTCAGTGGCCAACATCAGTTAACCGATAACCTGAAAATTGACGGTATGATCGGTCGCGCCACTTCTGAGTTCGATAACCCGATCCAAACCACAGTGGTAATGGAAAAGGCCGGCCAGACCTTCAGTTACGATTACCGTGGCGGCAAGCGGCAGAATCCTGAACTGCTATTCGGTGCCGGCGTATTCGACCCGAACGGCTGGACTACTAACAGCGTGCGTTTACGGCCACTGGGCGCAGAAAATACCTTTGATAGTGCTGCTTTTAACGTTGAGTATGTGCTGAACGATATCCTGACCTTACGCAGTGGTTTGCACTATAAAAAGTTTGAATTCGAAACCCACGAAGCACGCCGGCAAAGTGAAAACGCCGCTGGCGTGGTGATGAGCCCGGATCTGATCCGCCAGTATGGTGCGGGGGTGGGTCCTTACGGCAGCTGGCTGGTGCCGGATTTAGCGGCTATTGATGCCCGCTACAATATCTACAGTAATACCGGTGCCTTTACCGTGAGCCGTGATTTCCGCCGCGTCGATAACTACTCTGCTGAAGAGAAAACGCTGGGTGCCTATGTACAACTGGCCTTTGATACCGAACTGGGTGATACCGGCTTCCGCGGTGATATTGGTGGCCGCTTTGTCAAAACCGATCAGTCTTCTACTGCCTGGGCGACTCTGGGTGGAACTGAGCAGCTGATAACCGCCAAGCATGACTATAACGAGTTCCTGCCGTCATTGAACCTGGTGTTTGAACCCATGGATGATGTGATTATCCGCTTTGGTTATGCCGAAGTGATGGCCCGGGCTGGTCTCGGTAGCATCCGACCTAACGTCTCAGTATCCGTATCGGGAGGCGCCCGTTCCATAAGCGGCGGTAACCCAACGCTGGAGCCGACCAAAGCCAAAACCTATGACTTAGGTTTAGAGCTGTACTTTGATAATGAGTCCTTATTAGGTGTGGCGGTATTCCGCAAGGATATCGACAGCTATGTACAAGGTCTGCGCGAGACCAAGCTGTTTACCGAAACCGGTTTACCGAACCAGGCCGCCATTGACGCCTGTAATGCCGGTCCCGGCTATGGCGAGGCCACAGGTTGTAATGAAAATGTAGAGTGGCAAACCAATACGCCATTAAATGGTCCGGGCGGTAATCTGTACGGCTTTGAAGTGCAGTACCAGATGCCGTTTAGCTTCCTGCCGGAATTCTGGAACCGCTTTGGCTTTATCGGTAACTATACCTATGTTAAAGCCCAGATGGACTACATCAATAATACCGGCGTGGTGCTGGCCACCCGTGACCTGCAGGGGTTATCCGAGAATACCCGTAGTGCCACCCTGTACTACGAGGACGAAAAATTCTCCGCCCGGGTGTCACTGGCAGACCGTGCGCGTTACCTGACCAACGCTATCGGCCGCGATAACAATGATATGGAAGGCACCAATGCTACCCGTAATATTGATGCTGCGATGTCGTATCAGTTAAACGATAACTGGAAGCTGACGTTTGAAGCACTGAACCTGACCAACGAAGTGGACGATCAGTGGGTTGATTCCAGCGGCAACCGTTTAACTTACTACCATGCCACTGGCCGGCAGTACTACCTGGGTGCACAATATAAGTTTTAAGCACCCGTCTGACACTTAAGCGGCGCACTGCCGCTTAAGTGCTGTCTGCGCCTGAGTCAGGTGCAGCATGTTTCGCGTGCCACGGAAGGCCCGAATCACTCACAGGCAAGTGCCAATTCTATTTAACAGGGTAACTATCGTGAACAAGCGTCTTCTGCAAACTCTTCCTGTTGTTACGCTTAGCAGCTTATTACTGGCAGCCTGCGGTCAACCCGCCAATCCGCCTGCCGCAAACCAAACCAGTGCTAAGCCGTCAACCGTAACCACCATGCCGGCGGTAGCCGAGTTACTGATTGCCAATCCGTCTGACTTTGTCCGCAGCCAACAGCCGGTGTACCTGAGTTACTATGATCTGGGCTTAACCGCTGAGCAGGCGCAAGATTTAGTTGCCCGCCGCGCCGGCCAGCTGGTACCACTGCAGCATCTGGATCGCAGCGGTGACGGTACGCGCGATACGCTGTTTTTAGCCTTAGATTTTCAGCCAGCCGAACAACTGCAACTACACATTGAACATGATGCTGCCGCCCTGGCAGCCCTACAACTGCCGGCGCAAACTCAGGCCGAAATTTCGCATAAAGTCGGTGGCGAATGGCAAGGTGCCAAATATATTGGCGGCACCTTTCAGAACGTGCAGCAGCTGACACCGCCGTCACAATATACCGATCACTCGGAGTGGATCCGTTATGAAGGCCCAGGTATCGAATCGGATCAGGTTGGCTATCGGATTTATCTGGACTGGCGTAATGGCTTTGATGTCTTTGGTAAAACCAAACCACAGCTGGTGCTGCAGGATGTCGGCCAGGATGGCTATCAGTCGTACCATGAAATGGCCGACTGGGGCATGGATCTGCTGAAAGTCGGGCAATCACTGGGTGCCGGTGGTTATGGCTACTGGGATGGTCAGAAAGTTGAGCGGGTGTCCAGGGTTGGCCAACATACCGCTAAAGTGATTGAAAATGGCCCGCTCTACTCCGCATTACAGATAACCTATCAGGATTGGCAAATTGCCGCTAAAAACGTGACGCTAACAGCCGACTTATCGATGACTGCCGGCAGCCGACTGGTCAATACCCGGTTACAGCTGTCAGAAGAGCTGGATAACCTTGCTATCGGTCTGGTGAAATTGCCGGATACCAAACTGATTCAGGGCGAAGTGGAGATCACCGGTCACGCCTGGACCTATGTCGCGACCTGGGGGAATCAGAGTTTATCGGCCCCTGATAGCAAACTTGGGATGGCACTGCTGTTTAAACGCGGCCAGCGCACGGCACAAACCGAAGACGAGTATAGTCATGTCAGCGTGATGAAACCGGCTGGCAACCAGCTGGAATACTACTTTTTAGCCGCCTGGGATGGTGAAGCAGACGGCATCAAAACTGAAGCGGAATTTATTGCCTACCTTGAGCAACAAGCCGAACAACTGACCCTGACTCCACGACAGCGCCTGCATACGGCCGCCACTGCCGCGAAACTGCAGCAGCCACTCACTGCTCAGCACGCACTGTATTGGGGCGAGCTACTGGCCCAAAGTGAGATGGTACGGCAAACTCCCTACTACGCTTACGGCGGCTGGGATTATGAGCGTCAACGTCCGGCGACCTTTGAATACACCACTGGTCTGTTGCTGCAAGCCTATGATGATTTACTGCAGCTTAAACCTAACGCCGAATGGCAACAGGTGATAAGCGACGTTGTAAACTCCTTTGTGACACCTGAGGGAGATATCCGCACTTACAGTATTAAAAAATACAATATCGACAGCCTGAATACCGGCAATATGCTGCTGCGCGATTATCTGCGCCAGCCGAACGAGCCGGCGCGCAAGGCGCTGGCACTGCTGCGTCGTCAGGTCGCCGAGCATCCGCGCACTCAGGATGGCGCCTTCTGGCACAAACAAATTTATCCGCATCAGCTGTGGCTGGATGGCGTCTATATGGGCATGCCGTTCTACGCCTTTTACACCAGTCAGTTTGAGCAAGGCCAAGGCCTGCCGGAAGTCGTTAAAGAATTTAAGCTGACCCGTGAATTGCTGCGCGATGCCAATACCGGCCTGTACTACCATGCCTGGGATGAAGCGAAACAGCAGGTCTGGGCTAACCCTGAAACCGGTTTGTCGCCGCATTTCTGGGGCCGCGGCCTGGGTTGGCTCAGTATGGCGCTGGTTGATGTGCTGGATTATATCCCGGCCGAACAAACCGAGCTGCGGGCACCACTGCTGCAGATGATTACTGAGCTGGCGGAAGCCTTACCACGCTTTCAGCATGACAGTGGCGTCTGGTATCAAATTCTGGACCGGCCCGAGGCGACAGGCAACTACCTGGAGTCATCCGCTAGCGCCATGTTTACCTATTTCTATGCTAAAGCGATAAACAACGGCTATCTGCCACCGAGCTATAAAGCCACAGCGCTGAAAGCCTATCAGGGGTTAGTGCGCGAATTTATGCTGGTGCATCCGGACGGTTTAGTCAGCTTGGTTAATACGGTGCAGGTGGCGGGTCTGGGCTTTGGCCGTGACGGCAGCTACCACTATTATATGAGCGAGCCGGTATTCCGTAACGATGCCAAGGCCAACGGCCCCTTTATTATGGCGGCGGTAGAAATCGCCAAATTACTCGGCTACCCGGTTAGCCAGTAACAGCTGCCAGGCAGCAGAGTTTCGCCCAAAGCGGACTCTGGAGTACGAGAGGTCTTCTCCCTCTCCTGTGGTTTGAGCCGGCAACTGCCGGCTCTTTTTTTAACAGTGCTTGTTCGGGAGGACCGGATGCGTAACCTGATCTTTATTTTTGTTGTGCTGCTACTGCCCCACAGCAGCCAGGCCAGCGAGGTGCTTTACTTAAGCGTCGCACAGGATGGCAGCGCGCAGTTTCAAACTATTCAGGCGGCACTGGATAGCCTGCCAACCACTGAGCAACAGGCGATTATTCAGATTAAGCCGGGTATCTATCAGGAAAAGCTTTACCTGACACGGGATAAGGTCGCTCTGGTTGGTCAGGGCCGCACTCAGACCATAATTCAATATGCTGAACTGCGCACAAATTGGCTGGCGTCCCATCCGGATGACTGGGGCAGCGCCGTGGTAAATATCCGCGCCAGCGACATTGCCCTGCTCGGCCTGACGATTAAAAACAGCTACGGTGAACTCACCGGCGATCATGAACATCAGTTCGCGATCCGTGGCTTTGAAAATGCCAGCCGGATTATTACTGATGACTGCGCCATTATTGCAGGCGGTGCCGACACCCTAAGTCTGTGGAATAAGACCGACGGCATGTACTACCACCGTAACTGTTATATTGAAGGTCATACCGATATGGTGTGTCCGCGCGGTTGGGCTTATTTTGACAACGTCACTTTTTACAACCAGAAAGCCTATGCCACCCTGTGGCATGACGGTGAACTGGACCCAGCGCAAAAACTGGTGGTGGTCAATTCGCACTTCGATGGTGTACCCGGCTTTTTGCTGGGCCGCCGCCACTACGATGCGCAGTTTTATCTGATCAATAACAGCTACAGCCCGAATATGGCAGACCGGCCAATCTTCCGTCACACCTATCCGGAACAACCGGAACGTGACCGGGCCAATTTATGGGGCGATCGCTACTACTTTAGCCAGGCCGTTTTTAGCCAGAGCGCAGAAAGCAGTGCCCCGCGCTATCCGTGGCTGGCAGATAATCTGGCTACGCATCCGGCAAACCTCAGCGCGGCGCAGATCAGCGCACAGTGGACCTTTGACGGTCGCTGGGATCCCGAGGCTGAGCTGGCACGGCTGTATCAACTGCAGGAGCAGCAACCATGAAGTGGGCTATTTGCTACCTGCTGCTCTGCGCTTTGCCATTAGCTGCTAAGACGCCCGAGCCAAACCCGCAGCCTAGCCTGGTACCCATCAGGCTACATCTGGTCGGTGACTCGACGATGTCGGTTAAAGCCAACCCGGCCTATCCGGAACGCGGTTGGGGTGAGCTGCTACCGGCCTTTATGCTGCCGCAGCTAACGATTATTAATCATGCCGCCAATGGCCGCAGTACCCGGCGCTTTATCAATGAGGGGCGCTGGCAACTATTGTTAAGCGAACTGAGTGCCGGCGACTATGTGTTGATCCAGTTTGGCCATAATGACCAGAAAATTGCGGATCCGACGCGCTATGCGGCGCCAGATAGCGACTATCAGGCGTTTTTACGCCAGTTTGTGGCCGATATTCGTGCCAAAAACGCCATTCCGCTATTGGCAAGTTCGATTTGCCGGCGCAACTTTAACAGTGATGCTTTGTTGGTACGAGATCTAACGGCTTATGCGTATGCCGCGGCGCAGGTTGCAGCAGAACTTGACGTGAGCTTTTTTGATTTACAACAGCTAAGTTGTGATTTTATTGCGAATGCCGGCCCGGCCGGCAGCCAGCCGTATTTCATTCAAATCCCGGCTGATCTTTACAGCAAGTTTCCGACCGGCACCACAGATAACACTCATCTGACGCTGCAGGGTGCCGCTAAGATTGCGCAGTTTTTTGTACGGGAGCTAAAGCGCCAGCAACATCCGCTGGCAGGCTATGTGTATCGGGAACTGTTATAAAAACGCCCGGCATTAACCGGGCGTTGCAAACTAAAATTTGGCAGGAACCATGAAACGCGGTTAATCCGGCGCTTTTGACACCCCAACCATCGCCGGACGTAATAAGCGGCCATTTAACTCATAGCCTTTTTGCATCACAAAGGTCACCGTATTCGGCGGTAAATCCGCCGTCGGCTGCATGCTCATCGCCTGGTGCTGCTCCGGATTAAATGGCTGACCGGCCGGATCCAGCTGGATCACGCCATATTTCTCAACCGTGTCCAGGAAGCTCTTCATCGTCAGTTCAATACCTTCGATCACGCCTTTAAAGGCCTCGTCTTCGCGGTTGATAAAGTTTAACGCCCGCTCCAGGTTATCGACCACGGGCAGTAAATCAGAGGCAAACTTTTCCAGCGCGAACTTATGTGCCTTTTCTACATCCTGCGCGGCGCGGCGGCGGGCGTTATCGGCATCGGCTTTAATGCGCAGCATTAAATCATGTTGCTCAGCCAGCTGACTCTGGGTTTTCGCCAGTTCTTCTTCCAGCTTGCTGATAATGGTTTGCTCAGACGACAGCTCCACTGTGTCGGCATGGCTATCCGTAGTCTGGTTCAGCTCTTCAGGGGTTTCTGCAGGCTTGTGTTGCTCAGTCATTGTTACAATACTCCAATTTTGCGTAGGGGTATTATGGGGATCAATTTGGCCGATTCAAGTTTAAATTTAACTGGGCGGCGCAGGATTCCACCAGTGGCACCAGGCGCGCATAATTCATCCGGCGCGGCCCAAGCAGTGCAATAAAGCGGTGTGGCTGTTGCTGATAGCTTTGGGCGATCACACTTAGCTGCGCCAACTCAACAAAGCCCGACTCTTTACCGAGGATCAGTTTCGGTTTGCTATCCTGGGTCACCAACTCCAGTAACTGCATCAGGCCGGCCGGATGTTCCAACATCTGCACTACCTGCTGCAAGGCCGGGTTTTGCTGATAATCCGGGGTTAGCAACAACTGATGCTGACCAAAGATCAGCGGCTGATGCTGCATAAACTCATCCAGACTCAGTTGCCCCAGCACCTTTTGCAGCAGCGCCTGGCTCAGACCGCTTTCGCTGCGCAGCAAATTACCGAGCCGGGCTATACCATCCTGCCACTGGCCACCGGCCAGGGCCGCGTTTAACAAGCACAGCACCTTACTTAAGGTAGCCGAATCAATACTTTGCTCACATTGCAGTACCCGGTGCAGAATGTCGCCGTCTTCATCGATCACCACCAGTAACAAACGGTCACTGGCCAGACGCACCAAATCGATTTGCCGCACTTCACGGCCACTGGCTTTGGGCGCACTGATAATGGCGACACAACCGGTCAGGTTAGCCAGTAATTGCCCGGCCTGCTGGCATAATAACGACACCGGCAACTGCGGTACCAAACGCTTTTTAATCTCCGCGGCCCAACTATCGCTTAGCGGTTGCAGCTGCAGCATCTTATCGATAAATAACCGGATACCAGAGGTGGTAGGAATACGGCCGGCTGAAGTATGGGGTGAGCGGATCAGCCCCTGCTGTTCCAACTGCACCATGGTATTGCGCACCGTAGCAGAGCTGACAGACAAAGCCTGATTTTCGGCGATCAGTTTGGAGGATACCGGTAATCCATCCAGCAGATACTGCTCAACGATCAGTTTTAAAATCAGCTCGGTTCTGCTTAATGTTTCGGTCATGCGCCTGCACCTGCCTTATATTGCTAACTATGATGGGGCCTTTCTAAAAAATTTCAAGCAGCTCAGGACACTAAAGCCAGCAGCCGTTATACTGAGCCAACAGTCTGGCCGCTGCCAGGGCAGAGGCAACACGCTGGCCGGCGCTTACCAGCCCTGCTAACGATGATCTTTTAACTGTGATCTTTTAACTCTGGTCTTTAAATATGGAAGCCTTATGAGTCTAGCCTTTAGCAAAGTGGGATTAATCGGTAAACCGCACCACAGCGGCGCCAACCAAACCCTGCTCAGCCTGTATCAGTTTTTGCAGCAACAAGGCCTGAGCGTCTATGTTGAAGAGCGGGTCGCGCAAAGTTTGCCCATCGCCGCGGCCGAAGTGCTTGATCTGGTGACATTAGGGAAAACCTGCGATCTGGCAATCGTGGTCGGCGGAGATGGCAATATGCTGGGCGCAGCGCGGGTGCTGGCGCGGTTTGATGTAGCAGTACTGGGTGTCAACCGCGGTAATCTTGGTTTTTTAACTGATTTGGCACCGGAGAGCTTTGCCGAACCTTTAACTGAGGTGCTGGCCGGAAATTTTGTTACCGAAAAGCGTAACCTGCTGGAAATCGCCGTCCATCGTCACGGCAGTATTAAAAGCAGTAACAGTGCGGTTAACGAGGCCGTGCTGCATGCCGACAAGGTGGCGCATATGATTGAATTCGAAGCCTATATTAATAACGAATTTGTCTACAGCCAGCGCTCCGACGGTCTGATTATCAGCACGCCAACCGGCTCAACCGCTTATTCCCTCTCCGGTGGCGGCCCCATTCTGACCCCGGATCTGGATGCCATGAGCCTGGTGCCGATGTTTCCGCATACGCTGAGTAGCCGGCCGCTGGTAGTATCGGGAAACAGCGAAATCCGCCTGAAAGTAGCGGATACCAATGATGCCCATTTACAAATCAGTTGCGACAGCCATGTGATTCTGGCGGTAATGCCAGGCGATGATATTACCATCCGCAAACACCCTAACCCGCTGCGGCTGGTGCATCCGCCCGGTTATAGCTATTACCATGTGCTGCGCAATAAACTGGGCTGGGGCAGCAAGCTGTACTAAAAAAATCGGCACCCGACTTGCCAAAGTCACTTTTACTGTATAAATTTACACTGTAACTATAAACAGTATCAGGTGCCTTATGCTCTGCCATCTTCATATCAGTAATTTTGCCATAGTTCGCGCGCTGGAAATTGACTGGGCGGGCGGGATGTCAACCATCACCGGTGAAACCGGAGCCGGTAAATCCATTGCCATTGACGCCCTGGCACTGTGCCTGGGCGAACGGGCCGATGCCGCAGTAGTGCGCCCCGGCGCCGACAAAGCCGATATTGTCGCCACCTTTGATATCTCCGCCCTGCCCGCCGCGCGCGACTTTCTGCAACAACAAGACCTGTTGATGGGTAACGAATGTATTGTCCGGCGTGTCGTCAGTAATGAAGGCCGTTCCCGCGGTTATATTAATGGCGTGCAGGTACCGGCGCAGCAGCTAAAGCAACTGGGACAGTACCTGTTATCGATCCATGGCCAGCACGCGCATCAACTGCTGTTAAAGGCCGATTATCAGCGTCAGTTACTGGACGCCTATGTCGCCAACAGCGAGCTGCAGCAGCAATGCCGGCAAAGCTATCGCTACTGGCAGCAGTTGCAGCAGGAGCATCAGGCATTACAGCATTCTCAGCAACAGCGTGATGCTCAGCGCCAGTTACTGGAGTATCAGGTAGCAGAACTGGATCAGTTTGCGCCACAGGCTGATGAATTCAGCGGGCTGGAAGCCGAACATAGCAGGCTGACGCACGGTAACACTCTGCTGTCGCAAAGCCAGCAATGCCTGCAGCAGCTGTACGATGATGATGAGCAAAGCATTTACCGCGCGTTGTCACAGGTAAGCTACCAACTGGAGCAGTTACAAGCACTGGACCCGGCACTAGCCGGTATACAGCAAATGCTAAGCGATGCTCTGTTACAAACCGAAGAAGCCAGCCGTGAACTGCGCCGCTATGCCGATAAGGTGGAACTGGATCCAGAGCGGCTGGCTGAAGTCGACGAGCGACTGGCGCAATGGCTAAATCTGGCCCGCAAACATCAGATCGCTAATGAACAACTGGCAGAGCGGCACCAACAATTAGCGGCAGAACTGGCAGAGTTAACCGGCTCAGAGCAGCGGCTGACCGAACTGGAACTGGCTATCCAGCAAGCCAGTCGCCAATATCAGCAGGCTGCGGCAGCTTTAACAGCGGCCCGCCAGCAGGCGGCCTCGGAGCTAAGCGAGCTGATCAGCAAAAATATGCATGAACTGAGCATGGCCAATGCCCGCTTTGCTATCAATGTTTCGACCTTGCCGTTAGAGCAGGCCAGCGCCAACGGCCTGGATCTGATCAGTTTTGAGGTATCGACCAACCCGGGCCAGCCACTGCAAGCCTTAAGTAAGGTCGCCTCCGGCGGTGAATTATCACGGATCAGCCTGGCGGTACAGGTAATACTGGCGGATAAGGTCACCACCCCTACCTTGATTTTCGATGAAGTGGATGTCGGGATCAGCGGCCCGGTAGCAGCCGGCGTCGGCCGCTTATTGCGCCAGCTCGGCCAGAGCACCCAGATTATTTGCGTTACCCACCTGCCGCAAGTAGCCAGCCAGGGCCATCAGCAGTTATTTGTGGAAAAATATACCGATGGTATCGCCACCGAAACCCGGATGCGCCAGCTCAGTGATGATGAGCGGATCCAGGAAATTGCCCGTCTGCTGGCCGGTGAGAATATCAGTGCCAATGCGCTGGCCAATGCGCGGGAACTTTTGTGTACCCCTGCAGTCTGAGCTGCAGTTTTGCTGCGCTAAGCTGCACAGCACCAAAGGTGTGTAAGCAGCTTAGCCTGGTAACGAAACCCGACTTTACCGCACCGCACTCAGAAACAGGTTTTTTGCTTACGCATCCTGGGTTATGATGACGGCACTTAGGTTGATGACATGGTATCTATGAAAGCAGTAGTAAAAATCGTCTTACTGGCGGCGGCTCTTAGCCTGAGCGCCTGTAGCAGCTGGGTATACCGTATTGATATTCCGCAGGGTAACTTTTTAGAGCAAAAGGACGTTGATAAACTCCGTATTGCCATGACCAAGGAGCAGGTGGTGTTTGTACTGGGTAACCCGGTCGCCGCCAACCCCTTTGACCACGATACCTGGCATTACTTTTATGCCCTGAGAGGAGGCCGTGGCAATAACTTTGAAAAGCGCCTGGTGGTGGAGTTTAAAGATGACCGGCTGGTAAATATCAGTGGTGACTTTGATAAGCACCCGGACTTTGACAAGCCGCTGGATATTTAAGACAGCGTATTAGCAAGATATACAACAAAGCCGCTTTATCGCGGCTTTTTTATTGTGGTCACTATTGTTGTGATTTTTATTGTGATTCTTGTTGCAAGCCTCGCGGCCACACTGCGGTAGGATGGCATACCAAACTGCTTTGACCTTATAAATGACCACCGGTAACTTTATTCGCCCGCCCCTCGTCCTTAGCTTTTTCGGCACGGCGCCGACGCAAATCTTTCGGATCAGCAATCAAAGGCCGGTAGATTTCAATCCGGTCGCCGTCTTTCACTTTATCACTTAACTTCACCGGCCGGCTCCAGACACCCACTTTTTGTTCGCTCAGGTTAATCTGCGGAAATTGCTGCAAAATACCGGATTGACGGATAATCTGCTCAACACAGGTATCAGCCGGCACCGAGATAGTTAACAAAGCCTGCCGCTCCGGCAAGGCATACGCCACCTCAACGCTAATGGTATCGGAAATGGCGGCACCTGCGCTGTTATTCACCATAAACTTGCTTCGCTCTCTGGGTAAAGGCGTTGACCATGGCAGCTGTTAACTCCTGAAATATCTTGCCAAAGGCAAACTGCACCAACTTATTTGAAAATTCAAATTCCAGCTGCAAAATCACCTTGCAGGCTTGCTCATTTAACGGCACAAATTGCCAGCCGCCCTGCAAGCGCTTAAAAGGCCCATCAACCAGCTGCATTTCTATGCGTTGTACCGGGTGTAAAATATTACGGGTAGTAAAGCTTTGCCCAATGCCTGCCTTGGAAACGTCCAGTTTCGCCACCATTTCCTGTTCAGTGTGGCGGATCACCGTGGCTTTGGTACAGCCGGGTAAAAATTGCGGATAATCCGGCACCGCATTAACCAGGTCATACATTTGTTGCGCGCTGTAAAAAACCAAGGCACTGCGCTCAATTTGTGGCATACTCACTCCCCTTTAAACTCGCCGCCGATTGTAACAGAATAACGCGCTGCAACAAGGCATGAGCCATCGCTGACATCCAACACTGAGCTGCGACAAGTAACGAAATATGAGCAAAAAACAAGCAAGCAAAAACAAAAACGGTACCATAGCGCAAAACCGCAAAGCGCGGCACGAGTACTTTTTAGAAGACCGCTACGAAGCCGGCCTGGCCCTGCAAGGCTGGGAATTAAAAAGTATTCGCGAGGGTAAGGTCAACCTGTCCGACTCTTATGTCATTTTGCATAATGGTGAAGCATTTTTACTCGGCGCACAAATTCAGCCGCTAAACAGTGCCTCTACTCATGTAGTATGCGACCCCGAGCGCAGCCGCAAACTGCTGCTGCACAAGCGCGAGCTAAGTAAACTTGTTGGCCTAAAAGAGCGCGAAGGTTATACCCTGGTCGCCACCGCCATGTACTGGAAAGCCTGCTGGGTAAAGCTGGAGTTTCATTTAGCCAAGGGCAAGAAAAGCTATGACAAGCGTGACGATATTAAAGACCGCGACTGGTCACGCGAGAAAGAGCGCATGATGAAACACAGTAAACACTAAAACACCCTTGAAACTTTTTCCGCCTGGCCCCATCTAATTAGGGCGACAGGAAAACGGCTAAAGCATAAAGCCCGCTTGTGTAAAGCAATCAGGCTGCGTACAATAGCCAAACACTGAAAGTGAGTGTTACTTCCACAGAATTCGGGGCTGATTCTGGATTCGACGGGATTCACGAACTCTTAGGTGCATGCCGAGGTGAGGTAGGCCTCGTAAAAAAGCCTCAATTAAATAGTCGCAAACGACGAAACTTACGCAATCGCTGCCTAATAAGCAGTAGATAGCTCTTCCCCTCACGCATGCCTGTAAGCTGAGACTCTGGAAGATCACCCCTAACAGGATCGCGTCGCGTCTTCGCCTGGAGACAAAACGTTAAAACCAATCAGGCTCGCCCGACGATAGCCTGCCAGCTGGCGCTCATAGGGTTAACTAAATAACTGGCTAAGCATGTAGTACCGACGATGTAGGTTTTTCGGACGCGGGTTCAACTCCCGCCAGCTCCACCAAATGACAGACTAAGCAAGTCTATAAACGGCTACGAACCCAGCGTAATTGCTGGGTTTTTTATTGCCCGCTTTTCTATGCTGGTCTATTATGTTCTAACAGATACCCCATACAATTTGGGGTATTTTTGCGGGGTACCACGATCAGCACCCTGACCGGTACCCCAAAACCGATACCCCAAGGCAAATAAGCGCCACTTTATCGGAGGTTAGAAAATGCCGTTATCCGCCACCCAGGTAGACAAAGCAAAGCCGCTTGAGAAAGACTATAAAATGTCTGACGGCAGCGGCCTTTATCTCTTGGTAAAGCCCAGCGGGGCTAAATACTGGCGAATGAAATACCGCTTTGCCAACAAAGAGCGGCTATTAGCAATCGGCGTTTACCCTGATATAAGCCTTAAAGATGCCCGCATAGCGAGAGACGAAGCCCGCAAACAATTAGCGCAAGGTATCGACCCCAGCGCAGAAAAGCAGGCCCGCAAGCTGGCAAGTAATGAAGCAGCAGCCAATAGCTTTGAAGTAATTGCCCGCGAGTGGCTGGCCGTGAAAATGTACGACAAGAGCGAAAGCCACCGCGACCGCACCCGTAATGCCTTAGAGAAAGACTTATTTCCGTATATTGGCAAAAAGCCTATTTCAGAACTAACCCCGCTTGATCTGTTAGCCACCTTACGGCGCATCGAGAAGCGCGGCGCTATTGAGACAGCGCACAGGGCCAAGCAAACCGCTGGGCAGGTTTTACGCTATGCCATAGCAACAGGGCGAGCAGAGCGCGACATAAGCGCGGATCTTAAGGGCGCATTAAAAAACCCAGTAACGAAACATTTTCCCGCTATCACTGAACCCGCAGAAGTGGGCCGCTTGTTATTGGCTATAGATGGCTACACCGGAACAAATATCGTAAAAGCAGCACTGCAACTATCCCCGCTGTTATTTTGCCGCCCCGGTGAATTAAGGCACTTGGAATGGTCTGAAATTGATTTTGATAATGCCCGCATTGAGATCCCCGCCGAAAAAATGAAGATGCGGGAAGCGCATATTATCCCACTGAGCAAACAGGCACAGGCAATACTGGAAGAATTGCACCCGCTGACCGGGCATCTTAAGTATGTTTTCCCGTCACCAAGAGGCCAGAGCCGCCCACTATCAGAAAACGGCGTAAGAACAGCACTAAGGGCGCTTGGCTATGATAACGACACCCTAACCCCCCACGGCTTTAGGGCAATGGCCCGGACACTACTGGACGAGGTTTTAGGCTATCGCATTGAATGGATAGAGCAGCAGCTGGCCCACGCCGTGAAAGACGCGAACGGCAGAGCATACAACAGAACCAAGCACCTACCACAACGAACAGACATGATGCAGCGCTGGGCGGAGTACCTGGACACGCTAAGACTAAGCGCCAGCAACAACAACGTAATTCCGGCTAAGTTCGGAAGTCGAGCTTAGCTTACTTAACGAGATAGATTGGGGGAGTAATGCAGCTGCTTAAATTGCCCGAAGTATTACAAATTGTAAGAGTAGGCAAAACAACCTGGTACACGATGATTAAGCAAAACGAAGCACCGGCTCCTATAAGTTTAGGGGCAAGGGCTGTGGCTTGGGACAGTAACGACATAGAGAACTGGATCAACAAAAGAAAGGCTATTAGCCAGAAAAATTGATTAAGGAATTAACATGAACACACCGCAAGCGAAAGAAGATAATTTCACAATAACCGAATATACAGTAAGGCAGTTGATCAATAACACCCAGCCCGGTAGCAAAATTGCTGGCCCTTTCAGTTCAGAGGAAGAAGCAAACGAGCATCGAGCGCAACACCCAGGAACCGCTGTTTTTACTGAAACTTGGTTGCAATAGAAAGGTAGAACCATGACAGCTAAAAGCAAAGGGCGGCCACTCCCGCCCCTGTTACCGCTTGAGTATTGCACAGTAGCCAGAGCCACCGGCTTGCTCGGGTGCGAACAGTCTGATTTGCTTCATTGGGCAGATGTCGGGGCTATCGACCTGTATTTGATGGCCGATGGCCGCTATGCAGAGATTAGCCCTTTAAACGAATTTCTGGAAATTGTGCAGTACGGTTTAAGACCGGACGCAACGATTCCGGGGGACTCAGTGTCGGTTTATCGGGCGGGCAAATATCTTGAGGCCATTATTGGTCACGATACGGCTGACGTTAGGTTAACAGGTTTATGCCGTTTACACCGCACGAACCTGGACACCTGGCTTTATTATTCGACCGATACCCCTGTAAAAGAATGGATCTGCATTCTGGACGAGCTACCTTTACCGGGTAAATTTTTACTATGGCATAACCAAGATATAAAACTTGATGCCTTGTACGTTGTGAAATCAGATCTTGTTAAGCTACACGAGTCTATCACCAGTGGCGCTCCGCTTAGCACCAGGTTTGATGATGAGCAAATTTCAAAGCGTGATGCCTTAGAGCGAAGCAAGATTGAAAGCCAGCGGCCTGAGCGTCTGACTGGCGGCATTTCAAAAGCTGTTTATGCGTTAACAGAGCTTGCGCTTAAGCTGGCCGGCGAAAATGCGGAATTAATCAATAACCCGCATAAACTACATAGCAAGATAAATGAGCTAATGCTCACCAATAAAGCTAACCCTGACGGCGGCCACAGCATCGGCATAACGGATAACGCTTACCGCGATATTATTGCCAAGGCAAGATCAGTACAGCCAAACGGCGGCAACTAATCGAAGTTAAGCCGTAATCGAAGTTAAGAGCATATTCCGCCTTATCTTCGAGACTAAGCGCCAGCAATCCCCGAATATTGCCGAAGTCCACAAAGGGCAATAAAAGGGGATAGCATGAACACCGAAACAACAAAACCACGCCTAATAGCTCGAGCAGAAGTAATCAAGCGCGTAAGCCTATGCAAAGCCAGCATTTACAAACGTATGAAAGTTGGAGAATTCCCGAAGCCAATCAACATTGGCGGGCGGCGCGTTGCCTGGCTTGAGTCTGATATTGAAAATTGGATAACTGAAAGACTGGCATTAGCTGGCCGGGCAGCATAGGGGGCGCTATGACAGATAAAAATAAGGCCACCCAGCAAGGCGGCCAAAGTACAAATATTAAGCATACAGATTGTAACCGCAACAACCACAAAGCGGCAACCACCAAACCAGCAACCCAGCTCGAGCGGGTATTGCTGGCGCTCCTATACGAACAAAGCCTTAATTGCCAAGAGGCGGAAAAATTCCCGGTAAAGGCCCGGCACCTGAATAGCGTTATAAGCGAGCTGGCGCACTATCACGGCTTAGAAATCCACCGAGAACGGGAGAAAGCACCCGGCTATCACGGTGAAAGCTGCTACCTGATCCGTTATAGCGTTTACCCACACCAACAGGCAAAAGCAAGGCAACTTATCGATCAGTGGCGAGCCAAGCGCAACGCCACTCAGATTGCCTGGCTAAGCCTAAGGGCTACTTCGTTAGAAAAGCTCCTAAGAACGGCTTAAGGGGGCTATGTGTCTGGCTGGATTAAGCTATATCGCTCGATTCAGGATAACGATCTTTGGCTGGCGGAGCCTTTCAGCAAGGGCCAAGCCTGGGCAGATCTTATCCTTAGCGCAAACCACAAACCCGGCATTTTTTGGGTTAGACAAGTACAAATAAACCTTGAGCGGGGGCAATTAGGGCTTTCAGAAATCACGTTTTCCAAGCGCTGGAAATGGAGTCGGGGCAAAGTCCGGCGCTATCTGGCAATGCTTGAAAACAGGGGAATGATAGTACAACAGAAAACCCCTGTCACCAGCGTTATAACTATTTGTAATTACTCGACTTATCAGCAAGAAGATGCGGAGCAAACAGGCAGAACAGAACAACAGGCGGGACAACTGTCGGTACAGGTAGCGGACAACTCACGGTACACAAACAAGAATGATAAGAATGATAAGAAGAAAAACATTGATCACCATAACGGTGATCAGGGCGTTATCCGATGGTTTGAAACGCTTTGGCAAAACTATGCCCAGCTTACCGGCGGCGCCTCGAAAATCGGCAGTAAAAAAGCAGCGTTAAGATCATGGCAGCGGTTAACCAAGGGACACAGCGAGGCCAAACTTCGGTACCAAGTAAACGTCTGCCTGGCCTTTCAGGAAATGAGACGGGCCGATCCTAATATCCTTGGCAGCAATCAGCATTGCGCTACCTACCTGAATCAAGAGGTTTGGCTTTCTGATGAACAATGGCTAAGCAACTTCGATCAGCAGTACCAGCAGCAACTTAAAAACGAACAAACAAATGAGGGCGACAATGGAAGCATTAATTAATTTTGAAGCAGAACAAGCAGTAATTGGCGGCGTGCTACACGATAGCGCCAGCGAGAACGCGCTATATGCTATCGAAACCTGTAAGCCTGGGGATTTTAGCACCAAGGCTAATCAAATAGCTTGGCGGGCTATACAGGCGCTTTCAGCGCGGGGACAGTATGCCGATATTGTAACGGTTACTGAGCTAATCAACACCAGAGAACCGGCTTATCAGATTAGCTACCTTGGCGAGTGTTACAGGAACACCCCCAGCCAAGCTAACTTAAAAGCCTATGCCAACATAGTTAGAGAGTACGGCCAGCTTAGAGCGGCAGCTGGCGCCTTAAATGCAGCGCTAACCGTTTTACATGATAAGGCCCACGAGCCAGCAGAACGGATCAATCTGGTACTAAGCGAGCTTGGCAGCATTGGCGCTGATGAATCAGATCAGCAGATAACCAACCTTAAAGACCACCAAGCCGCTTTATTGCAACACCTGGGCGAAATCACCAAGAAAGGCGGAAACATAACAGGGCTAAGCACTGGCTTTGAAAATCTGGATTACATGACAGGCGGTTTAAGAAATGGCGATCTTGTCATAGTGGCCGCCCGCCCCTCGATGGGTAAAACAACCCTTGTGCTTAATATGCTTGAGCGTATAGCTATCACTAACAACGCGCCAAAATGGGCCTTATTCTTTAGCCTAGAAATGCCAGCGCAGCAGATACTACAAAAGGTTTACGCCAGCATAAGCAGCACCCCATTAGCCAAGATACTTAATGCTAGTGTTATGGATAATAACGAGGGATGCGCCCGCATTGGTACAGCTATGGAGCTAATGCAGCAATCACGGCTAATGATTGACGATAAAGGCGGCCAGCACTTAACGCAGATACAGGCGCGGGCTAAGCGTATGGCAATAAAGCAAGGAAGCAACCCCGCTTTAATCGTAGTTGATTATTTGCAGCTAATCAGAGCAGAGGGCGAAAGCCAAACAATCCGCATTGGTAACGTAAGCGCGGGCCTTAAGAACCTAGCAAAGCTGATGAACTGCCCTGTAATTGCCTTAAGCCAACTTAACCGGAACCTGACAGGCAAACCAACGCTAATAAACCTGAGGGATAGCGGAAGTATTGAACAGGATGCCGATATGGTGATCTTTTTACATGATGAAGATTATGAGGGCCAGCGAGACGAACACAGCCTGACAGAAATCATTTTCGCCAAAAACCGAATGGGCAGAACAGGCAGCACCTTTTTACAGCCAGAGCTACACCTGAGTCGTTTTAGCGATACCAAGCGCTTACCAGAGGCCAAGCCAGAATCACAGGCCAAGCCACTTAAGAAACTGTATTAAGAGGGCTGGCGCTATGAATAAATGGGTATTGCTGCAACCAGGGCAACAACCGCCCCAGCTGGCGCCAGATGATTTTATTTTGCTGGCAATGGCACAGGGCGGGATCTTGCGCGTTATGTATCGGTTCGTGAAAAACATCAGGGGCAACATTGGCGGCTATCTGGTACACGATACAGTCACACCAACCGCCCACGATTGGCACGTTTACCAACCGGCCACCCTACCCTATTGGGTAAAGCTAAGACAGCCACGACAAGCCCGGGCGATAGTACAGCAGCACCGACTAGGTTTGCATTGATTGGGCCGCTACTTAACTACCGGATAAGCGGTAGTTATAAATTATTGTGCAGACGGCAGGCATTGACCACGAAACAATATGCCGCCAAAGCCACAGCGGAAAAGGCGTACCGGACATTCGAGAATTTTACAGTATGGAATATTTTAAAACGGGCTAAAAACCGCGAATTTTCCCACCAATCAACCTGAACCAATAACTGTACATATCGCGGATTGTATGGCGACTAGGACATTTTGGCGTCTTCGATAGTGGAATACGCCAAACCGCCTAAGCTGGGAATTTTAATCAGATAACTGATAAGTTTTAGCAGTACAGTATTAAGTATGCTCGACGCATTTTGTCGCACCCTAGCGCACACCCGGCAGCGCGAACGATGGACAGAATTGTCCAACGCTCACAGGTAATAGGCCGATGTGCAGATTTACATAGCGACCTCCAACACCAATAGCTAACCCCGAATTCGGGCTTAGCTCAGCAGTAACCCGCCTTAGCCCTTACAAGGGCTTAGCCGCCCTCGAGCAGTAGCGAACGATCCGCGCTGCGCCCTATAGCACCAACACCTAAGCAGGAATTCTGGCTTAGCTTAGTATCTAAACACTTAGCCCCGAATGTGTGGTTAGCCTCGACCACTGGCAGCATATACAGGGGGCCGGGATAATCTCTGTAGCGCTTAGCACCTGTACCGCACCCTTAGGCAAATTTACGCGAACGCGAAATTAAAAGTTTTACTTTGTCCGGATCAGAGCGAAAGCGAACACAGGCCGCCGGAGAAATGCAGCGACAGGCAGGGACCCTAACCACGGGCTGAATCACCGAGGGGGCGGAGAGGCGCGGCGAGACAATTTTTTTCGAGCTTTCTATCTGATCCACCACAGCAGCACCCAGCGCCAGCAATTCAGCCGGTTACAACCTGATCAACTTGTACAAAACCGGCCTAAGCGGTACCGGAGGGGGGATCTTAATCCCTGGGACCTATACAAAGCCTACACCGCACCCTTCAACGCTTTCTTATAACCGCGAAAAATGAAATTAAAACGGGCCGCCCAGCTGCATTTGACACCCTAAGGCAGAATTCCGCCTTAGATAAAACGCTTACCGGTACCCGGATCACGGTATCGAGATCAGGTAATAAAACGGCATTTCACCCTGTAACCGGACAAAGCGCCAGCCGGGTTGAAAATTATTTTTACCGGGTAACAGCGCATAAAATGGGGTACTTTTGGGGGTATCTTTAAATCAGGCAAATAACAAAAACGCCATATATCATAAGCATATAGCGCTAGTTCAATAGACGCCAGCAAATGAGAGCGGCGCATTAGCGCCGCTTTTTTATTGCCTGCCACTCCCGCCGCCGGATTTACTGGCCGATACTTTGAGTATCTGACGCCATAGGTATATACTTCTACTATCTAGTTGCTAGAGGTAAATATGGATACGGGTACAGTGTTTAAAAATAACAATACCCAGGCGGTGCGACTGCCGGTTGAAGCGCGTTTTCCAGACGATGTAAAAAAGGTGGTGGTGCGTGTTGTCGGTAAAGACCGCATCCTAACGCCTGTTACCAACAGCTGGGATTCGTTTTTTCTGCAAGGCCCTGCGGTCACAGACGACTTTATGACTGAACGGGCTACACAGCAACAGCAGGAGCGGGAAGCCTTTTAATGCTGAAATTTATGCTGGATACCAATATCTGCATCTATGTAATTAAACGCCGGCCGCTTGAAGTGCTGCAAACCTTTAACCAATATGCCGGCTTAATGTGTATTAGCGCCATTACCTATGCCGAGCTTTGTCACGGCGTAGAAAAAAGCGCGCGGCCCGAGCAAAACCGGCAAGCCGTGGAAGATTTTTGTTCGCGTTTGCAGATAGTACCTTACAGTGAAAAAGCGGCTCAGCATTATGGCGAAATCCGCGCAGAGCTGGAACAGCTTGGTATCCCTATCGGCGTCAATGATCTGCATATTAGTGCGCATGCCCGCAGTGAAAGCCTAACGCTGGTGACTAATAATCTGCGCGAGTTTGAGCGCGTTGCCGGCTTGCGGCTGGTTAACTGGCTAAAATAAACCCTGTTACTGGCTGCAGATGCCATTGCGACAGTAATTCAATTAAATATTTTCAAACCTTTTTCCCCTTAGCCAGGCGTGATTTAGCAGCAATTTGCTGCCAAACAGGCTATTGTCGGTTTGATCTCTGCAGATAAAATCTGCATAGTAAGCATCAGTACTACGCCGCACCTGAAAATAGCGGCCGGTTGCATAGCTGCCAAAGGAAATATTGCCGCACCCAGGACACGCCGGCCGGCTTATGCCAAAACAGCATTTTCCTACTGTCAGGGTTGCACCATGCATTCAAATTATCAGGCCACGTCAGCCACGTGCCTGCAACAGGCTGTTGTGCCCAGCGATCAGCTACCACAGCAGAGCGGTCACTGGGCTTTGTTGTTTCAGCGCGATTTTCAGCTCAAATTAGCTGATACACCGACTGAAAAGCAGCAAACTTATCGGCTGCGGCATCAGGTGTATTGCGAAGAATTGGCGTTTGAGCCAGCAAACCCAATTGGGATCGAATCTGATACGTATGATCTCAGATCGTTACACTATTTGTTATATCACCGCCAATCGCAGCAACCAGCCGGTACGATGCGCACTATCACCTGCACCAACCCTACGGAGCGGTTGCCGGTGGAGCGCTACTTTCGCAATAAGTTTACCCAATCTGCGCTTCAGCCCTCAGCGTTTTCAGCTCACACCATCTGTGAATTCTCCAGATTAGCGTTAGCCAGTTCATTCAGACGTCAACACGCAGCTGAAGGTAATGCGATTCAAGCGCTCAGTGCACCGAGCCATCATCGTTATCTGGCGGCAGCACTTTATCTTGCCGCTCTGGAACATACAACTTTACAGGGTTATCAGCATGCCTATGCTGTAATGGCTCCCGCACTGGCCAGGATCTTAATTCGCGTCGGATTACCATTCCAGCAAATCAGCACAGCTATTGAACTTAATGGGCTTCGCGCAGCCTATTACCTCGAATTAGAGTCGTCGTTAAAAAACCTGTGCAGCGATTACCAATTGCTTAGACAAGTACTGTCGACACAACTACTGTCTGCTGGTATCAGCAAGATGTAACATACCCAGAAAGAATTGATATGGACTCATTAACCCAAATTGCCCTTGGCTCGGCGGTTGCCGTTGCTGTAGTGGGCCGCAAAAGCTCAGTTAAAAAAGCCGCGCTCTGGGGTGCGGTAGCCGGCACGCTGCCGGATCTGGATATCTTGATCGACTACGGTGATGCGCTGAGTAATATGGTGTACCACCGTGGCTTTAGCCATGCGCTGTTCTATCTTACGCTAATATCACCGCTGCTGGCGCTGCTGATTTGTAAAATTCATCGGCAAATGCCGCTATACCGTCATTGGTTGCTGGCGATCTGGCTGGTGCTAATTACCCACCCCCTGCTGGATACCCTTACCATCTATGGCACTCAGCTGGCGCTGCCCTTTAGTAATCATCCGTTTGCGGTGGGTAGCATCTTTATTATCGATCCCCTTTATACCCTGCCATTATTGCTCGGCCTGGCCTGGGTGCTGTGGCGCGGCAAAAGGGCCCTGGCCGCCAATACCGCAGCGCTGGTGTTCTCCAGCTGTTATTTACTCTGGGGCCTTGCTGCGCAGCAGCATGTCTTACAAGTTGCGGCCAAGCAGCCGGTAAGCAGTGAAGCCAGGGTGCTGGTGGTACCGACGGCACTGAATACCTTACTGTGGCGGGTATTGCTGGTCACCGAAGACGCTTACTATGAAGGCTTTTACTCGCTGCTGGAAAAGAACAGCGACATCGTGTTTCAGCGTTATGTACTGGACCCTGAGTTATACCAGCGCTATCAGCAGCATCCGGATGTGCAGACGCTGGCCGCCTTTAGTCAGGGCTTTTACGCCCTGGAGCAACAGGGCGAGCAAGTAGTCATGACAGATTTACGGATGGGCCAACAACAAAACTATGCCTTTAGTTTTGTGCTGGCCGCGGAGCCGGGGCAACCGGTTAGTCGCTTGCCACGACAACTGCAGCTGGCCGAAACCGTAAGCTGGGTGTGGCGCACTCTGACCGGTGAGCTCAGTGCCGCTAACCAATTACCTCGTAACCTGACCAGTCCGGACGCAGAGTCTGAGCCTGACCGCCCGGCAGCAGCTCAATATAGTAGCCACTAGCCTGCTGTAACGGCAGGCAATCGTCCAGCTGCAGCAAATCATCTTTGTGCGGGCTATCGGCATCGGTCAACAGCTGAGCTTTGGCCCTTGCCTTCGCCTCTGCAGCACTCTTCGCGACACAGAGCATAAAATCATGCTGCTCGGCAATCTTGCCCGGGTAATAGCCACCAAAATTAACAAAAAACAGCTTTTCCGCCTGCTCAACCGGCGTTGTCGACAGACGGATCTGATAGCCATCAATATTATGTAGCGCCAGATAGCTGTCCAGATGCAGACCTTTAATCTCGCCAAACCATTGCTGGCGCAGCTGAGGGTAAGTCTGCTCAATGGTCTCACCAACCACAAAACGCACATCGTGCAGTTCAATATTGGCACCGGGTGCGGTGCCACCTAAATAGACTAAAAATAGCTGCATCAGCTGTCCTTATAAACGAATACTTAAACCATCAGTCAGGGCGCGGCGATAAGCCACCAGCGCCGGCACGCAAGCCAGTAGCGCAGCGGCAGCCAGAATGCCGCCAGCCCAATACAGACTTTGTAAGCTAAAGGGGCTCAGGCTGATAAAGAGGCCATAGTTCGCCGCCAGATAGTCCTGCACACCCCACAGCGCTGCCAGCAGTAGGACGGCACTGCTAAGCATCGCCACACTGGTCAGCAACAGCACTTCCAGTTGGATCAGCCAAAACAGATACCAGGGGCTGGCTCCCACTGCGCGTAAAATCGCCATTTCCCGTTGCCGCTCCCGCATCGAAGCCAGCAAGGTGGTCATCATGCCAACTAAAGCTGCCACCAGCACCAATAAGGTGATCAGCAGCAGCATATTCTCTACCATACCCAGCATCTGCCACAGTTCAGCCAGTGCCACCCCGGGTAAGATGGCAGTCAGAGGTTCGCCGCGAAACTCGTTGATCTGCCGCTGCACCACAAAGGTGGCCATCCGTGAATTCAACCCCACCATAAAGGCGGTAATCGCCTTCGGAGTTAAATCCATTTCCAGCGCCTGCTCGGCACTGACCTGCCGGCCAGGCATAGGCGCGCCCTGCTGCCAGTCGATATGGATAGCTTCAATGCCTTCCAGGCTAACATGCACCGTTTGATCAACGGGAGTACCGGTTGGTGCCAGGATGCCGACGACGGTAAAGGGCTTGTCTTTATGCTCGGAAAAACTGACAGCGCCGATACCATGCGCCAGTACGATTTCCTGTCCCAGCACATAGCCCAGGCGTTTTGCCACCTCAGCGCCTAATACCGCATCATAAACACCGGCAAAGGGCACGCCCTCAGCGAACTGCAGTTGTTGCGATGAGGCATAGCGGAAATGTTCAAAATAGCCCTGATTCGTGCCCAAAACCCGGTAGCCACGGTGTGAATCGCCGAGCGATAACGGGATAGTCCAGGCGATTTGCGGATGCCGGCTGATCCGCTCATAGGTCGCCCAGCTGACATTCGCGGTGGCATTGCCGATCCGGAATACCGAATACAGCAACAAATTCAGCTGACCAGAGCGAGCACCGACGATCAGATCAGTACCAGACACCGTATTGGTAAAGCTACTGCGGGCCTCTTTACGGATATGATCAATTCCCAGTAGCAGCACCAGACTAATGGTTAGCGACAACAGGGTTAATAACACAGTGCCACGGCGGTTCCACAAACTTAGACGGGCGAGCTTAATTAACATGCCACTACTCCTTGCTCCAGGGCTGTCATCGCCAGTTGATAATGAAAATAACGCTGCAACTGACTGTCATGGCTGACAAAGATCACAGTAGTGCCGCTTTTATCCGCTTCACTGAGCAATACCTGCATAAAGGCATCACGGTTATCAGCATCCAGCGCGGAGGTGGGCTCATCGGCAATCAGTAAGGTTGGCTGGGTCAGTAAAGCCCGGGCAATAGCGACCCGCTGCTGCTGGCCGACGCTTAACTGACTGGCTTTTTGCTGCCAGTAATTATCTCCCAGCCCCAGTGCCGTTAACAGCTCGCGGGCCCGCTGCTGCATTGCTGCGGCCGGCGCCCTGGCAAAGGCAGCGCGTAACAGCACATTATCCAGCACACTCAGATAGGGGATCAGGTTCAGCTGCTGAAACACCACCCCGATCTCCGAAGCGCGCAATTTATCGCGCCGCGAGGCACTAAGCTGATGCAGTGCCATGCCGTTTAACCAGATTTCACCAGCGTTAGGCACGGTAATACCGCATAACAAATTCAATAGCGTGGTTTTACCACTGCCCGAGGCACCGCGTACAAAGAGGTGCTGGCCGCTACTTAGCGACAACTTTGGGATGGCCAGTTGCCAGCCGCCGGGCTGGTACCAAAATTTAAGATCTTTGAGTTCAATCGCAGGAAATTTCGGCTTGGTGGTCACAGGGTCTCCTTTCTGCATGCTATGATAGCGCAGCATAGTGCAATGTGCTGTGCAGTGTTCTGTGCCGTATTATGCGTTAATTAAGAGGCGAAACTCCAATGTTCAACAAGTTGTCTGTTGCGTTTTCTTTGGTACTGACCGCAATGTTGGCTTTTAGCCTGCAGGCGGCCGAGGTTAAAACCATTGAATGGACTGATTTAATGCCGGAAGAGGACCTGAAGTTACTCCAGTCCTTACCCGAGGTGACGCACGACTATAGTCAGCCTTCACCGTTTGAAGATAACTACAATGGTAATGACCCTACTGCCCAGGCCTGGCAGCAAATTTTACAGTCAGCCAAGGTAAAACCGGAATTTAATAACGTTAAGGTCCGGATCCCGGGCTTTATTGTGCCGCTGGAATTTGATGACAAACAAAATGTGACCAGTTTCTTCCTGGTACCCTACTTTGGTGCCTGTATCCACGTACCGCCACCGCCACCAAACCAGATTATCTATGTTACCGGCGCGTCCAATCTGCGCGCGGATATGATCTATTCGCCATTCTGGATCAGCGGCACCATTACCACCGACAGTGTCTCGCATGACTTAGCCAATGCGGCTTACAGCATCAAGGCCGATAAGGTAGAAGAATATACCTGGTAACGCCCCGTAACAAAAATTAGTAACAAAAAACAGTTACAAAAAAGCCGGATTGCTGTTTAAGCAATACCGGCTTTTTTATGGCGCTGCTTTTCCAGCGCCTTGCGATACAACTGCCGTTAGAATCGAATACTGTTGTTATTCAGCGTTGCTGTAGCAGCGCCCTGGCGACCGTTAATCACCCACTGCACCTCCACCTTTTCCAGTGCCGGCGTCAGACTGAACAAACCCAGCTCCAACTGCTGCAAACGCGCCGGGTTTTGACACAGCAAACTGATATTGGCATAAAAATCACCATGACCGGTGTAACCCGGTTCGGTCAGATCAGTATTAGCATCGGCGCTTTGCACTTCGCAATGGGCGTCGCGGCTTAAGGTAAGCCAGGTTGCCTGAGCAAGATTATCCAGCGCCAGCGCAATTTCCTGCCGTTGCTCGTTATTGCTTGGCGCATGTTCAAAACCGACAATATTGTAGGCGGCAGATTGCAACGCCAGTTGCAGTTCATTGCCCTCCAGCACCAGCGTCAGCGTCGCCGCGCCATGCACATGGGCACCCAATTGAGTCATGTCATCATGATCATGGTCGTGCGCATGCTTGTGATCATGATCGTGTTTATGATCATGATCGTGATTATGTTGTTCAGCCTTGGGCGCTTTGTCGTGCTGATGCGCCGGATGCGCCTGAACCAGCGCAGCCGGGCCCAGCAGTAAGGCGGGCAGCAGCAGGGCAATCAATTTTGATGACATAGCCTTCTCCTCAAATGTTATTGTGTCACATCATACTCAGTTTTTACGCGACTGCAACGCTAACGAATGATCGCCAAAGGGCTCACGCCCGTACTCGCCATAACTCTGATTAACTGTGGCCGCTATGCGCAAACTGATTATTATTCTGGGCGATCAATTAAGCCCGGCCCTTGCCAGCCTGCGTCAGGCAGGTCCTGACGACCTGATTCTGATGGCAGAAGTGAAAACCGAAGCCCGTTACGTGAAACATCATAAGCACAAAATCATTTTACTGTTTAGCGCAATGCGTCATTTTGCCGCAACCTTACGGCAACAGGGCTTTGCGCTTTGTTATCTGGAATATGGCGCACAGCCGGGTATTCACAGTATGACCGATGCCGTGGCCTATGCCTTGCAGCAGCAAGAGTTCAGTGACATTGTCATCACCGAGTGCGGCGAATACCGGTTGCAACAGGAGATACTGAGCTGGCGCGAACGTTTTAATCTGCCGCTGCACGTGCTGGAAGATGACCGCTTTATCTGTTCAACGGCGATGTTTGCACAGTGGGCCACTGATCGCCAGCAGCTGCGGATGGAGTTTTTTTACCGCCAGATGCGGCGCTATACCGGCTTACTGATGGATGCGAAGCAACAACCTGTCGGTGGCCAATGGAACTATGATAAAGACAATCGCAAAGCCTGCCCTCCGGATCTAAAGCAAGTTCCGCCATTGCAGTTTAGCCCCGATGACATTACCCGGCAGGTGATGGCGCTGGTTGAAACCGAGTTTGCCGACCATCCTGGCAGCGTCGGCGAATTTCACTATGCCGTCACTGGTAAAGCCGCCCGGCAGGCGTTCTTGCATTTTGTTGATCAGCAACTGGCCAACTTTGGCGATTATCAGGACGCAATGCTGCTGGAGCAGCCATTCTTGTTTCACAGCATCTGTTCGATGTACCTGAATGCAGGTTTACTGGATGTACGCTGGATGTGCCAGAAAGTCGAAACCGCCTGGCGCGAGCAAAGCGTCAGCCTGAATGCCGCCGAAGGCTTTATCCGGCAGCTCATTGGCTGGCGCGAATATGTCCGCGGGCTGTATTGGTTAATGATGCCAGACTACAGCCGCCATAATTTCCTGCAGGCGCATACACCTTTGCCCGGGTTTTACTGGCATGCCGGAACTAAGATGCGCTGTATGCAGCAGGCGATCAGTCAAACCCTGCAACATGGCTATGCGCATCATATTCAACGCTTAATGGTTACCGGTAACTTTGCCTTACTGGCGGGCTTAGCCATCGATGAAGTCACGGCCTGGTATCTGGCGGTTTATGTCGATGCCTACGAGTGGGTTGAGCTGCCCAATACGCTGGGAATGGCGTTATTTGCCGATGGCGGCATTCTGGCGTCAAAACCCTATGCCGCCAGCGGAGCCTATATCAACCGAATGAGCAACTATTGCAAACATTGCCACTACCAGGTGAAAGAGGTGACAGGTGCCAAAGCCTGCCCTTTTAACGCCCTATATTGGGATTTTCTGGCCCGCAACGAGTCGCAATTAGGTCAGAATGCACGGATGCAGCTGGCTTATAAAAACTGGCATAACAAAACGCCGGAGCAGCAACAGGCGATCCGCGCTCAGGCTGCGCAGTGGTTAATACAGATTGAGCAGTTATGACAACACTGGTACTACTAAATAGCAGCTTACGGCTGGATGACAACCCACTGCTCAAGGCGCCAGCGGGGCCTGCCGCTGCCGTTGTGGTGCTTGAGCAGCAGCAGTGCTTTGGCCGCCAGTATGGCCTCTATCGCTGCAACCTGTGGCGCCTGAAAACCCAGCTGCAAGCCGTTCAGGCGCTCACTGAGGCCCTGGCACAGCATAATATTGGCCTGATTATCCGCTTTGGCGATACCCGCAGCGAACTCTTACAGTTAGCAGAACAGCTGCAGGCCGATAGACTGCTGGCCAGTGAGCCAACGGCACCGGAGGAATACCAGGCGCTGCGTGCTCTGACACCCGCGCTTGCGCTGGAACTGCAGGATAATAACAGCCTACTCGGCGCTACGCTAAGACCAGAACTTGGCCGCTTGCCCGATCGCTTTACGCAATTTCGCAAACAGTTGGAGCCAAGCCTGTTGGTCACGCCGCCGCAAAGGACTCAGCCTGCTGGTGACTGGTTAAGCCCGGCAGCTGCCGCTACTTACTCGCAGCAGGTGATACTGCAGCAATGGCTTGGCAACAGCGTTCCGGCGCGCTGGGATGAAACTAAGGCGCTGGCGCGACTTAAGCATTTTATCTGGCAGGGCCAGCATATTCTGCATTACAAAGACAGCCGCAATGCGCTCATCGGTGAGCATTACGCCAGTTTTTTCTCAACGCCGCTCAGCCTTGGAACCTTGTCGGTGCGCCGCTGCTGGCAGCAGGTGGAACAATTTGAACAGCAGATCGAAGCTAACGAATCGACCTACTGGCTAAAATTTGAATTACTGTGGCGGGAGTTTTTCCGCTGGCAAATGCGCAAATATCAGGCGCGCTGGTTTAGCAAAACCGGCATCAGCGGTAAGGCTGATTACACCAAACCCAACCTGAACAACTCGCAGCAGCATGCTTTTGCCAACTGGTGTGCCGGTAATACTGGCGTGCCTTTTATCGATGCCAATATGCGGCTGTTAAATCAGAGCGGTTTAATGAGTAACCGCGGCCGGCAGAATGTGGCCAGCTATCTGGTGCATGACTTGGCGCTGGACTGGCGGCTGGGCGCTGCCTACTTCGAGCAGCGGCTACTCGATTATGATGTGGCCAGTAACTGGGGTAACTGGGCCTATATCGCAGGCTATGGTAATAGTGAAGCCCGGCCATTTAACCCGATTAAGCAGGCGCTCTGGTACGATCCGGACGCGGCCTTTGTGCGGCAGCTGCTGCCGGACATCAGCGGCGTCGGTAAGGCAGCGCATCGCCCTGCCGCGCACGCCCGCCTGTTACCGCAGTGGCGCAGCTGGTTAAGCGAACTCTAGCGATGCATCTGCTGTGGTTTAAACGCGACCTGCGCCTCGAAGACCACGCCGCGCTGTTTTATGCCGCCAAAAATGGCAGCGCCGTGTTACCAGTCTATATTGTCGAGCCGGATTATTGGCAACAGCCTGACGTGTCGTTACGGCACTGGGCCTTTGTCAGCGAAGCTCTGACGCAGCTGCAGCAGCAACTGACAGCACTGGGGCAGCCGCTGTTAGTATGTTATGGCGCCGCGACCCGGGTACTACGTGAACTCTGTGCCCGCTTTCCGATCAGCGCTGTCTATAGCCACCAGGAAACCGGTAATTTATGGAGCTATCAGCGTGATCTGGCAGTAGCACGTTTACTGGCAGAACTGGCTCTACCCTGGCAGCAATACCCGCAGTTTGCGGTGATCCGCGCGCTCAGCTCCCGTGATCACTGGTTCGAGCAAGCTGATCATTGGCTGAGCCAACCGCTGTACCCCTGCCCGGCCAGGCTACCTTTTATTTGCGCCGCGAACTGGCTGGCGCCGCTGCCGGTACCGCAACGTAGCCGCGATTTGCCGGCGTGTCAGCAGCGGCAGCATGGCTGGCAGCTGCAACAAACGCTGGATAGCTTTCTACACCAACGCAGCCAGCACTATCATGGCGGCATTTCTTTTGCGGCGCGCGCAGTAAACAGCTGCTCCCGCCTCAGCCCCTTTCTGGCTTATGGCCAGCTTAGTATCCGTCAACTGCAGCAGCTTACCGAGCAACAACGTAAGGCCAGCGATTCCACGCAGCAAAAACGCGGGCTGCAGGCGTTTTACAGCCGGCTGCGCTGGCATTGCCACTTTATACAGAAGCTGGAAGATGAACCGGAAGTGGAAATGCGTAATATGCATCGCGGCTTTGATGGCTTACGCGAGGACGCCTTTGATGCGACGCTGTATCAAGCCTGGGCCAGCGGTCAGACCGGCTATCCGCTGATTGACGCTGCCATGCGCTCTCTGCTACATACCGGTTGGCTGCACTTTCGCGGCCGCGCCATGTTGGTGGCCTTTGCCAGTTATCATTTGTGGCTGCACTGGCGGCCGCTGGCACTACATCTGACACAATGCTTTGTCGACTACGAGCCGGGCATCCACTATCCGCAAATACAGATGCAAGCCGGCACGACCGGGATCAACCCCGACCGTATGTATAACCCGGTAAAGCAAAGTATGCAAAAAGATCCCAAAGGCGAGTTTATCCGGCAATGGCTGCCGGAACTACGCCGGGTGCCGGACAGCTGGCTGCATCAGCCCTGGTTGATGAGCAGCTCGCTGCAACAGCAATACGGTTGTGTGATAGGCCGCGATTATCCGGCACCGGTGGTCGCGGCCGGCCAGGCCGTAAGCGCAGCCAGAGCGAAACTCAGTCAGTGGCTGGCGCAGCAACGCGGGCAGTTTGAACTGGAAAAGCGTCAGGTATTTCAGCGCCATGCCAGCCGGAATCGGCCAGCAGAGCGGCGCTCAGTAAAGCAGAGCAGCCAGCTCGGGTTATTCGACTAACACCTTGGCTTAAGCTGACGGGAGCAGCTTAGATAGCCTCTTCGTCTTCCTCACCGGTACGAATACGGATCACCCGCTCCACATCAAACACGAAGATCTTACCATCACCAATGCGGCCGGTTTGCGCTGTGGTCATAATGGCTTCGACACAACGTTCTACCTGCTCATCAGTGACTACGATTTCCAGCTTCACCTTAGGCAAAAAATCCACCATATATTCAGCGCCGCGGTATAACTCAGTGTGGCCTTTCTGCCGGCCAAAGCCTTTAACTTCAGTTACCGTCATGCCGGTAATATTCAGGTCGGCCAGCGCTTCGCGCACGTCATCGAGCTTAAAGGGTTTGATAATGGCTTCAATTTTTTTCATGGTAGAACTCATCGCTCTGCTTAGATGGTGGACGCAGTATAATACAACAGGCGGTAGGCTTCAGCTGTCAGAGCGCATTTTGTTGATCCTTTCAGCAATAAATCCGTTAAGATATCTATAACCAACAGCGAGGCCACTATGAGCATAGAACAAGCAATTATCCGGGAAATGCGGGTGCTGCCGCAGATCGATGTCGAATTTGAGATCCGCCGCCGGGTCGACTTTATTAAAGCGAGGCTGCAAAGTGCCGGCTTAAAAACTCTGGTACTTGGCATCAGTGGCGGTGTTGACTCCACTACTTGTGGCCGGCTGGCCCAGTTAGCGGTGGATGAATTAAACCGCGAACAGAGTGGTGGCTATCAGTTTATCGCGGTACGGCTGCCGTACGGTGTGCAAAAAGATGAAGAAGAAGCGCAGCTGGCGCTGCGTTTTATCCAACCCAGTCTTAGTGTGACGGTCAATATAAAGGCGGCAGCCGATGCGCTGCATCAGAGCACCTTACTGGGTATTGAGAGCCTGCCGTTACCGGGCGAAGCGCAGCAGGATTTTGCCAAAGGCAATGTTAAAGCTCGCTGCCGGATGCTGGCGCAGTATCATATTGCGGCGCTGCAAGGCGGTTTAGTGCTGGGTACCGATCATTCGGCCGAGAATATTACTGGTTTTTATACCAAATGGGGCGATGGTGCCTGTGATTTAGCACCGCTGTTTGGCTTAAGTAAACGTCAGGTACGGGCCTTGGCACGGCATCTGGGCGCGCCGGAACTACTGGTAGAAAAAACACCGACAGCCGATCTGGAATGTATGGCGCCGCAAAAGGCCGATGAAGCGGCTTTGGGACTTACTTACCAGCAAATTGATGACTTTTTGGAAGGTAAGGCCGTGGATGCGGCGGTCAGCGCACGTTTAGTGCAGATCTATCAAAAAACCCAACATAAGCGCCAACCGATCCCAACGGTATACGACCCTTTGTAACAGCGCACATCCCCTAAAGCGGATAGCATTTCCGCTTTAGGGCGTTTTAGCATAATAATCCAAACCAATATAAATAACATTTATTTCACAAACGCAGTACCCTGACTACACTTCCTGCTAGCTATGTGTAAAAGTCGGAGTGCGACCATGCGCCAAGATGGACTCACCTTATTAGAAATACTCATATGTATAGCCGTGCTACTGATTTTGTTAACATTAGGTGCGCCAGCTATGGATGAGTTTATCCATAAACAAAGGGCTGAAAGTTATGTGCAACAATTCCAGCGACACCTTAACTATGCTCGGGTACAAGCCAGCAGCAGTCAACAGCCAGTAAGGCTTTGTCCGGGGCAGATAGACTTATGCCAAGGTCAGTGGCAAAAAGATCCATTACTGCTGAGTTTATTAAACCCCCTGACCAACCAAGCGATATTGTTGCGAGAGCTTCCGCTGTTGCCATCAGGACATCAGTTAAGTTACAACCGCCAACAACTGCAGTTTCGCCGTGACGGCAGTCTGGACGCGCTGGAGAATGGGACTTTTCATTATTGTCCACCAGGACGGTTTAACTGGCATTATCGTATTGTGATGAATCAAGCCGGGCGCAATAGGCTGCAACGGTTGCCATACGCTTGTTGAGCAGCATACTAATTTAGTCCCAACAACTTAGTGCCGCCGACACACCATGGTTGCGTTGTCCCAGGTGATTTATCGAAAATTGCTGACAAGCACTATCGTGTTGTTGTGCCCCCTGAGCTGTAAGAATTATCTGAAAAGCCGTACCATCTGAATCTATAACGAGCTGAATTCGATAACGTCCTGAACTTGTGTCAGCGGAGGACACCCCCAAATCGGCCAGCTGGTCGGAGTAACGCCCCGTGTCTAATAATCTTTGCTCCTGACGATTGGCTAGTTCTAACAAGGTGGTGACTGCCTCAGCACGGTAACTACGCAAAACAAACTGTTGATATGACGGGTAGCTCAGCTGTATTAAAATGCCTAAGATCGCTAATACCACTAACATCTCTAACAAACTAAAGCCCCGGGTAAACATCAGAATGCCCCCCTCTCATCACGGTAGGTAGCCAGGCGCTGCCAAAGCGGAAATCTGTCCAGAGTCAGGGGCGCAGTGCATTGATGGCATTCATGACTGATTTTTAGCAGCCCATCCAGCAAAGAGATATAGTGCGTCTCATCCTGTAACACCAGCGCCAGTGTTTTATCTGGCTGTTCGCGTATCTTTAGCACAGCATTATCCAACACTGGGATTTTCCAACTCCGCTGTCGGTATACCTGAGTAGCAGTATATAATTGAAACGCGAAAAGTAATTGCTCCGTCTGATTCGCGTGACAAATACCAAATCCCTCGCTGGTAACAACGGGCGCGTAAATCACACCGGCGATAACCTTTGGCATGCTACTAATTCTGCCCGGTAGCGACACCTTCCAACCGGCGGCACTTAATATTGTCCGCCAATCAGCCGCCGAGAACTGCTGTTTAAGCTCCGGCTCACTGAGTAAGGTTCTGTCGAGCAGATGCTGACTATTCAGCAGATACTGTAACTTCAAAAGCGCATCAAAACGCAAATTAAAGAGTACATCCTTACCGGATAGTGGCTCAGTACCTACCAGTAACAGTTGATGGTGGTCAACGCTACGCCAAGACGCTGGAGCCAGATGCCTTGGCAGGCGAGCACGAATTAGCGCAATGGTGCTACCAAAGAACAAGCCAGAATCAGATAAGTCGGCCATTAACCGTGGGATGCCAAACAACCCGTCACTGATAGATAGCCGCCATAGCCGACCATCGATGCCTAGTAGCCATAAATGGTCTGCTATGCCGTCTAGGTTCCAGTCTTCCGCCAAGGGCTTAGCTAATACTCGAATATCTGCCGCTATATCCGATAAATCGAAGCTGGTAAGGAGCGGACCGTGCTCTTTTACCAGCTCTAGCCGCTGCTTAGCATCGTCCGCTGTCACTAAGTTTACGCTGGCATAAGTCACTTGTTGCTGATGATGGATCCTAACCTTTACCGGTTCAGCCTGAGATAAAGGACAAAATGCCTGTACCTGTGCAACAAACAATAACAAGCAGCCAAGTACGAACTTCATGGCCCCACCTCCTGTAACCGCAAACGCTTACGCATTAGCAGAGTGTTATAGCGGGTGATTGATGGTGGCTGCTGACTCTGCTCGCTCGTTTCCAAGACTAGCAATTCACACTGCAGCGCAGCATCAGACCAGGCGGCATAGACGCCAGGGCATGAGGGCAGAACAAAGCTACTCTCCTTGATTTCATTAGCATCTAAGGTTTTTAATTGCTGCAAATGCTGCTCCAACGCTCGCAACTCCTGCTGCAATTGCTGTTGGGCGATCTGCGCCGACTTGTAGCTGAGCTGACTCAGCAATAGATTACTTGCGACAACTAATAACATTACGACTAAAAACAACAGCGCACTGAGCAAAACCAATCCTCGCTCTCTCATAGCTCCTCCGATGTTTCAGTTACAATAAATTAATGTTAAAAAAGCTCCTTAACTCTAACCTTCAGCAACGGCAAATTGTACAGCTCCACTTAGTAACAAGCGGCGATAATGATCACCAGGGGCAACAAAACGACTCTCCCCCATTTGATAGTTTTGGTTATTACGATAACGCCGATCCGGTTCCAAAGTTCTTAGCAATACGTAAAAACGGATCCCGGTAATTCGATACTGTTGCTGCAACCAGTGTGCATCTTGCATTTGCGCTGTTGGCAGCAGAGCATCGGACTTACCATCCAGATCGGTATCAATTAGAAACTCGAAATGTAAACGTTCAACCCCATCAAGTATCGAGTCGGTGCTAATACTGGCCTGGCCTGAAGCAGTTCGGATCAGTCTTTTGCGCATCAATACCGGCACATCACTATCAGCCTGACGCTGCATTTGGATATACAGCACCAAATGTTGGTAGGGATAAATAAGATTATCCGTATGTAAATTGCTATCCCGGTTCAAAAAATAGGCCTGCGGCAAGTCGGCAGTAAGATAAAATCGATTGGAACGCATCTCTGCAGCTGCGACTGACGCTCCTAATGCTCGCTTTATCTGGATAAATTCAGTTTCTTTAGCGACATCATTCAGACAATTCAGCTGCCTACCACCTTGCCCCAGCCCTGCGTACAGATTGATAAATGGCTGTCCAACAACAGGGAAACTACCACTATCCAGACCTGACTCCAGGCAATCACCTGCAGGAGAGGCAATTTCCGATATCGCATCTTGCATTTGAGCCAGTGTTTTGCCAGCCAGAAAGCCGCCATTTTGGAGTTCGTTATACAGTAGATTAAGGGCTAACTGGCCATTTTGCTGTAAGAAAGCTAATTGACGACTTTGGGTTGAAGAAGCACTCAAGGTATTAAAAGCTGTCAGCATTAAAACGAGCAACATCAACCCTAAAGCGGTTGCTATCATTAATTCTGTTAGTGTTAAGCCTCCTTGCCTTTGCATCGCTTACTCCTGGCTGCCAAGCCTTAACACGTTTCGATCAGGCCCTGTGCGGCAACCTTTCGTCGCTTGTGTAGCCAGGGTAGTACGCCCTTGCCAGCTGGCTTCAAGCTGCATAGAACCATGCTGTTTGTTTAAGCAAAAAGCCGGTTGGAACAATAACCCGTAACCGTTATCATTCAGCCAGTCTTGCTGCCAGCGAGCAATAAGAAATTGAGTGAAGTCTGATTCAGTACAGGGCGAAGAAGTAGTGCACGGCACCATCGCCAGAGCACTATCAGCGGTAACTGAAACTGTTGGCGAAACACCATCCAGTGTCGAGAGTTGTTGCAGAATATCACGAGATAATGCTACTACCGAGGTGCGTTGAGTCGCTTCTGTCACCAAACGGAGTGCTTGCAATTGCGCAGCAAGCACGCCAAGTAAGCCTACCTTCAAGATAAGCAATGTGATCAGCACTTCAACTAATGTCGCACCTCGCTGGCGAGTCATAACGACCTCGGTTAATTAGTCTTGGGACAATAACCATAGATCACGCACCAGAAAAGTCAAAAAAAATTTACTTAAAATTAAACTCACTTGGTTACTTCAGTCCAACTGGTTACCCGAATTGATGTTGAGCCACTACTTCCTGTTCCACTATTAGTATCCGTAAAACTCCAAAGCTCCTTCGCAGCGGTACCTAGTAGTGCTCGGCCTTGGGCAACTAATTGTCGATTGAATTCAATCTTCGCGTTACCACCGCCTTTTAAATCCAGATCGATAGTTGCCTCAGCCGAGCCAAAGGTCCAATTATCAGGCTGGCCTGAAACGACATTCTTCACCATATGAGCAACGACCAAGGTACCTCGTAATCCATTGTTACCTAAACCATTCAGTCTAACCTGACTTCCGGTAACAATAATTAAGCCATCAAAAGTAGCTTGCCCACTAAATATTACGTTGCCTTCAACAATCAAAATCCCTGTACCTGTTGTATTGCCTGCTAATTCACAACTTGACGGACAGTTCAAAATGTAGATTCTTGGTAATGACGTTGGGAAAGATTTATTATTAATACTGTTTTCATATAAGCAATTACTAGTTACCGCACATTCTGCTTTAACAGTATCGATAAATTTACGCATATCGTTTGCATCACCAAATGGTCCGCTAAACTCAACTTGTTTCACCCCTCCGACATAATTTGCCTCCCGGCTGTCCTTGGTCGAGTCTAAAATCTTCTGCACATTACCTTGAGTGTTAGTCGCAACAGCAGGAGCAACTACAGAGCCGGCTATTTGTTCGCCCACAATTTGAAACTGGGAGCTACTGGCGGCTGTCATATTTTTTATGGTTCCAATGATGTTCATCGCTGCAAGATTCCCCTCACCAGAACCTCTCTGCATAATGCTTTGAATGCACCGTTTTACCCCGGAATCGTTATGAGCTCCACAACTTACAATTAGCGCTCTATTTCCAACAAAATCAATGCTTTCTATATACCAATGCAGTCCACTTGAAATAGCATCTTTTAAACCTTCTTGCTTAACCTTTTCTGCTCCCCATGTCGCATTCGAGGCCGGCCACTTCGCAAGGTTGGTCGGGACCATAAAAAAGTTTCGTGAAGCGACTAAGCCACTTTCGGCCTTCATCATTGCCTCAGAAATTTGCTTTTGATTTCCCGCCAATCGCTCACCAAGCATCGAATTACCAACACCGGCAATGCCAACAATAGTGATAATTAACAGTAACAATAAACTTACGATAAGCACTGAGCCATTTTGGTAATTTTTCATCATTTTGCCCTCATCTTAACTACCGAACTTTCTCGTTAAGATATTATTTCGAACCCCTACTCGGAAATTTACTGTCACCAAATTAGTATTTGTTGCCCTCATGGATAGCTGTACTGAAACACCTATAGCCGTGGGACAATCATTTCCACCTACCGATAGACAACTGGTATTAAAACCACTAATGTTTTGCGACAAAATCTCTGGTGTTGCTAAACCGACCTGCCTAACTAAGGTGTTGTTCGCTTCGAGACGATATTCTGTTGTACCTTCGGGTCCAATCAGAATGAGAGTAGGAGCGGTTCCAACAATATTGCCAGCTCTAATATCGCTGGCCAAAAAATCACTAATTAAACTGAGATCGCTTTGTAAGCGGTTAAAACGCTGAGCTTCGTTGTATGCTTGCTGCCCGCTAATAAAGATCTGAATACCTCCACCCAATACAACGATGCCCAATGTAAGAGCTATAAGCAGTTCAACCAAGGTAATACCTTGCTGCCATCGGTTCGTATACTTTTCGGTGCTTGATATCATGGGTACAGGTCCATTTCATAAACGAAGGTTTCTACTGCATTGGTGTCTGCCAATCTATTCTCTTGCCACCTTACAGAAATCCTCCACTTACCACCGCCTAAATCTTCAATAGCACTTGCCGCAGTTGCTGCAGGCAACACCCCATTCCAGGCAGCGAGCCATTCTGTTTGAATAGTTGCAGCAGACTTTGCCGGGGTATCGCCAAGATTGATCCAGAGGCGCTCAGAGGCATCCATGGCAATTACGCTGGCTAGCGTACGTTGGAACGCAGAGTGGCTGTTCTGTACCGTCTTGAGCTGTAACGCTGCCATGCCGAGCAATCCGATTGCGATTATTAACACCGCGATTAATACTTCCAACAACGAAAAGCCGACCTGTGTAGTTCGTTGCCCGGATACTTTCACGTCCATCATTACCCCCCACAAGCACCGGCTTCGATCTTTAGTGCACCACCGGTTTCGATGAGTAATTGCCGTTGGTTACCATAATACGAGAGCTCAAAACAGTTACCGGCGCTTTGACGCCGGCCGCGTAGATCAAAAACTACCGCTACCACCCCTGAGCCCTTCAAGGCCACTGAGCTTGTGGTTTTATCAACTGACCGCAACACCGTAGTTGTCCCTGGTTGAATAACTTCAGCCTTCCAGCCGTTACCCGTCGTTAGATTCACCGTAACATTAACCCGACGTTTGATCGCTTCAGTTCGCGCATAATGCATTACACCCAATAGCTCATTAGCCTGACTGCGCAAAGTGTTTTGCCGCATCATTTCGACAAAAGAGGGCGCAGCTATACCAATAATAATCGCCAACACCGCGATGGTGACCATTAACTCAACTAAACTAAAACCAGATTTGTTTATTCGCATACGGTTACCAACAACCTGCCGGAGTTGAAGTTTTGACCCCAGCCTGATTAATCGTGAAACTCTTACAACTATCTTTTGTTTGTCGCGAACCACTGGCAGGTTCGGCAGTAATGGTATAAGTGGTGGCACCCTTCGTCAGAGTGATACTATAAAAACCCGCCGGCGAGGTGGCAGGAGCAGAGTTGTAAGTAGCGTAGCTGTTGTTAAGCGTGTAGTGCCGCTCCAATTGCTGTGAAATATTTAACAGCGCATCCCGTGCATCCGTCCGGCCAGATCTCAAGACATAATTCTGATAAGACGGAAACGCGATACTGGCCAAAATAGCGATAATGACCACCACAACCATGACTTCTATTAATGTAAAACCCTGTTGTTCAGCGGGCTTAACGGATTTGTACTGCATAATCTTCCAAAACGTCATATAAACCTATGAATTAACCATATCATTTACTCGGTCTAGTGCGAGTCGAAACGGATAAAAGGTAATTTTTTCTGACCAGCGGTAAAGAGTCGAACCGTTCCACTGCACTATGGATAGTTCAGGAATGTAAGGCTTGCTTAACTGTGCCTAACGCGCGCCGGCTAATTGGTAATTTGTACTTTCCTTGCACCAATTCTGCCAGGGCGGGACCCGTTGCAGGCTGGCGGATAGCGGTCAGGTATAGAGGGTTAATCAACGTTTGGCGGTGAATGCGCAGTAACTGCGGATACGCCGCTTCGAGCTGATGCAGGCTTTTATCTAGCAAAATATTCTGGTCAGCAAGTTGCATCCGGACGTATTTGTCTTCCGCAGCGAAAAACAGCACTTCCGTCAGGGGTACCGTTTTTTGTAAGCCCGCATGCTGATAACTGACCAGCGGCAATTCGAGCGGTTGTTGCTGGAGACGATTAAGCTGACAGGCGCGCTGTAAGCTGCGCTGCAACTGGCTTAAGCTGACAGGTTTAAGTAAATAATCAACCGGGTGCACGTTAAACGCCGCCAAGGCATGTTCAGGATAAGCGGTAACAAAAATCAAGGCCGGTGGCAGCGTGCTATTGGCAAAGGCCTCTGCCAATTGTAAACCACTCTCACCGGGCATCGAGATGTCGAGTAGCACCAGATCCGGTTGCAAGCTAGCTGCCAGTTGCCTGGCCTGCTCTGCCGATGCCGCTTCGGTGACTACTGCATTAACTGCGCATTCGGCGAGTAAGCGTCGCAACCGGCTGCGAGCCAGCGGCTCATCATCAACGATCAGAATATTCATGAGATCTGCTCCCTTGCTAAAGGTAACAGCAAGGTAACACTAAACTGTTGATTCTGGTCTTTGATCACCATTTGCGCTTGCTCGGCAAATACATAGGCCAACCGCTGTTGAATATTCTGTAGCGCCATACCATTGTGTGGCTGACGACTGCCCTGCAGCGGATAGGGGTTTGTTATGACGATTTGCAACTGTTGGGCAGTTTGCGTCATCTTAAGCAGGATCTCACCACCAGCGGCTGCTGGCTCGATACCGTGCAACACAGCATTCTCCAGCAGGGGTTGCAAGGTTAAGGCCGGCAACTGTAACTCAGGTATTGGCTCTGGCAGCTGCCAATTCACCTTTAACCGCTCGCCTAACCGCCATTGTTCTAACGATAAATAACGCCGGCAGAGTGCCAACTCTTCTGTCAGAGAGATGGTTTCCGCTGTTTGCATCGCCGCACGAAATAATGCCGCTAAATCCAGCAATGCCTGCTCTGCAGCGGCGGCATTCTGGTGTACCAGCTCAGCAGTAGAATTTAAGGTGTTAAATAAAAAGTGAGGCCGGATCCTGGCCTGCAGTGCTATCAGTTCAGCCCGGCTTTGGGCGGTGATACTTTTGCTTTGTTCATCCGACATGATCAGTAGCTGGATCACCAGTAAGGCCACCACAAAACAGATCAGCAAGTTATTAATGAGTAACGCGGGTAATTCAAGAGCAGGGGCTAATTGCTGAAAATACCAAAAACTAATTATCGTGCAGCCGGCGGTAATAGTCAGCAGAATCCCCTGGATCAACAGCGCCAACTGCCAAAAACTCGCCCGGCTTAACAGTGGCGTGAACCAGCTAAATGTCAGACAACTAATTAAAGCGATCCACTGTAAAAACAGACTGATAAAACCCAGGCGATACCAAGGCGAAGAGTCGATAGCAAAAGGCGCGAAGGCTAACAATAACGCCAGGCCCTGCGTGAACACAATCACCCGTAATAACTGCACCGGGCTACGAAAATCAGGGAGGCGTCTGTTAACCTGAGTTGGCTGGTTTAACATCAGCTAACCTCCCTGTCTGAAGACGTTATCTTAGCTCTGCCGGAATGGCGAACACCACATTCTCTTCGCGGCCGGTGGTTTCGGTCACCGTTTTACCGCCCCACATTTTCAGCTGGCTAATCACATCCTGCACCAGAATTTCCGGTGCAGAAGCACCGGCGGTAACGGCAACCCGGCTGATACCATCGAGCCAGCTTTGCTGGATATCGTTGGCGGTATCAATTAAATAGGCTTTGCAACCAAGCTTTTCCGCCAGCTCGCGTAAGCGGTTTGAGTTACTGCTGTTTTTCGCACCTACCACCAGCATCAGTTCAGCCTTGGCGGCCAACTCGCGCACCGCATCCTGGCGATTCTGGGTGGCGTAGCAAATATCATCTTTGCGCGGCCCTTCGATATCCGGAAAACGGGCACGCAGTGCATCAATCACATCGGCGGTGTCGTCTACCGACAAAGTGGTCTGGCTGCTGTAGCACAGCTGTGCCGGATTCTTAACCTGCAGCTTTGCCACATCCTCGACCGACTCCACCAGATAGATGCCACCTGCAGCATTATCATACTGGCCCATGGTACCCTCTACCTCAGGATGTCCCGCATGACCAATCAGGATACACTCGGTGCCTTTGCGGCTGGCGCGGGTCACTTCCATATGCACCTTAGTTACCAGTGGACAGGTGGCATCAAACACCTTTAAGCCGCGCTGCCGTGCATTTTCACGTACCGCCTGCGACACACCATGGGCGCTGAAAATCACAATATGGCTATCCGGCACTTCGTCCAGTTCATCCACAAACACCGCGCCGCGACGGCGTAAACCGTCCACTACAAATTTGTTGTGCACCACTTCATGCCGCACATAGATCGGATGCGGAAACAGCTCCAGCGCCCGTTCTACAATGCTGATCGCCCGATCAACACCGGCACAAAAGCCCCGCGGGTTAGCGAGTAAAATATCCATCTTTAGCTTACCTGCACAATTTCGACATTGAAGGTCAGAGTCTGACCCGCTAGCGGATGATTAAAATCGACGGTGACCGAATCGCCCACCACGTCCCGCACTAAACCCGGCAATTCCGAGCCATCCGGCATCGCAAAGCCAATAATGGCGCCTACTTTCGCCGGCGCATCAGCCGAGAATTTACTGCGGTCAACGTAATAAATATTATCCGGGTTCGGCATACCATAGGCGTCTTCCGGGGCCAGGGTAAAGCTTTTTTTCTCTCCGGCCGACATGCCTAACAGCTGGGCTTCAAATGCCGGTGATAAGCTGCCATCGCCCATCTGTAATTTTGCCGGCTTGTTGTGCACCCGGGTACTCTCGGCGGCACTGCCATCGGCCAGCGTGATATCAAAGTGGAAGATTACCGTACTTTTGGCCTGAATTTCGCTCATTTTTTTGCCTCAGAATCACTGCTAAAACTGTCCCAGATAATCAGGGCGGCGCCAATACAGATCGCCGAATCGGCGATATTAAAGGCCGGATAATGCCAGGTCTGGTAATACAGATGGAAAAAGTCTATTACGTAACCATAGATACTGCGATCAATTAAATTACCGATAGCGCCGGCAAACACCAGGCTCAATGCCAACCCCAGCTTAATCTGCTGCCGTGGTAACCGGCTCATCCAGACCGCAATCACGCTACTTATCACCACCGCCAGAATCGTAAAGAACCAGCGTTGCCAGCCACCAGCGTCACTTAAGAACGAAAAGGCCGCGCCATAGTTACGCACATAGGTCAGATTAAAAAATGGCAGTAATTCAATCGAATCGAACAGGGCCATATTTTGATGTACCAGCTGCTTGGTCAGCTGATCCAGACCGATTAACAGCAGGATCAGCCACCACCAGCGCCAGGCGGTATTATTAAACAACTGCATCAGGCAAATTCCCGCTGTTCACCGCTACCTTCTACGTTACTGACGCAACGTAAACAAATGCCCGGATGGGCGGCATCGGCGCCGACATCGTGACGGTGGTGCCAGCAGCGCTCGCACTTGGCGGCGGTAGAGGCTTCCACCAGCACACTTAAGCCTTTAATGGCGGTGGCCACCGCAGCGGCAGCCGGTTGCTCCGCACTCACCTTAGCGGTTGACGTAATCAGCACAAAACGCAGCTCGTCGCCCAGCTGTGACAGCGCTTGCACCAGTTCAGCACCGGCGAACAAGGTCACTTCGGCCTGTAAAGAGGCGCCGAGTTTTTCTTCGCGGCGCGCTGCTTCCAGCACCTTATTCACTTCATCGCGTACTTCTAACAGCTGTTGCCAGAAGGCGTCACTGAATTTACCTGCCGGTAAGTTGGCAAAACCCGGATACCAAACATCGGTAAACACATAAGGCGTGCTCTGGCCCGGTAAGGCTTCCCAGATTTCCTGCGCGGTAAAGCTCATTACCGGTGCCATCCAGCGCACCATCGCCTGGGCGATATGATACAGCGCAGTCTGGCAGGAGCGGCGGGCTTTGGACTCGGTGTGCGCGGTATACTGGCGATCTTTAATCACATCCAGATAGAAACTGCCAAGCTCCACGGTACAGAAATTCATCAGCTTCTGACTTACCTGATGGAACTGATAATTATCGTACGCATCGATAATTTCTTGTTGTAACTTCGCCGCCCGGTTTACTACCCACAGATCCAGCTCCACCAGTTCATTAAATGGCAGAGCATCGGTTTGCGGGTTAAAGCCATTCAGGTTGGCCAGCAGGAAACGCGCGGTATTCCGAATACGGCGGTATTTATCAGCGGCACGGTTCAGAATTTCATCCGATACCGTCATCTCCGAGGTGTAGTCCGTGGTCGCCACCCATAAGCGCAGAATATCAGCACCCAGTTTGTTCATTACATCCTGCGGTGACACCACGTTGCCCAGCGATTTCGACATCTTGCGGCCTTCACCATCCACGGTAAAGCCATGTGTCAGTACCTGTTTATACGGCGCCTTGCCTTTAATGCTGACGCCAGTCATCAGTGACGACATAAACCAGCCACGGTGCTGATCCGAACCTTCTAAATACAGGTCAATTTCAGCACCATGGAATTCCGGCCGCGCATCGACGACTGCGGCATGGGTTACACCAGAGTCAAACCAGACATCCAGAGTATCGGTAACCTTAACATAATCGGCAGCGTCCGCGCCCAACAGCTCAGCAGCATCCAGATCAAACCAGGCCTGAATACCCGCCTGCTCAACTTTATGCGCCACCTGCTCAATCAGTTCGGCCGTACGCGGATGCAAGGCGCTGTTGTCTTTGCGCACAAACAGCGCAATCGGTACGCCCCAGGTACGCTGGCGTGAAATACACCAGTCCGGCCGGCCGGCGACCATATTTTCAATCCGTTGCTGACCCCAATCCGGGATCCAGCGGGTTTGCTCAATTTCCGTTAATGACGTCTGGCGCAGGCCCTGCTGCTCCATGCTGATAAACCACTGCGGCGTGGCACGGAAGATAATCGGCGTTTTATGGCGCCAGCAATGCGGATAACTGTGCTTATAGGCTTTGTGTACCAATAAGGCACCGGCCGCTTTCAGCGCTTCAACCACGGTGTCATTGGCTTTAAACACATGTTGCCCGGCAAACAGCGGCGTATCCGGTAGATAAACACCATTGGCACCAACCGGGTTAGCGACTTCCAGACCATATTTCTGGCCAACGACAAAGTCTTCCTGACCATGGCCCGGTGCCGTATGCACACAGCCGGTACCCGAATCCGTCGTAACGTGTTCGCCTAACACCACCGGCACGCTAAAGTCATACAGTGGATGCTGCAACTGAACTAAATCCAGCGCCGCGCCCTGACAGAAACCCAGCGCATGGTAATGCTCGATATTGGCGCGCGCCATCACGTCTTTCACCAGGTCAGTGGCCAGAATTAAGCGCTCTGCACCATTCGGGCCTTGTTCAACCTGTACCAGCGAATACTGTAACTCAGCATTGAGGGCCACGGCGCGGTTTGCCGGAATAGTCCAGGGAGTGGTGGTCCAGATCACCACAGAAATCGGGCCCTGACCGGCATGGCCAGCCGGATGATCAAACTTATCCGCAACGCTGTCATCCAGTACCTTAAAGCGCACATCAATCGCTGGCGAGACCTTATCCTGATATTCCACCTCGGCTTCGGCCAACGCCGAACCACAGTCGGTACACCAGTGCACCGGCTTAAAGCCCTGTTGCAAGTGGCCATTGCCGATAATTTTACCCAGGCTGCGGATAATATTGGCTTCGGTCGCATAATCCATGGTGCGGTAGGGGTTATGCCAGTCACCCAACACACCCAAACGGATAAAATCCGTGCGCTGGGCATCAATTTGGGTTAACGCATATTCGCGGCATTTGTCACGAAACTCCGCCGCAGTCAGCTTGGTACCCGGCTTGCCGTATTTTTTCTCCACCACCAGCTCAATCGGCAGACCATGACAATCCCAGCCCGGGACATAGGGCGCATCAAAATCAGACAGGGTTTTGGCTTTAACAATAATATCTTTCAGAATTTTGTTAACGGCATGACCGATATGGATATTGCCATTGGCATAGGGCGGGCCATCATGCAGGATAAAGGTTTGCTTGCCTTTTTTTGCACTGCGGATCTGACCATAGAGATCATCCTGCGTCCACTTGGCCAGCATTTGCGGTTCCCGCTGCGCCAGATTACCGCGCATGGCAAAGGCCGTTTCCGGTAAATTAAGGGTATGCTTGTAATCGCTCATCCGTTTCGGTTCCGTTAGGTTGTCGGGGCCTGCGCGGACGCGGCCTCACTAAAATACTGTTGTGCTGCCGCAACATCGGCGGCAATTTGTTGTTGCAACGCATCCAGACTGGCAAAACGTTGCTCGGCTCGAAGTTTATGCCGTAGCTCTACCCGGATCTGGCTGCCATATAAATCCTGATTAAAATCAAATAAATGAGCTTCTAACTGCTCACGGCTGCCCTGCACTGTCGGTCGGTTGCCAATATTGGCAACACCGTTAAAAACACCATAACAAGTATGCGCTGTAATAGCGTACACACCTGACACCGGCAGCTTACGCCGGTAAAGCCAGACATTGGCCGTCGGAAAACCCAGATCCCGCCCCAGCTTACGACCATGGCGCACCCGGCCGCTTAGCGTAAAAGGCCGCCCCAGCATGGCGGCGGCTCTGTCCAGTTGGTCGTGCTGTAGCGCTTCACGAATTAAGGTGCTGCTGACCCGCTGCTCGCCCAGTTTTAAACTGGAAGTACTGTTTAAACCAAAGCCATATTGCGCCGCGGCCTGGGCCAGTAAGGCATAATTACCACTGCGATTTTTGCCAAAGTGAAAATCATCGCCTACGATCAGATGCCGCACGCCCAGCTTATCCAGCAACAGAGTTTTGATAAACTGCTGCGGATCCTGAGCGGCAAAGCTGCGGTTAAAATTCACACACAGCATCCGGTCAATCCCGACCGCGGCCAGCGCCTGATATTTTTCCCGGAAGCGGCTTAAACGCGCTGGCGCGGCATTACCGGCAAACAGCTCCAGCGGCTGCGGCTCAAATACCATCACGCAGGATGGCAGCTTAAGTGACTGCGCTAACTGCTGCACCTTTGCCAGCACCGCCTGATGCCCCAGATGCACACCATCAAAATTACCAATAGTCAGTACACAGCCTTGATGCTGCGGCAGAATATTATGGATACCGCGGATTAACTCCATGCCTGCAATAATGCCTCTGGTGCCTGTAAACGCCGGATTATAACCGGATTAGTGACGGCTTTCAGCAACAGATTTCGCTTTAAAATCAGCCAAACGTACCCCGAAAAGCAACAGCAAGGCGAAGTACAGCAGCACCGCGCCGACACAAAGGCTACTTAACAACAGAATTTGTGCTGCCAGTGGCCGGGCAATCCAGTCATTCAATTCTGGACTTAACCACCACAAGGTTGCCGCCATTAAGATCGCGGCCAGGCTAAACTTGGCTAAGAACCAACAGTTCTGCCGGCTTAGCTGATATATTCCGGCTAGCTTTAAACCCCGATACAGTAAAAACGCATTTAAACTTGCCGACATCGCAGTCGCCAGCGCCAGACCAACATAACTTAAAAACGGCGCCAGCATCAGGTTAAACACCATATTAGCGACCATAGCAATAATGCCAATTTTTACCGGGGTTTTAATATCCTGTCTGGCGTAGTAGCCCGGTGCCAGCACCTTAATCAGCATATAGCTGAGCAAACCACAGCTATAGGCCACCAGACTGTATGACACCATCAGCACATCCTGCTGGGTAAATTCGCCGCGCATAAAGAGTACACTGATAATGGGCTGCCCCAGCACCATCAGCGCCAGCATCGCCGGCAAGCCAAACATCACCACAAAACGGATCGCCCAATCCAGCGTATGCGAAAAACGCTCCGCATTGGCGGTGGCATGATGGCGTGACAGGTTCGGTAGAATGACAGTGGCAATAGCAATACCGAATAAACCCAGTGGAAATTCAATTAAGCGATCTGAGTAATACAGCCAGCTCACCGCACCGGTTAATAAAAACGACGCGATCACGGTATCCAACAGCAGGTTGATCTGGCTGACAGATACCCCGAAAAGCGCCGGCAACATCAGGGTGCGGATTTTCGTCACGCCCGGATCGCGCCAACCCCATTTTGGCATCACCAGCAAACCGGCTTTGGCCAGAAACGGCAGTTGAAACAACAGCTGCACCACGCCACCGATAAACACACCCCAGGCCAGGGCCAGCGCAGGCTCATCCAGCGTCGGTGCCAGATAGAGCGCACTACCGATAATGGCAATATTTAAAAATACCGGCGTAAAGGCCGCCACCGCAAAGCGGTTATAGGTATTTAGAATGGCGCCCGACAAGGCAACCAGCGTGATAAACCACAGGTAGGGAAAAGTGATTTTCAGCATTAACGAGGCCAGCTCAAACTTCTGCGCATCCGGACCATCGTTAAGCCATTCGATAAACCAGCCCATACCAAACAGCAAGGCTAATAGCGGTGAGGCAATGACACCAAATAAGGTCACCAGCGTAACAATCACACCGAGAGTACCAGCGACTTTCGCCACCAGTTCGCGCACCGCATCATCGCCATGCTGCGCTTTCACCTCACTTAATACCGGTACAAAGGCCTGCGAGAACGCGCCTTCGGCAAATAAACGACGTAAGAAATTTGGAATGCGGTTGGCAAAAAAGAATACGTCGGCCGCCGCACCGGCGCCGACAAAATTAGCGACCACCACGTCGCGGACCAGCCCCAATACCCGTGAAATCAGGGTCATAAAACTTACAATCAGCCCTGACTTTAATAATTTTCCCGACACCAGAAACTCCTGTGTATAATGCGACGCTATTTTCACCTGTTCGGGGCGCCAATTACCAGCGGTAATCCCAATTAAATTGCTGGCCTTTTCGCGGAAAGCATTTGACAATGGCACAGTAAATAGGCATATTATGCGGCCTTTAAAGAGTCCGGTTTAGTTTTTAGGAGTGTTACCTTGGCTAACATTAAGTCTGCTAAGAAGCGCGCAATTCAATCAGAAAAACGTCGTCAGCAAAACGCCAGTCAACGTTCTATGATGCGTACTTTCATCAAGAAAACCTACGCAGCGGTGTTAACTGCTGACGCAGTTGCTTCTCAGGAAGCATTCAACAAAATGGTTCCGGTAATTGACCGCATGGCGGCCAAGGGTCTGATCCATAAGAACAAAGCAGCTCGTCATAAAGCTCGCTTAAATGCACATGTTAAAGCGTTAAAAGCCGCTTAACTGTCAGAGTTCGACGAAAAAGCCAGCTAATGCTGGCTTCAGACTGCTGACAAAGTCCTGGACGCCGATCCAGGACTTTGATCTAATAGGGTTAGTTGATTTGAAGGCTAACCAACATGCTCAAAACTCCCTCTCCTCAACAATATCAGTTAGAAATGGTCACGCTCGAAGAGCTGGTACCGAAGAACCATTTGGTTCGCAAGGTCGATGCCGCCATTGATTTCGAGTTCATTCGTGCTGAAGTCGAACATCTCTACTGCAAAGATAATGGCCGTCCGCCGATTGACCCTGTCCGTTTGTTTAAGATGATGATCCTCGGCTATCTGTTTGGCATTCCCAGTGAGCGTCGTCTGGTACAGGAAATTCAGGTTAATGTGGCTTATCGCTGGTTTTTGCGGATGGGATTAACCGAGAAAGTGCCTGATGCCTCCACGCTGAGCCAGAATCGTATTCGTCGTTTTAACGGCACGGATGTGTTTCAGCGTATCTTCGACCGGATAGTTGAACAGGCGTATGAGCAGCGTCTGATTGGTGGTCACACGCTTTACACTGACAGCACACATTTAAAAGCCAATGCCAATAAGCGCAAGGCGGTGAACAAAGAGGTGGCGGTCAGTGCATCGGCGTATATCGCTGAGCTCAACAAGGCGGTTGAAGAGGACCGGTTAGCCCATGGCAAAGCGCCACTGAAGCAAGATGACTCGAAGGAGCCCGAAACCAAAAATCAAAAGGTCAGCACAACCGACCCTGACAGTGGCTTTATGACGCGGGAAGGCAAACCACAGGGCTTCTTCTACCTTGACCATCGCACCGTGGATGGCCGCCACGGCATCATCACGGATACCTTCGTGACGCCGGGGAATGTGCATGATAGCCAGCCCTATCTGGCCAGATTAGACCGTCAGCTTGAGCGCTTTAAGTTTAGTCCGATAGCCGTTGGTTTGGATGCGGGCTACTTTACTGCACCGCTTTGCCATTTAATCCGGGAGCGGCAAATTGCACCGGTTATTGCCTACCGTCGTCCCAATGTCACCGCTAATCCGATTAAGAAGAAGCAATTTACCTACGATAAAACAACCGATACCTATCGTTGCCCCCAAGGTGAAATCCTGACTTACAGCACGACAGACCGTCAGGGCTACCGGCATTATCAATCTAACCCTAAAGTGTGTCAGGATTGCCCGCTACGTCAGGACTGCACGAAGAACAAGCAGTATAAGAAAACGATAACCCGGCATGTCTGGGAAGAGGATAAAGAGCATGTGAGTGGTTTGCGGCTGCTGTCGTGGGGTAAGAAGATTTACAACCGACGAAAAGAGACGGTTGAACGCAGCTTCGCAGACGCAAAACAGCATCATGGCCATCGCTATGCACGGTTCCGTGGTCTGGCGAAAGTGCAGATGCAGTGTTTACTGGCGGCGGTAGCGCAAAACATCAAGAAAATGGCCTTGCTGGCCTTTTTATCGCTTTTTTATGGCCTGAAATCGGCACTATACACCTTTGCAGAGTGCATTCTGCGGCATAACAAATCCGAGATTCAATACTGCCAGATTTAATAAAAGAAAGCAGAAAACACAGATCAAAAAAGATCAGAATCCAGAAAACACAAACCCCGGCCAAAAAACCGGGGTTTGTCATTAATCTGAAGCCAGCTAATGCTGGCTTTTTTGTTTTACGCGATTCTTCATAGTAAAGGTCAACAAACCCTGATAGCGGCCAAAAATAAAGGCTGCCGTAGCAACCTTTATTCTGAACAGTACAATTTATGCATCAACGCAATCAAGGCCTCGGCCTCGGCGCTATTGAGGCGGTAAAATACCGTTTGTGCTTCTTTGCGGGTTTTCACCAGTTTATGCTTTCGTAACAATGCCAAATGCTGCGAAAGGGCTGACTGACTTAAATCCAGCTTTTCGTTAATTTCACCCACCGACATTTCACCTTCTAACAGGTGACATAAAATAATCAGCCGCCGTTCATTCGAAACGGCTTTCAGCAATTTCACCGCTTGTGCTGAGTTCTTCAGCATATCTTCTAAATTCATTTATTGTTACCGTACCTGACTGAACCTGAAAAAGAACCCAGAGCTGACAACTGAAGCCCTGATACGCCTGACCAGCCTCAGACCAACAATCAGAGCAAAGGTTGCACCAGATGACTAATTCGCTCTGCCGAAAATGGCTTCACGACAAAAGCCTTGGCACCACCTGCTACTGCCGCTTTCAGGTTGTCGACACTGGAGTGGGCCGACACCATAAAAATATGCGAGTGCTGATCAATACGCCGGAATCGTTGTAAGAGTACCTTACCGTTGATGTCTGGCAGCTGAATATCCAAAAAAACCAGCTGCGGTTGCTGTTGCACAAATAAGGCTTCAGCACTGGCGCCATCTGCGGCCTCATGCACTACCGCTACGCCAAGCGACTGCAGGATCTGTTTCAGATAATGTCGGCTGGTTAGCGTATCGTCTACCACCAAAGCTGTCAGGCCTGATGATGCGTCTCCCTGTGTCTGCCCTTGCATCCTGAAGGTACTCCTTACTCAGTTAGTCTGGCTTTTTCTTACGTTAGCCGCTAAATCTGGGTTTAATCCGTTAAAGATGATAAATTCGAAAAAATCTAAACCACCAAGGTCACTTAGCATATGAAACTCTGGATCAGCACAATAATAGCAGCTTTTAGTCTGAATGTGCAGGCAACAACCCTACCACTGGATAAAGATTTGGCCTATAAGCTGGTGGAATCCTTAACCGTCGAGGTCGGACCGCGCCTGGCTGGCAGTGAAGCTGACATCCGCTCTGTGATCTGGGCCGAGCAACATTTTAAACAGTTAGGTTTTGATAAAGTCTGGCGCGAGCCGTTTGAGATGCTGTATTGGGAGCGTGGTGACGCCAGTCTGCGCGTTGGCGCGCCCTTTAACCAGGCATTGGTACTCACCGCTCTGGGTGGCTCTGTGGGTACGCCCTTTGATGGTATCACGGCTCAGGTCGTGATGTTTAATACCCTGGAAGAGCTGATTGCCGCCGAGCCGTCACAGGTCAAAGATCGTATCGTCTTTATTAACCATGCGCTGGAAAAAGACATCCGTGGTGGCTTCTACGGCCAGGTAGTCGGTGGTCGCGCCCGCGGTGCTGTCGAAGCGGCAAAACTCGGTGCCAAAGCCTTGCTGATCCGCTCGGTCGGCAGCAGTAGCAACCGTTTCGCTCATACCGGTCAGATGCGCTATGAAGAGGGCGTGCCGCGGATCCCGGCGGCGGCGATCTCGGTACCTGACGCCTTGCAGCTTAGTAAAATGCTCAGCCGTAACCCGGAAGTCAGCTTAAGCTTGCAAATGAACAACAAGCTGCCAGGCACCGTCACCAGCCATAATGTGATTGCGGAAATTACCGGCAGTAAAAGACCGGATGAAATTGTGTTAATTAGTGCGCACCTGGATTCCTGGGACGAAGGCACCGGGGCTTTGGATGATGGCGCCGGGGTGGGCATCGTGATGGCGACGGCCGCCCTGCTAAAACAGGAAAAGCCGGAGCGCACCATCCGGGTGGTGCTGTTTGGCAACGAAGAAGGCGGCCTGATTGGCGCCCGTGCTTATGCCGCCCGTCATCACCAACAACTGCATAAGCATGTCTTTGCCTCTGAATCTGACTTTGGTGCCGGCCGGGTTTGGCGTTTTGATACCGGTATGGGCGAGCAGGCGCTGCAATTTGCCAGACAGATCCAGCAACAACTGGCACCGCTGGGTATTGCCATGGGTCCGAATACCGCCTCAGGTGGTCCGGATGTGTCAATTTTAAAGGCTCAGGGTGTGCCAGTCGCCAGCCTGATGCAGGATGGCACCGATTACTTCGATTATCACCATACGCCAAACGATACCCTGGATAAAATTGATCCAACGGCACTGCGGCAAAACCTGGAAGCCTGGCTGATTATGACCCGCGCCATCGCCAATAGCAGCGTTGATTTACGCCAGTAAACTCCCCCCCTGCCCCTGCTGTCGCCTTTATGACAGCAGGGTTACATCTATTAAAAAATCTAATTTGAAATCTACAATATTCCTCAGTTGAGTAAAAACTCGACACTGCTCATAATGCGCGCAATTAACCTGCCGTATCGTGGAGCCTGCAGATGGAAAACTTAATTTATGACATTATCAGCTGGGTTGGCCTGACGATCTGTATCGGCGCCTTTTTTATCAAAGATGTATTCTGGCTGAGATTAGCTACATTAATAGGTTGCAGCCTGTTATTTGTCTATTACAGCCATATTGCCATTCCGCAGGGGGTGATCTCCAATCTGCTGGTATTGCTGATTAACGCCTACTATTTACTGCGCTTTGCTGCCGCACGCAAAAAGGCCGCCAGTAGCGACACCGTACCCGCCGCCTTAAAACCGCAAGCCGAATAAGCCGCTTTTTTCCAAAGCGGCTTGCCGTTATACTTTCCGATCTTTCAGGTCTGGACCAGCGCTAGCTTTTTAACGTAGTGCATCCAGACCATGCTAATCGACGGAGACCGCTATGCAGGAAGATGAATTCGAGCTGTTTCTTTCTGAAATGGCCGATGTAAAGCCACTGACTCAGGATGCTGTGCTGCAAGCCAACGCTGAGTTTAGCCCCACTCTGGCGCAACAAGCCAGACGCAAGGCGGCGGAACAGGAAATGGAGTATGATCCGCATTACCTGAGCATGGAATATGTCGAGCTGGTAAAGCCGGATGACGTCTTTGCCTATTGTAAAGACGGTGTGCAACAAGGGGTATACCGCAATCTGCGCCTGGGCAAGTATCAACTGGATGCCACCCTGAACCTGCTGGGCAAAACACTGATCGAAGCCCGCGGTGCGCTACAGCAATTTATTACCGACTGCCATCAACGGGGCGTGCGTACCTTATTGATCCAGCATGGTATGGGCCGCAACAGCAAGCCGCATCCAGCCATCTTACGTAGCTATGTTTTTAAATGGTTACCGGCTTTTGGTGTCGTTCTGGCAGCGCATACCGCACAGCGTCAACATGGCGGCTATAGTGCTACCTATGTCCTGCTGCAAAAAAATGCCGAACAAAAACGCGAAAACCGGGAACGGCATAGCAAGAAATAATGAAACAAGATTAGGCTAACAGATAAAAAATTAAGGGCCCAAACGGCCCTTAATTTTTAAATCACCCAGCAAAAGGCTTCTGCCCGGGTGAGAAGGGCTGACAACGCCATTAAAATCACGGCAATAGCCAGAGTGGTAAAGCCAAAACCACGACTGGACGCTTTACTCATAACCTAACCTCAACATTTATTCTTATTATTCTGTCACGGCAACAGCCCTGGTTGCGACCGGCAGGCAGGTTACTGCGACCAAAAGAGTGTAGTCCGTTAATAACTCCTTGGCAACGCTGTAATTTTAACCAGTTAATAGCCCTGTTGCCGGTCGATTTGATTTAACAATGCCAAGCCGGCTTCACTACGCCGGTAATTCTCTGCGATCTGCGCCACCACTGTATCCACCCGGGTTACAGCTGAGATATGCGGTGTGACCAAAATCGACGGATGCGACCAGAACGGATGCGTTGCAGCAAGGGGCTCCTGCCGGAACACATCAAGACACGCCGCCTGAACCTGCCCACTGTCCAGTGCGGCCAATAAATCTGCCTCCACCAGCAGCGCGCCACGCGCGACATTGACCAGTATCACTCCCGCCTTCATCAGGGCAAACAGCTGTTTATTTAACAGATCCTCGGTGGCACTGGTCAGTGGTAATAAACAGATCACCAGATCGGCATCGTTAAGGGCTGCGGCTAAGCCATCAACGCCGGCATAGCAAGTTACACCGCTAAGCTGCTGCGGGCGACGGGCCCAGCCCGTCACCTGATAGCCCTGCATCTGAAAAAATTGTGCGGCGGCCGCGCCCAGTTCGCCTAACCCCAGCACACAAAGCTTGCGCAACTGACGTGGGCTTTTCGGTTTCCACTGCGCCTGCTGTTGCTGGCGATGAAACTGATCCAGGCGCAAACGGTAATAGCTTTCAATACCGGCCAGATAACGCAGCATAGACTCAGTTAACGCCGGATCGACAACCCGCGCCAGTGGTACCAAAGGCAGCTCAGGATCGGCAAGAATACTATCCACACCGGCACCATAACTTTGCAGCGCTTTTAAATTTGGTAGCTGCTGTAAACAGCCTGCCGGGTGCTTCCATACCACGGCAAAGGTGACAGCAGCAGGATCATTTAGCTCGGGCCAGACCTCAATCGTTACCCCCGGTAGGGCGGCACTGAGCCGTTGTTGTAAGTCATCCAGTTTTCGATCAGGGATAATAAGGGCAATAGTCACAGCTCACTCCATATCTTGGCCAGGGTGCCAACCTTAGCATAAAAGCGGCACTTCGGCTGTCGTCAAACTGCCATAAAACTGCCAACTTGGCGTCATACAAAGGCATTAGGCTCAACTGTGTGACCCTATGTAACAGGTGAGAGGACAGAGCGATGCTGAATGTCGAGCAAATGATCGAACAACAACTGCCACTGGTTGACCGCCAGAGCTGGTTTTACCGGCCGGTTAAAGGATTCCTCAGCTACCTGTTACATGAGCAGGATTTTCAGAATTTTGCCAAGCGCTACCCGCACCTGCAGGGACTGGAGTTTGTGGAGCAGGTGCTGGACTATTTTAACTTCAGCTACGCCGTACGCGACAACGAGCTGGAGCGGATCCCGACGACCGGGCGGGTGGTGATTATCGCCAATCATCCGATCGGCTCGCTGGACGGGCTGGCCCTGCTAAAACTAGTCAGCGAGATCCGGCCAGACGTTAAGGTTTTGGCCAATCAGCTACTGATGGCGCTACCGCCGCTGCACCCCCTCTTGTTACCGGTAAATAACATGACAGGCGGCACCGAGCGGCGCCGCTTAGACGCCATTGCCGCCCATCTGGCGGCGGAAGGCGCACTGATCCTGTTTCCGGCCGGTGAGGTATCACGCTTAAAACCCAATGGAATCCGTGACGGCAAGTGGCATAGCGGCTTTTTGCGCTTTGCCAGTCAAAGTAAGGCGCCAATTCTGCCGATCTATATTGGTGGGCGCAATTCGGCGCTGTTTTACAGTGCCTCGATGCTATATAAACCGCTGGCCACCTTATTGCTGGTAAAGGAAATGTTTAAGCAACAGCGCAAATCGATCACGCTGCGCATTGGTGAAAGCATTCCGTTTGACAGCGTTAACAACCTGCAGCTGGAGCTGGCAGATAAAGTTAAACTGTTTAAAAAGCATCTGTACCGGCTGGCAAAAGATAAAGCCCCGCTGTTTAAAACCCAGAGTGCGATAGCGCATCCGGAAGAGCGGGCTGTGCTGAAAAAGGCAGTAGAAAGTTGCCAGTTATTGGGCGAAACCGGCGATGGCAAAAAAATCTACCTCTATCATCATCAGCAAAGTTCGCCGGTGATGCGTGAAATCGGCCGCCTGCGCGAGCTGGCGTTTCGGGCTGTCGGCGAGGGCTGTGGCCAGCGCCGTGATATTGACCGTTTCGACAGCCACTATGAACACCTGATCCTGTGGGATAGCGATGATCTGGAGATCGTCGGCGCCTACCGTTTTGCCAATACGGCCCGGGTGATCGCTGATCACGGCTTAGCCGGCTTATATACCGCCTCGTTGTTTCAATTTAGCGCCCAGATGCAACCCTATCTGGCACAGGGGCTGGAGCTGGGACGCAGCTTTGTGCAACCGCGCTATTGGGGTAAGCGCAGCCTGGACTATCTGTGGTATGGCATTGGAGCTTACCTTAAGCAGTATCCGGAACTGCGCTATCTGTTTGGCGGCGTCAGCCTATCAAACAGCTACCCGCAAGCAGCCCGGGATCTGATGGTCTACTTCTACTCTTTATATTTTCAGGATGAACAGCAAACAGCAGTATCAAATCAGCCCTATCAGCTGCCGCAAGCTATTCTGCAACAGCTGCAGCAGCACTTCAGCGGTCAGGACTATGCAGCAGACTTTGTGCAGCTAAAACACCTGCTGGCCAATATGGGGGTAAGTATTCCCACCTTATATAAGCAATACAGTGAGCTGTGCGAGCCAGGCGGGGTGAAATTTCTGGCCTTTGGCACGGATCCGGATTTCGCTGACTGCATTGATGGTCTGGTACTGGTGGACCTGACACAGTTAAAAGCACAAAAGCGCGCCCGTTATCTGAGCTGAACCACAGTTTCTTGTAGCTTAGTGTAAAGATCCGGTAAAGTTCAGCCGCGATTCAGCCGCGGCCCACTATAAGTTGTATACTTAATGTCCATCCCTCTGCCGGCGCAATCTATCGCCCGTGGTTAGGAGCTTGATATGACGATACAACGAACCCTGCCACAGCTACTGTTAGCCCTGGCGATTTTATTGCTCAGCGCCTGCGCCAGTCAGGCACAAAGCCGCACCAGTAACAGCGAGGCCGAGCTGGACCAGATGCTGGCCCCGATTGCACTGTATCCGGACTCAGTACTAACCCACGTCTTGATTGCCTCGACCTATCCGCTGGAAATTGTGCAGGCGGCACGCTGGTTAGAGCGTAACCCGGATCTTCGCGGCGAAGACGCGGTAGAAGCCGTGCAAGGCCAGGACTGGGACCCCAGTGTGCAGGCTCTGGTTGCCTTCCCGCAGTTAGTGCAACGCCTGAATGATGATCTGCAATGGACGCAGCGGCTGGGAGAAATCTTTTTAGCCGATGAGCCAGCGTTACTGGCGAGTATTCAGCGCTTACGGCAACGCGCCTATGCTCAGGGCTCACTGCAGCAGATGGAGCATGTGGTGGTGGAGCGCGAACGCGAAGTGATCGTGATTGAACCGGCGCGGCGTGAGGTGATTTACGTACCCTACTACGATACCCGGGTGGTTTACGGTCACTGGTGGTGGCCAGCCTATCCACCACTGTATTGGTATGAGCCTGTCGGTCACCGCAGCCGGGTCAGCTTTTACTGGAGTAGTGGCTTTTACGTCAGGCCAGCGTTTTATTTCAGCGTCTTCGACTGGCACCGTCATCATGTGATAGTGCACCACCATTACTATCATAAGCCACCGCGCTATTATCCAAAACGGCAGCATTTCCATAATGCGCCTCGCTGGCAGCATGATCATTATCACCGCCGTGGCGTGCACTACCGGCACAGTCAGTTACGTGACCGGCCAGACTATCAGCACCGCCCGGATCGGCCACGCCGTCATGACGATGCGCCGCACAGACCTCGCGAACAGTGGCGTGCTGAGCGCAATCAGGAGCAGCGCTCACAAGCTGATAATCGCTTTATTCCGGCCGACAGCAAGTTACGTCAGGCCAATCGCGAAGCAGAGGCTGCACCACGCAATGCGCAGCGTGAAGGCCGCCAGTATGACAGCAACCGCCAGCCGCGCCAGCATGAGACGGCACGAAGCGAACAGCCGCAACGCCAGGAGCGCCCTCAGGGACGTATTGCTCAGCAGTGGGCAGAAAACGAGCAGCGTATCCAGCCAATCCCTGCCGCAGACACCAGCCCGGCTGTTGACCGGCAACGGCCGCAACGTGTGCAGGATAGTGCGCTGCGCGCGCAGCAGCGCAACGAAGCACTAAATAGAGAACAGCGGCGCAATGAGGCGCTGGGCAGAGAGCAGCGAGCACAACAGCGCAACGAAGCACTAAACAGAGAGCAGCGGGTACAGTATCAGCGCCCGGCGCAGGACAGCCGGCCGGAACGGGTACAGCCTATCAGAGTGCCGCAAGCTGAAACCCAGCGCGTGCAGTATCAACGGCCACCGCAAGAGGTAAGAACCGAGCGGGCGCAGCCGCAAAGATTTCAGCAAGAGCGGGTACAACCGGTGAGCCGGCCAGCACAGGACAGTCAGCGGGTACAACCACAGCGGCCACAAATGGAACAACGGCAAGCAGTGGTCAGCCGGCCAGCAAGCGAGAGCCGGACAACAGGTTCGATCTCCGAGCGCTCTAACCGCTTTGAAAACCGGCGCCAACAGCAGGACTAGGCTTGGTTAGGGCGTGTTCCCTACCTCTTTGTTGATATAGAACAATACTTACCGTTAAAGGCCCGCTTTGTAGCGGGCTTTTTTGATCCAGCCCAAGGTTTTCACCGCCAGCAAGCGCACAATGGCGCCAGTTATCTGACTGGAGAATATGATGAAAACAATGTTATCTACAGTAGCACTGGGCCTGAGTTTAGTTGCCGCCCCTGCCATGGCCGAATTTTCTGTCAACGTTGGCGCCATCAGCGTGATGCCAAGTGACAGCAGCGGCAATCTGAATGTGGTAGAAGCCGTCGCAGGCTTACCAGCCGGCTCAACTGGCGTCAAGGTGAATGACAATACCCAACTGGGCCTGACCTTTGACTACAAACTGGATAAAAACTGGGGCGTGCAGTTAATTGCCGCTACCCCTTTTACCCACAAAATCAGTGGCGATGGCGCTATTGACGGTTTAAAAGTAGGTAAAACCAAGCATTTACCGCCTACCTTACTCGGCCAGTATTATTTTGATGTTGGCAACAGCAACATTCAGCCTTTTGTTGGCCTGGGCGTCAATTACACCAACTTCTTTAATACCGAAGCCGATGGTCAGCTGAAAAGCACGCTGGTCGCGCTGGGTGCGGCTGGTGCTAATGATCCTGTGACCATTAAGCTGAAAAACTCCTGGGGCCTGGCCGCACAAGCCGGCGTCAATATCAAACTGGCTGATAACCTGGGTGTCCACCTGATGATCAGCAAAATTGATATCGATACCAAGGCGCATGTCCGGGTTAATGGCAATACAGTGCAAAGCGTTGATGTCAGTATTGATCCGCTGGTAGCAATGATTGGTCTGCGCTGGACGCTGTAAGTTTTATCTTGCCCTTTGCCGTCAACATTACGGTGTTGACGGTATTTTTCCGGGCGCTCCGACCAAAGTCGGGGCTTTTCCCGCTCCGGCTTCTGGATTAGAGTGCTATTACTGATCTCAAGCCGGAGCTGTTATGCCAAGTCCTGTTTCCAAACTTAACTGGCAACACCTGCTAAAATCCGGAAACCGGATTTTTATTGGCTCCCATGCCGCGGTGCCGACCCTACTGATTGACGATCTGATTGCGAATGCCAAAAGCCTGCATGATATTGAAATTGTGCAACTGGTGACCCTGTCAGACAACAAATGGGCCAAACCCGAGTTTCAGCATTTATTTAAGGTCAATACCTTCTTTATCGGCGGCCATACCGTGCGTCAGGCTGTCGCTGAGGGCCGGGCTGATTACACCCCCTGTTTTATGACCGATATTCCGGCGCTGTTTACTGACGGCGTACTGCCGCTGGATGCCGCGCTGATTATGGTGAGCCCGGCCGATGAGCATGGCTATCATTCACTTGGTGTATCAGTTGATGTGATAGCCGCTGCAGCAAAGGCCGCCAAAACAGTGATTGCCCAGGTCAATCCGGCGATGCCGATCACTTACGGCCAGTCTTTTATTCATAAAGACGATATCGATGCTTTTTTCTATGCCGAGCAGCCACTACCGGAAGTCCAGCCTACCGAGCTGGATCCGCGCACTGAGCGTATCGGCCAGTATGTGTCGCTGCTGGTCGAAGATGGCGCCACTATTCAGCTCGGCGTAGGTAAAATCTGCGAAGCGGTAACCCGCTATCTGAGCAATCACAAGGATTTGGGCCTGCATACCGAGCTGCTGACCGACGGTGTACTGGAGCTGATTAAAAAAGGGGTGATCAACAACAGGCGCAAAACCTTTCATCCCGGCAAAAGTGTCACCAGCTTTTGTATCGGTACTAAGCAGCTGTATGACTTTGTGCACCAAAACCCGCATATCGGCTTTTATCCGAGTGAGTATGTCAATTCGCCCAGCAATATCGCCCGCAACGAGCGCATGGTCTCGATTAACAGTGCCATCGAAGTTGATCTGACCGGGCAGGTGGTGTCAGATTCAATTGGTCATCAGTTTTACAGCGGCGTTGGCGGTCAGGTTGACTTTAGCCGCGGTGCTTCAATGAGTAATGGCGGTAAACCCATTATCGCCCTGCCCTCGACCGCCAAAGATGGCAGTATTTCCCGCATCGTGCCGCATATCCGCGAAGGTGCCGGCGTGGTCACCAGCCGGGCGCACGTACACTATGTGGTGACGGAGTTTGGCGTGGCCTCGTTACGCGGCAAAAGTATCCGCGAGCGGGCGCTGGAGCTGATCCGGGTCGCCCATCCGAAATTCCGTAATCAGTTACTGGCTGAAGTCCGTAAACATTACTGGGTACCGCATTATCAGGTGCAAACCCCGGTCGAAGTACCGGAGCTGGGGCCTGTCGGCTTTAAAGAGCTGAGCGTAAACGGCGAGAGCTTTGATTTGCGGCCACTGAACCCTTCAGATGAACGGCGCTTGCAGGAGTTTTTTTACTCCCATACCAAAGAAACGCTGCAAATGCGCTATAACTCAGTGCCGACTCAGATGAGCCGCGAAAAATCCTGCACCCTGGTCAGCGTCGATCAGTCCAAGGATTTAGCACTGTGCATTGTGAAGCAAAAAGGCTCAGTCGTAGAGATCCAGGCCGTCGGCCGCTACTACCTGATTGAGAGCCAGAATAGCTGTGAAGTGGCCTTTGTTACCCGCGAAAAGTTCCAGGGCAAAGGCATGGCTAAGCGGCTGCTGGCAGAAATGATTAATGTGGCAAAAGCCCGCGGCCTGGCTTCAATGCAGGCCTATGTGCGCGCCGAAAACAAACCCATGCTCAAAGTATTCGAAAACGCCGGCTTTGTGCGCTTGCGTAGCGAAGATCCATCCGAAGCCTATTTAAAACTGGATTTAACTCCAGCAGGAGACAGCTGATGCCCATTACCATTTTCAGTCACCCCAGCTGTTACTACCATGAAAATGGCGTTGATCATCCGGAGTGTCCGGAGCGCCTGTCAGCGATTAATGACCAGCTGATCCGTTCCGGTATGGAATATGTGGTGATGCAGCGCGACGCCAGCCCCGCCACAAAAGAAGCGTTATATCTGGCACATGGCAAACGCTATGTCGATGAATTATTTGCCAAAGCACCAACCGAGGGCCATATCTGGCTGGATCCCGATACCATTATGGGCCCGAAAAGCCTGAATGCCGCCCTGCATGCCGCCGGCAGCGGTATCAATGCCGTGGATCAGGTAATGAAAGGCAGTAACGAGCAGGCCTTTTGCGCGGTGCGTCCGCCCGGTCATCACGCCACCCGCGAGCAGGCAATGGGCTTTTGTCTGCTAAATAATATTGCTATCGCGGCTGAGCACGCCCTGAATACCTATCAGCTAAGCCGGATCGCCATCGTTGATTTCGACGTACATCATGGTAACGGTACCGAGGATATTTTTCAGCACGAACCCAGAGTACTGTTTTGCTCCTCGTTTGAGCATCCACTATACCCTTACACCGGCGCCGACAGCAGTAACGAGCATATTATCAATTTACCGCTGGCCGGCGGCTGCCGCAGCGGCGCCTGGCGTGAGCAGGTGCAGCAACACTGGCTACCGGCCATTGATGCCTTTGCCCCACAACTGATCCTGATCTCGGCCGGCTTTGACGGTCACGCTGAAGATGAGATGGCGCACTTTATGTTGCGCGAAGAGGACTATCAGTGGATCGCCAGCGAGCTAAAACAACTGGCCGATAAACATTGCCAGGGCCGCATCGTCGCCATGCTGGAAGGCGGTTATGCGTTAAGTGCGCTCGGACGCAGCGTGGTGGCTTTTTTAAAAGGCTTGCTCTGAGTAACAAATTAGCTGCTAAGCTTAGAGGTATCATTTGGATATCTCTTTTCTATGCAATTGATTAAAAACTACTTTCCAGCTTTATCTTATCTGGACCCGGCCAGCGAGGCGGAGTTCCGGCTGTATCTGGTTGCCAGTACCCGCCATATTGCGCAGCGGCTGGCATTAGTCTGTGTGGCATTAATGCTGTTGTTTTCGATCACAGATATTCTGGTTGGCGACAGCTGGTACAGCCTGGGTAATCTGTCACGCTATACAGCGGCCGGCCTGATTTTACTTTATGCTCTGGCGAATAAAACACTCAACGCTGAGCAGTGGTTACAGGGTTGGCTTGGGATCTCAGCCCTGGTTATCTTATTATTAAGTATCACTTTTTATGGTTCATCACTCTACTACGGCAAATTAGGTGAAGGTGGCCCTATGGTCGTGGCTTTCGCCATTGCCGCCATTCCGATTTTTAACTTACAACAAAAAATCTTATTGTGGTTACAACTGGCCGCCGCAGTGTTATTCCTGAAATATTGCACTGCTATTGATACCGGCTGGTCCGTCTTTTATCTGGTGGTAACAACCTTGCTTTGCCTGAGCTGGCAGCGGCAATTCGACCGCTTGTTACGCAGCCAGTTTAAAACGGTAAGGCTGGAACAACAAAAAGCCGAAACCGATCAATTAACCGGTTTGCTTAACCGGCGTAGCTTCGAACAACGCCTGCAGCAAAAACTCCAGCAGTTGCCGGCAGATCAGCAATTATCCCTGGGGTTGTTGGATATCGATTACTTTAAACGCTACAACGACTTCTATGGTCATCTGGATGGTGATCTGGTTTTGGTACGCCTATCCCGGCTGCTCTCTGCCGATCCTAAGCTGCTGGTGGTACGTTTTGGCGGTGAGGAATTTATTCTGGTTGAGCAACATAATGCAGATATCAGCACCTCACTCCTACAATTACCAGACAAGCTGGCGGCAATGGCGATCCCGCATAAAAACTCACCCTTTGGCGTAGTCACCGCATCAATCGGTATTATCACCCTAAATTACCCGGCCAGCGGTTATCAGAGTGGTCAGTTGATGCAGCAAGCCGATCAGCTGCTTTATCAAGCCAAGCAGCAGGGCCGTAATCAGGCCCGGCAACAGTTTTTAAACTAGACAAACAGCCTTAATAGTTTAAAAATGCCCGACTATTTACTGACAAGGATTAAGTTTGCACAACACCAAAAAAATCACCACTATAGCTGCCGTTGCCTTTAGCTTAATGATTAGCGCCTGTAGCACTTACAGTACCCAACAAGGCGCCGATGATTTCTTTGACGGCGCGATCAACAATTCCAAGCAATCTCAGACGCAGTCGCCAACTGCGATTAATCAGGCGGAACCCTCGGCAAAGGCAGACACCCTGGCTGGGCTCGTTAATATCGGTTTTGGTTGGATCCGCTCCTTGTTCGTGGAAGAAAAAAACCAGTAGTGATGCCGTGATAGCTAGTTCGTGACAACGGGAAAAGCACCCAATAAAAAACCTGCCGCAGCAGGTTTTTTATTGGGTGGTGTTAGGAATTAACCTAACCAGACCCGGGCATTGCGGAACATCCGCATCCAGGGGCTGTCTTCCTGCCAGTCATCCGGATGCCAGGAATTGGCCACGGTGCGGAATACCCGCTCCGGGTGTGGCATCATAATGGTGACCCGGCCATCGGTGGTAGTCAGCGCGGTAATACCGGCCACTGAGCCATTCGGGTTTGCCGGATACTGCTCGGTAACCTGACCATAGTTATCAACAAAACGCAGTGCCACAGTACCGCTCTGGTTGGCAGCGGCAAAGGCAGCTTGAGAGGCAAACTCGGCATGGCCTTCACCGTGCGATACGGCAATCGGCATCCGCGAGCCAGCCATACCGCTAAAGAACAGCGACGGGCTTTGCTGGACTTCCACCAGGCTAAAGCGGGCTTCAAAGCGCTCAGATTTATTGCGCACAAAGTGTGGCCATAAATCAGCACCCGGGATCAGACTCTTCAGATTCGACATCATCTGACAACCGTTACAAACACCCAGCGCAAAGGTAGATTGCCGTTCAAAGAAGGTCTGGAACTCTTTGCGTGCCTGCTCGTTAAACAGCACTGACTTGGCCCAGCCCTCACCGGCCCCTAACACGTCACCGTAAGAGAAGCCACCACAAGCCGCTAAGCCGTTAAAGTCTTTTAGCGACACCTGACCGCTCAGAATATCGCTCATATGCACGTCAACCGCGCTAAAGCCGGCACGGTTAAAGGCAGCGGCCATTTCCAGCTGCGAGTTAACACCCTGCTCGCGCAGAATCGCGATCCTGGGTGCGGCACCTTTTAAAATCATCGGCGCGGCAATATCGGCATTCTGGTCAAAGGTCAGTTTGGCATGCAAGCCCGGATCCAGCTGATCGGCCTTGGCGTCAAACTCCTGCTTGGCGCCCGCCGGGTTATCGCGCAGGCTCTGCATCTGATAAGTCGTTTCGGCCCAGACGGTGCGCAGACGGCTGCGGCTATCGTTAAATACCACTGTGCCCTGCTGGCTGATCACAAAACGATCGCTTTGTTCAACTTTACCTACAACATGACTTAAGTCTGCCAGGTTATGTGTTGCCAGCACCTGCTGGACATAAGCCAGTTCACTGTCGGCAATCTGCAGCACCGCACCCAGCTCTTCGCTGAATAACGCCGCCAGCGCATCGCTACCCAGAGCGCTGATATCGGCGGCGATACCGGCTTTACCGGCAAAGGCCATCTCGGCCAGGGTGACAAATAAACCACCGTCGGAGCGATCATGGTAGGCAAGCAATTTCTGCTCGCGCGTCAGTTGCTGCATGGCATTAAAGAAGTTAATCAGTAGCTGTGGGCTATCCAGATCAGCAGGCTGATCGCCCAGTTGCTTATACACCTGAGCTAAACACGAGCCGCCTAAGCGGTTAGCGCCCTGCCCCAGATCAATTAACAACAGGGAGCTGGCACCTTTATCCGTGCGCAGCTGTGGCGTCACGGTTTTACGGATATCTTCTACCCGGGCAAAGGCGGTGATAATCAGCGACATAGGCGCGGTAACGGCCTTATCTTCACCATCCTGTTGCCAGCGGGTTTTCATTGACATCGAGTCTTTGCCCACCGGGATCGTCACTTTTAGTGCCGGACACAGCTCTTCGCCGACCGCTTTTACTGCCGCATATAAACCGGCATCTTCGCCCGGGTGACCGGCGGCGGCCATCCAGTTGGCAGAAAGTTTAATCCGGTTTAAGTCGCCAATATCTGTGGCAGCAATATTAGTAATAGCTTCCGCTACGGCCAGACGGGCCGAGGCAGCAAAGTCCAGCAAGGCAACCGGCGTCCGCTCACCCATCGCCATGGCTTCGCCATGGTAAGTATCATAACTGGCGGCAGTGACACCACAGTTCGCCACCGGCACCTGCCAGGGGCCCACCATCTGATCGCGCGCAACCAAACCCGTTACCGTACGATCACCAATAGTTACCAGGAAGGTTTTCTCGGCAATGGTCGGCAAACGTAATAAACGCTCAGCCGCATCGGCAAGCGTAATAGCAGAGCGATCTAAAGGCTTAGCCGGCGCTTTTAAGCTTTGCACTTCGCGGTGCATTTTTGGCGCCTTGCCCAGTAACACGTTTAACGGCAGATCAATCGGCGTATTGCCAAAGTAACTGTCGCTCAGCGTTAAATGCTGTTCAGCAGTGGCTTCACCCACTACCGCATAAGGGGCGCGTTCACGTTTACAGATGGCTTCGAATACCGGCATTTTGTCGGCCGGGATCGCCATTACATAGCGCTCCTGCGATTCGTTACACCAGATTTGCAGCGGCGACATGCCAGGCTCATCGTTCGGTACATTACGCAGCTCGAACTTACCACCGACACCGCCGTCGTTTACCAGCTCCGGGAAGGCATTGGATAAACCGCCGGCACCAACGTCATGAATAAAGACGATAGGGTTGTCCTGGCCCAGCTGCCAGCAGCGGTCAATCACTTCCTGACAACGGCGTTCAATTTCCGGGTTATCGCGCTGTACCGAAGCAAAGTCCAGATCTTCATTCGACTGGCCTGATGCCATCGAAGACGCCGCACCACCACCCAGACCGATATTCATCGCCGGGCCGCCTAATACCACCAGCTTGGCACCCACTGGCAAATCGCCTTTTTGGACGTGCTCTGCGCGGATATTGCCCAGACCACCGGCAATCATAATCGGCTTATGGTAACCACGAACTTCTTCGCCGTTATGACTGTGTACCTTTTCTTCATAAGTACGGAAATAACCGTTGATCGCCGGACGACCAAATTCGTTGTTAAAGGCGGCGCCACCCAGTGGGCCTTCCAGCATAATGTCCAGTGCGGTAACAATGCGCTCCGGCTTACCAAAATCACTTTCCCACGGCTGTACAAAGCCTGGAATACGCAGGTTAGACACAGAGAAACCCACTAAGCCCGCTTTGGGCTTAGAGCCAACGCCAGTGGCACCCTCGTCGCGGATTTCGCCGCCCGAGCCGGTTGCCGCCCCCGGATAAGGCGAAATCGCCGTGGGGTGGTTATGGGTTTCTACCTTCATCAGCACATGAATTGGCTCATGATGATACTGATACTCGCGGCTAGCCGGCGTCGGGAAGAAACGACCGGCTTCAGAGCCAACCATCACGGCAGCGTTATCTTTATAGGCTGATAACACATAATCCGGTGTTTGCTCGAAGGTATTTTTAATCATTTTAAACAGCGATTTAGGCTGTTTTACGCCATCGATGGTCCAGTCGGCGTTAAAAATCTTGTGCCGGCAGTGCTCAGAGTTGGCCTGCGCAAACATATAGAGTTCAATGTCGTTCGGGTTGCGACCGAGCTGCTGAAAATTGCTGACCAGATAATCAATTTCATCATCGGCTAAGGCCAGACCCATCGTCTGGTTGGCCTGTTCCAGTGCCGCACGGCCACCGCTCAGAATGTCCACCGAGCTTAAAGTACCCGGCTCGGCCTGCGCAAACAGCGCGGCAGCCTGCTCCAATTCGGTAAACACCGCTTCCATCATCCGGTCATGTAACAGGCTGGCCAGTTGTTGCTGCTGAGCCGCGGTTAAGGCTACGGCGTCAACATAATAGGCAATACCACGCTCTAGGCGTTTTACCGTTGGCAGGTTACAGTTGCGGGCAATATCGGTGGCTTTGGAAGACCAGGGAGAAATAGTGCCGGGGCGTGGTGTCACTAACAGCAACAAACCGCTGGGTTGGTGGCTGGCAATGCTCGGGCCGTAGGTTAACAGTTGATCCAGCACCTGGCGCTGTTCGCTGCTAAGTGGTGCCGATAAATCAGCAAAATGCATATATTCGGCATAGATACCGTTAACCGGTAAATTTTGCTGGGCACAAAGATCGAGTAACTTTTGAATTCGGAATTCGGACAGTGCAGGTGCACCACGCAGGATCAACATAGGCTATTTTCCGTTGGTTGAACGACAGTGGAACCTAGGACGTGCTGACGTTTGCTACTTGTTTTTGCAGCAAACATCAACACGCCTTAAAAGGCGCCACATTATAAAGAAAATTCGCGCTAAGTGATATGTGAAAAGGCTGGCTGTGACTAAGAAGTTTGCGGTAACATCGCAAAATCGTCTAAACCGGAACTGATTATGCTGCGATTATGGTCTGTGCTTTGCCTGAGCTTGCTGTTACTGGCCTGCTCTAAGCCATTGCCAGAGCAAACAAATCAGCTGGCTGACATTTATCAGCGCGGTCAATTACGGGTTGGCATCCTGCATGGCCCGACCAGTTACTATATTGGTGTCGATGGCCCTACCGGCTTTGAGTATGAGTTGGCTAAGGGGCTGGCCGATCGCTTAGGCGTTGAACTGCAACTGTTCCCCAGCTTCGATTTAGATGATTTACAAACCAAGCTGAAAAATGGTCAGGTTGATTTTATTGCCGGCGGCCTGACACTCACCCCGGAGCGCACCCAAAAATTCCGGGCGGCACCGGCCTACCGCTGGATTAACGAACTGTTGGTGTTTCGCCAGGGCAACAACTGGCCGCAACAATTAACCGACCTGACTGAGCCAGTGATTGTCTCCGCTCACAGTAGCCATGCGGAAACCCTGAAACGACTCAGTGCAGAGATTCCGGGGCTGAGCTATCAGGAAGATCCGGAGCTGGATGCCGACGAGCTACTGCAAAAAGTGGTCGATGGCAGTATCAACTATACGCTGACAGACTCTAATCAGCTGGCAGTTAACCGCCGTTTATTCCCACAGCTGACGATTGGCTTTACCGTCAGCGAAAACTTACCGGTGGGCTGGTTACTGCCCAAAACCCTGGACGACAGCCTGTTTAGCGTGCTAATCGAATACTTTGGCCACGTGTATCAAAACGGCGATTTGGTTACGCTGGAAGATCGCTATTTTGGCCATGTTGAGCTGTTTGACTATGTCGATACCATCCGCTTTATCCGGGCTATCGAAGACACCCTACCGGCATTCCGGCATTGGTTTATCGAATATGCCGGCGACCTCGACTGGCGCCTGTTAGCAGCGCTGAGTTACCAGGAATCGCACTGGAATCCGAAAGCCCGCAGCCCTACCGGGGTACGCGGTATGATGATGCTAACCATGCCCACTGCGCGGCAAATGGGAGTACAAAGCCGGTTGGATGCCGAAGAAAGTATTGCCGGGGGTAGCCGTTATCTGCAGCTGCTGCTAAACCGGATCCCGGAGCGGATCCCGATGCCAGACCGGCTGTGGTTTGCGCTGGCGTCGTACAATATTGGCTGGGGTCATCTGGAAGATGCCCGGCGCCTGACGCAGCGTGATGGCGCCGATCCGGATAAATGGTTGGAAGTAAAACAGCGCTTGCCGTTGCTACGGCAAAAATCGGTGTACCAACATACCCGCTTTGGTTTTGCCCGCGGTGACGAAGCCGCACTCTATGTTGAAAATATCCGCCGCTATTACGATACGCTAGTGGGTGTAGATGAGCGGCAACAATTAGAGCAGCGTCAGGAACAACAGCGGCAACGACTGGTCGAACAAAGTGAGCAAGTTGCCGAGGCGCCGCCCCTGTCACAATAAATTCATCTGGGGTGCTTGCAGCCCGCCAGCCCTGCCCATATTATTCACAACAGTGTAAAGAACAGGATAAGTCTATGCTAAAAAAGAAAAAGCCGGCGCTAAAACGCCGCCGTCGCTTACTGGATGTGGCATCCAGCCGCCGCCGGATTAAGCGCAATCTGCAAATTAAAAAGGTACATCACCGCCGCCGCAGTTTTATTGCTTACTTTCAACATCTGGTTGAAGCGCCTGCTGTTTAAGCTGTTTTTTCTCGGCCCGCCGGCGTTGAAAAAACGCAGACAACATGGCGGCACATTCCTCAGCCAGCACCCCGGCCGTTACCTCTAACTGATGATTAAACTGCGGGTAGCGTACTAAATCGAGCACCGAGCCTGCGGCACCGGTTTTATAATCAGCCGCCCCGTAGACCAGACGTTTGATCCGGCTGTGTACCAGTACTCCGGCACACATAGTGCAAGGTTCCAGCGTAACATAGAGCGTACAATCGAGCAGCCGATAGTTGTCCAGTACCTGGCCAGCCTGACGTACCGCCTGCATTTCAGCGTGCGCCGAGGGATCATTCAGACTAATCATCTGGTTCCAGCCTTCAGCAACGATCTGCTGATCTTTAACCAATACCGCCCCGACTGGCACCTCGCCCAGCTGTTCCGCCCGCTGTGCCAGCATCAGAGCATGGCGCATCCACTGTTCGTCAGTCATAAAGCCTTACAAAAATTCACTTTCTTTGGCCAATTTTACCACTAGACTATGTTTAAACTGACTAAATATTTGAATATTACACTAAGCACTATCACAGAATATAAAGCAATCTGATATTAATCAGCAGCTTAAAATAATGGCATCGTGCTTGCTTTCCTTACAAAAAAAACAGCAAGGAGATAATAATGGGTCCATTTGAAATTGCCGCTATCGCCATTATTGGTGGCCTGGGTTACGCAGCCTACGAAACGCATATGAAAACCAAAGGCAAAGCCTGTAAGGCTGATATCGAAGCCTTACAGGCAGAAATTGCCAAACTGAAGGAACGGGTGGGCACCCTAGAGAGTATTGTTACCGACAAGTCCTATCAGCTAAAAGAGCAGATTAACAAGCTCTGACAGCACCATCCTACAACCTCCGGAACGGGCTGCTTACTGCAGCCCGTTTTTTTGCTGTAACAGCCCAGACTTTAGCGCTGTCACAAGCCCAGACGCTGGCCCTGCCGCTGACTGCGTGCTCTGATAAAGATTTTCGCTACTAATTGGTTAATTTCGCTAAGCCAGGTGGTCTAAAATCTCTACAGCGATAAATGGCACAACTTAAACAATTGATATTTAACAACTATATTATTGGCATACTGTTTGATTACCTTAAGCTAACCTGAATCAATAGCTCGAACAAAAGGATCTTAGTATGAACAGAACAATCGTTATTATTTTATTAGTCGCCGTGGGTATTTACTGCTTACCAAGCTTAATCGCTATTGCTGCGACCATCTTTGGCTTATTAATTGGTCTGGTCGGTGCGGTCATTGGTATCGGCCTGACTTTGTTATTCACCGTATTACCCCTGGTGATCCTGGGTTACCTAATTTGGTGGCTGGTGCGTGATAACAAACGTAGCCGGCAGTATTAAGCAACACCGGTAGCACTAACTAACAAGCCAGAGGCTGAACCTGCATTCAGCCTCTGCTCCTCGCAGAATATTTAGGCTCTGGCCAGACGCTTTAACCGCAGCAGATCCCGTACCAATTCATATCCCGGAAAACAGGCAGTAATCAACAGCGTTACCACTATGGTGCGCTGCAGATAATCCCACTCAAAAACATAGGGCAAGGCAGCCATGTTGATCTCCAGTAACGGCCCACTGACAGCCAGATACAGCAAAATCAGCACCAGCGCGCTATTTAGCGCCACATTCGCGATCAGCAGCGGGCGATTCCAGAAGCGTTGTTTTAGTTGCCCGATATTCAGCACTATGCCGGCCAGCAACACCGGTGTACACCAGGTGAGAAACTGCCGTGCCGGTTCAGCCAGACTAATACGCTGCGCTTCCAGCTGCTCTGGGGTAAACCAAAGCGGATACCAGATCAGCACCAATAAAAAGGCATAGGTGCCAAGATCGGTAAAAATATTCTGCAGCGAAATCGTCTGCCAGCCCGGCTCCACTGCCGGTAACTGCCGCGGATGCCAGTTCGGTGTCGTTTTAGCCGCTGCAGCCGGCTCCCGCGATAACAACATATAAGTCACCGTAATCGCAGTAAATGCCAGACAGGCATCGCCGATAAAGCCACTGGCAACGCTTTTCAGATACAGCAGCAAACCAAACTGACTGTGCAACCAGGCGCTGGTACTGGCGATAATTTGCAGGACAAACAAAATCCCCAGCACCATATACAGGGTATAGCGGTACACCGGCATATAGCTCAGGCTGATTAACGGCTGCGGCGGCACAAATTGCTGGGCTACATCACGTGGATGCCCCATTTGTAGCAGCACGGCAGCACTGTCGTCGTCGCTAAGCTCACCTTTTTGCTCCGCCAGCGCATCCAGCTGATCCCGGATATTGGCATTCAGTTCACGACCAATTTCATCGCGTTTATCCTCGGGTAACTCGCGCTGCACCGCAGCAATATAACGTGTTACTAAATCCATTATGCTGTCTCCTCTGGCTTTACACCCAGTAAGTTACTCAGGGCGCCATTAAGCTGTTGCCATTCATCGGTTAACTGCCCAAGCAAGCTGTGGCCGCTGGCAGATAGCTGGTAATAACGCCGCTCCCGCCCTTCGCCTTGCTGCCATTCACTGTCAAGTAACCCCTGCTCTGCCAGACGGCGGATCAGCGGATACAGGGTGCCTTCATCAATCTCAATACCGTTGTCGTTAAGCTGTTTGCGCAGCGAATAGCCATAATGCGCTTCTTTCAGCGACGCCAGCACCGCCAAAACCAGCACCCCGCGGCGCAGTTCCAGCCGAATTTTGTCCAGTTGCGATTGTGTCATCTTTTGCTCCTGATACTGTGCACCGCATACTGTGTGCCACACAGCTATATACTAGGTGGCGCATAGTATAAAAGCAAGGGGGATAATAATTAAAAATTGCACTACTGGCCCATATGGGCTATTTTTAATAGGCCATATGAACCAAAAAGGGCTCAATGATGACTGTCAGCGCAGTGAAAAGCTTTAAACCCACACCGCTGTACCAACCGAATTTTTGGTATAGCCTTGGTATAGAAGATGAGGCAACGTCAAAAAATGCCGCTATTCATCAAGGCTTTAAACCAGAGGTCTATCGTAACATTCTGGCGAAAGCTCGGTTGTCACAAACCGAGTTTCACCATGTTACCCTGATCCCAATCAGCACCATTAAGCGCCGCCTGAAAAATGGAGAACGTTTCAACACGCAGGAAAGTGACGTTATGTACCGCCTGGCACTGCTGATCAAACTAGCGACCGAGCTTTTTGGCAATGAACAACGCGCTCTGGCCTGGTTGCGTGAAAGTGTGTATGGCCTGAATGGCAAGCGGCCATTAGATATGATTGCGACCACTGTCGATTTTGAAACGGTTAAAGAGTTAATCGGCCGGCTCGAACACGGCGTGTTTTCTTGATGCAACTGTATCGGCTGACCCAAAAAAAGTTCGCCGAGGCGCCCTTCAATCCGCAAGGCGCAAAATTATTTGGCGGGCGCTGGAACTCAAAAGGCACAGCGGCGCTGTATTTCGCTGCATCTGAATCGCTTTGCATACTGGAAGTTTTTGTACACCTTAATCACGACCCTGAGGTTATTCAGCAATACGATCTTTACCGCATTGAGTTACCCGACGAGCTGATTATCCCGTTAGATAATTCAGTTCTACCACCTAACTGGCGGGCAATACCGGCGCCGGAACAGACGCAACTGATTGGCGATCAATTTCTTAACGCCGAAAACCCCGAGTTCGCCGCACTCCAGGTCCCCTCAAGTATTTCGCCGCGAGACCGTAACTACCTGGTTAATCCACAGCACCCGCTGCTACCTGCTATCCTCGCCAAAGCCGAAAAACTTGAATTTAGTTTTGATGCACGGATCTTCAGATAGCTTAATACACCAAACCCAATATAGCTCCCGGCCCCAACTCCGGTATGCTTGCCGTACCGCAGTCGCCATCTGCGATAGTGGGATAAGCACCTTTAGTTGATGTCGCTCTATCATGTTGTGAGGAGAGGCTGCTTTGAACGTGAAACAGGAATTCAACACAATATATAACTGTCATACCTAAAACTTCGTGGCGCCCAATAGAAAAACGAGCTAATATAAGACCATAATTAAGGTCAAAATAGAGGTTTTCATGCGTCAGGTATTAGCTGACTTTTCTGTAAGCATTTCAGAATTAAAGAAAAACCCCTCAGCCTTGCTCGCTCAGGCAAGTGGTTCACCGATAGCGGTGCTAAACCACAATAAACCTGCAGCCTACCTGATTCCAGCAGAGACCTACGAGGCTCTGATGGATATGCTCGAAGACTATGAATTGGCGCGGCTTGTTGAGGAACGTCGTGGTGACAAGGATAAAGCTATAACGGTGTCGCTGGATGACTTATAAGCTGCGATTTCTTCCGGCTGCGCTTAAGGAATGGGAAAAGCTTGGTGCCCCGATCAAGAGTCAATTCAAGAAAAAACTGGCGGAGCGATTAGAAAATCCCAGAGTACCTGCTGATAAGTTAAGTGGCTATGAATCAGTGTACAAAATTAAACTTCGCTCTGCTGGATATCGATTAGCCTATGAGGTTGTTGACGATGAACTGTTTGTGTATGTAATTGCCGTAGGTAAGCGGGAAAAGGGTAAGGTTTATTCGTCTCTCAAAAAGCGAACCTAAGATCTAATAGAGCAAGCACTACAAACAATTGCAACAGACACCGTTTGAACTCATTATTTTAAATAAACCGAATGCCCGCATTGATTTATTTGCGGACATTCAGTTTTGGTAGCAAACACACAGCTTGCGGACGCGGGGATCTGGCAATGCCCTATTTTCCGACGGCCAAATGCTGGAGCTGCGGGCTTTCTCGCGCACTGTTAGCTTTAGCGCTTAAAACACATAGATAAAGCCGATGCCAACCTCTGCTTCAAAGTCACCACGGGCAATCGGGCTTTTGCGGACAGCACTGCTAAAATGCTCATACAGTGCCTCACCATAAATCTGCCAGTTATTGTTTATGTAGTGACGATAATTGTAATTGATACCGACAGAGCGATAACCGCCGCTCATATTGGTTGCGGCTAAACCTGATGCCGCCGACTGCTCAGCGGTGATGCCGAAATCTTTATTGGCATATTTACTATCGTGAAATACTGCAACAATATTCACCTCTGAGCCCGAGCCATCAAACTTCTCGCCAAAGCGGCGACCCACACCAAACAACCCCAGGTTACCATCACCGCCGGTGACAAGCCGGCCAACCAGCCAATAGCGCCAATCCGCATCAAAGGCGCGACGGGTTTGCAGCACTAATTCAAAGCCCTCATCACTGTCACCGAGCCCATCCAGATAACCTTTTTTTGAATCACTCTCTGCACGACCTTCGTCAAAGCCAATAAGGGCTTCAAACAACCAGGTATCCGCACGTAAGCCACGCCACCCTATGGCTTCACCGACCCAATAGAACACATCATTACCGCGCCGCCATTGTAAGCCCCCTGCCGGTTCAAGCTCCAAACCAAATTCGTCTGAACCCTCGTAGGCAGTTTCGTATTCAATACCCGCACCTAACGCGAAACTCCAGCCATCTTTACCCCGACTAAAATCATCAATAGATGGCAAGGGCACCAAAGCGGTTCTTGTTTCTTGTGCGCTCGCTGCCGGCAACAGCAGGCTATGCATAACAAGGGCGGTACCTAACACTAGTAATTTCTTCATAAAATTCTTTCCTATGCCAATTTAGCAAAATGCCAACTTATCTATACATTAGCGTTTACGGATTTTGTTGCGTAAAGATCACTGTTTGTCATGTTTTTAGCGTGGTTCTGGTATCGACTCCGGTGGGCGCTGTTTGCGTTACGTTGAAAATTGTACCTTTTTTGGGTTGAACTTTAATTCGGAGCATGGTAGTTTGCGCCCTTTTTTTGAAAAGGATAATAAATAATGAAACTAAATCATGCTGTTGCAATATTAATGGCTCTATTGCTTTCTGCTTGTTCGGTTAGGTTGGGGCAGTTTACTGCGGCGTCTACACACAATGTTCGTGGATTAGACTATTCTACAGAGCAAGGCACACTAACAAAGACTGAAGGGGAGACCTGTCTCCATACTGTCATCATTTTTCCTGTAGGCAAACACGATGATCGTATCCAACGAGCTATGGACAATGCTATTAGCAACGGCCGTAGCTCTGGCATTGATGGTGATTTACTAGTCAATGTCCGTATTGAGATGAACAGATGGTACATACCTTTAATTTACGGTCGTGATTGTATGCGTGTAGAAGGTGATTTAATTCATTTAAATCGCTGATTAACGTGATATAGCATATATCTGTAATAACAGATTTCGGAATTTCAGATATCTTCACTTAGATTTTTTCTTAATAAGTTATGAAACAAGTGGTGTCGAGTAAATGCCTGCTGTGCTTGGAGGTCGCTCGCCACTACTTCGTTGTAGGTTTCAAGATTCTTGCGACAGACCTCCCGCGTTAACCTATGTTTTCAGGCACGTTAATAGCACTAACTTTATATAGTATTTGGCAAAAGTTACCCTAACTTCTGATGCTGGGTATGTTGCGCATTTAATAGTCTGTTTGACAGTTCTGCTTAGCTCTGTGTACTGTTTCTAATAGAAATAATTATACTTTTATAGTGAAAAGTATACTTCTTACACCTAACCGCAAAACCACCTATTACGCTATTATTGCCACTAACCACTGGGCTGGCAGCGGCCAGCAAAGCACACTAAGGAGTCTGGGATGCGGATACTAGGTTGCGTTTTATTATTACTGGCACTTACCGGCTGCAATAAAAATGAAGTGGGAGATGTGTCGTTGGGGCTCTTTACTACCAAAGATATCAAACTGGATGCTTTTACTGATCCTATCGTCAGCGGCGTAACCTGCCATGTATCCAGTATTGAGGCCAATCTGGATTTTTCGGATCCTTCGGATAGCGCTATCTCTTGCCGGCAAACCGGGCCTATTACCGCAGAGATGATTGCTAAAATCGATAAAAGCAAAAACGGGGAAGTGCTTTTCACTAAATCGAAAAGCGTATTTTTTAAAAGTATGAAAATCCGCCGCATCTACGATGTGCAGAATCAAACCCTGATGTATCTGTCTTATTCAACCAAGGAAACCTCGGGTAGCTTTAAGCATGGCCTGTCAACGGTACCACTGTGGGGGACCGAGGCTTATACCGCTCCGAGTGTTGCCCGTTAAGCTCGGTGTTCCTGTCACTCTCGCAGGATCGACTTCGGTGCGGCAAGCGTAGCGGAGTTGTGCTGATAGTGGCGGCAAAAATCTTTTGACGCTCACCTTGAAAGCGATTGCTGCTGTACCAATTTCAGCCAAACTGCGTAAGCTATCACGGAGATACCATGTCAAATATTGTTGAGTTATTAAACTGGCGCTATGCCACTAAGAAAATGAATGCGGCCGAGCAAGTGCCGGCAGATAAACTGGAGATTATCCTGGAAGCGATTCGTCTTAGCGCCAGCTCCAGCGGGTTACAGCCCTATCAGGTGTTAGTGATAACGGATCCGGCAATCAAGCAGCAAATCCGTGCGGTGGCCTGGGATCAGTCACAGGTAACCGATTGCTCGCATTTGTTGGTGTTTGCTGCCTGGGATAACTATACCGCTGAACGGATCAATATGATGTTTGATCTGGTTAACGAGCAGCGTGGCTTTAAAAACGAAGGCTGGGAAGCCTACCGGCAGAAACTGCTGGCGTACTATCCGCAGCGTCCGGCAGAGCAAAATTTTGAGCATGCTGCCCGTCAGGCCTATATTGGCCTGGGTTCAGCGCTGCTTGCTGCGGCAGAGCAGCAAGTCGATGCGACACCGATGGAAGGCTTTGAACCGGAGAAAGTGGACCAGATCCTTGGCTTGGCAGCCTCAGGTTTAAAATCGGTGCTGTTATTACCGCTGGGTTATCGCGCCGCCGAGGGTGACTGGCTGGTTAACCTGAAAAAGGTGCGACGCGCTAAAGACGAGTTTGTTTCCTACCGTTAATTTATTTATCGCTATCGCAGGATCGACTCCGGTACGGCTAGCATACCGGAGTCGTAGTGCGAGCATACCGGGGTCGCGATGCTGGGCTAGGTTTTTAGATAGCGGGCAAACCAATCCAGGGTGCGTTGCCATGCCAGTTTGGCAGCGGCTTCATCGTAACGGGGTGTAGAATCATTATGAAAGCCGTGGTAAGTGCCGGGATAGAAATGGGCTTCGAAGGTTTTATTAGCGGCTTTTAGTGCTGCTTCTACCGCCGGCCAGGTTTCGTTGACTCTGGGGTCGTTCTCCGCAAAGTGATATTGCAACGGCGCCTTGATTGGCGCTACGGCGGCCGGATCTGCCTGCCGGCCATAAAAAGGTACTGCACAGGCCAGCTCTGGATAAGCAATAGCCGCTGCATTACAGACACCGCCACCATAACAAAAGCCGGTGATGCCGACTTTATCGGTGGTTAGCTCGCTGCCCATTAAAAATTCAAGCGCAGCGAAGAAATCGTTTAACAGTTTTTGTGGATCAACCTGACGTTGCAAGGCCCTGCCCTCGTCATCATTGCCCGGATAACCACCAACCGAACTTAAACCATCCGGCGCCAGCGCCACATAGCCGGCTTTGGCTACCCGCCGTGCCACATCTTCGATATAAGGATTCAGGCCACGGTTTTCATGTACCACCAGCACGGCTGGCGCGGGCTGCTCCAGCTTGGCCGGTCGCACCAGGTAGGCGCGCACTTTACCGTGCCCATTGGGTGACGGATAACGGATATAGCTGGCGATAATATCGGGGTCGTTAAAAGAGATCTGCTGCGCCAGCGCATAATTCGGGCTTAACGCGGACAGAAGCGCAACCGCCGTCATTGAGCCAACGGCAAATTTAGCCGCCTGCTCTAAAAAATCACGCCGGCTTAATTTGCCATGCACATAAAAATCGTACAGCTCAAGTAATTCCGGGCTAAAGTCGGCGGCGGTTAAACGTGGCATAGTGCTCTCCCTGGATGCGTTATTCGCTAATGCACAATAATAGCGCAATATTTGCGCAATAAACGCCGTGCTGTGGCTGCCGGTTCAATCTGCTGTACCCTATTGCGACCAGTAGCCTGCAGCCGGCGGCTGATGGCAATTGACCGCGATGATGTGGTAGCTAGTGAGTCACACTACAGCTCGCTGTTGTCGCCTGAGCGGTAATTTGTTGCTCACTATCTATAATATTGGCATCGTCAGGCGCCAGCTGCCGCGCAGCTTTGATCAGTTCCAGCGCCTGCGCTTTGCAGCCCAGCTCGCTCAATACCAAAGCATAATTATTTAAATAGGCTGGTTGCTGTTTGGCCAGCGGCAGACCCTGAGCAAACCAGGTCGCAGCCTCGGCCGGTGCTAGTGCTAGTGCTAAAAAATGATTACCCAGTAGAAAATACGGTAGCCAGTAATCCGGCCACTGTTCGGTGGCGCTGATGAGCGCCGCAACACCAGCTTCAGTTTGCCTGGTTTGCAATAGGTCCTGACAGGCTCGGGTATAAAGAAAGGGGTCCAGCAGCGCGCTGGTGCGCCCGGGCGGCAACATTGCCAATAGCCAATAGTTAGCTCTTTGCCAGGTCCGCTCAAAGGTAGCCAGCGGAAGCCGGTATTCGGCGGTGAGACCGCTATGCAAAATCATCTCGCGCCGATCCAAATCATAGCCAATGACAACGGCGTAGTGCCATTGCGGCAACCAGCTAAGACCATTGTTTTGCAGCACAATTACCGGGATTTTCTCGTCAATTAGCTGCAGTAACTGGCTTAAACTGCTGCGCTGTTCATAAGCGACAAAGCCCAGTTGGCGGCTGGCAGCGGCCATTTCAATTTGCAGGCTGCCCTGCAGCCCTGGCGTAAAGGTGAGACTGGCAATACTATCGGCGCTGTGCTCTACCCCATAATAGGCAGCCACTTCTGAGAGCGTGGTTGGGCCACAAAAATAGTCTTGCTGTGGATAAAAGGGTACTGTGCTAAGCAAAGCCTGACGGCTGATGGCCGGTGGCTCAGCCAGCAGTTGCCGGCTTTGCGGTGGGCTTTGACACCCTGATAACAGCAGTAGTAATAGCAAGAGGCCAGCCTTTAGGCTGGCCGCTGCGATTTGCGCCGGCATTACCTGGAACGGATAGGACGGATAAAGGGATAAACGTCGGTCAGGCCCATCAGATCCAACACTGCCACAACCACCAGCACGGTGACGATAGTACCGACAACACCGCCCGCCGGCATCTCATGTAACTGGCTATTCAGCGCAGCCAGTTCCGCATCGGTCATATTGGCAATACGCTGGGCGGCGTCTTGCTGGCTAACACCCAGCTGTACCAGTTTTTGCTGCACTTCGGCCGTATCGAGGAACGACAGTACCTGCTGCTTATTATAATGGTGTTGCTGCTTGGCAATAACCTGCTCAGAGCTGACCACAGCGGCAGACGCCTGGCTCAAACCAAACGTCAGGCTGGCGGCCAGTAAAGTTGCGGTAATTAGCTTAGCTTGCATTTCGGTATCCTTGTAGTTAATAACAGAATCTGCAACAGCAACAACTAAGATAGTTCTGCGCTGCTGAACCCTAACTGACTGAGATTAGACCAATAAAAACCAAGCTGCAAGGAAGGAACAGGGTCCTCGGCAGCGTCGCTGCCGAAGACCTTAGCGCGCCGCGGCGCGCTGACAGATCACTTATCGTGATGTAAACGCATATGCGGGAACAGGATCACATCGCGGATTGAAGCGGCGTCAGCCAGCAACATCACTAAGCGGTCGATACCAATACCCTGACCTGCTGTTGGTGGTAAACCGTGTTCCAGCGCGGTAACAAAGTCTTCATCGTAGAACATGGCCTCATCATCGCCAGCATCTTTTTGCGCGACCTGCTCGCGGAAGCGCTCGGCCTGATCTTCGGCATCGTTCAGCTCGCTAAAGCCGTTACCCAGTTCACGGCCACCGATAAAGAATTCAAAGCGGTCGGTGATCTCCGGGTTATCGTCGTTACGCCGCGCCAGCGGGGATACCTCGGCCGGGTACTCGGTAATAAAGGTCGGATGCCGCAGCTTGGTTTCCACCAGCTCGTCAAACACTTCCATTAAAATACGACCATGGCCATAGTTGGCTTTCACTTCAATCCCCAGTGATTTTGCCAGCTCAGCCACCGACTCACGGGTTGCCAGCTGCTCTTTCGTGATCGACGGGTTGTAATGCAGAATCGATTCTGTAACCGACATCCGCGCAAACGGCTTACCGAAGTCAAACACCTCACCCTGATACGGCACTTCAGTGCTGCCCAGTACGTCCAGCGCTAAGCCACGGAATAACTTTTCAGTTAAATCCATTAAGTCGTTATAGTCGGCATAGGCCCAGTAGAATTCCAGCATAGTGAATTCCGGGTTATGCCGGGTCGACACGCCTTCGTTACGGAAGTTACGGTTTAACTCAAACACCTTCTCAAAACCGCCAACCACCAGCCGCTTTAAGTACAGCTCGGGCGCAATGCGCAGGAACATTTGCATATCCAGCGCATTGTGGTGGGTTTCAAACGGCCGTGCCGAGGCACCGCCCGGAATGGCTTGCAGCATTGGCGTTTCGACTTCTAAAAAGCCATGCTCGTTAAAGAAACGGCGGATATAGGCCACAGTTTTGCTGCGCACCAAAAAGGTTTTACGTGATTGCTCGTTCGAGATCAGATCCAGATAACGCTGGCGGTAACGCGCTTCGTTATCAGTTAAACCGTGGAATTTGTCTGGCAGTGGGCGCAGTGCTTTGGTTAATAAGCGGATTTCCGTCGCCCATACCGTCAGCTCACCGGTTTGGGTTTTAAATAAATAACCTTTTACGCCAAGGATATCGCCCAGGTCCCATTTTTTAAACTGGTCGTTATACAGGCCTTCCGGCAGGCTGTCGCGCGCCACATACACCTGAAACTTGCCGCCCATATCCTGCAGCGTACAGAAGCTGGCTTTACCCATAATACGGCGGGTCATCATCCGGCCGCCCAGGCTCACTTCTACCTTGTTGGCTTCCAGCTCTTCTTTGCTTAACGCATCGTACTTGGCATGAATTTCATCAGAGATATGCGCCCGGCGAAAATCATTCGGGAAGGCAATGCCCTGCTCGCGAATCGCCGCCAGCTTATGTTTTCGCTCAGCAATCAGTTTGTTAACATCCTGAATTTCTTCATGTTGGTTATGCTGTTCAGACATTTGTTGATTCCTGAGTGAGTTAAAAAATTACAAACCGGCTTTTAAGCTGGCTTCGATAAATTTGTCCAGATCGCCATCCAGCACCGACTGGGTATTGCGGGTTTCTACCCCGGTACGCAAGTCTTTAATGCGCGAGTCGTCCAGTACGTAAGAGCGGATCTGGCTGCCCCAGCCGATATCCGACTTGGTGTCTTCCAGCGCCTGCTTTTCGGCATTTTGCTTTTGCAGCTCAAACTCGTACAGCTTGGCGCGCAATTGCTTATAGGCATTGTCGCGGTTTTTATGCTGCGAGCGGTCATTCTGACACTGCACTACGATATTGGTTGGTAAGTGGGTGATCCGTACCGCTGAATCGGTGCGGTTAACGTGCTGACCACCGGCACCCGAGGCGCGGTAGGTATCAATACGTAAGTCTGCCGGGTTAATTTCGATTTCGATATCGTCATCGATTTCCGGCGACACAAATACCGAGGCAAAAGACGTATGGCGGCGGTTACCGGAGTCAAACGGGCTCTTACGCACCAGGCGGTGTACGCCGGTTTCGGTACGTAGCCAACCGTAGGCGTATTCACCGGTAAACTTGATGGTACAGCCTTTAATGCCCGCGACGTCACCGTCGGTCACTTCGTACAGCTCTGGCTTAAAGCCTTTATCTTCACCCCAACGCAGATACATCCGCATCAGCATGCTGGCCCAGTCCTGCGCTTCGGTACCACCGGAGCCAGCCTGAATATCCAGATAGCAGTCGTTCTGATCATGTTTGCCAGAGAACATACGGCGGAATTCCAACAGCGCCAGTTGTTTCTCCAGATCGGCCAGCTCAGCTTTGGCTTCTTCAAAAGTCGCTTCATCTTCAGCTTCGACCGCCAGTTCCAGCAAGCCCTGCACATCTTCCAGGCCCTGGTCCAGCTTGTCGATAGTACCCACCACCTGCTCCAGCGCCGAGCGCTCTTTGCCAAGCGCCTGGGCTTTGTCAGGAGTATTCCAGATAGCGGCGTCTTCTAACTCGCGCGAGACTTCTTCTAAGCGTTCTTTTTTGCCATCGTAGTCAAAGATACCCCCGAAGCACATTGGTGCGTTCAGTAACATCTTTGATGCTGTTATATACCGGATTCACTTCAAACATGGGATAAACCGACCTGTAGGACGATAAAAAAATTGGCGCGGATTATAACAAAAAAACTGCCGCTACGGGCAGTTTTTAACAGCAATCTTCAACTGAGGCATGTTGCAGTGGGCTTACAGGCCTTCCATATACCGCACGATCAGCTGCAGGCTTTGTTGTTCGCGATATTCGTTAATATCCAGCTGATAGGCCAGCCGTACCCGCTGAATATTCACATTGGGCCAGGCTTTGTTATCGGCATTAAACCAGATCGCATCAACCAGCTTGCCGCCGGGGCCTTTAAGCAGCATTTTTAAATGCCGATCGGCCAGCATTTTCTGGCTTAGCAGCTGAAACTCGCCATCAAACACCGGCTCCGGAAAGGCCTGGCCCCAGGGCCCGGCATTTTGCAGCAACTGGGCAAAACTGAGCTCAAAACACTCCGCCTCCAGCTCGCCGTCGGTTAACACCATGGCGGTCAGTTGCTCCGCTGTCAGGTATTTTTTTGCCGTCAGGTTAAATGCCAGCGCAAAGGTATCAAGCTTATCTGCGCTAATCGTTAAACCGGCCGCCATCGCATGGCCGCCAAATTTTTTAATCAGCCCCGGATACTGGGTTGCCATCTCTTCCAGCACATCACGGATATGTAAGCCAGTAATTGAACGCGCCGAGCCTTTTAACTCGCCGTTATCCCCCTCGGCAAAAGCAATGGTCGGCCGGTGAAACTGCTCTTTAATGCGACCGGCCAGAATACCAATCACGCCCTGATGCCAGTCGTGCCGGTATAAACATAAGGTTTCCGGTAAGTTGCTGCCATCGAAGGAGAGCTGGCTCAGCAGTGCCTGCGCTTCCTGCTGCATACTTTGCTCGATACTGCGCCGCTCAGCGTTCAGGTTATCCAGCTCGGCCGCATATTGGCGCGCTAAACCTAAGTTTGGTGCCAGCAAACAACTGATGCCAAGCGACATATCATCCAGCCGCCCAGCGGCATTTAAGCGCGGTCCCAGTGCAAAGCCAAAATCACTGGCGGTCAGTTTGGCCGCATCACGATTGGCGACATCAATCAGCGCCTGAATACCGGGCCGGCATTTACCGGCGCGAATACGCATTAAGCCCTGATGTACCAGAATACGGTTATTGGCATCCAGCGGCACCACATCGGCGACGGTACCCAGCGCTACCAGGTCGAGCAATTCCGCCACATTCGGCTCGGTAAGCCCCTGTGTAGCAAAGTAACCCTGGTCACGTAAGGTGGCACGTAATGCCAGTAATAAATAAAACGCCACACCGACACCGGCCAGCGCCTTACTTGGGAAGTTACAGCCGGGCTGATTCGGGTTAACGATGGCATCGGCATCCGGCAGCGTATTGCCCGGCAAGTGATGGTCAGTAACCAGTACTTTGACACCGGCACGTTTTGCCAGTGCTACGCCTTCGATAGCGGAAATGCCATTATCAACGGTAATAATCAGCTCAGCGCCCTGCGCTACGACAATTTCGGCCAGCTCCGGCGTTAAGCCATAGCCATATTCAAAGCGGTTCGGTACCAGATATTCCAGATACTTAAAGCCAAAGGCTTTTAAGCCACTCATCAGCACAGCAGTGCTGGTGGCGCCATCGGCATCGAAGTCGCCAACAATCACAATACGTTGCTGGCTGGTCAGCGCCTCCACCAGCAGAGCGCTGGCGCGGTCGATATCTTTTAGTTGCGTAAAAGGCAGTAACGCCGAAGCCTGACGTTGTAACTCACTGGCACAGCTAACGCCACGGCTCAGATACAAACGGTGTAATACCGGGTGCAAAGCCGGATCCAGTACACTTTCAGCTTGCGCCGGTAATGGCCGGCGGCTGATCTGTTTTAGCTGCAAAGCTTAGCCTCCGCTACTTAGCTGTTGCAGTAAGGCCGCGGCTGGCATATAGCCCGGGATAATATTGCCATCCGGCAGGATCATCGCCGGGGTACCATTAATGCCAAAGAACTGACCCAGCGCGTACTGGCTGGCCACCGGGTTCTGACACATGGCTTTGGCAACAGTCTTATCGGCTTTTGCATTATCCATGGCAGCGTTTTTATTCTTCGCGCACCAGACATGCTGCATTTGCAAGCCGGTTTCCGAGCCGACACCGGCCCGCGGATAGGCCAGGTAGCGCACGGTAATACCGGCATTATGGTAGTCTTTCATTTCCTGATGTAGCTTGCGGCAATAGCCACAGCTTGGATCGGTAAACACATGCACCACATACTTCTCTTTTGGTGCCTTATATTCAATAACCTGATCTTTTTGCTCCAGCAGTTTTTGCTGGATTAGCGGTGCCATCAGCTGATCTTTCAGGTTAGTCGGTACCCGCTGCCCACGCACCGTTTGCCATTGCTGCAGATCCAGCACATTACCGGCAATCAGATAACGGCCATCTTCTGACATAAAAAACAGCCCCTGATCGGTCAGGACCTGAGCAACCCCGGGCATCGGCGACGCTTTGACTTCCTGCACATTTAGCCCAACTTCCGCCAGGGTTTTACTGATATTATCGTTCGCGCTAACCGCACTGAAAGGCAGGCTGGCGGCAAAAAGTACCGATAACAGGGTTTTAACTGACTTTTTCATAATGCTTCCCACTCCGCTAACCGCGCGGATGATGTTGTTGATGCAATTGCTGTAAGCGCGCCTGCGCGACATGGGTGTAAATTTGTGTGGTAGAGAGATCACTGTGCCCCAGCAACATCTGCACCACCCGTAAATCCGCACCGTGATTCAGCAAATGCGTGGCAAAGGCATGCCGAACCGTATGGGGCGACAAGGTAGCCCGGATACCGGCTACTTTCGCATAAAACTTAATCCGATGCCAGAAGGTTTGCCGTGTCATCAGCTGTTGCCGGCTACTGGGAAACACCACATCACTCAGCTGACTTTGTAGCGCCGGCCGTGCTTCTTTTAAATAGCGGCTAAGCCAGTACTGCGCCTCCTCGCCCATGGGCACTAAGCGCTCTTTACGCCCTTTGCCGAGCACCCGCACTATACCCTGCTGCAAATACAGTTGTTGCATCGATAGTGTCACCAGCTCGGTTACCCGGATGCCAGTGGCATATAACAGCTCCAGCATGGCTTTATCGCGAAACTGGATCAGTTCACTGATATCCGGCGCGGCCAGCAGGGCTTCAACATCCTGCTCCGACAGCGTTTTCGGTAAGCTGCTACCAATTTTCGGGTTAATCAGCTCAGTGGTTGGGTCTTGCGCAAGCTGCTGTTGTTGCACCAGATAACGATAAAAACGGCGCAGGCTGCTTAGTAGCCGCGAAGTGCTGCGCGGGTTAAAACCCTCGTCATAGCGTTTCGCCAGATAGCGGTTAATCAGATCGCTGCTCACTGCCGTAAGATGCGGTTGTCCCTGTTGCTGGCAAAAACGGGCGAAATGTTTCAGATCCGTGCCATAAGCACTTAGCGTATGCACGCTGGCGGCCTGCTCCAGTTCCAGTTGTTCCTGAAACTGTTGGATCAGATGCAGATTTTCGGCGGACAGCGGCGGTGTTGGCATGAGTTTTCTTTCTTAACTAATTGACGCTAGTGTAACGGAGGCCCCCCTTAGGGAACAAGGGTTCTGATCTGCCAGCGAGCGGCAGCTACCCCTGCTTGCTGATGGGCGCAAGGCGCATATTATGCTAAACTGGCGCCCGTTTTTAGCATGTCATAACACTCTCGATAAAAAGGTCTGCCAGATGAAGATTGGCTTGTTTTACGGCTCAACCACCTGTTACACCGAAATGGTGGCAGAAAAAATTCAGGCGCTGATTGGCCCGGAATATGTGGCGCTGCATAACTTAAAAGATACGCCGTTAACTGCGATGGCCGACTATGACATCCTGATCCTCGGCTTGTCGACCTGGGACTTTGGCGAAATTCAGGAAGACTGGGAAGCGCACTGGCCCGAGATTAATCAGGTGGATCTGAGCGGTAAAACCATCGCGCTGTATGGCATGGGCGATCAGCTGGGCTATGCCGAATGGTTTCAGGATGCGCTCGGTATGCTGCATCATGAAATCGCCAAACAGCAGGTAAAACGGGTTGGCTTTTGGCCAAATCAGGGCTATGACTTTATCGCCTCAAAAGCCGTCACACCGGATGGCGAGTGGTTTTATGGCCTGGCACTGGATGATGAAAATCAATACGAGCAAACCGATGCGCGGCTGGCGCAGTGGGTAGAGCAAATTTTGCTGGAGTGCGCTGCATAAAGCGGCTTTATTGAGCGCAGACTAAACCCAAACCCGCGCGCGGACATATAAGCTAGCAAGAGCAGACAAAGATGTCGTAACGAGGACCTTTAATGCAAGCTGTTAGCCTTTTCAAAGCGGCAAGCGTTGCCGCCATTGCCTTTACCTTGCTGCTGTCTTTAGCCGGATGCGCAAAAAAACCACCTGTGCCAGACGACAGTGTTTGGCAGCAGCAACTAAGTTTGCCATCGGTTAAAGCGTCAGCTGATGTTGTAAAGCAGCTGTCACAACAGGTTGAGGTGGTAAATTTCGACTGGTTGGATCAAAGTCGGGAGCGGATAGTACCGGCGCTGCTATTTAAACCCACAACACAGCAATCTGCCCAAGCACTGATTATTTTTTCCCATGGCTTAGGGGGCTCGAAAGAACGCTACGCTTATCTTGGCCAGTATTGGGCCAGCCAGGGTTATGCCAGCCTGCATTTGCAACATGACGGTAGTGACCGCAAAGTCTGGCGTGGTAGCCGGCTAACCTTGCCGTTTCGTTTAAAAGACGCGGCCGCTGCCAGTGAAGCGCTGGCCCGGGTGCAGGATGTGAAATTTGCGTTGGATCAGCTGTTAGCCTCGGAGTATGCCTTGGCTTTTGATGCACAGCAGATTGTGATGGCCGGCCATTCTTATGGTGCCAATACTTCGATGTTATTAAGCGGCGCTCAGGTCGAACAGGACGGTGTGCTGGTAAGTTTAAGAGATGAGCGCATTAAAGCCGCCATTTTGATTTCCGCGCCGCCGTTTTATAACGACCAACCGCTAGACAGCATACTGGCGGAAGTTAGGATCCCGACCTTACATATCACCACCACGGAAGACGAAATTCGGGTGCCGGGTTTCTACTCGTCACCGCAAGACCGCTTCGACTTGTTCAATGCCATGGCCAGTAACTATAAAGTGCTGGCGGTGTTCAGTGCCGGTAGCCACAATATTTTCTCCGGTTGGCGCCGCAACTCGGATAGTACCGCACAGCAACAGGTGATCAAGGCTGCAACCCAGGCGTTATCCAGCGCCTTTATCGAACGCCTGATTACCGGTGATGACCAGGCTATCCGGTTATGGCAACAACAACATCAGGCCGTGCTTGCCAACTTTGTGCATACGGATCTGCTGGTAAAGGCAAATTGATACCACCTAGGCCTGTGTTAAAACTTGAGATAAAAATCCCGCAGCAAATCACGATATTGCGCTGAGTAAACGCCAGCGCCATCCTGGATCAGTAAGCTTGCCGGCTCTGAGAAGGTCGCTGTGGTTGACCTGATCCAGCTTTGCAGATAACGACTCACCGGCTTGCCAGCCGTGGTTTGCACCTGACAAAGCCGCAAACACTGCCAACCGCGCGCGGTCGCCGCTGCGGTAAAAGCCGCCTGACTGGCGGCCGGCAACACCAAACTAAACTCACCTGCCGGTGCTAATAAACTGGCGGCTTTATCGAGTAAGGCCGCAAAGGGCAAGCTATCGGTATGCCTGGCATGTTGCCGCGTGGCATCCTGACTTGGCAGCGCATGCTGAAAAAAAGGCGGGTTAGAAATAATTAAAGCGTAACGCTCGGCGGTGCTATAGGTTAGAATATCGCCCTTTATCACGCGAATAGCGTCAGGCCAGGGGCTTAATGCCACATTAGCGGCAGCCTGGGCAGCGGCATGGGTATCCAGCTCCACTGCCGTGATCGGAATTTGGCCCCCGGTGCGCTGTGCCAGCATTAAACTTAAAATGCCACTGCCACAGCCAATATCCAGCATGGCGGGTGTCGCCTGTAACGCGGTGGGCAAAGCCGCCCAGGCGCCCAATAACAGCGCATCGGTGCCGACTTTCATCGCACAGTGCTGATGGCCGATATAAAATTGTTTACACTGAAAACCTGCTGACATAAGCCCTCCGGCGCGGAGTGTAACGCGCCAGCCGCTAATGTCACAATATAACAGCTTAAGGAAATAACATGAGTTTTGCCGAGTTCCAACTGGATGACGCCTTAAATCAGGCGCTGGAAAGTGCCGGTTTTGATCAGCCTACCCAAATACAGCAACTGGCGATCCCGCCGGCGCTGGAAGGCCGTGATCTGTTAGCCAGTGCCCCCACCGGTACCGGCAAAACCCTGGCCTTTGTGTTACCGGCGATTCAGTATCTGCTGGATTTCCCGCGCCGCGATCCGGGCTTCGCCCGGGTTCTGGTAATGACACCAACCCGCGAGCTGGCGTATCAGGTTTACGATACCTTTAAACAATTCAGCCAGTTCACCACGCTCAATGTCGGTTTGATCACCGGCGGTATCAATTACGGTAGCCATAAAGATACGCTGGAAAAGAACAACGATATTCTGGTTGCCACCCCGGGCCGCTTAATTGAATATCTGGATGCCGAGAGCTTTCAGGCCGATGAAGTCGAACTGCTGATCCTCGATGAAGCAGACCGTATGCTGGATATGGGCTTTATCGGTGAGATGAACCGTATTGTGCTGGAAGCGCGCCGTCGCCGCCAAACGTTCCTGTTCTCTGCCACCCTGGAAGGCGCTTCGTTAGAGCGCTTTGCCGAGAAGGCACTCAAAGAGCCGGAGCATGTCGAAGCCAACCCATCGCGCAAAGAAAAAGCCAAAATTTTGCAATGGTGCCATCTGGCCGATGATGCCAACCATAAGCTGGCGCTGCTCACCCATATTCTGAAGCAGCCCGACGTGAATAAAGCCATAGTGTTTGTCAAAACCCGCGAGCGCCTGGCAACGCTAACTGGTCAGCTGGAAACCGCCGGTATTAAATGCTGCTGGCTACAGGGCGAAATGCCGCAGGATAAACGCTTGCAGGCGCTGGCACGCTTTACCAATAATCAGGTACGGATTTTGGTAGCTACCGACGTGGCCGCTCGTGGGCTGGATATCGACGATATCAGCCATGTGATTAACTATGATATGCCGCGTAGCGCCGATGTGTATGTGCACCGCATTGGCCGCACCGGCCGCGCCGGTAAAAAAGGCACCGCGATTTCGCTGGTCGAAGCCCATGATATGGCCGTGGTTGGCAAGGTTGAGCGTTATACCGAGCAGCCGTTAAAGCGCCGGGTTATCGACGAGCTACGACCAAAACATAAAGAAGCCAAGGTCACCAAGAAAAAGAAAAAACCGGGCCGGGTTGCCGCGAAAAAGCTTGCACCGAAAGCCAAAAAGTAAGCTTTGTCACTTGCCATTATGCAGCCCGGCCGCGCTCTGCGCCGGGCTGCCCTTCGAAAAAACGCCTGATTTTCCGCCATAGCTGCTGCATTTATTCCAAAGTTATGCTACCAATAGGAATAAATTATTACTGATAAGCATGGTGCCGCTGATGGACAAACGACAATTTCTAAAACACAGTGCGCTGGCCTTAAGCCTGCTTCCGCTTACCGCCTGCGCTGTACCGGCTGGCGCAGCCACAGCCAGGCCGCAAGCTACTGGCCGCATTCTGCCAAAACCGCTGCGCAGGGGCGATACTGTGGGCTTAATCGCCTCATCGGCTGCCGTCGCGGATCTTGAAGATCTGGTGATCGCGCGCGAAACCCTGCAAGCCCTGGGTTTTAACGTAAAAAGCGGCCGCTTTTATAACGAACGCCGTGGCCATTTAGCCGGCAGAGATGAAGATCGCGCCGCGGATCTGAACGCGATGTTTGCCGATCCGGAGGTTAAAGCCGTGATCTGTGCCCGGGGTGGCTCTGGCGCAGCCCGCATTTTACCGCTGCTGGATTATCAGATGATCCGTCGTAATCCTAAGCCATTGCTCGGTTATTCCGATATCACCGCCCTGCATAATGCCTTGCTGGCACAGTGCGGCCTGGTCAGTTTTCATGGCCCGAATGGCATTGGCAGCTGGAATGCCTTTAATGTCGATCAGTTTGAGCGGCTGTTCTTTAACCAAGAGCTGATGCAATACCAGAACGAGCAGGATCTAAAAGGCGAGCTGGTGCAGCGCGAAAACCGTACCCGGGTTATTAGCGGCGGCAAAGCACAGGGCCAGCTGATCGGCGGCAATCTGACGGTATTAACGGCACTGGCTGGCACACCTTATCTGCCGGATTTTCAGGATAAGATTTTATTCCTCGAAGATATTGAAGAGCAGCCATACCGTATCGACCGCATGATGAGCACTTTAAAGCTAATGGGCGCGCTGGATAAAATTAAAGGCTTTATTTTTGGCGACTGTAACCGCTGTACTCCAGGCAATGGCTGGGGCAGTTTAACCTTAGATGAAATCTTTGCTGACTTTATTAAACCGCTCGGTATTCCGGCTTACCGCGGCGCCATGATTGGCCATATTCCAAAGCAGTTTATTGTGCCGGTTGGCGCTATGGCAGAAATGGATGCCGACGCCGGCACCTTCCGCCTGCTGGAGCCGGTGTTTCAAAATTAGCCCATATTAGCCTTACCTGCCTGATAAAAAGCTTAGCAAAAACCTGCTAAGCTTTTTACATTAAAGTTACACTTCGTTTGTTACCCGCCTGCTCTGGTAAGTCTGCTTACCAGAGTGTGTGTATTGGTGTGTGCAAGCTTGCGAAACGGAGCTATAATGAAATCCATAGATTTGATCAGGGAACTGAAATCTGCAGGCTGTGAACTAAAACGGCAAGGCAAAGGCAGCCATCAACTATGGTATTCGCCACTTACTGGTAAAACCTTTGTCGTTCCCCATCCCAAAGGTGCCTTACCTATTGGCACATTAAAAGCGATCAGAAAAGCCGCTGGTATATAACGAGGTAAACTATGTATTTTTCGGTGGGTATTGAACAACCAACAGATGATAAAACCGCTTATGGTCTAGTGGTGCCTGCGCTTTGTACCGCCGACTTTAGTTGTATCAGTGCTGCTGACAGCCAGGCAGAAATTGCGCCAGCTGTAACAGAAGCCATTATGATGATGCTGGAACAGCTTCAAGAGCAAGGCCTTGCACTAACCAACATTCAGGATCTTGGCCCGCTTAGCTATCAAAAGCAAACTGAGTATGCGTATTGTGACGGTTGGTTGCTGGTTTATATTGATCTGTCTAGTTTTGACGGTAAACCCAAGCGTATTAACATCAGTATGCCTGACACCTTGATCAGCCGCATTGATCAAACAGTGAAGAACTCACCTGATCGTTACCGTGATCGCAGTCACTTTTTGGCTACAGCGGCGCGGCATGAATTGGAGACGGCAAGCAATTAGCCATTCCGTTACAACACCAGCTCATAATGGTCACCGCCTTGCCCTGATACAGCTCCTGCTTGAGTACCTGCCAGCCCAGGCGTTGATAAAACGCCGTCTGATCTTCGGTAAATAAATACAGTTGCGTCAGCCCCTGCTGCCGGGCTTCTGTCATCACTTGCTGCACCAGCCATTTGCCAAGCCCTTTACCTCTTACCGAAGGTGCCAGATAAATATTGGCCAGCCAGGGCGATAACTCACGATTGGTTTGCATATCGTGCAGTAACAGCGAGGCGGTGCCTACCACCTGATGTTCATACACTACGACCCAACTGATCGGCAATTGCTGCTCATTTAAACTGTCGGCCAGATCGGCGGCAAAGTCGGCTTCGGTTTTTTCCGGAAACAGGGCGCCCCACTCCAGATAATGCCAATGCGCCAGCTCAGGGATCAGCTCAGGCAAATACTTAAGCAGGATCAGATCAGGACTGCTCATAGCATACCGGTATTAATACGCAAAAAAGACAGCGTCATAGCGCTTAGGATGACTCACACAGGGCCTTGAGTTTTTCCAGTGCTTTGGGCCAGGCTTGCTGCATAAAGCTTTCGTACTCCGCAGCCACTTCCTGCTCAACCTGCAGCTCTGTGATGTCGCCATGGCGCAGAAAACGGAAATTTTCGAAGGCTGGCGCCCAGCTTGTTACCTGTTCGCTGTCCAGATCATCACGCCCGGCATACACAAAACCCTGATGGCTGATTGACATAAACTCCAACGGCCGTACCTCGGCGATATGCGCGACCATGCCATTACCGTCGGGATCGAGAAAGCGTATCGTCTCACCTTGCCGCCATTCGCCCTGATAATAAGAGCCTTCGCAAAAAGCCGCCGTCCACTGCCGGTAAGCCTGTGGGTCAAACATCCGTTGCCAGACATGTTCGACTGGTGCCTTTATCACAATACTATGCTGGATGACTTTGACGTTACGCATCGGTTTTTCCTCTTATTATGCAATGCGAAGCCGGCGTTGAGTATGTGCACGCGGCTACGGATCCCGTCCGGAGTTGGTCAGCCAGATAAAAGTAGCACAGTGGCGCCAACTTGGGAATCTTAGCCTGCACTACTACACCTGACTCCGGTATGCTTGTCGTACCGGAGTCACATCTGCGATCTAGAGCAGAAAACCAATGTCGTCGTTTTGCCTGTGCCGCTGTATGGAACACGGATTTGATTTAGGGGAGATGGCACCAAGCCTTTGCAACAGCCCTGGCTACTGCACCTGACTCCGGTATGCTTGCCGTTAGGCTAGGTCTGATCGTAGTGACCACCAATAGCGAAGATATAAATAGCTTTTTCGTCGAACCGATATACCAAACGATCTTTCTGAGATATCCGTTTTGACCAGAGGCCGGAGAGATTATGCTTAAGTGGTTCTGGCTTCCCTAAACCTGCAGCGGGATTGTTTGAACGCAGCATTTCCCTCAGTAATTTGCACAATGCCTTGTGCAATTGTTTATCTTTCTCGCGCATAGCTTCATACGCTTCCCAAGTGTTGCCTTCAAAGACCAGTGATCTCATTCATTTGCTCTTCGGTCGGAATATAGCCTTTACCACTGTTGTGAGTTTCAAGGGACCTAGCAATCTGTTGCATCAGATTTTGGTTCTGCAGTATATAAAGCGTTTCTTGCTCGCGCTCCCAGTCATCGGCACTAATCACAACGAACGCATCTCCGGCCCTTCTCGTTACCTTGAGCGGTTCGTGTCTGTTAATCACTTCTTCTACAACACTCTTCATGTTGTCTCTAAATTTGTTTACGCTAATCGTATCCATAACGGCACCTTGATGTACGGACTTTCCGTACAAGTATATGTCAAGAGCCCTAACAAGACCAAGGATAGCGACAGCTTTTTCGTTCCGGCTTTGCCGCTACTGCGCCTGACTCCGGTATGCTTGCCGTACCGGAGTCATAATCTGCGAACTGGAGCAGAAAACCGATGTCGTCGATTTTCCTGGTGATGCTGCGTGTGAAAGGTAGGAAAAAGTATCAAAACCAACCACATCTTCAACGGTAGCCGGTAAATTATCTGTTTCCAAAATAAACAAACCCCATTAGCATCAGTTATACCAAAAATTAAGTGAACCGGGCCGTTCATCAGGAGTTTATCCGTCACTGAAAAGCGTGCCGGATAAAACTCTAAAGCGTTATATGTCAAGGAGAGTATCTTGGCCACGATATTAATCACTATTTTCTTACTTCTTTTCGCGGCTGCTGAATTGATTTTTAGGTTACGAATGAGAATGGGAGCAACTCCTGTCTGTTTTATAGTATTGTTTGTAGTAATTCTGCTTGGTGCATATGGGTATTTCTTCGAAAGTTCTCCCTATGGAATAGTGCAGCCTCCAATTAAGTATGCTTTGAGCAAAATTATTATGTATGGGAGTCCGATTATATTAATGCTTGTTGCAACCAGCTTTTTTAAGAAACCTTCATCACTCTTTATTCATTGGTTTGCAGGTGTTTTCTCAGCTCTTTATACGGCTCTTTTCCCTTTAATTGGCATATACACAGTATGCTCCTTAGGAATTGATTGCCTTTGAAGATGACGTATGACAAGTTACTAAATTTCGTTACGGCCAAAAAAAGCGTGGTCTCCACGGGACAGCCTAAACTGCGTTTCGGCTGCCCATTAGCAATGGTGTTATGTGCAAATGGAAGTTTATGTTTAAACTGATAATTATATTATTAATCTCAACTCATTTGTTATCTTGTTCTACCAATGATCATTTGCCCACTCCCATTTTAGAGACTGCTTTTCCTTATGAAGAACACGAAGAGTTTTTTCCTGATATAAAATTTCAAGTTGGATACTTTGGGAATAAAAAAGGGATGTATGGTTTTCAAATCGATGATAAAGAGTTAATGATTGCATCCAAAGATTTTGTAACAAAAGCAATAACAAAAAACAATCTAAAGTTAAAAAATTGCCCTAACGTAGTTGCTTTAATTGAAAAGTTAAAAAACTCCCTCTTAGACTCATCTAAAATGATTTTAGGATATAAACCTGTACAAGAAACGGATGTAATAATGCTTGATGGTTTATTTTACGAGTTGTATTGGGGAGGCCACGGAAGTAGCGCCATTACTCTTTCAGGTTTTGGTATCGCAGAGTATGAGATACCATGGATCAAAATAGCAGAAGAAATAAAAGTTAAGGCTCTGGAATGTGTTGCACATAACACATATGAGCCTTCTCGGAGTCAATAGGTAAAACCGCTCTTCTGGCCGCGTTAGCGGCCAGTTTGTTGTCCATCAGCAAGATAGACTGCTTCATCTGTCATCATGGTTGCGCCAAAGCGATATAATCACTATCGCAGGATGGACTCCGGTACGGCAAGCATACCGGAGTCCCGGATCGGGGTAGCGTTGAGATTAGTGCTGCTATCACTATCGCAGGATGGACTCCGGTACGGCGAGCGTACCGGAGTCCTAGGTTTGCTGTAGCGATGAGATTGGTGCTGCTATCACTATCGCAGAGTGGACTCCGGTACGGCGAGCGTACCGGAGTCCTGGGTTTGCGGTAGCGTTGAGATTGGTGCTGCTATCACTATCGCAGAATGGACTCCGGTACGACGAGCGTACCGGAGTCCTGGAGCGGGGTAGCGTTTAGAATGGCGCTACAGTAATAAAAACAACGCCTTAATTTACTCGGGTTTTGGCTAAGGATTTGTTGCTGTAGCAAAGCCGTCGAGCTGTTCAGCCCCGGGAGCATACATACAGTATGTGACCGGGGTGAACGGCGAAGACAATGCCGCTACAGTGACAAAGACAACGCCAAAATTATTCCCATTCGATGGTCGCTGGTGGCTTGCCTGAAATATCGTAAACTACGCGGCTAATACCATTGATCTCGTTAATAATCCGGTTCGACACCTTACCCAGCAACTCATATGGCAGGTGTGCCCAATGTGCGGTCATAAAGTCGATGGTTTCTACCGCGCGTAGCGAGATCACCCAGTCGTACTTACGGGCATCGCCCATTACACCCACTGATTTAACCGGCAGGAATACGGCGAACGCCTGGCTGACTTTATTGTACAGATCGGCTTTATGCAGCTCTTCGATAAAGATCGCATCGGCACGGCGCAGTAAGTCGCAGTATTCTTTTTTGATTTCGCCCAGTACCCGCACCCCTAAACCTGGTCCCGGGAACGGGTGACGGTACAGCATATCGTACGGTAAGCCCAACTCTAAACCGACTTTGCGCACTTCGTCTTTAAACAATTCGCGCAGTGGCTCGACTAAGCCCAGCTTCATATGCTCTGGCAAACCGCCAACGTTATGGTGCGATTTAATCACATGGGCTTTACCGGTTGCGGAACCTGCGGATTCAATCACATCCGGATAGATGGTGCCCTGTGCCAGCCATTTGGCATTGCTCAGCTTTTGCGCTTGTTCGTCGAACACTTCAACAAAAACGCGGCCGATAATTTTCCGCTTCGCTTCCGGCTCATCCACGCCGGCTAAGGCCGACAGGAAACGCTGTTCGGCATCGACTTTGATAATATTTAAACCAAAGTGATCGCCAAACATATCCATGACCTGCTTGCCTTCGTTGAGGCGCAGCAGGCCGTTATCAACAAAAACACAGGTCAGGTTTTTGCCGATAGCGCGGTGCAGCAGCATGGCGACCACAGAGCTGTCGACACCACCGGATAAGCCCAGGATCACCTGATCATCACCGATTTGCTGTTTTAAGCGTACGATGGCATCTTCAATAATCGAGGCTGGCGTCCACAGCTTGTCACAGCCACAGATATCCACCACAAAATGCTCCAGCATCCGCAGGCCCTGGCGGGTATGGGTGACTTCCGGGTGGAACTGTACACCGTAAAACTGCCGCGCTTCGTCCGCCATGGCGGCATGCGGGCAGGTTGGCGTTTGGGCAATCGTCGTAAAACCGGCCGGGATCTGTACCACTTTATCGCCGTGGCTCATCCACACATCTAACAAGGCATTGCCGTTGGCGCCGATATGGTCTTCAATTTTGGCGAACAGTTCATTTGGCGCCAGCACTTCGACCTGGGCATAACCAAACTCACGCTCCTCTGAGCCCTGCACCTTACCGCCCAGCTGCTCTGCCATAGTTTGCATACCGTAGCACACGCCCAGTACCGGCACGCCCGCTTCAAACACATAAGCCGGTGCCCGTGGTGAGCCGGCTTCGGTAACGCTTTCCGGGCCGCCGGATAAGATAATACCGGTTGGATTAAAATCGCGGATTTGGGCTTCGGTCACATCCCAGGCCCACAGCTCGCAGTAAACGCCGATTTCGCGCACCCGGCGGGCAATCAGCTGGGTATATTGCGAACCAAAGTCGAGGATCAGAATACGATGATGATGAATATTTTTGTTCATAGTAACCTTGTATGCTCAGGCGGCTGGCTTGCGCCAGCCGGATTCGGGTATTGGCTTAACGAAAACGCCAAGCTAACCTAAACGCTAAATTTACCTAACCGCCAACTTAACCCAAACGGTAGTTCGGTGCTTCTTTGGTGATCTGCACATCATGCACATGCGACTCGCCCATGCCGGCGGCTGTCACTTTGACAAAGCTGGGCTTGGTGCGCAGGGTATCGATATCCGGTGAACCGGTTAAGCCCATCGCAGAGCGCAGGCCACCCATTTGCTGATGGATAATGGTTTCAATCGGGCCTTTATAGGCCACACGGCCTTCGATGCCTTCCGGTACCAGTTTTTCCGCGTTGTTGCTGCCCTGGAAATAGCGGTCAGACGAACCGTTACGCTGCGCCATCGCACCTAACGAGCCCATACCGCGGTAAGATTTGTAGTAGCGGCCCTGATAGAGTTCAACTTCGCCCGGCGCTTCTTCAGTACCGGCAAACATCGAGCCCACCATTACACAGTTAGCGCCAGCCACTAAGGCTTTGGCAATGTCACCGGAGAAACGGATGCCGCCATCGGCGATAATGCAAACGTCGGTGCCTTTTACCCCTTCTACTGCATCAGAAATGGCCGTAATTTGCGGTACACCACAGCCGGTAACAATACGGGTAGTACAAATTGAACCTGGGCCGATACCCACTTTCACCGCATTGGCACCGGCTTCGGCCAGCGCCTTCGCGCCTTCTGCCGTTGCCACATTACCGGCAACAATTTGCAAATCCGGATACTGGGCGCGGGTTTGTTTAACGCGGTCAATGACACCTTGCGAGTGGCCATGTGAGGTATCAATCAGCAGGATATCAACACCGGCTTCTACCAGGGCGGCGATGCGCTCGTCAGTGCCTGGGCCTACGCCCACTGCCGCACCCACCCGTAACCGGCCTAATTCATCTTTACAGGCATTTGGCTTACTGGCGGCTTTGTAGTAGTCACGCACGGTGATCAGGCCTTTCAGTTTAAAGTGATCATCCACCACCAGTACCTTCTCGATACGGTGTTGATGCATCAGCTTCAGTGCCTGTTCGCGTGGGGCATTTTCATTTACCGTCACCAGACGCTCACGCGGCGTCATGACATCGGTCACTTTCGCCTGCAGATTGGCTTCAAAGCTCATATCCCGGCCGGTAACGATACCGACTAATTCACCCTGTTTATCCAGTACCGGAAAGCCGGAGAAACCATGCTGCTGCGCCAGTGCCTGCACGTCGCGTACCGTCATCTCAGCAGAGGCCGTTACCGGATCAGAGACCACACCGCTTTCGTACTTTTTCACTTTACGTACGTTGGCAGCCTGCTCTTCAATGGTCATATTTTTATGAATAAAACCGATACCGCCTTCCTGCGCCAGCGCAATGGCCAGCCGGGCTTCGGTAACCGTATCCATAGAAGCGGATACCATCGGGATATTCAGCGTGATTGAGGCGGTAAGTTTAGTGCGTAAATCCGCAGTGTGGGGTAAAACACTAGAGTGTGCCGGTACTAATAACACGTCGTCAAAAGTAAGGGCTTCTTTGATGATCCTGAGCATTGCAACAATCTCGCTTTCTGGGTGAAATGATAGGGAATGTTGCGGTGCAATTTTAGCGCAAAGCGGGCTTTAGGACAAAGGCTTTTTTTCTTTTTGTCAGGTAGCCCCACTCTGGGTACACTAGGGGCCTGATTGCTAAACTGAATGACGCTATGCAAAACCCGGATATTTATACGGTATCACGCCTGAATTCTGAAGTACGACTGACGCTGGAGTTGCAGTTTCAGCAGCTATGGCTGGTTGGCGAAGTGTCAAACTTTGTCGCAGCCGCTTCCGGCCATTGGTATTTTAGCCTCAAAGATCAGGCGGCACAGGTTAAGGTAGCGATGTTTAAGCAAGCCAACCGCTATGCCACTGTCAGGCCGCAAAATGGCCAGCAAGTGCTGATCCGGGCCCGGATTAGTGTTTATGAGCCGCGTGGTGAATATCAGTTGCTGGCCGAATTTATTGAGCCGGCCGGTGCTGGCTTGTTAAAACAACAGTTTGAGCAACTTAAAGCCAAACTGGCAGCCGAGGGCTTATTTGCCCCTGAACGGAAAAGGCCGTTACCTGCTAATCCGCGGCGTGTGGGGGTCATTACCTCGCCTACCGGTGCCGCCGTTCGCGATATTATTACCGTGCTGGCGCGCCGGGCGCCGGGCATTGAGCTGATTATTTATCCGTGTCAGGTGCAGGGGGAAACCGCCGCTGCTCAACTTCGAAATATGCTCAGCAGCGCGATAAGACGCAACGAAGTCGATGTCTTGATTATCGGCCGTGGCGGTGGTTCGATTGAAGATCTCTGGTGTTTTAATGATGAAGCCCTGGCCCGTGCCGTGGCCGAGTGTCCGATCCCGATTGTCAGTGCGGTGGGCCATGAAATTGATTTTGCGCTAACCGATTTTGTTGCCGATGTGCGGGCCGCCACGCCATCGGCCGCGGCAGAGCTGGTATCACCGGACCAAAGCCAGTATCTGACGGCGTTAACACAGCTGCAGCAACGCCTTAGCCGTGCTGTACGCCGGCAACTGGCGCAGCAGCAACCACGTTTAATGCAACTGCAACAACGGCTGCAGCAACTGCATCCACAGCGGCGGCTGGAGCAACAGCAGCAGCGGCTGGATGAATTGCAGCTGCGTTTGCAACGGCGGATGCAGCAACACCTGCAAACCGCGCGGCGGCAACACAGTTATTTACAACAAAGCTTGCAGCACTTATCGCCGGCCAAGGCCATTAAGCAGCAGCAACTGCAGCTACAGCAGCTGGCAAAGCGTTTACAGCAGGCGCAGTTGCAGCAACTAAAACAGCATAAATTCAATTTAATACAACTGAGTAAACAACTGCATACGGTCAGCCCTCTGGCTACTTTAGCTCGGGGCTATAGTATCGCCTTTGATGCTCAGCAACAGGTAGTTACTCGTAACTCGCAGTTAGCGCCTGGTGATAAAGTCACGGTTAAGCTGGCCGAAGGGGCCTTTGAAGCTGAGGTGAAAAAACTTACCACACAATAACCATAGCTAATAACAGTGCTGGCAACATTGGACACAGCTGCATTTGCAGCCTGTGTCCGCAGCGCTTATTTGCTTAGTTCGGGTTGAGGGAGGCCATATCAATTACAAAACGACGCGCTAAGTCGCCTTCTTTTAATCGACTAAAGGCCTCATTGATCTGGTCCATGCGAATCATCTCGCAATCAGGATAAACATCATGCTCGGCACAGAAGTTCAAAACTTCCTGTGTTTCAGCAATACCACCAATTAATGATCCTGCAATTCGCCGCCGCCCCATAATTAACGGAATGGTCATCAGCTCATTTAGCGGACCAACCTGCCCGACGATCACCAGAGTGCCATCAACATCCAGCAGCGGTGTATAAATACTTACATCATGTTTGACTGGTACTGTATCAATAATTAAATCAAAGGCGCTAGCGGCAGCTTTCATCGCTGCAGTATCAGATGAAATCAGCATGGCTTTCGCACCCATAGCGATGGCTTGTGCTTTTTTCTGATCTGAGCGGCTAATGACGGTTACCTCAGCACCCATCGCATGAGCCAATTTCACCGCCATATGCCCCAGGCCCCCTAACCCAACTACCCCAACCCGGCTGCCGCGGCCGACCTGCCAGGTACGAAGTGGCGAATAGGTGGTGATACCAGCACAGAGAATAGAGGCGGCCTTTGCCAGATCCATGTTTTCCGGAATTCGCAGCACAAACTCTTCCCGCACGACGATGTGCTTAGAGTAGCCACCCTGAGTAATAACACCATCAACACGATCCGGCGCGCCATAGGTCGGGGTGATACCGGTACGACAATATTGTTCCGCATGCTTTTCGCACTGATCACACTGCTGGCAGCTATCAACCAAACAGCCAACCGCCACCCGGTCTCCCTCTTTATAATGTACTACCGCAGATCCGACAGCCTGCACTCTGCCCACAATCTCATGTCCAGGGATTAACGGATACGGCTGTGGCCCCCAATCGCCATTTACAGTATGTAAATCTGAGTGACAGACACCACAAAATAAAATCTCAATGGCGACATCATTAGGCCGCAAGGCCCGCCGCTCAAAATGATAAGGGGCCATAACTGCATCAGTAGAAAAAGCTGCATAACCAATTGTTTTCATGTGATTTCATCCCAAGATTAGTTTAGATACTGCAGCATTAGCACTTTGCTTTTGCTCATCGCGCGAGTGCGGTGTTAGGTTGAAGAATAGAGGCCATACTATCAAACAGCAAGCTAACAGCGGCGCTGTTACTAAAATAACGACCCAGAATGTGCATGCCCGCTCTACGGTTTTAACGTTATACTGCGTTTATTAAAAAGCTGGGCGCCAGCTCAACCTCAGGGTAATGGTGGTAATGAGTATCACCCCAACCTGTTAAGTGACTATACGAGAACCCCAAAATGGTTAATCTAAAAATTGATCTTGTCTCCGATATCGCCTGCCCCTGGTGCGCTGTGGGTTATGCCCGCTTAGAGCGCGCTTTGGCCAGTCTGCCTGAACTTAAGATTGAACTGGAATGGCATGCCTTTGAGCTCAATCCTGATAAAAACGCGCCGCAAGAGCCGATCCTGCCAGCGCTAAGCCGTAAATACGGTAAATCCGAAGCCGAGATGCGGCAAAGTCAGGCTTACATTATGGAAGTCGCGGCAGAGCTTGGCTTAAATTTCAGCAAGATGCAGCAGCGCTTTACCTGCAATACCTTTGATGCACACCGGCTGGTGAAATGGGCAGAGACGCAAGGCCAGGCGACGGCAATGAAAATGGCATTATTCACCGCCTATTTTGGTGAGGCTGCCGATGTCTCCAGGCATCAGGTGCTGCTCGACTGTGTGGCTAAACTGGGGTTAGATGTGACAACGGCAGCGCAAATTCTGGCCTCAGATGCTTACAGCGAGCAGGTACAACAGGATATCGCCCGCTATTAGCATGCTGGCATTTCTTCCGTGCCGGCCTTTATTATCAATAATAAATACCTGATTTCCGGCGCCCAGGAGCCGCAACAACTGGCGGCAGCGCTGCGGCAAATTGCAGCCGAAACTCACTAATCAGTGTATGCCTGTTAACACCATTACTTTAAACCAACAACGCCAACCCTTAGATCATCTGAATACGGTATGGCTGTTCGGTTATGGTTCTTTAATCTATAAAGCGGATTTTCCCTATCTCGCTAGCCGGCCGGCCTGTATTTATGGCTGGCAGCGCCGCTTCTGGCAAGGTTCGCACGATCACCGTGGTACGCCAGAGGCACCGGGCCGGGTTGTTACCCTGGTGGAAGCGGCCGCTAAGCGCTGTGTCGGTATGGCGTATCAGGTAACACCGGATACCTTTGCCCATTTAGATCAGCGTGAGAAAAACGGCTATCTGCGCTTTTTTACCGAACTGCACTGGCTGGATAACGCAGGTCCCCACTCCACAGCGGATAGCTCAGGCATCGAGCAAGGCGTGGTCTATATTGCCAATCCGGATAATGCCGCCTATTTGGGGCCGGCACCGGAAGCCGATATTGCCAGACAGATTGCCGAAAGCCGTGGCCCGAGCGGCCCGAATAGCGAGTATTTGCTGCAGCTGGCACAGGCACTGCGCCAGCTTAACGAACAGGATGAACATGTGTTTAAGCTGGAGCAGCTGCTGTTAGATTTACCGCAGCAGCCAATAGCTTAAGGCTCAGTCCCGCTGAGCGTCAGCGCACTTAGCCAGGGCTCGGCATAACGGCCATAGCGCAGCTGAGCCTGAAAGCGGATTTTATGTTGACGATTGGCATCCCGTGGCAAGTGTTGCGCATAAGGCTTAGCCACATATAACGACTCCACCGCCAAGCGGTTTACCATTACCTCGGGCTGTTTTGCTGTTTTATCGTCCTGACACCAGGTATAGCTAAGCTGAATATCTGCAGGCACTAGCAATAGCTGACCGGCTGTCGGCCCACTATGTTTTGCCAGTGTTTGCTGTAATAAGTTGCGATCTGCGGCGGCATCAATCACAAAGAGGCGGGTTGCCTCCTCGCGGGCAACCCGCCATTGTTCTTCGGCACGTTGCTGCTGTTCCTGCCGGCGTTTTGCTGCTGCCTGCAGCCTGTCCTGTGCCATGCCAGCATTTAACTCCGCAGCCGCTTCTGCTGCCAGCCGTTGTTGTATCACAGCATAATGTTGTTCCGCTTGTTTCAGGTAGTCCTGATAACTCTGACCATTAAACTCCAGCAACACCCAGCCTGAACGCTGTTGCCGCTGATAGCCATCTGTGCAGCTACCGAATCGAAAACTGGCAAACTGCGGCTGCTGCAACCTTAGGATACGTTGTTGCTGTCGAGACAAATATTGCCAATCATCCTCGCTTGACGTTAACCAGGGCGTGGTCCAGGCTAGATTTAGGCGTAATGATGAATCTTCTTTGGCCATACCCCAGTGATATGGCATGTCAAGCTCCCGCTCACTCAGCGTCAGCTCAGCCACAACCAAACTGCGGTTTAGCCAGACTTTGCCAAGGATAAAGGCGTTGACGCCCAGTACGGTTATCACAGCCAACAGTAACAGCTTTTTTGCCACAGGCTTAAACATTGGCCACCTCATCTGGCTTGGCTGCGGTTTGAACCACCAGCCGTAACCGGTTAAAGATTAACAGTGCCAGAATGGCCGTCAGCCCCAACAGGAAAAAGAACAGGTACTTCGGTAACCAGTCCCACCACCAGTCAAAAAACTTGGTATACAGGAACAACGCAAAGAACACATTACCGGTGAGCATTAACTTTGCCGCCTGTTGCCGGATACCGTACAGCACCAGCAAGGCGCTACAGACAAAACCCAGCACCTGATACAGCCCTTCAATGACGCTATGCGACCAGGGTAAATAACTGACACTGCCCCAGTTCGCCAGGATCAGTATCGCGATAAAGAACACTACCGCCGCGAGGATCTGATAAATGGCAGCAAAACCATCGTAGTGCTGCTGCTTAAATTTAAGGGGTAACAAAAAGAACAACAGGCTGGTTAACAGAAAATGTTCCGGATATTCGCCGGTCGACACCCAGTAACTGCCCATCCAGCTGCCAAAGCGGGCGCCAAGAAAAATATAACTACAGAGCATACCCACAGCTAACAGTAACCGCAGGTTCAGTAAATACGCCAGCGTAAAGGCATAGAGCGCAAAGACAGCAAAGGCATTTGGCGATGCCGGCAAATTAAAAATACTGCCCAGCATGACGATATTCAGCACCCAGGCAGCGAAGGACACCAGAGCAGCCAGCTTGGCATAGTAACCACTGGCATCGATCCGCATGAGCCACCCAACCAGAGCCAGGCTTAACAGCGGCGCACTGATTAAAAGTCCGACCTGGGCTGCGGTACCAAAGAAACCCCAATACTGATAGAACAGAAAAAACAAACTGTAAGCGTAACAGCAACCACACCTTGCGGTGTGGCTGCTGATTAGTAAGGTAGGAGTTGTTGTAATTGCTCATGGGTATTGGCTTTGGGCAACTCTGTCAGCAACCGGCATAAGTAATCATAGGGTTCCAGACCATTGATTTTGGCGGTTTCAACCAGGCTGTATAGTGCCGCACTGGCTTGTGCTCCCGATTTGGTATTGGCAAACAACCATGCCTTGCGACCAATCACGAACGGTTTGATGGCGCGCTCAGCGCGATTGTTGTCGATATTCAACCTGCCATCATCCAGATAGCGCATAAGTTTGGACCACTGATTCAGGCTATACGTGATAGCAGCTCCCAGTAAACCTTCTTTCGTGACACTCTCGCTTGATTTATCCAGCCAGCTTTTGAATTGTTCTAACAGTGGCTTGGCTAGCGTTTGTCTGGCGTCATATTTCTTATCAGGCGGCGCGGTTTTTAATTTACTCTCCAGTGCATAGAGTTTCTGGATATGGTTAAGGGCCACATCCGCCTTACCCGTTTTGCCTTTGCCCTGCGCTTTTTGTGCTTCAACGAACTTACGTCTGGCATGTGCCCAGCAGCCGACTAAGGTTGCGTGGGTTTTCTCATATCCGGCATAACCATCAACCTGCAGATAGCCGGTAAACCCCGTCAGGAAGTCGGTGGGATGTTTACTGCTGCGACTATCCTGATAATCAAACAGCACCAGTTTGGGGCCAGTGCTTTGCTCTAAGCCACAGCCATATACCCACATATAACAGGTGCTTTTCTCAACGTCTAATACATTAACCGTGGTTTCATCTGCCCATAGCACCGGCTGTTTCAGAAGCTCGGCTTTCATTAACGCCAGTAGCGGTTTCAGTTTTTCTGCACAGGTTATCAGCCAGCGGCTCATCGTTTGACGGCTAAGCTCAATACCGGCCTGATTAAACAACTGCTCCTGACGATAAAGCGGCAAGCCATAGTGCATTTTGCTGCTGATGATTTGTGCCAGCAGACTCGGTGTGGCCATGCTTTTCGGGATAACCGCCGGTGGCACATCGGCAATCTTAATGTCCACCTTCATGCCATTGGTCTCACACTGCCGGCAGCTGTATTTCAGCCGCACGTTTCTCAGCACCCGGATTTGTGCTGGCACGAACTCGATTTGCTCACTAACTTCTTCACCCATTTTATGCAGCGCATGGCCGCAGCAAGCACAGGTTTTATCGTCAATGTCATGGATAACATCAACGCGCGGCAGCTCAGGGGCAATCCTTGGTCGGCGTGGCTTAGCGGCGGGTTTCTCAGCGCTCTCGGTCGTCTGAGTATCTGGCTCTGTCGCTACTGACTCGTCTTCAATAAGCTGTTCGGCCTCATTTAACACCTCGCCTTCACCTTCATAGGTTTCACTGCTGGGGCTAAATTTCTGGTACTTCTTCAGGTTGTAACGCTCGAGCAATTGCTGCAACTTGTCCGACAGTTGCTGGTTAACCCGCTCTAATTTGGCGATGCGTTTATCTTTTTGCGCCAGTTTCCGCTCAAGCTTTTGCGTCTGCTCAAGCAGCATTTTCTTGAGCAGTTCAACATCATCAGGTAAGGATTGAGGTGTCTTTTTCATGGCCGCTATTGTAACGGCCAATCGGGCTAAGTGCTTGGTAAGATTTAGATTGTTTTGGATGCGATCTACAGGATTTATAGCCGATCGGCATATCAACCGACGCTTTGGTAATGCAGTGGCTGATGTGCGGTGATTTTTTGAATATCGACACCTTGCAACAGCCAATGCCACTGCTGCTCGCTAATGGCTAACACTTTACCTGGCATTTGCCGTGGCCAGCGAAACTTGTCTTTTTCAAGCCGTTTGTACCACAGGCAAAAGCCGGTGCTATCCCAGTACAGCACTTTTAACCGGGTGCGCTGCTGATTACAGAACACAAACAGCGCGCCACTAAAGGGCGAGAGCTGCATCTCTTGCTCGACCAGCAACGATAAGCCATTAATGGATTTACGAAAGTCGACTGGCTGTTTATGCAAATAGACCTGGGGCACATCGAGGAACATTTTCATAGTTAAAGCGCTCTGAGCAAGGCAGCTAACCACAGCGCATCGGTGCCGGCTGGAAACTGCAATTCCACATCACGCTTGCGTAGTAAAATGGATTGATTCAGCTGCAAGCCCTGTGGCGTCAGCTCAATAAAGCCGCCGTCATTATCCTGAAGCGCCAACAATTGTCGCTTGCGATAACTAAAATACGTAGGAATGATGCCCTGGCGTTTTGCAAATTCAGTTTGGGTGAGACCACCTTTGGGCTTGCTCGGCAAATAAAGCCAACCATTGTTCTTTGGTGCGGTGCATGATGATTACCCTGACAGTTGATAGTGGCAGTCAGGGTAAAGTTGATCAGTTAGGATTGGAATGTGTGGTTGGCGTTACGCTTAC
>NZ_AHTH01000009.1 GCF_000245735.1 Alishewanella jeotgali KCTC 22429
TGAAAAATGCCAGTCAATTGACTGGCATTTTTGATAGCAACTAATAATTAGAAGCGGTAGCTCACACCCATTTTCAGTCTCCAGGTAGAGAACTGGTTGTAGAACTTATCATAATTATTGGTATTGCTGGTCACGTTACCATAAACGTACTGGCCAGTTGTTGGGTTGATAGCGAAGTCAACCAACTGGATAGTACCAAAATCACTACCATAGACACGACCTTTTGAACTGTCTAACAGGTTCAGGAAGTTAGCGATAGTAAAGTAGAAAGTACCTTTATGACCCTCTAACAACCCTGGGATCTCCTGACGGAAGTTTAAGTCCAGAGTAGTGACCCACGGCGTAGTATGAGAACCCCGAGGTGCATAACCACCAGCATACTTATCCAAACCCAGCGCATTGATGGTATTGAAGAAGCTGGTGCGTGCAGCATCACTTAGGAACACAACGTTCGGATCGTTAGCTGTTGGAATATATACCAGTAACGCATTCGAAGTAGTACCCGGACTTAGCAGGTTATATGGGTTACCAAAACCTGTGCTGGTATTGAAAGTATTGTTATTACCATTCAGGAAGTAGGTAATTGGCTTACCTGAGCGACGCTCATAGAACATGTTCACATTGGTCTTATAGCCAGCAAAGAACTCATGCTCGTAGCCAAAATTAACCACAAAGCGATGCTCGGTTTCGAAAGCTGAACGACCAACCACGGCTTCGTTACGGTTGATAGTGGTATTAAAGCCATAGTTACTGGTTGCAGTTGAACTGGTGCTGGTATGGGAATCAGTGATGTCCTGATTGGTATAAGAGGTAGTTACCCGAATACCGTTATCCCATGCCTTGCTCAGCATAGTGCTGAAAATTTTAGAACGCCCCTCTTTATCTGCATTAGTTAACATCAAATCTCTTGGCGCCGCAGCGTTATATATAATACGCTGACCATCAGCCGTAAATCTTGACTCACGTCCAGTTAAACTTGCGTCAACCCAGAATGCAGTATTTTCAGGCTTCTTATACATAAATTCCGTGGTCCACATTACATCATCAGCAATGTACGGAATATTAATCATATAGTCAGCTGCTAACTGGAAGCGCCAATCAGATGGCATCTTAAAGTTAGGATCAGTGAAGTTGGTATCGGCGAATACGGCTGAATTAGCAACTGCATCTTTAAACGCCTGCGGGACATCTTTGATATCTACATTGTTTAGAGCAGAAGCCAATGGGCTGCTTGACGGGTTACGTACATCAAATTGTGCACGGCCAACACCAGGATTTGAGTAAGCGTTTGAAATCCAAACAGTCGGCTGACCGCCTGAGAAACGACCAATACCACCACGAACTGTTAAATCGTCAGCGGCATCCCACTTAAAGCCAAAACGTGGCAGGAAAATATCCAGCCCATCCAGGTTCTCAGTGTTATCAAAGCCCGTGCGAGTCTTTGCTTGTTGGTTAAATACCGGGCGATCGTTTGAGGCCAGCATTTCATAGCGCAGACCGATATCAATTTGCAGGCTATCAGTTACAAACCACTGATCGTGTACATATAAGGCGTGCTCATCCCGCACAAACTCAGCTGCAGCATCAGCTGGATTCAGGCTGGTTGCATTCTGATAGATCAGGCGTGAAGCACGACGCGCCTCAAAATCAGCCAAGCTGTCAAAAGTATATGAACCTTTAGTGTTCTGTAAGAACATATTAAAGATATCCAGACGCTTGAACTGATACCCGAAACTCAGGTTATGGTCACCCAACAGGTAGTCAGCATCGATCGCAACAATAGTCGATTTTTTGTTCAACTCATTGGAGTGACGGGAGAAGTCAGAACCTAGACCAATGTTACTTGAGCCCACACCGATATTAACAGTGATATCGCCAAAGTCACTGAATGAAGCTTGAGTAGTCGGGTTATCAATATAGGTTACACTAAACTGAGTCGAGAAGTCAGGCGTCCAGTCAGAGTAAAGCTTAAACGCGTAGTTATTTAGTTCTTCAATACGATTGTACCAGTGTGAAGATAAACGCAGGCGGTTAGCATTCGCTGTCGTATTAGCGGTTCTGTTACCTTTATTATACTGGTAAGTGAAAGCGGCACGGTGATCCTGGCTAATGTTCCAATCCAACTTTACCAATAACTTTTTGTCATCAGTCACAGGTGTTAAATCCCAGGTACCTGCATCGACGCCATAGACATCACGGGCAATACGACGAACTTCATTATAATGAACCAGGTTGGCAACTGAGGTGTTAGCTGCACCGCTACCAGCTGGACCCCATTCGATTGGGGTATCAGCTTCATAAAACTCGTAGGAAACGAAATAGAACAATTTATCCTGCACTACTGCACCACCAGCAGTGGCGCCATAGGTAAACTCATCAAATTGCAACGGCCGCTCAACACGGCCTTCTTTAGGAGTGCCTGCCCACTTGTCGCTTTGCTTTTCATACATTACCGAGCCAGTGAACTTGTTAGTACCTGAACGGGTAACAGCATTAATTTTAGCGCCCTGGAAACCACTATCTTTGGCGTTAAATGGCGATACATCGATAGTAATTTGGTCGATAGCATCTAATGAAATAGGTGAACGGGTAGTTGGATAACCGTTAGCATTCAAACCAAAATCGTCGTTCTGGGCAATACCATCGATACTGATACTGTTAAAACGCGGGTTAGTACCGGCAACCACTAACTCGCCATCTTTGGCTGTTAGAACGGCCAGAGGGTTATTCCGCACGACATCCTTGATATCACGATCGAAGCTTGGCGTATTGGCGACATCATTAGCACTGAAGTAGCTGCTGCTACCAGTATTACCGGCCAAAATAGCAGTACCGGTAACGGCGATACGCTCAACCTGTTGTGCTTCTAACTCGGCATTAATCCGGAAAGATTCGCCAAGCGAAATAAAGATATTGTTATAAACCTTAGTACCCTGCGGGCTGGTAATGGTAATGGTGTAAGGGCCACCAACACGCAAACCTGAGCTGGCAAAAGCACCGCTCTGGTTAGTCGTGGCGACTGAACGAGTGCCTGACGGCACGTGTAAAATTTCAACTCTGGCGTTGGCAGCAACTTCACCTGTTGCAGTAACAACGTTACCACGAATTGCAGAAGAGGTATCAGCAAATGCCATGTTGCTTACGCCGAGTGCGAGCGTAACAGCCATCGCTAAGTGTCTAATTTTCATATCGTTTTCACCTGGTAGTTGTGGGTTATGCTAAATCCGATTTAGTTTTTTGCACAGATAGTGTTCAATCGGGTATCCAAGCCTAAACGAAGATTATTTCACTTTCGTTACAGATACCAAATTATAGGAACTTATCTATAGTTATACTGTCAAAGGGCGTTCCCGTCATATTAGTGTAACATGTCTAATTTCTGATGCGAACAATAGCGCAGAAAATCAACGAAAAAAGTTCCATTTAATTTTATATTTTCTCACATCCCCCTCCCCTTTCCGCCACTTTGCAGACATAATCAGCTAGCCTGCCTGACCAAAGCTGGATCTTCTGCCCTCGACTGGCTATGCTGTTTGACCTTTTCGTTATAACGGGAACAGCAATGCTTCAACGCTTAATAGCCAAACTTTGGGTTGGCTTTTTTTTACTTAATAGTCAGGTGCTTATGGCTACGCAGCAAATCACTGTCGCTACCTTTAATGTCAGTATGGAAGCCGAGAACTACCTACCGCGAGGCGAAAGAGGCAGCAGCCAGATCTTGGTTGATATTCTGGCCAACGGCGACCACCCTCAGGTGAAAAATATTGCTGCCATTATTCAGCGGGTGCGGCCAGACATCCTGCTATTAAATGAATTTGACTATATTGCCGATCCGAAACAAGGTATCGAAGCCTTTATCAAAAACTATCTTAATCAACCACAAGCCGGCAGCCAGCCGATTGATTACCCCTACTACTATTACAATACGGTCAATACTGGCCAACCCAGCCCGTTTGACCTGGATAATGATGGCACGGCGACAGGTGTAGGTGCCGATGCCTGGGGCTATGGCTTTTATCCGGGTCAGTACGGCATGGTGTTGCTGTCAAAATATCCGATCCAGAGCGAGCAGATCCGCACTTTCCAGCATTTTAAATGGCGTGACATGCCAGGACATAAAGTCACGTTAAAAGCTGACGGCTCCCCCTGGTATAGTGCCGAAGCCTGGCAACAACTGCCGCTGTCTTCAAAAGCCCATTGGGATATCCCGGTACTGATCAACGGTATCAGTGTACACCTGCTGACCAGCCATCCGACACCGCCGGTGTTTGACGGCCCGGAAAACCGCAACGGCAAACGCAATCATGATGAGATCCGATTCTGGGTAGATTATCTGCAACCAGCGCAAGCAGGTTATATCTATGATGACCGGGGCACAACAGGTGGTCTGGCCGCCGGTAGCCGCTTTGTGATTGTCGGTGATCTGAACGCCTCAGCGGAAGGAGAAGGCGATGCCATTCATAGCGGCATCTTGAGTTTGGTGCAGCATCCGCTGGTAAACGGTAGCTTTGTCCCGACCAGTATCGGCGGCGCCGAACATAGCCCGGATCGTCCACACGCGGCCAGTCATACCGCCAGTTGGCGGATGCGGGCAGACTATGTGCTGCCATCGAAGCAAGGCTTGAAGATTAAAGAAGGTGGAGTCTTCTGGCCGGCAAAAGCCGATGCCGACTATCCGTTAGTCGGCGCCCGTGATGCCAGCTCAGATCACCGGCTAGTTTGGCTAACCCTGCAGCTCACCGATTAGCGCTTTAGCGCTTAATCGGTTGCACATGTACCGTGACCTCTTCCCGGTCATGGTACAGATGCCGCGCCTGCAGTTGGTATCGGAATCCCGCATCCTGCAACTGTTGCTCAAACGCAGCCAGCACTTCTTTTACCGTCTCGTAGCGTCTTTTCATCGGTAGTTTCAGGTTAAAGATGGATTCCTGACACCAGCCCTGAATTAACCACTCCGCAATGCGCGCGGCAACGCGCTGCGGCTGCTCAATCATATCGCAAACCAACCAGTACACATTTTTCTTGGCGGGGACAAATTTGAAACCGTCCACCATCAGATGCTTCACCTGCCCCGTTCCCATTAGCGACTCAGCCATCGGACCATTGTCGATAGCGGTAACCATCATACTGCGTTTTACCAACTGATAGGTCCAGCCACCAGGACAAGCACCTAAATCCACCGCTTGCATTCCTGGCGCGAGCCGGGTTTCCCATTCATCTTTCGGGATAAAGGTGATAAAGGCTTCTTCCAGCTTCAAAGTACTGCGACTGGGCGCTTCTGCAGGAAACTTCAGCCGCATAATACCGTTTTCCAGCGCAGAGTTATTCTCCGGGTAAGACAATCCGAGGTAGCCGCTAGTGCCGCTTAACAAAAACAAGTGCAACACCGGCGCACGTTTGTGTTCTTTTTGCAGCATCACCCCAGCCTGACGCAAGGACTGGCGCAGTGGCACGGTCAGCTTGCGTGCAAGTGTCGATAACGTCTTGCCATCGTTCGTATCGGGGAATTCCACCCGCAAGCTACCACAGCCGCTAAGTTCTTCCGCCAGTGCGGCCTGCAGTACGGGTGCGATCCGATCCTGAGCTGGCAGTTCCAGTTCGCCGCTTAGTAGCAATAACCACTGCCGGATAAAGATAAAGTGCTGAAAATCGAAATCGCGGTAAAAGCGCTGTAACGCTTCACTGTCATAGGCCTCAAAGATCACAAAGGCGCTATTGGCTTTCAGTTTGCAAAAACCAAACACCGCAAAGGCTGCGGCCTGATCTTGCAGCTCAGCCGCCGCTTCTTTTTCAAAACCAGCCCGGCAATATACTAATAATTGTTTCATCTTACTCTCTATGCCAGCTTGTCTGGCGCCAGCTTGCGATGGCCAGAAGCAGCCAACCTAAAATAAAGCTCTGGCCACCCAGCGGGGCCAAAGCCGAAAAATGTAGCGGCAAGGCAAAAACGCCGCTTAGCAGTGTCCAACAAAACAGCCAGACACCCAGATGCCAACACAGTCTGACGGCCAATAACAGCTTCGTCGGCTGCCAGATATTTAACAGCAGCAAACCTAAAGCATGTAATGCCAACATGGCTAAAGCAGCCAATACCCGCCCGGTCGCCAGCTCCGTTAAGCTGCTTTGCCATAAATGCATCAGTGCTGCCGCAAGCGCCACTACTGCGCCGCCGTATAAAGCTGCCAGACTAGTACTTAACTTTAGCCAGAATTGCATCAACACTCCCTCGGGTAAACTCAGCGGCCTGCACTATTAATTGGAGCTGGCTCAGGCCACTACTTTTAAGTGGCTGAAAATCGTGATCCGCTGTTTTTAACCAGTGCACAGTCACCTCAGGCCAAGCTGACATCAGCGCGCTCAGTTCAGCATAGTTGCCAAAGGGGTCCCGTTCGCCCTGCATTATAACCAGCGGCCGGCTAAGCTCAGAAAAATGCCCGGTACGCCACTGTGCTTTGCGCGGTGGATGAAACGGATAACCATAGGCAAATACCGCCCGCACTGATTCGACTGCGGGCTCAGGCATAGCAGCCAGCAGCGACCCGACCCGCCCGCCCATTGATTTACCGCCAATAAACAGCGGCAAATCGTCACCCAGCGCCTTTATCGCGGCCGCTAACTCCGGCAGCAAACTGGCAACTTTAGGCGGCGGCACCGGCTTACCGAGCTCGCGTTTACGCTGCATATAAGCAAACTCGAACAGCACCACCTCTATCTGCTGTTGCTGCAGCGCTGCGGCTAGCTGCTGCATAAAAGCACTATCACAGCCGGCGCCGGCGCCATGGCAAAGTAATAACCTGGCCACCGCTGTCATGGTAGCACTCGCACAGCAAATGTCAGCGATACCAGAGGATTAGCTCGCATTTAATCATCCATTGCCACTGCATTGGTAAATTGCTGCTCGGCAAATTCGGCCTGCTCAGCGCTGACCATATCCAGCATCCATTGTCGGAACGCTGTGATCTTGCCAAGCTCGGTTTGACTCTCGCGACACACCAGATAGTAAGAGTCTTTACTGATCAGCACATGATTAAACGGTACGATCAGCCGGCCAGAGCTAATATCTGGCCGCGCTAGTACATTATGCGCCAAGGCTACGCCCTGACCATGAATCGCCGCCTGCAGCACCATCGAGGAATGACTAAAAATCGGCCCCTGATTAACATTAAAGTTTTTAAAACCCTGGGTAGTAAACCAGGCTTTCCAGGCACGGCGTGAGCCATCATGCAGCAGGTTATGAAAACGCAGATCGGTTGGCTCTTTCAGCGGTTTGCTGCCATTTAATAACAGCGGTGAACAAACCGGTAGTAAATATTCGGTATGTAATTTATCGGCATGCAGGTTTCGCCAGTTACCGCGACCATAATAAATGGCGACATCAACATCATCGGTCAGCGAGCCTTCATCCTGATCCACGGCCTTGATCCGCACGTCGATATCCGGATGCTGCTCACTAAACTGGTTTAACCGCGGCACCAGCCACTGAATGGCAAAGCTTGGCTGCAGGCTAACGGTCAAGGATCCCTTAGCACCACGCGCCAGCAATTTTTCGGTGGCTTCGTGTAGCTGCAAAAAGATCTCTTTAATATCGAGAAAATAGCTCTGCCCTTCTTCGGTTAGCAGCAAAGAGCGGTTTTTCCGCATAAAGAGTTTCAGCCCCAGATGATCTTCCAGTGCTTTGATCTGGTGACTAATCGCCGCCTGAGTCACATACAGCTCTTCGGCCGCCTTGGTAAAACTTAGATGCCGGGCAGCAGTTTCAAAAGCTTTTAATGCATTAAGCGGCGGTAAACGGCGGGCCATAAGTCTCCGAAACGGGCGTAATACAGCGCTTAGTTAGCAGGTGGCGTATAGCCATCAAGCTGCACATCCTGCCCCTGGAACAAAAAGGCTTCCATCTGCTGCTCTAACAACTTGCGATGCTCAACATTCATCATATTCAGCTTTTTCTCGTTAATCAGCATCACCTGTTTTGCTTGCCACTGTGCCCAGGCTTCTTTGCTGATGTTGTCGAAAATTTTCTTACCCAGATCGCCCGGGTAGAACTGGAAATCCAATCCCGGCGCCTCTTTTTGCAGAAATTGGCAAAATACGGTACGGCTCATAATTTTTCCTTGCTTAGACTTAATGCAGCCAGCTGCTGCAGCAGGTTTTTTGCCGGGGCTGACAACCCCAGCTCAGGTATGGCGCTTATTGTATACCAGAGCGCGGCAGATTGCTCCTCTACCCGCGTCGGCAAGCTGGAAAGTTGCAGCCAAAGTGGATTGATCCATAAATGAAAATGGCTGAAGGTATGCCGAAAGGTCGCCAGTTCCGTTTGTTGTCGCACCGCCAGGCCCTGCAGCGCGATAAATTGCTCGCGCTCTGCGGCACTGGCAAATTCCAGAAAACCATATAAGCCGCCCCATAAGCCACTAGCCGGACGCGGCTTTAGCAACACCTGATCGGCTGCGGTTAACAGTAGCCAAAAACTTTGCTGCTCAGGTAAGGCTTTCTTTGGTTTTTTACCCGGATAACCTTGCTGCTCGCCCTTTAACGCCGCCTGACAATGCCGGGCCAGCGGACACTCGGCACAGCGCGGTTTACTGCGGCTGCAAAGCGAGGCGCCCAAATCCATCATCGCCTGATTAAACTGCTGAACTGTATCCTTAGGCGTATAGCGCTCTGCGAGTTGCCATAGCTGCTGCTCGACCTTTTTCTCGCCCGGCCAGCCGCTTACTGCGGCAAAACGACTCAGCACCCGCTTGCAGTTACCATCTAAAATCGGGTAGTGCTGTCCCAGCGACAACGACAGAATAGCGCCGGCGGTAGAACGCCCGACACCGGGCAGCGCCAATACTTGTGAAAATTCGGTTGGAAATTCGCCCTGATGCAGTTCGACGATCTGCCGTGCCGCCTGATGTAAATTACGCGCCCGCGCATAATAGCCAAGACCAGTCCAGTAGTGCAGCACCTCGTCGATTTGCGCAGCAGCCAGGGTTTTAACGTCCGGGAAACGGGCGAAAAAACGCTGAAAATAGGGTATTACTGTCACCACCTGAGTCTGCTGTAACATTACCTCCGAGAGCCAGGTTTTATAGGGGCTGGGCTGTTGCTGCCAGGGTAAATCTTTGCGGCCATGTTGCTGGTACCATGCTACCAACTGCTCACTAAACCAGGTATCAGTTTGCAAAAATACGACTCCTGCCATTGAAAAGTACTAGGGCGTGTTGACGTTTGCTGCTTGTTTTTGCAGAAAACGTCAACACGCCCTAATTGTACCAGAGCCCGAGGTTGAGCTTGCTACCGTTTCCAAGGATAATAGCCAACTTATTTTTCAGATTGGAGCTTTGCATGACCAACCAGGCCACACCGCCAAACGACCATCAGCCGGATGATGCCAGTACGCAACCTTATTTACGGCGGATCCGCTCTTTCGTCTTGCGTGAAGGCCGCTTAACCAAGGGCCAACAACTGGCGCTGGAAAATCACTGGTCAAGCTATGGCGTAGATTATCAGCCAGCATTACTGGATCTGGACCAGCTGTTTGGCCGTAGCGCCCCGCGGGTACTGGAAATTGGCTTTGGTATGGGCAAATCGCTGGTAGCGATGGCAAAAGCGGCACCGGAACAGGATTTTATCGGTATTGAGGTGCATAAACCGGGCGTTGGCGCCTGCTTATCCGAAGCCGTTGCGCAGGGCGTAAGCAATCTGAAAGTGTTTGAACATGATGCGGTTGAAGTGTTAGCCGAGATGATCCCAGAGCAAAGCCTGGATACAGTGCAACTGTTTTTCCCGGATCCCTGGCACAAAAAGCGCCATCATAAAAGACGTATCGTGCAGCCAGACTTTGTGCAGGCACTGCGCAGTAAATTAAAGATCGGTGGTGTCTTTCATATGGCGACCGATTGGGAAAACTATGCCGAGCATATGCTGGAAGTAATGCAAGCTGCCGAAGGTTTTCAGAACTTATCCGCCGACAACACCTATGTCGAACGTCCGGAGCACCGGCCTTTGACCAAATTCGAACAACGCGGCCAGCGCTTGGGCCACGGTGTCTGGGATCTGATGTTTAAAAGGATAAGTTAATGCTTGCTAACAGCAGTCAGCTGATTTTACGTAACCTGGACGATTTACAGGGCCCGGTATTATTTGTCGAGCCAGAAGCCGACCAACTGGCCCGCCAGTTACCGGCACTGGGGCAAATCAGCTGCTTTACCACTGATGCCGCCGTTAAACAGCAGTGGCAGCAAGCCGGAGCCGAGGTTTACTTTAGCGCTACGCCAGCCTTTAGCCAGCAGTTTGCCACCGCAGTGCTGTTTTATCCCAAGAGTAAAGAATTACTGGCCGATAATCTGGCCCGTATCGCCAGTGCGCTGCAGCCTGATGCCCAGCTCTATGTGGTAGGTGATAATAAAGGCGGTATTAAAAGCCTGGTTAATCACGCCGAGAAGCTGGGGTTACATGCGCATAAACTGGATAACGCCAAGCACTGCCTGTGGTTTTCACTCACAGGCGATCTCAGTCAACTCAAACCCGGCGCCATCAGTCAGTTTAACATTCAGCATAAGGGGCATAACCTGACAATCTGTTCGCTGCCCGGGGTATTTAATCATGGCAAGCTGGATACCGGCACGGCGCTGTTATTGCAGTACCTGGATCATATCCAGGATGGCAAGGTGCTGGACTTCGCCTGCGGCGCCGGCATTATCGGCGCCGCACTAAAACAGCAGGCGCCAGGCATTGAGCTGTATTGCTCGGATATCAGCGCTTTGGCTATCGCTGCTACTAACGCCACCTTACAGGCTAACCAACTGAGTGGTCAGGTTATTGCCGCTGATGGTTTGCCAGCACAGCCGCAGCTGTTTAAGCATATTGTCAGCAATCCACCCTTTCACACCGGCATTAAAACCGACTACAGTATCAGTGAAGCCTTTATTGCCCAAAGCGCGGCGCGGCTGCAATCTGGTGGTACCTTAACCCTGGTCGCCAATAATCATCTCGCCTACCAACAATTGCTGGAGCAGGCCTTTGGTAAGGTAAATATTCTGGCCAAAGCCAATGGTTTTGTGATTTATCAGGCAATTAAAAAATAACATGTTGCAACGACCGCTTCTCACTCTCTTATTGTTAAGCAGCAGCTTTTTCTCTTTCGAAGCTGTTGCCTTAGAATGCTTACAGGCTCCCGAGCGAACGCGGGCCTGCCCCCACAAACTCTACCGTTCTATCCAGCTACCGGGCGCAGAGCAATCGAGCTTGCATTGTATATGTGTGGCAGACTTCGCGCCCCTACTTGCGCCCCCTGAGTCACCAGAGCAAAGATTGGCACAACTGCGATTGCGGCAAAAACTCGAAGAGCATTTACAACAGGATATCGAGCCAATACTGCAAATTTTAAGGCGAAGTAACTAGAGCATCAGATAGTTTAAAAATCGACACCAGCGAGAGCCAAACAAGCTGAAACTCGATTTAATCGCTTGCTATTCCTTTATATTACTTTGCAAATGCCATTAAGTTGTTTAGCATCGATAGTGTGACGACGACAAATTAGGATTTGCCAACACACCATGGTAGGCCAATACCGCACTACATCCATGAAAAGCGCCTTGATCTGGCTAGTCATGCTTATCTGTAGCCTAACCTTGGCTTTAGCCTTGATACTTGCTAATTTCTTTGACTTTTCCCGCCAGTACAAACAAGTACAGCAGCAACTCTCTGCGATAATGGATATTATTGCTATAAATGCGGAATCAACGTTAAAAACAAATAACCGTTTTCGTGAAGAACAACGACTTAGTGCTCTAAGCGCCATCCCGATAATAAAGAATGTTCATCTTTATCAATATATTGAGCAGACTAATGAATTAGTTTTCTTCGTCAGTTACAACAGCAAGGACACTGGGCCTTGGCCACAACAGATTGAACGTATCGTTACACTGAGCCAGAACACAGAGCCTTTTAAACACCAGTCAGGCCAAGATACCCTGGAGTTTAGCAGAGCGGTAAGGGTTGATGGAGAACTACTCGGTTATATATACCTGCGTGCAAGCCTGGCAGAATTACAACAGTCACAGCGAACGCAGGCACTGTTAAATCTGCTTATTGCCATACTGGCACTTGCAGTCAGTTATTTACTGGTTTTACAACTGCAACGACGTTTCACTGGCCCGATAAATGTGTTATTGGAACTTGTTCACAGAGTAGCGCGGGAGAAAGATTATTGTGTCCGAGCACCAGCAGCACCGCTACATGAACTGAATCTATTAAGCAGGGCTTTCAATACCATGATGGACCGAATTGAGAGTCAGCTACGTAAACGAGAAATCGCTGAACAAGAAATAAAACAGCTAAATCAAAGCCTCGAGCAGAAAATTATTGAAAGGACCGAAGCATTACGCGAATCTAATCAGGAACTGCTAAATACTCTGGCAACCTTACATCAGTACCAAAACCAAATTGTTGAAACGGAAAAAATGGCAAGCCTGGGACAAATGGTTGCAGGCATAGCTCATGAGGTTAACACCCCAATTGGTCTTGGCGTAACGGCATCCACTTTACTCCAGGATAAAGTAAGTGAAATAGAGAGTGCCTTCGAACAAAAAACCCTCACTTCCAGCCAATTAGCCCGGTTTCTAAATGACAGCAAAGAAAATCTGGGTATCATTTATCGAAATCTAGAGCGTGCAGCCGGTCTCATTAGTAGCTTCAAACAAGTAGCAGTTGATCAATCCAATGAAAATCAGAGGCAATTTAATATGCTGCAACTGATTAACGAGGTATTGCTGTCACTGCGTCCTAACCTGAAAAAAACGCAACATCATTTGCAAATCGATTGTCCTGCGGACTTAACGCTAAATAGCAAGCCCGGCCCTATCAACCAGATCCTCATTAATCTAATTATGAATAGTCTCTTACATGCCTTTGATGAAGGGCAACAAGGCACTATTGTCATCAAAGTGGAGATGAAACAAAACCGATGTTTACTGCACTACTCCGATAATGGTAAAGGTGTACCAGAGCAGATCCGCAAAAAAATCTTCGACCCATTCGTAACAACCAGGCGTGGCGAGGGCGGCAGCGGCTTGGGTATGCACCTAGTGTATAATTTAGTTTCTCAGGCATTGAATGGCAAAATTAAACTGGAGAGCAGCTTGGGAGCTGGGATACAAATTGATATTGATTTCCCGGTCAACAGCAACGTCAACGATAAAGTTAATCTCTAGCTATCAGACTGCAAAACCCAGCCTTTAATTAGAGTCACCTAAATTGTTAACAAAAATCTTGTTAACAATTGCTGCGATAGCTTATAATTACAGCTACTTTGCTACCTGTACCTCTTGTTGAGCTACAGAGACCGAACGAACTTCTTACAACTCCCAAAAAAGGTTTTACTCCAATGCAAACACCCGTGATTCTGGTCGTAGAAGATGAGGAAGTTACCAGGTTAAATCTGGTCAATTTGTTCCAGGGAGAAGGATATCATGTAATTGAAGCCGTAAATGGCGATGAAATGTATCAACAACTGGAGAACAATCCGGTCCATTTAGTTGTTATGGACATCAACTTGCCAGGGAAGAATGGCTTAATTCTGGCGCGTGAATTACGTCAAAAGCAGAATATTGGCCTGATTTTTCTGACTGGACGAGATAATGAAGTTGACCGCATTTTAGGTTTGGAAATAGGCGCAGATGATTACCTTACTAAACCTGTGAATCCACGGGAATTAACGATCCGTGCTCGCAATCTGTTAAATCGCACTGTCGCACAACCTGCAGTTGAAGAACACAAGAGTGTTGTTCGTTTCAATGGTTGGACACTGGATGAGAATAGCCGCAACCTCACTTCTCCATCAGGCATGGCTCGTCGTTTACCAAAGGGTGAATACCGTGCATTGCGTTTAATGCTGGATACTCCAGGTAAAATTTTTACCCGTGAGCAGTTAATCCGTCATATGACAGGACGCGATTTAAGACCAAACGACAGGACTGTTGATGTAACTATCCGACGTATTCGTAAACACTTTGAATCAGATGTCGATAGTCCGGAATTAATCAGCACTATTCATGGTGAAGGTTATCGCTTTGTTGGAAAACTAGAGAAGTAACTAATTCCGCTCTAGATACTGCTGCAGAGTAGCCAAATGCTGCTCTGCAGTATCTTTCAAATCTAAAAGCTGCTGCTTTATGGTTTGCCAATCTGGATCTTGTTCCTCGATCTGTTTAGTATTTTGCATTACCCAATTCAAACCAATCGAAGCAGCCGCCCCCTTTAGCTTATGTGCGATGCTCTGTAATTCTTCTGCTTGGTGTAATGCCGCGGCTTCTAACATTTGCTCGATATAATCTGGTAAAAGCTTCGCGAATAAGCGACTACTTCTCTCCAATCCTGTCTTGCCGAGGCTCTGTAAATACATCTTTAACACCTCTTCATCTAACACAGCAAAGCGGTTTACAGCGGTGATATCCGTGTTTCCAGCTACGACACCGCGCTGCATTTTTACCGCACTTGGGGAGAAAATTTCAGCTAGCAATTGATCAAGTTTTTCTGTGTTTAACGGTTTACTTAAGACACCATCTAGTCTTATGTCACCCAATGTCTGTTGAGCTTTACGGACATTCGCACTCAGCATCACTATCGGTAGTGCCGCAAGACGCGGGTCAGACCGGATATAACCCGCTATTTGTTCACCGTTAAGATCTGGTAGTTGCATGTCCAGCAGCACCAAGTCAAGATCATCCTCTGTTTCAAGTAACGCCAATGCGTCCTCACCCGTTTCTGCATGGATTACTGTATGCCCGCGTTGTTCCAGTAATGCAATCGCGATATCCGCATTAAGTGGTACATCTTCAACGAGTAGAATGGTCAGCGGTGGACAACTAATAGGCGAAATTTGCTCGGGAGCCTGAGCGAACACGACGGGTAATCGAATACTGAATGTGCTACCTGCTCCTGGCAAGCTGCTTACCTGAATGTGACCTGACATAGCCTCAACCAATGAGCGAGACACCGATAAGCCAATTCCAGAACCGACGATACTCATGCGTTGACCATCTTTTGATTTGTAATACAGATCGAAGATTCGCGGCAGATCATGTTCAGCGATACCAATGCCGCTATCAATCACCTCAAGTAATAATTGTTCGGGCTGCAGCACGCAGCGTAGTTGCACCTGACCCTGCTTGGTAAACTTCACCGCATTACTTAGTAAGTTCCAGAGCACTTGCCTTAGCCTAGTGGTATCTAGCAGTAAGTAACTGTCTATCATACCTTTTTTTTCTATTTCGAATGTCAGGCCTTTTTGCTCACAAATTAGCTGCGCAAAATTAGCTATATCATCAAGGAAATTTTGCAAGTTGACACTTTGGTAAACAATATCGAGTTCATGACGATCAATTTTGTCTAAATCTATAATATCATTAAAAATATTACCCAAAGTTTCAGCGCTGCTAAAAATAGTATTAGCCCAACTTGCTTGCTCAGACCCTAAGTTACTACTCAGCAATCTTCGGCTTAAGCCAACAATACCATTTAGCGGTGTCCGTAGTTCGTGGCTGAGCGTTGCGATAAACTGTCCTTTATCATGATACGCTTTTTCCAAAGCTTGTTCGGCCAGTTTCCGGGATGTGATATCCCGGCCAAATCCGAGTAACCCGATATAACGATTTTGACGGTCGAAAAAGGGCAAATGACGCATTTCAAACCACAGAATACTACCGTCAAGCTTTTCGAATTTCACATCAAGTGTTAACTCAGTTTCAGGTGCCGCTTGTCCATACTCTGACAATATGGCCGCTTGCCTGCTGTTTTTATCGTAAAGACGGGTGAGATCCTTACCCAACAAAGCAGACATCGGCAGTTCCATAATACTTTCAAACATTTTATTACAACTCGCGAGCAAGCCTTTCTCATCTCGGTAATAAAATAGATCTGGCGAGCTGTCTACAATGGATCGGATTAGCAAACTTTGCTCAGCTAATTCTTGTTCGGTTTTACGACGCTCTGAAATTTCTTTACGTAATTCTTCGATAGCTCGTCGCTTCGCTTGGAACGCGCGTTTTCGCTCCTCAATCTCGTAGTTCAACTGCCGGATACTTTCTTGCATAGACTGATTTAAATGCTGCTCAGACTGAGCAGAATTCTGTAAAAATGTCAAAGCTGCGTCTAATTTTAGGATAAGGTAGAAAACTACTAGTACTGCAACTGCAAAAGATGGCACTGTATAAATAAGCAGCAACTGTAACTCGTGTAAAATCACCTCACGATCGAGTACCGCTGTATAGCCCAGATAGCTTAGTAATACCAACGCAGCCATCAACAGTACCAGCACCACACCCAACTGCCAGCTTCCCCATTGCCGGATCCTACCAGCAAAGGCACTCACCCTTGGGTGTACCGGATTCTGCATAATCTGTCTTTCCTGCTATATTTAACAAGCAATTGCCCGAGCCAATTGCTTTTCACGACTGCATGCGGCCTGATGGTTGATTCAACCTAAAAAGAAAAATTTTCCATATTTCAGTGCTAGATTAACGGTAAAGACGAACTTTGCCAATGATGCTGAAAAAAAGCTCCAAACTTCTAGCATCAGAGAAAAGCACACTTAGCATAATTATTAAATATCAGTTGCCTATGCTTTTGTTTCATTACTGCTCTAGGACAAGGTGCATCACCAAATCTGATCTGCATCCTTAGATTACTGAAAATTATTAACCGCAACGGAGAAAAAATACTGATACCGGTTAAAATAGCGCTTTATCAGGACAGACGACACTTGCAATTTAGTCTAAATCTCGGTATACCTGATACCCTCTATAAGTATAGACGGCTAAAACCTTCGAGTTAAAGACCGCACCACGTTAACCTCTGAGAGACAACCTGGTTTTTGCTTTCAGCAGTAGCACAGACAACAACAAGAATAATAATTCAAATAATATTAATAATTATTTATTTCAGGATAAGTTTGGAGGCGTGTCATGGCGTTGTATCAGCATAGTCAGGCAAGAGAGAACTGTGGCTTTGGGCTGATTGCGCACCTGGAAGGGGTCGCCAGTCACCGCATAGTCAGAACAGCAATAAATGGTTTAGACCGGATGCAGCACCGCGGCGGTATTTCTGCCGACGGCAAAACCGGTGATGGCTGTGGTTTGTTAATGCAAAAACCGGATAGCTTTTTCCGCGCGCTGGCCGAGGAACATGGCTGGAACCTGGCGAAAAAATATGGCGTCGGAATGATTTTTCTAAGTCAGGATCCAATTAAAGCGGCTCTGGCAAAAGACATTATTAATCAGGAAATTGCCCGCGAAACCCTGACCCTGGTTGCCTGGCGTAAAGTACCAATTGATGCCAGTGTGCTGGGGCCGCTGGCACTGAGCTCAATGCCACAAATTGAGCAGGTGATTGTTAATGCCCCCCATGGCTGGGGCGATCATGATCTGGAACGTCGCCTTTATATGGTGCGTCGCCGGGTCGAAAAGCAGCTGACCGAAGATAACGACTTCTATATTCCCAGCTTCTCCTCTCTGGTTACTGTGTTTAAAGGCTTAATGATGCCGGCGGATTTACCGGGTTATTATCTGGATCTGGCCGATATCCGGATGGAAACCGCCATTTGCGTATTCCACCAGCGTTTTTCAACCAATACCATGCCGCGCTGGAAACTGGCACAGCCGTTCCGCTTTTTAGCCCATAACGGTGAAATCAATACCATTACCGGCAACCGGCAGTGGGCCCGCGCGCGTCAGTACAAGTTTGCCTCGCCGTTATTACCGGATTTACAGGATGCCGCGCCCTTTGTTGGTCAAACCGGCTCCGATTCCAGCTCTTTAGATAACCAGTTGGAACTGTTGCTGGCCGGCGGTATGGATCTGTTCCGCGCCATGCGGTTATTGGTACCGCCTGCCTATCAGGGCAATAAGGTGATGGACGATAACCTGAAAGCCTTTTACGAGTTTAACTCCATGCATATGGAGCCCTGGGATGGTCCGGCCGGTATCGTACTAACCAACGGTCAACATGTGGCCTGTAATCTGGATCGCAATGGCTTGCGCCCTGCCCGCTTTGTGATAACCCGCGACAAGTTGATTACCCTGGCCTCTGAGGTCGGGATCTGGGACTACACCCCGGACGAAGTGGTCGAAAAGGGCCGGGTTGGCCCCGGCGAGATGCTGGCGATTGATACCACCAGCGGCAAAATCTGGCGCTCGGATGAAATCGATCAGGATTTAATGCAGCGCCATCCTTATCGCAGCTGGCTTACCGAAAACGTGCAGCGCCTGGTACCTTATGAAAAATACGAAACCGATCTGATTGGCAAACGTGTCTTTACCGACGACGAAATGCTGGTACTGCATAAGCTGTTTAACTACAGCTATGAAGAAATTGAGCAGGTTGTCACGGTACTGGCGAAAGATGCGCAGGAAGCGGTGGGCTCTATGGGTGACGACACCCCGATGGCGGTGCTGTCGCGTAAGCCGCGTACCCTGTTTGATTATTTCCGCCAACAATTTGCCCAGGTCACCAACCCACCTATAGATCCGTTACGTGAAGCCCATGTGATGTCACTGGGCACCAGTATTGGCCGCGAACACAACGTCTTTAAAGAGACTGCCGGCTATGCGCGGCGGATCCAGTTTGAATCCCCGGTGCTGATGTATTCAGATTTAAAACAACTGAAACAGGCGGATGAGAAATACTATAAGCACCAGATCTTCTCGTTGAATTTTGACCCGGCACAGCAGGATCTGCAGCAAGCTGTCAGCACCCTTTGTCAGCAAGTGGTCAGTGCGGTAAGAGATGACAAAGTGGTGCTGGTGATCCTGACCGACCGGCGCATTGCGCAGGGGTTATTGCCCATTCCTGCAGCTATGGCCGTCGGTGCCGTGCAACAAGCACTGGTTAATGCGCAGCTACGCTGTGATTCGAATATTATTATTGAAACCGCTGCCGCCCGCGATCCGCATCACTTCGCAGTATTGATTGGCCTGGGTGCCACGGCGATTTACCCGTTCCTGGTTTATGAGACCGTCGAACAGCTGGTCGAGAAAGGCAATATCGCCCTGACCGCCCGTCAGGCCGTGCTGAATTACCGCAAAGGCATCAATAAAGGCCTGTATAAAATCATGTCGAAGATGGGGATCTCCACGGTCGCCAGCTACCGTTGCTCCAACCTGTTTGAAGCGGTCGGTATTCATCCGGATGTGATGGCGCAGTGTTTTAGCGATGTACCGTCACGGTTAAGCGGCGCTAACTTTGCCGATTTCCAGCAGGATCTGCAGCAACTGGCTAACGTGGCCTGGTTAAAGCGCAAACCGATGAATCATGGTGGCTTGTTAAAATATGTGCATGATGGCGAGTACCATGCCTACAACCCTGATGTGGTGCAAAGCCTGCAAAAAGCGGTGCGTAGTGGCAGCTATGAAGACTATCAGCAATACAGTCGCTTTGTGAACGAGCGGCCGGTGGCGCATATCCGCGATCTGTTCCAATTAAAAGCTGGCACGCAAGCGGTGGCAGTGGAGCAGGTCGAGCCGGCAGAGCAGCTCTATCCGCGTTTTGACAGCGCGGCGATGTCTATCGGCGCCTTAAGTCCAGAAGCACACGAGGCGCTGGCCATTGCGATGAACCGCCTCGGTGGTCGCTCCAACTCCGGTGAGGGCGGCGAAGATCCGCGGCGCTTTGGTACCGAGAAAAACTCGAAAATCAAACAGGTCGCCTCCGGCCGTTTTGGAGTTACGCCGCATTATCTGGTCAACGCCGAAGTGATTCAGATCAAAGTGGCGCAGGGTGCCAAGCCTGGCGAAGGCGGTCAGTTACCCGGCGAGAAAGTCACCGCTGAAATTGCAAGGCTGCGTTATTCAGTGCCAGGCGTGATGCTGATTTCACCGCCACCCCACCACGATATCTACTCGATTGAAGATTTGGCGCAGCTGATTTTCGATTTAAAGCAGGTTAATCCAGAAGCGCTGATCTCAGTCAAACTGGTGTCAGAGCCGGGTATCGGTACTATCGCGACCGGTGTCGCCAAAGCCTATGCTGATCTAATCACCGTCTCTGGCTATGACGGTGGTACCGGCGCCAGCCCGCTGACGTCGGTAAAATACGCCGGTAGTCCGTGGGAGCTGGGCTTAGCTGAAGTACATCAGGCTTTGGTAGAAAACGGTCTGCGTGATCGGGTACGGCTGCAGGTCGACGGCGGTCTGAAAACCGGCCTCGATGTGGTAAAGGCCGCTATTCTGGGCGCCGAAAGCTTTGGTTTTGGCACCGGCCCTATGGTCGCGCTGGGTTGTAAATTCCTGCGCATTTGCCATCTGAATAACTGCGCGACCGGTGTCGCTACTCAGGACGCTACCTTACGCCGCGATCACTTTAATGGCCTGCCGGAAATGGTAATGAATTACTTCAGCTTCTTGGCGCGCGAAGTACGCGAGCTGATGGCAGAGCTGGGCGTAACCGAATTAACCCAACTGATTGGCCGTACTGACCTGTTGGATTATCGCAGTGCGCAAACGCAAAAACAGGGCAAACTGGATTTAACGCCTATTTTGCAAGCCTCCGGCGTGCGCTCTGATAAACCGCTGTACTGTGTACAAAATAATACGCCTTTCGATCCGGGCGCCTTAAACCAATTATTACTGCAAAAATGCGAGCAGGCGGTACTGAAAAAAACCGGTGGCCAGCATAATCTGCCGATCCGCAATACCGATCGCTCGGTTGGCGCTGCGTTGTCCGGCTTTATTGCCCGCCAGCATGGTAATCAGGGTATGGCAACCGATCCTATCCGCATTAAGTTTACCGGCACTGCCGGCCAGAGCTTTGGCGTCTGGAATGCCGGTGGCCTATATCTGTCGCTGCAGGGTGATGCCAACGACTATGTTGGTAAAGGCATGACCGGTGGTCAGATCGCAATTTACCCGGCTAAAGGCGCCAGCTTTGCCAAAAATGGCTTTACCATTGCCGGTAATACCTGTCTTTACGGCGCCACCGGCGGCCGCTTGTTTGCGGCAGGCCAGGTCGGTGAACGTTTTGCGGTACGTAACTCTGGCGCCGTCGCCGTGGTAGAAGGTACCGGTGATAACTGCTGTGAATATATGACCGGCGGTGTGGTCGTGGTGCTGGGCTGTACCGGGGTGAACTTTGGTGCCGGTATGACCGGTGGCTTTGCTTACCTGCTGGATGAACAGGATGATTTAGCACTGCGCTTAAATGGCGAGCTGGTGGAAGCACTGGATGTCGAAATGCCCATTTTGCAGGAACATTTGCGCAGCCTGCTGCACCAGCATGTCGAAGAGACCGGCAGTGAAAAAGCGCAGCGGATCCTGAATGATTTCCACAACTATTTAAGCAAATTTAAGCTGGTAAAACCAAAAACCAGCGATGTAAATACCTTGCTTGGTCACCGCGCCCGCTCGTCTGCCGAGCTGCGCGTGCAAGCGATGTAAGGGAGGCGTTATGGCACAGAATGTATACCAGTTTATTGACGTAAAACGGATTGATCCGCCAAAACGCTCACTAACCGAAAGAACGATCGAGTTTGTTGAAATTTATCAGCCATTAAGCGCCACCCAGGCCGAGGGGCAAGCTGACCGCTGCCTGGATTGCGGTAACCCCTACTGTGAGTGGAAATGCCCGGTACATAATTATATTCCCCAGTGGCTCAAGCTGGCGAATGAGGGCCGTATTGTCGAAGCGGCAGAACTGTCCCACAAAACCAATAGCCTGCCAGAGGTGTGTGGCAGGGTTTGCCCACAAGATCGGCTCTGTGAAGGCGCCTGCACCCTGAACGAAGGCTTCGGCGCTGTCACCATCGGCAGTATCGAAAAATATATCACCGACAAAGCCTTTGAAATGGGCTGGCGGCCTGACTTATCTGCAGTGGTCAAAACTGACCGTAAGGTCGCGGTGGTAGGGGCCGGTCCTGCGGGCTTAGCCTGCGCCGATGTGCTGGTGCGTAACGGCGTTACCCCTGTGGTATTTGACCGTTATCCGGAGATCGGCGGCCTGCTCACTTTCGGTATTCCACCGTTTAAACTGGAAAAGGATGTGTTAAAACTGCGCCGGCAGATTTTCAGCGAAATGGGCATTGAGTTCCGGCTCAATACCACCGTCGGTGTCGATGTTAGCTTCGACAGTCTGCTGGAAGAGTATGATGCCGTGTTTCTGGCGCTGGGTACCTATACGCCGATGAAAGGTGGCCTGGTTAATGAAGAGGCGCCCGGTGTTTACGAAGCCTTGCCGTTTTTAATTGGCAACGTCAATAACCTGATGGGCTGGCAAACTGAGCATCCCTTTGTCAGCATGGCCGGTAAAACCGTGGTGGTGTTAGGGGGTGGCGATACCGCTATGGACTGTGTCCGCACCTCTATTCGTCAGGGTGCAGCTAAAGTCAGCTGCGCTTACCGCCGCGATGAAGCCAATATGCCAGGCTCGCGTAAAGAAGTGCAAAATGCCCGCGAAGAAGGCGTTGAGTTTCTGTTTAATCTGCAACCACTGGGGATTGAATTAAACGATGCTGGCCAGGTCTGCGGCGTACGGGTGGTCACGACCGAATTGGGTGCGCCTGATGCCAAAGGGCGGCGCAGCCCACAGCCAGTGCCTGGCTCAGAACAGGTATTGCCGGCTGATGCGGTGATTATCGCCTTTGGTTTTCAGCCCAGTCCGCCAAAATGGTTAATCGACCAAGGCGTAGCGCTGGATAGTAAAGGCCGGGTCTTAGCCAGCGAGCAAAGCCCCTATGCGCTGCAAACCAATCAGCAAAAAATCTTTGCCGGTGGCGATATGGTGTTAGGCTCTGATCTGGTGGTCACGGCTATTGCTCAGGGTCGCAAGGCAGCTGAAGGGATCCTGGATTACTTGCAGGTTTAATTGACACTAGGGCGTGTTGACGTTTGCTGCTTGTTTTTGCAGCTGTTTGGCTGGTGTTTATACAAGGCAGAGCTTGTGATGTGTAGTTATTCTACATGAACAAGCGATAACGCAGTAGAAACGCCAGCCAAACGCTGCCCGAAGGGTTCACGCTGGCGGCGCTTTGCTCTTTGTCACTCGTCACTTATTTAGAATAACTAAACTGCGCTCCTCGTTTCGCGATCAAAGCGCCGCCAGTGTGAACAAAATCTAAGCAGCAAACGTCAACACGCCCTAACTACCCCGCTTAATGCCCGCTTATCGCGGGCATTTTTATATCCTGCCCACGCGGTGGCGGCGACAAAAAATCTGCAACGGCTGCTTGACAGTCTGCAGCTGCCGTCATATAACTGGTATCAGATGGCGAAAAAGACATCTGCGTGAGTTTCGAATCATAACTTTCGAACAGACAACTTAGATATAAAACTTACATACAAGAAGTAGCGATATGTTAAAAAAAGCAATCCAGCTTAGCTCATATCACTACTCGTCATACTACCTCTCTGAGTGGTTTAACGAGTAGAAACGTAACAGGTTGATGCGTCACTGATTATTTTCGGTGCTGCGCTACCTGCTTTTCTATTTGTTTGACCCAAAAACCAAATAACAATCATAAAGCAAAAATGAAGCTCCAGGCGGCTTCACAGCATCTTGCTATGCATTCTCTGATGCATAGAGCTGTGCGGCTGCCTGCTTATCCAAAGAAGGTGTAACCATGAAACGCTATGCTCCTCTCTCACTGGCTATTGCTACCGCTTTAGCTATGGCAGTACCAGCTGCTGCCCAGCAAACTACCGAACCAACTGACGAAGCAAAAAGTCTGGAGCGGATCGCCGTAACCGGCTCGCGCATTAAAGGCGTTGATCTAGAAGGGGCGCAGCCGCTGGTAGTTTTGTCGGCCGAAGATATTAAAAATTCCGGCGCCGGCTCCCTCTATGAATTACTGAAGGATCTTGGTCAGCTCCGGGGCGGTAACGGCACCTTCTCTACCTCAGAAAGTGGTGCCACCTCAACCGCGACGCCAGCCGGTCAGGCTGCAGCATCATTACGTGGCTTAGGCCCGGCTTCAACCCTGACCCTGATTAATGGTCGTCGCGTTGCCGCTTCCTCTTTTGCGGCCGGTACGCAAAACTTTGTCGACATTAACAGTATTCCGATTGCTGCTATTGAGCGCATCGAAATTCTGGCCACCGGCGCCTCGGCTATTTATGGTGCCGATGCGGTCGCTGGTGTAATAAACTACATTCTGAAAAAAGATTATGACAAGGCCGAAGTCAATCTGTCCTATGCCAATAGCACCGCATCCAGTGACGAAGGCACAGCCAACCTGAATCTGATCTGGGGCCAGCAGGTGGCAGGTGGCAACCTTACCCTGTTTGCCGATCTGGTTGATCGTAAAGCCTTCCGTGCCGCAGACCGCGACTTTACCCGGACGCCGATTTTACAAAGCAACTATTCTTATCTGCCAAAAGGCACACCGAATATTTACTATTTCTCGACCCGCAGCGGCGATGAAATTGCGACACCGGGCTGTCCGACACCACTGGTGACTACTGAATTTGGTGAGCAGATCTGCGCCTATTATCCGAATGAAGATGATGTGCTGCGCAGCCCCATTAAGAGCGCGTCAGCCGGTTTAATGTTTAATAAAGACTTAAACGCTAACCTGAACTGGCAAACCGATCTGTTCTATACCCGTACCAAATCTACCGCGGTATCCAGCCCGGCGCCGATTAACCAGCTAAACGATGCCGAAGGTGCCTGGGTGCCGGAAAATGCGCTGGATATCTTTCCCGGTACCACCCGCGATAATGACTTTATCTATTTTGGCAACGAGCGCATCTATATCGATCCCTTTTTCTCTCCCACTGGCCGCCGGCTTTGGGGCTTCCAGTTCGACGCCCGCTTTACCGAGCCGCGCACCGTGGAAGTTACCACTGAAGCGCTGCGACTGGTATCGGCGCTATCCGGTACTTACCGCGACTGGGATTGGGAAAGCGCCGTGCTGGTGTCGCGCTCTAAGTCGACTCAGGAAGCCGTAGCCGGTATTTATAATCGCTATAAATATCATGCTGCTATCGCCGGTGAGCTCTGCTCAGATGGCAGTATCGCCAGCCGCAGCGGCAATACGCTTAGCTGTGCCACTGGCACTAATCTGGTCGGTTTTTATAATCCATTTTTACAAAATGATGCCACGAATGACGCCAGACTGGTGCTGGCACAAGAAGTGCCAACCCGTGATGGTTTAAGTACCCTTTATGGTTGGGATGCGCGGATTAGCGGCGATCTGTTCGAATTCAGGGACAGTTTTGTCAGGGCAGCCTTTGGTGCTGAACTAAGACGCGAAAAAATCACCGACGAGCCATCCGAAAACGCCCAGGCCCGCTTCGATAATGGCTATCTGGTCGATGTCTTTGGTTTTGGCTCCAGCTTATCCAGCGCCAGTCGCAATCAGGCAGCGGTGTTTGGTGAGTTCTATGTGCCTCTGACCAGCCAGTTAGAAATGCTGGCAGCCGGCCGTTACGACCACTACAACGACTTTGGTGGCACCTTTAATCCAAAGATCGGCTTTACCTACCGGCCTACCGATGAGCTGGTACTGCGCGCTTCCTGGGCCAGCTCGTTCCGCGCGCCCTCTTTAACCCAGGCCGGGGTAAAGCTTCGTACCACTACCGCTCGCTATGATTGTTCGGCTAATGACGTGGTAAACCAGTTTTACTGTGGCGGCCAGGGCGGTACCGGCAGTCTGAACGTACTGGAACTGGGTAACCCTGAGTTAAAAGCCGAAACCTCAGAATCGGTCAGTGTCGGTTTTGGCTGGAGCCCAAGCCGCAATACTACGGTGACCGTAGACTACTGGCAATTTGATCATAAGAAACTGGTCGATACCGATATGACCGCTGCTTTGGCACGCAGTATTACTGACGTGAGTCAGCGTCACTGCGGTTTGGTGCCTGAAGGGGCCACTGGTATCGCGCTGAATCCGGATCTGGCCGTTGGCCGTGACCGCTTTAATATCTGTCAGGTACTGGATAGCGAGGGCCGTAACCTGACCAATCCGAATGCCAATATGCAGCAAATTCTGACCAATTGGGTCAACAGCACGCCAGCACGGGTTACCAGCTTGCCGTTATTCCGCGACCATGTGATCCTGCTGGAAAACGTTGGCCGGCAGCAAGTTAAGGGTATTGATACCCGTATCAGCCATACCTTTGACTTAACACAGGGACGGCTGGGGCTAGATCTGGACTGGACCCATTATCTGTCGTTTGAACGCAACAAAGCCGGCTCAGATGAGATTGAGTCGCTGGTAGGCACTTATCGCTATCCGCGCAATATCGCCAATCTGCGGCTGTCCTGGCGGGCAGAGGATTTCTTCACCGGCTTAGGTCTGAGCTATACCGCATCCTATGCCGATGATATCAGCCGCCTGCGTAGCCGTAATATTATTGAAATGGAAGATCTGGGTGTGCTGGATGACAACGGTGAGCGCAAAGTCGCCGCCTGGACCACAGTACGCGGCTATGTTGGCTACGACTTTAAAAACGCCACTGTCAGCTTTAATATCGACAACCTGTTCGACCGCGACCCGCCACGGGTTTATGGTTCAAGCCGGGGCTTCGATTCCATCAATCACAATGCACTGGGCCGTAACTATCGGTTATCCTTTAGCTACTTCTTCTAAACCCAGGGCTGCCGGCCACTGCCGGCAGCCTGTGCACACAGGTTAGTTGTATGACACCATCAACCAAACAACCGGCACAGATGCCGGATGCCTTTGTCATCCTGTTTTTCGTGATGATTTTGGCAGCACTGGCATCTTATCTGATCCCGGCTGGCAGCTTTAGCCTGACGGAATTGCCAGCCGCAACCGAGGGCGCGGTAAAAGCTAAGGGCAAACTCGATCCGCAAAGTTTTCAGTTTGCGTCCGAGCAGCAACAAGGTGTACCGCTGTTTGCTGAAGGCGGCGGTATCGGCTTTTTTAACTATGCCTTTGAAGGCCTGGTTTCCGGCAATAAATGGGGCTCTGCCGTCGGAGTGGTAGCCTTTATTCTGTTAACCGGTGGTGCCTTTGGCATCATTATGAAAACCGGCGCTATCCATAATGGCATAGTGGCGCTGATCGAAAAAACCCGGCGTACCGAGTTTTTGTTTATCCCGCTGATGTTCGCGCTGTTCTCGCTTGGCGGCGCGGTCTTTGGCATGGGGGAAGAAGCTATCGCCTTTTGTATCATCCTGCTGCCGCTGATGCTGGCACTGGGCTATGATGCGATCACGACCGTGCTGGTGACCTATGTCGCCACCCAGATCGGTTTTGCTACCTCCTGGATGAACCCCTTTAATGTGGCCATCGCGCAGGGTATTGCCGAGATCCCGCTGTTATCAGGCGCTGAGTTACGCTATGGCATGTGGGCGGTATTTACGCTGTTCGGCATCATTTATACCATGCGCTATGCCGCCCGCATTAAAGCCACACCGGAAAGCTCATTGAGTTTTGCTACTGATCAGCGGTTACGGCAGCAGCAAAGTAGCAGCGTGCAACACCGCTATAACGGTCTGGACAGCCTGATCCTGCTGCTGTTTTTTGCCGGACTGTGCTGGATTATCTGGGGTGTGACTCAGCGCGAGTACTATATTCCGGAGATTGCCAGTCAGTTTTTCACCATAGGGGTGGTCATTGGCATAGTGGCGGTACTGGGTAACAGAATGCGCGTTAACGAAGTAGCCGATGGCTTTAAACAAGGTGCGGCCGAATTGTTGCCGGCAGCACTGATTGTTGGCATGGCTAAGGGTATAGTGCTGATCCTCGGTGGTGATAATGCCGAACAACCCTCAGTACTCAATACGCTGCTGTTTTACTCCGGGCAGGCACTGGGCGATTTTCCGGCCTGGTTATCTGCCTGGTTGATGCTGGTTTTACAATCTATTTTTAATTTCTTTGTCGCTTCCGGCTCCGGCCAGGCCGCGCTAACCATGCCACTGATTGCCCCGCTCTCCGATATGCTTGGCTTATCACGCCAAATCGCCGTACTGGCATTTCAGCTCGGTGATGGCCTAACCAACTGCATTATCCCCACCTCCGCCGCCTTGATTGGCTGCCTGGGTGTCGTCAGAGTGGACTGGAGTGTCTGGCTGAAATTTGCCTGGAAATTACAACTGTGGCTATTTGCGCTGGCGTCGGCTTTTATGCTGCTGGCGGTGGCGATTAATTACCAATAATGAGGTTATCTTGGAACAGATTATTCTGATTAAGGGCGCACAACTCTATGCCCCTACTGCGCTTGGCACTAAGGATCTGCTGCTGGCCGGTAATACGATAGCGGCGATTGCCGATAATTTAATACTTAATGATACCAACTTACCGATCTCGGTGATCGATGGCAGCGGCAAGTTACTGGTGCCTGGCTTTGTCGACTCGCTGGTGCATTATATCGGCGGCGGTGGTGAGGGTGGCTTTGCTACCCGTACCCCGGAAATGCAGCTGACCGATGCCACTTTAGCCGGCGTGACTACCGCCATTGGCGTGTTGGGTACCGATGCCACTACCCGTACCCTAAGCAACTTGCTGGCGAAGGCGCATGCGTTAGACATCGAGGGCATCAGTACCTATTGCCACACCGGCTCTTATGAGATCCCGTGCCGGACGCTGACCGGCAACATTACCGACGATCTGATCCTGATTGATAAAATTATCGGTGTCGGTGAAATTGCCATTAGCGACCACCGTTCGTCACAACCTACGATCAGCGAAATCCGCAAGGTTGCCGCTGCCGCCCGGGTTGGCGGTATGCTGGCAGGTAAAGGCGGCGTGGTCAGTGTGCATGTCGGCAGCGGCAACAGCTTACTGCAACCGCTGTTTGATGCGGTAGCCGGCACCGAGCTAAGCTTAAGCCAATTTTACCCGACCCATATCAACCGCAACGAAGCCTTGTTTAACGCTGGTCTGGAGTTTGCGCGCGCCGGCGGTGTCATTGATTTTACTACCAGCACCACCGCCTACGATTTGCAGCATGGCGAAGTGGCCGCCGCCGCCGCCGTTGCCCGGGCCCTGGCTGCCGGTATCAGCCCAATGCAATTAACCATGAGCTCGGATGGCAATGCCAGTCTGCCGATTTTTAGCCCGGATGGTCGTTTACTCGGTCTGGAAGTCGGTGCAGTGCGTAGCCTGCATCATTCACTGCAAAGCGCCGTGCTGGAATTTCAGGTGCCACTCAGTGCCGCCCTGACCACGGTCACCCAGGCACCGGCGCAGGTTTTGGGCCTAAAACAAAAAGGCCAGCTTGCAGTTGGCAAAGATGCTGATATGCTGCTGCTCAATAGCCATGATCTGAGTATCGACACCGTGATCGCCAAAGGCCGCTGCCTGGTAAAGGACGGCCGGCCACAGGTGTATGGCACCTTCGAAAAACCGCAGCAATTCGCAACAGGAGGTTAGATGCGTCTTTCCTGCATAAAGCTGCTGCTTTTTAGCAGCCTGGTTGGCCTGGCAGTACCGGGCGCACTGGCGGTTGAGCCGCAGCCGGAACCTGCTCAGACAGAACAGCCGTTGGCAGCCGCCGATGCAGCGACGCCGGCTGTTGAGCCTGAACCCAGCATTCTGGATATCGCCAGCACGCCTGCTCAAGTCCTACCGCAGCCTGAATACGACCTGATGTTAATGGGCGGAGGCCTTGCCACCTGTAGCTCAATGTCAAACCGCAGCTGTCTGGAACAAACCCAGTTCAGCGCCCTGGCAAAAACCGGTAATCTGTATTGGTTACAACAGAGTCTGCTGCAAAATTTCGCTGCCGCGGAAGTTTTCAGCGCTGAGCGTAAAACTCTGCAGCAACAGTTGGTGCAGCTGTTTAATCAACTTGCTGCTGAGCATACTGCGCTGCTAACCGAACAACAGTTGGTCGAGCTGTGGCGGGCGGCTCCGGCCACAGAGCAAGCGCCGGATGGTGAAACCCTGTGGCAACAGCTGTCTGAGCGTGAGTTAAATGTCGTCTTCGATTATCTGGAAGTGCCGACCCTGAGCAGTGATGGCAAGTACCGGTTAACTGAACACGTTGATTTAGCAAAGACTCAGGATCAGCACTCGGCTGAACTGTACCGTGAGTTTGTGCGTCTGGCGGCAATGAAAGCCAGCAACAAAGGGCGCAGTGCGCCAAAACTGCTCATGGTGACCGCCTCATCACGGGATCCCTTTGCTGCGGTGGATTTTTATCTGGATGCCTTTCGCCAGGCTGGCGCAGAGGTAGAGTGGCTACCGCTAACCGCTGCCTTGCAGGCGGCGATGCAGGCGCAAAATTGTCAGGCGCTGCCGCAATTTTTGGCGGACATCCATGGTAGCTACCGCCGTGAACAGGTTTATGCGGATCTTTACGCCCTTAAGCTGCAGGCCTGTCAGGCAGGCAGTAAAGCCCTGGTTGCAAAAATTGCTGCGGCTGATGGCATTTTCTTTAATGGCGGTGATCAAAGTCTGACCTATCAGGCGCTGCGCTTTACGGACGGCTCTGCCAGCCCGGAGCTGACCGCAATCTTCAGTGCCGTTGCCAAGAAGCAGCTGCTGGTTGGTGGCACCAGCGCTGGTACCGCAGTGATGAGCGGCAATCAGTGGCTGGCACCTCAGCTGGCAGCGGTACCGATGATTTCCAACGGCGACAGCTATCATGCCTTACAATATGGCGCGGTAGCGGGCCCTGCGCCCTGGCCGGGTTGTCGCAAAGAAAACCGCTGCCCGGATAATTTAAGTGAGCGCCAGCTTACCTACACCGCGGCCGGTGGCCTGGGATTATTCCCGCTCGGTGTGCTGGATACCCATTTTGCCGAGCGCGGCCGTCAGGCCCGGCTCTTAGTGCTACAGCAGGCAACGCAAACCAGACTGGCTTTTGGTGTTGATGAAGCCAGTGCCATGCTGGTGGATTTAGGCCACTATGCCACAGGGCTGGTGCAAATGGCTGCCCGCGGCGCCGGTGAGGTCTATGTCAGCGAGTTACAGTCAGAGTCGAGCAAAGCGCAGTTACTGGCGCACACCTATACCCTGACAGCGGGCGATACGTTAGTCTGGCAAGCGGAAGCCTTGCCCCAGGCTGAGACTTTAACCCCGGCTAAGTCCTCGCCCCAGGCTGAGAATGTGCCCCAACAGGTAACACTAACGCTGGTGCCCGCCGCCGCTAAAACGCCGCTCACCGAGCAGGCCGAGCCGCTGCATAGCAAGAGCCCGCTATTTAGCCGCGATCACTACCGTAGCCTGAGCCGTTCACTGTGCCGCAGCAACTTTCACAGTGCCACCGTCAGTGAGCCACCTTATCTGATCCGGCTGAGTAAAGACGGCGCTTGCAGTGCCGATGCCGAAGGTAACCTCAGTTATCGCCAGCAGCTACGCATTATCAGTCCGGCTGAATAACCGCCACTAAACCGGTCGCCCTGCTGCCTTTAGCGCAGGGCGACTGCACCGCTTGCCAATTCCCACACCTGCAGCAACAGCTACTTTAACACCTGAAACAGATTACTGTGTTGATCGGTCCAGCGCACCTCGGGTCTTAGTGGTGTTGGCCAGGGCCGACTGGCTTGCCGGATGCTGTCTTGTTGTAAAAAACGCTGATTGCGGCTTAGCAGTACCCATTCGGTCGCCGCCGGATTATCGGCATCGGCTGGCGTCGGGATAAAGACCGCATCCAGCCCCAGCGCCACAGCCTGATTACGTAACACACTACTGAGATCCAGATAGTTATTCGAAATATGCACAGCCAGCACGCCATCAGGCAACAAATGCTGCCAATACAATGCCAGCGCCTCTGTCGTTAACAGATGCTGCGGAATGGCATCACTGCTAAAAGCATCTAACACCAGCAGATCAAATTGCTGACTGCCCTGGTCTGCCAGTTGCTGCTGCAGCAGCTGTCTGGCATCGCCCAGCTGCAAGCGAATTTCCGCCGGGCTCTGCGCCAGATAACTAAAATGCTGCCGGGCAGCCTCGATCACCGCCGGATTAATTTCATAAAACTGCAGCAGATCGCCGCTGCGACCATAGGCCGCCAAAGCGCCAGCGCCCAAGCCCACCAACCCCAGATGACGCCGGCTCAGCTGGCTGCTGCTACGTGTCGGATCGGCCGGTAAAAAGTGTGTTATTGCCAACGCTACCCCAGTACCAGGCCGATAGTAGCTCAGCGGTTGCATGGCTTTACTCTCGTCCAGATACTGCGCACCGTGGCTGGTGGTGCCATCTATTAGTTGGCGCTGCCAGTGCCCGTTTAGCTCGACATCGCGCACAATCAGACTACCGTAAAAATTCCGGCTGCTGCTGATATCCTGGCGCCCCAGCTGCTGTTCAATCAGCAAAAAACTGCCAATAAAGATCCCACCTGCCAATAACGCCGTTGCCGTCTGCCACACCGCCTGTCGGCGCCAATTATGCAGCGTCACCAGCCAGAGGATCGCCAATAGCACCAGCGGAAACTCCCAGTAACGACTAAACAGCAACGGCGCCAGTAGATTAATCAACAGGCCGCCCAGCACCCCGCCGGCAGCCAACAACAGATAAAATGCCGTTAACTGCTCACGGGACGGCTTGCTGCGGGCCAGCTCACCATGACAGAGCATACAACCACTAAACAGCAACATCAGATACAGCAGCAGCTGTGACAGCCAGTCAAACTGCCGGCCCAGATAAAACAGCAGTAGCGCAACAACTAAGCAGATGGCGAACAAATACAACCAGATGGCGCGCTGATACCAGCTATCGCGGTTGAATACCAGGGTAAAACTGAGTAAGTAAAGTGCCAGCGGCACTACCCAGAGAAAGGGCACCGGCGGCACATTTTGCGTTAATTGCTGAGTTACTGCCAACAACAGCACCACCCCGGCGGCAGATAACGCCAGATAACGACCGCTATGGCCGCGCCGCAACGTCAGTGGCGCCGCGGGCAGCAGCTTGCTCTGCGCCAGTGAGTGCCACAGCAGCACCAGAATACAGCCGCTAAACAGGATAAAACCGCCAGTCCAGTATGCTTGCTGCTGCGGTAGCGCCAGATAGGGCTCGACTAAAAACGGATAACTGAGTAAGGCCGCAAAAGAGCCCAGGTTTGACAACGCATAAAGCCGGTACGGGCTTTGCTGTGGGTAACGGGCGGCAAACCAGTGCTGTACCAAAGGCGCGGTGGCGCTTAACAGCAGATAGGGTAAGCCGATCGCCAGTGCAAGATAGCTTAGAATTCCCGACAAGGGTGCAGCTTGCGGATCGGGTTTCGCATCGAGCAATAACAAACTGGCTACCGCCAGCAGCAGTAAACTGCTATGCCAGAAACGCTGCCACGTCAGATTGGCAAAGCGGCTTAGCAGGTGTGCATACAAATAACCACCAAGCAGAGCCGTTTGGAAAAACAATAATGCAGCGGTCCAGACTTGAGCGCCGCCACCAAAATACGGTAGTAGCAGCCGCGCCAGCATAGGTTGAACCAAAAACACCAGACTGGCGCTGAGCAGCACGGTCAGAGCAAATAACAAGGGCCTACTCCGCTTAAAAGGCGTCAGCCTACCCAAAGCGCGCTCTGCCAGCAAGGGTTATCCGCCGCGCTGTATGCTAGTTACGGTAAATTACGCCTGGGCATGTTGAGGTTTGCGGATTGAATTTTTTTGCTCTGGAGCCGCAGCCTTGTCTGATTTGTCGAACCGCGCGTCATAGGTTAGACTTGCAGCGCGCTGGCCGGTAGCAGTGGCGGTATCGCTAACCTGTTAAGCCCTGACGACCTGGCTTTCAGCCCAATATTACTATAACAACACCCTCTATCGCGCCCCGGCGCACTGCTAAGGTTTATTTATGGGAAAGTTTAAAGTTCCGCACACTCTCACGCTACTGTTTAGCATGATGGTGATTGCGATGATCGCCACCTGGATTGTTCCCCAGGGTTTCTTTGCTACCGAGACCATGGCCAACGGCCGGGCTGTGGTAGTGCCGGGCACCTTTAGTCTGGTTGACGAGCGCAGCTATCTGACACCCTGGCAATTATTAACGGCCATTCCACGGGCTTTTGCCTCCGCCCAGGATGTGATTTTCTTTGTGATGATTTTAGGCGGCGTGCTGGCAGTGGCCCGCGCAACCGGTACCGTGGATGCGCTGATTGGCCGCTTACTGGAGCGTTTTGGCTCCCGGCCACAGATGCTGATCTTTATGGTGATCTTCTGCTTTGCGATGGCATCCAGTTTTATTGGTACCGCCGGTGAATATATTCCCTTCGTATTAATTCTGGTGGCGCTGTGCAAAGCCATGCGGCTGGATGCGATGACGGCAGTCGGTATGACGGTGGCCGGTTATGGTATTGGCTACGGCATTTCTGCGGTCAATCCATTTACGCTGGTGATTGCCCAACAAATCGCCGATATTCCGATTTTATCCGGTTGGGAGCTGCGGGCAGCAATTTTTCTGCCCTTTGTGTTAATTGGTTTTCACCATGTCTGGAGTTATGCCAAAAAGGTCGCGCAAGACCCGAGCCAATCGATGGTAAAAGATTTGCCCTGCCCCCTGGGTGATAAGCATGCGGTCGATTATCCGAACTTAAACTGGCGGCATCGCCTGATCCTGGGCAGCTTTGTGCTGACTATCGGTGTGGTAGCCTACAATATCCGGATGAATGGCTGGTATCTGTATGAGCTGGGTGCCGCCTTTATCGCCTGGGGCTTATTTGTGGTAGTGGTTGGCAATATCAGTACCGATACTGCCGCGAAAAAATTTATCGAGGGCGCGATGGAGCTCACCACCACCGCAGTATTAATCGGTGTCGCGCGCGGGATTTCACTGATTTTGGAAGATGGCCAGATCCTGCATTCGCTGGTGCATGGTATGTCAATGCCGTTGTCTTTTGTCGGCGCTGAAGTGGCGGCAGTGGGTATGCTGTTTATCCAGACCTTGCTGAACTTCTTTATCCCGTCCGGCAGTGGCCAGGCTTACGTCACTATGCCACTGATGGTACCACTGAGTGATCTGCTGGAAATTCCGCGCCAGGTTGCCGTATTGGCGTATCAGTTTGGCGATGGTTTCTCTAATATGATTATCCCAACCAATGCGATTCTAATGGGCATTATCGGTATTGCCGGTATCCCTTACGGTCACTGGTTCCGCTTCTGTTTACCGCTGATGGTCAAACTGATGCTGGCCTCCTCGGTGGTACTGGTATTGGCAGTGGTATTTAACTTTGGTGCTGATGTACAACCCGCCGATCTGCCATTGCAATCCAAGGTGCAGCAACACACTGAACAGGTTAACTAGCCGCGATACCAGCACAAAAAGGGCTCAATACGAGCCCTTTTTGCTTTTAGCGTTTGCCAGTGACTTAGCTTTCTCAGTAAAGTAGCCTTAGATTTTTTTGCAGCACAGCAGGGCTTATGCATCAAGCACGGCAAATTGCCGAGATTATTTTAAAGGGCTTTCGCAAACACTTTCGTCTGTTTCAGCAGGTCACGGCCCGTGCCCGGCAGCGCTTTGAGCAAGCCGACTGGCAGGCCTATCAGCAGGATAGCTCAGAGCGGATCCAGTTTTATGATTTGCGGGTCAATGAAACCATCAGCCTGCTGCGCCAGCAATTACCCGCCGAGTGTTTAAATGAACCCCTGTGGCAGCAGGTTAAGCAACACTATCTGGAATATTTGCTATTCCACCCGCAGGCAGAACTGGCAGAAACCTTTTATAACTCGGTATTTTGCCGGTTATTTGCCCGTAAATATTTTCATAACCAGAATATCTTTGTCGAATCAACCTTGGATAAGCAACATCTGCCGGCACCTATTGCCTCGGTGTACCAAAGTTATTTCCCGGCACAGGATGGCTTAAAGCAGTCGATCCGCAATGTTATTGCCGCCTTTGGTTTTAGTACGCCCTTTATCGATCTGGAACATGATATCCGCTGTGTGCTACGCAGCTTTATCAGTCAGTCCAGTCATGGCGCTTTCCCGGTGCATCTGCTGCGGTTAGATATTCTGCACACCCCGTTTTTTCGCAATAAAGCCGCCTATCTGGTTGGCCGGGTGGTGACGCCGCAGGGCCAGCAACCTTTTATTATTCCGTTGCTGCACGCCGAAGGTAAAGGTCTGTATCTGGATACGCTGCTTACCGATCCGGAGCAAATGAGTATTATCTTCGGCTTCTCACGCGCCTACTTTATGGTGCAATGCCCGGTGCCCTCGGCATTGGTGCATTTTTTACGCGAATTGCTACCGCATAAAACGCTGGCAGAACTGTATGCTGCAATAGGTCTGCATAAACAAGGTAAAACCGAGTTTTATCGCGAACTACTGACCCATCTTGAGCGCTCGCGGGATCGCTTTGTTGCTGCACCGGGGATCCGGGGCATGGTGATGATGGTGTTTACCCTGCCCTCTTTTCCTTATGTGTTTAAAGTGATTCGCGATACCTTTAGCGAAACCAAACAATTTGACCGTGCCACGGTAAAAGCCCGCTATCAACTGGTGAAACAGCACGATCGGGTCGGCCGGATGGCCGATACGCTGGAATATTCCGATGTTGCCTTACCCAAGGCACGCTTTACGCCTGAGTTATTGCAGGAGCTACAGGACAGTATCGCCGGTTCACTGCAAATTGAGGACGAGCTGGTGGTGATTAAACATCTGTATATTGAACGGCGGATGACACCACTCAATCTCTATCTGGAGCAGGCCTCGACTGCCGATAAAGCCAGCATTATGGATGACTACGGCACCGCCATTAAAGAAATGATTGCCGCCAATATTTTCCCCGGCGATATGCTACTGAAAAACTTTGGTGTCACCCGGCATAAAAGGGTGGTGTTCTATGATTATGACGAGGTGCAATATCTGCTGGATGTGAATTTCCGCAGCCTGCCCAAGGTCGATAGTTTTGAAGCGGCGCTGGAAGCAGAGGCAAATTGCTGGGCCGCACCCGGTGATGTGTTTCCGGAGCAAATGGCGACCTTTGTCACACCGGGCGCCGAGATCCGCGATATGTTATTTAGTAAACATCCGGAGCTGTTGGATGCCGGCTACTGGCGACAAAAGCAGTACCGGATCCGCCAGGGCCAGGTGGAAGATATTTTCCCTTATCCGCAAGCCATGCGCTTTTGTCACCTTTATCCGGAATAACCTTATGCCTTTTACTATCTGGGTCGATGCCGATGCCTGCCCGGCCGTCATTAAAGAGATCCTGTACCGCGCCGCAGAGCGTAAGCAACTGCCGCTGGTGCTGGTGGCAAATCAGCCACTACGTACCCCACCCTCGCCCTTTATCAGCAGCCTGACGGTCAGCAAGGGTTTTGATGAAGCCGATAATGAGATTGTGCGCCGTTGTCACCAAGGCGATCTGGTGATTACCGGTGATATCCCGCTGGCGGCTGAGGTGCTGGCCAAGGGTGCGGAAGCGATTAATCCGCGCGGTGAGCGCTATGATCGCGATACCATCCGGCAGAAACTGACAATGCGGGATTTTATGGAGACGCTACGCGCCAGTGGGGTGCAAAGTGGCGGCCCGGCAGCCTTTAGCCAGGCCGATCGTCAGGCCTTTGCTAATCAGTTAGACCGGCTATTACAACAACTAGGCTAAACTGACCTTAAAATAGTGCCTGCTGCGAGACAAAATGCTGCCGGCGTTGACTAAGCGGATCGATATAACTTAGCTGCTGTGCTAATAGCTGCAGGGGTCGGCTAAAATCACTGGTATTTTTCGGTAATAGCTCAGGATAGTAAGCATCATTTAAGATCGGCATGCCCAGACTCAGCATATGCAGCCTGAGCTGATGGGTTTTCCCCGTCAGCGGCTGCAGCTGAAACTGGCCGATATCCCCATCAACGCCGACCAGCTCGACAATAGACTGCGCATTGGCCTCACCCGGTACAATCTGATTAATAAACCGCGGCTGGGCTTTTTCAATCCGGTTACTCAACTGCCAGCTTAACGGCGGCTGTAAGTTTGTGCTTAAGCGGGCCCGGGCCTGATAGCGCTTTACCAGTTGCCCCTGCTGAAATAGCTGGTAATAGTGTGGCCGGCTTATGCTATTACAGCTAAACAACACTAAGCCGGCAGTATCCCGATCCAGCCGGTGCAGCGGCGCTAAATCGCTGATCCCGGTATCCTCTTTCAGCCGCTGCAACAGGCATTCGTTAACAAAGTCTCCGCCCGGTGTAACCGGTAAAAAATGCGGTTTATCCGCAACCAGCAGGTGCTCGTCCTGATACAGGATCTGATGCAAAAACGGAATTTTCGGCTCTGCCGCGACTTCGCGAAAATAACAGAGCCGGCGACTGGGTAAAAAAGGCGTTTGCTCGGTAATCGCCTCACCCTGATACCAATAGACCTTGCCGTCGCGGATCCGCTGCTGCCAAAGCTCAGCCGGAATGCGCGGAAAATGAGCACACAAAAATGCCAGTACCGTCGGCCAGCCCTGATTATGCGCCGGCAAGGTAATTTCAGAAGGCTGTTTGGCAGTAATTAACATCACGACGTCTGGTTTAAGCCAACAAAGCAGCAAAAAGTGGCGGCAGCTTAGCATAAAAGCCGCTAGAATACGCGCCCAGACAGCCAACGCCCGGAACACCTGCCAATGCATCGCAATGCTATTCTGGCGCTACGACAGCGCGAATTGCAAAAAGCCACCCGCGTTTTTAATGCCCGCGGTAGCAAGGTGCGCCGCTGCGAGCACTGCTTGCTACCCCAAGCTGACTGTATCTGTGCAGCCACGCCAGCGCCACAGGCAAAATCGGCGTTTTGCTTTATTATGTATACCGGCGAATGCTATAAGCCGAGTAATACCGGGCGCCTGATCTGCGATATTGCCGCCGATAGCCATGCCTTTGTCTGGGATCGCACCAGGCCGGATCCGGCGTTACTGGCGCTGCTGACCGACCCACGCTATGCGCCCATCGTGGTTTTTCCGACCCAATATGCCGAAGCAGAACGTTGCCTGGCCGATGCGGCAGCGCTACAGCAGGCCAGCGCCGGGCGCATGCCGCTGTTTGTGATGCTGGATGGCACCTGGCGCGAAGCGAAGAAAATGTTTAAAAGCCCTTATCTGGCTAAATTGCCGGTGCTCGGGATCCAGCCGACGCAACAAAGTGATTATCTGCTGCGGGAAGCAGCACATTTGCATCAACTTTGTACCGCTGAAGTGGCGATTGAAGTGCTACGACTGGCTGCCGATCAACCGGCGGCAGAGCAGTTAGCGGAATACTTTCAGGTATTTCGCAATGCCTATCTAAAGGGTAAGCCGCATTTACAGCTGCCCGATTAAGGCTAACTGTCAGTCGCTGTCACCCGGTCCAGCCAACGGGCCTGCCACTTTGACACAGGCAGGGGTTTATCAATATGGTAACCCTGCGACCAGAGCCCTTGCTGCTGACAAAACAGCGCCTGTGCTGCAGTCTCCACCCCTTCGGCAACCACTCTGAGATTAAGTTGCCGTGCTACAGCGATAATAGTCTCCACCATAGCGATATCATTGGCTTGATCCGGAATACCTTTGATAAAGCTCTGATCAATTTTCAGCTCTTGTACCGGTAAATTGCGAATATAGGACAGCGACGAATAGCCGGTACCAAAATCATCAATCGCAAAGCTAATCCCCAGGGCCGTCAGTTGCAGCATCTTATCAATACTGGCTTGCAAATCATCGACCAGAATACCTTCGGTAACCTCCAGCACCAGTGCTGCTGGTGCAAACTGATAACGCGCCAGCACCGCTTTCACATCCTCGACAAAGCTGGCATGCCGCACATGCCGCGGACTGATATTGACCGACAGGGTATAATTCAGGCCACGGCTGCGCCAGTTGGCTAACAATTCACCGGCTCTGGCCAGTACCCAGTTGTCCAATGCAATAATCAGATCGGAGCGTTCAGCCACCGGAATAAATAATGCCGGCGAGATCAGCCCTTGCTCCGGATGCTGCCAGCGAACCAAAGCTTCAGCGCCGGCCAGCACACCATGCTGATCGCACTGGCTTTGCAAAAACAACTGTAATTCATTCTGATCCAGTGCCTGACGCAAGGCCTTCTCAATCTGAAACGCCTGTAACGCACTCTGGCTGTCAGTGGGCCGGTAACAGGCGTAGCGATTACCACCCTGATTTTTTGCAACATGCAAGGCGGTATCAGCTTGCTGAATTAATTGCTCTGGTAACAACAGTTCCGTTGCCTGACTAATACCAATACTTACCGACAAGACCAATTGCTCCTCGGCTACCTGCAGTGGCTGTTGTAGCTGTAATAACAGCCTTTGGGCAAGGTCTTCAACCTGTGTCAGTCCGGGATAATCAGCTGCCGGTAGCACCAGGCAAAAGTTATCCGCACCTAAATGGCTTAGAAACAGCGATGCTTGCTGCTGTAAGTGCCGGGCGAAGGTAAGTAACACCTTATTACCGTACTCAAAACCACGGGCATCATTGATAAACTTCATCCGGTCAATATTCAAAGAAAGTAAGCTGCTGCCTACGACTTGCTGGCGCAGATGCTCCAGCAACGACATCCGGTTTGGCAGGTGAGTTAACACATCGTAAAAGGCCAGAAAGTGCAGCCGTTGCTGTGCGGCCTTTTGCTCGGAAATATCGCGCTTGACACTCAGATAATGCGTTAGCCGTTCGTAGCGATCTTTAAGCGGCGTGATGGTTTGCAGTTCAGTATACTCACTTCCGTCTTTACGCCGGTTAATAAACTCCCCTGACCAGGCCTGGCCTGACTGCAAATGCTGCCACATCTGCTGATAAACAGTGTTCGCAGTTTTGCCGGCGCTTAACAGGCGTGGATTTTGGCCAATCAATTCGCTGCGGCTATAGCCGGTCAATTCAAGTAAGGACGAATTGACATAGACAATTTCTGCCTGCGGGTTAGTGATCAGGATCCCATCTTTACTCTGTTCTACCGCAGCCGATAATTTTCGTAGTTCTGCTTCATCCGCCATGCGCTGCTTGGCCATGCTCTCCAACGCTAACGTCAGCTGGCCAATTTCCGAACGCCGCTCACCGGGTGGTAGCTTTAAGGGTTTATCCGCAGAGACCTCATTTAATGCTCTGACTAACTGCTCAACCGGTCTGGCCAGTGTCTGTTGTAAATAACGCCATAACAACACACTGGTTAATGCTAGTAACGCTAACTCAATAAGGAGCGCGCGCCAGTGATGATAGAGTGCTTCTAACCAACCACTGTGATGCTGATACTCCAGCACTAGCATCTGCCGCTGCGGCTGGCTGTATGACGAGCCTGGCGCAGTAAGTGGCAAGTAGAGTACGTAGCGCTGCGCGCGCGGTAGGTATTGATAAGCGAGTAGTCCGCTGGCTGCAGTCTGAGTAAACAGACTTGCCGAAAACTCAGTAACCACCGTAGCAGCAGCTTGCCCGATATAGTCTGGATTATAAGCATCCAGAACCTGACCTTGTTCGCTTACTCTTAGCACCCGCAAAACGCGACGATGTGCCTGCAGCTCCGTTTTTAACTCTTCCAGTACTTCAGGTAGCTCCATTCGCAGAGCACGATTAAAAGAGGCCTGGCTTAAGCTCCCGATACTACGCAGCTCCTGCTCGCTACTCTGCAACGCCTGGCGTTGCTGCTCTTTAACCAGCGCAACGGCGGCAATCAAAACCAGCAACAGGAAAAACGCCATCAGAATAACAGTGATCCGGACCCGGATACTGTAGCGATTAGTTTTAAGAAGCTGAGCGATCATGCTGTAACTACCTGCACAGACCGAGATTGGCTGCTTTGTGGATATGTGCAGTGTGTAACAAGTACTGGTTCATTCTGTCGATCACTGGTGTTAACCGCTCAGCTAACTGCTTCGGATCCTGCTCACCAGTCGGAAAGGCCATACCAGCCAGAGCCTGTTGCAACTCTTCCGGCGATAACTGGGTGTTTCGGCTTAGTAAAGCCAGAGCAGCAGTGTCAGGTTGCTGTAACCTGGCCAGCCCCTTAGGCCAGATATCTTCCCGTAATAAGGCGAATAGTTGTTGCCGCTGCTGCCATATCTGGCGGCGCACCACCAGAACATCGATAACTTCGCCAGGTAACTGCCGGCTATCTAACAGGACTACTGCTCCCGCCTTCAGCAGCTGGCTAACGTAAGGTTCATAGGTAATCACCACATCGACTTCACGCTCCAGCAGCGCCTGGACATGTCGACGTGGCACCAGTGATCTGGCAGAAAATTGTCCGGCAGACCAGCCAGCCAACTCGACAGAACGCCTCAGCATATAGCCACCTAATGCCGTTTCTTCATAACCAATTTGAAAGGGATTACCGGGGTTGAAATCCGGCAGCGTCAATACCGCGTCAACACCATTAGAATAACTAAGGATGCTGGCGATACAGATATCAATGTCAGTCTCACTTTGAAAGGTTAGCGCTTCATCAAGGGTTAGCATAGCAGCATCGAGCTGACCAGTGCTTAGCAAGCGCAGTACCTGGGTTGTAGAGGGCAGCATAGTTACCTGCAACTGCTGGTTATCACCAAGCTCAAGAATACAATCAGCACAATCACGCTCGGCCAGAGCCAAATAAAGCGGCTGATAACCCAGCCAGGTGTTACCTGCTAAGTTTACCGGAGGCTGTACTGGCTGACAGCCTGTTAATAAGAGGATTGCACTTAAAAATAAAGACCGCATGGTTCTTTCCCACTCAAACGCCTGAGCCCGGATATCTCGCATTATACCACAGCACTAATTGGGCGCCAAACGACATTAATGACTTTACTGCGCTCGATCAATTCAGCTGTTACTTAAGCAGTCTATTCTTACGCGAGAAAGTTGATTTAGGGAAGCACTAAATGACTGATCAACAACTGATCCGCGTACTTAAAGTTGTCATGTTTAGCGGCTTTGCCATTTTTATATTTGGCCATTATTTATGGGCTTTTGCCGATTTACCGGCCAAAATGGGTATTAAAGGTATTATCATCGTCGCCGGCTGCTGTGCCTTTGGTCTGATTCTGTCGCTACCGACCAAAATTTATCTGACCATGTTGCTAATGAAATGGGAAGACGACGTCAAAAAATCCAGCAAACCCTAAAACCAAAATCTACAAACTCACAGACATTATTCATAACAGTAAAAAAGGGCAGCCGAAGCTGCCCAATGTCAGTTACCTGACCACGTTGCGAAAACTTAGAACTGATTCATGGTGTTATGGGCACCACCAGCTTTCAATGCGGCCTCACCAGAGAAATACTCTTTGTGATCATCGCCGATATCTGAACCCGACATGTTCTGATGCTTAACACAGGCGATGCCCTGCCGGATTTCCTTGCGCTGTACGCCAGCCACATAACCCAGCATACCGGCAGCGCCAAAGTATTCCTTGGCCAGATTGTCAGTAGACAGGGCAGCGGTATGATAAGTCGGCAGGGTGATCAGGTGGTGGAAAATCCCCGCCTCACGCGCCGCATCAGCCTGGAAGGTCTGAATCCGCTTATCGGCTTCCAACGCCAGCTCTGTCGTATCATACTCGGCGCTCATTAAGGCGGCACGATCGTACGCAGACACATCTTTACCCGCCGCTTTCCAGGCATCAAATACTTGCTGGCGGAAATTCAGTGTCCAGTTAAAGGATGGGCTGTTGTTATAAACCAACTTGGCACCTGGCACCACCTCACGGATCCGGTCAACCATCTCTTTGATCTGACCGATATGTGGCTTCTCGGTCTCAATCCACAGTAAGTCAGCACCGTTTTGTAATGAGGTAATACAATCCAATACCACCCGGTCGACACCACTGCCCGGTTTGAACTGAAACAAACCACTGGCCAAACGCTTCGGCTTTAACAGCTTACCATTGGCTTTTACTACCACGTCACCATTGGCAATATCATCAGCACTGCTAATATAATCGCCATCCAGGAAGCTGTTATATTTATCGCCTAAATCGCCCGGCGCTTTGGTTACCGCGATTTGCTTGGTTAAACCCGCACCTAGAGAGTCAGTACGGGCAACAATAACGCCATCATCGACGCCCAGCTCCAGGAAGGCGTAACGCACGGCATTAATTTTCGCCAGGAAATCCGCATGCGGTACTGTGACCTTGCCATCCTGGTGACCACACTGCTTCTCATCCGAGACCTGGTTTTCAATCTGAATCGCACAGGCACCGGCTTCAATCATTTTCTTCGCCAGTAAGTAGGTGGCTTCTTCATTACCAAAGCCGGCATCAATATCGGCAATAATCGGCACCACGTGGGTTTCAAAGTTATCAATCTTGCTCTGTACCGCTGCGGCTTTGGCGCTGTCTCCGGCAGCACGGGCTGCATCCAGTTCGCGGAACAGACCGCCCAGCTCACGAGCATCGGCTTGTTTTAAAAAGGTGTATAACTCAGCAATTAGTGCCGGCACTGAGGTTTTCTCATGCATGGATTGGTCCGGCAGTGGGCCAAACTCAGAGCGCAGTGCGGCAATCATCCAGCCAGACAGATACAGGTATTTTCGCTTGGTGGTACCAAAGTGCTTTTTAATCGCAATCAGCTTTTGCTGGCCGATAAAACCATGCCAGCAACCTAATGACTGCGTGTACTGGCTGCTGTCGGCGTCATAAGCGGCCATATCGGCGCGCATCACCTTAGCGGTATATTTCGCAATATCTAAACCGGTATTAAAACGGTTTTGTAAACGCATCCGTGCCGCATACTCAGGACTGATAGCATTCCAGCCCTGGTTGCTGCCAACAACTTGCTCTAATGCGGCGATCTGATCTTGATAAGCTGTCATGGTAGTTTCCTCTTGGTTTTAACTGTAACCGCTGTGGTGTGCTTTCAATATAGTTAACAAAACAAAGATTCATAAAGCTGATTTTCATGATGCCCATCATTTTTTTAGTGAATGGCAAAAACGGCTATTGGGTTCGCTTTGCAGCAATGCTATGATTCAGCGCAATAATGTACTGACAGCTGAGCATTTCAGATATGAATATCAACAAAATGGACCTCAACCTGCTGGTTTACCTGGATGTGCTGCTACGGGAGAAGAATGTGACCCGTGCCGCCAACCAGCTGAATATCACCCAGCCGGCGATGAGTAATGGCTTAAAACGACTGCGGGATTTACTCAACGATCCGATCCTGGTGCGCACCTCTGAGGGGATGGTGCCCACCGAGCGGGCGCGCGAATTAGCCCCTGTGGTACGCGGTGTTTTGCTAACCCTGGAAGAAACCTTACAACCGAACAAAGATTTTGAGCCGTCACAAAGTCGGCGCGTGTTCCGGATCATGGCCAGCGATTATGCGGCCTCGACGCTGATCCCAGCGCTGTTAAAAAAATTGCGGGTACAGGCGCCCTATACCAGTCTGGATATTATGACCCCGTCCGATGTGACCTTTCATGATGTGGAAAATGGCAAGGTCGATATGGCGATTAACCGCTTTGATCAATTACCGCAGTCGTTTCATCAGAAAACCGTCTGGCGCGATAGTTTTTCCTGCCTGCTAAACCGGCAAAACCCGGTGCTCTCGCACTTTAATCTGGATAGCTATCTGAAAGCGCAGCATATCTGGGTCAGTAAAACCGGCTTTGGTGTCGGCGTCGGTATGGATCCGAAAGATGTGCAAAAGCTCGGCTGGGTAGACGAAGCCCTGGCCAAACTGGGCAAACAACGCAATATCACCGTCTTTACCCGTAACTACCATGTGGCGATGCATCTGGCGGTAGGTATTGACCTGATTGCGACGCTGCCCAGCCGCGCCGCCCGTTTATACGAAAAGGACCCGACGATGGCGATTATGGACCCACCTTTTGCCATTCCGTCAATTGAGCTGAAAATGATCTGGAGTCCTCTGCTGCATCAGGATGCCAGCCATATCTGGTTTCGCCGCCTGATCACCGAGACGGCAGATGAACTGAACTGAAGCTGACATCAAATTGAAAAAGGCGCCACAGGGGCGCCTTGCACATCAGGTTTTTTCAGGTCTTGTTATATCAATCCAGCAGTTGATAAGCTGGCAGGGTCAGGAAGTCCACCAGTTCATCTGCTGTGGTAATGTCCAGCAATAAGGCTTTGGCGCGCTCAAAATTCTGGCTATGCCAGACCTCGGCGCCGACCTCGGCGAACACTACTTCGGCTTCTTGCTCCAGTAAGGTAGCAAAAAATGCTTTGGTGACCAGCTGACCATTACTCAGCTGCTTACCATGTTTGATCCACTGCCAGATCGAGGTTCTGGAAATCTCCGCCGTGGCAGCGTCTTCCATCAAACCATAGATCGGCACACAACCCTTGCCGCTGATCCAGGCGGCAAGATATTGCAGCGCCACCCGGATATTGGTGCGCATCCCCTGCTCAGTGCGTTCACCATCACAAGGCGCCAGCAGATCGGCGGCGGTGACCGGCGCATCCTGCTCGCGCAGCACATGCAGTTGATTGGTTTTACCGCCAGTTAACACCTGGTCAAAGACCGCATTGGCGGTAGCAGCCAGCCCCGGATGAGCAACCCAGGTACCGTCATGGCCATTACTGGCTTCCAGCGTTTTATCGGCTGTCACCCGCTCTAAAATCGCGGCATTAGCCGCCGGATCCTTAGCCGGAATGAAAGCCGCCATACCGCCCATCGCCAGCGCACCGCGCTTATGACAGGTTTTGATCAGCAGTCGCGAGTAAGCACTTAAAAACGGCTTATTCATGGTCACGACCTGCCGATCTGGTAATACCCGATCCGGATGGTTATTTAAGGTCTTGATATAGCTAAAAATGTAATCCCAGCGCCCACAGTTCAGTGCGGCGATATGGTCTTTCATCATATACAGGATCTCGTCCATCTCGAATACGGCTGGCAAGGTTTCGATTAGGATAGTGGCGCGGATGGTACCAGTCGCCACAGCGAACTTACGCTCGGTAAAATGGAAGATATCATCCCACCATTTCGCTTCCAGATGGCTTTGTAATTTCGGCAGGTAATAGTACACGCCAGTACCTTTCGCCAGGCGGGTCTGATAGTTATGGTAAAAATACAGCGCAAAATCCAAAATGCTGCCCGGAATTTGCTCACCATCCAGCTCAATATGCTTTTCCCATAAGTGCAAACCGCGGACCCTAGCAATTAATAACGCCGGCTTGTCTTTTAACGCATAGTGTTTACCGCTTTGTGGATCGGTATAGCTGATAGTGCCAAGGTTAGCATCGCGCAGGTTGATCTGACCTTCAATCACACCATCCCAGCTCGGCGTTTGAGAGTCCTCAAAATCCGCCATAAAGACTTTTACATCGGCATTCAGGGCGTTGATAATCATCTTGCGATCGACCGGACCGGTAATTTCCACCCGGCGATCCAGCAAATCGGCTGGTAGAGGCGCAACCTGCCAGTCGCCGTCGCGGATGGCTTGGGTTTCAGGCAGAAAATCAGGTAAGGCGCCGGCATCAAATTGCGCCTGCCGCTCTGCCCGCGCCGCTAACAGGGCTTTTAACCGGGGCCGGAATAGCTGTACCAGCTCGCTGACAAATTGACAGGCCGGCTCAGTCAGGATTTGCTGATAGGCATCGCTGATCGGCGCTTTAATGGTTAAGCCGCCACGGGTAATCGCTGTTGTCATGTTGCTGCCTCTGTACTGTTTCAGTTGAAGTTACTATAAGCCGGATTTCCTCATAAAAGCCATTAATGGCGACTATGACAAGCATTCTTACAGAAAATATCAAAATCGTGGCAGCAACTATAATCTTGGCACGGCTTATGCTTTAACATCACTACCTTAGAGGTCTTGTCAATTTTTCGTCGGAGGATGCATGGAATTTGTCATGCTGTTATTAGTCTTGCTGGTAGTTATGGTCGCCCTGGTCGCCAGCCGTTTTATTGACAATAGTAATCCATTTCAGGTGCAGGCAAAGTCAAGCTTGTTCAGTCCGGTTGAGCGCTCCTTTCTGAGCTTGCTGGAAAAAGCTGCGGCCGCTGATTACAAAATACTGAACCGGGTGAAGCTGGCCGATGTGCTGGAGGTACGGGACAGTGCTACTGACAAAACACGGCGCAGTACCCTGTTAAAATTAAATGCCAAGTATCTGGATTTTATCTTGTGTGAGCCAGAATCGATGAAAGTTATCGCTGTGGTCGATCTGGTTAATGTGCAGCACCGCGATGGTCACAAGGCAGTACCTGACTGGTTTGTCAGTGGCGCTCTGGAAGCGGCCGGTATTCCTTATCTGCGTATTGCCATTAAATCCGGTTATACTGTGACCGAATTACAGGCTGCGCTGGCGCAAAAATTAGGCAAGCCGGCGCCTAAGGTTGAACCGACCTTAAAAGGTTTAGTGAAAAAAGGGCCAACCCGACCAATCCGCTCCTTAAAGCCCACTACCGCAACCTTGGCAGCGCCTGCCTTGAGGGCAGTACCGGCGCTTTCACACTCACAAATTAAAGCGCAGTCTACTGCGCTGATCCAAGCTTCTTAACGCACAGGAGAAATGAGTCACTCCGCGCTAAGATCGAATGCCGCCTGCTGCAACAGGCGGCATTCACCCTTTTTAAAGCAGTTAGTAGTGTAATAATCCACACCAGTGTTTTTGAGCTTTGTCGAGCTGCCGAATGCCTGAAAAAAGATTATTTTCTCTAAAGTTCTCGTCTGTCCGGCCGATAAACCGATGACGTGTTGCTAACAGGAGGAAATATGAGTCAATCCGTTGGCGCTCTGGCGTCTGCCCAGGCTTTCGAAGTATTGGGTGCTGTTATGGCCAAGAAACAACAGGACCAGCAAGCACAAATGGCCAATATGTTGGTACAAAGTGCAATGCAAACTGTAGAGCAAACTTCAGCGGCACAGCCGGTGGGGAATCTGGGTCAAAATATCAATATCTCGGTATAGTCACCGACAGGTCACGGCGACAGTAAGCTCAGTTTACTGTCGCCGCCCTTTTTACCGGCGTTTAAAGCGCACCACTAATTCGTGTAACTCGCGCGCAATATGCTGCATTTGCACTGTCGTTGCGGCTGATGCATCAGCCTGTTGCAGGCTTTGCGTGGAAAGATCGGCAATATTTACCACCTGCTGATTAACACTTTCTGCAACATGTGCCTGTTGCTCGACCGCTGTCGCCATCTGCAGCGCCATCTGGGTAATCGCATTAACCGCTTCTGAGATACCATTTAGCATTTCGGCCGTTTGCCTGACTTGCTGTAAGCCACTTTCGGCGCCTTCCGTACCCGCAGCCGCCACCCGTACCGCATTGGTCGCTCTACTACCAAGCTCATTGATAATGCTATGAATTTCTTTGGTTGAGTGCTGGGTTCGCTGTGCCAGATTACGCACTTCATCGGCCACAACTGCAAAACCCCGTCCTTGCTCCCCGGCGCGTGCCGCCTCGATAGCCGCATTAAGTGCTAACAAATTGGTCTGCTCGGCAATTTGCTCAATCATTTGCGCCACCGAGGCAATTTTTTGGGTTTGCTCTGATACCTCTGCCACCGAGCTGGCAATCTCAGCCACCGTCTGCCGTAAATCCTCAATCACTTTGCGTGTGGTGCGGGCGGCATCCCGTCCCAGTGCTGCCAACTCATTAGCATGCTCAGCCCGGCCCGCCGTTTCCTGCACGTGACCGGACACTTCATTGATGGTGGTGGTCATCTGATGCATCGCCGCAGCAGTCTGATCCGTTTCCTGCTGTTGTAAACGGATTTTCTGCCGACTGGCATCGGCTTGTTGTTGCCCCAGCTCCGCTTGCCCGGCAACCGATTTAGCCGCGTCTTCAATCCGGGTTAACACCGCCCCCAAATGCGCTTCCGAACTCATAATGCTAACTTTCAGCGCACCCAGATCCGGCTCATCATCAGTAAAGGTTAACACCGCTAATTCATGCTTAAAGGCGTTGTGTAACAGGGTCTCCAGACTATGTAACGCGCTTTTGCGACTGTAGTACGCTACCACGAAATGGCCTACCAACAAGGCCAGCAACAATACCGGGAGACCGACACCCGGCATCAGCCAGTAGCCCAGGCCGACCGCGACCAGCGTTAGCAACAGATAGGCTTTTTCGGCATTAAAATGCCAATGCCGGGTCGTATATTTTCCGGCATTAATCGCCCGGTAAAGCTTGTCAGCTCTTGCGACATTTTGCCGGCTGGGACAGGAGCGAACCGACTCATACCCCACCACCTTACCCTGCTCAGTCACCGGCGTAACATAGGCATCGACCCAATAATAATCGCCATTTTTACTGCGGTTTTTCACCAGCCCCATCCAGGGCCTGCCGGCTTTTAAATGCTCCCACATAATTTTATAGGCCAGCGGCGGCATATCCGGATGCCGCACTATATTATGCGGTTGGCCAATCAGTTCTTCGCGGGTAAAACCACTGATTTTGACAAAGTCATCATTACAGTGCTGTATCATGCCACGTAAATCGGTGGTCGAGATCAGTTTAACATCGGGGCTAAAGGTACGTTCGTGCTGGGTGACGGGTTGATTGATACGCATTAGTGCTCCTGCTTGCTTAACATCCTAATATTAAGCATAGCAAGCAGGTTTATCTTAGCCAGTTAAAGTCAAATATCTAAAAAGTTTAAGTTTGTTTCAGATACAGAGCTGGTGCGGTGAAACGCACTCCATCCCAACCACTACACTGGAAGTTACGGATGTTTTGATGATCTGTGCCGGTTGGCGTATCCATTACCTGCCGGTAGTACTCACCGAATAATTGCAGCGTTTGCGCTTCCGACAATTGATGTAATTGTGCAAAGGCCAGAATTTTACATGAGCCGGTGTTTTCACCAGCCTGGTTCTGCAGTTCACCATTTTGAAACGCCACAGGCGTAAAATCGTAGTGCTGATCAATCACAGCGATAGTTTGCGCAAAGCTCAGACTATCCGGTTCAGTACTTAACTGTATAAAAAAATCATCCAGCATTTACACACTCCCAACCTTGGTAGCAGAAGGTGTATCTTAAAAGCCTGAACAAGTAACTGCAATGCCCTGACTCAACTGTTGCTGAATAAAAATGTAACAAAAACTGACGCCTGGGGTTGGTTGACGTCAGTTTTAAGTTACCAAGGTTTAAAACTGGTAAGAAACACCGAAGCGGAATTCATTCTTAGCATTACCGCTATTTAACGCCAGACTGCTGCGCAACGCCCAATCCGGGCTGACATAGAAAGCAATACCGCCTGCCAGACTACCATAATTATCAGCAATGGTATGGTAGCTTGCTTCCGTAAAGAGTTGAGCTTGCGGGCTAAGTGCATGCTTTACTCCCGCACCGAAGTAAACGCCTGTCTCATCAGCATCGCCAGAGTAAGAGTCGAGGCCTGCTAACAGGTAGGTCTGACTCTGTGGTGAAAAGTCGAGTTTAAAACCTGTTAAATACCGGACTCCGACATCAATCACATTAAAATCGAAACGACCAACAGATTGCCGACTGTAATCTGCCTTTAGTACCAAAGCTGGTGCAATTTTTACGGAGCCTTCGACATAAGGACCATCTCCGGCCGCATCAGTATAACCGACACCAAGATAATTCCAGCGAGGATCCGCGGTCACCGATAAACTTGTTGTAAGCAGTACAGCACTGACTGCGCTTAGTATTTTTTTCATGGTCCTACTCCTTGCTCAAAACAGCTTAACTGCTGCAACTAACAGAACAAGTTTAGAACTCACGGCTGAACCAACTCTGAATCATTCCAGCACGCCATAATATTCGATAAAATTGAACTTATCCGGCCAAGTTTTGCGCTTATCATTCGAATCAATATCGGTTTTAATAGTACAACTAACCCAAACCGGAGTATGCCATGCGTAAAATTAAACAACTTATTGCCGCGGTGACGGTATCTGATGGTGCCGGAGTGAAAATTAAACGTAGTCTGGGTCAAAGCCAGCCATTACGTCTGGATCCATTTCTCATGCTGGATTGCTTCGGCTCTGAGCAAGCAAATGATTATATTGCCGGTTTTCCAGCCCATCCACATCGCGGATTTGAAACGGTGACCTATATGCTGGACGGTCACATGCTACACGAGGATCATCTGGGTAATAAGGGCCACCTGAAAAGTGGTGGCGTCCAGTGGATGACCGCAGGCCGTGGCATTATTCACTCAGAAATGCCACAGCAGGAATCGGGCCTAATGCGCGGTTTTCAGCTCTGGCTCAACCTGCCTGCCGCCGAGAAAATGAAGGAAGCCGCATATGTGGATATCGCACCAGAACAGATCCCCGTCGCAGAGCTTGCTCCTGGGATCAGTGCTAAAGTCATAGCCGGCGTATTACAACAGGCAACGCAACAATGGGCCGGACCGATTCAGGGATTAAGCACTGCGCCACTGTATTTTGACTTAACTGTAGCAGCAGGTAAAAGCCTGAGCATTCCGGTACCCGACGGACATAATGCGCTACTTTATCCCTTCGCAGGAGAGATTAGCGTAGCGGGCAGCAAGGTAAAAGAACATCACGCCGCTATATTGGAAACCAGTGGTACAGTCGAGTTAACAGCTATTACCGCCAGCCGGGTGCTCTTGCTCGCTGCTAAACCCATCGGCGAGCCGGTAGTGCAATATGGCCCCTTTGTGATGAATTCGGTTGACGAAATCGAACAGGCAATCCGCGATTATCAGGCCGGGCGTTTAACGTCGGGCAAAGCCGCAGAAAAGATCCAGCTGCATCAATAAGACACTCAGTGCCGGGGTCGAAAGGCCCCGTTTTTTATTACTGCCATATCGCTTCAGCTCGCATCGGCGCCCGGTTTGGGTATACAATGCTGCTTTTCAATCTAACTGGATTTACTGATGCAATTAATCGGTATTATCGGAGCAATGGAACCCGAAGTTGCTCTTTTGAAACAACAAATCAGCAATGGTCGTACTGAAAAGCTGGGCGGTTATACCTTCCTGTTGGGCGAGCTGGCTGGGAAACAGGTTGTGCTGGTGCAATCAGGTATCGGCAAAGTGGCCGCAGCCGTGGCAACGACCCTGATGATTTGTCAATTTAAACCAGACTGCATCATCAATACCGGCTCTGCCGGCGGTTTCGACCCAGAGCTGAATGTAGGTGACGTGGTAATCAGTACTGAAGTTAGACACCACGACGTTGACGTCACAGCCTTTGGTTATGAAATGGGCCAGGTACCACAAATGCCGCCCGCTTTTCTCGCTCATCCGGCTTTGGTAAGAGCAGCCGAGCAAAGTATCGCTGCTCTTGGCTTTTGTAAAACCAAGAAGGGCTTAATCGCCACGGGCGACAGCTTTATGTGCGATCCGGAGCGAATTGCTAACACCCGCAGTCTATTTCCGGCCATGCTGGCCGTAGAGATGGAAGGCGCGGCCGTTGCGCAAAGCTGCTATATGCTACAAACGCCCTTTGTGGTGATCCGTAGTCTCAGCGACATTGCAGGTAAAGAGTCGCCAGAATCCTTTGAGGCCTATCTGGAAGTGGCATCGCGCAACAGCTCCGCAATGGTACAACAGTTATTGACTACCCTTGGCGATTTAACCCTGTAAGCCGCGATGGCAGACTACCTGGTGTATGCTGCAGCCTTGCTACTGGCTTCATTAGTAACGGGTTTAATACTACCCTGGCCTTTGGCGTACCATCCGCTGAGTTTCTTTGCTGCTTTTTGTCGTAAGCTGGCGCTGAAGGTTCATCCGGATTTCAGTCGCCCAGCCAGTCAACAGAGGCTGTCCGGTTTACTGGCGTTACTGCTGGTACTGGCACTGCCATTATGCTGCTGGTACGGACTCTATCTGATGTCTTCCTGGCCGCTGCTACTGGATGCGATTGTTATACTGTGTAGTTTTAGTTGGCCTGCCAGTCGCAGCCTGGCACAAAAAATCAGTCGCAATCTGCACAAGCAACAAGTTAGTTTGGCTCGCAGTCAGATGCAGCTATTGTTGCTGCGCGATACTCAGGCGTTGTCCGCCATGGGGCTGGCAAAAGCCTTGTTGGAATCGTTAGCTCTGCGTTTTCAGCAGCAATTCACCGCGATAATCATCTGGTATCTGCTGGCGGGCGCACCAGGGGTATTAGTTTGCCGGCTAAGCCAGGTTGCGAGCCAACAATGGTCAACCAAGCTCGAATCTAACCAACATTTTGGTAAGGCGGCAGAGCGCTTGGCGGCGTTTTTTAACGCTCCGGCTTATTTGCTTGGCACAGCTTTATTCTGGCTACAGGGGCGACGTCAGGCGTCTGCTGCAACATTAAGAGCAGATGGTAAACCCTTTAGCTATAGCAAACGCCAATTATTGCAACAACTAAGCCATACCCTCAGAGTCAGCTTGGGTGGTCCGGCACATTACGGCAACAAGACAGTACGCCGAGACCGCTTGCAACAGAACTACGAGCCAACTGCAGCAGATATCCACCGCTTGCTACAACTACTCGACTATCAGCTTTATACCCAGCTTTTCCTGCTAGCCGGGTTAGTTTTACTGCTCACTTTCATCTCATCCTGATAACAAATCAGCCCAACAGCGGACTGGACAAAACACGCCTGGGCAGTATATGTTGCAATACCTTATAACAAGGTGTAGCACTAACGATAAAAGCTAAGCTACCAGTCATAGGATAGTGCATTGTTAAAGTTGCTTCTCGTCTTACTCTTACTGTTTTTTAGCCAGTTCACACTGCATGCTAAAACGGTGTTATTGCCCCTAACTCCAGAGCAAGGGCTCTCACACACTGAAGTGCGAGATCTACTTCTAGATCAACATGGCTTTTTATGGATTGCAACATCGGGCGGTATCAACCGATTTGATGGCAATCAGGTTACTGAGTTGCATGCCAACAGCCACCGATTATCGGAAATTGCTTTTAACGATATATTGGAGGATTCGAACGGCAGGCTCTGGCTGAGTGCAGATCATACCGGGCTCTATCTTTATAATGCTGAGCAAGGGCATTTCGAACTTTTCATCTCAGCTCCGCGCGAGCCAGGGCATCCCGTCGAATCTACAATTCTAACGTTAATTGAACGCGATACAGACCATTTGCTTTTTGTGGTTAATCAGGCCATTTACCAACTGCGAATCAGTGACAAACAGTTAGAAAAGATTTTTGACCTGGAGCAGCTGGGTTACGCAGCAGGTTGGATTCGTCATTTATTATTGGATCAGCAACAGCTCTATATTGCAGCCTTCAATGGTTTAATTCACCTTGATCTGTTAAGCGGAAAATATCAGTATTTGCCACATTTGCCTGCCGACATTACTACCCCCACTACGGAGCAACTGCACACCAAGAATTTATTGCTCACCGCTGATAAGCTCTATATCGGTACAGTTAACGGACTCTATGCTATTGCTACCAAAGCACTACACTTATTTGTAGAACAAGGGTAACCCTATACACCTGAGCTCGTTTTTGCAGACCGTAATATCTGGCATTTGCGGCAATATCAGCAGCAACTTTACATTGCAACCGATTTAGGGCTGTTCCTCTATTCATCAGAAGCGCAGCAACAACCCGAGCTAGTGCTGTGCTTTAGCCAAAGTAATCAAATCGTTGCTGACAATACTATTATTGACCTTACTCTGGACACTAACGGTGGCTTTTGGCTAGCAACCCGGCACGACGGTGCCTACTACTGGCATCCGCAAACCGCAGCCTTTAGTAGCTGGTCGAGCCAAACTGACTACCCGTTAAGTCACGACAATGTCACCAGTTTACTACAACAACAGCAATATCTATGGCTTGGAACTCAAAATGGCTTAAACAGGATCAAGCCAGAATCAGGAGAGGTCAAGGCGTTTTTGGTCAATCCAGAACCTTCCCGAAGTCAGCATCAGGGACGTATTGGGCATCTGGTAGCAATAGCTGATCAACTGTGGTTAGAGACTGCCGAGGGTATCCAGGGATTTTCTACCGCTAATAATACCCTGCTACCTATTTCTGCGGAACAACAAGACATCTTGGGACGCGGTGCTCATTCACTGTTTGAGTTTCAACAATCTTTGTTGTTTGTGCAACATAAAAAAATTTACCGTTACTGGCCTGATTCCAATCAGTTGCAAGAACTTAGTCAGCTCAGTGACACTCTGCCGATGGACTATTTTGGCGATTTTCTAGGCTCAACAGATGCCGGACATAGTTTATTTTTAAGTACCTCCGATCAACTTTGGCGATACACGCCCTCGACCGAGAATCTGGAGTTAATTTATCAACATCCCTCTTACCAACCTCAACTCAATCGCTATGCCACAGTCATGCACCAGGATAGCGCCGGCTTATTATGGATAGGGATAAAAGGAGCAGGCCTTTATGCCTTTGACTCACAAACACTGGAGCATGTTTATCATTTATCAGTAGAAAACAAGTTACGCAGTGATGAGGTACTAGCGTTAACGCATGATGAATTTGGCGATCTTTGGTTTTCCTCCCGCGAGGGCCTAGCCAGAGTGAAAACCTCGGCCCAACTGCAAGTTGAATACTTTAGTGCTGCCGACGGCTTGGCTATGCAGCACTTTAATGCACGGGCAGCGACAAAGCTTGCAGACGGCCGCCTGGCATTCGGCGGTAAAAAAGGTATCGCTCTGGTTGATCCCCGCCTGCTACAACAAACAACACAGAATTTAAATGTTGTGATCACCGATTTTGCGGTTCTGTCCGGAGCGAGAAAGAATTTGCATGGCTACCTTAACAATAGATCTTTCGTGCTGTCAGCTGAAGATACAGGCTTGCGAATAAACTTTAGTGCCATGAATTTCCACAATAATCACAAGCTACGCTATCGTTACTGGCTTAGCGGACAACGGCAAGATAGTTACCCTGAACAGTATGATAGCCAGGTATTGTTTCCATCCCTGGCGCCGGGTCGTTATCAATTTAATGTTATGGCGATCTCGCCATTAACAGGTCAACAAAGTGAGCCAGCCCAGCTTTATCTTACGATTCTTCCTCCGGTCTGGCGATCCGCCCCAGCATTAATAATCTACACCGGACTAACACTGGTAATTATTGTCATGTTCTGGCGCAGACGTCGGCAGCAGAAAAAGATATTGAGTAAAGCACACCAACAGGTGATTGCCAGTGAACAGCGCTTAAACCAAGCGTTATCCTCAGTGAATAGTGGCGCTTTCGAATGGCAAGCCGCCACCAATCTGGTTGAATCTAGTCGCTTACCAAGGATGCTCGGTACTTCAGAGCTCATGCACCGCATCACTTTGCAGCAACATTGCTCCTTGATCCATCCGGATGACTTGGCCACTTTTGAAAAGCATTGGCAAAGAGTTATCGAGCAACCTGAATTGATGCTGGACGTCACCTACCGCATGCGTCATCAGGATGGCCAGTGGCTTTGGTTCCGTGATCGGGGGCGGGTAACTGAATTAGATAGCGATGCTAAACCATTACGTTTACTCGGTACCTATAGCAATATCACGGAAACTAAGGCGAATGAGGAAAAAGCCAGATTGTTTGGTGAAGCCTTCCAACAAACCCGGGACTGGGTAGTTATTCTGGATACCAGGCAACGTGTATTAGCAGCTAACCAATCTTTCTGTCTGGCTTTTGGTGGTATTGAACCCTACCTGGATAGCCCCAGAGTTCATCATCTGGGCATCAGCTTGGTCAGAAGACGTTTTTATACTCAGCTGCTAAAGACGATGCAAAAAGGCGACCATTGGCAAGGTGAAGAGCAGGTCATTACACCTGATGGCCGAGAGCGTCCAACCTTAATTAATATTAGTGCGGTTGGTGAACAGGATGTGAGCTTTTATGTGCTGGTTTTTACTGACATCACCGCTCAAAAGGAGGCAGAAGATGAACTCCGTTATTTGGCTAACTACGATGCGCTGACAGGCTTACCTAATCGTGCCCTTCTGATGGATCGGATTCTGCACGGGATAGAAAAAGCTAAACGTGAAAAACGATCCTTGGCACTTTGTTTTCTTGATTTAGATAAGTTCAAACACATCAATGATTCATTGGGGCATGATATTGGCGATCTCATGCTCAAAGAGGTCGCCAGAAGATTAAAACTGACATTAAGAGATAGCGATACTGTAGCGCGGTTAGGCGGAGATGAATTTGTCGTCTTACTGGAGAGCTACAAAACGAATGACAATATCAGCCATGTCGCAAGAAAAATGTTGCAAGCTATCAGTGAGCCAATGCAACTTGGCAGTGAGACGGTAGCGGTGTCTCCCAGCATCGGAATTGCACTGTATCCCGATGATGCCATTAACGGTACTGAGTTAATGAAACATGCTGACGTGGCGATGTATCATGCCAAAGACGCCGGCCGCAATAACTTCCAATTTTTCATTCGCGAGATGAATGAAAAAGCGCATATGCAACTCGCCAGAGAAACCAGGCTGCGTAAAGCCATTCAGCAAAACGAATTTGTCAATTATTATCAACCTATTGTCGATAGCCGAGACCAAAGCATCGTTGGCGTGGAGGTTTTGTTGCGTTGGCAAAGTAGCGATGGTTTGGTATCTCCCGCTGCATTTATTCCGCTAGCAGAGGAGCTAAGGTTAATTGTCGAAATGACACAACAGCTACTAGAGCGAGCCTTGTATAATATGCAGCAATGGCTGCGCGCCGGTTTCCAACTCTACTTATCGGTCAACCTTACGACACAGCATTTGGAGCAACCCAAGCTAACGGAAAATGTCCTCGCATTATTAAGAAAATATCAACTCCCCGCCTGTAGTTTACGCTTTGAAATTACCGAAAGTGCGCTGATGCGCGATCAGCAAAGTGCGATCCGCACCATGCAATCACTTAGCGACGCCGGTATTAAGCTGGCGCTGGATGATTTTGGTACCGGCTACTCTTCACTGAAATACCTAAAAGAGCTGCCACTGGATGCAATTAAAATTGATCGTAGCTTTGTGCAGGACATCGGTATCGACCATAACGACGAAACCATTATTGATGCCATGCTTAGCATGGCTGGCAGTCTCGGCCTGTATTGCGTGGCGGAAGGGGTAGAAACCGAACAGCAACTGGCGTTTTTTAATAAACGCCATTGCTATCTGATCCAGGGCTTCCTGTTTAGCAAACCCTTACCTGCCGAGGCCCTGCTGGCGTTGCTGCAATCAGAACAATTTGCACCAGCGCCTTACAGTGAAAACGAAAACTGGCAGATTTAAACGCTGTTTAGTCGCTGGTTCAGGCTTTTGTCACGATTCAGCGGTATACTGGCGGCTTTGTAATTCGCCGGATGCATTATGGCTCCCCATCTCGTTAAAGGTGCCCTGCTGTTATTGCTGGCCGAGGCCTGTTTTGCCGGCATTGGCGCCGTAGTAAAGTTTACCAGCGCCACCGCCAGTGAAGCCCAGGTGGTGTTTTTCCGTAATTTCTTTGCCTTGCTGCTAATGCTGCCGTTTTTGTTTAAACACGGTTTTAGCCTTCTGAAAACACGGCGTTGGTATCTGCATGCCAGCCGGGCCCTGACCGGCATTATTTCGATGTACTGTTTTTTCTATGTACTGGCCCGCTTGCCACTGGCACAGGGCATGCTGGTGCTGCTGCTTTCCCCCTTTGTGGTGCCAATCATCGCCCGCTTCTGGCTAAAAGAGCGGCCCTCGCGCATCACGCTGGCCGGCATTGTGCTCGGCTTTGCCGGCGTGGTACTGGCATTACCCACCCCGGATCCCAATCTGAATCTGATCTTACTGGTGGCGCTGGCGTCTGCGATCCTGGTCGCGGTGACCAAAACCACTATCCGCTATATGTCTGATACCGAGCCGGCGGTGCGTATCGTCTTTTATTTTTCGCTGTTAACGGCCGTGCTGTCGGCGGTGCCGGTGCCTTTTTACTGGCAGCCGCTAAATACCGAAGTCTGGCTGGCATTTTTGGGTATGGGGGTATTGGCCGCGGTGGGTCAGTTAGCGATGACCCGTGCCTATGCCATCGCGCCGGCCAGTGATATTGGCATGTGGACTTACAGCAGTGTGATCTTTGCCGGCGCCTTTGGTTACCTGTTCTGGCAGGAGCCGGTCACCATGAGCTGGGCTGCCGGGGTGCTGGTGATTTTCTATGCTGGTTATATTACGACGCGCCAGCGCTTACTCTGAATGGAATACTTTAGCGTCCCGCTCTGGTACTGCGTCGTCAGACAGGCTAAAATACGCTCCCTTTTTTACAGGCGACAACACAGGCAAGAATAATGGGTAAGAAGCTGCATATTAAAACCTGGGGCTGCCAGATGAACGAATACGATTCATCGAAAATGGCGGACCTGCTGGATGCCACACATGGCTATACGCTGACCGAAGAGGCAGAAGAGGCCGATGTGATCTTGCTGAATACCTGCTCGATTCGTGAAAAGGCTCAGGAAAAGGTGTTTCACCAGTTGGGCCGTTGGCGGCCACTGAAAGAAAAGAATCCGGAGCTGATTATCGGTGTTGGCGGCTGCGTGGCGTCACAGGAAGGCAGTGCCATCCGTGAGCGGGCCCCCTTTGTTGATATCGTATTTGGCCCGCAAACCCTGCACCGGTTACCGGAGATGATCAATGCCGTGCGCGGTGACCGCTCACCGGTAGTTGATGTCTCCTTCCCGGAAATCGAGAAATTTGACCGTCTGCCAGAGCCAAAGGCCGAAGGTCCGACTGCTTTTGTCTCCATTATGGAAGGCTGTTCGAAATACTGTACCTTCTGCGTGGTGCCCTATACCCGCGGTGAAGAAGTCAGCCGGCCACTGGATGATGTGTTATTTGAAATTGCCCAACTGGCCCAACAAGGGGTACGTGAAGTCAATCTGCTGGGGCAGAACGTTAATGCCTATCGTGGTGCCACCCATGATGGCGGTATTTGTCATTTCTCCGAATTACTGCGCTTAGTGGCCGCCATCGACGGTATTGACCGTATTCGTTATACCACCTCGCATCCGGTGGAATTTACTGACGATATTATTGAAGTGTATCGTGATGTGCCGGAGCTGGTAGACCATTTACACCTGCCGGTGCAGTCTGGCTCGGATCGGATTTTAACGCTGATGAAGCGCGGTCATACCGCGCTGGAATATAAAGCGCAGATCCGTAAACTGAAGAAGATCCGCCCTCACCTCAGCATGTCATCCGATTTTATTATCGGCTTCCCCGGTGAAAGCGATGAAGATTTTCAGGCGACCATGGATCTGATCCAGGCGATTGACTTTGATATGAGCTTTAGTTTTATCTATAGCGCCCGCCCCGGTACGCCGGCCGCCGATCTGCCGGATGATGTCAGCGAAGACACCAAAAAGCAGCGCCTTTATATTCTGCAGGACCGGATTAACCAGCAGGCATTGAAAATCGCCCGTGGTATGCTGGGAACGGAGCAGCGGATCCTGGTAGAAGGACCGTCAAAAAAGAATATTATGGAGCTGACCGGCCGCACCGAAAATAACCGGGTGGTAAATTTCGAAGGCTCACCCGAGATGATTGGTCAGTTTGTTGATGTCAAAATCACCGATGTATTCAGTAACTCATTGCGTGGTACTGTATTGCGAACTGAGCAACAAATGGAACTGCGCCGCCAGACTGCCCCGGCACAAATTCTGGCCCGGCAGCCAAAAACCGATGAGTTAGGCGTGACGGCATACGTCCCCTAAGCCTGCGTCTGAACCAATAGAGAGAGCCAGCTTGAACAGCGACAGTAGCAGTATTGAATTACAACTTGAGCCTGCCGACCACCGGCGGCTCACCTTACTCTGCGGCCCCTATGACGATAATCTGAAGCATCTGGAACGGCGCTTACTGGTCGAGATCAGCCATCGCGCCGGCCAGATCCGCATCGACGGTCCCACAGCTAATATTGACGCCGCCGCCCTGATCCTGCGTGAGCTGTATCAGCAAACGCTGAATGGCCAGCAACAAGTGCAAGCTATCAGCCCGGAGCAGGTACATCTGACTATTAGTGAACACTTTGATATTCAGTATCAGGGGCAGGAAGGCACCCAGCGCGAATTTTCACTAAAAACCAAAAAAGGCTTAATCAAACCCCGCAACCCGAATCAGGCTGCCTATGTGGCAAACGTGCTGCAACATGATGTTAGTTTCGGCATTGGCCCGGCTGGTACCGGTAAAACCTATCTGGCCGTGGCCTGTGCGGTGGATGCGCTGGAAAGTGGCCAGGTCAAACGGATAGTGTTAACCCGTCCGGCGGTAGAAGCCGGCGAAAAACTGGGCTTTTTACCCGGTGATCTGGCGCAAAAAGTCGACCCTTACCTGCGCCCGCTGTACGACGCCCTGTTTGAAATGCTCGGTTTTGAAAAGGTCGAGAAATATCTGGAACGTGGCGTGATTGAAATTGCGCCGCTGGCCTATATGCGCGGCCGTACGCTAAATGATGCCTTTATTATTCTGGATGAAAGCCAGAATACCACCATCGAGCAGATGAAGATGTTTCTAACCCGCATCGGTTTTAGCGCTAAAGCCGTGATCACCGGTGATGTCACGCAGGTCGACTTGCCCCGCGGTCAGTATTCAGGCCTGAAACATGCGATTGATGTGCTCAGTGCCGTGCCGGAAATCAGCTTTAACTTCTTTAATGCCAAAGATGTGGTGCGCCATCCGATAGTGCAGCGCATTGTGATGGCCTATGAAGCCTATGAAGCGGCGCAACCAAAAACTGAAGAGCCAGCACGTAGCGGGAGTCGCCGATGAGTATTATCCTGGATTTACAACTGGCCAGCAGTGCTCAGGATCTGCCTGACACAACTCAGTTTCAAACCTGGCTGGACGCGGCCATCTTGCCGTTTCAGGAGCAGGCTGAGGTCACAATCCGGGTTGTGGATGCCGCAGAGAGCCAGCAACTGAATCTGCAATACCGCGGCAAAGACAAACCGACTAATGTGCTGAGTTTTCCGTTTCAATGCCCTCCCGGTATTGAGCTGCCGCTGCTTGGCGATCTGGTGATTTGTGCGCAAGTCGTTGCTACGGAAGCAGCTGAGCAGGGCAAGCCGCTGGCGTCACACTGGGCACATATGGTGGTGCACGGCTGCTTGCATTTATTGGGATTTGACCATATAAATGACGCTGATGCTGAGCAGATGGAAGCAGAAGAAATTCAGATTCTGCAGCAACTTGGTATCAGCAACCCCTATTTACTGGATGAAATCTGATGTTCAATTGTTATGGAGCTAAAGTTCACTGATGAGTGACGACAATCCCCACTCTAGTCGCGGCTCTGCGTCGCGTAGCTGGTTAGAACGTATTGCCAGCATTTTTAGCGCAGAGCCACAGGATATCTCGGATCTGGAAGACATTATCAGCGAAGCCGCCGTACGCGAGCTGATTGATACCGATACCAAGAATATGTTGCAGGGTGTATTGGACGTATCCAATATGCGGGCCCGCGACATTATGATCCCCCGCTCCCAGATGGCCACGCTGGATATCGAGCAACCGCTGGCCGAAGTCCTACCCATTCTGCTGGAAAACAATCACAGCCGTTATCCGGTGGTAAATGAAGATAAAGACCATATCGAAGGCATTCTGATAGTCAAAGATCTGCTGCAGTATGCACTGGACCTCAGCAATACCGATTGGCAGTGGCGCGATCTGGTGCGCCCGGCGGTCATCATCCCGGAAAGTAAGAAAGTCGATGCCCTGCTGCGGGAATTCCGGCAAAAACGCTACCATATGGCAATCGTCGTGGATGAATACGGTGGCGTTTCCGGCCTGCTGACGATTGAAGATATTCTGGAGCAAATTGTCGGCGAGATTGAAGATGAGCACGACGATGAAGAAGAGCACGATATCAAGAAGATGGCTTCGCGGGTTTTTCAGGTGAGCGCTCTGACGCCACTGGATGAATTTAACGAAACCTTTGGTACCCAGTTTGACGAGGAAGATGCCGATACCATTGGCGGTATTGTGTTGCATGCCTTTGGCCATATGCCAGCAAAGGGCGAAGCGATTACGCTGGGCGATCTGACCTTTAAAGTCAGTAAAGCCAATAGCCGCCGCCTGATGCAGTTACAGGTGATCCGCTCGCGCCCGAGCGAAGCAGAAGGAAGCTAATCATCAAAGCGCTGTGGTCCCGGCCCTGGTTGGTTGCCGTCAGTTTACTGCTGGCCGGTTTAGCCAATACTCTGGCCTTCGCTCCCTATACCCTCTGGTGGTTGCCGCTATTAACGCTGGCCTGGTTTAGCGCAGCCATTGCCAACAGCACCACCCCGCGCCAGGCCGCGGGCTATGGCTTTAGCTATGGTGTCGGTTGGTTTGGGCTAGGCATCAGCTGGGTACATGTCAGTATCGACCAGTTTGGCGGTTTGCCGCTGGCTGGCAGTCTGAGTTTAATGGCGCTATTAGTCGCCTATCTGGCACTGTTTCCGGCCTATACCGCCTGGCTCAGTCGTCGCCTGCTGGGCACTCTCTCCTTACCACTGCTGCTAATGGCGTGCTGGACCCTTAGTGAGTGGCTGCGCAGCGTATTGCTTACTGGCTTTCCCTGGTTATCGCTCGGCTACAGTCAAACGGATTCACTGTTCAGGCACTATGCGCCGCTGCTGGGTGAAATCGGTATCAGCGCCGTGCTGGTTTTTATCGCCGCCAGTCTGGCCAATCTGCTACAGCGTCTCTCCTGGCCTGCGCGCTGCTGGCCAGCCGTAGTCAGTGTACTACTTTGCCTGCTGAGCCCACTGCTGGTGCAGTTTAAAGGCTGGCACCACAATAACGAGCAGTTAAGTGTGTTGCTGGTACAGGGCAATGTGCAGCAGGAGCTGCGCTGGGTGCCGGAGCAGGAATGGCCGACCATGCTGAAGTATCTGGATCTGACCCGGCCGCATCTGAGTCAACACCAACTGGTGATCTGGCCGGAGGCTGCCGTGCCGCGTATTGAACCTCTGGCCGATGACTTTCTGGAGAACCTGGATAAATCAGCGTTTTATAGCGATACCGCGGTCATTACCGGCATTATCGATTACAACCTGAAAACCCAGGAAGCGTGGAATAATCTGATTGTATTGGGTAAACAAACTGCCGATGCCAATAGTGGTCACTATTTCCATGGCCACGCCAACCGCTTTAGCAAACATCATTTACTGCCGATTGGCGAATTCGTGCCATTTGAGAGCTTTCTGCGCCAGCTGGCACCGATTTTCGATTTACCGATGAGCTCTTTTAACCGCGGCAGCTATGTGCAACCCAACCTGACTGCCAATGGCTTTCATTTATTGCCTGCGATCTGCTTTGAAATTGCCTTCCCGGCGCAGATCCGCGCCAATCTGACCAGCGAGACCCAGCTGTTACTGACCGTCAGTAATGATGCCTGGTTTGGCGATAGCATAGGCCCGCATCAGCACCTGCAAATTGCCCGTATGCGGGCACTGGAATTTGGTTTACCGCTGTTACGCGCCACCAATAATGGCATCACCGCGACCATAGATGCCGATGGCCAGATCCGGCAACGCGCGCCGCAGTTTTCTGAGGCGGTGATCAGTGACAGCATGCAGCTGACAGATGCAGCAACGCTGTATAGCTTGCTGGGAAACAGTCCGCTGTACTTGTTTTGCCTGATATTACTGGTGCTGAGCTGGTATAAACGCCGCGTTAACAGCGGCGTTTGAGTTACTGACAGTAGCAGCTTATTCTTCGCTACTGCCGTTAACGATTTCGGCGATTTCGGCAAGCCGCAACAAAGCCCGACCATTAAGTGATTTTTTCGGATACTGACCGCGGTTATTACGTTCACCTGCGACTTCACCGGTTAATAGCTCCAACGCCTGATCCACGGTTTTGACGGTGTAAATATGGAACTGCCCGGCAGCAACCGCAGTCACCACATCCTGATCCAGCACCAGATTTAACTGATTACTGGCCGGAATAATCACCCCTTGCTCACCAGTCAGGCCTCGTGACTGACAGAGCCGGAAATAACCTTCAATTTTTTCATTCACGCCGCCTATTGCCTGTACCTGACCATATTGGTTAATCGAGCCGGTCACTGCCAGACTTTGCCGGATTGGAATCTCGGTAATGGCCGAGATCAGGGCACAGACTTCAGCCAGTGAGGCGCTGTCACCGTCAATGTGGCCGTAGGACTGCTCCATTGCAATATTCGCGCTTAAGGTCAGCGGAAAATCGCGGGCATATTTGGCCCCCAGATAACCGGTTAGTAATAATACACCCTTGGAGTGGATCGCTTTACCCAGCTCCACCTCTCGCTCGATATCCACTACGCCACTGGAACCGGCGAATACCGTCGCGCTGATCCGCGCTGGGGTACCGAAGGCGGTATCACCGATTTCCAGTACCGTCAGGCCATTGATCTTACCGACTGCCAGGCCGTCAGTATCAATCAGAATATGCCCTTCCTGAATATCTTCTAAAAACGCCTCACTGATGCGGCCGGTGCGGTATTTTTTCCCTGCCAGCGCCTGGCGGACATGCTCACTGGTAAGTTGTTCGGCCTGTTGCTGCCGGGCAAAAAAGCAGGCTTCACGCACTAACTCCAGCACGTCGGCAAAACGGGCAGACAGCTTACGCTGATGTTCAGCCTGACGGAAACTAAACTGTAATAGCTGCTGCAGCCCGCAGCTACTTAACGACTGCAAGCCCATTTCCTGTAATTGCAATTGAATTTGCGCTGCCATATCGCTTAAGGTTTGCGGCAAATATGGTAAATAGTGTTCAAAATCAGCTAATACCCGGAATAACTCATTAAATTCTTCGTCGAAATCCTGCACTAAATAGTACAGATCACGCGACCCCAACAACACCACCTTAACGCTGAGTGGGATGGCGCGCGGCGTAATAATAGTTGAGTTCGTCACCGCATGATCGCTAAGGGTATCAATCACCACTTCACCGGCCTTTAATGCCAGTTTTAACGCATCCCACACGGCGGGCTGGGTTAATAGCCGATCGGCATCCAGGATCAGATAACCGCCATTGGCTTTGTGCAGGGCACCGGGGCGGATCATCCGGTAATTGGTAAATAAAGAACCTCCGGCCGAGCTGTATTCCACCCGGCCAAACAGGTTGCCATAGCTGGGGTTGGGTTCAAAAATAATCGGTGCGCCAGACATCGTCTCATGATGCACCAGCACATTAGGCACAAACTCTTCAATAAAGATTTCGCGGCTAACCGGCTCCTCACCCTTCTCGCCTTCCGACTCATCCGGCAGCAGCTCCATTACCGCTTTCACCAGTTCCGGCCGCATCTCACGCAGGTATTTTAAGACCCCCAACTCGGCATTGTAGTGATGCTCCAGCTTTTTCAGCATCGGCTTAATCGCTTGCTCAATGGTATCTTTGCGCAGCGCCCGCAAATTCTCCGACAATTCCCGCTTCCACTGCGGCAACTCCAACAGCTGTTCGTTGAGGATGGTTTCCAGCTCCGATACCAAATCATAGAAATACTGCCGCTGCTCTTCAGATAGCTTAGTAAATTCCTGATCATTCAAAGGCTTGCCATCAATGATTGGCGAAAAGCTCACCGCACCGTTTTCTTCGTATAACACAACCTGCTTTTCCAGCGCTTTCTTTTCAACCTGTTCGATAGCCTGTTCATAACGTTCGTCAAAGGCCCGGTGAATGGCTTTTTTCTTGCGTTGATAGCCAGGGTTATCAAAGGCGGCCGGAAAGGTATCCAGCAAATCATCAATCAGACTTTCCAGCTTTTTGACCAGTACCCGGCCTTCACCCGGTAGTAAACGCAGCGTAATGGGTACCCGTTCGTCATCAAAATTGTTCAGGTAGCACCACTCTTCCGGCGTGGCTTTTTCACTGGCGGCCAGCTGCAGAATTTCCTGTACCAGCGTAAAGCGCCCCAAAGCCGGCTCCCCCATCACATAGAGGTTATAGCCCGGCATATCCATCCCAATGGCAAACTCCAGTGCGGTTCGGGCGCGGTCCTGACCGATAAAGGCGGCTGGAACAGCAGGTTGCTGCAGAATGTGGGAGACCAGTACTGAATCCAGTTGCGGGCCAAGTTGTGCCGGCGTCAATGCCAGTTGCTGCTGTAATTGCGTCATCTAGTGCCTTAACAATAAAGGTAAGTTTTTTATATAGTAACAAAAAGCCGGTTACTGCGCTGTAGGCTGTCGCTAAAGTTTTCTGTGCTAACGCCGATAAGCTGGTAAGTGCGATAACTGTTAACCGGAGTATCAGATGAACGAGCGCGACTGCCTGCAAAAAATCCGTAACCTGGGGGTGCGCCTGCAGGAGCTGGAGCTGGCCAGACCGCAGCCTGGCAAATCCTATACCTCGGTAGCGCTGGACTTTTTGTTTAAAGAGCACCAGTTAGAACGGCCGACCGGTGCACCGCTGGATCATACGCTGCGCACCCTTGGTAAAGCCCTGATGGAGCGGCATCAGCTGAAATTTCAGCGCCTGGATGCCTCAGCCATTGTGGATTACTTCTGTCGTTATTACCGGGTGCATTAACAACCACCTAAACCGGGCGTCAACGCAGACTGACGCCCGTCCTGTCATGTCGCCAACGATTTAGACCGCATCGACTTCCCTGAAACGCGTTTCTGTCTTAGTATTACTTCATACCTAGTCCGCTTAGTTGTCAGCGCGGGCCTTTTGCAATACACCGTTATGCTGGAGATAATGCAATGAATAAACTGAATAAAGCCCAATTGACTCTCGCTTTGGGTGCCATAACCTTGGCATCTGGCAGTGCCCTGGCGGATAGTAACCCGTTTCAGGCGCAGCAACTGAGTATGGCCTATCAAGTGACCACCCAGGACAATACCGGGGTTAAGGTTAAGGTAAAAGAGCAAGCCACCGATAAAGCCAAAGAAATGAAATGCGGTGAAGGCAAGTGTGGCGAAGGCAAATGCGGCGCCGAAATGCAGCAAAAAATGGCGGATGCCAAAAAGCAGGCTGCCGACAAAGCCAAAGAAATGAAATGTGGCGAAGGTAAATGCGGTGAAGGCAAGTGCGGTGCCGAAATGCATAAAGCCGATGCCAAAGCTAAGGCCGCTGAAGCTAAAGCTGCCGGTCAGGAAAAAGCCGCTGATGCCAAGAAAAAAGCCAGTGATAAAGCCAAAGAAATGAAGTGCGGCGAAGGTAAATGCGGCTCTATCTAACGCCAAATGAAACCACTCGCTCACTTTAGTAGCAGCAGCGCAGGCCTTGGCCTGCGCCGCGAGCTGCTGCCAGAACTGTTAGCAGATAAGCCGGCTATCATCGATTTCTTTGAGGTTGCGCCAGAGAACTGGTTACCTTATGGCGGTAAACTGGCGAAAGACTTTCGGCAACTGACCGAACGCTATGCGTTTTTTTGTCATGGCCTGTCGTTAAATATTGGTGGCCCGGACCCGTTGGATCTGGATTTCTTGCAGCAGTTAAAACACTTTCTCGACCAGCATCAGATCCTGCGCTATAGCGAACATCTGAGTTATTGCGCTGCCGACGGCCATCTGTATGACCTGATGCCGATCCCCTTTACTGAGGAAGCGGTACATTATGTGGCGGCCCGGATTAAACAGGTGCAGCAGATCCTGGAGCGGCCGTTGATTATCGAGAATGTCTCCTACTATGCCGCGCCAGCACAGCAATTAAGTGAACTGGAATTTCTGTTAGCCGTGCTTACGGAAGCCGACTGCCCGCTGCTGCTGGACGTAAATAATATCTATGTCAATTCCATCAACCATGGCTACGATGCCGGTGCCTTTTTAGCTGCGATGCCAAGCGAGCGCATTGCCTACTACCATATTGCCGGACATTACCAGCAAGCGGCCGACTTACTGATTGATACCCATGGCGCTGCCATTCCTGATCCGGTTTGGCAATTGTTGCGCCTTAGCTATCAGCAGCATGGTGTAAAACCGACCTTATACGAGCGCGACTTTAATATCCCGCCGCTGGCCGACCTTTGCCAGGAACTGTCGCAGATTAAGCAGTTGCAGCAAGTTGCCAGCCCGAGACCAGCCGCAGTATGACTGAGCCTACAACCCCTAACTTACAGCAAACCCAACTGGCGTTCGCCCGGGCCATTCGCCACCCCCAAGAGCCCTATGCGGAGCAGACAGTGCCAACAGCACGGCTGCAGATCTATCAGCAGCTGTTCTTCAATAATGTCAGCGGCTTTATCGATAATGCCTTCCCGGTGCTCAGCACCCTTTATCAGCCCGATGCCTGGCTAAGCCTGAAACAACGCTTTTTCGCCGATTATCGCTGTCACTCGCCCTATTTCTTGCATATTGCCCAGCAATTTGTCGATTTTCTGCAGCAATATCAGCCCGCTGCCGCCGATCCGCCGTTTTTAGCCGAACTGGCCCATTACGAATGGGCTGAGCTTTATGTCGGGACACTAGCCATCACATCAGCACAGCAGGCCGTTACACCGGCACAACTAATGTCGGCCAGGTTAAGGCTAACCGAAGCCAGCCTGTTAGCCGTATACCAGTATCCGGTACAGCACCTGAGCCCGGATTATCAGGTTAACGAACCCGGACCAGGCCAGGCCTTTCTGATCTACCGCGATTGGCAGGATGAAGTGATCTTTGTGCAGTTAAATCAGGCCAGCTTACTGCTGTTACATCAGCTGACGGAGCAGCCGGGACAAACCTTGCCACAACTGACTGCCAGCCTGGCACTACAACTCGCGCCCTACAGCGCAGCGCAACTGACCGAATTTGCGCTACCCTTACTGACAGAGTTGGCCGTTAAGGGCGCTCTGCTGCACGATGGCGGCTAAGTTGGCCTTGTCGCCTTAGCCGGCCCAACTTGAATTTTTTTCATCTTGATTGGAAAAACTTTCACACCAAATGGATAGCCAGACGTCTAAATAGCTGTATACTTATGCTATCAGGTTTTGGAGTAACAGCATTATGGCATTATCACTGGCAGAGAAAATTGCAGATCCACAGCAAGGGGTGTATCTGATTGGTACTACCCCGCCCAAAGCCGGCACCGCTGCTGATAAAAGCTCGCGGATCGCGGGTAAGTTGTTAGGCCGTTTGCAACAGCTCGAATACGATGGCCTGATTGTCTATGATATTCAGGATGAAAGTAGCCGGGTTGCCACCGAGCGTCCTTTCCCGTTTCAGAGCACTCTGGACCCGCGCGAATACAGCCGGTTGTTACGCGAGCTTTCGGCGCAGGATGTCATTACCTATAAAAGTGTGGCTCAGCGTGATAGCAGCGAATTTGAGCACTGGCTTAGTGAAAGTGCCGCAACCTTTGCCCTGAAAAATCTGGTGTTAGTGGGTAGCCCTTCATCACATGGCCAGATCAAACTCAGTTTACCGCATGCCTATCAGCAGCTCGCCGCCCATCCGGCAAGCTTCTTTTTGGGTGGGGTTGCCATTGCCGAACGCCATGCCAAAAAAGGCGATGAACATTTACGCTTAATTGATAAAGCGGCCCAGGGCTGTCAATTCTTTATTTCGCAGGCGGTATATAACGCCCAGGCGACCATTGATCTGATCACCAGCTATGCCCGCAGCTGCAAACAGCAGGGCCTGACGCCAAAACGTCTGATTTTAACCTTTACCCCGTGCGGCAGTGAACAGACGCTGGATTTTATGCAATGGCTCGGTATTTCGGTGCCACAGGCCTCGCGTTATCGTATTCTGGATGCCGAAAACCCACTGAACGAATCGATTAAGATCTGCCGCGACAATCTGACGCAGATCTTAACCCACTGCGCGAATTTGGAGGTGCCGCTGGGCCTGAACGTTGAAAGCCTGACCAACCGCAAGGAAGAAATCGATGCCTCTATCCGCTTGTTCCGGCTATTAAAGGCGCTGATGGAGTTACATCTGGCAGAAAAGCAGGTTGCTTAAGCGACCTGCTTTGGCGGCATTTGCTGCGTGCCGTGCTTAACCCAACTTGGGCGCATCGTAGTTGGCAGGTTCATCGCTATAGATACAAACATTCCACTCTGCAACCAGCCCATCCTCCGCTAAGCAATATTGCGCAAAAAAGGCTTGAATTTCCGCGCGCTGACAGTGAGCTTCAAAGCTGGCCAAATCCGCCCAGATTTCATTAAAGGCAATCGGGAAACTCTTACCGTCAGCAAAAGGACTCTGGATTTGCCGGGTCACCACATACTGTAGACAGCCGTCCTCACGTAAGGTATTTGGCTCCAGGCTTTGCAATATCCGGAATAACTCGGCTTCTTTTCCCACCTTAGGCAAAAATTGGGCAACACAATAAACTTTCTTTGACATCAGCATCCCTTATTAAGCGAGCCTGCCGCATATAGCGGCAGGCAACAGAGTATTAATGGCGGCCAAATACCGTAAACAGCTCGGCATTAAGCCATAAATGACAGAGTACACTGGCGGCGTAGCCCAGTAAAATCACCGGTGCCCATTTTAAATGGCCAACGAAGGTATAGTAGCCTCTGGCCTGTCCCATCAGTGCTACCCCCGCGGCAGAACCGATAGACAACAGACTGCCGCCAACACCAGCAGTAAGGGTAATCAGCAGCCAGTGACCATGAGACATCTCCGGGTTCATCGTTAATACCGCAAACATCACCGGGATATTATCTACCACCGCCGACATCAGTCCCAGCACCACATTGGCTGCAGTCGGGTTCCAGTTGGTATATAACGCAGTCGAGAGCAGCTCCAGATAACCGATAAAGCCCAGCCCGCCGACGCAAACCACCACACCGTAGAAAAACAGTAAGGTATCCCACTCAGCCCGCGCTACCCGGCTAAACACATCAAAAGGCACCACTTGCCCCAGTGCACGGATCCGCTCCATATCACCGGCGCGCTCAGCCAGTGCCCGCTTGCGCGCCAGACTGCCCGGTAAGGTTTTACGCAGGAAGAAGCCGAAGAACTGCAGGTAACCCAGGCCTGTCATCATCCCCAAGACCGGCGGTAAGCCGAGATAAGAGTGAAAGGCCACGGCAGTGGCAATGGTTAATAAAAATAAGGTCAGGATCCTAAGTGCGCCGCGTTTTAACTCAACTTCTTCCGCATGACCACCCGGTGAGCGCTTCTCCACAAAAAAGCTCATAATCAGCGCCGGCACACCAAAGTTGACCACAGCCGGTAAGAACAGCGTGAAGAACTCATTAAAGGTGACGATACCGGCCTGCCACACCATCAGGGTAGTAATATCACCAAAGGGGATAAAGGCGCCGCCGGCATTGGCTGCCACCACGATATTGACACAGGTCAGGTTGATAAAGCGTTTATCGCCTTCGGCCACTTTCATCACCACAGCACACATCAGCATGGCCGTGGTCATATTGTTGGCAAAAGACGAAATCGCAAAGGCCAGCACGCCGCTGATCCAAAATAAGCTGCGATAACTAAAGCCGGTGCGGATCAACCAGGCGCGCAGGGCATCGAATAAGCGCCGCTCCTCCAGAGCATTGATATAGGTCATCGCCACCAATAAAAATAACATCAGCTCGGAGAATTCCAGCAGCGTATGGCGAAAGGCCGATTCCGCCTCGGTCGGCATGCCAGCCTGCATATAATGCCAGCCAATCATCGCCCAGATGATGCCAGCGGCCACCAGCACCGGTTTGGATTTACGTAAATGAATTTTCTCTTCGGCCATGACCAGCAAATACGCCAGCAGGAAAATGACGATGGCAGTGATGCCAAGAGCACTGTCGGTTAACGGCAACGGACCGGTCGCCGCCATAGCAATATTCGGCCAGCACAACAGGCTGAGCAACAAGATAGACACAACTTTTAAATAAGACATGGTAATCACTGGGATTGGATTAAGCAGAAAGGTCTCTATCGGGCTGATGCCTGATATTGAGCGCATATGATACGCCCTTTTTTGCGCTTTAATAGCACTAACTGCAACAGAATTTGCAGTTAGTGGAATGACTTTGGTCGAATGCACTCAGCAACGGCTAACAACATGCAGCGATAAACAACTAGCAATCACAACAGGCCTGCACCAGCAGTCAGCCCCGACTGGTTTAGCGCAGTACCAGCATCGCGCAGCGCGCCTTACTTAGCATCGCCGTGGTGGTACTGCCCAAAATAAACTGCCGGATCCGCGAATGGCCGTAGGCGCCCATTACCAGCAGATCAATAACCTGTTCCTGCTGGTACTGGTGCAGGGCTTCGTCCGGCTCACCGGTCACTATCGCGGTACGGGTATCAAAACCGGCCAGCGTTAGCACACTGGCGGCTTCGGCCAGCTGTTTTTCGGCTTGTTCACTGCTTACTGCGGCCATTACCAGATGGACCGGTAGGCCACGACACAGCGGGCTGGCAGCCAGCATTTCCAGACTCTTTTGCGCAGTAGCACTGCCATCATAGGCCAGCATCACCCGCTTCGGCGCGGAAAAACGCTGCTGCGTCAGTAAAATAGGCTTTTGCATACTGCGGATAATCATCTCGATATGCATCCCCAGTTGCCCATGCGCATCGGTACTGCTTAAGCCTCGCTTACCCAATACCAATAACCGGGTATCATCCTGCAGTGCCTTTAATGACTCCAGTAACGGACCGTGTCGCATCAGTTCACTGATTTCAGCGACTGCGGCGGCGGTAGCCCGGGCATGTGCCGCATCCAGAATATGATGGCCACGCTGCAATGCCAGCTTGCTGTGTTGTTCATCCAGCTCTGCCAGTTGTTGCAGTAACACTTCCTGCGATCCCAAGCCAATACTGCCACTGAGATCCGGCGTCTGGGTATGCTGTGCCCGGTCAATCACATGCACCAGACTAAGGGGCGCGGTCAGCGCCTTAGCGGCCCAGATCGCACCATCACAAACCGCCTCAGCATAGGGTGAGGCATCAATACAGGCGTAGACATGCTTTGTCATCGTTAGTGTCCCATCAATTTTTCGACTGCGTCAGGCTGTTGATGCACAGCAAATTTATCCACCAGGGTGGCGCTGGCTTCATTTAACCCCAGCAGCTCAACCATGGTACCTTCACGGCGGAACTTTAGTACGACCTTATCCAGTGAACTTACCGCAGTAATATCCCAGAAATGCGCCCGGCTCAGATCGATCTGCACCTTATCCAGCGCCTCTTTAAAGTCAAAGGCGGCGACAAATTGCTCGGCCGAGGTAAAAAATACCTGCCCTACCACCTGATAATGCCGCTCGCGGCCACCGGCTTGCAGGCTAGAACTGATGTAGAGGATCTGGCCCACTTTATTGGCGAAAAACAAGGCACTGAGTAACACACCAAGCAGTACACCATAAGCCAGATTATGCGTAAAGACCACTACCACCACCGTCGCGATCATCACGATACTGGAACTTAGCGGGTTTTTACGTAAGTCCCGCACCGAGCTCCAGCTAAAGGTACCAATAGACACCATAATCATCACAGCAACCAGCGCCGCCATCGGGATCATGCCGACATAGTCACTTAAAAATACAATAAACAGCAGCAAGAAAATACCAGCCAGTAGGGTCGAGAGGCGGGTGCGGCCACCGGATTTCACATTAATCACCGACTGCCCGATCATGGCACAGCCAGCCATGCCACCCAGTAAACCAGAACCAATATTGGCGATACCCTGGCCGACACATTCCCGATTCTTATCACTGCTGGTATCGGTCAGATCATCAACAATGGTGGCGGTCATCAGTGACTCGAGTAAACCCACCACGGCCAGCGCCAACGCATAAGGGAAGATGATTTGCAGCGTTGCAACATTCAGCGGCACATCAGGCCATAAAAAGACTGGTAAGCTATCAGGCAGCTCACCCATATCGGCGACAGTACGCAGATCGAGCTGGAAATAAACAGCGATAGCGGTTAACACCACTATACACACCAGAGGGGATGGAATGGTTTTGGTGACATAAGGAAACAAATAGATAATGGCCAGGCCCGCCGCGGTCATGCCATACACCAGCAAGGTACCATGTTGCCCACTTAGTTCCGGCAGTTGTGCCATAAAAATCAGGATCGCCAGTGCATTAACAAAGCCGGTAACCACAGAGCGTGACACAAAACGCATCAGCTCGCCCAGCTTTAGTAAACCAAACAGGATTTGTAGTAACCCAGTTAATAAGGTTGCGGCTAATAAATATTCGAGGCCATGTTCCCGCACCAGCGTAATCATCAGTAGCGCCATGGCACCGGTTGCCGCCGAAATCATCGCCGGCCGACCACCGGCAAAGGCGGTAATCACCGCGATACAAAAAGAGGCATAAAGGCCGACCTTAGGATCGACGCCAGCAATAATCGAAAAGGCAATGGCTTCAGGAATTAAGGCCAGCGCGACCACCAAGGCAGAAAGCACATCGCCCCGCACATTGGAAAACCAGGTTTGGCGTAAGGAATTTAACATAGAGCATCCAACAAGAGTCTGACAGTATCGATAACAACAAAATGACAGTTGCCTGTCGGCAGTGACTTTACTGTTACCACAGAAATGGCTGCCGGTAGCGACCAGCGAATAACAGCTTTTTCGCTTTAGTACGTTACAGACATAAAAAATAACTGCACCAGGCAAATTATCCAGATATTGCGTTATTTACACCGGCCTACCCTCGTTGTATTTCAATCAATTAGAACGGATTTTTTTGAGGCAGCTGTTAACGAACAGCAAGAAAGTACCGCAGATTTTAGCAGTTTTAACGACTAAAAACGAATAAAACATGCCGTTCGCTAAGTAAAGCATTGCAAATCTCTGCGGCAGCCAATTATCTTCTTTGTAGCGATTAAGCGTGCTACCAGTCTGCTATACCGGCAAGCCATCACGGAAAAATTGTACGCCACCACAGTGGCTGCAACTTAACAGCTCGGCCGGGTGCGTATAATCGATACTGTGCTGACATTGACTGCAGCGATAGCGACCCATGCCAACATATTCGCCCTGATAATACACGCCCTGATGTTGGAAATCGTCAATCAGCTCGGCCCACTCTACTTGTGTCCGGTCGGTAATTTGGCTTAATTGCTCCCACAGCTCCTCAGTCCACATCGAAGGTTGCTGCTCCTCGGCAGCCCCTTGCTGCCACTGACTTTTCAGCGTTTCCAGAAACAGTTGCGTCTCATAGGCACTGAGCTCCTTGCCAGCTTTCAGATAAGCTTTCAGAGTGTCGGCAACATCCAGCATACTTTGCAGCTGTTCCTGCCCTGCCTGTTGCAGTGTCTGACTCAGGTCTTTAAGCCAGTTGCGGTATTTCGCGTTAAAGTCTGCCATCTTGTACTCCACTGGTAATTTAGCAACGCTATTCTGAGTATAGACAAAGGGTAGCTTATTGTTGTCAAACCGCGGCTAAGGTATGCTATAGCCACTTTTTTTACCCATTTCAGCCTGAGGCTGAGGCCGGGTCGTCCCCGACTTTTCTGGAAGAGCTCAATGCAACAGCAATATAACCCGCAGCAGATTGAAACCGCCCTGCAGCAGCAGTGGCAGGATCAGAATGTTTTTAAAGTAACTGAAGATCCAAACAAAGAGAAATTTTACTGTTTATCGATGTTCCCTTATCCAAGTGGCCGCCTGCATATGGGCCATGTGCGCAATTACACCATCGGTGATGTGATCAGCCGCTTTCAGCGGATGCAGGGGAAAAATGTGCTGCAACCTATGGGTTGGGATGCCTTTGGTTTACCGGCTGAAAACGCTGCGATTAATAACAAGACCGCGCCGGCTAAGTGGACCTACGCCAATATCGATTATATGAAAACACAGCTGAAACGGCTGGGTTTTGGTTACGACTGGGATCGGGAAATTGCTACCTGCAAACCGGATTACTATCGCTGGGAACAATGGTTTTTCACCAAGCTGTATGAAAAAGGCCTGGTTTATAAAAAGATGGCAACGGTAAACTGGGACCCGGTGGATCAGTGCGTACTGGCGAACGAACAAGTTATTGATGGCCGTGGCTGGCGCTCCGGCGCCTTAGTTGAGCAGCGCGAGCTGGCACAGTGGTTTATTCGTATTACCCAGTATGCCGAAGAGTTATTAGAGGATCTGGAGCAGCTAACCGAGTGGCCGGAACAAGTCCGCACGATGCAGAAAAACTGGATTGGCCGCTCCGAGGGCGTCAATATCCGTTTTGGCGTCGCTGACAGTGACACTGAGCTGGAAGTCTATACTACCCGTCCGGACACGCTGTATGGTGTGACCTATGTCGCGGTAGCCGCCCAGCACCCGCTGGCGCAGCAAGCGGCACTGCGCAACAGTACCCTGGCCGCCTTTATCGAAGATATTAAAGGCAGCAAGGTCAGCGAAGCCGAAATGGCGACGATGGAGAAAAAAGGCTGTGCCACCGGCCTGTACGCCATTCATCCGCTGACCGGCGAGCAGGTCCCGATTTGGGTCGCCAACTTTGTCCTGATGGACTACGGTTCAGGTGCCGTGATGGCGGTGCCAGGCCACGACCAACGTGATTACGAGTTTGCCACCAAGTACCAGTTGCCGATTAAGCAAGTGGTTACCGCAGCGGATGGCAGCAGTGTCACACTGGAGCACGCAGCTTATACCGAAAAAGGTCTGCTGATTAACTCAGCCGAATTTAACGGCCTGGACTTTGCCGCCGCCTTTAGCGCCATTGCAGCCAAGCTGCAACAACTGGGCAAGGGCGAAGTTAAAGTGAACTACCGCTTACGCGATTGGGGGGTATCACGCCAACGCTACTGGGGTACGCCGATCCCAATGTTAAATCTGGCAGATGGCAGCGTGGTGCCGGTTCCGGCCGAGCAGCTGCCGGTGCGTTTACCGGAAGATGTGGTGATGAACGGCGTGACTTCGCCGATTAAAGCCGATCCGGAATGGGCGAAAACCCAATATCAGGGCGCAGCCGCTTTCCATGAAACCGATACCTTCGACACCTTTATGGAATCGAGCTGGTACTATGCCCGCTACTGCAGCCCGGATTATGATCAGGCGATGCTGGATCCGGAGAAAGCCAACTACTGGTTACCGGTTGATCAGTATATCGGTGGCATTGAACACGCCATCCTGCACCTGCTGTATGCCCGCTTTTTCCATAAACTGTTACGCGATGTCGGTCTGGTGCAAAGCGACGAACCGTTTAAACGCTTGTTATGTCAGGGCATGGTATTGGCCGAAACCTTCTACCGCGAAACCGACAATGGCGGCAAAGAATGGTTCTCGCCGCAAGACGTACAGGTTGAGCGCGATGAGAAGGGCCGCATTACCCAGGCCATCCTGAAAACCGACGGCCAGCCGGTGTTATCTGCCGGCATGAGCAAGATGTCGAAATCGAAAAACAACGGTATCGACCCGCAAAAAGTTATCGATCTGTACGGTGCCGATACCGTGCGCTTGTTTATGATGTTTACTGCACCGCCAGAGCAAACGCTGGAATGGTCAGATTCCGCCGTTGAAGGCGCGCACCGCTTTATCAAGCGGATCTATACGCTGATCCATGATGTGCTGGCAGCGGGTGCGCCAGGCGAACTGCAGCTAGACGCGCTAAATGACGAGCAGAAAACCCTGCGCCGCGAGCTGCATAAAACCATTGCTAAGGTTACCGACGATATCGGTCGTCGCTATACCTTTAATACTGCAATCGCGGCGGTAATGGAGCTGAGTAACAAGCTGCAAAAAGCCAGTCTGGCCACGCCACTGGACCGTGCAGTGATGCACGAGGCCTGTAACGCGCTGCTGCAGTTATTAAACCCGATCGTGCCCCATGTAGCGCAGTATCTATGGGCCGAGCTGGGTAACAGCAGCCTGATTGAACATGTCGCCTGGCCTGGCGTCGACGAGAGCGCCCTGGTCGAAGACGAGAAACTGGTGGTGGTGCAAATCAACGGTAAGGTGCGCGCTAAAATTACCGTACCGGCTGCTGCAGAGCAGGATGCGGTACTGGCGATTGCCAAACTGGATGAGAATGTGCAGCGTTATCTGGACGGCGTCGCCATGAAAAAGGTGATTTACGTACCGGGTAAACTGCTTAATCTGGTGGTAGGCTAAGATGGCCTGGCGCCTGACACTGCTGGCGCTGCTGCTCAGTCTGCTGAGCAGCTGCGGCTTTCACCTGCGCGGCAATCTGCCGCTCAGTCAGTTTCCGGCCATCTATGTGCAAAGCGAAGCGCACTCTGAGCTGGCCGCGCTGTTAAAACAGCGCTTTAGTCAAAATCAGGTCGAGTTACTGGGCAGTTACCAGCAAGACCGACCGGCGCTGCAGCTGGTGCGCGACACGCTGGAGCGGCGGACCCTGTCGCTGTTTGCCAATGGCCAGGTCGCCGAATATGAGCTGATTTACAAAGTCGAATATCGGATCCAATTACCCGGCGAACAGGAACAATTTTATCAGTTCGAGTTATACCGTGATTATCAGGATGATCCGAATCAGGCCCTGGCGAAAGCCCAGGAACTGGAGCTGCTGTTAAGCGAATTACGCCAGCAGGCTGCCAACCGTATTATCCGCCAACTGGCTCGCCTGGGCTGATGCAGAAGCTGTACGCCAATCAATTGCCAGCCCAGCTGCAACAGGGGCTGGCGCCCTGTTATCTGATTTTTGGCGAAGAGCCACTGCAAAAACTGGAAGCCATCGAAGCGATCCGGCACGCGGCCAAACCGCAAGGCTTTTTGGAGCGGCTGAGCTTTAGCGCTGATGCCCAGTTCGACTGGCAGCAGCTGGATAACGAACTCAGTGCCATGTCCTTGTTTGCCGAGCGGCGGCTGATTGAACTGGAACTGGCACAAGCCAAACCGCCGGCTGCCGTCAACGAACAACTGAAGCAACTGGCTGCCAAACTGCATCCCGATATCGTGCTGGTGGTGCATGGCAGTCGCAGCTTTAGTGAAGTCAGCAAACTGGCCTGGTTTAAACAACTGTCAGAGCAGGCAGTGCAAGTGGCAATTTACCCACTGGATGAGCGGCAACAACTGCAATGGCTGCAGCAACGCGCCCGCCAGTTACAGTTGCAGCTAAGCTCTGATGCGCTGAATTTGCTGCAACAACACTGTGCCGGCAACCTGCTGGCCGCCCGGCAGGAGCTGGAAAAGCTGGCACTGACCCATCCGGATAGCCGCATTGATGCCGAGACCTTTAGCCGCTTTTTAGCCGATCATTCCAGCTACAACGTGTTTCAACTGACCGATTCGGTATTAGCCGGGCATAGTGCCGAAGCCGCACACCGGCTGCAGCGCTTGCTGGAACAGGACACTGAGCCGGTGATTATCGCCTGGCAATTACATAAAGAGCTGAGCATCCTGCAACAGCTGGCCCAGGCGGAGCAACAAGGCCAACTGAGCGCACAGTTTAAACAATTGGCGATCTGGCCGAAACGCCAGCCATTATATCAACAAGCCCTGCAGCGACTTAGCCGGGGTTGGCAAAACTATTTGTTACAGGAACTGGCGGCCTTTGATCGCTTATTTAAAGCCGGCCGGCTGACTAACACCACGCTGGCGTTATTACATCTGGTGACCTTATTCTGCCATCCGGTCGCCAAAACCTTTGCTTTGCAACAGTATGACGCAGACTAAACTAGTAGGGATTTTTGGCGGCACCTTCGATCCGATCCATCTTGGCCATCTGGCAGTTGCACGTTATGTGCTGACGCACTGCGCTTTAGATAGCGTTAAGCTGATGCCCTGCCATCTGCCGCCGCACCGTGCCAGTCCGGGCGTCAGCAGTGTCGAGCGGGCACGGATGGTCGAGCTGGCTATCAGTGCAGAGCCAAAGCTGCAGCTCGAACCGCTGGAACTGAGCCTGCAACAACCGTCTTACACGGTAAATAGCCTGACGCTGCTAAAGCAGCAAGATCCTGCTGCGCACTTGTGTTTTATTATTGGCATGGACTCACTGCAGTATTTTCGCAGCTGGCATCAGTGGCAGCAGATCCTGACATTGGCCCATCTGATCGTACTTAAGCGCCCCGGCTATAGCGCACAGGATGGCGACGCACCAGCGCTACTCACCCAATACGGCATCAGCCTGCCAGAGCTCAGCACACTGCCAGCCGGTGGCATCCTGCTGTTGGATAATCCGGATTTTCCACAAAGCGCAACCTTTGTCCGTGAGCAGTTAGCCGTGGACCCAGCCGTGCAGGCCATGCTACCGCCAGCGGTACTTAGTTATATTCAGCAACACGGGCTCTATGGTTGCGCTGTTTCCGCTGCCAAAGTGTGATAAAATAGCGCCCTTTTAGCTTGCATGAGGAATAAGGGTGCAAACAAACGAACTGGTCGCCTTTGTCGTAGACAAGGTTGATGACATGAAAGCCCGCGATATCGTGACCTTAGATGTCCGGGGTAAATCCAGCGTCACCGAATTTATGGTGATCTGCTCTGGAACTTCCAGCCGCCACGCGAAGTCTATTGCCGGGTACCTGGCGCAAGAAGTGAAGAAACAAGGCGTTCAACCACTGGGCATCGAAGGTGAAGCCTCGGGGGAATGGGTATTACTGGATCTGGACAGTGTTGTCGTGCATGTGATGCAGGAAGAAAGCCGGCATTTTTATCAGTTGGAAAAGCTCTGGGGCGGTTAAGTAGTTATGAAGTTGATCCTGATTGCCGTGGGTACCAAGATGCCTGCCTGGGTACAAACCGGCTTTGAGGAATATGCCCGTCGCTTTCCCCGTGATCTGCCGTTCGAACTGATTGAAATTGCCGCTGGTAAGCGCGGTAAAAATGCGGATATCAAACGCATTTTAGAGCAAGAAGGCGAAAAAATGCTGGCGGCAGTGCCCAAAGGTAGCCGCATCGTGACGCTGGAAGTGCTGGGTCAAAACTGGACCAGCCCGCAGCTGGCCGGCAAGTTACAGGAATGGCAACAGGATGGCCGTGATGTCTGCTTACTGGTGGGCGGCCCGGAAGGTTTGGCGCCAGCCTGTATTGCAGCCAGCGAAGCCAAATGGTCACTCTCGGCGCTGACGCTGCCGCATCCGCTGGTCAGGGTGGTGATGGCAGAAGCCCTGTACCGCGCCTGGAGTATTAGTACCAATCACCCTTATCACCGCGAGTAGGCATGCTGAAAAAACGCGTCACTATGCAGGATGTTGCTGCCGAAGCCCGCTTGTTCAGCCGGCGGGCGCTGACCGCTATGCTGGTAGTTAGCCTGCTGTTTTGCGTGTTAATTGTTAATATGTATCACCTGCAGGTGAAATCCTATCAGGTCTACCAAACCCGCTCCGAGGGTAACCGGATTAAAGTGGTGCCACTGGCGCCAAACCGCGGCATGATCACTGACCGTAACGGTATTTTGCTGGCTGAGAACCGGCCGGTGTTCTCCCTCGAATTAGTACCAGAGCAGGTCGAAAATATGACCGAAACACTGGCAGAGCTGGCACAACTAATCGAGATCCCGGACGAGTTACAACAAAGCTTCCTGCGTGATGTGCGCCAACAGCGTCGCTTTAATAGCATAGCGCTGAAAGAGCAGCTCAATGATGAAGAAGTGGCAATCATCTCGGTTAACCTGCACCGTTTTCCCGGCGTCACTGTCGAAGCCCGTCTTAGCCGCCACTACCCTTTTGGTAATTTGTTTACCCATGCACTGGGCTATATCGGCCGCATCAATACCAACGATCTGAAACGGCTGGAAGAGAGCGACCAACTGGCAAATTACGCCGCCACCCGCGATATCGGCAAAATTGGCTTAGAGCGCTACTACGAAACCGAATTACACGGCACCATGGGTTATCAGGAAGTTGAAGTGAATAACCGCGGCCGCCTGATCCGGGTATTACGCTCGGTACCGGCGCAATCGGGTAAAAATATTCAGCTTAATCTGGATGTGGGCCTGCAACTCACCGCCCAGCAGTTACTGGAAGGTAAGCGCGGGGCTATTGTTGCAATGGATCCCCGCGATGGGGCCGTGATGGCGTTTTACAGTAACCCCAGCTACGACCCTAACCTCTTTGTGCATGGGATCAGCAGTACCAATTACAATGCGTTATTAAATTCCCCGGACCGGCCGCTGATTAACCGGGTGACGCAAGGCGTATATCCGCCGGCCTCTACCATTAAGCCGCATCTGGCATTATTAGGGCTGGAAACCAATACTATTACTCCCAGCACCCGGATCTGGGATCCGGGCTTCTTTCAGCTACCCGGCGTCGAGCATCGTTACCGCGACTGGAAACGCTGGGGCCATGGCTGGGTCGATGTTTACAGTGCCATTATCGAGAGCTGTGATACCTTCTTTTATGATATGGGGGTTAAACTCGGTATTGACCGCATTTCTGACTATATGAACAGGCTTGGCTTTGGTGAAAAAACCGGTATTGATATTCTGGAAGAATCCAACACCAATATGCCGTCACGGGGTTGGAAACGCGCCCGGCATAACCAGCCCTGGTATCATGGTGACACCGTCGCGGTCAGTATCGGCCAAGGCTACTGGACTTCTACACCAATCCAGCTGATGACCACCACCGCCGCCTTACTGAATAATGGCATGCTGCCGATCCCCCATATGGCGAAAACTCTGACGAATGATGCCGGCACCGAGCAGGTCAGTACCGAATTGCAACCGACCGTCAATGTGGTTAACCCACGCAACTGGCAAGTGATCCGCGATGCGATGGAGCAAACCGTCAGTACGCAAAAGGGTACCGCCTTTAACGCCTTTCGTGGCGCCAGTTATAGCTCAGGCGGCAAAACCGGTACTGCCCAGCTGGTAAAAATTGCGCAGGATGCCAAATACGATGCCAATGCACTGGATGAGCGGCTGCGCGATAATGCCATGTATGTCGGTTATGCACCGGCGGTTGATCCAACCATTATTGTCGCCGTTACCGTAGAAAATATTGGCGGTGGTGGCAGCACAGCCGCGCCCATTGCCCGTCAGTTGATGGATTATTATTTCAGTGCCGGAGTCAATAGCAATGAATGACAGTCTGGTTAACCCGAAAACCCGCATCAGCCGGCTGGCGTTTTTTCATATCGATACGCCGCTGTTACTGGGCCTACTGGCGCTGATCGGCTATGGTCTGCTGGTGCTTTACAGCGCCTCTGGCCAGAGCGAGCGGATGGTCGAAGCGCAGATTATCCGCCTGGGTCTGGCCTTTGCGGTAATGATCGGGGTAGCGCAAATCAACCCGCTCACTATCCGGCGTTGGTCATTGCCGCTGTTTATTGTCGGTACCCTGCTATTGGTGGCGGTATTGCTGTTTGGTCATGTCGGTAAAGGTGCCCAACGCTGGCTGGACCTGGGTTTTATGAAGTTTCAGCCGTCCGAAATTATGAAGCTGGCAGTACCGATGGCGATTGCCTGGTTTATCGCCTCGCACAACCTGCCACCGAAAAAGCGCCATCTGACCGTCGGCTTTTTGATGTGTGTGATCCCAACGCTGCTGATTGCTAAGCAACCGGATCTGGGCACTGCTATCCTGATTGCTGCTGCCGGCATTTTCGTCTTATTTCTGGCCGGGATGAGCTGGAAGCTCATCACCTTTATCGTGGCACTGATCTCTGCCTTTGCGCCCGTGCTCTGGCTGTTTGGCATGCACGATTATCAGCGGCGCCGGGTTCTGACCTTTCTCAACCCGGAGAGTGACCCCTTGGGCTCAGGCTATCATATTATCCAATCCAAGATCGCCATTGGCTCTGGCGGCGTGCATGGTAAAGGCTGGCTGCAGGGTACCCAGTCGCAGCTGGAATTTTTGCCGGAGCGTCACACTGATTTTATTTTCTCAGTGCTAAGTGAAGAATTTGGCCTGGTAGGCGTATTGTTTTTACTGGCAATTTATTTGTTTATTATTGGCCGGGGCTTGCTTATCGCCACCCGGGCACAGGATAATTATGGCAAATTGGTTGCCGGCAGCTTTACCCTGACATTTTTCGTCTATGTGTTCGTAAATATAGGCATGGTTTCCGGGCTGTTACCGGTTGTTGGGGTGCCGTTACCGCTGGTCAGTTTTGGTGGCACTTCGATGGTGACCATGATGGCCGCTTTTGGCATTATTATGTCGGTAAGTACACATAAACGCAGTATGGCCCAAACCTGATATGACTAAATTACGCCTCAGCCTAATCACACTGCTTGCTGCCGCTACCCTGGCGGCCTGCAGCAGTAAACCACCAGCCCCGGGTACACCGGCGGCAAAACCACCATCGATGGTATCACCGAATGCCGGTCGCTACCGTGATGAAACCGACAGTAAACCACCCCGCTTACCGACCTTGCTGGAAATGACCGATCCGATACCCAAGGCCGAGCCGTTGAGCCGCGGTGGTAATAACCCTTACAATATTTTCGGCCAGGATTACCTGCCGTTACAACAGCTGACCGAACATACCGAAGTCGGTATTGCTTCCTGGTATGGCAATAAATTTCACGGTTACCATACCTCGAATGGCGAGATCTACAATATGTTCGCCATGACCGCGGCCCATAAAACCCTGCCGTTGCCGTCTTATGTGCGGGTAACCAATCTGGATAATAACCAGAGCGCTATTGTCCGAGTCAATGACCGTGGCCCTTTCCACCAGGACCGGATTATTGACCTCTCTTATTCAGCAGCCCATAAAATCGGCATGCTGCAACGCGGTACAGCCAGGGTTAAGGTTGAGCTGCTAAAATCGCCGGCGATGCTGGCGCAGCAACAAGGGCAACAAGGCATTCCGATGCAGCGCGCGGCGCCGCCCAGTGCCGGTGAAACACGGATTAGAAGTGCTGAACTACCGAACAGACAATGCTATATCCAACTGTTTGCGATCAGTGACAACAACAGAGCGCGTCAGTTGCAGCAACAAATTGCCAGCCAGTGGTCAGTACCAACGGAGATCCGCTCCGGTAACGGCTTACACCGGCTGTTAATAGGTCCAACCTCGGATAGCCAACTGGCGCAACAATGGCTGAATCAGTTCCGCACCGGCAGCTATCCGCAGGCATTTTTTGTCGATGGTGGTCAGTGCGGCTGATCACTTCAGCTAGTCCCGAACTTATAAGAAAGGTGCTATGAACAGTTATTATCAGGTTTTTGGTGCGGCAACCTTAGCCGTAAGCAGTGCATTTCTGGTAGCGCAAGCCAGCGCACAAAGTGTAATGCCACAAGCGCCGCAAGTGGCAGCGAAAGGACATATCCTGGTCGATTATGATACCGGCGCGGTACTGTCGGAAGAAAATGCCGATATGTCACTGGCTCCTGCCAGTTTAACCAAGATGATGACCATCTATGTTATCGGTATGGAGCTGAAACAGGGCAATATCAGTCTGGACGATATGGTCACGGTTAGCGAACGCGCCTGGTCGAGAAACTTCCCCGGCTCTTCGCTGATGTTTATTGAAGTGGGCGCTCAGGTCAAAGTCGCAGATCTGGCGCGCGGTATTATGATCCAGTCAGGCAATGATGCCTGTGTTGCCATGGCGGAACATATCGCCGGTACCGAAAGTGCCTTTGTCGATCTGATGAATGCGCACGCCGAGCGGCTAGGCATGGTCAATACCCGCTTTGGTAATAGTCATGGTTTACATCTGGACGAGCAGTACACAACGCCGCGTGATATGGCCGTGCTATCGCGGGCACTGATCCGGGATGTACCAGACTTATACGCCCTGTATTCTGAGCGGCAGTTCACCTTTAATAACATTACCCAGCACAACCGTAACTCCCTGCTATGGGATCGCAGCCTGGAAGTGGATGGCATCAAAACCGGTTATACTAAAGAAGCTGGCTTTAGCCTGATCACCTCAGCCACCCGTGAAGGTATGCGTCTGGTGTCGGTAGTCATGGGCACGGCTAACGAACGCGCCCGCGCCGCCGAAAATAAAAAGTTACTGACCTACGGTTTCCGCTTTTTTGAAACTGTCACTACCCATCAGGCCGGTGAAAAACTGGCCGACGAACGACTGTGGAAAGGTCAGCAGTCAACGGTGGCAGTCGGTCTGGCGGAAAATGCGACTGTGACCTTACAACGCGGTCAGCGTCGGAATTTAAAAGCAGACATCCAGTTGGATCAGCAACTGATCGCCCCCATTAACAAGGGCGACGTGGTTGGCAAGGTGGTGCTGCAGCTGAACAATGAACAGCTTGGCAGCTACCCGCTTGTGGCCCTGGAAAGTATTGAACAGGCAGGCTTTTTCAGCCGGCTGGTTGATGCTGTGAAGTTAAAGTTTCAATAACGCCACACCGAGATTAAGCTAAGTCCCGGCCTGGCCGGGACTTTTTTATTTTTACTGAGTAAAGCACATGGTCACTGAAGTTAAAAATACCCGTTTTGATGAGTTTCTGGAATTTCCCTGCCAGTTTAATTTTAAAGTACTGGGTCTGGCCGATGCGCGGCTGGTTGACGAGGTGATGATGGTGATCCGCCAACATGCCGACGCCGCTGATTACAGCCCCAGTGTTAAACCCAGCGGTAAAGGCAACTACCATTCGGTGACAGTACAGGTGACAGTCACCAGTAAGTCGCATATTGAATTACTGTACACTGAGCTTGGCAAAATTGAGCTGGTGCGCTACGTACTCTGAGCAGTTTACGCCGCCAGAGGTACTCGAAATCCGCGACTTATCCAGTATAATGCCCGCTTAAATCAGCACGGAGCTTACCTTGTCTATTACCGAGCAACTGGTGATCCGCCAGCTGGGTCTGCAAGACTACAGCCGGATCTGGCAGGCCATGCAGCAGTTTACCGATCTGCGCGACAGTAACACGCCGGACGAAATCTGGTTGTTAGAGCATCCACCGGTCTTTACCCAGGGGCAGGCCGGTAAAGCCGAACATCTGCTCTTTCCGGGAGACATTCCGGTGGTACAGGTTGATCGCGGCGGTCAGGTCACCTACCACGGCCCGGGCCAGTTGGTGGCTTATGTACTGTTGGATATCAAGCGCCGTAATCTGGGCGTGCGCCAGCTGGTCAGCATGCTGGAAAATATTCTGATTGAGCTGTTGCGCCGTTATAACATCAACGCCGAAGCCCGACCCGATGCACCTGGCGTCTATGTTGCGGGAGCGAAGATCGCCTCGCTCGGGCTGCGGGTACGTAAAGGCTGTACCTTTCACGGTCTGGCGTTGAATGTGCAGATGGATATGGAACCCTTTAGCCGGATCAACCCGTGCGGTTATGCCGGTATGCAAATGGTACAATGTAGTGAGCTGGGCGGACCGCTTCAAGTCTCTGAGGCCGCAACCGTCATGGCCGAACTTTTTCAACAACATCTGGCAATTAGCAGCCCGGTGGTTAAAACAGGGTTAGAGAACTAAAATGACCAAAACAGCACGTATGGAACCCGGCGTTAAGCTGCGCGATGCGGAGAAAATGGCATTAATCCCGGTAAAGGTACTGCCCACCGAGCGCGACGAGATGTTACGCAAGCCAGAATGGCTGAAGATCAAACTGCCGAAAAGCACCGAGCGGATCGACGAAATCAAAGGCGCACTGCGCAAACACGGCCTGCATTCAGTTTGCGAAGAAGCCTCCTGTCCCAATTTATCCGAGTGTTTTAACCACGGTACTGCCACCTTTATGATTTTGGGTGCCATCTGTACCCGTCGCTGCCCGTTCTGTGATGTCGCCCATGGCCGGCCGCTGCCACCCAGTGCTGAAGAGCCGGAAAAGCTGGCACTGACCATTCGCGATATGAAGTTAAAGTATGTGGTGATTACCTCAGTAGACCGCGACGACTTACGTGATGGCGGTGCCCAGCATTTTGCCGATTGTATTGCCGCTATCCGTAAATATAGCCCGGAGATTAAAATTGAAGTGCTGGTGCCGGACTTCCGCGGCCGGATGGATGTGGCACTGGAGATCTTAAGTAAAAACCCACCTGATGTGTTTAACCACAATCTGGAGACGGCACCGCGTCTGTATAAGCTGGCACGGCCGGGAGCGGACTATAAATGGTCACTGACCCTGCTACAGCGCTTTAAGCAATTACACCCGCAGGTGGCGACCAAGTCTGGCCTAATGGTGGGTTTGGGTGAAACCACTGAAGAGTTATTAGAAGTGCTGCGCGATCTACGCGAACATCAGGTAGATATGTTAACCGTGGGGCAGTATCTGCAACCAAGTAAGCACCACCTGCCGGTAAAACGCTATATGCCACCAGCAGAGTTTGCAGAGATCAAAGCCTATGCCGATGAGTTAGGTTTTAAACATGCTGCCTGCGGCCCTTTTGTCCGCTCCAGCTATCATGCAGACCGTCAGGCAGCAGGTGAAGATATCTGCTAAGCTAATTAAAAACTTAGGGGGTAGTATGGAGCAGAGACATTATAAAAGAGTGCGCTTTTTCAGCAGAGCTCATTTGGACGTTGCTGGCCATAGCTACCCGACCGAAGTACTGGACTTGTCGCTGAAAGGCGCCCTGGTCCGCAACCCGGCGCAGAGCCTGCCGCTAACGACAGAGCCGATGCTATTGCGGCTGCAGCTAAGTGATAGTGTAGAAGAAATCTCGATGCAGGTGTTAATCGCGCATCAGCATCAGGACCTGCTGGGTCTGTACTGCCAGAAAATCGATATTGATAGTATCAGTCATCTGCGCCGTTTACTGGAGCTAAACCTGGGTGATGCGGCCTTGCTGGAACGTGAGCTGGCCGAGTTAAGCAGTCACGATTAGTCTTCTGCTGCTGCGGCAGCGGCTGTTGTCGTCTGATTAAGCTTACTCAAAGCCCGGATCGCCGGCGGATAACCGAACCCCGCCGCGGTGTGCATCAACTGATACCAATCCTGCCACGCCTCCTGCTGCCGTGCCAGATAAGCAAAATAATACTGCACTGGCATTAACAACGCCGCCTGCTCTAACTCTTGTTGCAACAAGTCAAAATACAGTTGGGGTAACGGGGCCTCAAAATGCCGCATACTGTTTACCGCCGCCACCGGCCGATAAGCCTGCAGGCCCACGGCCTGGCAGGTGTCAACGGCGGTCAGCTCGATATCCTGCGTAGCAACCCGATACCGCTGCCGATAGCGCGCTAATGTGCTGTTATCCGCTCCGACTAACAGATTAGGGGCGATCCGCCCGCTCTGGCAAACGGCGCGGGCAGCCAGCGCAGAGAGCGCATATTCGTCAAGAAAACCGGCAATATGTAAAAATTCATGCCGTAGTAAAGCCAGATTGGCATCTTCTGGCAGTTGGATAATGCCATTATTAAAACTGGCAATACCGCGACCACCCAGTAATAACAGCTGTTGAAACTGGCCTTGCTGCACCAGCTGCTGCAATTGCTGATACTCACAATGGATCCGGCTGGCTGCTTGTTCGCTGCAATTTAATAAGGTTGACTGCACTCTGACCACAGCGGCAAAACAAACCGGCAGTTGGCTGAGTTGCGGATCCTGCTGCCACTGCTGCGCTAACAGTTGATAGGTACGCTCAGCCGCGGCTGAGGTCACCACCGGCTGGATCCTTAAACTACAACTGGCGCCCGCCAGATTTTCCGCCGCGCTAAACTCGGTTTGCGGTGGCATAGCCCAGAGCCCGAGTTCCGCCAGTAACTGGGGTTGCAGCTGATGAGTATAGTCTTGCCCCGCAGCTTGCTGCGCAGTAAGCCAATGTGCCGTCGCCAGTTTACCTTCCAGCCGGACTTGCAGCATCAGCGCATGCTCCAGCGCACCGGGGGCATCCAACGCAGCAGCCTGACGCCACCACTGTAAGGCCGCAGTCAGATCGTTCTCGGCCAGTCGTAAGCGGGCTAATTGCGCAGCAGCGGCGCCGTCAGTGCTGGCGCGGGAAAGTAGCTGTTGTTCGGTCGTGGGCGCGTCCTGACAGGCGACAACACCAAGCAAAAGAAAAAAGCCAGCAAGCCGGCTTTTTTTAAATACAGTCGCAGCGCTAGTGCTGCTCATGCTGTTCATGGCTCGGCTCATCGCCGCGGATCCTGGCTATTTCCATTCTGGCATAGCGATGTTCGACAAACTCGTAGACATTGGTCGACAGCGTTTTATGGTAATAAATCAGTGCCTGCTCCAGATTACCCCGCGCCTGATGCCACTTCGCCAGGTAAAAATACGCTTCGCATAAACGCTCTGCCAGATGACGCGGATTATTCAGTCCCTGCAGAATGGATTGCAGCAGCGCCTGCTCTGACAGTTGTCCGGCGTAGAAACGCACCAGATTGGTGGCCCAATCATCCGGATCCAGCAAACTCAGCTGTTGCCGCAGCTGCTGCTGCGCCTGCTCAGGTCTGGTTTCTGCCACACCTATGTACCACCACAACACCCGGTAGGGATCATTGGGTTTTAACTGGTAAAACTGGGCAAAGTCAGCTTCTGCCAAATCCAGCCGGCCTGCATAGTAAAAGGCAATGGCACGATTCAAATACGGGAAATCATAATCCGGCGCCAACTCCAGCGCAGAATCAAAGGCTTCATACGCCTCGCTGAATTGACCGCTCAGGGTGTAATGAATACCCAGCAGATTATAGACTTCCGGCATATCCGGCTTTAAACGCAGAGCGCGCATAAAGTCGAGCCGGGCCAGTGAGCGCAAGCCTACACTGTCGTACATCACGCCACGGTCATAAAATAACTGGGCACTTTGTGCTTCAGTCAGTTCAGCCCGTTGCAGAATTTCAGATAAGCGGGCGATCGCCAACTCATTACGGTAAGGCACCTGCAGTGGCTCTGGCGTCAGCCAGGCCTCTGCCGGTGTTACCGGCCGCTGTGCGCAGCCGGTTAGGGTAATAAGCCCTGCAAGCAGGGCTAGCTTATACAGCGTTTTGGTCACATTAAGCTTCTGTAGCCGCTTCTGCAGCTGGTTTCGCCGTGGCTTCTTTGATGCTCAGACGCACGCGGCCTTGCTTATCCACTTCCAGTACTTTCACTGCCACTTTCTGGCCAACCTGCAGATGGTCGGCAACATTCGCTACGCGCTCATCAGAGATTTGTGAAATATGCACCAGACCATCTTTACCTGGCAGCACATTAACGAAAGCACCGAAATCAACGATCCGTACTACTTCGCCCTGGTAGATAGCACCAACTTCAATCTCTGCAGTAATAGCATTGATCTTATCGATGGCAATCTGCGCCGCTTTCGCGGTGGTGGCAGCAATCTTAATGCTACCGTCATCTTCCAGCTCGATAGTGGTACCGGACTCTTCAGTGATCTGACGGATTACGGCGCCACCTTTACCGATAACTTCACGGATTTTCTCCGGGTTAATCTTCATGGTGTAGATGCGCGGTGCATACTCAGACATCTCTGAGCGGTGCGAGCTAATTGCCTGATCCATCACATTCAGAATATGCAGACGAGCCGCTTTCGCTTGCTTCAGCGCGATTTGCATAATTTCCTGAGTGATACCATCGATCTTGATATCCATCTGCAGTGCTGTGATACCTTCAGCTGTACCGGCCACTTTAAAGTCCATATCGCCCAGGTGATCTTCATCGCCCAGAATGTCAGACAGCACGACGAAGTCATCACCTTCTTTGACCAGACCCATGGCAATACCGGCCACTGAGGCTTTGATCGGTACACCGGCATCCATCAGCGCCAGCGACGAACCACAGACTGACGCCATTGAGCTTGAACCATTTGATTCAGTAATTTCTGAAACCACACGCACCGTGTACGGGAACTCATCAAACGACGGCATTACCGCCTGCACACCACGCTTAGCCAGACGACCGTGGCCGATTTCACGGCGCTTTGGTGAGCCCATCATGCCGGTTTCGCCCACTGAGTACGGAGGGAAGTTGTAGTGCAGCATAAAGGTATCGTTTTTGGCACTCAGTAAATCGTCAACACTTTGCGCATCGCGCGCCGTACCTAAGGTCGCAGTCACCAGCGCCTGAGTTTCCCCCCGGGTGAACAGGGCTGAACCGTGAGTACGTGGTAACACACCGGTCATCACGCTTAAACCACGGATCATTTCCGGATCACGGCCATCGATACGCGGCTCACCTTTGGTAATACGGCCGCGTACCACTTTTGATTCCAGATTATGGAAAATTTCGCCGACTTCAGTCAGGTTCAGCGCTTCGCCCTCTGCCAGCTCAGCGGATAATTTTTCAATCAGCGCGGCTTTGATTTCACCAATCCGCTCATAGCGTTTGGCTTTTTCGGTAATGCGGTAAGCATCGCCCAAATCGGCAGTCGCCAGCTCGGCGATTTTTGCGATCAGGGCGTCGTTCTTCGCTGGAGCAACCCAGTTCCAGGCTGGCTTAGCAGCTTCGCCGGCAAATTCAACGATGGCATTGATCGCAGTTTGCATTTGCTGGTGACCGTACATAACGGCGCCTAACATCACGTCTTCTGACAGGATACCGGCTTCTGATTCCACCATTAACACCGCGTTCTGCGTACCGGCAACCACTAAGTCCAACTTAGAGGTTTTCAGTTCTTCTTCTGATGGGTTTAACACGTACTGGTTATTGATATAACCGACACGGGCCGCACCGATAGGGCCACTGAACGGGATCCCAGAGATGGCTAAGGCGGCAGATGTACCAATCAGCGCAACGATATCCGGCTGAATTTCCGGCTGTACTGACACCACAGTGGCAACAACCTGTACTTCGTTAGTGAAGCCTTCCGGGAACAGTGGGCGAATTGGCCGGTCGATTAGACGTGAGGTTAACGTCTCGCCTTCGCTTGGTCGGCCTTCACGTTTGAAAAAGCCACCCGGGATCCGGCCAGCTGCATACATTTTTTCCTGGTAGTTTACGGTTAACGGAAAGAAGTCCTGACCAGGCTTAGCTTCTTTTTTGCCCACTACTGTTACTAAAACAGCAGTATCTCCCAGACTGGCCAGCACTGCGGCATCTGCCTGACGGGCGATAACGCCGGTTTCTAAAGTAAAGGTGTGTTGGCCGAACTGGAATGATTTTACGATGGGAGTCACGTGGTGTTTTCCTTTGTCTTAATCGCCGAATTGCGATGTGTTGCTCTGTTTTATTTGCTTGCTTAGTATACTCTGTAAGCTGTGACAAAAGATAGTTCCGTTCTTTTGCCAGAAAAAATTTTGGCCATAAAAAAAGAGGCCCGAAAGCCTCTTCTTTTACTGACGTCGATTAACGACGTAAGCCTAAACGCTCGATCAGGCTGCTGTAACGCGCCAGATCTTTGCCTTTCAGGTAGTCTAACAGTTTACGGCGCTGGCTAACCATGCGCAGCAGACCACGACGTGAGTGGAAGTCGTGCTTGTGCTCGGCAAAGTGGCCTTGCAGGTGGTTGATAGAAGCGGTTAACAGAGCAACCTGTACTTCTGGTGAACCGGTGTCGCCCGCTTTAACAGCGTATTCAGCAACGATTTGTGCTTTTTGAGCAGCGCTTAATGACATGGTATGTCTCCAAATGTGAGTGAACTAAGATACGCTAACCGCCGATCACTCATCCAGCGGCAGCAAAACTGCCGACGCATTGTACAGGGCCGGCCTGTTTTAAGCAAGTAAACTGCTGTCGTCGGCAACTGTCGGTGCTAACGCCGCCAGATTAATCAGTCGCCGGCTACTCAGTTCGCCAGACACAATTTCACCAATACCCAACAACTGACCTGATTCGGCATAAAGCTTTACCACTTCGGCATCAGCGGCGGCAACCTGACAACTCTGGCCATGCATAATGGCTTTTTGCTGCGCAGCATCCAGAACCTGGCTGGGTAAGCCCTGTAACCCGGCATCCATCGGTAACAGTAATGCATCCAACGCCGCCCAGTCCTGCTGTTCATTAAGCCCTTCCAGCTGTTGCGGTGTGACCATTTGCGCCGCCTGAAAAGGCCCTACCTGCACCCGGTGCAACCGGCTGACATGAGCCCCACAGCCCAGTAGTTCACCCAGATCGTCGATCAGAGTGCGGATATAGGTGCCTTTGGAGCAATGCACAATAAAATCTGCGGTCTGTGCCGTACGTGACAGCAACTCAAAACGATAGATACTGATCGGGCGCGCTTCGCGTGGCACCTCAATGCCCTGCCGGGCGTATTTGTACAGGGGCTGCCCCTGATACTTCAACGCCGAGAACATCGTCGGCACCTGTAAAATATCCCCGCTCAATTGCTGCATCGCAGCTGCTAGCTGCGCGTCGCTAAAACTGACCGCTTTTTCACTCACCACTTCGCCTTCGGCATCACTGGTGGTGGTGCGGATACCAAAGGTGGCCGTCACCTGATAGGTTTTATCGGTATCCAGCAAAAATTGGCTAAACTTAGTGGCCTCGCCAAAACAGATGGGGAGCAAACCGGACGCCATTGGATCCAGCGCGCCGGTATGGCCGGCTTTTTGTGCCTGATATAACCAACGTACCCGTTGTAAAATACCGTTACTACTGACTTCTAACGGCTTATCCAGCAGCAAGATGCCATGCACTGGCCGGGCATTTTTACGGGCGCGCATTATTCCAGTTCTTCCGCTTCCGGGTTCGGGCCAGCTTGTTGACGCTTACGCTCGTCATCCTTGCGTACCGTATCCACCAGATTGGCCATCCGAATGCCCTCATTCAGCGACTGATCGAAGGCAAAGCGAATATGTGGCACGATACGGGTTTGGATCCTTTTGCCAATTAAACTACGGATAAAACCTGAAGCATCATTCAGGATCTTCAGGTTATCTTCGACCTTGCTGTCATCCATACCAAGAAAGGTCACAAACACCTTGGCATGTGATAAGTCACGTGACACTTCAACATCGGAGACGGTGATCATGGTATGCAGCCGTGGATCTTTAATTTCACGTTGCAGGATCACCGCCATCTCTTTCTTCATCTGTTGTGACAGACGGTCAACACGGGAAAATTCTTTCATTATCTTATCCTTAGTCTCATGCCGCAGCGTAGTGCTGCCGAGACTTAAACACAACAGGGGCAACCTGTGCCCCTGTTTATCGGTAAGCCGTTGCTATTATAGCGTACGTTCTACCTGGATCGTTTCAAACACTTCGATCTGATCGCCTTCGCGCACATCGTTGTAGTTCTTCACACCGATACCACATTCAAAGCCCTGACGTACTTCGCTAACGTCATCTTTAAAGCGACGCAGCGATTCCAGTTCGCCTTCAAAGATCACCACGTTATCACGCAGTACACGGATTGGCGCATTGCGCTTGATGATACCTTCGGTCACCATACAGCCGGCGATAGCGCCAAACTTCGGTGAGCGGAACACATCGCGCACCTGAGCCAGACCAATGATCTGTTGCTTAAACTCTGGCGCCAGCATACCGGTCATTGCCTGTTTCACTTCGTCTAACAGCTCATAAATGATGCTGTAGTAACGCAGATCCAGACCTTCGTCCTCGACCAGTTTACGGGCCGAACCATCAGCACGGACGTTAAAGCCGATAATAATGGCAGAAGAGGCCGCAGCCAGCGAGACGTCAGTTTCAGTAATACCGCCTACACCTGAACCGACAATCTTCACCTTCACTTCGTCCGTTGACAGCTTCATCAACGATTCTGTGATCGCTTCCACTGAACCTTGTACGTCTGCTTTCAGCACGATATTCAGCTCAGATACATCGCCTTCAGACATGTTGGCGAACATATTCTCCAGCTTCGCTTTCTGCTGCCGCGCCAGTTTCACATCGCGGAACTTGCCCTGACGGTACAGCGCTACTTCACGGGCTTTACGCTCGTCTTTCACCACTGTTACCTCGTCACCAGCTTGCGGTACACCGGACAGACCTAAAATCTCGACCGGAATTGACGGGCCGGCAGTTTTCACTTCTTTACCGTTTTCGTCACGCATGGCGCGCACGCGGCCGTACTCAAAGCCACACAGCACCACATCGCCCTGAGTCAGGGTGCCTTCCTGTACCAGGATAGAGGCGACCGGACCACGGCCTTTGTCCAAGCGGGATTCGATGACCACGCCCTTCGCCAGGCCTTTATGGACAGCTTGTAATTCCAGCAGTTCCGCCTGGTTCAGAATGGCTTCCAGCAGGTCGTCGATGCCCTGACCGGTTTTAGCCGACACCGGTACAAACTGCGTATCGCCGCCCCATTCTTCCGAAATGACGCCATACTGCGACAACTCATTCCGCACCCGGTCGATATCAGCAGTCGGTTTATCGACTTTCGTTACCGCAACCACTAACGGTGCATTACCGGCTTTGGCGTGCTGGATCGCTTCTTTGGTTTGCGGCATCACACCGTCGTCGGCGGCCACAACCAGAATAACAATATCTGTTGCTTTGGCACCACGTGCCCGCATCGAGGTAAAGGCGGCGTGACCCGGTGTATCCAGGAAAGTCACCATACCGCGTGGCGTTTCTACATGATAAGCACCGATATGCTGAGTAATACCACCGGCTTCACCGGCTGCGACCTTGGCTTTACGGATATAATCCAGTAATGAGGTCTTACCGTGGTCAACGTGACCCATAACAGTCACCACAGGTGCGCGTGGCTCCAGCTCGCCCTGACCTTCACGGTCCGACATCACTGCTTCTTCCAGTTCGTTTTCCTTGGTCAGAATAAACTTATGGCCCATTTCTTCACAGACAATAGCCGCAGTTTCCTGATCAATGACCTGGTTGATGGTAGCCATAGCGCCCATCTTCATCATCACTTTGATCACTTCCGACGCTTTGACCGCCATTTTCGCTGCCAATTCGGCCACGGTGATGGTTTCACCAATCTTAACTTCACGCTCTACCGGCTGTGCTGGCTTATTAAAGCCGTGCTGCATGCTGGTAGGGGTTTTCTTTTTCTTGGCATGCCGGTTCGCGCGGTTAAAGGCTTCTTTATCATTGGCCTCATCTTTACCTTTCTTCGCTTTTGCTACCGGGGCTTTTTTACCTACGCCACGACGACCCGCACGCTCTTCTTTAGCATCGACTTCATCTTCAGCCTGCTTGGCGAATTTATTGCTGGTCAGATGGTAATCGTCGGCATCAGAACGGGTTGTTTCCTGCTGTGACCAGCGCTCACCATTTTCTTCGGCCAGCTTGCGGGCGGCTTCAACCTGACGCGCAGCTTCTTCTTCCAGCTTACGCAGAGCTTCCGCTTCCTGCTGCTTACGAATACGCTCCGCTTCTTTGCGGGCTTCTTCTTTCGCAGCACGGCGAGCCGCTTCTTCCGGGTCATCTTTATTGACCGGCGCTGCCGTTTTTTGCTCTTCGCGTTTCTTCGCTTCAGCGGCACGACGCTCGGCTTCTTCTTTCGCCTTTAACTGGGCGGCTTCACGCGCTTTACGTTCTGCTTCCAGTCGTGCGGCTTCGGCCTGCTCTTCGGCGATGCGGGCTTCTTCCTGCGCTTTTAGCGTGGCTTCATCCAGCATTGGCTTTTTGATATAGGTTTTTTGCTTACGCACTTCCACCTGGATTTCCCGGTTACGGCCAGCGCCGCCGGCCACACTCAGGGTGGTTTTTTCTTTGCGCTTTAACGTCAGTTTTGCCGGCTCAGCTGGCTTGCCGCCATGCTGCTTGCTCAGGTGCTCTAATAACGCCTTTTTCTCGTCTTCGGTTACCGTCTGGCCCTGGGCCTTGGTAATACCTGCATCAGCAAATTGTTGCACTAACCGATCAACAGTAGTACCGACATCACTGGCCAGTTTTTCTATGGTGACTTCTGCCATTTGTGTTGTTACCTCCGTTGACTACTTAGTTACTTTCATTAAACCAGACGATATTACGGGCAGCCATAATCAGGGCTGCAGCTTTTTCTTCAGGCATTTCTACAATTTCTAACAAATCGTCGGTTCCTAATTCTGCCAGGTCATCCAGCGTGGTGACACCTTTGCTGGCAATAACATAAGCAGTATGGGTATCTAAACCTTCCAGTGCCAGTAACGCCTCAGACGGCTTAGCACCTTCCAGTGATTCTTCATTGGCCAGGGCGCGGGTAGTTAACACGTCCTTGGCACGACTACGCAGCAATTCAACGGTTTCTTCGTCCAGACCGTCAATTGATAACAGCTCACTGATCGGCACGTAGGCGATTTCTTCCAGTGTTGAGAAACCTTCTTCAACCAGCACTTCTGCGAAATCCTCATCGATTTCCAACGCGTCCATAAACTGCTGGCGAACTTTTTCGGTTTCTTCCTGATGCTTTTTCTTCATATCAGAAACCGACATCACGTTCAGCTCCCAACCGGTTAACTGGCTGGCTAAACGCACGTTCTGGCCGCTGCGGCCGATGGCCATCGCTAGGTTAGAATCCTCAACCGCGATATCCATCGAGTGGGCGTCTTCATCAACAATAATGGAGGCCACTTCCGCCGGTGCCATCGCATTAATGACAAACTGGGCGTCATTATCGTCATACAGTACGATATCAACCCGTTCACCACCCAGCTCGTTAGACACGGCCTGCACCCGGGAACCGCGCATACCTACGCAGGCACCGACAGGATCAATGCGGCGATCGTTGCTCTTCACCGCGATCTTGGCGCGTGAACCTGGGTCGCGGGCGGCACCACGCAGTTCAATCATTTCTTCACCAATTTCCGGCACTTCGATGCGGAATAATTCCAGCAGCATTTCCGGTTTGGCACGGCTTAAAAACAGCTGAGCACCTCGGGCTTCCGGCTTCACATCAAATAATAAGGCGCGAATACGATCACCCGGACGGTAGGTTTCGCGTGGTAACATTTCTTCGCGCGGTAACATGGCTTCGGCATTGTTACCCAGGTCAACGATGATGCTGTCACGGTTAACTTTTTTAACCACGCCAGTCACCAGCTCGCCGACCTGGTCCAGGTAAGCCTCTACCACTTGTGAACGTTCTGCTTCGCGGACTTTCTGCACGATCACCTGCTTGGCCATCTGGGTGGTGATGCGGTCAAACTCAATTGATGGAATTTGCTCTTCGACAAAGTCACCAATTTTCAGATTCGGTTCGTCGTACTGTGCTGCCGATAAGGTGATTTCGCGGTACGGATGTTCCATTACGGCGTCATCGGCAACCACTTCCCAACGGCGGAAAGTTTCATAAGAGCCGGTTTTGCGGTCAATGCTAACGCGAACTTCGATATCGCCTTCATTTTTCTTTTTGGTGGCTGCAGCTAATGCGAATTCCAGCGCCTGGAAAATTTTTTCCCGCGGCACGGATTTTTCATTCGACACCGCATCAACAACTAATAATATTTCTTTTGCCATGGTCTATGCCTCGTTCTGATGCTACCCGGGCCGGTTAAAATACCGGCACCACGTTTGCTTTATCAATGTTATCGACAAGCAAACTAAAGGGTTTGCCATCTACTTCCATTACCAACATATCGCCATCAAGCGCCGTTAGTATGCCTTTAAATTTGCGCCGGCCGTCCTGAGGTACAGTCAATTTAACCTCGATTTTCTGGCCAACGTAGCGTGCGAATTGTGCTTCGGTAAATAATGGGCGATCCAGGCCGGGAGACGAGACTTCCAGCGTATATTCCGTTGGGATAGGATCTTCAACATCTAGCAGAGCACTAACTTCACGACTGACCACGGCACAATCATCAACAGTGATGCCATCGTCTTTATCGATAAAGATTCGCAGGGTGGTATGGCGGCCAGCACGGACCAGCTCGATACCCCATAATTGATAACCGGCTGCTTCCACAGTCGGTGTCAGCAGCTCAGTTAGTTGCTGTTCTTGTTTAGCCAAAAAAGACCTCCGAAACACAAATAAAAAATGGGCGAAGCGCCCATTACTACTTAAAACACGGACTCCAGATGCGAAAACGCCCCGAACGAGCGGGGCGAATCAGTATCCAGACACTAACCATATCGCCAATGATTAATGTTTTAAATTTGGTTGCGCTAGCCGGATTTCGACCTTCGCCCCGTGGTTATAAAGAGGAGCCCGAAGGCGCTTTCTATAATCACTTCTCACAATCAAGTTGGTTGCGGGAGCCGGATTTCGACCTTCGCCCCGTGGTTATAAAGAGGAGCCCGAGGGCGACTTTCTATAATCACTTCTAACAATCAAGTTGGTTGCGGGAGCCGGATTTGAACCGACGACCTTCGGGTTATGAGCCCGACGAGCTACCAGGCTGCTCCATCCCGCGTCCGTAACTGGCGCACATTATAACGTGCCTGAACTGTGTCCGCAAGGCATGCTTGCGTTAATTTGGTGCCGAGAGCGGGACTTGAACCCGCACGTCCGAAGACACTACCCCCTCAAGATAGCGTGTCTACCAATTTCACCATCTCGGCGTAAAACTTAATTGCCTACCGGAATGTCGTTGACGTCATCTTTTTTGGCAGGGGCCTGCTCGGTCGTTACCGGAACAGACTGAAAGAAATCGCTGCCATCATCTGGCTTGCTTTGCTTAGCAGTAAAGTTACCCAGCACAATACTCAGCACAAAAAACAAAGTCGCCAGTACTGTAGTAGTCTTGGTCAGGAAATTACCGGTACCTGAAGAACCAAATACTGTTGCCGAAGCGCCTGCACCGAACGCTGCGCCCATGCTGGCGCCTTTACCGTGCTGAATCAGTACCAGGCCAATCAAAGCCAGTGAAATTAACAAATATAAAGCAATAAAAATCTCGTACATACTTAGTCCTTTGCGCTCAGGCAAATTTGTACAAACTCATCAGGCTTTAAGCTGGCTCCGCCAACCAAAGCACCATTTATGTCTGGCTGTGCAAAAAGTGCTGCGCTGTTCGCTGCATTGACACTGCCGCCATATAAAATTCGTAACTGCGTTGCCGCTTCGGCATCATAACGGCTTAATTCCGCCCGGATAAACGCATGTGTTAGCTGCGCCTGCTCCGGTGTTGCCGACTCGCCGGTACCAATGGCCCAAATTGGCTCATAGGCAATTACCGATTTGCTCAGTAATTCGGGCTGCGAAGCATACACTGCAGCTAGTTGTTTCGCAAGAACCTGCTCAGTTTTTTCTTGCTGCCGCTCGGCCAGCGTTTCACCGATACAGAGCACCGGTGTAATGCCACCGGCAATAGCCGCAGCCACTTTCTGGGCAATCAAGCTATCGCTTTCAAACTGATATTGCCGCCGCTCTGAGTGACCAACCAGGCAATAGCTGGCTGATGCCTCTTTTAACAACGCAACGCTTAACTGACCGGTATAAGCACCTGCTTGCGCTGCGCTAACATCCTGCCCACCTAACGCAAAGTTTCGTTGCGCCTTAAACACCGGCAGCAAGGTAGCCGGCGGACATACCAACACATCTACCGCAGCCGAAAGCGAGGCGACAGCCTCTGTTACCGTGCTAACCAGCTCACGGTTGCCATTCATCTTCCAGTTGGCTGCAATCAGAGGTTTAAGCGCCATTGATGGTTATCCATTACTAAAACGGGCTGATAGTAACCAAGCTTGTCCGTTAGAACAAGCTTTTCGGTCATAATGGCGCTTGGTTGCACATTTTTTAACTGGTTAGCTGGCGATTTTAACCGCGGCAGCAATTTGCTCAGCGTATTGGCGCACCAGCGTTTCATCTTCACCCTCAACCATCACCCGGATCAGGGGCTCGGTACCGGACTTACGAATTAACACCCGGCCAGTACCCGTCAGCGCTTGTTCAACCTCGCGAATACTTTGTTGCACATTCAACTTATCCAGCGGTGCCGAACCTTTAGCAAACTTCACATTGACCAGAACCTGCGGGAGTTTGCGCATATCAGCACAAAGTGCCGCCAGCGACTTACCACTACCCAACATCGCATTCAGCACCTGTAGTGACGCGATAATGCCATCACCCGTGCAGGTGTGATCCAGATTCAGCACATGGCCAGAGTTTTCACCGCCGATACGCCAATTCTTCTCCCGCAACAATTCCATCACGTAACGATCGCCAACATTACTGCGTACAAAAGGTATGTCGAGACGGGCCAGGGCTAACTCTAACCCCATATTGCTCATCAGAGTGCCGACTACGCCCCCTTGTAAGGTGCCGCCTTCTTTCGCTGCGCGGGCAATAATGTATACAATTTCATCGCCATCCAGCACCCGCCCGGAATTATCGACCATCATTACCCGGTCACCGTCACCATCGTAAGCAATCCCCAGGTCTGCGCCCTGTGCTAACACAGTTTCACGCAGTAAGTCGGTATGGGTTGCACCACATTGATCGTTAATATTCAGACCATCTGGTTTACACCCAATAGCAATAACCTCTGCCCCTAACTCTTTAAACACCGCCGGCGCAATATGGTAGGTAGCACCATGGGCACAATCAACGACCAGTTTTAATCCGTTTAAAGATAAATGGTTACTCAAATGGCTTTTGCAAAATTCAATATAACGGCCGGCCGCGTCATTAATCCGGGTTGCCTTACCCAGCTTTTCCGATGGCTCACACAGCATCGGCTGTTCCAGTTCATGCTCAATGGCCAGCTCAACCTCATCGGGTAGTTTGGTGCCGTCGGCTGAGAAAAACTTAATACCGTTATCATAATAAGGGTTATGTGATGCACTGATCACAATGCCCGCCTCAGCACGAAAAGTACGGGTTAAATAGGCCACTGCCGGTGTTGGCATGGGGCCTAACAGTCGTACATCGATTCCCGCGGCAATCAGACCAGCCTCTAAAGCGGTCTCCAGTAAATAACCTGAAATACGGGTATCTTTACCAATCAATACTTTACGGGTACCTCGCTCAGATAACACCCGCCCGGCTGCCCAGCCCAGTTTCATCGCAAACTCCGGGGTAATCGGAAAATCCCCAACTCGTCCGCGCACACCATCAGTACCAAAATATTTTCTGCTCATTCCTTAGACTCCGTATCGTGCCGCTGCGGCTACCCGCACAGCCTGCACAGTTTCTTTAACATCATGTACCCGGATAATTTGCGCCCCGGCATAAGCTGCCAGAGTCGCACACGCCAGACTTCCCGCCAGACGTTCAGTTACCGGGACATCCAATAATTGACCTATCATAGATTTGCGTGACATTCCGGCGAGTACCGGATAACCACTTTGCACAAATTTATCCATCGCTGCTAACAGCTGATAGTTATGCGTCAGATTCTTACCGAAGCCAAAGCCGGGGTCCAGAATTATTTGTGTTGCCGCTATGCCCGCTTGTTGGCAGTCAAGCGCCCGTTGTAATAAAAATGCCAACACTTGCTGCACCACATCCTGATAGTCCGGCGCCTGTTGCATAGTACGTGGCGCACCCTGCATATGCATCAGGCAAACCGGAACCTGCAGCGCAGCGGCCGTTGCCAGGGCGCCATCTTCCTGCAAGGCTCTTACATCGTTAATGATATCGGCGCCAGCCTGAACCGCGGCTGACATCACAGCCGCCTTACTGGTATCAATCGAAATCACACAATCAAAGCGGCTGCGCAGCGCGCTAATCACCGGGAGCACCCGCTCTAATTCCTGCTCCAGACCCACCTCAGCAGCGCCCGGCCGGGTTGATTCACCGCCGATATCCAGAATAGTGGCGCCATCCTGTAACATTTGGGCTGCGGCTGCGACCGCCTGCTCTAGCTGCTGATGTTTACCGCCATCAGAGAAAGAGTCCGGGGTAACATTCAATATCCCCATCACCTGGGGGCGGCTTAAATCCAGCTCACGCTGGCGAGGCAAAACTAAACGCATGCAAAAAACCTTAGTCGAACGATCTGCTTATTAAACGACAAACCCCGGTAAACCCTGTCTCTTGATCACAAGTCAGCCTCAAGAGACTTTGCTAGGTCATAACCTTCAAGGATGGTTTGTAGTTTGAACCATCCTTGCCACAATACCTTGACCGAGGCCTTGCCGGTTTGTTTTGTATCTTTCCACCCACCGAGCTTTGCAAGCTCGGTATAAGCCCACTTCATCGAGGGGACGGTGTCAGGTAAGGTCCTGCTGACCCGTTTTATCCATAACAATTTCCAGGCTTTTGGCGACAGCACCTGTTCACAACTTATCTCGTCTGGTTGTTCGCGCGCAAACTTCAGCTGCACTATTCTTACAGCAATAAAGGCGCTGATGGTCACAAGCCGCTCAATGTTATCTTTACTTTGTAAGCGGGCATTCTCAATATCTGTACCATCCGTTTTCCAGGCTTTGTGATATTCTTCTACTAACCAGCGATGCTCGTAATAACGGATGATGTTCAGTGCATCTGCTTTGCTCTGGACTGGTTCGGTAGTCAGCAAATGCCAATTTAACGCGTTTTTGTCATCGGCTCGCTCTTCGCACCCGACATAATAAAGCGATAGTGATTCGCCACGCTTATTTGCCGGCACTTGCAACGTGACTGGCGCAAAGACAATGTCTACTGTTGCTGTACGTGCTTTACGTCCACCTTTTTGCGCTATATGGATTTGCTTTTGTCCGGCGCTTTCAAGACCTGCAGCATAGTCGTAGAGCTTCTGTTCAGACTGCTCAATATGGCGACTCTGCATGGAACGAACCACGAAGCGATGTTGCTTTGAGAGCTTATACTGCAAGTACTCATAGATATCAGCTTCGCGGTCGCAGACGGATATCACATCGGCCATTTTAGCGCCTAATCGTGCCGATAGATTGACCGAAGCAGACTGCCACTTGAAGCTTTCTTTCTCTTCATAAGGTGTTTGTGTTCGCACATGTTTCTTTCCGCGCGTGCTGATATCCCGTGTCCAGCGGGATTGTTCAATTAATCCAACAAGCTCTTGTTGCTCAGGAGCGAATAACAAAACGCTGTGCGCAAGTATGCCCCGATAGTTATTTCCTTGATTGACATGACCAAGCTCATCTCGCACGGAACGATGGCTGTAAGTGATGGCAGTGGTATCCTCTAAAGCCAGTAATAAATTATGTTTGGCGGCTTGCGCTGCTGTGACCAGATAGCCTGCTTTTGCTATCGCGTCAGCATTGACGTGCTCATTACGGATAAAACGATAAGCGCCTTCCATATCGGCGGGGGATTGTGTAATAGACACGAATGGCTTTCCTGGATCGTTTGCTAAGGTTTCCGCTAACTTTACCAGACGTGTGGTTCGGCGGGGATCCCCTAAGTCGGCCTGACCAAAAGTACTTTTTGCCCATTGTGCATTGTTCATCAGTATTCACCTTTAGATTAAGTGAAAGATCTGATCGGAAAGCGTGCGGAGAGTTCAAAAAATCCCCCAGTAAAAACCGGGGGATTTGTGTATAAGAGACAGGGTAAACCGGGGTTTGAGTAGCATCAGCAACAGCTTTAGTGCACATTGCCCTCAGAGGGTTTATCCGTCACCGTTGGTGCCGGCTTATCTGATTTGGCAGTGCTATCGCCATCATCCTTTGAACCCTTGTCGCGCGGTTCCCAGTTCTCAGGTTGGCTGACCGGGCGGCGCTCCATTAATTCTTTAATCTGACGGGAATCAATGGTTTCATACAACATCAGTGCATCTTTCATCGAGTGCAGAATATCCATATTCTGTTCCAACAGCTCCTTCGCCCGATCGTAGTTGCGATCAATAATGGCTTTGATTTCCGAATCGATGATTGATGCTGTCTCGTCAGACATATGCTTAGCTTTCGCCATGCTGCGCCCCAGGAAGACTTCGCCTTCTTCTTCGGCATACAACAGCGGTCCTAATTTCTCAGAGAAGCCCCACTGGGTCACCATATTACGGGCAATCGAGGTCGCATATTTAATATCTTGCGACGCACCGGTTGACACGGCATCGGTACCGTAAATCATCTCTTCGGCTAAACGGCCACCGTAGGCGACGGATATCTTACTCTCCAGCTTACGACGGCTCACGCTAATGGCGTCTTGCTCTGGCAGGAAGAAGGTGACACCCAGCGCCCGACCACGCGGGATAATAGTGACTTTGTGTACCGGATCATGCTCCGGCACCAAGTACCCCACGATAGCGTGACCGGCTTCATGATAGGCCGTCATTTCTTTCTCAGCGTCAGTCATCACCATTGAGCGGCGCTCGGTACCCATCATAATTTTATCTTTAGCGCGCTCGAACTCTTCCATACTAACCACACGACGGTTGCCGCGCGCAGCAAACAGTGCCGCTTCGTTTACCAGGTTAGCTAAATCGGCGCCAGAGAAACCCGGTGTACCGCGTGCAATCACACTGGCTTTCACATCTTCAGCCAGCGGCACTTTGCGCATATGTACTTTCAGAATTTGTTCGCGGCCACGCACATCTGGCAGGCCTACTACCACCTGGCGGTCGAAGCGACCTGGCCGTAACAAGGCGGCATCCAGCACGTCCGGACGGTTGGTGGCAGCGATAATGATAATACCTTCGTTACCATCGAAGCCGTCCATCTCAACCAGCATCTGGTTCAAGGTTTGCTCACGCTCGTCATGACCACCACCTAAACCGGCGCCACGCTGGCGGCCAACCGCATCAATTTCATCAATAAAGATGATACAAGGCGCGGCTTTTTTGGCTTGCTCGAACATGTCGCGTACCCGTGAGGCACCGACACCGACAAACATTTCTACGAAGTCTGAACCCGAAATTGTGAAGAACGGCACCTTGGCTTCGCCGGCAATCGCCTTGGCCAGTAACGTTTTACCGGTACCCGGTGGGCCAACCATCAGAATGCCTTTTGGAATTTTGCCGCCCAGCTTCTGGAAACGCGACGGGTCACGCAGGTAATCCACCAGCTCAGACACTTCCTCCTTCGCTTCGTCACAACCGGCAACGTCAGCAAAGGTAGTTTTAATTTGATCTTCGCTCATCAGGCGGGCTTTGCTCTTACCAAAAGACATCGCGCCCTTGCCGCCACCGCCCTGCATCTGGCGCATAAAGAAAATCCAGACGCCGATCAGTAACAACATCGGGAACCAGGAGATAAAGATCGTGGCCAGCCAGCTGGTTTCTTCCGGCTTAGCACCCAGCACCCGTACGTCGTTATTGATCAGGTCATCCATCAACTTGGGATCATTAACCGGCAACACGGTTTCAAAACGTTCACCACTGCGTTTCACACCAGTGATCACGCCGCTGCGCTCAATCTTTACTTCGCGGATCAGGCCCTGGTTTACTTCCCTGACAAACTGGGTATAGCTCGTCTGGCGATCCGCATTTTCGTTCGGGCTAAAGCTGTTAAATACAGACATCAGCACCACAGCGATAATTAACCAGACAATCAGATTTTTTGCCATGTCGCTCAAGGTTATAACCTCATCATTAACTAGAAATCGAAATACCGGCCCACTTTACTAAAGTTTGAAGCCGGTCGCCACGATATATGTCTCACGTGAACGGGCACGTGACGATTCGGGCTTACGTATTTTTACCGTATTAAATACTGCTCTAACGTCTTTCAGGAACTGTTCAAAGCCATCGCCCTGAAATACTTTGACCACAAAGCTGCCATTTTGCTTCAACACTTTATGGCACATATCCAGCGCCAGTTCCACCAGATAAATGGATCGCGCCTGGTCAGTGGTATCATTGCCACTCATATTCGGCGCCATATCTGATAGTACCACATCTACGTTTTTACCGCCGATCCGGCTCAGTAGCGCATGTAAAACCGCCTCTTCGCGAAAATCGCCCTGTAAAAATGCCACACCGGCCAGTGGATCCATCGGCAAGATATCACAGGCAATTACCGTCCCCTGCTGCCCCACCAGACCTGCCACATATTGCGACCAGCTGCCAGGCGCTGAACCCAAATCAACCACTGTCATCCCAGAGCGGATTAACTTATCCTGCTGCTGGATTTCCTCCAGTTTAAAGAAGGCCCGCGATCTTAGACCAAGCTTTTGCGCTTTTTGCACAAAATGGTCATCAAAATGCTCTTTCAACCAGCGGGTTGAACTGGCGGAGCGTTTTTTCTTGGTCATGTTACCACTCTTAAATAGTGTTATGCCTTAGATGGCGCTACAATAGGCATAATTCAAGCTTTTACCGGATATTCTAACCTTATGAGTTTAACCAATAAACAAAAACAGTTCTTAAAAAGTAAAGCCCATGATTTAAAACCCGTTATTTTACTGGGTGCCAATGGCCTCACCGAAGGTGTGGTTGCCGAAATTGACAACGCCCTGAACTTCCACGAGCTGATTAAAATTAAAGTACCCGGCGAAGATCGTGAGCAAAAAGTACTGGTGATGGATGCGATTATCCGCGAAACCAAGGCGGAGAAAGTTCAGGTCATTGGTAAAATTCTGGTGCTGTACCGCCAGTCAGAAGATAAGAAAATTCAGCTGCCTCGCGGCTAGGCGGCTTACTGAAGAAAGCCAGCACGCTGCAGTGCCTGACGCGCGCTTTGTTCATCTGCAGCAGCCTGGCTAACCAACTGTTCTGGTTTACTGGCTGCGGTTGCCTTGGCAAACTGCCATAGCACCATAGTGTTGTCAGCATAAATCGTTTCAACATGTGCCAATCGGTGCCGGTAACACCACTCGGTATTTTCCACACAAAGCTTGAGTACATCTGCCGGGCAAATCTGCCACTGTCGAATATCGAGCACCAATGCCCATGGCGCTGCGACTATGGGTTTGACCAGGTTCCGAAATTCCTGCACATACTGCTCGGCATTGGCAGTGGTCCAAAGACCTTGCGCAGAAACCCATAAAACTCGCTGCTCCAGTTTAAGCGCAAAAGGTTTTTTAGATAACATGTACACCTCCGGTGGAACGTCTTGTTACTATAACCGGAATGATCAAGAAATATAGTGTTACCTGGTCCGAGCAGAACATCACAACCCCATGATTAAACTTCGAGACTATCAACAACAAGCGGTACAGGCAGCCATCTCACACTTTAAACAACGTGATGAGTCCGCAGTTATTGTATTGCCAACGGGTGCCGGCAAAAGCTTAGTGATTGCCGAGTTAGCCCGCCGGGCGCGTGGCAGGGTATTGGTGCTAACCCATGTTAAAGAACTGGTGGCACAAAATGCAGATAAGGTTGCTCAGCTGGGCCAGAGTGCCAGTATTTTTTCTGCAGGCTTACAACAACGCGATCCCACCGGAAAAACCGTGGTCGCAAGTGTCCAGTCTGCTACGCCAAACAAAACACTGTTCAAACAGCCTTTTTCACTGGTGATTATCGACGAATGTCATCGGGTTAGCCTTAGCGAAAACAGTCAGTATCAACAACTACTTAGCCATCTGAAAAACGTTAATCCACAGCTGAAACTGCTGGGACTCACTGCCACCCCCTACCGGCTGGGTAGTGGCTGGATCTATCGTAGCCACTATTTTGGAAAAATCGGTAATACCGACAATCCGGCATTTGAACACTGTGTGTTTGATTACCCGTTACGACCACTGATCAAACAAGGGTACTTAACACCACCGCGTTTATTAGATGGGCTAAGCGCGCAGTACGATTTCAGTGCCTTATCACCGGCACCGGATGGCGATTACTCAGCAACTGCTGTCGATTCTCTGCTCGGAAAAATGGGCCGCGCCACCACCTTAATTGTAAAACAAATCCGCGACTTAGGCGCTAACCGCCGCGGAGTGATTATTTTCGCGGCTACCGTTAAGCACGCCAAAGAAATAATGACACTGTTAGCTGATGAATCCGCCGCCATCCTTACCGCCGATACTCCGGATCCAGAGCGGGATGCGTTGATAGAGGCGTTTAAACAACAACAACTGAAGTTTCTGGTAAACGTTGCTGTACTGACCACTGGCTTTGACGCACCGCATGTCGATTTTATTGCGATATTAAGACCAACCGCCTCAGTCAGTTTATTTCAGCAGATGGTAGGACGTGGCTTACGGCTCTCGCCCGGTAAAGACGAATGTTTGATCATTGACTATGCCGCTAATGGCTATGATATCTTTTATCCGGAAGTCGGGGCGCCGAAGCCGCATAGTAAAGCAAAACCGGTACAGGTACCCTGCCCCAGTTGTGGGTTTGCTAACTTATTCTGGGGTCTGACTGACCATGATGGCGATATTATCGAACACTACGGCCGCCGTTGTCAGGGTTTAATCGCCGACAGCCAACAACAGTGCGACTTTCGCTTTCGCAGCCGCCAATGCCCGGATTGTGGTGCCGAGAACGACATCGCAGCCCGCAGTTGTGGACAATGCCAATCAGTTCTGGTTGATCCCGACAAACGACTGCGTGAGGTGTTAAGTCAGCAACATCATCATCTATTTCGCTGTGACGCTATGCAACTTAGTGCCGAAGAAGGTCAGCTAAAAGTTACTTATTATGATGTGGATGGCACGCCGTTTTATCGCTGGTTTAAACTGGACACTGCGGCTCAGCGCCGGGCGCTTTACGCTGTGTTTATCAAACCACACAGCAAAGCACCTGGCTTACCACTGCCTGCATTCACCAACGCGACTGAGCTGGCTGCACTGGCAGTCTATTTTAAGCCACCGCAACTATTACTGTTGCAGAAGCAGCAAAAGCACTGGCAACTGGTCGAGGCGTTTTTTGATTATCAGGGGCGTTTTCTGCATCGGGATAAAATATAAAAATAAAGTTACAAAAGGCCGCCGACAAGACTAAAATAGCAGCAATTTGCTAAAAAAGGATTTTTCTATGCAAGCCGGAGTGGCTTACTGTGACGCCAAAGTGCCCTTTGCAGCCGGGTTTAAACTAGCCCAAGACGCCGCAACGCAGGGCAACATTACCGAAGTTGCCGTATTACTGCTATTTTGCAATGCAGCGACCGACTATCAGCGCCTGCTGGATGGTGCGCGGCAATATTGTGGCGGCAACACCATTATTATCGGCGGCTCCGCCGTGGGCGTTATCACTAACAATCACCTGGTCAGTGGCGGTCAAGCTGCTGCCGCTATGGCGCTGGCGGCGACCGATGTGGATTTTTTCCCGGCACTTGCCGAACAGTTAAGCCGTGATCCCAGCGCAGCCGGAGCGTCACTGGCAGAACAGTTAGCTCCCAATAATAATGCCAAGCTGCTACTTCTGTTTTATGATTCAATTCGGTATGCCGGCAATGCCCAGCAACCTGCGATATTAAACCCCTCGCCCCCGCTACTTAAGGCTCTGCGTAAGCCTTTACCCGCAAAGTTACCTATCGCTGGTGCGGGTTTATTAGCAGATCTGGTATTTGGACCAACGAAACAGTTTTTTCAGCGACAACTAACCGATGATGCAGCTCTGGCACTGCAATTTAGTGGCAACTTACGCCCCTACATAGTGGCTATGCATGGCTGTGAGCCTTTTACGTCACGTAGCTTTACTATCACCCGCAGTTTCGGGCAGTTTATTTACGAATTAGATAAACAACCCGTTTGTGCAGTGCTGGACCAAGTAATTGGTACCAGATCGTGGCGCAATCAAAAGCCGGTACTTGATTTTGCCCTGGGCGTTAAATACCCGGAGCAAACCCACAATTTATACAGCACTAGCTATGTCACCCGACTGATAAATGGCATTCTGCCCAACGACGAGGGCATTATTCTGTTTGAACCAGATCTGGCCGAAGGCACTACCGTTCATTTAATGCAGCGCAATAGCCAAAGTATTCAGGCTGCTGCTACCAACCAACTAACAGCCTTGTTTACCCAAATGCGCGCCGAGCAAAGCCAACCTGTAGCCGCACTGTATTTCGATTGTGCCGGCCGTATGACAGGCTCCAAAGCTGAAGCTGTTTTGATACAACAACAACTCACTGCAGCTCAGATCCCAATGCTGGGTATTTATTGCGGCGTTGAAATTGCGCCCATAGGCCTGCATAGTCGCAGTCTGGATTGGAGCGCAGTGCTAATTCTGCTTTGCCGTTAGTGCATGATGCTTGACGACTTGCAGCGTAATCCGTATCTTAGCGCTCTGCGTTGCGGGTGTAGTTCAGTGGTAGAATGCCAGCTTCCCAAGCTCGAGATACGGGTTCGATTCCCGTCACCCGCTCCATCTTGTCATTTCTTTATCTTTTTCCCTTTGCGCCTTAACTTAATTGTTAATTTTGTTAAACTGCATTATTCATTTTTTCAGTTCCAGTTCGTTCGTATGCAAACGCTATTTGAGTTTTATCACGACCAGGTTTTATATCAGGTAAAAGCGAATAACTTCGGTAAAGAGCAAGTATTCCGCAATGGTCAGTTGGTCTCTGAGGGACGGGCTTTTTTTAGTACCAGCAATGATCACCGTTTTTTATGCCCGACCCATGGGCCAATGCGGTTGTACTTTAAAGTGTCGTTAAAAACTGCTGAAGTTAACTACCGCTTAGAGACTAGTGCAGCCTTACTCTGCGAGGGTAAAACCAAGGCCATACCACCAAAATGGCTGGGTAAATTAGAACAGAAACTTTCACCCGAGCCAGAGCAGCCGGCTGTTGACGCCACTGAACCACTAGCCACTGCTCAACCTGTCGCAACGACCAGTAATAAAAGCGATCGTAACTGGTTTAGACCCTTACTGGTGCTTGGCATATTGCTGTTAAAGTTGTCAAAAAGTGCGGGCGCTATTAAAGCCGCTCTCGCCGGAACAGCACTGGCCGGCTGGGCCTGGTTATTTAATCTTGAATTTGCGATCAGTTTGATTCTGGCTTTATTGATCCATGAATATGGCCATGTTTATGCGATGAAGCGCTCGGGTTTAAAAGTAAAGGGCATTTACCTGTTACCTTTTATTGGCGGAGTGGCAGTCAGTGAACGCGCGGTAAGCCGTTGGCAGGATTTTAAAATTGCCATAGCCGGGCCAGCTTTTGGTACTGCAGGGGCACTGGTTGCCTACTGGCTGTGGCTGGAAACCGGGCAGCCAGCACTGGCGCTATTTGCTGCGATCAGTTTATTGCTTAACCTGTTTAATTTATTACCCATGGTGCCACTGGATGGTGGCCGGATCGTGCAAGCTGCCGCTTATAGCAGAAAAGGTAAAGCCGCAAAAATAGGTTTACTGTTGGTTACCGGCGGCCTGTCCTGCGCCGCCTGGTATTTTGGCTTTTACCTGTTAATGCTGTTTGGCATCCTCGGCACTTTCGACTTGTTAAGTGACGCCAACGAACGAGATAAAGCCCTGCAGCCGATGACAGACACCGGTATTTTAGTCACTATCCTGGCCTACTGCGGCTTATTGGCTATTCTGCTTTGGCTTTCGGTATTAATGGCAGACAGCGGTATTCCGGGTACTAACTTGCCACTGATTTTTATTTCCAGCTGATTTTTTCAATTTAAGTAAGCCTTTAAAGACCTCGAATTCGATGACTTTGCTTTTTGTTACTACACCGCTAATCCCATCGAATTCGATGGGATTAAGCTTATGTTGCGTAGCAGCGAAGTTCAGTGATAACAGAATCCCAGTTTTCACCTTGTTCTGGATCTTTTTTGTAATCGTCTAAACGAGAGGTAAGAACTGCGCACTGCCAGGCTGTCAACCCCGAATCTGTAGCAAGGATCTCTGAGTTTATGGAAACAAACTCAGCTTTTATCAAGCTGGGATTGCTTGGCAGCTGCTTTTGGCAATACTTCGTTACTCTTTTCATTCTCATCGTGTTTCCACTGAAATATAGCGCTCCGAATTCCCGCGATATCAACTAACTCGGAACAAGCGAAGGATACGTCGAAGTGACGGAGTTTATCCATTTCTTGTGAATCATCAGAAGATTTAGACTCCACCAGCATCAGGGGGTTTCGGACTTGTTTTAACAAAGCTAAAACACTTTTTAAGGAGTTGAAAAATAAACATGATTGAGCACTCCAGATAAATGTGCAACCAGATGATAATACCAAGCATATTCTATTTGGTTAATGTTATACCTGGCTTTAGCGCCGATTGGCAATTGCTTAGTAAAGTGTTTTCGGTATAAGCACTCATTAATTTGTATAGCATGCGCTCTGAGGTCGTGTTGCCATTAGATCCTCGGTATTTACAAGGTTAGGCCATTGCCATAAGCTTAATTGGCAGTTGATGTGTTCGGCGACAATTAGGATGACCGGCCAAGATAGTTGACGCCGAACAAAACTCAAATGCCGAGACTAATGCTAACAGATAAAACCTGGGATTTACTATCACGAGTGATGTATTTAACGGGCCGAATTTACAAAAAACCAGAACACCGAATGACCCTGAGTGGGTATTTATTGACGGTAGCATTGTCAAAGCTCATCAAGACCGCACAACTATTCGTAACAGCCAAAATGAAGCAATTGGCAGCAGTCGGAGTGGTAAAACGACAAGAATCCACTTAGCTGTTGATAGCGGCGGTTTACCAATTCACTTTGAAATATCAGGTGGCAACGTGAATGATATCGTTCATGGCGAATCATTACTTGATGGCATATCGGGTACAGCAATCGTTGCCGCTGATAAAGGATACGATAGCGAAACGCCAGGGCGAGATCGCGAATGTTTTTAATCAATAAACGATCAGTTTGACGATCTGGTCTGGTTGTGATCATATACTCCTTTTTTGGGAGCATGCCATGTACCTTGAGTTATTCACAACACACTTTGATACCATCATCGACAACCGACAGTCTGCAAAAATTACCTATCCTTTATCTGATGTTTTATTCGTGACCTTATGTGGCGTGATTGCTGGCGCAGAGGACTGGTCTGAGATCCATGATTATGCCAAAGGCCATCACGAATGGTTTCAGAAGCAAGGTTTTTTAAATGATGGCGTCCCGGTGGATGACACGATAGCGCGTATAATTTCCAAAATTGCTCCGGAACAATTCAGACAGTGTTTTATAGACTGGATGCAAGCCGTGCATGAACTAACACAGGGAGAAGTGATTGCCATAGATGGAAAAACGCTACGTGGCTCTTACCATCGTGAAGACAGAAAATCGACCATCCATATGATAAACGCCTTTGCTTGTGCGAATAAAGTGGTGTTAGGGCAGTTGAAGACGGCAGAAAAATCGAATGAAATCACAGCCATTCCAGAGTTAATTCGATTGCTGGATATTGAAGGTGCGTTGGTTTCAATAGATGCGATGGGGTGTCAAACGGCGATAGCAGAGCAAGTAATAGAGGGGAATGGAGATTATCTGTTGGCGCTCAAGGCAAATCAGGGGGCGTTATACAACGCAGTAGAAGCCTTATTTGCCGAACAGCGAAGTACCCCTCTTGATGGCATTGTCATAGAAAAAAATCGAAGCCGGATAGAAGCAAGAAGTTACCATGTAAAAGATGCCAGCGAACTGAAGGGCGACTTCAGTAAATGGGTTGGCCTGCAAACCGTTGGAATGAATCTAAGTTACCGGGCAGTAAAAGGAAAAAAAGCTGTGCTCACTTACCGGTATTACATCAGCTCAGCCAAGCTGAGCGAGGTCCAGTTAGCCGAGGCAGTCAGAGCCCATTGGGCAGTGGAAAATAGCTTACACTGGGTTCTGGATGTCAGCATGAAAGAAGATGCTTGTCAGATTTATCAGAATCACGCTGCGGAAAATTGGTCAATGCTACGGCACTGGTCTCTGAACATGCTAAGAGCAGAGCCATCGAAAGGTAGTATCCCAGCAAAACAAAAACGTGCCTGGATGAAAACGGATTATTTGGAAGATGTCTTAAAAGCTGGTTTCAGCAGCAGAGTGTTTGAAAATTAAACACTCATGCGGGAGCCCTGAGCGAAACGCTAAGAGAGTTTATTCGTTGCAAAGGTGCAAAACCCGTAATACCACGGCGAAGTAACAATAAGACGGGTAACCACGATATCGATTGGAGCATGTATCACTTAAGGCATCTGGTTGAAAATGCGTTTATGAACATTAAAAAATATAGAGCCATATCAACACGATATGATAAGTTAGCAAGAAATTACCAAGCAATGGTAGCCCTTGCATTTAGCATGATGTGGCTACCAATTTGGGTTGATTGAAAAGTGAACAGAAAAGATCAACAGGCTCTAACATTACATGTCAATGAAGAGATGTTACAAGGTCTAAGAAGGTTCATTGAGACACCAGAAGGTCGTGCTCAAGCAAGGGAAAGAACCAAAGTAGAACATGCACTTGCATCTATTTGTAACCGGAAAAAACACAGAGCAAGATACATTGGATTAAGATTAAACGAATATGATCTCAACCGCACAGCAGCCATCACCAATTTACATATTAGCATGGCCATGGCTGCTTAGTTGTACTAGCTCAGACTTGATCTGACAGTTACCAGTTTTTCACGGTGTCTGTCAGATTAGATTTGAGTCAGATTTTTCTGCACCCAAACCTGCTTTCCATCCAGCAAAGTATCCATTGGCGTTCTGCCATTGCACATCTTGCCTTGATGAGTTCGTTCATTGTTGTAATAAACCAGCCATTCGTCCAGATCTTTTTGTAGCTCGGCTAGGTCTCCATAGAGCTTTTTACGGAACGTAACCTGATAGAACTCCTGCAATATCGTCTTGTGGAACCGTTCGCAGGATCCCGTTAGTTTGCGGCGACATGGCCTTGGTTTTGGTGTGGTCGATGTCGTTAATCGCCAGATATAGCTGATAATCGTGCTGTTCTACTTTGCCGCAGTATTCTGTACCCCGGTCAGTCAGAATGCGCAGCACAGGCAAGCCCTGAGCCTCATAGAATGGCAGTACTTTGTCGTTGAGTAAGTCTGCTGCAGTGATCGGCGTCTTGGTGGTATACAGCTTACAATGCGCGACTTTACAGTAGGTATCGACGTAAGTTTGCTGGTAAATCCGGCCAACACCCTTCAGGTTGCCAACGTAAAACGTATCTTGTGACCCCAGGTAGCCAGGATGGGCAGTCTCAATCTCACCACAGGCTTCATCGTCGTGTTTTTTCTTCTCAAGGGCGGTAATTTGCGCATCTGTCAGGAGTATACCTTCATCGGCAACCTTGGCTTCCAGCGCCTTCAAACGCTTCTTAAAGTTCTCCAGATCGTGTCGTAGCCAGATAGAACGAACACCGCTGCCAGAGACAAACACGCCTTGTTTACGCAGCTCATTACTGGTGCGGTGCTGGCCATGAGCAGGATACTCGATAGCATAATCAATAACCGCCTTTTCTATGGTTTCATCCACACGGTTTTTGAGGTTTGGTGCTCTACGGCTTTTATCGATAAGAGCATCGACACCACCTTCAGCGACAAGCTCCTGATAGCGGTAAAACGTGTCACGTGACACGCCCATAACCTTGCAGGCTTTTGATACGTTATTAAGCTCCTGAGCTAAATTCAGCAGCCCAGCCTTGTGTTTAATTATCGGATTGTTAGTATGCAGCATGAGAGTTACCTTTTGTTTTTGATTACGGATTCGACACCCATATCAAAACTGGTAACTCTCATCTTTTCAAGTAGATGTGTCAGATTAAGTCGAGACTAATTCAGCTTAGTTTTTAAACTATATGGTGCTCTAGGGCATACCAGAACATCTGACCGGCCCAGTGGCCTTGTCAGATGTTCTGGTGACTTTAGTTAACGACAAACTCAACCGCCAGCTGCTGATTAACTATATGCCAAAATCGTCGAAACGGATGCGTTCTTTAGCAACACCGAGCTGTGCTAGCATCTCCCGCGTTGCCTTGAGCATGCGCGGAGGACCGCACAGATAAAAATCGAAACGCTGCCAGTCATGCTCTGCTAAATAGGCAAGCGCCGCTTCGTGCACAAAACCTTGTGCTCCGTCCCACTGACACTGTGTCTGCGCTTCAGAAAGCACTGGCACATAGTACACTTGTCCGTACCGTTGCAAGCTCAATAATTCCTCATGGTACACCAACTCCTGACGATTCCGCGCACCATAGAAATAAACCACATGCCGAGGCCCTGCATCTTGCAGCTCTTCCTGTAGTATCGCGCGTAAAGGTGCCATACCTGCGCCACCACCAATCAAAAAGAGTTCGCGAGGAGATTCTACTTGACGCAAAAACTCGCCATAAGGCCCCTCAGCTTCAATGCTTTGCCCGACCTGCATAGAGCACAAATAAGTTGCGCCAATGCCCGGCTCGCAATCTCCGGTCGCTGGTGGTTGATAGCGCACGGTAAAGATCAGCTCATGTTGACCATCCACACACGCCTCGCAACTGGCCATAGAATAACTTCTACGCACCGCGCTATGTTGCATTTCACCCGTGGGCATATACTTCCAAGCCGATTGGAAAGCTTCTGGAATATCCTCAGCTCGACGTTTTGTGGTTGCTGCAGGAATTAAGAATTGCATGTATTGGCCGGCTTGATAGGCCACAGGTTTTTGCCCACTCACGAATCGCAGTTCTTTTAACATAGGCGTGAGCCAACGCGTGCCAACGAGCTTCAGCTCATGACGTTGCACATCCAATGCTTTAATCTCGACCGTCGATAGTTTATCTAAGCCGTGCTGGCAGGCTAAACGGTAACCCTCCTGCAGCTCTGAGGCGCTCAGTAAATCGCGCTCTGCCGCTGTAATCGTTGCTGAAGAGGAAGCTTTCACCTTACATAAAGCGCAGGTTCCACCACCGCCACAACCACTTTCTATCGGCATACGATGTTGCTGCAAGACTTGTAAAACCGTTTGTTGTTGGCGTCCCACCAAGGTGTGTTGTTGCCCTGCTCGATGCACCTTTAATGATGCTTTACGTAAGTTAATACGCATCTCGCCGGTACTTAAAAGCTTAGCGAGTAAAATAAAGCCCGAGAGAGCAAACCACAGTGTCAGAATCCCCGCACTTACGATCACCACATGATTAAAACTCCGGCCACCGGTGTAATCCATAAAGTGCAACCTGAACATCCAATCCGCAACCACCCAGGGAGTATTTCTGTGGTCGAGGACGGTGCCTGACTCGCGATCGACATAAACGCGGGTGTTTAAATCATCGTTATAATCGATTCGAAAGCCATTGCCCTGCCAACCATGTAAATCGCGTGTGGCAGTGACAGGCGTCACTTGCAAGGGAGCACCAGGGCCGGAATAAGTTGAATTAGCGATAGCCAGCGCTAAGTTTTGATGTGTTTGCCACGGCGCTCCGGTGCGCCCATCAAGATAAGAAGTGCCCTCGGCATGCTCGATCACCAGTTGAGGAATACCCTCTATTTTGCGACCGCGTAACGAGGTGATCGCGGTAAAATCTTTCCACCAACTTGCATCCATTTGCGCAAATGCTTCAACGGAAAGCGGCTCAAGCTCGGCATGTTGGTGATATTGGTGCCCCTTCATACCATGGTGATCCACCAGCGCAAAATACAAACCGCTGATCGTCCAAAGTAAAAGTTGTACCAAGATAATTAGGCTGGTCCAGCGATGAAGCCATTGGAGAAATTTCATAGCGGCTTCCTCTTCGACGTACGCAAAGTCTGCAGGACTAAAATGGTCCCTGTAAAAGTAAATGCAAAGGTCGCTAGGATGAAGGCACGCAACCACCACGTGGTAATATCAGTGCGATCTTTATAATCCATAATGTGAAGCATCCACATGATATCGAAACCACGCCAAAAATCATGTCGCCGCACGGTCATTTCACCCGTTGCACGGTGCAGGTACAAACTGGTATTACCGAAGTCGTCAAAATCTACTCGCCAAATAGGTAGGTGATTCGGATTCAGCTCGGTCGGTGCTTGGTCACGCAACAACTGGACTTGGGTAATACGAGGCTCGCCCTTTTTATAATAGCGTTCCGCCAAGGCACGGATATCTGCAGCCGTCAGCTCCAGCCTAGTGAATGAATCAGGGCTGACGAGGAACTTCTCATCACCCGCATGGACTTGAAAAAGGTCTTGGTAACGGCCCTGTACAAAACGATTCACCCAACGCACATCATGCGCTTCTGGGTAACGTTTAAGAACCTCCAGAAATTGATCCTGTTGGCTAGCTTCTTGAATCGGTTGATCAGCGGCTTGCGTTAGGTGTACGCCGTGGATAAACGGCAACTTGAAAAACACCATGTAGCCACCAGAAATCGCCCAAATCAGCATTTGCAGGCCAACAATTAACGACAGCCAGCGATGCCAAGTTCTGAAGCTGGTGGATTGAATATGCATAAATAACCTCAACAACATGGCGACAGGGCTAGGCCCTGCCGCCAACAAGCTTAGAACTGATAACGAATCTTCACATACAGCTGACGACCGAGTAGGTCATAGGTCATGGTATCTGTGTTAGCGTCTGTCCAGCTTTGCACAAACGGTGCTTTCTTATCGAACAAGTTGTTCACACCGCCGCTCAACGTCCAGTTATCATTGAAGAACCAGCTGCCTTGAATATCGTGGTAGAACACATTGCTCACACGGTAGCCTAGATCATCTTCACTGGCGTTGATATCGCGCGCAGATCCAATCATGCGAACACTGTAGTGTGCTTGCCATTGATCACCGGAAAGGGTCGCTGAAGCATCTGAGCGCAAACGAGCATAGCTCCCACTGCCTCCGGTAATGCGGCTGGCATAACGAATTGCCGCGGCACCTTGGAATGGTTCCACCGTGTAGTCGTCGAGGTACGTCATATTAAAATTGAAACGTGCATCTAACCCCATGAGCTCGGTGCGGTAATAGACCGCCGCATCGACCCCAGATATGGTCTCGGTCGCCACGTTATCTGCTTGTGCCGATAAGAAGTTTACCGCCCCGGTCAGTGGATCCCGGGTAAAGGTATCTGAGCTACAGAACGGGTGGGATAAGTTTTGCGAGTTATAACACGCGGATAACTTGGTTGAACCCGCCACACCGCGGATCGCGTTTTCAATTTTCAGGTCGAAGTAATCGAGTGTGAATTGTAAGCCATCAACGAAGGGAACATCCCACACTAACCCTGCGGTAAAAGTCTTTGCGTCTTCTGGCATCAGGGCAGGATTACCGCCTGTCTGAGTCAGCACATTACCGCCAGCTTGTACGTAACCTGCCGGTACACCATCTGCTTGGCAATTTGCAGCTACCGTTGGGTTGGCTCCTGGCAGATCCCAGCCTGAACATGGATCTGTCGTGGTTAAGTTACCCTCGCCGATACCACCGAATAGCTCGGGAATATTCGGTACCCGGAAAGCGGTGGAATATGTTGAACGAAGTTTTAAGCCCTCGTGAACGGTCCAATGCAGACCGACTTTGTAGTTACCATCACTACCGAAGGTATCGTAATCCGAGAAACGGTAAGCCAAATCGAGGGTCACTAAATCGGCATAGCTGCGGTCCGCCAGCAATGGAATCGATGTTTCGACGTAGGCTTCAGAAACCGTATATTCGCCGCTTAAAGGTTCCTGACGGTTGGTGTTCATGATTCCTGCAACCACCGAGGAATCAGGGTCGCGCCAACCACGCTCTTTACGATGTTCGATACCAAAAGCAACTGGGATTACACCCATACGGGTCTCGAATAAATCGCCGGTGATATTTGCAGTGAAGCTGCGTTGCTCGTTACCACCGGTGTTATTGATACGGAACAAGATATAATCGAGCGCTTCTTGTGAAATATTGCCAAATCCCAACAAGTCAGCACAAGGGACGCCCGCACCACAGGTGGTCGGATCAATGGCACGCCCCAAACGCTCAAGATTTACGATATTCGTGCTGGCATCATCGCCCGTGGTACGGCCAAAATTGTAGGCCACTTCCCAGTTCCAATGATCACGCCATAGCCCATTTAGACCTGCGACAACGCGGAAGGTGTGGACGTCTTGCTCAAAACCCCGACCACCCGCTTCGTCGAGTCGTCTTTGCACAATACGGATCGACTCACCTGTGGGGTTATCGGGGTGATCCGCTGCATAATTGATGTCACGAATCGTGCCTGGCGCGCCAATTTGGTTCGAGCGGCGGTTATTGTAGAGTACTTCTGTAAAAGCGTAGGTTTCATTACCAATACGGTAATCACCAAAACCTGAAAAACTGAGGGTTTGAACTGGATTCACCGCGTTCAAAAATGGATTCGAATTGACGTTATGAATTGCCGCGCTATAGGGTTCAAAACCTTTAGGGTCGCCGCCCGGCGTTTGATTAAAGTTAATTTGTTGTCCCGTGTTCGGCCCGCTCGTATAAACGGCGCGGCCACCGGGAGTCGAGGCACTACCAAAACAGCCTAGCTCACCGGGAGTGACTTCACGTAAGGCACAAGGTGCTCGGTCGGCCATGTTAACGGCTTCGGTTGAACGATAGCTCAAGGTAGTTATCAAGCGACCGCGGTCCGATTGGGTACCTAGCATAATGTTAAGAGATGTTTCTTCACCGTCCGATTCGTCGCTGGTGGCAAAGCGCCCCTCAACCATGACACCTTCGAAGTTTTTACGGGTAATGATGTTTACCACACCGGCCACCGCATCAGCACCATATATAGCCGAGGCACCGTCTTTGAGTACTTCAACGCGCTCGATCATACTGACCGGGATGGTGTTTAAATCGACGGCGGCGTTAGCGCCTGTCCCACCATTGACCATGCGACGGCCATTCAAAAGAACCAAGGTACGATTCACACCAAGCCCGCGTAGGTTGACCTGTGCAGTTCCCCAACCACCACCAGTCCAATACGCGCTTGTTTGGTTTCCACCAAAACCAGCTGACGCCGACATTTGTTGCAGCAGAAGTTCCATCGAGGTGACTCCTGAGAGCTCGATGTCTTCCGCTGTAAAAACTTGAATAGGAGCTGCGCTGGACGCTTCTGCACGCTGGATCCGTGAGCCAGTCACCGAAATTCGCTCGACGCGTTGTTCTTCAGCTCCTGCCTGCTGAACGTCTTGTGCGGACACGATGCCAGGTGCAACGCTAACTGCAACCGCCATAGCAACGAGTGATAACTTATGCATTTTCATGTTTCCTCCGGCATATGCCTTTGTTGTTTTTATGTTCAATATATTGATAGCAGCAAATCACTTGTATATGCAACTTATTTCTTTTGATGAGCACTATGCAAATAATTGATATTATTTATTTTTATAAATATAAGAGGACCGCAAGAGGATCTATCATGATCTCTTGTATACTTAATAACCAAAACTATATGCCTGAAATTTGTGCCTTTAATCGCTGATGTCGAACTCTCCTTTCACTTAGTTGTACTGAATACTTATATTGCTTTTTAGAATTAAAATTTATTTTTGAAATCCAAATAATTTAATAAAACGCGCTCTTCTTGGCGTTTTTGTCGCCAAGAAAGAGCGCGCATGCACTACCGCAGACGCCATTCCTCGCGCCAGCTGTACAACACCGGCACCACAAACATACTCAGCACGACGAAAGTCAAACCGCCGACCGTTGGAATGGCCATGGGGATCATTAAGTCTGCGCCTCGGCCAGTCGCCGTCAGCACCGGAAATAGCGCTAAAATAGTTGTGGCACTGGTCATCATGCAGGGCCGAACACGCTGTAACCCTGCCTCGACCACGCGATTGCGAATGGCTTCCACGCTATCACTTACCCCTTCTTCAAAGCGTTGTTTAAGGTAAGTAGCCATGACCACGCCGTCATCCACTGCAATTCCAAACAGAGCCAAGAATCCAACCCACACCGCTACGCTTAGGTGCGTTACTTGGAATTGGAAGATCTCACGCAAGGGCACGCCTTGCGTAACGCCGGGGATGGTGAAATTGGCAAACCAGCTTTGACCATAGAGATAGAGCATGATGAAGCCACCCGCCCAGGCGACTGCAATACCCGAAAACACCATCAACGCGGTGCTCACCCGCTTAAACTGCATGTACAGCAAAATAAAGATCAAGGTAAGCGACAGTGGAATCACAATTTGCAGGGTTTCCATCGCACTTTGCTGCTGTTGATAACTGCCAGCAAAGGTATAACTTACACCTGTGGGTAATCGTAATTCACCAGACGCGCGTGCTTGCTCCAGGTGGGCTCTTGCCGTCTCGACGGCGTCCACATCACCAAAGCCAGCCGCCGCACCGAAGGTCACATAAGCGGTTAAGAAGGTGTTCTCGGAACGTATCATTTGCGGACCACGTGCAAATTCGATGGTGGCCAACTCACTTAATGGAATTTGCGCACCATTCGCCGCAGTCACCAAGATAGAGGCCATCGCATCCGGATCATCGCGTAATTCACGCTGATAGCGCACACGCACTGGATAGCGCTCGCGCCCCTCGACGGTGGTGGTTACCTCTACCCCTCCGATCGCCGCCGCAATAGTGTTTTGCACCGCGCTAACACTCAACCCATAACGTGCGATACGTTCACGGTCGAGCAGCACCTCAAGGTATGGGCTACCCACGACGCGTTCAGCGCTCACCGAGTTATGATTTACGCCTGCCGCATTGCGCAATGCTTGCTCGATATCCAAGGCAGCCTGTTCTAGGGTTGCCAGATCAGGGCCTTGAACTTTAACGCCCATCGCCGCACGCATCCCTGTTTGTAACATAAGCTGACGTGTTTCAATCGGTTGTAAACGAGGTGCTGAAGTAACCCCCGGGACGTCGGCAGCAAGCACGATTTCATCCCAGATATCACGGGGTGACTGAATATGGTCGCGCCATTGACGGTATGGACGTCCGCGTCGGTCTTCGATCAGCTGGCCTTGCCGATCGCGCACAAAATCTCCGTTACGATCGACCCGGAAGTTTAGACGTCGACCTTGCGCGTCCGTCTTAAACTCACTTTTATAGGTGATCACGGTTTCGATCATCGAAACAGGTGCGGGGTCTAATGCAGTGTCTGCTCGCCCTATCTTACCCACCACGGTGTCCACTTCTGGAATAGCGGCGATCGCTTGGTCTTGCAACGACAGAACATCCAATGCCTCGCCAATAGAGGCGTGTGGCATCGTGGTTGGCATCAGAAGAAATGCCCCTTCATCCAGCGACGGCATGAACTCTCGACCAAGCCCCGGAACAATAGCCAAGCCTGCGGCAATCACGAGCGCTGGCACGGCAAGGAAGATTGCTTTGAAACGCAAGCACCAACGTAGCATGGGCTCATAGAAGCGAATGATCAGCGTGAAAGAACCGACGACGAAGGCGAACATCAGGATCACAAAGAGCAGATTGCGTAAGCCTCCAGCTTGAGGCCCGAGCGGTTCCCAAAGGTTGGCCAAGAAGACTAGCACGCTCAAAGAAAGCAACCCGTACACAACACGGTAAGCACTTTGCCGTTGCGCCAGCCACTGGTCTACGCCACGCAGCCTATCGCTCAATAAGATGCGTAAAAGCACTGGAATCAGCACTAGCGCCAAAACAATCGCCGCGATTAACACCAAGGTTTTGGTATAGGCAAGGGGTGCAAACAGCTTGCCTTCGGCTCCTGTCATGGTGAACACAGGTAAGAAGCTGATCACCGTGGTGGCGATCGCGGTGGTGACTGCTGGCCCCACCTCTTTGGTGCTTCTTAAAATGGTTTGCTGGATACTTTCATCGAGCCCTTGTTGACGTCTACGCAGCACATTATCGGTTACGATAATGCCCATATCCACAATGGTCCCTATCGCGATCGCGATTCCTGCCAACGCCACGATGTTTGCTTCTACACCAAGTAAGCGCATACCAATAAAGGTCAACAACACGGCTAGCGGCAACATGGCCGCGACGGTTAGTGCCGCGCGCACATGCAGCAACATCAGCAACACGACAGCAGCGGTAATCAGCAACTGTTGCGTTAACGCATCGCTTAAGGTCCCTAAAGTCTCCATGATCAGGTTAGAGCGGTCATAGAAAGGGACCACAGTGACTTGGCTTAAATTCAGCCACTCTGGCCAGCGGTCCTGTGGATGTTGTTGTAACCAGGTGGTCCAAGCTTGTTGTGCGTGATCGTCGAAGCGCAGGGTACCGCTGGTATAATTCGGCAAACCTTGTGCTTGGGCGAAGCCTTGCACCTCGGCTGGCCCGACTTGCGACCAATCAATGACGGCGCGCGCAGGCAACGAAGGGGCGATTTCGTCCAAGCGTTGCTTGGTGTTCTCAATCGCAGCGAGTGGGTTAAAGCCCTCTCGCACAGTCACAATTCCACCGACCGCTTCAGCGCCCGCTACATCCAGCGCACCGCGACGCTCTGCTGGCCCCAGCCCCACTGTTGCCACATCGGCAACTCGAATAGGAATGTTGTCGGTACCTAAACGAACCACAGCTTGCTCAATGTTCGCCAGGGTTCGAATAAAGCCAACACCACGTACGATGTACTCGACTTGATTAATCTCGGTAGTACGTGCGCCTATGTCGAGATTAGCCTCGGCAACTGCAGTCATGACTTGTTCAAGACTGACATCGTAGTAACGCAGCGCATCTGGATCGACATCAATCTGATATTCGCGCACAAAACCACCGACGGACGCGACTTCGCTAATGCCTTCGGCGGCAAGTAATCCGTAACGCACAAACCAATCTTGGATTGAACGTAATTCATCCAAATCCCAACCACCGATCGGCTCTCCCTGCGGGTCTCGTCCCTCTAATGTGTACAGGAACACCTGCCCTAAACCGGTTGCATCTGGCCCTAGCGCCGGCTGCACACCCTCGGGTAAAGTTCCGGCAGGCAGACTCGAGAGTTTTTCGAGAATCCGCGCACGCGACCAGTAGAATTCGATATCATCATGAAAAATAATCGAAATGGTCGAAAAGCCAAACATCGACAAGGTGCGCACGTCTTTCACCCCAGGCACGCCCATGAGCTGTACGGATAATGGATAGCTCACTTGGTCTTCGACATCCTGCGGCGAGCGGCCCGGCCAATCGGTGTATACGATTTGCTGGTTTTCACCGATATTGGGGATAGCATCCACTGCCACAGGTGAACGCGGCAATGAACTGTCTGACGGGAATGGCGAGACAATCAAGCCCGCAACAACAATCACCACACTGAGCAGGGCGACGATTAACTTATTTTCAAGCACCCAACGGATCATGACGATTGCCCCTCAAACCGCTCCAATTCGTCTCCGCAGCGCAACATGGTGGCACCAAAATACGGGTTCAATAGTCCTGAATTTGGTTGCAACCAATGCGCGCCTTGACCGCGACGTGCCATAGGGCAATACATCAAATAGATGGTGTTAGGTAACACCCCGGCTTCAGCGAGCGCGATCATGCCTTGAGAATGGGCGAAGAATTGATCACGTGCGGTGTTGATATTTCCTACGTGATGCGCATGGCCCTTTCCGGTCGCCAATAGCTCGTATACAGCCTCACTCGCGGTTGGCCACTGCGTCGCATCAAGCGCTGCGAAGAAGATTTTCGCACTGCTCTGCCATGCCGATAAGTCATCGGAATGCAAGGCCTCCCACATGCCCATATAAGCATCCGTAACCGCGGATAAATCAACTTGCGAGAAATCACCAGTCACCGCGAGCTCGTCCATGGCTGCCATCTCATGCACCCCGTGATCATTGTGTTGCGCATGTGCATCATGACCATGACCGTGCCCACCAGCGTGCTCACCCTCGGGCGACATCATGCTCGGACGACCTTGTAACTGCAATTCACTATCAATCCGGAACGCACCTCGGCTAACAATAGTGTCGCCTTCTTCAAGCCCATCTATAACTTCAAGACGGTCGCCAAAGCGTTGCCCTAATTCCACTGTCCGTGGTGCAAAACGTCCTTCACCGAGGGCAACATAGACCACTGCTCGACGCCCTGTAAGGAGCGCTGCCGAAGTAGGTATGGTTAATTTGTCTGACTGAGTAATGTGTACCTCGGCTCGGGTAAAGCCTCCCGCACTGAGCGCCTGCTCACCAGCCTCTAAAGCCACACGTACCGTGCGCGTGCGTCGCTCTGGGTCAATCCGCGGAGCAATTGAGATCACTTCGCCATGCAACATTTCACGCTGGCCTTGCACAGAAAACTCCAGATACTGGCCTACCTGTATCGCACCTAAATCTCGCTCAAATACTTCGAACAATGCCCACATGCGTTGCTCGTCTGCGAGTTCAACAATGACATCACCGGTGTTGACATAATCACCTTGACTCACATTACGGGTGACCACTAAACCAGCCGTAGGAGCATGGATGGTAATGCGATCACGTGCTTCACCGCGTGTGATGACGGCATCGATCTGCTCGTTCGATAAGCCCAATAAGCGCAAACGCTCTCTTGCAGCGCGTAAGGTGGTCGCCTGGGAATCGCGCAAGAACGCTGGTGCATCTTGATTGGCTTGCCGGGTCGCCTGCAAAAGCTCTTGCTGGGCAACAAACAATTCGGGGCTGTAGAGCTCCACAAGACGTGCACCTGCTTCAACATAGGCGCCGGTATAATTGACATAAAGACGCTCAATCCGCCCACCGGTCCACGCACTGATGCTGGTTAAGGCGCGCTCATCAAACTCTAGTTGCCCACTTAAACGGATGACCTGTTCTGCATCACCACGCCGAACCGGCTCAGTTTGCACACCAAGCAACGCTAAAGCGCGTCCAGAGAATTCGATTTCGGTTGGGCCTTCTCCACCACGACCGCCACTGACCGGTATCAGCTCCATACCACAAATCGGACAGCGGTCATTTGGGTCCGTACTGCGAAATGTAGGGTGCATAGAACAGGTGTATTCCTGTGTTTCAGCGGAAAACGCGGCAGCAAGGTCATGGTCATGACCTGTATGATCTTCATGATTTGCATGGGCCGCATGATCGGCATGGCCAGCATGTTGGTGACCCGGTGTCTGCATTGCCAAACCCAACGCCAGTGTGCCTGCAGTGATCACTACAAAGCCTGTAGCAACCCATTGAACAGTTGTAAGTTTTTTCATAAATTTAGTCCACCTCGTGCACGGGCACGATCAGTGCCTGAATAGTTGCAAGGGCCGATAGCTGGTTAGCTAGCGCGCGACGGTACGCAAGCGAGAAACCAAGCCACTCTTGTTGGCTTGTCACAACATCGGCGTAGGTCGCATTATTGTTAGTGTATTTAGCAAGCACGGAAGCCAAGGCTTGTTCGGCGCGCTGCACAAGCACATCTCCGTACAATGCGCGATTACGTTCCGCCTCACGCCATTCAAATAACGCAATGCTAAGTGCCGCTTGAGCATCCAGACGTGCAGCTTCAAGGCGTGCTAAGCCACCTTGAAAATTTGCATCGGCAGCAGCGCGTTGCGCGCGATAATTATTCCGCCAAATAGGCAGCGAAACAGATACCATACCGGCGGTCGTACCGTCGCCCATATCTGTATCCATATACTCCATACCTACCATCAGGCGCGGCAAGCCCGCTGTGCCTGCCACATCACGAGCTACTTGCAAGGCTTCCAGCTCGTATTGCGTGGCGCGTAGCCCAGCGTTTTGCTCTTGCACCAGTTGGTATAAATCGCTGATTTCCGCCGGCAAGGCGGCAAATTCGGCATGGGTTTGCTCAAGGTCAAAGTGGTCAGGTAAGGCAGCACGTGCATCACGTCCTAGAGCACCATTTAGGCGAGCCTGCTGTGACGTTTGTGCCGCTTGCAGATTATCTAACTCACTGCGTGCCTCATCGAGGGCGTTTTGTGCTCGTAGTAAATCGCTCATCGCCGCACTTCCGGCAGCATATTGTTGCTCAACCACAGCGACAAAATGCTCTTGAATTACGACCAACTCCCGCTGTAATGCCACACTGTCTCGCACATAGAGATACTCGCTAAAAGCTGCAACGACATTCGCTGCCACATCAGCTTGTGCTTGTGCTAATTGCGCTTTGGCCGCGCGTAATGTAGCTTTGCCCTGTTCGATAGCCATACTGCGGCGATTGAATACAGGGATCTCTTGGCTAAGACCTAGGGTTCGGTAACCGGTATCATTCAACCCTTGGGTCAAGGTAAACTCGGGGTCCATGAACGCACCTGCGCTAATTAATTCAGCCCTTGCGCTCTCTACATCGGCTAAGGCCGCTTGAACCGCAGGATGATAAGACTGAGCTTGCTGAATGAGCGCGCGCATATCGGCGTCTACAGGAACAACCCATGCACGCGCCCGATTTTCAGTGGTCGAGGAGGCGTAGATCGCATCGTAATCTGGCTGATAACTCGCACAGCCACTGACAAGAAATGCTAAAGCGCATAGCGAAGCAAATCTAAAACAGCGCTTGGTCTGTGCAAATGCAGAGTGAAACCGCATAAAAAACTCCTGAAAAGCTATCTAAGTCGTCGTGCTTCGCAGCAAAGCGAAAATCACGACCCAATAAGTCGATAGATTCAGGCAATAATAGGTGGCGGAGTGGGTTGTCCGTTAAGAAGCGTGTAGAACGAGGGTGTTGCGTTCATTGCTGAAGCAAAATGTGGAGCTTGGAGCCAAGAAAAGGCGGTCAACGCGGCGCTACAACCATGACCGCTCATGGCGCAATGGCCACAATCGGTACCGCAAAAACTCGCGCAATCCAGTGCTTCATCGCAACAATCTTCTGGCGCAGCCAGATCATTGGCTGCCGCCGCATAATGGGCGCGTACTTCTGCAAGTCGCGCAGCCATTTGTTCGCAATGGTCTTGATCACTTGCATTCTTTGGCATGACGACTTGCGCTGCGCTCATGTTATCATGGTCCATCACGACGCTGCCGTTACCGGAAAACGGTAACAACAGAAGCGTTGTCATAATGAACCAAACGATAGCGCGTTGCATAACTTAAGCAGGTCATCCTTTAGTAAACGAATCATATCAATATACTGAGTTGCAAAAGGATTGCAAGATCAAGTTGTGTATACAAGATAAAGTTGTGTATACAAGATAAAATGACAGCCATCGAACAGGGCGGGAACATACTTTGTTTGAAAATCAACCAAACAATATTTCTGCCCTAAATTTATCATCCCAATAGGCTCGTTGTCTTTTTCCTGCCACGCTGTCTTTCAGCGGGTGAGCCTTGATAAGATTGAGCAGAGCTCGCCTAAATAAGGACTGCTTGTCTTTAACTGCATTTGCTCAAGCGCCAGAGCAGTTATTTCTTCTAAAGACCAGCCCGCGACCGTTGTTTTGTCCAGGATCTCTACCCGTTTTAGCTGCTGAAACAACTCGCCTATATCAGGCATAAGTTCATTGCCTGCAGGCAGGTGAAGCCTTCCTTTATGTTCATTTGGGACCTGATGTAACAACGGTTGTGTTGCGGTGCAAAGCACCGCTGTTGTTTTACAATGCGCTGCCAGAAAATTAAGCGAGTTATTAAATAAATGAATGCAGTTAATTGGCAGGGTTTGGATCTCATCAAACACAATCACACTATTGGCCAGTTGATGTAACCGCCTGACACCACGGGTACCACCACTTAGCAAGGTTTCCAAAAACTGCACCATAGTGGTGAGTACGATAGGCGCGTCCCAGTTTTCACTCACCAACTTACTATGCCAGGTTTGCGGGTTTATCAGCAGCAAATTGCCGGCATTGCTAATGGCACCCTGCTGATGAATACTACTAGCCGCCATTTTATGATACTGGATGAGCCAGAGTGGTTTATCAGCACGCTGCGTTCGGCGTTACAGGAGTAAGCTGATTATGTTAATTATCCTGGAACAACAGTTACAACCCGATGTTAGCGCTGCCATCGCCGGCGATATGCAGGCCTTTAGCCGCCTGGTACAGCGCTGCCAAAATGGTATTAGCAGTATTGCACTGGCGATCGTGAAAGATTTAGATGCCAGTGAAGAAGTCTGTCAGCAGGTATTTATACCATTCCA
>NZ_AHTH01000008.1 GCF_000245735.1 Alishewanella jeotgali KCTC 22429
GATTCTTTTTTTAAGACTCACCGTCACGTTCGACTCTGCTTTCATTTCACTTACTGCTTCACTCTGCTTTTTGGGGCTTTCGTCAGCACCCTGAAGCGAGGCCGTCATTTTAGTGATTTAAACGTTGCTGTCAAGCGTCTTTTTCAAGATTTTTGAGCGCTTCGTTTTCTCATCCGGCTTGCCAGCTAAACTCGTTTAGCGCAGCACCCCGTGGCATGGTGCGCATTATAGAGCGTTTTAACAAGGCTGCAAGCAGAGTTTATAGAAAACTTAGGGTTTTTAGATCGTTCGCAGAAAAATGCAGCAAAGTGCTTATTTTCAGACCTTTTTAATCGCTAACAAAGCTTTCAGACGCTTTTTACCGTATGCAAAGGCCTTATTAAAGATATGGTGACTCACAGGTATATAGTGGCGCTCCGTTGGTGAAAGCCAGGGGATATCTTCAACATCGGGATCGTTAATATAGACAAAGTCAGCGTCAACAGCACAAATCACTATCCAGTGCGGCGCTTTCGAGCGGTCAAACTGCCAGGTACTGATTAACGCCAGTAAGATATAACCATCTTTAAGCAGCTTGCTTATTAAAGAGAGATCCGGTTCGGTTAGAACCAAAGGTAAACCTAGTTGCGTAACTTTAGCTTGATCTGCTTGATAGACCCGCTGCATCACCGACTTTTTTTCAGGACTACGCACCGAATCCAAAAACAAGGGACCGTCCTGATTCAGATAAATTTGCACTACAAAGCCGCGCTTTGCCGCAGCTAACGCCAAACCCCTAGGACCACAACCCCCATGACCAGACGTCATAAATATCGTTGTTGCTTCCCGCCATAGTTCAATTTCCAGATGTTCGGGGCTGAATTCCCCGGGTTGAAAATAGTTAAATGCCATTAGCAGACAGGCAGGGCCGCAAGTAAATGGGGTAGTTTGCGCAATATAAGGCACCAGTCTGGTATAGGACGCGGCCTGATAATGATGGATTTGTTTTTGCAGGCACAACGCATCACTATGATCTTCGTAAAAATCCAGCTTAACGCCGAATGGATGATAGCCAAGCTTTTGGTATAGTTTTATTGCAGGTTGATTGTCAGGCCGCACTTCTAATCGTAATAACACACAATGCCTGAGCAGCGCCTTTTGCTCCGCATCCGCGATCAGACGCTTGGCCAGACCTTGCCCTTGCAAACGCGGTACCACAGCAATTGAATATAACCTGGCCATACTGCTACCGCGCCGGTAGATCAATAAATAGTAACCTACTATCTCCTTGTCTAAACATAGCACAAAGAGATCACTACGTTTTTCAGAGATAAAACGTCTGAAACTGCGTTGACTAAGGCGGTCACTATGAAAACATTGCAGCTCAATAACCAGCAATGCCGATAGATCCTGACTAGTCGCTTCCCGGATCTCAATAACCTGTTGAACATCCATCCGATACAGTACTCAACGCTAATATCTGATTATGCTCAGTATAGTAGCGGAATTTACTTTTATTACCGATACTTTAGGGAATTTCTCAGGTAAGAGGACAGGATCTAACTTATGGCTAAACTGGTTATTGTTGTCGATAAACTGCAAGATTGGGCTCCTTTCTATCAATATGACGGCGTAATGAGTCTGCCGGCATATCTAAAATGGCAACCGAAACAAAAACAACGGGTACGTGTTATTAACCTATGCCGTCAGTCTCATTACTTGGGGACAGGTTACTACTGCTCACTACTCGCAGAAGCTCGCGGCCACAACGTTATGCCATCATTGCGAGCTTTCAATAAATTCAATCGCTTTGAAATATCTGAACTTATCGAAGAACTTCCCGGCACCTTACAAAGTCTGCTCGACAAAGCGCTGGCTGATGCTGCCGAACAGCAACTGCTGTTTAACATCTATTTTGGTGAAACCTCATCAAAAGCCCTGCGTAAATTTGCCAGCTATTTATTTGAGGCACTGCCAGTGCCCATTCTCCGGGTTGAGCTAAGTAAAAAGAATCACTGGCAGATCCGTTCCATAAAAATTGGTGCGGTACATAAGTTAACTGAGCAGGAACAAGGGCATTTCGCTGAAGTGTTGGAACGTTACAGTCACAAAATCTGGCGGCTGGAGCCAAAGAATGCCCGCTTTAAATATGATCTGGCTGTTTTGACCAACCCAAACGAGCCCTTTCCACCTTGCACTCCGAAGTCGCTGGGGCTATTCCGAAAAGCTGCAAAGCGCGCGGCTATGGATACTGAATTAATTTCAGCCCGGGATATTCAGCGGCTACCGGAGTTTGATGGCCTGTTTATTCGCGAAACCACAGGCGTAAATCACCATACCTTTCATCTGGCGGTAAAGGCGGAGCGCGAGGGGTTAGCCGTCATCGACGATCCGAACTCAATCTTACGCTGTGGTAATAAGGTATACCTACAGACCTTATTTCAGCAGCATAAAGTGCCAGTACCAGACGGCTTAATGCTATTTAAACAGGACGAAGATAATCTGGAACGCGCCGCCGATACGCTTGGCTTACCTTTGGTGCTAAAGATCCCTGACGGCAGCTTCTCCCGTGGTGTGGTTAAAGTCACTACTCTGACCGAGTTAAAAGCACAGCTAAATGCTCTGTTTGATCAGAGCGCTATTATTCTGGCCCAACGTTATACCTATACCGAGTTTGACTGGCGGATTGGCGTATTGAACGGTCAGCCACTATTCGCCTGTAAGTATTTTATGGCGCGTAACCATTGGCAAATTTATAAGCACGGTAAGGGCAAAACTCAGAGTGGCGGTTTTACCACCTGTGCGATTGCAGAGGTGCCGGCCCATGTGCTGCAAGCTGCGCTTGCCGCCTGTAAACCTATAGGTGACAGTTTATACGGTGTCGATCTGAAGCAAGCTGGTGAGCAGGTATTTGTTATTGAGGTTAATGACAACCCAAATATTGATGATGGTGTCGAGGACTTGTATTTAGGCAGTAAACTCTATGACCTGCTGGTAGAAGATTTTATCCGGCGTATTGAATTAAACCGATAAAAAAACCGGCTTAAGCCGGTTGATTTGGTGCAGATGGAGAGACTCGAACTCTCACGCCTTGTGGGCACAAACACCTGAAGCTTGCGTGTCTACCAATTCCACCACATCTGCGTTATGTTTACAGCGCTAGCTGCTCAACATGGCGTGCAGTATAACGATTTCAAAAGCAGCGTCAACTGGCTTTTTTAAAAATCTTACTGTTTGCTTAAATTTACAACGCGCTTAATCAGGAAGTAAAAATAAATGCCTGCAAAGCAGGTTTTTGCCAAGGACGGCAAAAACAAAAAAACCGGCCTTAGCCGGTTAATTTGGTGCAGATGGAGAGACTCGAACTCTCACGCCTTGTGGGCACAAACACCTGAAGCTTGCGTGTCTACCAATTCCACCACATCTGCATAACGTTTTGCGCAGTACGCTTAACGTGGCGTGCAGTATAGCGACTTATCAGGCCGCGTCAATACGATTTTCAGCCTGACAAGCGCGGTTGCACAATTTAGCAGCGTTTTAGCCTTTTTGGGCTTTTTTCAGCAAGCCAATCTCTTCCAGACGTTGCATTAGATAGTCGTTAGAGTTAATCGGCTCCGGATAGCGGTTTGGCCGCTCAGCACTGACACAGCTGGCTAAGGTTTCAATTACATAATCCGGATTCGGATGCATAAAAAACGGGATAGAATAACGAGGTTCACCCGCCGCTGCACCCGCCGGGTTCACCACCCGATGCGTCGTTGATGGCAGTACATGGTTAGTTAAGCGCTGCAGCATATCGCCGATATTGACGACAATAGTGCCTTCAATGGTCGTCACCGGTAACCAGCTACCATCGCGGCGCAAAATTTCCAGCCCAGCCTCATTAGAACCCACCAATAAGGTGATCAGGTTAATATCTTCATGCTGACCAGCTCGGATCGATTGGGTTGAGGTGTCCTTAATCGGCGGATAGTGAATCGGCCGCAGAATGGAATTACCGTAATTCACTTTATCAGCAAAATACGACTGGTCTTGCCCCAGGAAAAGCGCCAGTGCTTCCAATACCCGGTTACCCAGCTTTTCCAGCTCGGTATATAAACGGTAAGTCGCGTCTTTAAATGCCGGTACTTCAGTTGGCCAGACATTCGGATATAAACTGGGATGCGGCGCTGGGCCGTCCAGCTCCCGGCCCACATGCCAGAATTCCTTCAGATCCGGGTGATTAGAATCCTTGGCTTTTTCCACGCCAAAACCGGTGTATCCACGTGCCCCACCCTGACCTGGCTGGTGATACTTGGCTTTAACTTCGGTTGGCAGTGCAAAAAACTGCTTAATAGCTTGATAAGTGTTCTCTATTACCTCATCCGGAATACCGTGACCACTAATGCCACAAAATCCAAACTCAGTATAGGCCTTGCCAATTTCGGCAACAAAGTTATCTTTGTCGGTGGCAAACCGTCTTATATCCAACGTTGGAACATGTTGAGTCATATAAAAGACCTGTTTTTAGCCTAAAGAAAAAAAGAACCCTGCAATCGCAGCGCTCATTAAATTCGCTAATGTTGCAGCAAGTAAGGCTTTTAAACCTAACTCGGCAATATCAGCGCGCCGGCCTGGCGCCATACCACCCAGGCCGCCTAACAAAATGGCAATTGATGAGAAATTGGCGAAGCCACACAGGGCGATAGTAACTATCACCTGAGTATGCGCGCTTAACTGCTCTTTCACCTGCACAAAGTCGAGGTATGCGACAAATTCATTAATCACCAGCTTTTGACCGATAAAACTACCAGCCGCGCGTGCTTCTTCCCAAGATACGCCCAGAATAAAAGCCAGTGGTTGGAATACGTAACCAAAAATCAGTTGTAAAGTAAGATCGTCTTTACCCAGCCAACCACCGATTCCACCGACAATGCCATTAACCAGGGCGATTAAACCAACAAAAGCCAATAACATAGCACCCACATTCAGTGCCAGCTGCATACCACTGGAAGCCCCTGCGGCTGCGGCGTCAATCAGATTAGTATGCGGCTTTTCTGTGGTAATCTCTGCCAGATCATTTTTGGGTGTTTCGGTCTCCGGCAAAATCATTTTTGCCATTAGAAAGCCACCCGGTGCCGCCATAAAGCTGGCCGCAATCAGATACTTTAACTCCACACCTAAACCAGCATAGCCGGCTAACACCGAACCAGCTACCGATGCCAGCCCCCCTACCATCACGGCAAACAATTCAGAACGGGTCATGGTTGGGATAAAAGGCTTAACAATAAGTGGCGCTTCAGTCTGACCAACAAAGATATTGGCCGCAGCGGACATCGACTCAGGCCGGCTGGTGCCCAGTAATTTCTGCAAACCGCCACCAATCAAACGAATTACCCAGGTCATAATACCGACGTGATATAGCACCGCTATTAATGACGAGAAGAAAATAATGATGGTTAGTACATGGATTGCAAAAATAAAGCCTTGCGAGAAGTTACCCAAGTCACCAAACAGAAACTGGATACCGGCGTTGGCATAGCCGATAACATTCGCTACGACCTGAGAGATGCTGTAGAGCACCTCCTGACCAAAGGGCACATAGAGTACAAAGGCGCCAATGGCAATTTGAATAGCAAAGGCACCACCTACGGTGCGCCAGTTAATCCGGCGACGATTTGCTGACGCCAGGTAGGCGACCAATAACAGGGCAACAATGCCCACTAATCCCATCATAATGTTTTCCTGGTTGTTATTCCGACAATAGCTGGCGGATTTTTGCTTTTATAATATCGATAGCAATCTGGTTTTTGCCACCGCGGGTGACCACCAGATCGGCGTATTGTTTCGACGGGGCGATAAATTCAAAAAAGGCAGGGCGCACTGTGCTTTCATACTGCTCAGTTACCGAGGACAAACTGCGGCCACGGTCTTCGAGGTCACGTTTTATCCGGCGCAGCAAACAGATATCCAGCGGCGTATCCATAAAAACCGTGATATCAAATTGATCACGTAACTGCTCGTCTGTCAGCAATAAGATCCCTTCTACCAGGATCACTTTTGCCGGCTGGACCTTGATGGTGTCTTCAATGCGGGTATGCAGTTTATAACTATACTGTGGCATCGCTATAGTTTGGCCTGCACGCAATGCCTGCAAATGCTCTACCAGCAACTCATGCTCAAACGCTGAAGGATGATCGTAGTTGGTCAGAATACGCTGATCAAAAGACAAATGACTCTGATCACGGTAGTAGGCATCTTCAGACAATATCGCGATCCGCTCACCGCCAAGTTCTGCAACTAGTTCCTGATAAACTGTTGATGCGAATAAACTTTTGCCGGATGCTGAAGCACCAGCGATCGCGATAATGGTTCTTTTACCCATAAAACAGCCCGAAGAATTGCAAATAGCTGGTAATTATCGCTAATAACGCCGTGATTAGGAATAAAAACTTCCAAAAAAAATGCCAGTCAATTGACTGGCATTTTTCAGATTAATGACAAACCCCGGTTTTTTGGCCGGGGTTTGTGTTTTCTGGATTCTGATCTTTTTTGATCTGTGTTTTTCTGCTTTCTTTTATTAAATCTGGCAGTATTGAATCTCGGATTTGTTATGCCGCAGAATGCACTCTGCAAAGGTGTATAGTGCCGATTTCAGGCCATAAAAAAGCGATAAAAAGGCCAGCAAGGCCATTTTCTTGATGTTTTGCGCTACCGCCGCCAGTAAACACTGCATCTGCACTTTCGCCAGACCACGGAACCGTGCATAGCGATGGCCATGATGCTGTTTTGCGTCTGCGAAGCTGCGTTCAACCGTCTCTTTTCGTCGGTTGTAAATCTTCTTACCCCACGGACAGCAGCCGCAAACCACTCACATGCTCTTTATCCTCTTCCCAGACATGCCGGGTTATCGTTTTCTTATACTGCTTGTTCTTCGTGCAGTCCTGACGTAGCGGGCAATCCTGACACACTTTAGGGTTAGATTGATAATGCCGGTAGCCCTGACGGTCTGTCGTGCTGTAAGTCAGGATTTCACCTTGGGGGCAACGATAGGTATCGGTTGTTTTATCGTAGGTAAATTGCTTCTTCTTAATCGGATTAGCGGTGACATTGGGACGACGGTAGGCAATAACCGGTGCAATTTGCCGCTCCCGGATTAAATGGCAAAGCGGTGCAGTAAAGTAGCCCGCATCCAAACCAACGGCTATCGGACTAAACTTAAAGCGCTCAAGCTGACGGTCTAATCTGGCCAGATAGGGCTGGCTATCATGCACATTCCCCGGCGTCACGAAGGTATCCGTGATGATGCCGTGGCGGCCATCCACGGTGCGATGGTCCAAGGTAGAAGAAGCCCTGTGGTTTGCCTTCCCGCGTCATAAAGCCACTGTCAGGGTCGGTTGTGCTGACCTTTTGATTTTTGGTTTCGGGCTCCTTCGAGTCATCTTGCTTCAGTGGCGCTTTGCCATGGGCTAACCGGTCCTCTTCAACCGCCTTGTTGAGCTCAGCGATATACGCCGATGCACTGACCGCCACCTCTTTGTTCACCGCCTTGCGCTTATTGGCATTGGCTTTTAAATGTGTGCTGTCAGTGTAAAGCGTGTGACCACCAATCAGACGCTGCTCATACGCCTGTTCAACTATCCGGTCGAAGATACGCTGAAACACATCCGTGCCGTTAAAACGACGAATACGATTCTGGCTCAGCGTGGAGGCATCAGGCACTTTCTCGGTTAATCCCATCCGCAAAAACCAGCGATAAGCCACATTAACCTGAATTTCCTGTACCAGACGACGCTCACTGGGAATGCCAAACAGATAGCCGAGGATCATCATCTTAAACAAACGGACAGGGTCAATCGGCGGACGGCCATTATCTTTGCAGTAGAGATGTTCGACTTCAGCACGAATGAACTCGAAATCAATGGCGGCATCGACCTTGCGAACCAAATGGTTCTTCGGTACCAGCTCTTCGAGCGTGACCATTTCTAACTGATATTGTTGAGGAGAGGGAGTTTTGAGCATG
>NZ_AHTH01000007.1 GCF_000245735.1 Alishewanella jeotgali KCTC 22429
TTAGCAAGCTGATTGTATGCACACTGTATTCTTTCTTTAAAACATCTTGGGCGTTGTATGGTTAAGCCTCTCGGGCAATTAGTATGAGTTAGCTCAACGCCTCGCAGCGCTTCCACACCTCACCTATCAACGTTGTGGTCTCCAACGACCCTTTAGTACCCTCAGGGGGTAAGGGATAACTCATCTTGTGGCCGGCTTCCCGCTTAGATGCTTTCAGCGGTTATCCGTTCCGAACATAGCTACCGGGCAGTGCCATTGGCATGACAACCCGAACACCAGCGGTTCGTTCACTCCGGTCCTCTCGTACTAGGAGCAACTCCACTCAATTATCCAACGCCCACGGCAGATAGGGACCGAACTGTCTCACGACGTTCTAAACCCAGCTCGCGTACCACTTTAAATGGCGAACAGCCATACCCTTGGGACCGACTTCAGCCCCAGGATGTGATGAGCCGACATCGAGGTGCCAAACACCGCCGTCGATATGAACTCTTGGGCGGTATCAGCCTGTTATCCCCGGAGTACCTTTTATCCGTTGAGCGATGGCCCTTCCATACAGAACCACCGGATCACTATGACCTACTTTCGTACCTGCTCGACGTGTCTGTCTCGCAGTTAAGCTGGCTTCTACCATTACACTAACCGTACGATGTCCGACCGTACTTAGCCAACCTTCGTGCTCCTCCGTTACGCTTTAGGAGGAGACCGCCCCAGTCAAACTACCCACCAGACACTGTCCGCAATCCCGGTTCAGGGACCTACGTTAGAACATCAAACATACAAGGGTGGTATTTCAAGGACGGCTCCACCAGGACTAGCGTCCCAGCTTCAAAGCCTCCCACCTATCCTACACATGTAGGGTCAATGTTCAGTGCCAAGCTATAGTAAAGGTTCACGGGGTCTTTCCGTCTAGCCGCGGGTATACGGCATCTTCACCGCAATTTCAATTTCACTGAGTCTCGGCTGGAGACAGCCTGGCCATCATTACACCATTCGTGCAGGTCGGAACTTACCCGACAAGGAATTTCGCTACCTTAGGACCGTTATAGTTACGGCCGCCGTTTACCGGGGCTTCGATCAAGAGCTTCGCTTGCGCTAACCCCATCAATTAACCTTCCGGCACCGGGCAGGTGTCACACCCTATACGTCCACTTACGTGTTTGCAGAGTGCTGTGTTTTTAATAAACAGTTGCAGCCAGCTGGTCACTGCGACTCTCATATGCTTACAGCGCAAGGCCTTCACACACAAGAGCGTACCTTCTCCCGAAGTTACGGTACTATTTTGCCTAGTTCCTTCAGCCGAGTTCTCTCAAGCGCCTTGGTATGCTCTACCTGACCACCTGTGTCGGTTTAGGGTACGGTCACCAATACCTGAAGCTTAGAGGCTTTTCCTGGAAGCAGAGCGTCAGCAACTTCGTCACCGTAGTGACTCGTCTCGTGTCTCAGTCTTAGAGAAGCGGATTTACCTACCTCTCCAACCTACGCACTTTCACGCGGACTACCAACGCCGCGCTTGCCTAGCTTTCTCCGTCCCCCCATCGCAGTATTGGCCGGTACGGGAATATTAACCCGTTTCCCATCGACTACGCCTTTCAGCCTCGCCTTAGGGGCCGACTCACCCTACCCTGATTAGCATGGGATAGGAACCCTTGGTCTTTCGGCGGGGAAGTTTTTCACTCCCCTTATCGTTACTCATGTCAGCATTCGCACTTCTGATACCTCCAGCATGCCTCCCGGCACACCTTCGCAGGCTTACAGAACGCTCCTCTACCACTCATGCAATGCATGAATCCGCAGCTTCGGTGGATGATTTTAGCCCCGTTACATCTTCCGCGCAGGCCGACTCGACTAGTGAGCTATTACGCTTTCTTTAAAGGGTGGCTGCTTCTAAGCCAACCTCCTAGCTGTCTATGCCTTCCCACATCGTTTTCCACTTAATCATCACTTTGGGACCTTAGCTGGCGGTCTGGGTTGTTTCCCTTTTCACGACGGACGTTAGCACCCGCCGTGTGTCTCCCGAGTAGTACTCACCGGTATTCGGAGTTTGCATGGGGTTGGTAAGTCGGGATGACCCCCTAGCCCAAACAGTGCTCTACCCCCGGTGGTATTCGCTCGAGGCGCTACCTAAATAGCTTTCGAGGAGAACCAGATATCTCCGAGCTTGATTAGCCTTTCACTCCAAGCCACAAGTCATCCCCTACTTTTTCAACAGTAGTGGGTTCGGTCCTCCAATTAGTGTTACCCAATCTTCAACCTGCTCATGGCTAGATCGCCCGGTTTCGGGTCTACACCCTGCAACTAGTTCGCCCAGTTAAGACTCGGTTTCCCTACGGCTCCCCTATTCGGTTAACCTCGCTACAGAATGTAAGTCGCTGACCCATTATACAAAAGGTACGCAGTCACCCAACAAAGTGGGCTCCCACTGCTTGTACGTACACGGTTTCAGGTTCTATTTCACTCCTCTTACAGAGGTTCTTTTCGCCTTTCCCTCACGGTACTGGTTCACTATCGGTCAGTCAGGAGTATTTAGCCTTGGAGGATGGTCCCCCCATCTTCAAACAGGATACCACGTGTCCCGTCCTACTCGTTTTCACTATAAAGGTGTTGTCGTGTACGGGGCTATCACCCTGTATCGCTCAGCTTTCCAGATGATTCCACTAACACCAATCTAGCTTAAGGGCTAGTCCGCGTTCGCTCGCCGCTACTAACGGAATCTCGGTTGATTTCTTTTCCTCGGGGTACTTAGATGTTTCAGTTCTCCCGGTTTGCCTCCTTAACCTATGTATTCAGTTAAGGATAGTGAGTAAACTCACTGGGTTTCCCCATTCGGATATCTACGGTTCAGCGCCTCTTACCGGCTCCCCATAGCTTTTCGCAGGTTAGTACGTCCTTCATCGCCTCTGACTGCCAAGGCATCCACCGTGTACGCTTAGTCACTTAACCATACAACCCCAAAATGTC
>NZ_AHTH01000006.1 GCF_000245735.1 Alishewanella jeotgali KCTC 22429
TGGGGGTCACCCATTAGCCTCTCGGTGTCAATAGCGTAACCAAACCCGCGCGCACGCAAGTGCGCGTATCTTTTATTCCTTGTAAACCAATAACCCTCGCATTTTAGTTCTCGTTGGTGGTTGCGATATATCGCTCCAGTCACCCATCAGGATCAAGGCTCTGGACTCACTGCGTCCGGCCCCTGGCTACTTGTAGCCCCAGAAAACCCTCTGTTCTCCCGCCTGTCCAAGTGATGCAGCTTTTGCTGCGACAGAATCATGGTTTTAAACCAACCCCTTGATGGCTCAGGCAGCAGGCGATGTTACGGCAAACAAGGTGAAACAGCGTAGCAGTGCAATCAGATCTATGGTTTTACCAACCCCAAATACGGCATCAGCTACGCTGGGTAAACTCAGTTAAAGGCGCGCTTCACATCAAACTCTACCCCGTCTTTTAGCATGTTGTAGCAGGCTCTGGCCAGTTTGTGTGCCACGGCTTTCATCGCGACAACCTTTAAATTTTTAGCGCATTTACGTTGGTAAAATCGCTTGATTAATTCATCCGAGCCAATCGCAAAGTGCGCGGCCTCCATAAAAGCCCAGCACAGGTAACGGTTGCCACATTTGCGATTTCCTTCACCCTTTTTCTTACCGTTTGATTCGCGTTTTGACGTGACCATCCGGGCGTAAGAAGTAAAATTGCCGCAACTGTCAAACCGCGTAATATCACCGGTTTCCAGACAAATGGTCATCGATAAAATATCGCCAATCCCAGATACGGTTTTAAGCAGCTGAAAATCCTTGCAAGGCTTAAGTTGGCGTAACAGCTCAGCTTCTACAGCCTGAATTTGCTGTGCTAACGCTTGCATCACAGTCCAATTCGCCTGCAACGCCAGTAACTGCTCTGGCAACAGGGGCAGTGCGGCCACTTGCTCCGCTGTCCATGTTTTAATAGTGTAGCTTGGTGTATCCCGGCCTAAATTGCGCATCAATAAATTCTTGATAGACAGCAGCTGGGTGGTCTTTTGCCGTACCAACTGCGCGCGTTTACGTGCTAAATCACGCAGAGCACGAGGCTCTTTCGGATAAATATAGCCACAGGGCAACAGGTCTATTCGCAGCAAATGCGCCAGGTGTCTGGCATCGGCGAAGTCACCGCTGTATTTAAGGCCATCATAGACCACCACTGCCGCGGTGTTGACCAGACGAACCTCATAACCTTCCGCTTGCAGCGCATCGACCAGCCAATACCAGTTAAACGTTGATTCAACAGCAATAGTGTCAATCTGCTCTTTATACATGGCAAGTACCCCGAGAATAACCTGCGCATCATTCGGTAAACGCTTGGAATAAATGACCTTATCGTTTTTATCAATAATTACTAACACAGAATTATTGGAATGCAGGTCAATACCGACATACAATTTCATACGGCCTCCTTGGAAATAGTTTTTTTCGACGTCAATCAAAAAATAGCTATTAACTCGGAGGCCGTCTAAGGGCCGCTTAGGCTAATGATTATCAGGTCTTGCTTTTTG
>NZ_AHTH01000005.1 GCF_000245735.1 Alishewanella jeotgali KCTC 22429
CAATCAGCCGACGCGTTAGCGGTCGGCAGTGTTGACTTGTTAGCCTTACTTTTAACCAGTCTAAATGAAGTTTCCAATGGGATTTCTACATTTCTTACAGAGTCTTTCATATTAAAAAAGACTGTCCACTCTCCATAGGGATCACCTGCTTCACCAATGTACTTAATCACGGTTTGTGTGAGGAATATTGACATGGGGTCATCTTCCATTATTCCCTCGGCGCACGGTACATCAATTTCATTGATTGAAAAGCTGCCATGTGGCTTGATAATTTTAATGTCGCACAAGATCTTAAAATATCTATTTTCATCTAGCTTAGGATTCGCAAAAAAAGGCAAGATTGTTAATTCTTCACCAAGTTCGACCTCTTCCGCTTCTGAAAAGTGAGGGATATTCTCTTTGGGAGTATTCCATTTTTCCTCCCAATCTTTATCAGGAGTAACCAGCAACCAACCGCCAAATCCCGAGATACTTTTTTGATTTTTCGTATTTGGTGCTTTTGTGCCATCACCAGTTCGCCAATTAAAATCCTCAGCATGAACAACTAATGTTGTGACAAACAGTACTAAAATAACTATCAGATTTCTCATAACTTTCCTTGTAAGGCTAACACGCAGTGTAAACGACCCTTTATCTCCATTTATGACACTACGCTAGCGAATAACTAACGTTAAATCAATTGTTTTGATTTCAGGTAGTTTCCAAGCTTTGCAGAGCGAGCCAAAACCTTGCGATTTACCTGTTTACTGTTTGGTTACGTTTGCTGGTGGTTTGGACAGTATCTGGCGCTCTAGGCTGATCTGGAAATGTGGTTGGGGTGGTCACACATTTTAGTATCGCAGGATCGACTCCGGTACGCGCGCATACCGGAGTCGTAGTGCGGTTTGGTGTTGGGGTCGGTGTTCTTTTGGGTATCGCAGGGTCGACTCCGGTACGGCTAGCGTACCGGAGTCGTGGTGTGGTTTTGGTGTTGGGGTTAGGTGTTTTTTTAAATATCGCATGACCGACTCCGGTACGCGCGCATACCGGAGTCGTAGAGCGGATCGGAGTCGTAGTGCGGAGCTGTGTAGTGTTGGGTTTGGGTTTTGGAATGCAAAAAGCCGCTTTGGCAGCGGCTTTTTTGGAATTTGGAGCGAGTTACGAGGTTCGAACTCGTGACCTCGACCTTGGCAAGGTCGCGCTCTACCAGCTGAGCTAAACTCGCATTTTGAAGCTTTTATACTGCTGGTCAGTATAAAATGGTGCCCGGGGCCGGACTTGAACCGGCACGGGGTTTCCCCCGAGGGATTTTAAATCCCTTGTGTCTACCGATTTCACCACCCGGGCAGACACCTGTTTAACCTGTCAGTCAGGGTGTTAATGGAGGCGGGTCCCGGAGTCGAACCGAGGTGGACGGATTTGCAATCCGCTGCATGGCCACTCTGCCAACCCGCCACTAAGCTTTCCGACTCTGAGAGTTGGAGCGAGTTACGAGGTTCGAACTCGTGACCTCGACCTTGGCAAGGTCGCGCTCTACCAGCTGAGCTAAACTCGCGTTGCTATGGCCATCTGCCTTAACACGAGACGCATTCTACTGTTTTATACTGAGTCGTCAATAACAAATTTTTAGTTTTATGACCGTTTGCTTAAAAAGTAACAGCATCGGCGGTAAAAACAGCAACTTGCTTTGTTCTGCCCCCCTGCGGCGACATCCTGTTTCAAAACCGGCCGCTGCGACAGTCGAAACACGCGCTGTCCAGGCCCGGTTTCAGTAGCACTAGTTTGCGGCTAAATCGGCCCAGGCCGCGCGCAGATATTCGTACATCGACCACACGGTTAAAATGGTGGCGATATACAGCAAAATCCAGCCAGCCGGAGTAAACCAGGCAAATAAGGGCAGCTGGGGTTGCCAGATCAGGCCAATTAACGCCAGCATCTGAGCGATGGTTTTGTATTTGCCCAGATTAGAGACCGCTACATTGGCGCGTTTGCCAAGGCCTGCCATCCATTCGCGCAGCGCTGAAATAAAGATTTCGCGGCTGATAATAATAATCGCCGGCACTACCGCCCAAAGGTTATGAATGTCGGCAGCAATCAGCACCAGGGCGGTGGCGACCATCACCTTATCGGCTACCGGATCGAGAAAGGCGCCAAAGGGGGTCGATTGCTGTAAACGGCGGGCCAGATAGCCATCTAACGCATCGGTTACAGCTGCCAGGCAGAATACTAATGCCGACCAGAAGCGGGCATTTTCTAAGCCCGAATAGAAACAGTAAATAAACACCGGGATCAGCAGCAAGCGAAAGAGGGTCAGCAGGTTAGGAATATTCCACATTTTAGTTCTCACATCAGTCCTGGTTGTCATGCTACTTGTTCTGGCAAGCCTGGTAAATCTTTTCAGCCTGTTGTTTGGAAATTCCCGGTACCTTGCACAATTCGGCAACACTGGCTTGCAACACGCCTTGCAAACCGCCTAAATATTGCAACAAAGCCTGGCGGCGCTTTTCGCCAATACCGGCGATATTTTCCAGTGGGCTTTTCAGTAGCGCCTTGCCGCGTTTATTTCGATGCCCGGTTATCGCAAAGCGGTGCGCTTCGTCGCGGATCTGCTGAATTAAATGCAGCGCCAGCGAATCCTCGGGTAAATGAATGCTACGGCCGCTATCCCATAAAATCAGCGTTTCCAGGCCGGCTTTACGGCTAACACCTTTTGCCACACCTATTAACAGCGGCTTTTTGGCAAAGGGCCAGTTGGCAAATTGTTCTAAGGCGATATTCAGCTGGCCCTGCCCCCCGTCGATAAACACAATGTCCGGAATTTTGCTTTCATCGCTAAGCTTACCGTAGCGCTTGTCCAGAGCAAAGCGCATAGCGCCATAGTCATCACCGGCGGTGACACCGGTTACGTTATAGCGGCGGTATTCCTGCTTATAGGGCCCCTCGCCGTCAAACACCACGCAGGAAGCAATAGTCGCCTGCCCCATGGTATGGCTGATATCAAAACATTCCATCCGGCCGATGGTGCTATCCAGTGCCAGCTGCTGCTGTAGCGCCTGATAGCGGGCGCGCATCTTTTGTGTTAACGATTGCCGGCTATCCAAGGCTATCGCCGCGTTTTTTTGTGCCAGCGCGAGATACTGCGCTTTCTCGCCACGCTTGGCATAGGTTAAGCGTACCTTATGCTCGGCCAGCTTACTGATGGCGTCCGCCAGGGCTTCGGTGTCGGGTATTTCCAGTGGCAACACTATTTCTTTTGGAATTTGCTGCTCACTGTGGCCACTTAAATAAAACTGCAGCAAAAAGGCCGACAGCACTTCAGCGGCTTCGGTATCGGCCGGCACTTTCGGGTAATAGGATTTACTGCCCAGAATTTTCCGATCGCGGATAAAGAGTACATGTACCACTGCCGTTTGCCCTTGCAGGCTAAAGCCAATTGCATCCAGCTCTTCATGTTCGCCGCTGACATGCTGCTGCTCCTGCACCCGGCGCAGTGCACTGATCTGATCGCGATACGCAGCCGCCGCTTCAAATTGTAATTGTTCGCTGGCGCTGTTCATCTTTTGCACCAGATCATCAATTACCTGCTGGTTTTTACCGCTTAAGAATAAGGTGGCTAAGCGTACTTGCTCGCTGTAATCCTGGTCGGAAATTTTACCGACACAGGGCGCGCTACACAGCTTTAACTGATACTGCAAACACGGCCGGGTACGGGCGCGGTAAAAACCATCTTCACACTGGCGAATTGGGAAAATCTTCTGCAGAGTTTTGAGGCTATGCCACACCGCACCGGCATTAGGGTAAGGGCCAAAGTACTGCCCCGGCACCTTGCGCGGGCCGCGGTGTGAGCTGATCCGCGGATGTTTATGCGCGGATAACAGAATATAAGGGTAAGATTTATCGTCGCGCAGCAGTACGTTGTACTTTGGCAGGTATTCTTTAATCAGGTTATTTTCCAGGATCAGCGCTTCGGTTTCGCTATGGGTTAGCGTGAACTCGACCTGGCTGATCTGGCTGACCAGCGCCCGGGTTTTAATGCTGTCGACTTCTTTGCGGAAATAACTGCTAAGGCGTTTTTTCAGATCTTTGGCTTTACCGACATAGATCACTGTGCCGGCGGCGTTTATCATCCGATAAACACCGGGCTGCTGTGGTACGGTCGCCAGAAAGGCTTTGGCGTCAAACATGGGTATTTTGGGTATTAGTGCGCAATTTTCGCGATATCAATCATGCCATGGCGCAGTGCCAGGTGAGTTAATTCCACATCACCACTGATCGCCAGTTTTTCAAACATCCGGTAACGATAAGAATTCACCGTCTTAGCGCTAACGTTAAGTTGCTCGGCAATGTCTGTGACTTTCTGGCCCTGAGTAATCATCAGCATAATTTGCAGTTCACGATCGGATAAGCCTTCAAAGGGGTTAGCCTGTTGGTTATTCACCTTGGCCAGTGCCATTTTTTGTGCCACTTCGTCGGAAATATGCCGCGCGCCGGAGTAGACCTTTTTAATGGCCATAATCATTTCTTTCGGCGGGGTGTTTTTCGAAATAAAACCTGCGGCACCAAGTTGCATCACTTTAGTGGGCACGGGCTCCTCACAGGAGATCGACAAACCGATAATTTTAATTTCCGGGCAGTAATGCAAAATACGCTTGGTGGCGGTCATCCCGCCCATCCCCGGCATATTCATGTCCATCAATACCACATCAGGTTCATATTGCCGGCAAAATTGCAGGGCTTCTTCGCCGGTACTGGCCTCGCCTATCACCTTGATACCGCGCTCATCCATTAGTATGCGACTGATCCCAGTTCTTACCAGCTCGTGATCATCAACTAACAGCACGTTAATCAACTTGGCTCTCCGTTATACTGGCTTACCTGTTGCTCACCCTAAATACAAGCGATTCAGGTATAGAATTATTCTGCTGTCTAGCATAGCCCAGCGCACCGTTTTTTCCTAATACTTATTCGTAATAAGCAAAGGCTGGCGCCAGGCAGCGATTTTGCCAAAAAACAATAATAAATAAAGTTAAATTAATGAAATTTATCGGTAATTTTAACTTAAGGTTAATAATTAATCTTGATGCTGTAATGGAGATAAGGGTTAGCTTGATGACACTGAGAAGTGGCGGAGGGAGAGAGATTCGAACTCTCGGTAGGCTACTAACCTACGCCGGTTTTCAAGACCGGTGCATTAAACCGCTCTGCCATCCCTCCGCATTGGCCGGCATATTAAAAAGGCCGCCGGCTTTTGTAAAGTGCAAAGTTTCGCAGTTTTATCTGTTTGCTGAGATTTTCAGCAACAAGCTGCTATTTTCTGCAGTTTTTCTGCTACGCCCTGTTAGCGTAGCGCTAAAAACAAAAAACCACCGGTTAAGGTGGTTTCTCAGAATAAGTGGCGGAGGGAGAGAGATTCGAACTCTCGGTAGGCTACTAACCTACGCCGGTTTTCAAGACCGGTGCATTAAACCGCTCTGCCATCCCTCCAGCGACGCGTATATTAATCAGTTAATTGCGGAAAAGAAAGCAAAACCATGAAAAAAATTTTAGTTGCTGTATTTTCAAGCGGGTAAGGCTGGTGATAACGGAACTTTAACAGTATGATGCGGTCATACAAATCAAACTTGGTACAGAGGAGACAGCACTATGTCATACAGAGAAACCAGTAATATCGGCACCCTCAGTCAGGGCGTCGAAATCAACAAGGTCCTGCGCAATACTTATTTTCTGCTTGGTTTAACCCTGGCGTTCAGCGCTGTGGCAGCCGGCATTTCAATGGCAATGGGTATGCCAGCGATCGGCGCCATCGTCTGTATGATCGCCGGTATTGTTATGCTGTTTGTGGTTCACAAGAAAGCGGACAGCGCCAGCGGTATTTTCTGGGTATTTGGTTTTGCCGGTTTAATGGGCGCCTCTTTAGGCCCAATGCTGCTGGCCTACGCCGGTTTACCGAATGGTCCGGCGCTGATTATGCAAGCGCTGGCCGGCACCGCGCTGATTTTCTTCGGTTTATCAGCCTATGCCCTGACCAGCCGTAAAGATTTCTCCTTTATGGGTGGCTTCCTGATGATCGGTTTACTGGTTATCGTGGTGGCGGCTATTGCAAATATCTTCCTGAGCATTCCGGCGTTAAGCCTGACCATCAGCGCAGTAGCGGTGCTGGTGATGTCGGGTCTGATCCTGTTCGATACCAGCCGCATTATTCACGGCGGTGAAACCAACTATATCCGTGCCACTGTTGCCCTGTATCTGAACATCTTTAACCTGTTCGTACACCTGCTGCAGTTATTAGGTATTTTCGGCGGCGATGAGTAATCGGCCCCGTTAAACCTAGCCGGCAACGGTTGAGTTCGCTAAAATGCCCCGCTTGTGCGGGGTTTTTTATTTCCCCCTATGCCAGTTGCAGGTATGCAGATTATGATCACCCGCTTTAGCTTACTGTTACAACAAAGCCCCTTTGCTGGCCAAAGCTTTGCCAGTGCGCTGCAGTTCGCCCGCGCTGTGCTGGCCAATGGTTATCAGCTGGAGCAAATATTTTTATATGAAGATGCTGTTTTAGCCGTGCAGCCAGGTATTGATTTACCGGCCGATGAGCCGGATCTGGCGGCGCAATTAGCCAGCTTCTGTCAACAACAACAGATCCCGTTATTATATTGTGTGACCGCAGCCGAGAAGCGCGGTATTTACGCGGCAGAGCACAGCCCTTTTCTTGCCGCTGGTCTGGCAGAGTTTGCCATGCGGTTAACCGGCACTAAGGTGGTACAGTTCTGATGCAAGCGATTCTGTTAATTCAAACCGCCTCGCCTTTTAATCAGGCCAAAGCCCGGGAAGCGCTGGATCTGGCGCTGGCGTTAGCCGCGGTGGAGCATCAGGTGAGTATGCTGTTTCAGGATGATGCGGTGTATCAGCTGCTGCCTCCTGCCGATAACCCCACTGATGCGCCGGCGCCGTTAAAAGCCTTTCAAAAAAGCTTTGGCTTATTTGCGCTGTACGACATGGGCCCCTGCCTGGTATGTCAGCAATCCCTGAACAGCCGTGGTCTGGCTGAGCTTGTGCTACCAGAGGGCTTTAGGCTTGCCGATAGCGCGCAGATCCGCACCGCGATGCAACAGGCCGATCAGCTGATCCGCTGCTAACAGCGGCTTAGCGCTGTAAGGCCTGTGATTAAAAAGGAGCTGTGATGAAACTGATTACCCTGACCCAACCCCGCTTTGAGTTGCAGATGCTTAGCGCCTGCTGTGCGCCGGAAGATCGGATCCTGTTACGCCAGGATGCGGTTTATCTGTGCTTGCAAGCCGATCTAAGCCTGCCGGTGCCGGTATTGGCGCTGGCGTCAGATGTAAACTGGCGCCAAATTACGCCGCTGGCGCAGGTGGAACTAATTGATGATGCACGCTGGGTTGCGCTTAGCGCTCAGGCCAAACAGAATTTATTATGGAACTAAGCCGATGACACAGGCCTTTATAACGGTTGGCGAGCAGTCGCTGCCACTGGATAAACATGGCTATCTGCAGCAGCTGTCAGACTGGACGCCAGAGGTGGCCTTAGCCTTTGCCAGGCTGGAACAGCTGAGCCTGACCGATGCGCACTGGGAAGTGATTTATTTTGTGCGGGAGTTTTATCAGCAGTTTAATACCTCACCGGCAATTCGGCTGCTGGTTAAAGCGATGGCAGAAAAACTGGGGCCAGATAAAGGCAATAGTAAGTATTTGTTTTTATTGTTTCCGGAAGGCCCGGCGAAACAGGCTACCCGGCTGGCGGGGTTGCCAAAGCCGGCGAAATGCCTTTGAGCTTTGAGTTTTGAGTTTTGAGTTTTGAGTTTTGAGTTTTGAGTTTTGAGTTTTGAGTTTTGAGTTTTGAGTTTTGAAAACTGAAACTCAATTAACCGCAGCATTGAAGTCGTTATTGCGCTTTGCAGCGTTAGCCGCAAAGCGCTTGCGTACTGGATTAAACCAGTTTGGTTTGGCCGCCCATATAAGGCTGTAACACCTCTGGAATGGCCACTGAGCCATCGGCTTGCTGATAGTTCTCCAGAATAGCTACCAGGGTGCGGCCCACCGCCAGGCCAGAGCCATTTAGCGTATGCAGCAACTCTGGCTTTTTGCCCTCTTCCGGACGGAACCGCGCCTGCATCCGCCGTGCCTGGAAATCGCCCATATTCGAGCAAGAAGAGATTTCACGGTAGGCATTTTGCCCCGGTAACCAGACTTCCAGATCGTACGTCTTGCATGAGCCAAAACCCATATCGCCGGTACACAGCAGCATTACCCGGTATGGCAGGCCTAATAACTGCAGAATTTTCTCGGCATGGCCGGTCAGCTCTTCCAGTGCCTGCATTGACAGTGCCGGATTAACCAGCTGTACCAGCTCCACTTTATCAAACTGGTGCTGGCGGATCAGACCACGGGTGTCACGGCCATAAGAGCCGGCTTCACTGCGAAAACAAGGCGTATGCGCGGTATATTTAAACGGCAGTTCGCTGGCATCAAAGATGCTGTCGCGCGCCAGGTTAGTCACCGGTACTTCAGCGGTTGGGATCAGTGCCATGCCCTGACCCTCTTCGGTTGCAGGCTGGGTGTGGAACAGATCAGCACTGAATTTTGGCAGCTGGCCGGTGCCGTATAAGCTGGCATGGTTAACCAGATAAGGCACATAAACCTCAGTGTAACCATGCTGCTGGGTATGCACATCCAGCATAAACTGGGTTAACGCCCGGTGCAGCCGCGCCATCTGGCCCTTCATTACCACAAAACGTGAGCCGGATAACTTGACCGCACTTTCAAAATCCAGCCCCTCGGCATAGGCTTCGCCAAGCGCAACATGATCTTGCACCGGGAAATCAAACTGGCGTGGCGCGCCAACGCGGCGTACTTCCAGATTTTCGGTTTCATCTTTACCGACCGGCACAGACAGATCCGGTAAGTTAGGAATGCTTAACGCAATTTTGTCCAGCTCGGCCAGTACCGCATCCAGGCGGATCTTTGCCGCATCCAGCTGGGCGCCTAAGCCATCCACTTCGGCCAGCAAGGGGGCAATATCTTCACCGCGGGCTTTGGCCTGACCAATGGCTTTTGATTTGGTATTACGCTGATTCTGCAGCTCCTGGGTTTCTACCTGCAGCACCCGGCGCTGCTCTTCCAGGGCACTGATGGCCGCAACATCCAGCGTCATACCACGGGTTGCCAGTCGCTCAGCGGTTTGCGCCAGTTCTGCGCGTAAAAATTTCGGATCTAACATAGAATTCGCTTCAGTTCGCTAAATTAGGCCAGCAGCTTGCCGGCGGGTGATCATAACAGGGCTGAATATTACTAAGCTGCCACTTAAATTGAAATGCCTAAGGCAGATTTTCTCTGTTCTGCCGGTGTTATACCCAGAGCCAAGCGCCAGATCAGCCGCAATAGCGCACTATAACGCCGGGAGTCAGCGCTCAAACACGGCACGGCTTTACTATAGCTATTCAGCTTTTAGATTTGGGTTCAGCATCACGTTGCTTCGGGCTTTGCGCATCCAGCGCGCGCAAATAGCGCAGTTTTTCCGCCAGTTGCTTTTCCATACCGCGCTCACTGGGCTGATACAACTGCTGTTGCCATAGCTCTGGTGGTAAATACCGCTCGCCGGCGGCATAGGCACCGGGTTCATCATGGGCATAACGATAACCGGCACCATGCCCCAGTTGCTGCTGCAGTGCCGTTGGTGCATTACGCAGATGCAGCGGCACCGGATAATCCGGACGCTCTGCCACCAGCGCCTTTGCCTGGTTAAACGCCAGATAGACGGCATTACTTTTGGGCGCCAGCGCCAGATACACCAGCGCCTGGGCAATAGCGCGCTCGCCTTCGGCCGGGCCGACCCGGCTAAAGGTATCCCAGGCATTAAGTGCCAGCGTCAGCGCCCGCGGATCGGCATTGCCAATATCCTCACTGGCAATGGCCAATAAGCGCCGTGCCACATAAAGCGGATCGCCGCCCCCGGCCAGAATGCGGGCAAACCAGTACAAGGCGGCATCCGGATCCGAGCCGCGCACCGATTTATGTAATGCCGAAATCAGGTCGTAAAACAGATCGCCATCGCGGTCAAAGCCGGGTAGCTGTTGTGGCACAATTTGCTGTACCTGCGCTACCGTCAGTTCAGACTGCGGCGCCGCCAGCTCTGCCAGTTGTTCCAGTAAATTCAGCAAGCGCCGGGCATCACCATTAGCCAAACGCAGTAATAGCTGCTCAGCCGCCGGCTCCAGCGTTAATTGCTGTGCGCCTAACCCAAGTTCCGCATCAGTCAGCGCCCGCGCCAGCACCTGTTGTAAATCTGCTTCGGTCAGCGGCTTCAGCACACAAACCCGGGCACGGGATAAAATGGCGTTATTTAGCGCAAAGGCCGGATTTTCGGTGGTGGCGCCAATAAAAATAATGGTGCCATTTTCAATATGCGGTAAAAAGGCATCCTGCTGTGCTTTATTAAAGCGGTGCACCTCATCGACAAACAGCAGTGTACGTTGCTGATATTGCTGCTGGTGTAATTTGGCCTGCTGAATGCTGTCGCGAATTTCTTTAATGCCGGCGGTGACCGCCGATAAGCGCTGCATTTGCGCCTGGGCATGGCCGGCAATCAGTTCTGCCAGCGTGGTTTTGCCGGTACCCGGCGGGCCCCACAAAATTAACGAATGCACACGGCCGGCCAGAATGGCTTGTTGCAACGGTGAGCCTGCGGCCAGCAGATGCTGCTGGCCGACATAATCAGCAAGTTGCCGCGGTCTTAACCGGGCGGCCAGTGGCCGGAAGTCGCTGCCAAACTCCAGCGGTAAGGTGGCCATTAGCGTTGCCGCTGATCATCAACGTCCAGATTAGACGTGACCTTAAAGCTGAACTGAGCATTGGCGATCTTGTTGTTCAGCTTAATATCGCTAAACAGAAACACGCTTTGCTGCTGGTTAATATCAATCACCTGCATTTCAATCAACTGATCTTCGCTAAAGGTAAGTAGCAGCTGCTGCACCGGATTATCACTGCTTTGCGGGTGAATAAAGAAACTCTGCTGTTGTTTAGTCACGCGGTATTGCTGCCAGAGCGCCGGATCGGTCGAAGTCAGCAAGGCAAAGGGCGTTTGCCCCACTTCACTTTGCGCATCATAGATACTGACCTGCTCTAACGGCTCATTGTAGATCCACAGCGTTTTACCATCACTGACCAGTAACGATGGCTCCGGCTCAGTGCTTTCAAAGCGAAAACGCGCGCCTTGCTGCAGCGCCAGCTGGCCTTTACCTTCCTGCAGCAGTTGCTGCTGAATATCGTAAACCTTTTGCCGGTAACTGGCGGTGTAGCTTTTAATGCGCGCCAATTGCTGCATCAGTTCGGCACTGGCATCCTCAGCACTTAAGCGCTGCTGTCGTGCCGCCTGCATATGGGGGGCAAAATCAGGTCTGGGTACTACTTCTACCGTTTGTGCCCATACCGGGCTGGCCACTGTGGCGGCGGCTCCTGCCGCGGCTACCAACATCATGAACGACAATTTACGCATTGACGCCAACTTACCCATTAACCACCTCTGTTCGGAACCAAGACTTCACGGTTACCATTGTGCCCCGGTGGGCTGACTAAACCGCTGTGCTCCATCTGTTCAACCAGACGGGCGGCGCGATTATAGCCGATCCGGAATTTACGTTGCACGCCTGACACTGAAGCGCGGCGTGATTCAATGACGAAGGCCACGGCCTGATCATACAGCGGATCGGCCTCACCCTCTTCCCCTTCGAGTACTTCGCCGGGTAACAAGTTCTCTTCCGTGGTTTCGCCACTTAAAATTTCTGGTAAGTACTGTGGTTTACCACGCCGTTTCCAGTCGGCAACCACCGCATGCACTTCATGGTCATCAACAAAGGCGCCATGCACCCGGGTAGGCACCCCTGAACCAGGTGGTAAATACAGCATATCGCCCTGCCCCAACAGGCTTTCTGCGCCCTGCTGATCAAGGATGGTGCGCGAGTCAATTTTCGACGATACCTGAAACGCGATCCGGGTTGGGATATTGGCTTTAATTAAACCGGTGATCACATCAACCGATGGCCGCTGCGTCGCCAGTACCAGGTGAATACCGGCCGCCCGCGCTTTTTGCGCGATCCGGGCAATCAGCTCTTCAACTTTTTTACCAACGATCATCATCATGTCGGCAAATTCGTCGATCACCACCACGATCGCCGGTAGTTTTTCCAGATAAGGCGCGCTATCGCGCATATCATCCGATGGCTTCCACAGTGGATCTTTCAGTGGCTGACCCTCAGCGATAGCTTCTTTGATCTTGGCGTTGTAGCCCTTGAGGTTACGCACGCCCATGGCTGACATCAGCTTGTAACGGCGCTCCATTTCCCCGACACACCAGCGCAGCGCATTGGCCGCGTCTTTCATATCGGTAACCACTTCGGTTAACAGGTGCGGAATGCCTTCGTAGATGGACAGCTCCAGCATCTTGGGATCGATCATAATAAAGCGCACATCGTCCGGCGTAGATTTATACAGCAAACTACAAATCATGACGTTAACGCCAACCGATTTACCCGAGCCCGTAGTACCGGCGACCAGTAAGTGCGGCATCTTGGCCAGATCGGCGACCACTGATTTGCCGGCAATATCTTTGCCCAGCACCATAGTCAGCGCAGATTTGGACTCGTTAAACACCTCATCGCCAATGACTTCGGATAAGCGCACGATTTCACGGTGCTGATTTGGCAGCTCTAAACCGATAAAGCTCTTGCCTGGGATCACTTCCACGACCCGTACGCTAATGGCCGATAACGAGCGGGCTAAATCTTTGGCCAGGCCGGTAATTTTGCTGACTTTGACGCCCGGCGCCAAATCCAGTTCAAAGCGGGTGACAACAGGCCCCGGATGGACGCCGACAACCTTGGCTTCGACGTTAAAATCGAGCAGTTTTGCTTCAACCAGCCGCGATACCCGCTCTAAATCAGCCGGATCAATCGGGTTGGTGGCTTTATCCGGCCGATCTAACAGCGCCAGTGATGGCAACTCTTCCAGCGAATGTGCGACCTCTTCGCTGTCGTCTTCTTCAACTACGACGGCTTCATCTTCCGGATAGCGCAACAGTGGGTGCAGCTCTTCCTGCTCTTCCAACTCGCGCAGGGTGCGGCCGATATGCACTGACTCGTTCGGATCGTCGACGGCACTAAACGACAGCTGATCATCGGCAAGACTATCCACACTGTAGAAAGCCCGGGCTTCGGTGCGCTCATCCAGCGGCCGGATCGGTAACGGCTCTTTGCGTTTTGGCTCCGGCTCTGCCGCCGGTGGCCAGCTAAATTGCGGCTCTAAATCATCCTCATCCGCAGCAGCAGCAGCAGACCAGGCCGGTTCAGTGGCTTCGAGGTTGTTACGCTGGGCTTTTTTCGCTTTTGGCTGTGGCAGCTCTGCCGTTGCTGTTTCGTTAAATACCGGGTTGGCTGGGGCTTTGCTGCTAAAACGCTGCGGTAATTCCAACAAACGGGTAAACAGATAAAAACAGCCGGCACCGAGGTAATCGGCGACGGTCAGCCAGGAGATACCGGTTAGCAGCGTCAGACCGGTGGCAAAGGCACAGAGTAATAACAGACTGGTACCAATAAAATTAAAGTACGGCAGTAAGCTGCTGCTGATCATATCGCCCAGCACACCGCCGGACGAGAAATAATAGATATCGTTGAAATTCATACTGCTGATCGCGGTTGCCGCACACAGCGTCAGGATCAGGCCAAATACCCGAGAGCCTAAAATCAGGTAATCGAGGCTGAGTAAATCTTTAAAGCGTTTAAAGAGCAGATAGCCCATCAGGGCAACAAAAAACGGCAGTAAATAGGCAATCCAGCCGAAGCTGAATAGCAGCAGATCGGCAACAAAGGCACCGCCACGGCCGGCATAGTTATTGACCTGTTGTTGATAACCGGTTTGCGACCAGCTGGGATCAGCCGGGTCAAAGGAAATTAATGCTAACAGCATAAAGACGGCCAACGAGGAGAATAGGATCAGGCCGACTTCAAGCAGTCGTTGCACACCGTTTAATGAAAATAATACTTTGCTTTGCAAATGAAAGGCCTCTAATTTCATTTTTTGCTCCGCTCCTTAAAAAAACTGCGCGCAAGTCGCGCTAATAACCGCTGTGCGGAGTGCTGAGTCTGTCTTCACTGACCTGCTAAGGTTACCAGAGCAGCGCTAAAAGTGCATCTTTCTGGCATAGCAGCGGCGCAGTGGCCAGTTTAATCCGCCCAAGCTGAACGCGAGCTTATACCAAAGTAACTGATACCAAACTACCTTATACTAAAATGACTTAAGGTATCGCCACAAAGCTACTTTGCTTCACTTCTTCCATCACCACATAGGTCCGGCTTTCCCGCACGCTAGGTAACCTGAGCAGGGTTTCCCCCAGCAGTTCACGATAGGCGGCCATATTGGCTACCCGGGTTTTCAGTAAAAAGTCGAAACTGCCGGACACCAGGTGACATTCCTGAATTTCCGACAGCTTCTGTACTGCCTTGCTAAATTCGTCAAAGTCTTCCGGTGAGGTTTTGCTCAGGGTAATTTCCACGAATACCAGCAACGCAGCACCAACTTTATGCGGATCGACCTGGGCGTTGTAGCCGAGGATAAAGCCTTCGGCTTCCAGCTTGCGCACCCGCTCCAGACAGGGTGTGGGGCTCAGCCCTACCCGTCTGGCCAGTTCGACATTCGCCAGACGGCCATCCTTTTGTAATTCCACCAGAATTTTGCGGTCAATCCGATCTAACTTCTTGACACTCTTATTTAAAGAGTACATTTCAGCATAAAACTCCAAGCCAGTTTCTTAAACAGGATTTTCTGCTATTTCAGCGTTTAAAAACAAGCATTAATTCTGGTTTTTTATCGCTATACTGCGCAAAAATTTTACCCAACCCAACCAAGGTGAAACCTATGATCATCGGTGTACCAAAAGAAATAAAAAACCATGAGTACCGTGTCGGCATGACGCCTGCCAGCGTCCGTGAAGTGATTGGCCACGGTCACAGCGTCTTTGTTGAACACAATGCCGGTATTGGCATCGGTTTTACCGATGAAGATTATCAGGCTGCTGGTGCCACAGTACTGGGCACCGCCGCTGAAGTCTTCGCCAAAGCCGAGATGATTGTTAAGGTAAAAGAGCCACAAGCCGTTGAACGCGCCATGCTGCGCGATGGCCAGATCCTGTTTACTTACCTGCACTTAGCACCGGATCCGGAGCAAACTGCCGATCTGATTAAATCAGGCGCTGTCTGTATCGCCTATGAAACTGTGACCGACAGCAAAGGCGGTTTACCGCTGTTAGCGCCAATGTCAGAAGTGGCGGGCCGGATGTCCATTCAGGCCGGTGCCCGGGCACTGGAAAAATCCTGTGGTGGTCGCGGTATGCTGTTAGGTGGTGTACCAGGCGTAGCGCCAGCCAAGGTCGTGGTGATCGGTGGCGGTATGGTTGGTACTAACGCCGCGCAAATGGCGGTAGGTTTAGGTGCTGATGTTACCGTACTGGATCGCAGTGTTGATGTACTGCGTCGTATCAATGCCCAGTTTAACGGCGCCGTTAAAGCGGTTTACTCTACCGCTGATGCGCTGGAGCAGGAAGTGCTGGCGGCTGACTTAGTGATCGGTGGTGTACTGGTACCGGGCGCTGCGGCACCTAAACTGGTGACCAAAGAGCATATCAAGCGGATGAAGCCAGGTTCAGCTATTGTTGACGTAGCAATCGATCAGGGTGGCTGTGTTGAAACCTCTAAGCCAACCACGCACGCTGAACCAACCTACATCGTTGATGATGTGGTGCACTACTGTGTGGCAAACATGCCAGGTGCAGTACCACGCACTTCTACCTTCGCCCTGAATAACGCTACCCTGCCGTTTATTCTGCGCTTAGCCAACAAAGGCTATAAGCAAGCGCTGCTGGATGACCAGCATCTGCTGGCTGGCCTGAACGTTTACCGTGGCAAAGTGACCAACGAGGGCGTAGCCCAGGCACTGAACCTGCCATTTGTGGCACCGGCTGCGGCGATCGCCGGCTAAGTTCAGTTTGCTTTAACTAAGGCCGGTTATCCGGCCTTTTTTTATGCCGGCGCTGCGGCTTTTCGTGAAAAACCAGGCCGCCAACTGCGGTGAAAATAGGGCCACTTGCTGTAGCGTGTGATTTCGCTAAATTATTCACCGATAAAGCTATACATTCCTGCAATACCTGTTATAGTGGTGTCCGGCCTGTAGTACAGACCTATGTAACAACTTGTTTTTGAAAACTTCGCTACACAGCTTCGCTTGTAAGTCATGTCCTGAAGATTCACGCACGTTTGGCCACATAAGTAACAGTCAGGCTAACAGCGCATTTTGCGTTATTACATTTATCAAAATTTTTAGGAGTCTCTCATGGCTAAAGTAACTGGTGTGGTTAAGTGGTTCAACGCTGACAAAGGTTTCGGATTCATCACTCAAGACAACGGCGGCGCTGACGCTTTCGTTCACTTCCGTGCAATCCAAACTGAAGGCTACAAAACTCTGAACGAAGGTCAGAAAGTTGCTTTCGAAATCGAACAAGGTCAAAAAGGCCCACAAGCTGCTAACGTAACTGTTATCGGCTAATTCGATACCGAATTCCAAGAAGCCAGCCTAGCGCTGGCTTTTTTTATGGCTGTTAATCGGCATAGGGGCAGTCAGTGTAACTGACTGGCCCCTGCCACACCACCCGGCATGCGGGTCCGCACCGGGCGGTTCGAGAAGTTGAGGTCATGAGAGTCTTATAAGACCTTGTTTGTCAAAGTAGCTTATCGTCAGTACTGTATGGAGTAACATCTGGCTGTTTCGCCACCAACTTCGGTAGTTTCCGGCAATCCGCTTGGCGACATTTTCTGTGCCGCCAAGCTTGCGTACCATTTCATACGCGCGCTTGCCATGCCGCCACTGCTTTAGCTGAATAGCTCTCAGACGATGTCTTATCCATTCATCTAACCTTTGCCAGATGTAGGGCGTTTGGGATAACCCGAAGTAGCCTTTCCATCCCAGCATATAGCGACGTAACCCAGCAATGACTTCACTTAGGCTGCGCCCTGTCTGTCGGCGTGTTAACTGCTTTACCCGTGTTTTGAAACGCATCAGTGCCGCTTCAGATACCGCGCGTTTAACCTCGCCTCTTCGGGTTCGCCACAGGCTGTACCCTAAGAATTTTCGGCCAAACACGCTGCCTACCGCACTTTTGCTTTCATTCACTTGCAAACGCAGTTTCGCATAAAGCCTGCGCAGCCACGCCATCACCCGCTCTCCCGCTTTCTGACTGCGGACATACACATTGCAGTCGTCTGCATAACGGGCGAACCGATAGCCGCGTTGCTCTAAGGCTTTATCAACCTCATCCAGTAGCACATTCGCCAACAACGGCGAGAGCGGTCCACCTTGTGGTGTGCCTTCTTGGCGCGTTATCACCACGCCATTAGCCATGATGCCGGCGTTCAGATAAGCCCGGATAAGATGCAGTACGCTTTTATCGTCCAGCCGTTTGCTCAGTCGGTCCATCAGAATGTCATGGTTCACCCGGTCAAAGAACTTCGACAAGTCAACATCAACGACTATCTGGTAGCCTTCCTGCACATAACGTTGCGCGGCTAATACCGCGCTCTGGGCCCGTCTGCCAGGTCTGAAGCCATAACTGTGCTCACTGAACTGTGGGTCCAGTTTCGGTTGCAGTACCTGAAGTAACGCTTGTTGGATGAGTCGGTCCGTCACCGTTGGGACACCCAGCTCGCGCTCGGTGCCATCACTCTTCGGGATACCGACCCGGCGTACCGGTTGTGGACGATAACTGCCGTTTAGCAGCTGCGCTTTGATAGCCGGCCACTGCACCTTAAGGTGCTCTGCCGTCTGTGCTATCGTCAGACCATCTACTCCGGCGCTACCTTTGTTCGCTTTAATGCGTTGCCACGCTAAGCGCATGTTCTCCCTCGCAAGCGCCTGCTCAAGCAAGCTTTGCCCTGTGTGTTTGAACTGTTGTTGCGGGAATACCGTTTCATCACGGGTAGGCATCAACAAGGCTTCACCTTGCTTTTGCTTACCTCGCTCCAACTCTTTGGACATCTGATGCATGACGTTATTCATCAACAACGCGTTTCACACTCCTTCTCGTTCGGCCCTTCGTGTTATCCACTACTACGGCCTCTGCTGACTTCTCGCTCCGTATCACTACGTCGCCCTTTCAGGCATGAGGCGAGATCTCCCCAGGTAAGAACGCATTCCTTCACTGCACAACCGCCGGATTTACGTCACAAAGCTTTGGCTACAAGAGCTTCGCAGAATTATGCCTGCTCGCCCTGCTCAGTCACGCCTCATATCCGATTCTTGTTCATCGGCTCGCAGTTTCGCTCCACGCTTCCTCCCCACAGTCCGTCGCCGTTCTGCAGTTGCGCTTCACTTCATTCGCTGTAGCCAGCTTATGGGAGGACTTGCACCTCCAAGAATGCGCCCATGCTGGGCGCACATAAAAAACCCGCTGCGAGGCGGGTTTTTTAGTGGCGGGTTAAGCTTATTTGGCGACAGGCAGTGTCGGATAGGTAATGCCGGCCATTTCGTTCATCACCCGGGTAACCTGTACGCTGTAACCGAACTCGTTATCGTACCAAACGTATAACACGCAGCGGTCGCCATCAACGATGGTCGCCTGTGAGTCAACCACACCGGCGTAGCGCGAGCCAACCAGATCGGATGATACGATTTCGGTTGAGCTGGTAAAGTCGATCTGATCCTGCAGTTCAGAGAACAAAGAGGTATTTTGCAGGAAGTTGTTCAGCTCATCTTTGCTGGTTTCGCGGTTCAGGTTCAGCGACAGAATCGCCATTGACACATTGGGTGTCGGTACCCGGATCGCATTACCGGTTAACTTGCCTTTCAGCTCTGGTAACGCTTTAGCGACGGCACTGGCAGCGCCCGTTGAGGTCAGTACCATATTTAATGGTGCCGCCCGGCCACGACGCTCGGCTTTGTGGAAGTTATCAATCAGGTTCTGATCGTTGGTATAAGAGTGTACCGTTTCCACATGACCATTACGGATACCGTACTCATCGTTCAGCGCTTTTAATACCGGCGTAATGGCATTGGTGGTGCAACTGGCCGCTGATACGATGGTGCGATCCGGGGTAATCATATGCTGGTTTACACCATACACTATGTTTGGCACATCGCCTTTGGCCGGTGCCGTCAGCAGCACCTTGGCCGCGCCCTTACTCTTCAGATGTACCGACAAACCGACGTCATCTTTAAAGATACCGGTATTATCAACCACCAGTGCGTTGTCGATACCATAGGCTGTGTAATCGACTTCTTCCGGCGAATTGGCATAGATCACTTTGATAAAGGTACCGTTGGCTTTAATGCCCTGGTTCTCTTCATCGACTGTAATGCTGCCATTGAAAGGACCATGGATGGAATCGCGACGCAATAAGCTGGCGCGTTTTTCCAGATCGCCCTGCTTACCGCCACGCACAACAATGGCTTTTAAGCGTAATTTAACGCTTGGACCAGAGCGCTCTAACATCAGACGGGCTAACAGCCGGCCGATCCGGCCAAAACCATATAGCACCACGTCAACCGGCTTCACTTTATCTTCATGATCCAGAATTTGTGACAACTCACGGGCCAGATACTGCTCCAGCGTTAAACCTTCCGCGACGTTTTTGTACAGGAAAGCATAAGCCAGCTTACCGATATCAACGCGGCCTGGGGCCAGATTCATCTTGCTGATCGCTTCCAGTACCGGGAAGCTTTCACGTAACCGCAGTTTTTGCCCCTCGAAACGCTGCACAGTTTTGTGCGCTTTGATGATATCGATGATGGTAGCATTGACCAGCGGACGGCCGTAAATCACGACTTCGATGCCTTTGTTACGGTACAGACGGCCAATAATTGGCAACATGTTTTCGGCGTATTCCTGGCGCTCCTGCCAGCTCTTCTGGTACTGCTCTGCGTGTGATAGGGTCATGTTCAGGCCTTTTACTTCAATAAGATGAATTAATCGGAGTTGCCTCGGCCGCTTTTATGTAGGGTACAGCGGTTTTGAAAGGCGGCCTATTGTAATGGATTATGAAAGCCTACCACAACAATTACAGAATTTTTTAGACCTTGGTAGTATGTTGAAAGCGCAGCGACACCGAGTTGACACAGTAGCGCTGCCCGGTTGGCAAAGGCCCATCGTCAAACACATGCCCCAAATGGGCATCGCAGGCGGCACAAAGAATTTCAATCCGGTGCATGCCATGGCTGTGATCCGGTTTATAGCTGACTTTACCCTCTATCGCCTGATAGAAACTCGGCCAGCCACAACCGGCATCAAATTTAGTCGCCGAATCAAACAACACGGTACCACAGCAGATGCAGTGGTAGGTGCCATCAGCCGTATGGTGCAACAATTCTCCACTGAACGGATACTCGGTGCCCTTTAAACGGGTGATCCGATACTGTTCGTCAGTCAGGCGTTCCCGCCATTGCTGTTCTGTTAGTTTCATCTGTACCTCAGCACATCACAGAAATTCTCACTTAAACTATTATACGCGGAAGCCGGCTAACAGATTATTTAATTCCCTTGCCATTTGCCGTAACTGGCTACTGGCGCCCGCTAACTGTGCTGCCTGTTCATGGGTTTGCTGCACTGCCTGGGCAATTTGCTCCATATTCTGGTTAATACCACCGGCAACCATCGCCAGCTCTTCGGTAGCACTGGCCAGTTGGTCATTGACGTCGGTGATCTGAGCAACAGCGCCATTGATACGCTGCAAGGCACTACTGGCTTCAGAAGAACGGGCGATGGTCAGGCTGGTTTCCTGCTGGCTTTGTTGCATTGAACTGACGGCGCGGGCGGCATCCTGCTGAATTTCCTGCACCTTGCTGTTGATATCCTGAGTAGAGCTGGCCGAACGGCTGGCCAGGGTGCGGACTTCGTCGGCAACCACCGCAAAGCCCCGTCCCTGTTCACCGGCACGGGCGGCCTCGATGGCGGCATTTAGTGCCAACAAGTTGGTTTGCTCTGCAATGCTGCCAATCACTTCCGTCACGGCACCGATTTGCTGACTGCTGTCGGAGAGCTCCGATAATACCGCTGCCACCTGCTCTACTTTGCTTTGTAACTGATTAATAGCCTGTAAGGTTTGACCAACAGCCGCAGTACCGGCAGCCGCCTCACGATCGGCATCCCGTGCCGAATGTGCCGCCGTAGTCGCATTACGCGCCATATCATCGCAGGTGGTGCTCATTTCGTGCACTGCGGTCGCAACCTGGGTGGTTTGCTCCATAACCTGTTGCAGTAAGGCCTGACTTTGCTGGCTGGAACTATCCAGCGCCTCAGATTGCTGATTCAGCCCGCTCACCAGAGCCCGCTGCTGACCGATGAGTTCACGCAAGCGGCCAACCAGGGCAGCTACAGCGGCTAGCAGACTATCCTGATCACCTGCTTGCAGGCTAATGCTGGCGCTAAAATCACCGGCTGCAACCTGTTGCACCAATTGCCGGGTATAGGCAACCTCACCACCCAGCTGGCGCAACAACCAACGGCGGATATACAGCGAAACGGCAACTGTCAGTAACATCACCAGCACTATTACCAATGCCAGCCGTAAACCGGTTTGCCAGAACATCTTTTGCACATCATCAATATAGATGCCGGAGCCCAATACCCAGCCCCACTCCTGATCCGCAATCACATAGGACAGCTTGGTATAACGCTCCTCGGTAACACCACCACCGGGTAGCGGCTTGGTCCATTGATATTCAACAAAACCACTGCCATAACGGCCAATGGTCTCAACAAAGGTCACAAAGAGGTTTTGGTTATTCAGTTTTTGCTGCTGACGACCGTCGGGGCTACGCATTAACGTCGCGTAATTAAAACTTGGCCGGTCCAGTACTGTGCCTTCCAAAGCAGGCACGGTAGGATGCATCACCATTTTCGGAAAGGGCCGCCCCAGATCATTGATCCAGATATACTCGACCTTGTCATAACGAATGGCACGGATCGCCGATAATGCGGCCTGTTGTGCCTGCTCCCGGCTCAGGGCGCCGCTTTTTTCCAATTGCTGGTAGTGCTTAACCAGGGTCCTCCCCACATCAATCACCGCCACTACCCGTTGTTCGCGTCCTTCCGTCAGCCGTTGCTGCAGCGCATCCAGCGCCACGGCAGCAATCACCAGAAAACCGGCTAACGCCAGTAATGGAAGAATCAGTAAGCGGCCAGCCGCTGTTGACCAGAATCCCATAGCCCTGCTCCTGTCGTATTTTTTGTATTTTTGTTAAGCATAGCTGCATCTTGCAAAAGCGCGTATAAGTTTTGCTATTACAGTAAGTTGTTGCATAAATACCGACAATAAACTGTAGCGCATAGAGCCGTCAGCGCATTTCAGGTATAGTACGGCGGCAGATACCCTGTGCGGACAGCCGGCTGGCTCTCCCCCTGATTGAGTGTGTTATGCCAAGTCGATTAAAAACTCCGCTTAGCCTCCTGCTGGTGCTGCTGCTATTTACCTTGCTAAGCTACCAACTGCTGTTTAACCGCTTACTGAGTCAGGCCCAGCAAACTGCGCTTCGGCATGGTGCTGAATTTAATCTCTACATCGAGCAGCAACTGGCTCGCTTTTCGCTGCTTAATCAGAGTCTGGCCGTCCGCCCTGAGCTAAAACAGGTGCTCTCAGCCGCTGCGGGCTCGGACCAAAGTGCCCTGAGTCAGTTACTGGCCGATTTTAATCTGGCCAGTGGCAGCGCTTCTATCTATCTGATGGACCATAGCGGTCTGGTGCTGGCAAGCAGTAACTTTGCACAGGAAGTCAGTTTTCTCGATTACAACTTTGGCTTTCGGCCCTACTTCACTGAAACCATCCGCACCGGGCAAAGTTACATAGACTATGGTCTGGGCTGGATCTCAAAAGAGCGTGGCATCTATTTCTCTAATCTGGTGCAACAACAGCCCAGCGAGCGTTATGGTGTGCTGACCAGCAAACTGAATATTGATCAGTTAGAGTTGGCTTATCAGAGTATCGCCGGTCAGAGCCCCTGGTTGTTTATGCTGGTCGATGAAGAAAATACCGTGCTCGCCAGCAATAATCCGGCCTGGCGTTTATCGCAGCTGGGTGAACAAAGCCTGACCCTGCCCCGTCATCCGGGGATGCTACTGCCGGCCCTGGCGGTGAAACAGCAAGGCAGCTTATGGCAGCTGCTGCAGCAGCCTGGTCAGAGTCAGTTGCCGCGTACCGAGTACACGGTAGCCCAGAAAGCCCATCAAGCCCTGCCCTGGCAGCTGGTGATGCTGCATCCAACCCGGCCGTTAAAGATTCAGGCGTTGCAATACAGTATCAGCCTGGCGCTGCTGTTAACACTGCTGCTGTTAACGGCACAATACTGGCGAAACCGCCGCCAGCAACAATTACAGCGCACCCAGCTCTACCAAAAGCTGGAACAGGCTGTGGCCGAGCGCACCGCTTCGCTGCAACAGAGCAACCAGCAACTGCAACTGGAGATCCGCCAGCGCAGTGAGGCAGAACAAGAGCTCAGACAAACTCAGGAGCAACTGCTGCAAGCCGCCAAGCTGGCAACCATTGGCCAGTTAAGTGCATCCATCAATCATGAGTTAAACCAACCGCTGACCGCCATGCACAGTTATTTACAGAACAGTCAGTTGCTATTAGCCCGCGGCCAGCATACCGAACTGGCTGGCAATCTGGATAAACTCAGTCAGCTGTTACTGCGCTTAAACCATATCGTGCAGCAGTTTAAAGGTTTTAGCCGCAAAGCCGCCAATACCCCCCGGGTAGTGACACTGCAGAGCCTGGTGCATAATGCGCTGGATCTGCTGCAGCCGCTACTGCGCCAGCAAGCGGTCAGCATTAGCTTTGAGGAACAGGCCGCACCAAACGTTAAGGTGGATCCGCTACAGCTGGAGCAGGTGCTGGTGAATCTGCTTGGCAACGCCGTTCAGGCCTGCGAAGGTATACCCCAATGCCGGCTCAGTATTCGCCTGAGCGTACAAGAGCAGCAGGCATGCCTGCAGATCCATGACAATGGCCCCGGTATCCAACCGCATGTGATGGTACATTTGTTTGAGCCCTTTTTTACCACTAAACAAGGCTCGGGGCTCGGCCTTGGCCTGTCTATCTCACGGCAAATCGTACAGAGCTATGATGGCAGTTTACAGATAGCGAATCACCCAGATGGCGGCGCCGTGGTGACCTTATTTTTACCGCTTTACCGCACGGAGTAACGCATGACAAACCCGCAGCAAGTCTGGCTTTTGGATGATGACAGCAGCATTCTGGATGCTTTAGCACAGGGCCTGAGTCTGGAAGGTTGGCAATGCCGGACTTTTACCGATCCGGCCAGCCTGCTAAGCCAACTGACGCCCGATTTCGCCGGCGTTATTGTCACCGATCTGAATATGCCGCAGCAGGACGGTTTAAGTGTGCTGGCCGCGATTTTAAAGCGCGACGCCGAACTGCCGGTTATTTTGCTAACCGGCTATGGCGATGTCAGTATTGCGGTTACGGCGATGCAGGCTGGTGCCTATAGTTTTATTGAGAAGCCGGTTAATCACAGCCTGTTGCTAAAAAACCTGCAACAAGCTGTCGTCAGCCGCCAACTGACGCTGCAAAACCGGCGCTTGCAAGCCCAGCTACAGCAAAGCCGGCGTGGCCGGGTGCAGTTAATTGGCGATAGCCCGGGTATGGATCAGATGCGCCAGTTACTGGACCTGATCCTGGATACGCCAGCCGATGTGCTGATTGAAGGTGAGACCGGCAGCGGCAAGGAACTGGTCGCCCGCTATTTGCACGATAACTCAGCGCGCAGTGAGCAACAGTTTGTGGCGCTGAATTGTGGCGCTATTCCGGAACAGCTGATTGAAAGTGAACTCTTCGGCTGTGAAGCCGGCGCTTTTACCGGCGCCGATAAAAAGCGCATTGGCAAATTTGAATTTGCTAATGGCGGCACCCTGTTTCTGGATGAAATTGAAAGCACACCGCTCAGTGTTCAGGTACGCCTACTGCGAGTTTTAGAAGAGCGCAAGGTGACACCGCTGGGTAGCAATCAGGCAAAAAGTCTGGATCTGCGGGTTATCGCTGCCACCAAAACTAATCTGGCCGAGTTAAGTGCCACCGGCGATTTCAGACTGGATTTGTATTACCGCCTTAATCTGGTGCATGTCACTATTCCACCGCTGCGGCAAAGACGGCAGGATATTCCGCTGCTGTTTAAACACTTCGCCATGCTGGCCAGCGCCCGTTATCACAAGCCGGTACTGGCGCTGACGCAAGCCCAGCTCGACCGGCTACTGGCCCATCCGTGGCCGGGTAATGTACGCGAGCTACGCAATCTGGCAGAGCGCTTTGTGTTACTGGGACCTGAAGCAGCATTTGCGCAGCAAGGCCTGACCTTACCCGATACCTTTGGCAGCGCCATGGGACTGAGCGAGCGGGTGGCGTTTTTCGAACAAATGCTAATCGAAGAAGCGCTGAATGCCACCAAGGGCAGCATTAAAGACACTATGCAGGCGCTGAATTTGCCACGTAAAACCTTGTACGACAAGATGCGCAAATATGGTCTGCTACGTAGTCAGCTACCTGACGAGGATAGCGAAGGCTAAGCTGGGTGGTTTTCCACCCAAGGCCGCAGATTACAGGGTCAAATTTGACCCAAAAACTGACTTCTAAAATCACAAAATACTGTATTTATTGGTTTTTAATCTTGGCAGCATAGTTGCTAAAGCCCTGTTGCAATTAATTATAACGACAGAGCAAGAGGTAGCTATGCAACAGGACAACATCTTTCAATTAATCCGCCCCCGTACCCTGGCCGCACTGGCCGCCTGTACCCTGCCAATGAGCATGGTTCAGGCCAGTACTAACCTACCCGCCCCTGCGATTCAGTTTTATGGTAAGGCTGAAGTGCAGCTGGCGCATACCGATAAGGGCTTTATGCGCTATGCCGAGCAAGGTACCCAGCTGGATATGCCTTTTAGCCGCTTTGGTTTACGCGGCGAGCAGCAACTGAACGACTATCTGACCGCTTTTTTTACCTATGAAGTCGATGTGCGAGGCTTTGATGAGGCCAATACCCAAACGCCATTTTCTGCCCGTAATACTTTTGTTGGTATCAAAGGTGACTTTGGCCAGTTGATCGCCGGGCGTAATGACACCCGGCTGAAAACCAGTGAGGGCTTAGTTGATTTATACAACGAGACCAGCGGCGATATCGCCCAAATCCTGCCCGGCCAGGATCGGCTCGGTGATAGTCTGACCTATATCTCACCTAAACTGGCGGGCTTTGAACTTTCTGTTACCTATGTGCTGGGACAGGACAATGAACTACAGCAAGGTAAAGATGGTGTAGCCGTAAGCCTGGCCTATGGCGATCGTAACCTGAACAGCCAGCCTTACTACATCACCCTGACCCGGGCTCAGAGTTTAAACGGCCTGGATGCCAGCCGGTTGGTCTGGCAACAAAAGTTGTCCGACTTTACGCTGGGGGTGTTACTGCAATATAGTGAAGAAGCAGAAGGCGAACGCAGTGGCAGCGGTGGTTATATCAGTGTGCAGTATCTGTTTGGTAACTGGGTACCTAAACTGCAGCTGGGGCGGGATACGTCCAGCCTGCGGCAACGCAGCGCCGCAAATCATTACACCGCGGGCGTCGACTATCTGTTTAACAGCCAGAGCAAAGCCTATGTTTATCTGACACAGCTCGTGTTAACCAACGCAACGGACACCTCAATCGTGGCTGGCTTACAGTATCGCTTCTAGGAAGGTTACCATGACAACTATTACTAAAACCCCGTGGTTTGCGCTACTGCTTGGCCCGGCTTTTATGCTGCTCACGCTGCTCACCACAGCACCCTTTGGCATGAATCAGGAAAGCTGGCTGGTGCTGGGCCTGACATTCTGGATGGCCAGCTGGTGGATCAGTGAGGCGGTGCCAATCCCGGTGACCTCTTTTTTACCGCTGGTGCTCGCACCACTATTGGATCTGAATAGCCTGGCGGCAACGGCGCAACCTTACGCTCACCCGCTGATTTTCCTGTTTCTCGGTGGCTTTATTATTTCCATTGCGATGGAGCGCTGGTCTCTGCATAAACGCATTGCGCTGCATACCATGTTGCTGGTGGGCAGCAAGCCCAGCCAGCAGATCGGCGGCATTATGATCGTCACTGCCTTTTTGTCGATGTGGATGTCAAATACCGCGACGGCGGTGATGATGCTGCCAATCGCGCTGTCGATTATGCAGCTGTTACAGCAGGATCAGGAAGACAGCGCCTTTGGCAAAGCTATGCTGCTTGCCATTGCTTACGCCGCCTCTATCGGTGGTCTGGCAACCCTAATTGGAACCCCGCCCAATGCGCTGATGGCTGCCTTTCTTGCCGATAACTACCAGATCCAGATTGGTTTTGCCGAGTGGATGCTGGTGGGTTTGCCGCTGAGTATTATTTTGCTGGCGATCAGCTGGCTTTGGCTGACCCGGGCCGCTTATCAGGTTGATAAGGTAGCTGCAGTTGAAACTAAGGGCTTATTCCGGCAACAACTGGCAACGCTGGGCCGGATGCAACGTGGCGAAAAAGCGGTGCTGATCATCTTTGTGCTGACCGCGCTGTGCTGGACCTTCCGGCCGTTACTGGCCAGCTGGAGTGGCTTACCACTGGATGATACCACTATCGCCATGACTGCCGCCCTGTTGCTGCTGGTATTGCCACTGGATCGCAAGAACACCCGCATCCTGACCTGGGATGAAACCAAAAAGCTGCCCTGGGGGATTCTGATGCTATTTGGTGGTGGTCTGAGTTTAGCCGCGCTGATCACCAAAAGCGGGCTGGCGGCCTTTATTGCCGATCAGGTGATCCTGCTGGGTGACGTGCCGTTCTGGGTGATGATCGTGGTGGTCACTGCGGTGATCGTATTCCTGACCGAAATCACCAGCAATACCGCTACCGCAGCCGGCTTTTTACCGCTGCTGGCGCCGGTGGCGCTGGCAATGTCTGGTACCCCGTTAACGCTGGTGATCCCGGCGGCCATTGCGGCCAGCTGTGCCTTTATGATGCCGGTGGCAACTCCACCTAATGCTATCGTTTTCTCTTCCGGTCAGCTTAGAATTGCCGATATGGTTAAAGCCGGCTTTGCGCTGAATATCTTCTCGGTAGTGGTGGTCAGCGTCCTGACGTTAACCCTGGCGCGCTGGGTGTTTGGCTTTTAATCCAGCTTAAGCTTTAAATACAACCTAATATGCAAAAGCCCCGGGATTCGGGGCTTTTTTATGTGTTCAACTAAGCCGTGTTCAACTAAGCCGTGGTAAACTAAGCTATGGCGCTTTACAGCAAGCTTACCTTTAGCTGCTTTACTACCGCCAACGCTTTCGCCGTTGCCGCTTCAGTGCTTTCTGCCAGCGCCAGCGCCACGCCCATTCGCCGCTCGCCCTGCACTTCCGGCTTACCAAAGAGCCGCAACTCCGTATCAGGTTCACGCAGCGCATCGGCTAAGCCGGCATACTGAATATTCTGGCTTTGCCCCGGCACCAGCAACACCGCTGATGCGGCCGGGCCGTACTGCCTGATCTGTGGAATAGGTAAACCCAGAATGGCGCGCGCATGCAGTGCAAACTCGCTCAGTTGCTGCGAGATCAGCGTCACCATACCGGTATCATGTGGCCGGGGTGAGACTTCGCTAAACCAAACCTCGTCGCCTTTGATAAAGAGCTCAACACCGAATAAGCCTTTACCGCCCAGCGCCTGTACTACGGCAGTCGCGTAAGCTTCCGCTTTTTGCCGTGCCACAGCTGACATCTGCTGTGGCTGCCAGCTTTCGCGGTAATCGCCTTTTTCCTGGCGATGCCCAATGGGCGCACAAAATTGGATCCCGGACACCGAATTCACCGTTAACAGGGTAATTTCATAGTCAAAATCGATAAAGCCTTCCACGATGATCCGGCCCTTACCGGCACGGCCACCCTCCTGCGCATAGGCCCAGGCCTGCTCCAGATCGGCATCCGAGCGCAGCACGCTCTGGCCTTTGCCTGAGGAAGACATAATAGGTTTAACCACACAGGGATAACCAATAGCCGCGACTGCGGCCAGAAAGCCGGCTTTATCTTCCGCAAACTGATAGGGTGAAGTCGGTAATTGCAGCTGCTCGGCGGCTAAACGGCGGATCCCCTCGCGGTTCATCGTCAGATTAACGGCTTTGGCACTGGGCACCACGTTAAATCCGGCCTGCTCCAGCTCGAGCAGTACCGAGGTGGCGATGGCTTCCAGCTCCGGCACAATCAGGCTTGGCTTTTCGCTGATCACCAGCTGGCGCAGTGCGGCGTTATCCAGCATCGAGATCACCACGGCTTTATCAGCCACCTGCATCGCCGGCGCATTCGGATAGCGGTCAACCGCAATCACTTCACAACCGTAGCGCTTTAATTCAATACACAGCTCTTTTCCAAGCTCACCGGCACCTAATAACAGCACCTTGGTGCTACTGCTGGTACCCGGGGTTCCGATTATCGTCGTCATTTAATTTTCACCATTGGCCGCTCTGGGTGGCTCCAATCTACGTGATAAGTCTTACCTTTGGCCTTGTCGGTACGTTCAAAGGTATGGGCACCAAAATAATCGCGCTGCCCTTGCAGCAGGTTGGCTGGCAATACTGCAGTACGATACGCATCGTAGTAACTCAGTGCTGAGCTCAGCGCCGCGACAGGAATACCGGCCAGCGAGGCATTAGCAACCGCTTTACGCCAGTTTTGCTGATAGACCGAAATTTGCTTGGAGAAAAACGGATCCAGCAGCAGGTTCTCCAGCTCGTCGTTGCGCTCATAGGCTTCACTGATCGACTGCAGGAATACCGCGCGGATAATACAGCCGGCACGCCAGATTTTCGCAATTTCGGCGAAATTCAGCTGCCAGCCCTGCTCTTCCGCCGCCGTTTTCATTAAATGGAAGCCCTGGGCATAAACGCAAATCTTGGCGCAGTACAGCGCATCGTGCAGCATCTGAATCAGCTCCGCCTGCTGCGCTTCGCTATACAGGTTTTGCGCCGGACCCGCCAGCACTGTCGCAGCCTTGACCCGCTCGGTTTTAAGGGCCGAGATAGAACGGGCGTACACCGCTTCGGCAATGGTCGGCGCCGGGCTACCCAGCTGCAGGCTACTGACCGCAGTCCACAGGCCGGTGCCCTTTTGGCCGGCTTTATCGACAATCACATCGACCAGCGGCAAGCCGGTTTCACTGTCTTTGGTGGCCAGCACCTCGGCACTGATGCCAATTAAATAGCTATGCAGCGGGCCTTCATTCCAGCGCCGGAAAATGTCGGCAATCGCCAGCGCCGACATGCCCAGCACATCGCGCATCACCTGATACACTTCACAAATCAACTGCATATCGGCATATTCAATGCCGTTATGCACCATCTTCACATAGTGGCCTGAGCCGCTGGGGCCAATATAGCTGGCGCATGGCTCACCTTCGGTAACCGGATTACCCGGCTCAAAGCGTTCGATAGCTTTGCCGGTGGCCGGATCAACCTTGGCCGCAATGGCCTGCCATAAGGGTTTAATCCGGGTCCAGGCATAGGGATCGCCACTTGGCATCAAGGAGGGGCCAAAACGGGCACCGACTTCGCCGCCGGAAACGGCGGTTGAGAAAAAGATAAACTTGCCTTCAAAGCTTTTCTCCCGCGCGACGGTATCGGTCCACAGGCTGTTGCCGGTATCAACCACGATATCATCGGCCTGAATACCGGCGTCTATCAACTTGTGACAGACATCGTCTACGGCTTTACCGGCGGGAACAGAGAGAACAATCAGATGAGGGGCAGAAAGGCGGGATAATAATTCGGTGTAGGAGCTACAGCCAATTACCCGCGGCGGCTGGTCACCGCGCTCTGCGGTATCCTGCGCCAGCACGGCTTCGAGCTTTTGCAGATCGAGGTCAAAGGCCGCCACCCGGTAACCATGATCTGCCAGGTTTAAGATCAGGTTTTTGCCCATTACGCCGGCTCCAACGAAGCCGATATCACACAGTGGTGTGTTGTCTGTCATTTGACGATCCTTTAAACAGCAGAGAAATGCGCCTTGGCGCGGCTCGAAAAATGGCCGGCATTATAGCCGAATAACCGGCATAAGCCTACTGCCAGACTGACAGGCTGTGCGCCGTTTGCAGCCATTGGCTGGCTTGCAGCGGTTTAACCGGTTGTAAGCCATCATCCAGCGCGGTATCAAACACCAGTTGCCGGCTGTTGCCCGGAAATAACACGGCTTCGTTACGGGCCGAACCATTAATCAGTACCAGCAGGCTTTGCTGACTGTTGGTATTGATAATTTCCAGCATACAGCAGTTAAGTTCGGCCTGATGCCAGTGTTGTTCCTGCATCGGCGTGGCATCGAGTAAATACCAGTGCACCTGATGTTTGTCACCATGCAGCTGATACTGATCATCCAGTAAACTCAGCTGCTGCAGGCAACTAAACTGGCTACGCAGTGCCATCATCTGGCGTACAAACTGCAAAAACTTCGTACTATGGCCATCCAATTGCCAGTTAAGCCAGGAAATCGGATTATCCTGGCAGTAGGCGTTATTGTTGCCATGTTGGCTATGGCTGAGCTCATCACCGCCCAGCCAGTGGATAATGCCCTGACTGAGCAGCAAGGTGGCCACCAGATTACGCTTATGCTGATAGCGGGCGGCGACGATTGCCGGATCTGAGCTTGGGCCTTCAACGCCATGATTGCTACTCAGATTATGACTATGGCCGTCCCGGTTTTCTTCACCGTTCAGCCAGTTATGTTTATGCTGGTAACTGACCAGATCCTGCAGCGTAAAACCATCGTGATAGCACAGATAATTGACACTACAACTGGCCGGCTTATGGTGCTTTTGGAAAATATCGCGTGAGCCCAGTAAGCGGGTGGCAAATTCCGGTAAGGTGCCACTGTCACCACGCCAGAACGCGCGGCAGGTATCGCGGAACTTGTCGTTAAGCTCAGACCAATGCGCCGGAAACTGCCCCAGATGGTAGCCAAAGGGCCCGACATCCCAGGGCTCGGCAATCAGCTTGGCCTGCGACAGCACCGGATCCTGAGCAATAATTTGGAAAAAGGCCGCATAGGGATTAAAGCGTTTATGCTCACGACCCAGCGTTACCGCCAAATCAAAGCGGAAGCCATCGACCTGCATCTCGGTCAGCCAGTAACGCAGCGCATCCAGCACCATTTTTTGCAGCGCCGGGTGTGACAGGTTTAGCGTATTTCCGCAGCCGGTAAAGTTACAGTAATTCTGATAGTCAATCATTTCACCGTGGCTGTGAAACAGGTAATACTGGCGGTTGGCCAGACCGCGGAAACTGAGCGCAGGGCCATCTTCGCCCGCTTCAGCGGTGTGGTTAAAGACGACATCCAGAATCACTTCCAGCCCGTGCTGATGCAGGGTGCGAACCAGAGTTTTAAACTCCTGCACCGCATCTTCTACCTGATAGCGTGGCTCGGGTGCAAAAAATGCCAGCGGGTTGTAACCCCAGTAGTTGGTAAGCTTCAGACTGCTTAAGCGTGGCTCTGCCATAAAGGCCGCCACCGGCAGTAACTGCACCGTAGTAATACCCAGTGCCTTTAAATGCGCGATCACCTCTGGCTGACACAGACCAAGATAGGTACCGCGCAATGCTTCCGGTACCGCCGGATGCTGCATGGTCAGGCCCTTGATATGCGCCTCGTACAGTACGGTTTTTTCGCGTGGGATCTGTGGCTTAGTGGCGCCCTGCCAGTCAAACTCAGTGCTGCTGAGTACGCCTTTGGCCAATGAATAGTGACTACGGCTTAAATATTGCTGTTCATGCCAGTACTGCGGCCGGTTTAACTGCCGGCAATACGGGTCCAGTAACAACCTGTTACTGTCAAACAATAAACCGCGATCCGGCTGATTCGGGCCTGCGGCTTTTAGTGCATAGAGGGTGCCCTCAGCGACGCCCTGCACCTGCAAATGCCAGATCTCCCCGGTGCGGCCACTAAAAGCAATCTCCGCCAGCAGCTCTTCCGTATCCGGGCGGAATAAACACAGTTGCAGTCCGGTCGCATCCGGGGCATAGACGGCGAAGTTCCAGCAGCCGGCACTCAGTTGCGTCGGCCCCAATGGCGCCGGCTTACCAGGACTCATTTTTAACAGTGCTATCTGATCGGCCATCGCGCGGATCCTAAGATTTAACTCGTAGATAGAGGGTTGCCAGCGGCGGTAAATTCAAGCTCAGCCGTCGAGGTTGGCCCTGCCAGGCTTCGGCAATACTGACCAGTGCCTGCTGCTGCACCGGATAATTACTGCCCCAGAAATACTTACTATCGGTATTGAGGATCACTTCAAACTCACCCTCTTCCGCCACGCCGAGCGCAAAATGCTGGCGCGGCACCGGCGTAAAATTACTGACCACGTAAATACGCTGGCCGGCCGCATCCTGCCGGAAAAAGCTCACCGTACTGTGGCTTGCATCCTGATGCTCCAGCCAGCCAAAGCCCGCTGGCTCATAGTCTAGCTGATACAGCGGTGCGCAGCGCCGATAAGTCAGGTTCAGATCGCGGAACAGCTGCTGTACCCCACGGTGCTTATCATAGCTTAGCAGCTGCCAGTCCAGACTCTGGGTATGATTCCATTCGCGGCTTTGCGCCAGCTCATTCCCCATAAAATTCATTTTCTTACCCGGGTGCGCGTACATAAAGGCAATATAGGCACGTAAGTTCGCCGCCTGCTGCCACTCATCGCCCGGCATTTTTTGCAGTAAGCTGCCTTTACCATGCACCACTTCATCGTGCGATAACGGCAGGATAAAATTCTCGTTATAGGCATACACCATCGAAAAGGTCAGATCATTATGATGGTACTGCCGGTAAGCCGGATCCTTACTGATATAGCGCAGACTATCGTTCATCCAACCCATATTCCATTTAAAGCCAAAACCGAGGCCACCACCGTCGGTCGGCCGTGACACCATCGGGAAAGACGTCGATTCTTCGGCAATGGTCATGGCATTAGGGAACTTGCTATACACTTCGCGGTTAAGCCAGCGAAACAGACTAATGGCTTCATAGTTATGATTGCCGCCGTCGATATTCGGGATCCATTCCCCGGCTTTGCGCGAGTAATCCCAATACAGCATCGAGGCCACCGCATCAACGCGGATGCCGTCGATATGAAAGTGCTCCAGCCAATACAGCGCACTGGCTACCAGAAACTGGCGCACATAATCCTTACCAAAATCATAGATGCAGGAATTCCAGTCCGGGTGCCAGCCACGGCGCGGATCGGCGTATTCATAGAGATGCGAGCCGTCAAAACGGGCTAAACCATGACCATCTTCCGGAAAATGCGCCGGTACCCAGTCCAGAATAACGCCGATACCGGCCTGATGGCAGGCATCGATAAAGGCTTTAAAATCATCCGGATGGCCAAAACGCGAGGTGGGGGCAAATAGCCCCAGTGGCTGATAGCCCCAGGAACCATCAAACGGATGCTCCATCACCGGTAACAGTTCGATATGGGTATAGCCCAGATCCAGTACATAAGGGATCAGCTGCGCCGCCAGCTCACGATAACTCAATGGTTGATTGTCCGGCCCGCGGCGCCAGGAGCCCAGATGCACTTCATAAATACTCATCGGGCTCTGATACGGATTGGGCGCAGTGCGGTTTTGCCAGGCCTGATCCTGCCACTGATACTGCTGATGATCGTAAACCAACGAGGCATGCGACGGATATTGCTCAGCATAAAAGGCCAGCGGATCAGCCTTGTGCGGCAACAGATGACCATGCTGATCTTTAATTTCAAATTTATAACGCACGCCGGCGGCTATTTCCGGCAGCACCAACACGAAATGGCCACAGTCGGTGCGTTGCATCGGATGGCAGCGGCCATCCCACTGGTTAAAGTCACCGACCAGACTGACACTGCTGGCATTGGGTGCATAGACGGCAAAACGGGTTGCCGGCAGCCGTTTGCCGGCATGGTCCAGCTCAATCAGCTGGGCGCCAAGCTGCCGGTACAGATTTTCCGGCTGATGCTGTACAAAGTGCACCGCATAATAAGCTTGCTCGGTAAACTGATAAGGGTCAAACAACTGGTGCTGATAGCGGCCCTGGGTAACCTGTAACCGATAGGGCACCGCCTTACGCTTGGTCGGTAGCTCCAGCACAAATAAACCGGGACAACTACTATCGGGCGTTAACTCACCTAACAGTTTATTGGTTTTGCTATCGAAAGCACTGACCGCGCTGGCGTGCGGCAGATAGCAGCGCAGCAACAAACCACGCGCTTTCCCATCCTGCATTCGCGGCTGCCAACCTAAAAAGCCAAACGGCTGATTTAAACGGGCTTCGGTTAACAGCTGTGCAGTCATGATTCTGTCCTTAATAAAATGTCTGAGAGTTACCTGAACGGGCCTTACAGCGGCTTATTTATTGGCGTCGCAGCGCCGTTAATTGCTGCAATAAGGCGGCAATATGCGGCTCTTGCGTCCACTGCTCCAGCGGCTGACTCAATTTGCGCCGCCAGTTTGGATATTCGTTGCTGGTGCCGGGCACATTCACCGGCTGGGTCATTTCCAGCCAGTCTTCAATTTGCAGGCATAACAGCTGCTGGGCGCCGACGGCCAGATGCTGCTGCATTGCGAAATTCAAAGTGCGGTCCATAGCAAGCTGATCGACACTACGCGGGTAATCAGCCGGTAAGCGGCCATGACCGTGCAGCGAATCTAAAATTCGCTGTTTATTGGCATGGCGCTGCTGATAAAGCAGTTGCAGTTGGCCTTCGTCGCGATACAAGCCCAGTTGCTGGCCCAGTTTTAAGTCTTCACAATGCCAGAAACCGATTAAGGTTGGCAAATCGTGGGTACTTAAGGTCGCCATCGCCTGCAGCGGATAATGTGCCGGCGAAATATAGCCGCCATCCGGCGCGGTTTCAAAGAAGAAGACCCGGTAGGAATAGATACCGAATTGCTGCAGTAACTCACGGATGCCCTCTGGTACTGTGCCCAGATCCTCGCCAATAACCACCACCTGCTGACGCTGACTTTCCAGCGCCAGAATGCCCAGCAAATCCATAATAGGGTAATAAACATAAGCACCCGAGCCGGCATTGGCCGCCGTTTTTGGTACCCACCATAGCCGCAGCAGCGCCATCACATGGTCAATGCGCAGCGCACCGGCATGCTGCATATTGGCACGCAACAGCTCAATAAAGGGTTGATAGCCCTGCTGGTACAGCTGAAACGGCTTCATCGGCGGCAAACCCCAGTTTTGGCCGGTCGGCCCCAGTGGATCCGGCGGCGCACCGACACTGGCGTCACGGCAATACAGCTCAGGATTCCCCCAGATCTCGGTCGAGGCTTCGCTAACGCCAACCGCTAAATCACGATACAAACCTAATAACATGCCCTGTGCTGTTGCCAGTTGCTGGGCCTCTGAGAGCTGCTGCTGCGCCAGGAATTGCAGATAAACGTAAAAATCCAGTTCAGCTGCGTGCTCAGCGGCAAATTGCTGCACGGCGTCGCTGTCCGGATCCCGGTATTGCTCTGGCCAGTTTGGCCAGCCCCAGTATTGGCTGTCTTGCTGATACAGCCAGGCATGCAGCGCATCATATAGCGCCAGCTGCGCTAAACTGTTGCCGCCGGCGGCTTTAAAGGCATCAAAGGCGGCAGCCAGTTCAGGCTGCGACGCTTTGTTGTCGATAAACCACTGATAACACAGCTTCAATGCTGGCAGCTTTAGCGCCATCACGGCCGGGTAATCGACCCAGTCCTGCTGCCGCGCTGCCACTATTGCCTGTTGCACCGCAGGCTGCTTTAGATGAGCCTGTAGCGCTGCGTTTTCGTTAAAGCCAGGTGTGGCGGTCACATCAAGGTAAATAATATTGAGCCAGCGCCGCGACGACGGGCTATAAGGGCTGGCATTATCCGCTAAGGCCGGATAGAGCGCATGAATGGGGTTAAGGCCAATAAAATCTGCCCCCTGCTTCGCCAGATAGCGGATCAGCGTTTGCAGATCGCTAAAATCACCGATCCCCCAGTTGCGCTCCGAGCGCAGTGCATAAAGCTGGATCGCGCTACCCCACTGTTTGCGTTGGCTAAACTCTGCCGGTTGATAACAATGACCAGGGCTGATAATCAGTTGCTGGTTAACCAATAAATCGGTACCACTGCAGCGCAGCTCCAGCTGGTGGTAACCGGCTGTTAATGGGTAAGCGATATGATACAGATACTGCTGATACTCCTCGCCCTCTAACACCACCACCTGTGTCAGCTCGCCATCTACCGGCACCAGTGGCCACTGCTGTGTTACGCCCTGCTCAGTAGTCAGCGTCAGGGTAAAATCGGTATTCGCCAGCGCCAGTGGCACCATCACTTCCAGCTGCCAGCCCTGCTCATCTTGCTGCTGCACCGATACCGGCGCGATCAGTTGTTGCCAATAATCCAGTTGCCGCTGTAACAGCTCCTGGCGGCAGGAGGCTTCATCTTGTACCGGATATCCCATGGCACTGAGCAGCGCTAACTGATCCGGCTCGCTGACCTGACACGGCTGCCCCCAGGCATCATTAAAGGTGGTTTCAATGCCGTTAAAGGCAATCAGTTCGGCGAGTAAGGCGGCGTCCATTGGAAATCCTTATTTTTATGTGCCTAAAATAGAGTCTGCATGCTTGTTATGCTAACGAGCACTCTATTGTAAGGAGCGGTTTGCTGCTTGTCATGGTCATTTATGTCATTAAATTACAAAATCAGCAACAAAAATGCTTTTAAGCTTGAAAATTGCCATGAATAATGTAATTTTACTACAAAATGCCTGATGAATACGTTTTCAAACAGTTTAACACTTTAACAGCGGGGTTCTTATGACTATTCGTGTTGCGATTAATGGTTTTGGCCGGATTGGCCGTAATGTGCTGCGGGCACTGTATGAAAGCAGCAAAAGCTATGACATTAAGATCGTAGCCATCAACGATCTCGGCGATGCGGCGATTAACGCCCACCTGTTAAAGTACGACACCGCGCACGGTATTTTTGCTGCCAACGTCAGCCACGATGACAAAGCCATCTATGTGAACAATGACGAAATCCGTACCCTCAGCGTGCGTAATCCGGCCGAGCTGCCGTGGGCGGAGCTAAAAGTCGATGTGGTACTGGAATGTACCGGCCTGTTCACCGATCGTAAAACCGCAGGCGCCCATTTAACTGCCGGCGCGAAGAAAGTCATCATCTCGGCACCGGGTAAAGATGTCGATGCCACTGTGGTCTACGGCGTGAACCATCAGATCCTGACGCCGGAGATGAACATTATCTCTAATGCGTCCTGCACCACTAACTGTCTGGCGCCGGTAGCCAAGCCACTGTATGAAGCCTTGGGTATTGAATCCGGTTTAATGACCACTATCCACGCCTACACTAACGATCAGCGCTTAAGTGATGTTTATCATACTGATGTGCGCCGGGCCCGCGCCGCGGCAATGTCAATGATCCCGACCAAGACCGGCGCCGCCGCTGCTGTCGGTTTAGTGGTACCAGAGCTAAAAGGCAAATTTGATGGCCTAGCCGTACGGGTGCCAACCATTAACGTATCTTTAGTCGACCTGACCTTTATTGCTGGCCGCGATACCACGGCGGAAGAAGTGAACGATATTATTCGTAAGGCCGCCAGCAGTGGCCCAATGAGTGAAGTACTGGCGGTGAACGATCTGCCGCTGGTATCAATTGACTTTAACCACAACCCAATGTCGTCGGTATTCGATGCTACAGAAACCCGCGTACTGGGCAGGCTGGTCAAAGTGATGAGCTGGTACGATAATGAGTGGGGCTTTAGTAACCGTATGCTGGATAACACGGTAGAGCTAATGAAGTTCTAATTGTCTCTTCCCATCACTACAGCCAGCTTTTGCTGGCTGTATGCATTTTGGGCTAGTGGATTTAGCCCGTGATAGCAAAACTTACAACGTAAGCCATGGCCTGTCAGCAATAACCAGCAAGCAAAATTGATCAAGCAGAAGGAATCAAGATGTCGCAGACAATATCGCAAATCAGTAATCAGACCGGCTTTGCCCATTTAACTGACCTGCCCTGCCTGAAATTAGTCTGCGGCCAGGCCTCGGCTGTGATCTCGCTGTATGGTGCTCAGTTGTTATCCTATCAGCCAGTGCCCGGGCGCGAGCTGCTGTGGCTATCCCCGAAAGCGGTATGGCAACAGCAACAAGCGATCCGTGGCGGCGTGCCGGTATGCTGGCCCTGGTTTGGCCCAGCGGGCAAGCCCTTTAATACCAGCGCGGCTAAACTGCCCAACCATGGTTTAGTGCGTAACCGACTGTGGCGTCAGGTGCAGGCGGAGCCGTCGGCACAGCAAGCTTTGGTTACCTTAAGCATCGATGTTGATGATATCCCGACACTGCATAACAGCGTAACGTTAAACCTGACGCTGAAGCTGACCACAGACACTCTGACTTTACAGCTGGACTGTGCCGAGCCGATGCTGCAACAAGCTGCGTTACACAGCTATTTTGCGGTACCGTCACTGTCAGACACCCGTGTAAGTCCTTTACCCGGCGCCTATCTGGATAAAACACTGGGCGGCGAGCGGGTGCAAAGCACTGCGCCGGTTCGCTTTGAGCGGGAAATTGATCGGGTGTATCCAGAGCCAGCGGCAGAGCTGCTGTTAGAAAGCGGCGCACAGCAGTTAAAAATCAGCCAACAGGGCCAGGATGCCACTGTGGTCTGGAATCCGTGGCGGGAACGCAGCCAGGCCATCTTTGATCTTGAAGCAGACGGCTATCAGCAATTTGTCTGTGTTGAGACAGCACGGCTGGATTTGACCTCTGCAGCGCCATTACAGCTGTGCCAGCACCTTACCAGCTTGACGTAAAATCGATCAGCTGCAGTTGCTGCTGCCCGCTTGCGGTTTCCATCGTCAGCGTCAACTGCCAGCGCATTTGCGGATCGGTACAGGCGCCGAGCAAAAACTCCGCTTGCCAGACGGTGCCCTCTGTGTCGCTGACCTTACGCCAGTGTAACGGGATCCGCCCCATATACATCGAAATGCCGCGAATTTCACCACTAAGTTGCTGAATATCAAGGTTTGTTTTCACCGTTAGCGTCAGCGGGCTTTCCACCGGTATTGTTGCCGGACTGATTTGTACACTCAGGTCAGCGGTTTGCAGCAGGGTCAGCTGGCTGTTATCATTAGCGGCGGGTGTACAAGCCTGCAGTACAAATAAAAAAATGAAACATAACACTAACTTCACTGCAAACTTCATCTCAGGGTAATGCCTGCTAAACTCGTAGAAGTGGCTATCTTAGCGCTAACAACAGGCAAAAAACCAGCAACAGGCCTAATTGCCTGAAAATTGAACAGCAACTTTGTTCTACATCATAAAATAGGCGGCTTCGCCTATCTTTTATGGGGTAAAGGCCTTATCATTCGGGCCAAATAAAGTGGGTACAACCAACTGTATCAGCTCTTGCAGCGGACGTAGCCACTTATAATAAGAAGGGCCACCCTCAGGTGGTATTTTAGTAACCAGCAAAACTGCAGCGGAACTCAACATGAGCCAGACCAAACCGTTAAATGTTGAATACAACTATAGCGTTGTCCGCCTCTTTGCCATCACTACCGTTCTTTGGGGTATTGTTGGCATGGTGGTGGGTGTGTTAATTGCAGCCCAGTTATACTGGCCGGCGCTTAACTTTGATACACCTTGGCTGACCTACAGCCGTCTTCGTCCTCTTCATACCAACGCGGTGATCTTCGCCTTTGGTACCAGTGCTTTATTCGCCACCTGTTACTATGTGGTGCAGCGTACCTGTCAGGTACGGTTGTTCGCGGAAAAGCTGGCAATGTTTACTTTCTGGGGCTGGCAAGCCGTTATCGTGGCCGCGGCCATTACGCTGCCGATGGGTCTGAGCCAAAGTAAAGAATACGCTGAACTGGAATGGCCAATTGATATTCTGATTACCATCGTTTGGGTCAGCTTTGCTATCGTGTTCTTCGGTACCCTGATCAAGCGTAAAACCAGCCATATCTACGTGGCAAACTGGTTCTACGGTGGCTTTATTATCACTGTTGCCGCGCTGCATATCGTCAACAGCATGGTTATCCCGCTGCATTTAGGTAAGTCTTATTCGATCTATGCCGGTGCCGTCGATGCGATGGTCCAGTGGTGGTATGGCCATAACGCAGTAGGCTTCCTGTTAACCGCTGGCTTCCTGGGTATGATGTATTACTTCGTACCAAAACAAGCAGGTCGTCCGGTCTACTCTTACCGTTTATCGATCGTCCACTTCTGGGCGCTGATTGCGCTGTATATCTGGGCTGGCCCACACCACCTGCACTACACTGCCCTGCCTGACTGGACCCAGTCCTTAGGTATGGTGATGTCAGTGGTGCTGTTCGTACCAAGCTGGGGCGGTATGATCAACGGTATTATGACGCTGTCAGGCGCCTGGCATAAGCTGAAAACCGATCCAATCTTACGTTTCCTGATTGTGTCACTGTCTTTCTATGGTATGTCGACCTTCGAAGGTCCGATGATGGCCATCAAGTCAGTGAATGCACTGTCACACTACACTGACTGGACCGTAGGTCACGTGCACTCGGGTGCGCTGGGCTGGGTTGCGATGATCTCTATCGGTGCCATGTATCACCTGATCCCGGCCGTATACAACAAAGACGGCATGTATAGCTTAAAACTGATCAACACCCACTTCTGGCTGCACACCATCGGTGTGGTGCTGTACATCGTAGCAATGTGGATCAGCGGTATTATGCAAGGCATGATGTGGCGCGCAGTTAACACTGACGGTACTTTGACTTACAGCTTTGTACAAAGCCTGGAAGCCTCAATGCCGTTCTATCTGATGCGCTTTATTGGTGGTGTTTTTGTCGTCGCCGGTATGTTGCTGATGGCTTACAACGTCTACAAGACAGTAAGCAGTAAAACACCAGCAGCCCAACCTGCTGCAGCAGCCGCCTAAGGAGAGCGAAATGTCAAAAAATCATCACGAAAAAGTCGAAAAAAGCGTTGGTTTACTGGGCATTTTCACCATTATCGCCATCAGCTTTGGTACCTTAGTGCAAATCACCCCGCTGATGTTTCTGGATGAAACCACCCAGCCGGTCGATGGCCTGAAACCTTACACTGCCCTGCAGATGGAAGGCCGGGATATTTTTATCCGTGAAGGTTGTACCAACTGCCACAGTCAGATGATCCGCCCGTTCCGTGCCGAAGTGGAGCGTTATGGCCACTATTCGGTTGCCGGTGAGAGTGTATGGGAGCACCCGTTCCTGTGGGGCTCGAAGCGTACTGGTCCTGACCTGGCTCGGGTTGGTGGTCGCTATAGCGATGACTGGCACTATGCGCACCTGATGGATCCCCGTTCAGTTGTACCCCAATCCAATATGCCGGCCTATCCCTGGTTAGACCGTAACATTCTGGATGGTAAATACACGGCCCGTAAGCTGGAAATCTTCCGTGGCTTTGGTGTGCCTTATACCGACGAAGATATCGCCGGTGCTGCAGACGCAGTGAAAGGTAAAACCGAAATGGAAGCCCTGATTGCCTATCTGCAATCACTGGGCACAGCCCTGAAGTAAGCGCTATGGAATTTGCAACAGTTCACAGCATTTTGACCGTGATCCTGTTCGTTGGCTTTGTCGCCTTTGTTATCTGGGCTTACAGCAAAAAGCGTAAGCCAGATTTTGATGAGGCCGCTAACCTGGTGTTTGACGACGAACCGGATTCAGAAAAACAACATTCAAAACGGGAGAAGGAGCATGAGTAGCTTCTGGAATCTTTGGATTTGGGTACTGACTATCCCAGTATTAGTACTTTGTGTAGTGCTGTTGGTGTGGAACCTGAAAAACTATGTCGGTGTGCCGGAAGACGAAACCACCAATCATGAAGTGGATGGCTTAAAAGAACTGAATAACCCCCTGCCAAAGTGGTGGACCTATATGTTCTTCGCCACCCTGATTTGGTCGGTATTCTATCTGGCTGCCTATCCGGGCCTGGGTAACTATAAGGGTTTCCTGAACTGGACCAGCTCTAACCAGGGAATTAAGTCTCTGGAGGAGTCACGCCAGGCGGTGGAGTTAGCCCGCGCTGAAGGCCGCCATGTGCAGCTGGATGTGGAAAATGCCCGTGCCGATGAGGTCTTTGGCCCGGTGTTCCAGGCGTTCGCCAAACGTGATGTGCTGGATCTGGCCTATGATACCGAAGCCCTGAAAATCGGTCAGCGCTTGTTCCTGCAGAACTGCGCCCTGTGTCACGGCTCAGATGCCCGCGGTCAGCGTGGCTATCCGAACCTGACCGACAACGACTGGTTGTATGGCGGCACACCGGAAAAAATCAAAGAAACTCTGCTGTACGGTCGTAAAGCGGCCATGCCAGGTTGGGAAGCAGCGCTGGGCGATCAGGGTATCCGCGAGATGACGGCCTATGTCCTGCAACTGTCTGGCCGTGCGGTAAATGAAAAAGACGCCGAAGCCGGTAAAGCCAAGTTTGGTATGTGTGCCGCCTGTCACGGTGTCGATGGTCGCGGTAGCGTGGCGCATAATCTGCCGTTTGGCGCGCCAAACCTGACCAATAATATCTGGTTATACGGTGGCTCTGCCAAGGATATCGAAGAAACGCTGCGTCATGGCCGTTTTGGTGTGATGCCAGCCTTTAAGGAGACACTGGGCGAAGATAAGGTACATATCCTGACGGCCTACGTCTATCGTCTGGCGAATCCGGAAGACCTGCGCTGACACTCAGCCTGACATTCTGTTAGAATCTAAGCCCCGTTCCGGGGCTTAGTTTTATAAAAGAGGTAACTGATGCAACTGGACACCAAACCCTGGTATAAACAACTCTGGCCCTGGATCCTGATTGCCATTCCGGTGATTACGGCATTAAAAGCTGTGCACACCATAGTGGTGATGCAACAGCATAAACCGGAAGTAGTAATCGACGATTATTATGCTGCGGGCAGAAGTATAAATCTGCAGCTGGCCAAATATCGCGAAGCTGCCCTGCGTAATCTGGACGCGCATATACTGGTGGCAGGTAACCGTGCTGTGGTGCGTTTTGCCGAAAATGCCGTCTTGGGTGACAAGATCCACCTTGATTTTTACCATCCGACCCTCGGCGCACAGGATTTTGCCGTCGACGCTGAGCGTAGTGGCGAATTGCTGTACGTGGCCACCCTGCCGCTGACACCGAATGGTCGCTGGCGCCTGACCGTCTCAGATGACTCTAATGAATGGCGCTTAAAAGCCAATCTAACCCTGCCGGCAGAGCAGGAAATTAAACTCGGTTATAACTAACCTTAAGTACGAAGGAATAGGCGTCTTGGGCGACCTGAAATGTTTTCACTGCCATGAGCCGGTACTCACCGGTGACCGTTTCACCCTGCAGATTGATGGCACAGCGCAGCCCTTTTGTTGCGCTGGTTGTCAGGCTGTGGCCGATACCATTATCCAGAATGGTTTAGCCGACTATTACCGCTTTCGTACTGAGTCAGCGACCAAGGTTGCTGCCATGCCGGCGCAACTGGCGGCAGAGCTGGAAAACTTTGATCAGCCCGAGGTACTGGCCGATATCAGCCGGCAGCAGGGCGAGCTGACCGAGCTGGAATTGTCCATCTCCGGCATGAGCTGCGCCGCCTGTGCCTGGTTAATTGAAAAGCAGCTAAAAAAACAGCCGCAGATCGCCAGCGTGACTATTAATTCCTCCACTCAGCGCGCCTTATTGCGCTGGGATAGCAAGGCGTTGCCGCTAAGCCAGATCTTAAGCCGCATCGCCGCCCTTGGTTATCAGGCCAGCCCCTTTGTCGCCGATCAGGAAGAACAAACCTTTAAGCAGGAACTGAACCGCTACCTGAAACGACTGGCGGTGTCTGGTATTCTGACTATGCAGGTGATGATGCTGGCATTTGGCCTGTATTTTGGTGAGTTCACCGGCATTGAAAAATCGCACGAAGGCTACCTACGCTGGATCAGTTTGTTATTAACGCTACCGGTGTTGTTGTATGCCGGTAAGCCCTTTACGGTTAGCGCCTGGCGCAGCATTAAGGCCCGGCAGATGAATATGGATGTGCCGGTCAGCCTGGCGCTGTGGTATACCTATCTGGCGTCGTCCTATGCCACCGTCTTTCATACCGGTGAAGTCTATTTTGAGTCGGTATGTATGTTTATTTTCCTGCTGCAACTGGGCAAGTTTTTTGAATACCGGGCCCGGGCACAGGCGCGCGAAGCCACCAGCAACTTGCTGAAAATTATGCCGGTAACCGCCACCCAGCTAACTGATAGCGGGCCGCAAGCGACATCGGCACGGCGCCTGCAACCAGGCGATCGGATCCTGGTAAAAGCCGGTGAAACCCTACCGGCAGACGGTATAGTATTGGAAGGTCAGAGCTCAGTTGACGAGTCGATGCTGACCGGTGAATACCGGCCGATCAGCAAAATGGCTGGTGAGCAGGTGTTGGCCGGCAGTATTAATCACGATGGCTTACTGACCATTCAGGTCACTGAAGTACTGGCACACTCCCGGCTGGGACAAATTATCCAGCTGCAACAACAAACGCTGAGTCAAAAGCCCAAGCTGGTCGAGAAAACCGATCAGTTGGCGAAGTACTTCGTCGAGCGTTTACTGGTGATTGCCGTGCTAACCTTCGGCCTCTGGTATTTCTGGTGGAATCCGGATCGCGCATTTTGGGTGACGCTCTCGGTGTTGGTGGCAACCTGCCCTTGTGCCCTTAGCCTGGCGACGCCGACCGCCATTACCTGTGCCCTCGCCCGCCTCAACCGTCAGGGCATACTGATCAAAAACGCTCAGGCGTTAGAAGCCTTGCCACAGATCACCCATATTGTACTGGACAAAACCGGCACCCTGACCGAAGGTAAGTTTAGTGTCGAAAGCGTCGAGATGCTAAGCACGGCTTACACTGAGCAACAGGCACTGAATCTGATTGCAAATCTGGAACGTTACTCCGAACACCCGATAGCCCGAGCCTTTGCGCCCTATCAGACAGCTGCCGAAGAGCTGCAACAGGTAACGGTCAGTGTCGGTGCCGGGATCAGCGGGTACTGGCAACAACACGCGGTGCGGGTCGGCAGTGCCAGTTTTTGTCAGCTAAGCCGCACTGTCAGCGGCGCCATGGTCTATCTGACGATTAACCAGCAGCCGATAGCCGCTGTGACCCTGAGTGACAGAGTACGGCCGGAAGTTCCGGCGCTGCTCGCCAGTTTACAACAACAGGGCTATCAATTGGGGATGTTAACCGGCGACAGCTCATCACAGGCCGAGCAACTGGCCAGCGAATTACAGCTTAACTTTATGCATAAAGGCTGTACGCCAGAACAAAAAGTGACGCATATCCAGCAGCTGATTAGCGAAGGCAAGCAGGTACTGATGCTGGGCGATGGCATTAACGACAGCCCGGGCTTTAACGCTGCCCATATTTCGGTTGCAGTGCACTCAGGCGCCGATCTGTCTAAAAATCAGGCTGATGTGGTGTTATTAAAACCCGATGTGAGTCTGTTAGCCGCATTGCTTAAAGGTGGCAAAACCACCGCCAGCGTGATAAGGCAAAATCTCGGATGGTCTGTCGGTTATAATTTGATTATTATTCCGCTGGCCGTAGCTGGTTTTGTCTCGCCCTATATTGCAGTGATCGGTATGTCGTTCAGCTCGTTATTGGTGGTATCGAATTCATTGAGGTTACTAAAGAAATGAGCATCATTTACGTACTTATCCCGATAGCCATCTTCTTTGTCGCAATGGGGATCTGGATTTTCTTCTGGGCGGTGCGCTCGAAACAGTTTGAAGATCTGGAAAAAGAAGGGCTGAGCATCCTGTTTGACGAGGACAATAAGCCAAAACCATCCGCGGACAAAGATGAGCCCTGATTATCTGGCCGCGCTGCTGATCGGCCTGCTGGGCAGCAGTCACTGTCTGGTAATGTGCGGCGGCATTGCCAGTGCCTTGCAACTTAGCGTGCCGGCTGAGCGCCGCCACTCAGGTTATACTTACCCTCTGCTTCTCAGTGCCGGCCGCTTAACCACCTACAGCCTGTTTGGTGCCCTGGTCGGCTACTTTGGTCTGACCGCAATGCAGCTGGCTGGCGCCTCCATGCTCTGGTTACGCTTGCTGGCAGGCGTCTTACTGGTTGCTATGGCACTCTATATTGCCCGACTCTGGTTTGGTCTGACGCAGTTGGAACGACTTGGTCAAAAGCTCTGGCAGCGCGTCCAGCCCTATACCAAGGCGCTGTTACCACTTGACTCAGCGACTAAAGCCTATCGGTATGGCCTGCTGTGGGGCTTTTTGCCCTGCGGTCTGGTCTATTCGACCCTTAGCTGGAGTCTGGCCAGCGGCAGCCCCTGGCATGGTGCCCTGCTGATGCTGAGCTTTGGCTTGGGCACCTTGCCGGCGATCCTGGCCGTTGGTGGCGCCGCACAGCTACTGCGCCAGCTGAAAAGCGCCTTGTGGTTTCGCTATAGCACCGCCGCTATACTGGCTATCTACGGCATTTATACGATATGGCTTGCTTTGCAGAGGTTAGTTTTTTAAGCTAGCTACTATATTAGGGAATTCAGGGTTTATTCGATGCAACGCTCGGCGATTAATTGTCAGGATTGTGGTTTTAGTCAGTTGTGCCTGCCGTTTTCACTCAACGATCAGGAAATGACCAAGCTGGATGACATTATTCAGCGCAAACGACCGTTGCATAAAGGCGATATCCTGTTTGAAAGCGGCACCGCCCTGAAAGCACTGTATGCTGTGCGTACCGGCTCCTTTAAAACCTTTACCCTGACCGAGCAAGGTGAGCAGCAAATTACCGGCTTCCATTTACCCGGCGATATTATCGGTTTTGATGCGATTAATACCCAGCAGCATATGAGCTACGCCGAAGCGCTGGAAACCGGCATGATTTGCGAGATCCCCTTTAACAACCTGGAAATGTTACTGGACCAGCTACCCAAGTTACGGCAGCAGATGATGCGGCTGATGAGTCAGGATATCCAGGCTGATCAGCAGATGTTGTTGCTGTTAAACCGCAAAACTGCCGAACAAAAACTGGCCACCTTTTTAAACCATCTGGCCTCGCGCTACGGTAACCGTGGTTTTTCCTCCAAAGCCTTCCGCCTGACCATGACCCGCAGTGATATCGGCAATTACCTGGGTTTAACCGTTGAAACCATTAGCAGGCTGCTGAGTAAATTACATAAAGATCAGATCATCGAAGTGGATGGCAAACTGATAACCATTTTAGATGCCCCTGCCTTAAGTAACCTCGCCGGTCAGTGTTAATCGGTATTTTGTTGATTTAACACAAAGGCCAGCCTACCAACTCCGGTTATGTTGACTACACTTAATCTAACAGATTGCGTGCATCAACCTGGTAACCGGAGTCATTATGTCGATTTATAACAATGTTTTAGTGGTATTAGATCCCACGACTGAACAACAGAAAGCCCTCGACCGCGCCCTGGAGCTAAGCCGCAAACAAGGCGGTAAACTGACCGCGTTTTTATCGGTATACGAATTCTCCTATGAGATGACCACCATGCTATCCGGTGACGAACGCGAAGCAATGAAGCAGGCGGTGATTAAAGATCGCGAAATCTGGGTCAGTGGCTTACTGCAGCAGGCTCAGGCGCAAGGACTGGAGATCAGTATTCAGGTGGTCTGGCACAACAGACCGTTCGAAGCCGTCGTCAAAGCTGTGCTGGAGCATAACTTTGATCTGGTGATCAAAGGCACCCATGACCACGATGTGCTGAAATCCATGATTTTCACCCCAACTGACTGGCATATTTTGCGCAAATGCCCCTGCCCGGTGCTGCTGGTAAAAGAGCATGCCTGGCCGGCGCAAGGTAATATTATCGCCGCTGTTAATGCCGGCAGTGAGCAGGAGCATCATAAATCCCTGAATAACAGGGTGATTGATAAAGCTAAACAAATGGCTGCCATGCTAAATGCCAGGGTGCATCTGGTGAATGCCTACCCCGGTACTCCGGTTAATATCGCCATCGAGATCCCGGAATTTAATCCGCAGGAATATAACAGCACCATGCAGCGACATCATAAGGATGCCGTGAAGCAACTGGCAGCCGAACATCAGATCCCGGCAGAGCAATGTCATGTGCTGGAAGGGATGCCGGAAGATGTGATCCCGAAATTGGCACGGCAGCTTGATGCCGAGATGGTATTAATTGGCACTATCGGCCGTACTGGGTTATCGGCGGCCATTATCGGTAATACCGCTGAGCATGTGATTGACCGTCTGGATTGTGATGTGCTGGCCTTAAAACCGGCCAATTTTGTCTGTCCGCTGGAGAAATCCTAGCCTTCCAGCCTCTGCCTCTTTTGAACAGGCGCACCCTTGGGTATAATGTGCGCCTTTTTTCTGTCTGGTAGTTAATGATGTCTCACGCGGCACAAGCGAAAGCCCAATATAATCTGAACAAGCTGTATAAACGGCTGCGCCGTAATGTCGGCCAGGCCATTGCTGATTTTGGCATGATCAGCGAAGGTGACAAGATCATGGTCTGTTTATCCGGCGGCAAAGACTCCTATACGCTGTTAGATATCCTGCTTAATCTGCAGCAATCTGCGCCGGTGAATTTCAGCATCGTTGCAGTTAACCTGGATCAGAAACAACCCGGCTTCCCGGCGCATGTGTTACCGGAATATTTAAGCAGCATCGGCGTCGATTTTAAAATTGTTACTGAAGACACCTACTCGATCGTCAAAGAGAAGATCCCGGAAGGTAAAACCACCTGCTCACTGTGCTCACGGCTGCGCCGCGGTATTTTATATCGTACGGCAAAGGAGCTGGGCGCGACCAAGATAGCGCTGGGTCATCATCGCGATGATATGCTGGAAACCTTGTTTTTAAATATGTTCTACGGCGGCAAGATGAAGTCGATGCCGCCCAAGCTGATCAGCGACAATGGTGAACATATCGTGATCCGGCCACTGGCCTACTGCAAAGAAAAAGATATTGAAAAATACTCAGTGGCGAAAGGCTTCCCCATCATCCCCTGCAACCTCTGTGGCTCACAGGATGGTTTACAGCGGCAGGTGGTAAAAGAAATGCTGCAGGATTGGGATAAGCGCTTCCCCGGCCGCATTGAAACCATGTTCCAGGCAATGCAAAATATTATTCCTTCGCATCTGGCCGATAACAGTTTGTTCGATTTTAAAGCCATCAGCAAAGACAGCCCGTTAAACGGCGATGGTGATACTGCCTTTGATAAACCGGCCGTACCATCAGTGCCGGTAGGTTTTGAGCAGGATGATGAAGAGCTGAGCGTGCATCAGACGGTAGAACTAAGCTAGTTTAGCCGCAATCTACCTTAAGTATTTTGCTTTAGAAAAGCCTGGTTAAAACCGGGCTTTTTAATTCTAGCTTGCTTACTCTTCCAGCAGACGGCGATTAAAACGGATCATGGCAGTGATTTCTTCAATATACTCATGACCGCGTTCAGAATACGCGCTTAAACCGTGCGCCAGGGCTTCACCACGCAGCGGCTTATTATCAGCGCGGTGCTCAGCCCGGATATGCCGCAGCTTCTCATAAGTATGAAAGGTATTCAGGTTGTAGAAGTAACTACGGATACTGGCCGCCGGGCTATCGAAGCGGGCAACTTCATGAAACTGATCTTCGGCACGATTTTGTGGGATCAGGCCACAGCCCTCCCGGAAACACCATTGCCCAAAGAAATTATAACCCTCGACCGCAAAGCGGCTGGTACCCCAGGCTGATTCATTGGCAGCCTGCATCAACACCAGACTTTCCGGCAGAATATCCACCCGCTTTAACAGCTCCTGCAACGCCTGGGGATCGGTTTCGGCCACATCCAGTTTAAACTCTTCATACAGGCTGTATAAAAAAGCGTATTCTTCCAGCGAGATACGCAGGTTTTTCTGCTTCTTTTCCGCAATATCTAATAGCTGCTCGCGCAACCAGAGTAAACGCTGGTTCTCGCGTTTTACATGTGGCCGCAGGTAATCAAAAAAGGCCTGTTTTTTGCGGTTAATGTCGCGGATCGCATTAAAGTCCGGTAATGGCTGTTTTGGAATATCTGCTTTCGGATACGCCAGGCGCTGCAGTAGCTTTTTCTGATCCGCTTCTGATAACGCAGTCAGCCGGCTTGGGATCTGCCATTCTTCCAAGGCTTCCGGCTCTTTAATTGGTTCCAGCTGACTAAAAGGGCTGGCGATAGCAATAACTACCCAAAGCCAAAACAGTAGCAGAATCAATTTACGAATTAAGAGCATTCACCACCTTTAATACTGGATTTGTACAAATAACGACCAAAACGGCCGCATATTCTACCGCCAATAAGGCCAGGATTCGATGAAAAAGTTCGAACTGCGCTTTTTTTCTGTTTTATTGCCTGAAAATATTGCAAATTTTTCTGTACTGAGAAACACTGCCATAGGCAGTTTTAGCTGTCTGGATGGATATTTTACTGAAGCAGGCAAACAAGATGAAAGCGGTAGAACGGTCAAATAAACTGGATGGGGTCTGTTACGATATTCGTGGCCCGGTGGCACGTGAAGCGAAACGGATGGAAGAAGAAGGCCACCGCATTCTGAAACTGAATATTGGTAACCCGGCGCCCTTTGGTTTTGAAGCGCCGGATGAAATTCTTAAGCATGTGATCCACAACCTGCCAACGGCACAGGGCTACTCAGACTCACAGGGTATCTATCCGGCCCGGGTGGCGGTAGCACAGTACTACCAGCAACGTGGTATTCTCGGTGCCGATGCGGATGATGTCTATATCGGTAATGGCGTCTCGGAGCTGATCCTGATGTCGCTGCAGGCACTGTTGAATAATGGTGATGAAGTGCTGGTGCCGATGCCGGATTATCCGCTGTGGACCGCCGCAGTGAATCTGGCTGGTGGTAAGGCGGTACATTACCTGTGTGATGAGCAACAGGACTGGCTGCCGGCACTGGATGATATCAAAGCGAAAATCAGCAAAAAAACCCGGGCCCTGGTCCTGATTAACCCGAATAATCCGACCGGCGCTGTCTATAGTGCGGATTTTCTGCGTCAGTTACTGCAGGTCGCACGCGAGCATAAGTTGGTGGTGCTTAGCGACGAGATCTACGACAAGGTGCTGTACGATGGCACTGAGCATGTTAGCACTGCCGCGCTGGCCGACGATCTGGTGATGCTGACCTTTGGTGGCTTATCAAAAAATTACCGCATCGCCGGTTTTCGCATTGGCTGGTTATTTATTTCCGGCGCCAAGCAGGCGGCACGCCAATATATCGAAGGCTTGAATATTCTGGCCTCGATGCGGCTTTGTGCCAACGTGCCCTGCCAGCATGCAGTACAAACCGCGCTGGGTGGCTATCAGAGTATTAATGAGCTGGTGGTACCGGGTGGGCGGTTATATGATCAGATGGATCTGGCGCACAAACTGGTGACCGAGATTGATGGCATCAGCTGTATGCGCCCCAAGGGAGCGATGTATCTGTTTCCGAAGATCGATCTTAAAAAATACCGGATTCAGGACGACGAGCTGTTTGTGCTGGATTTTCTGCGCCAGCACAAGGTATTACTGGTGCATGGCCGGGCTTTTAACTGGCCAGAGCCGGATCATTTCCGTATTGTCACGCTACCGCACAAAGAACAACTGACGCAGGCGATTAGCCGCCTGGGCCAGTTCTTACAAAGCTACAGTCAATATTAAGCTGCAGATGGCTGCGGCCTGACAACAGGCCGCAGCGGCTCTTAACCTGGCGCTTAGTTCAGCTTACGGTCGACCCAGAATTTAGTTCCTTTGATGGTAGCCTGTAACGCCAGGCCTGCTTCAGTAAACTGATAGATAGTCACCTCATCAACACTGGCTTCAGCCCCGACGGCAGCGCCTTTGTCACCGGCTTTGGCGGCGGCGTCCGCCTGAGCACCAAAGGCCCAGCCCTGTTCAATAAAACGGTTCATCGCCTGCTCAGTGTGAAACACCATCACTAAGCGAAAGTCTTTCACACCGGCGCCCAAGCCGACACCGACCTCGCCCATGCGCATATAGGTATCGGCGCCGCTACGGTTGTTACGCACCACGCCATAACCACCACCAAAGCTGGCCAGCAGCAGATTGACATTGGCATTGCTAAATACCGCATAGCCCGGTGCGCTGGCGACTTCAGGCCGGGCACTGGTTTTCTCGCGATACAACTCAGTTAGCACCTGCTGCCGCATCTCATTAATAGCAGTGCGCTGCTCAGCCGGGGTAGCATTTAAACCGGCGGCGCAGCCTTGTAGCATAAATAAGAGTACCGTCAGCAAAGCTGTTTTTATCCACATAGTCCCTCTCCTATTTCGCGGTCTGACAGACCTTAACGCAATAAAGCTTAGCTCAACTATCTGAATCCGCGGTTAATCGCATTCAGGGTACTGTCAGTGCCTGCTGTATTGTCAGCGCCACAGTTAGCAGGTATGCTCCGACAGTCAATAGCCATCCGGATAGCAATATGTCTGCGGAGTTCTCGTTCCAGGCCAGCTTTGAAGCCTTTACCAATCAGCTGGCCGCTGTAGTGTTTTATGCCTTTTCCTTTAATGGGGTACCAATCCCGCTGGTGATGATCTGGCTGATCAGTGGCGCCCTGATTTTTACCTTTTATCTCGGGTTTATTAATATCCGCGGCTTTGGCTACGCTATCCGGCGCTTATTTGCCAAGCCGGAAGCCGGCAGCAGCGGCGAGATTTCGCCCTATAAAGCCCTGACCACAGCCTTATCCGGTACCGTTGGTACCGGTAATATTGCCGGGGTGGCAGTAGCCATTAGTTTGGGTGGTCCCGGCGCGACCTTCTGGATGATTATGGCCGGCCTGCTTGGCATGTCGACCAAATTTGTGGAATGTACGCTGGCGGTGAAGTACCGCCAGCTTAATGCGGATGGCAGCGTCTCCGGCGGGCCGATGTACTATATTAAGGCGGCGCTGGATAAATATCAGTTACCCTGGCTTGGCAGCGCGCTGGCAGTATTCTTCTCCATTGCCGTGATCTTTGGCTCAGCTGGCTTTGTGCACGTGAATCAGGGCTTTGTGCAGGTACAAAGCGTCACTGGCTTTGATAATGCCTGGTTGTTTGGCGCGATCTACGCTGCGTTGATTGGCGCTGTGATTATCGGCGGCATTAAAAGTATCGCCAATGTCACCAGCAAGCTGGTGCCGCTAATGTGCGCCATCTACCTGCTGGCAGCGCTGATCGTGATTGGCAGCCATCTCTCTGCGGTACCGGCTGCACTTTGGCTGATTGTCCAAAGCGCCTTTGCTCCCGACGCCGCCTACGGTGGTTTTATTGGTGTGTTAATTCAGGGTTTTCGCCGTGCCGCTTACTCCAATGAAGCCGGCATCGGCTCGTCACCGATCGCCCATGCCGCCGCGAAAACCAAGGATCCAGTATCCCAGGGTTTTGTTGGCCTGCTAGAGCCCTTTATTGATACGGTGGTGATCTGCACTATTACTGCACTGGTGATTATTCTGACCGGTGCCTATCAGATGCAGGGGCTGGACGGCGTGCAAATTACCTCCAGTGCTTTTGCCTCGGTATTCGATTGGTTCCCACTGGTCTTGATGGTGGCCTTGCTGCTGTTTGGCTTTTCGACGGTACTCAGCTGGTCTTACTATGGCCTGACCGGCTGGCGTTATATCGTCGGCACCCACCCCCGACTCACTACGCTATACAAACTGCTGTTCTGTGGCATGGTATCGATGGGAGCGGTGCCGAGCATTATGGCGGTGTTTGATTTTATCGATTCGATGATTTTTTTGATGGCAGTGCCGAATATCCTGGCGCTGTACTTATTATTGCCGGAAGTAAAACGCGATCTGCAGCATTACTGGCAGCAAAAAATCACGGCGCGAGCCACAGCCGGTAAACAGGCTTAGCCCAAGGCAATCGCTAAGCCGCCGCATAAAGCGGATGGCTTAGCGTTGTCCTAGGGGATCCTGGCGTGATGCGATGCCAAATCAGGCGGCGTGGCCGGCAGCAACAGCTTTCAGCCCTTTGCTGCTGGTATCATCCTGCTTTGCTGTGGTCTGCTCCTCGCTGTCCTGCTTGCCGGCTTTGGCCGCTTTTTTAACGCCCAGCGCCACCAGCAAGGGCTCTTTTTGCTGCGCCAGATACAGTGCCAGCGCCTCTGCCTGAGCTTCATCTGTCAGCTGATTAGACGCAGACAACAACACCTGTAGCGCATCAGCCGTATCAAGCATTTTATCGTAGGCATCGGCTTCCGCTTTACTGGTAAAGGTCATTTTTTCTACTCCACTGCGTTCCACGACATATTTGGTGATCACTGCCATTTTTTGACTCCTCAGTACGCTGACTGCGTTATTATCCGAAACTGTTTATTTATACAGTGTAAATTTAAGGAAGTCTAGAGCACCATTTAGTTTAAAAAACCGACACCAGCGAAGTTTAAACTAGATAATGCTTTAGCATCGCTTCTGGATCGCATTTACTTTATGATAAGTTACTGAATCGTTATTAATTGGTGGACTAGGATGACGGAAAAATGGCAAGCCCGGCGCTCTGATGCGCCGGATAACAGACCCAGAGATCACCGTACGCCCTGGCAGCGCGACCGGGCCAGAGTATTGCACTCGGCAGCATTTCGCCGTCTGCAGTCGAAAACCCAAATCCTCGGCATCGGTCAGAACGATTTTTACCGCACCCGCCTGACTCACTCGCTGGAAGCCGCGCAAATAGGCACTGGCCTGGTTAACCAACTAAGATTAAATTGTCCACCAGCGCTGCAAGGCTTATTACCCGATGATAGCCTGATGGAAGCACTCTGTCTGGCGCATGATTTGGGGCATCCGCCCTTTGGTCATGGCGGTGAAACCGCACTGAACTTTAAAATGTTAGCCTATGGTGGCTTTGAGGGTAATGGCCAAACGTTAAGGATCGTTGCCAAGCTTGAACCCTATACCGAGTTTCATGGTATGGACCTTACCCGCCGCACCCTGCTTGGCTTGCTGAAGTACCCGGTATTACAACCCGAAATCCCACTGCTGCCCAGCGTCGATAATCCACTTAGTCTGGCCGATTGGAAACCTGCTAAGGCCATTTTCGCCGCCGACAGTGATATTCTGGACTGGGTGCTGGCGCCGCTCAGTGCAGCCGATCGGCAAAGCTTTCAGCAGGTACAACAGCTGACACAGTCGCCGTGGCAAAAGTCCTGCCACAAGTCTCTGGATGCCTCCATTATGGAACTGGCCGACGATATCGCTTATGGCGTGCATGATCTGGAAGATGCGATAGTGCTTGGCAACCTGCGCTATCAACAATGGCAGGATTTTACTGCCGCACCTTTTGCCCAGTTGGATCAAGCATATCAGCGACAGCTGGCCGAACTGGCCACTAAGTTATTTAGTCCCAAACATCATTTACGCAAAGATGCCATTGGCTCACTGGTTAATCAGTTAATTACCTCGGTTAGCCTCTATCAAAGCCTGCCGTCTTGCCAAGAACCGCTGATCCGCTACAATGCCCGGCTGGCAGATGCTGAGCAGCATATGTTACAGACCCTGAAAAATCTGGTTTACCGCTGCGTGATCCAGCTGCCGGAGATCCAGCAGTCGCGTTTTCGCTGTCAGAATATGCTGTTAAAGTTGTTCGATGCCTTTAGCTCAGATCCACAGCGCTTGTTACCGCTAAATACCCAGGCCCGCTGGCAGGCTGCGGTTGATAACACTGCCAAACAGCGGGTTATTTGCGATTATCTTTCCGGAATGACTGACGATTACGCCGAACGGATGCATCAGACATTGTTTGGAAACTAGCAGTCAGAAGAGGAGTGACAGTGCAGTCACCACTACGCGTATTAGCCGGTGCTACCGCCTGGCGCCATATCCAGCAGGCTGGCCTGAAGGCGGATGATATTGAGGTGATGGTCGGCGCCAGCGGCGGTCCGAAATGGTTTTGCCTCTATGGTTTAGATCAGTATCTGTTATCTGAGTTTTTTGCCGGCCGTCAGAAACCATTACATTTATTAGGCAGCTCCGCCGGAGCCTGGCGTTTTAGCTGCTATGCCCAGCAGGATGCCGTCGCCGCATCAGCCCGTTTCGCCAAAGCCTATTCGGAGATCTGCTACCCGAAAGGTGCCGATCTGAAGCTGATTACCCGGATCTCGCATGCCATTATCGACCAGGTCCTGCCAACAGCCAACCATTGTCGCGAAGTGCTGGATAATCCGGTGATGAAGCTACATCTGATTGTTGATCGGGCGAAAGGTCTGACCCGCACCCGCAACAGCCTGTTACAGGGTGCAGCGCTCGGCCTGACCGCTACTGCCAACCTGCTGAACCGCTCCTTACTGCAATTTTTTTATCAGCGGGTACATTTTTATGCGCCCGGAGCCTGCGCCTCTCTGATGCACAGTGCGGAACTGCCGACCGAACATGTCGCCCTAAACGATGACAATCTGAAAGCGGCGATTCTTGCCAGTGGCTCCATCCCGATGGTACTGGAACCGATTGAGAATATTAGCCACGCCAAACCGGGCCGCTATTTTGACGGCGGCATTACCGACTATCATTTTAATCAGTCCTTTACTGAACAGGGACTGGTGCTCTACCCACATTTTTACCCCAGCCTGACGCCGGGCTGGTTTGATAAAGCCCTGCCCTGGCGCCGGGTGAAGCCGGCGCTGCTGCATAATGTGGTGATCCTCTGCCCCAGTGACGCCTGGGTGCGCAGCCTGCCCTATGCCAAGATACCGGATCGCAAAGACTTTAAACTGCCCGATGCTGAGCGTATCGCCTATTGGCAGGAAGTCCTGCAGCGCTCACATGAGCTGGCCGCCGCCTTTGCCAGCGGCGATTATCAACTCGAGTTACTGTAGGACGGGTTTCCGATAAATTGCCAACTGCTGACACAAGGTCGCTGCAGCATCCAGGATCCGTGGCGTCGCGCGGTATAGCTGGTTAGCATCCAGCGTGATAAAGGCGTGCTGCTGTACCGCCGGTAGCTGCGTAAAGCGCTGCCAGAACGCATTATGCTCAGTTTTCGCTTCGCGGCTAGCCTGCACTATTACTGCTGGCTGGCGGGCTAATAACTGCTCCAGCGCTACCTGCGGATAATCGGTTTTCGCATCGGCAAAGATATTTTGTGCCGCACACAGCGATAATACCTGCGCTGGCCAGGCTTGATTGGCAACCGTCATTAAAGGCTCAGTCCCGAGCGCAAAGAATACCGGCACTGCTGGTTTAGCCTGATACTGTGCCGCCAGTTGCTGTTGTCGTTGCCGGAAAGCAGCAGCCTGCTGTTGTCCTTGCTCTGCCTGACCCAGTAGCTGCCCTAACTCAACAAGCTCGCTGGCAATATCATCCAGTAATACCGGCTCAGAATAAAACACCCGGATGCCGAATTGCTGCAGGCGCTGTAAATCGGCCTCCGGATTACCGCCACGCCAGGCCAGCACCAAATCCGGCTTTAGCGCCAGGATCGCCTCGACATTTAAGGCACCGAAGGTATTGAAGGACGGCAAGGTTTTGGCCGCCTCCGGATAATCGGAATAATCGCTCACCGCCACCAGCCGCTCACCGGCGTCCAGCAAATACACCCATTCGGTCAGATGCGGGGTCAGGCTGATCAGCCGCTGCGGTACTGCGCTGGTCGCGGCCTGGCTACTTAAAGGCAGCCACAGTAGCAGGCAAAGCAGCAGATATGGGCGCATCTTACCAATCCAGACCGCGCTGCGCTTTGACACCAGCATCGAAAGCATGTTTCACCACCTGTACCTCACTGACCGTGTCAGCTAACTCAATTAAACGACGATGACAGGCGCGGCCGGTGATCACCACATGTTGTTTTGGCGGCCGATTTAACAGTGCCTGTTCAATCCGCTCCAGCGGCAGATAATGGAAGGTTAGCATATAGGTCAGTTCATCCAGCAGCACCAGGTCGATGCTGTCGTCAGCCAAAAATCGCTCCGCTTCCTGCCACACCAACTCTGCCGCGGCAATATCACCGGCCCGATCCTGCGTATCCCAGGTAAAGCCGGTGGCCATTACCGCAAACTCCACGCCATGCTGCTGCAGCAAATTACGCTCACCACAGTCCCAGCTACCTTTAATAAACTGCACCACCGCTGCCGTTAAGCCATGTCCGACAGCACGGGCCACAGTACCAAAACCAGCGGTGGATTTCCCCTTACCATTGCCGGTTAACACCAATAGCAGCCCTTTCTCAATATTGGCACGGGCCACCGCCGCATCAACCTGGGCTTTTAGCCGTTGCTGTCTGGCCTGATGCTGCTGTTGTTTAAGCTGCTCTGACATCTGTACTCCCCATTACACCCGTCGCCGTAGCAACAATAAGAAAAAGAGACTTCCCAGCACTGAGGTAATGACCCCTAGCGGGATTTCCTGCTGTGCCAACAAGGTCCGTGATAGATTATCGACCCACAACATAAAGACCGCGCCCAATAAGGCCGATCCCAGCAGTAAGGGTACAGCGGTGACACCAAACAAATAACGCACCATATGTGGCACCAACAGACCGACAAAGGCGATACCGCCGCATTGTGACACAATCACCGCACTGACCAGCGCCGTGGCAATCAGCAACACCAGGCGCAGCCGCTCGGGCCGGATGCCGAGGCTGCGGGCGCTACTGTCTGATAATAACAGTGCATCCAGTTGCCGGCGCAGTGCCAGCGCGAGCAACAACAACAAGACGACCGGAGGGCCAATTAACATTAAGCTTTGCCAGCTGCTGCGGCTTAAACTGCCCATTAACCAGAAAATCACCCGGTTGGCGGCAAAGGGCTCGGCAAAATACAAAATAAAGCTGCTGATAGCACTGAGCATAAAGGATACCGCTACCCCGGCTAACAGCGTGATCTCAATGCGTTGTCGTTGCTGACGCATGGCTACCGCCAGCACCAGCACAATCGCCAGCATGGCCCCGACAAAGGCACCCAGCGCCATACTCAGTTGCTGCTCTGGCAACACGATGCTGACAATAGTCGCGCCCAGTGCTGCACCGGCCATCAAACCAAATAAATAAGGATCGGCCAGTGGATTACGGCTGGCATTTTGTAACACAGCGCCGCTGACCGCTAAGCCAGCCCCAACCAGTAAGGCAGTCAGTACCCGTGGCAACCGCAGTTGCCAGATAATGGTTTCGGCCAGTGGCTCAGTCCCGTTGAACTGCAGTGCCGCCGCCAGCGTCGACAACGGAAAGGAGACACTGCCAAGCAACAGGCTTATCACGACACTTACCAGCAACACCAGTGCGAGCGCAGTTAACGCCAACGGGTAATAACGGGTCCAGCGGCTCATAATGCGACCTGCGGGCTGATAAACTGTACCTGCCACCAACCATATTGCGGATGCTGACTGACTGCTACCGGTAACTCAAATACCTCGCTCAGTAATGCCGGTTGCAACACCTGTTCCGGACGACCAAAGGCACGCACCTTGCCCTGGTCCAACAGCAATAATTTGTGACAATAGCGCGCAGCGAGATCCAGATCATGGATAGCGCAAATGACGGTTTTTTTCAGCTGCAACAGCAGTTGAAGCAACTGATGCTGATGTTTCACATCCAGATGATTAGTCGGCTCGTCCAGCAATAACACACTGGCCTGTTGTACCAGTGCCCGGGCCAACGTCAGGCGTTGCCATTCGCCACCCGACAGGCTCTCGACCGGCTGCTGTTGTTTCTCCAGCAAACCGGTTTGACTGAGCGCCAGCAACACTTGTTGCCGGTCATAATCGTTATCCGGTTCAAACCAACTTTTGTGCGGCAAGAGCCCAAGTGCAGCCACCTGATAACAGCTTAAACCGGTTAAAGGTGGATTATGCTGCGGTAAGAATGCCAGCTGCCTGGCTAATTGCCGTAGTGGGATGCTGGCCAGAGATTTACCGGCAAACAACAGCTTGCCACTGTCCGGCGCCGGACAACCACTTAACAGCGACAGCAACGAGCTTTTGCCGGCACCATTCGGGCCAATAATTCCCACCAGCTCACCGGGTGCCAGCTCCAGGCTAATATCCTGCAGCACCTGAGTGCGCTGGCGCTGCTGCGGATAGCTCAGACTAATTTGCTGTAATGAATAAATGGCGCTCACGCGATTGTCCAGTTAGTTAATGGGCAGCAACCAAGGACAACCGGCAGTGCAAGCTGCAGGCCGGGCAAAGGCGCTACCGTGTATTCCCGCACGGGCGTATCAAAGGCATAATTCGTGTTCTGGCAGGTCTCCTGACTTAACGCGATAACCCACAGCCACCTTCCCGTTATCAATACTGACACAGTGGTATTAGCTGCAGCGCGTTTCACAGTTGCGGGTACAGTTCAGGTATTCCACCTGATTCCCTTTTCAAGCACGTTGCTCACCAGACTGCGGCATTCTAGCAGCTAAGACCGCCAACTGCCAGAGAGTCGAACTGCAGTAAAAATCCATGGGCGTAGTGATGTTTGCGGCCTGAAGAGTCCGCGCTAGCGAACAAAATCTAAGCAGCAAACGTCAACACACCCTAAATTCAGCTAAGCTGTTAAGGGTATTTAGCTATGACGAGGATAAGTTATGACAATTAAGGTGCTTGCGATCTGTGGTAGTTTACGCGCCCGCTCGACTAACCGCGGTTTATTGCGTTTTGCCCAGGCAAACGCCCCCACCGGTATGAAGATCCATATTGCCGATTTGCTGGATGTGCCTTTCTATAATGCCGATCTGGCAGAGAAACCCGCGGCCGTAAGCACCCTGCTGCAAGAGTTTGCCGAGGCGGATGCCCTGCTACTGGCCTGTCCGGAGTACAATTACTCACTGGCGCCAGCGTTGAAAAATGCGCTGGATTGGGCCTCACGGGAGCCGGATAACCACTTGTTACGCGGCAAACCGGTGGCGATCCTCGGCTCTGCCGGTGGTATGGGCAGCTCGCGCTCACAATACCATTTACGCCAGGTCTGTGTTTATCTGGACTTACACCCCCTGAATAAGCCGGAAGTCTTTGCTAATGCCTTTAGCGGCGCCTTTGACCACGAGGGTAACTTGCTGGACCAAAAGATCCAGGACAATATCCGGCAATTGCTGCAAGCATTGTCCCTTTGGCAGAAACAATTAAGCCTGCCTGTTGGCTGACGTAAGCGAAAATAGTGTTATAATATCGCGTGTTTAAGGGCGCAATGCCTGGTCTTTGCCTGCAAGGCGTCAGCCATAGCTATGTTGGGTGAGTGCCAGGTGAGTGTTGGGTGATACAAGGATTTATAAATAGCTGATGCGGATTCTGGGATTGTTATTAGCTTTGAGTGTTATGCTGCCGGTTTATGCCACCGCGCCGGCTGAGTCTGTGCTGGAGTTTCGCCAGGCGCTGGGCTCACCGGCTTCCCGCTATAGCCAAAGCCTGCTAACAGAAGCTTATCAACGGCTTGGTGTCGAAGCCCGGTTTATCGAGGTGCCGCTGGGTCGCAGTTTAATCGAATCCGATAAAGGTAATCTGGCCGGTGAGCTGGCGCGCGTGCTGCATATTAACCAACAGTATAAGAATCTGTTGCCAGTGCCTTATGTGCTGTTTGATACCCATGTTTACCTCTATGTTAACCAGCAACGCTGTGCCGGTTGTCAGCTGTCACAAGTCCAAAGCCTGGCCTATGTTCGCGGCAGCTTAATTGTCGAAGAGTTACTGCGGAAGTTACCCGCCTCGCGTCAGGTGATTGGCAGCGGTAGTCTGGATGCCGCCAAACAAATGTTTTTGACTGGCAAAGTCGATGGCGTACTGTTTCCGGCATACAAACTCAATGCCACTAGCACATTCCCGATCAGTGAGCAAATTCTACAAAGCCTGCCGGATTATCATTTTCTACACCGACAACATCAGGAGCTGATCCCGAGGCTAACGCAGATGTTGTTTCAGCTGGAGCGTGAAGGTTTTGCCGAGCGTCTGCGGTTAAAATACGGCGTACCGGCACCACGACGCCAGCTTTCGCGCAATGAAAAGCCTTTTGCCGAGTACTAGGGCGTGTTACGTCATTTCGTATCACGCTTTGGCAAATAAAAAACCCCGCCAAACAGCGCGGGGTTTTTCACAACGACCTAGCATTCTAACGGGTATATTTTTCCAGCCACTGGAACACTTCGTTATACCAGCGCACCCGGTTATCCGGCTTTAAGATCCAGTGGTTTTCATCCGGGAAGATCACCAGGCGCGATTCAATGCCCTTGCGCTGCAGGTTAGTAAAGGCGCCTAAGCCCTGCGCATAAGGTACCCGATAGTCTTTCAGGCCATGGATCACCAGCATCGGCGTTTGCCATTTATCGGCATGCGCCGCCGGGTTAAATTTCTGATAGTCTGACTCCGGGTTCCAGGCCGTGCCACCTAAATCAAACTCCGGAAACCAAAGCTCTTCGGTGCTGCCGTAGAAACTTGGCATATCATATAAACCGGCATGATTGACCAGACACTTAAAGCCATCCGGCCAGTTACCGGCGATCCAGTTCATCATAAAGCCGCCATAAGAGGCGCCGAGCGCACAGGCACGGTTGCCATCGATCCACGGATAGGCCTGCACCACATGCGCAAAGCCTTTTTGCAGATCAACCAGCGGCTTGCCACCCCAATCACGGCTGATTGAGTCGGTAAAGGCCTGACCATAGCCGGTAGAACCGTGGAAATCGACCATCACCACCGCATAGCCTTTGGCTGCATACAGTTGGGCATTCCAACGTTCGTTAAACATATTGCCAAAGCTACCTTGTGGGCCGCCATGCACTAAAAAGGCCATCGGGTACTTTTTGTTTGGCTCAAAGTTCCAGGGTTTAACCAGATAACCATAGACGGTCGCATCTTCAGCGCCTTTAAAGCTGAACTGTTCAAAGTCACCAAACTGAATGCCTTCGGCCCATTTGGCATTAACCTGAGTTAATTGCTGTGGCTGTGAACCATCCGCATTGGTCTGGAAAATTTCGGCTGGCATATTCAGCCGGTGATTGGTAAACACCAGCTTATCCGCCGCAACTTGCAGATTACCGGCATAGCCATCACCATACAGTTTAATCACATCGCCAAAACTGGTGTTAATGGCGTAGATGCTGTACTGCCCGACATCCTGAGTGGTGACATAGATGGTTCTGTTATCACGGCCAAAATAGAAATCAGAAATCGAGCGATCCCAGTTCGGTGCCACTTCTTTGCGCTCGCCGGTAATCAAATCCAGCAACATCAGGCCAAAACGATCTGCCTCAGCGCCCGGCTTTTGCATCGCCAGATAGGCCAGAAAACGGCCATCATTGGAGAACTTGGGTTTGGCATCCCAGGCCGGATTGTCGGCCGTCAGATTGACCTTCTCACCACCATTAATCGACACCTGAAACAAATCAAAGTTAGTGTGCCAGGCCTGATCAACCGCCGGGATCTTGGCACTGAACACCAGTTGCTGATTATCCGGCGTAAAGGCCACTTCGCTGATACCGGCGATATTGGTATTCCAGTCGGCCATCAGGTTTTTCGCATCAGTAACAGGGGCATCGCCGAGCACCGCCACGTGCAGATGTTCACGATACTGATCCAGCCAGTGATCCCAGTGCCGTACCATCAACTGGTCATAGGCCAGCGCCGTATCTTTGCGCTCCGCTTCTTTGGCTTTGGCATCCAGCGTACATTGCAGCGTCTGACAACCGGGTTTCACTGTTAAACTCAGCGCCAGGGTTTTGCCATCGCTGGCCAGTTTAAAGCCGTTAATTGGTAAGGGTAGCCGGGTCACCTGCCGGGCTTCACCGCCTTCCAGCGCCAGTTGCCACAGCTGGGTGCTGCCAGTGCGATTAGCTAAAAAGAAAATACTCTTGCCATCCGGGTGCCACTGCACCGCTGTTTCGCGGCTGCTGTTTTCGGTTAAACGGCGAACTTGCCGATTTTCACCCAGTTGCATTAAATAGAGATCATGGCTGGTATCGGCCGGCGCAAAACCGCCGTTAGTCTGGCTATAAACCAGCGAACGGCCATCCGGCGACAAAGCCAGATTACCAACTTTATTATGTTGATTCAGATGTTCGACCGTCAGTGGTCCTTTGGCCAGCGCACCAGCACTAAAGAGTGCTAACGCCACTAAACTCAGATGTTTCATGCTTCCCCCAGTTAGTAAAAAGCCGCAGTCATCGCTGCGGCCTTGTTAGAATCAGGCTTTCAGTTTGGCATCCAGCTCAGCAATATTGGCTTTCCAAATTGCCGGCCCCTGCTTATGCACGTTATTACCGTTGCTGTCCACTGCTACAGTTACCGGCATATCTTCGACTTCAAACTCATAGATCGCTTCCATACCCAGATCGGCAAAGGCCACGACCCGGGCTTTCTTAATGGCTTTCGACACCAGATAAGCGGCGCCGCCCACGGCCATCAGATAAACAGCTTTATGCTGTTTGATACTCTCAACCGTTTGATCACCGCGCTCGGATTTACCAATCATGCCCAGCAGACCAGTTTGCGACAACATCATATCGGTAAATTTATCCATCCGGGTCGCGGTTGTCGGGCCGGCCGGGCCTACTACTTCATCACGTACGGCATCAACCGGGCCAACGTAATAGATAAATTTATTTTTCAGATCGACGCCTTGTGGTAAACCTTCGCCTTTATTCAGCATATCGGCAATGCGTTTGTGTGCCGCATCACGGCCGGTTAACATCTTACCGCTTAACAGCACAGTTTCACCGGCTTGCCAGCTTTGTACATCCTCTGGCGTCACGGTATCCAGATTGACCCGGCGCACATTGCTACCAAGCTCCCAGGTCACCTGCGGCCAGTCTTCCAGTTTCGGCGGCGTAATATCGGCCGGGCCAGAACCATCTAAATGGAAATGCACATGGCGGGTGGCAGCACAGTTCGGGATCATGACCACCGGCAATGAGGCCGCATGGGTGGGTACTGATTTGATTTTGACATCTACGACCGTGGTTAAGCCACCCAAGCCCTGGGCGCCAATGCCCAGTTTGTTCACTTTTTCATACAACTCTAACCGCAGTTTTTCTTCCGCGTTTTGCGGCCCTCTGGCCAGCAACTCCTGAATATCCACCGGCTCCATCAGCGATTCTTTCGCCAGCACCGCGGCTTTTTCCGCCGTACCGCCAATACCGATGCCGAGCATGCCCGGCGGACACCAGCCAGCACCCATTTTTGGCAAGGTTTCCAGCACCCAATCGACAATAGAATCGGACGGATTCAACATTGCCATCTTGGTTTTATTTTCTGAACCACCGCCTTTAGCGGCGATCATCACTTCGACATGATGACCAGGCACCAGATCGATATGCACTACCGCTGGCGTATTATCCTTGGTATTTTTACGTAAACCGGCCGGATCGGCAACAATAGAGGCCCGCAGCGGGTTATCCGGATTCATATAAGCACGGCGGGTGCCTTCATCCACCATTTGCTGCACCGTCAGGTCTGTTTTATCCCATTTCACATCCATGCCAATCTTCACGAAGCAGGTAACAATGCCGGTATCCTGACAGATTGGACGATGGCCTTCGGCTGACATCCGCGAGTTAATCAGAATTTGTGCAATGGCATCTTTCGCGGCCTGGTTTTGCTCTTTGTGATAAGCCACTTCCAGTGCCTGAATAAAATCCAGTGGGTGATAATAGGAGATGTACTGCAGCGCATCTTCGATGCTTTCAATAAAATCTTGTTGGCGAATAACCGTCATGCTTGCCCTTCCTCTGTCGCCCAAGCGGCGAGACATTTAACTATTAGTGTGGGTGCTGGTATGATAGCGCGCATCCCCAACAGCGGCTAGTCCAAATCATGCAGCAGTATCTGATATACGACGCCAAATCTGAACCCGAATTTTCTCTGCTGGAGATTTTTGCTCATTTTGCCAGCGAGCCCTGGTCAATGTTGCTCGATTCCGCGGATGCCAGTCACCCGAATAGCCGTTACCAGATTATGGTGGCACAGCCGGTGGCAACCCTGCATAGCCAGCACGGTAACACCATCCTGACCGACGAGCACGGCAGCCATCATTACACAACCGATCCGTTCAAGGTATTAGACTGTGCGCTAAAGCGTTACTTTGCTACGCCCTGTCACAGTGAGCTGCCCTTTGTCGGCGGCGCCCTTGGTTATTTTGGTTATGATCTGGGCCGCTATCTGGAACGCCTGCCGGAACAGGCGCAAGCTGATTTGCAGCTACCGGATATGGCGCTGGGTCTGTATCAATGGGCGCTGATTTATGATCAACAACAAAAGCAGCTCTGGTACACCGATTACCGGCAGGATGCGGAACAACACTGGCATAAATTGCAGCAAAGATTAAGCACGCAACCGCCGCTAAGCCGCCCCTTTAGTTTGCAAAGTGACTGGCAAGCCAATATGACCCAGGCTGAGTATCAGCATAAATTCGCCCGGGTACAGCAAGAGCTAAGTAGCGGTAACTGTTATCAGATTAATCTGGCACAACGTTTTAGCGCCGCTTATCAGGGCGACGAATGGCAGGCGTATCTGAAGCTACGGCAAAAAAATGCAGCGCCCTTTTCGGCCTTTATCCGCTTGCCAGCCGCTGCGGTGCTCAGTATCTCGCCGGAACGCTTTTTGCTGCTGCAGGATGGTCAGATTGAAACCAAGCCAATTAAAGGTACCCGGCCGCGTGGTTTCTGTGCCCAAACCGACCAGATAGAAGCTGAAAATCTGAAAACCTCGCCAAAAGATCGCGCTGAAAATGTGATGATTGTCGATTTGCTGCGCAACGATCTGGGTAAAGTATGTCAGCCGGGGTCGGTCGAGGTGCCGGCCTTGTTTGCCATTGAGAGCTTTCCGGCCGTACATCATCTGGTCAGTACCGTTACCGGCACTCTGGCAGCGCCGAATAGCGCCTGTGATTTGCTGCGGGCGGCTTTTCCCGGCGGCTCTATTACCGGCGCCCCGAAAATCAGTGCCATGCAATTAATTGAACAGCTGGAACCCCACCGGCGCAGCGTCTATTGCGGCGCTATCGGCTATATCAGCAGTACCGGCCGTATGGATACCAATATCGCTATCCGCACTCTGGTTTGCGAACAGGGGCAGATCCATTGCTGGGCCGGTGGTGGTCTGGTGGCGGATTCGAAAGCTGACAGCGAATATCAGGAAACGCTGGATAAGGTGGCAAAAATTCTGCCGGTATTAACTGCGATACCGCGAGCTTAAAGGAATAAACAGCAGGTGCAAGCCGAACAATTTTTGAACCGCTATCTACTCAGACCATTGCCTGCAACCACGCCACAGCCGCTAGTTGCAGAGCTAAGGCGCAGCGCTGTGTTGGTACCGCTGCTGCACTACGCAGACGAGCTACACCTGCTGTTGACACGCCGCGCTCTGACACTGGCCCATCATCCGGGGCAAATCAGCTTCCCCGGTGGCATGCTGGAAACAGGTGAGACGGCTATTCAGGCGGCCTGCCGCGAAGCCGAAGAAGAGATAGGCTTGCCAGCAACAACTATCCGGGTACTGGGTGAGTTACAGCCACTACAAACATTAACTGGTTTTCATATTAGTCCGGTCGTCGCCCTGGTAACGCCAGGTCAGGCCTATCGTTTGAATAAGCAGGAAGTCAGTGAAATCTTTGAAGTGCCGCTTAGCTTTTTTCTGAACCCTGCCAGTCAGCAGGGATGGCCAGTCTGGTGGCGCGGTAAACAGCAACACCTGACCGTAATACCTTATCAGGACAAGCTGATTTGGGGCGCCACAGCCGGCATTATTCAGCAATTATTAACCCAGATCCGCTGAGCGCAGCCTGCAATATGCGAATTTTGTAAAGAAAACTGCACTCTCGCGCGAAAAAAGACACTGAATAGAGCTGTTGCAGATACTGAACAGACCTCTGGCGCCCTGACAGCCATGGCATCCATCAGTTAGAATACCGACTATCAGGCTCCCTACTCTAACTATAATAAGTCGTATTTATGATCATTAGTGCATTTGATATGTTTAGCATCGGCATTGGCCCCTCCAGCTCCCATACGGTGGGCCCAATGCGTGCAGCAAAGAAATTTACTGAGCAGCTGCAACAACAGCAACTGTTAAGCCGTTGTGATAGCGTAAAAGTGGAATTATTCGGCTCGCTGGGCCAAACCGGTATTGGCCATGGCACTGGCAAGGCGGTGATCCTGGGGTTGTCTGGCTACTTGCCGGAAAGCGTCGACCCGGATGCAGTAGAAGGTATTCTGCGCCAGGTGCATGACAGCCAAAAGTTACAACTGGCACAGCAACACGCGGTGAATTTCCCACGCGACGGCGCCATTGTGTTCCACCGCCGTAAAACGCTGAAAGAGCACTCCAATGGCATGGAGCTGATTGCTTATGACAGCGAGAAAAATGTGCTGCTAAGCGAAGTCTACTTTTCCATTGGTGGCGGTTTTATCGTGAAAGCCGAAGATTTTGCCAAAGAAAAAGAAGCAGCCAGTCAGTTCGTCGCGGCTAACCCACCACCCTACCCATTTGAGTCAGGCGCAGAGTTATTAGCACTGTGTAAAGAGCATGGCCTGTCGATTTCGGGCTTGATGCATGAAAACGAAAGAGTGCTGCGTAGCAGTGCGCAAATTGAAAGTGAGCTGAATAATATCTGGCTGACGATGCGCGCCTGTATTGAACGCGGTATTCGCACCGAGGGTATTTTACCCGGTGGCTTAAAAGTGAAACGCCGCGCCCCCGCCTTACATAAAAAGCTGATGGCAGAGAAAAGTGCCGATCCACTGCAGGTAATGGACTGGGTCAATCTGTTTGCGCTGGCGGTAAACGAGGAAAACGCCGCCGGTGGTCGGGTCGTTACTGCACCGACTAACGGTGCTGCCGGTATTATTCCGGCGGTGTTAATGTACTACGACAAATTTATTCAGCCGGTCAGCCCGGAAATCGCCAGTCGCTATCTGTTAACCGCGGCCGCCATTGGTATTTTGTATAAGAAAAATGCCTCGATATCCGGCGCCGAAGTCGGTTGTCAGGGTGAAGTTGGCGTAGCCTGCTCAATGGCCGCAGCGGCACTAACCGAAATTCTAGGTGGCAGCCCGCAGCATGTTGAGAACGCGGCTGAGATTGGCATGGAGCATAATCTGGGCTTAACCTGTGATCCGGTTGGCGGTTTAGTGCAGGTGCCCTGTATTGAACGCAATGCGATGGGTTCGATTAAAGCCATTAACGCTTCGCGACTGGCGCTACGTGGCAGTGGCGATCACAAGGTATCGCTGGATAAGGTGATCAAAACCATGTGGGATACCGGTAAGGATATGCAGACCAAGTACAAAGAAACCTCACGCGGTGGTCTGGCGGTAAATATTATCGAGTGTTAAAGCGCTGTGGTGCTATTTGTGCCGGCTAGCCGGCCGGTGCCAGGCCATCTTCATCAGTAAGCGGAAAATCAACCAGTTCCGCTTGCTGATAATCCTGCAATAATTGTTCAGCCTGCTCCGCCTGCTCGTCGGCGACAAACACATTAGCAAAACCCAGCGCGGCCAAATCCCCTACCGCACCCTGCAAATAATGACCACCGACGTAGGTGTCAATCCCCTGGCTATTTAGCATCCCGGCGATAATATGGGCTTCCAATATATCGTTGGCACGAAAGATAATTTTCATAAATGTCCCTGTTTTAGGGCGTTAAGACACCCTTGACAGCTTAGCTGAAAAACCAGTACGCCACCAGTGCCGCCCCGCTGCAATAAAATAGCATCGGCCACAATGTATAACGGATAATCTCCCCCTCGCGACCATGTAAATTCACTACGCTGGCCGCTGCTACCACATTGACCACACAAATCATATTGCCGGCGTTGGCACCGAGCATTTGTAGCGCCAGTACCAGAGACTGCGGCAATTCCGCCTGCAGTGCCATCTGCTGCTGAAAGCTGCCAAACATCAGATTAGAGAAGGTGGCAGAGCCAGCAATAAAAGAGCCTAAGGCACCAACAATGGCAGCAAAACCCAGCCAATAGTCTGCCAGGTGGGCCGCCGCCAGTTCAGCCAGCGCCAGCGGCATCGCCGGTAAACCGGCGCTGTTAACATCAGAATGCAAGAAAATCCGCACCATCGGCACCGCCGCACCGAGCGCAATACAGGACGGTAACAGCATCTTACTACTCTGGGTTAACGCCTGCTGCAGCATACTGAACTTAGCCTTAAACAGCCACAGTGCCAGTAAGGCTGTGAGCAGGAATACCGTACCCGGTAAATACAGCGGCGCCACCGTAACACTGAGTTCAGAGCCTAAGATCTGCTGCCATTGCCAATTTAGCCCCTGCAGCATCGCTCGAAAGGGCAGCTCCGGCACCCGGGTTAACACCAATAATGTGGCCACCAGCGCATAGGGCAACCAGGCTTGCCAAATCGGTATCTGGCTGCTGTGCGCTGTATTCTCAGGCGTGTTTTCTGCAGCAGGCAGACTGTTGTCGGCTGTCACAGGTTTTGGCACTAACCAGCCCCGACTTGCAGCCGTCGCGGTTAGCGCCAGCCCCAATAACGCACCCAGGACAGAGGGAAACTCCGGACCAAGCAACCAGGTCACCAGCCAGGCCGGTAAGGTAAAGGCAAAGCCAGCGAATAACGCAAAGGGCGTGGCAGCCAGGCCGTAACGCCAGTTAGCCTGAGTGCTAAAATAACGGCTGTATAGCAGCACCATCAGCAGAGGTAAAAAACTGGCGACAAAGATATCGATACTGATTGCCAGCAGTGCCGTTTGCTGCAGCTCTGATGCGCTGATCCCAGGTACGCCTTGTGCCAGCCCCACCAATACCGGAGTACCGACAGCACCAAAGGACACCGCCGCCGAATCCGCCACCAGTGCCAGCACTACGGCAGAGAGCGGACTAAAGCCCAGCGCCACCAACAAAGGCGCCACGATCGCCGCCGGGGTACCAAAACCGGCCGCCCCCTCCAGAAAGCCAACAAAGAGCCAACCGATAATCAACAGCTGTACTCTTTTGTCGGCAGAAAGCCGGGCAAAGCCTTGTTTAATCATCTCCATGGCGCCGGATAACAGCAAGACCTTTAACAGCACCAAAGCGCCGAAGATAATCCACAGAATAGTGGCAGCGATCACCAGGCCTTCCAGGGTGGCGGCCGTTAAGTGTAATAGCGGTACCTGCCATACCAGCAGAGCTAATAGCGCAGATAACAGTAAACTCAATGGCATCGCCTGCCGTGCCGGCAGGCGCATAAAACCAGTAGGATAAAAACGCTGAACAGCGGCATCGCCGCTGTCAGCAGTTGCAGCAAGGTCACTCAACCTCCGCTTATGCCAGTTGCAGATGTTATTTAGAGAAGCCCTGCTCGGAGGTCGCCGCTATGGCTTTCTTACCACGGAACAGTCTTTTTACATCTTCCAGCATAACATAAAGTGCCGGGATCAAGACCAGGGTAATTACGGTTGCAAACAGGATACCGAATGCCAGCGACACTGCCATCGGGATCACGATTTGCGCTTGTAAACTGCGCTCCAGTACTATCGGTGCCAGACCAACAAAGGTAGTTAATGAAGTCAGTAAAATGGCCCTAAAGCGCTGCGTTCCTGCATCGACTACGGCTTGCTTAATCGCCACACCCTGTGCCCGGGCGCGGTTAACAAAGTCCACCATAATCAGACTGTCGTTTACCACCACCCCGGCCAGTGCCACTAAGCCGAACACCGACATAATGCTCATCGATAAGCCCAGCAGCATATGGCCAATCACCGCCCCGATCAGGCCAAAGGGGATCACGCTCATAATAATCAGCGGCTGGGAGTAGGATTTCAGCGGGATCGCCATTAAGGCATAGATACAGAACATCGCAAACACAGCAGCCTTCATTAGATCGCGCTGGGCATCCATTTCATCCTGGCTGGCACCATCCAACTGGCCACTGACGCCGGGATATTTTTGTTCCAGTTCTTTCAGGATGCCGCGACGCACTTCAGACACCACCTTGCCAGGCTCCACCAGACTCTTATCTGCCGCCGCGGTAATGGTCACCGACCGTTCACCATTGACCCGGTTAATGGCGCTAAAGCTTGGTTGCAAGGTATAGCTGGCCACCTGTGAAAACGGCACCTCACCACCATTGGCAGTACGGATCCGCATATTCTCCAAATCACCCAAGGAACGGCGTTCTTCCCGCGGGTAGCGCACCATTACTTTTACTTCTTCACCGCCGCGTTGCACGCGCTGTGCTTCGGCACCATAGAAACCATTTCTGACCTGCCGCGCCAAATCAGCCAGAGTCAAACCTAACAGATCGGCTTCCGGTTTTAACGCCAGCACAATTTCATCATTGCCCCCACGCAGGTTATCTTCAATATCAAATACGCCCTCGTAACCCGCCAGCGCCGCCTTTAACTCTTCTGTTGCGGCTTGCAACTGCGCCAAGTCACGGCCACGTAATTGCAGCGCGATATCCGCGCCGCTGCCCATGGTCGAATTATTGATGCGGAAGGTTTTTAAACCCGGGATCTCTGGAATTTGCTCACGCCACAGCCGGGCGATCTCAAAGGCATCAATTTCGCGGCCTTCGCTTTTATCCAGTTCAATGACCAGCTGACCGGCCGTATCGCTGTTTAAAAATACTAGCCGGTGTTTGACGACCATGTCCTCACCCGAGGCCAGTAGCTGCTGATCGACGCGCATTAACGCGGCTTCGATTTCCTGGATTGCCAGTACCGTTGCCTCGTTGGAAGCGCCTTCTTCCATTTGCACGCTGGCTTGCATAAAGTCGCTTGGTACATTCGGGAAAAACACCCAACGCACAAAACCTGCTGACATCACACCGAACATCACAATCAACATGGCAAAAAATATCGCCATGGTGACGTAGCGAAATTCAATACATCTCTCGATAAAAGGCCGGTAGCGGTTTTCAATAAAGCTAAACAGTACCCGCGACACGGCGCCGCGTACCCGCTTTAACGAATTACTGCCAAAGCGCCCTAAAGCATAGACGCCGCCCCGGTTTGGATCCCAAGGTTTGGTGTTCATATTGGCAATATGCGCCGGCAGGATCAGTTTGGACTCAATAATAGAAAATGCCAGACAGAGTACCACTACCCAGGCAATGGAACCCCAGATCGCGGATTGTGCGCCACCGACCATTAACATCGGCACAAAGGCAGCAATGGTCGTCAATACACCAAAGGTTGCCGGCATCGCCACTTTTTTCGCGCCGGCAATGACCGCATCCGTTGATTTACCGCGCTTTTCAATTTCAGTGTAGGCGCTTTCGCCGATAATAATGGCATCATCGACCACTATCCCCAACACCAGGATAAAGCCGAACAAACTGATCATATTGATCGAGACATCAAAGAACGACAGTGGCAGCAATGCCAGGGCGCCGAGGAAGCAGATTGGAATACCCACCATGACCCAGAATGCGACCCGGAACTCCAAAAATAGCGTTAACGCCAGCAGTACCAGAATGACCCCGTACAACAGATTGCTGGTCATCAGATCCAGACGACCCTGCAGGTAATAACTGGAGTCTCCCCAGTAATCCAGCGTAATTGATGCCGGTAATTCCTGGCGTTTCTTCTCAATATAGTTTTTTACCGTGCCGGCAATACGCAAGGTATCGTCTTCCCCCACCGCATCAATTCGGATCGATACACTGTTCTGACCATTAAAGGTCGCCAGCCGGGCCCGCTCAATAAAGCCATCGGTGACAGTCGCAATATCGCCCAGCAGCAAACGGGTGCCATCAGCATTACGCACCAACGGGATACTGGCAAAATCATCTTCGTAATAAGCCTGGCCCTTGGTTCGTAGCAAAATATTGCCACTTTCCGAGCGGATAGCACCGCCGGGTAAGTCGACTGAACTACCACGCACCGCACTGACCACCTGTTCAAAGGTCAGGCCATACTCGCGTAGCCGGTGTTCCGGGATTTCGATAGCGATTTCATAATTGCGCGCGGCTACCACATCAACCTTACTGACGCCCGGCAGCTTTTTAATTTCATCGCGAATACTTTTCGCCAGTTCTTTTAATGTTGCTTCAGTGGCGTCCCCATAAAGAGATAGCCACATCACATTACTTTGAAAACGCACCCGATATACCACTGGCCGTTCTGTTTGCTCCGGCAAGGTAGAAATGGAGTTAACCTGGGTTTTAATCTCTTCCATGACTTCGCTGATATTGTAGCCGGACGTGATTTCAACATTCACTGTCGCCAGCCCTTCTACCGCAGTAGAACGCACCCGCTTAATGCCGTTGACACTGCGAATACTTTCTTCAATTTTATCAATAACTCCGGATTCAACTTCCTGCGGTGCTGCTCCCAAATAGGGCACGCGAATGGTTACCACCTCGGTTTCAATTTCCGGAAAGGTTTGCTTTTTAATAGTTAAAACCGAGCCCAAACCCGCTAATAGCAGCACGACCATTAACAGGTTGGCCGCCACGCTATTGCGGGCGAACCAGGCGATAATGCCTTTATTGGTATCCATACTTATTGCGCCTCCTGCTGCACTGCAGAGGCATTTGCGATAGTCTCAGCGACTGGTTGTTGGTCGGTCAGCCGTACCTGGGTCCCGGCCAGCGGGTTGGTCACAGGTGAAATGACCAGCCGATCAGCCGCTTCAAAGCCACTGCCGATATAAGCAAAGTCGGCATCGGCGCGGCTAAGTTGTACCTGGCGAAATTGCAGTTGTTGCTCGGCGTCAACCACCAGTAACTGATTGCCTGGCCGCAGCAGATGTCGTGGCACCTTGGTGACCTGAGTTGCTGCGATACCGCTGATTTGGGCCTGTACAAAACGGCCAAACTGCAGCGGTATGCCAGTGCCTTCGCGCTGATACGGATCCTGAATTTCCGCCACGGCATAAATTACCCGGCTACGTTCATCCAACACCCCTTCAGTACGAACAATATTGGCCTGCCATTGTAACGGTTGGCCAGCAATAGTCGCGCTTAAAATCACTGGTATCTGCTGTACCTGAGCCTGTTGCTGTGGCAAGAAACCAAAATCGGTATCGGTTAAGGCTAAGCGCACTTCCGCGACCTCAGTACCTAGGATGCTGCCAAGCTGACTACCACGACTGATAAACTGGCCCAGATTGGCCATCCGGCTGCGTACCATCCCATCGTAAGGCGCACGGATTTCGGTACGTGCCAAATCACGCTGCGCCCGTTCCAGCTCGGCTTCTTTTGATTGCACATTAGCCAGCGCACTGGCCAGCTGTGGCTGGCGTAAACCCAAAGCAGGTGCTTTACCTTCGGTAAAGGAGCGCCATTCGGTTTCCGCAACCCGCGCCCGCGCCCGCTCTTCTTCAAGTTGGGCTTTTGCGCCGGCCAATGCTGCTTCTGCTGCCTTCACTGCGGTCAGATAATCTGCCGGTTCAACCTGAACTAATAAATCGCCTTTTTTAAAGAAACCGCCAGCAACAAAATTCTCGGCTACCCGGATAATCCGGCCGTTAACTTCTGACATCAGCGTGGTTTCTAACTTGGGTGACACTGTGCCTTGCGAAGCAATACGGTAGGTAAGGTCCTGAGGTGCCAATTCAATGGTATTGACCAGTAACGGCAGTCGTTGCTCAACGACCTTAGCCGGGGGCTTTCGCATTGCGCCTAAACCTATAGCTAATCCCACCGCACTGATCAGAATAATGATCGGTAATCCAACTTTGATAAATTTTGTTGCCATGAACTCGATGTCCCGCTAATTATAGTTTTACTGCTACCAATTTTACCTGCTGTGAAAAATGCTGCAGTAGCATGAATGTTAATTTTTATTTCAATTCAATCATAAATATCCGGCCTTCAAGGCTTCTATTACGCTAATAACTTACTGGCAGATTTTACAAAGCCCGCCATTATTAGCCTGGCAAAGATTTATTGACTAATCAGAGACTAAAACAACGCAGCCGATAGAGTTAACAGAAATATATTTTGTTACAAAGTTACCTGCTATGCACTGCAAACGAATGCGTAAATTTTGACCATTGGCAAAAAGTCCACTTTAGGTTAGTTTTAACAGGTAGCCGGTGCGTTACCGGTTACGCCAAAGCAACAGGAGTGAGCAATGAGCATCAGTAAGCAGTATTTAAAGACCAAACCCGCTTGCAAAGTGACCTTTAAACTGACTGCCGACAGGCTACCAGCCGCGACACAGGTTGCTTTACTGGGGGAATTTAACGATTGGGATCCGGCAGCCTTGCCGATGAAGAAAAGCAAAAGTGGCGAATTTAGTGCCACTGTCACCTTGCCGGTCAATAGTGAGTATCAATTCCGCTATCTGGTAGATGGTGGCACCTGGCTTAACGACGAGGACGCCGATGCCTATCTGCCATCGCGGGTATCATACGACGAAAACTCGGTGATCCGGCTCTGAAAAAAGGGGCCAGGCCCCTTTCTCTATTCAGCTTAAGCGCAACGCCTTAACACTTTTCCAGTACTAAGCAGCCCACCGAATAGCCGGCACCAAAGGAGCAAAGAATCGCTTTGTCGCCACTTTGTAGCCCCTGCTGGTATTTATGAAACGCAATAATCGAGCCTGCCGACGCTGTATTAGCATAGGTATCCAGCACCAGCGGTGCCTCTTCCGGCAACGGATCGCGGCCGAGAATCTTTTTGGCCGCAAAGATATTCATATTGATATTGGCCTGATGCAGCCATAACCGTTTTAAATCGTCGGCAGTAACCTGTAGTGCCGCCATTTCGTCAAGAATCACCTCAGCCACTATCGGCAACAGCTCTTTAAACACTTTACGCCCCTGCTGTTTAAAAAACGGGGCCTTCGGGTCCTGCTCGCTAAAGCAATGCTCGGTATAGCCAATATCGCAGCGGATATTATTGGAGAAGGTGGTTTTTAGACGCATACCCAGAATGCGAAATGCCTGGCTACTGGTACAGCTGGACTCGGCTTCAATAATGGTTGCGGTACAGACATCACCAAAAATAAAGTGACTGTCACGGCTGCGATAATCCACCTGCGGTGAGGCAAATTCCGGGTTGACCACCAGCACCACTTTGGCACTGCCGCCACGGATAGCATTAACCGCATTGCTGATCGCGAAGGTCGCCGAAGAGCAGGCTACGTTCATATCAAAGGCATAACCGCCAGCGCCCAGCGCCTGTTGTAACTCGACGGACAGCGCCGGATAAGGCCGCTGCATATTCGAAGCAGCACAGATAATTAAATCAATATCGGCAGCGGTTTTATTTGCTTGCGCTAAGGCTTGAGTCGCCGCCTGCACCGCCATTTCGACCATTTCTGGCAGTTCATCTTCGCCGCGCTTACGAAACACCGGATGCATCACCTCGGGGTCAAGAATGCCATCCTTATACAGTACGTGCCGGGCTTTAATACCGGAGGCTTTTTCGATAAATTCGCTGCTGGAATACTCCAGCGCTTCCAGTTCACCAGCGGCAATCTGTGCCGCGTGTTCGGCGTTAAATTGATCAACATATTGATTAAAACTTGCGACCAGCTCGTCATTGCTAATAATGTGTTGTGGGGTAAATAACCCTGAGCCGCTAATCACCACCTGCTGCATACTTTCACCTTGTCTGCGCCGTTATTTATCTACTATCAGGTTACACCCTGGCCGCTAGCGTCGCGCGGCGTGAACCTTTTGCACTTTTGGCACTCAGTATAACTGAAATGCTGGTCAGAGGTGATCCTTTCAAGACACCGCGTTTTAACTGGCGAAAATTCCCGCAGTTGGCCTCAGTTTTACTGTACTGCGTTCAGGCTTAAGGTACACTTTAAGTTGAGTTGACCGATACCGCCGCCAGCAAGTTGTCCGGTATTGACTGCATCTTAACAGGATTTTAATGCGCTATTTGTTATTAACCTTGCTACTGCTAAGCCCTGCTGTGCTGGCGCAAACCACCTTGCGCCTGACAGGTCTGTCAGGCGAATTGGAGGATAACGTTAAGTTATTCCTCGACCGCTACGCAGCAGGTGAAATTTCGACCTCGCTGCGCTTTCAAGCCCGGCTGGAGCAAGATATTGCGCAAGCGATGCAGGCGCTTGGCTACTACCATAGCGAGATTACCATTACGCTGCAAAGCACCCGCCAAAATGGCAGTCGCTTATTAATTCAGGTCACACCCGGCGAGCCCATTCGGATCACCGAGACCGATATTCAATTGCTCGGCGATGCGGCCACGGATCCCGAGTTTCAGAATTTGTTACGCCAGGCACCACAGGTCGGTCAGGTGGTGCACCATGGTCGTTATGACAGTTTCAAAAGTGCCCTGAATAGTCTGGCGCAGCGTCGCGGCTATTTTGACGCCCGTTTTAGCCTGCAGCGGCTGGAAGTCGCGCCCTCCCGCCGTCAGGCTTTTGTGCGCTTACATTTTGACAGCGGCCAGCGTTACCGTTTTGGCGAAGTGCGCTTTAGTGGCTCACAAATTGCGCCTGAGCGCCTGAGCTCACTGGTACCTTTTCAGCCTGACGCCCCCTATCTGGCAACCCAACTGGGTGAGCTAAATCAGGCACTGGCCAATACCAACTGGTTTTCGTCTATCCTGGTTACGGCCAGTACTGAGGCCATCGACCAGCGGCTGCTACCGATCGATGTTGAACTGGCGCCACGCAAACGCAACAGTATCGAAACCGGTATTGGTTTCTCTGACGATGTCGGTGCCCGCATTAAACTCAACTGGCTAAAACCTTGGTTAAATGATCGCGGCCACAGCCTGAACAGCAAACTGGCGCTGTCGCAGGCGGAGCAAAGTATTGAGGCCGCTTACCGGCTGCCGCTGGAAAGCGTTGCTACTGACTTTTGGCAATTGCAGTATGGCTTACGTAACCGCGATTATCAGGACACCCGCTCTATTGAATCGAATCTGGCACTGGAGCGGCACTGGCTGCTGCGCAATGACTGGTACCGCACCGCCAGTATCCGCTGGCTCTATGAAGACTATACCCAAGCGGATCAGGAAGATAACAGCAGTTTAATTATGCCGGGGATCAGCTTTTCCCGCAGCCGGCAAACCGGCAGTGGCATGCCCAGCCGGGCGGATCGTCTGCTGCTGGGGATTGAAGTGTCCGATCAGAGCTGGGGCTCCGCAGCAAGCTTTGTCCGCTTGCGCGGTCGCGCTGGTTATATCGACAGCTTTGGCGACCGGCATCGTCTGGTTAGCCGGTTAGATGGTGGCGCTGTGCTAATGGAAGCGGTTGATAATTTGCCGCCGTCACTGCGCTTTTTTGCCGGCGGCGATAATAATCTGCGCGGCTATGCCTACGAGTCCGTTTCCCCCCGCAACCAGGACGGCGAATTGATTGGTGGCCGCTATATGGCAACCGCCTCGCTGGAATATCAATATCGGGTAACCGGTAACTGGTGGCTGGCAACCTTTGCTGACTATGGCAGTGCCTGGACCAAGACACCGGATTGGAAAAAAGGCGTGGGCTTTGGCGTACGCTGGGGTTCACCTATAGGTGCGGTGCGGATCGATTTTGCCTGGGGTCTGGATGCGGAAGGTAAGCCCTTTCAGCTGCATTTTTCTTTGGGGCCTGAGCTATGAAGCGCCTGCTCACCTGGCTTGACCGCGGCATTTTCTGGCCGCTCTGGGCATTGTTACTATTACTTTGCTGGTTGCTGTTCAGTCAGTCCGGCTTACGATTTAGCCTGTACCTGACAGAAAAAGCCGTGCCAGAACTTAAGGTTGCCGAGGCTTCCGGCAGCTGGCTTGGCGGCGTAACCCTCAAGCAGCTAAGTTATCAAAGCCCTGAGCTGGATCTTAGCCTGGAGCAGCTACAACTGCGGCTACAAAAACGCTGCCTGATCCAGTTCCGGCTCTGTATTCCCGAGCTGGCGCTAAATGGCGTCACCATTAACAGCCAGCCTACTGATCAGTCATCGGCGCAGGCGGCAACTGCTGCTGAACCGGCACTTGACAGCGAACCGACAACGCTGCATATCGGCGCGTCCGAGGCTAATACGCCACGACGGCTGGCCGGCCTGGCGTTTCCGATCCCGTTAAAAATTGACCGGCTGCTGATTGAACGGCTACAACTTAACTTGCCAGAGCAGCAACTGGCCTGGCAGCACTTTAGTATTGGCTTGAACGCCTGGGGTAACCGGCTACAGTTACAGCAAGGCCGGCTGGACGGTTTGCTCGTCACACTTGCTGACAGTAGCAGTGACGCCGAGCCGCTGACCGCCTACCCAGCACCAGAGCTTAGCCCCTTTAGCTTACCACTATCGGTTTTTATTGATGATTTTCAGCTTAGTCATAGCGAGCTACAGCAAGGCGAGCAGCTCTTTAGCTTGCCGCTGCTGACCTTTAGTGCCCAACTAACGCCACGGCAAGTGCGCCTGCTTGATTTACAACTGACGCACCCACAGCTACAAGCTCAGCTTAGTGCCAATCTTGATTTAGCAACAGGCTTTCCATTGTCTGCGCAGTTCGATGCCCTGCTGCAAGACACCGCCCTGGCCGGGCAGCGTCTGCAGGGACAACTGCGCGGCTCGCTGGCCGAGCTGATTGCTGAGATCAACGCTAGCGGACCACTTAACCTGGCATTACAAGGGCGACTGGCCTTGCTCAGCGCCGACTTACCGCTGCAACTGGCACTGCAAGCCCGGGAATTACGCTGGCCGCTTGAACAACCGGACTATCAGCTGTCCGCTCTGGCGCTAGAGCTCGACGGCAATCTGACCGAGCTGCAATTAAACCTTGCCACAGAACTGCGATCCACGGGGCTACCTGATGCCGGACTGCGTCTGGACGCCAGCTGGTTTAACTGGCAACAACGCGCTGCTATCCGCGAGCTGCAGCTCACCACCCTTGATGGCCAGGTGCAGGCCAAAGGCGAGCTTAACTTAGAGCCGGCACTTAACTGGCAACTACAACTGGCGATGGACGGCATTAAACCCGGTGCCTACTGGCCCGATTATCAGGGGCAATTAAGTGGCCAGTTGCAAATGGCGGGCAAACTGGACCCGAACAGCGGTTTAGCACTGCAACTGCCGCAGCTGGCGATGCAAGGCGAACTGCGACAACTGCCGCTGCTGCTGGCAGGCTCTTTGACCCTGAGTAGCAATGCAGATTTTAGCGACTGGCAGTTTAACAGCCCGGATCTGCTGTTAAGCCATGGCCAAAACCAGTTACGGCTCTATGGCCAATTGCAGCAAGACTGGCAGTTGCAGGCTGAATTGTCAGTGCCGGATGCGGCCTTATCTTACCCAGAGCTGCGCGGCGCACTGCAAGGCAGTATTGCCGTAACAGGCCCGATGCTGACGCCAAAAGTCACACTGGAGCTAAACGCTGAGCGACTGGCATATCAGGATGCCCGGCTGCGTCAGGCATCACTTATCGCCACTACTGATTTGGCAGATAAATTGCGCACCAGCCTGACGCTGCAGCTTTCGCAAGCGCGCTGGCAACAGCAGCGCTTACAAGAATTACAGCTAAGCTTAGCGGGTGATGAAGATGCACATCAGCTAAAGGCACAGCTTAAAGCCGAAGGGCTGGCGGTTAAGCTGCAGGCGGCTGGCTCGCTAAGCCAACGTCAGCTCTGGCAGGGGCAGCTAACCGAGTTTTTACTGGCCAGCCAGTTAGGTGACTGGCAACTCGCCGAGCCACTCGCTATTAAGGCTGACCTGCCGGCGCAACAACTGATGCTGGCGGCACATTGCTGGGCGCAGTTGGATGCCAGACTCTGCCTCAGCGAAGCGGCCACGCTATCAGCTACGCAGGTGCAGGCAAAGCTGGCGCTCAGCGATTACCCGCTGGAAAATCTGAATAGCCTGTTACCGCTGCAAAGCAGCATTAATGGTGAGCTTGCCGCCCAGCTAGATATCAATTGGCGGCACGGACAGGCGCCACAACTGACTTTTGGTTTACAAAGTAGCAGTGGCCAGGTGTTGCAACAACTCGATGTGCCGGTGACCCTGCCCTGGCGCGATCTGGAACTGAGCGCCGAAATGGCGGCGCATCAGTTACGCAGTAAGCTGACGTTACAATTAGCTGATAGCGGCCAATTGACAGCGCAAGCCCTAGTTACCGAATTGGATCAAGCAGAAAAGCCCCTGCGCGCCGAACTTGCACTCACCAGTTTGACTCTGGATTTTTTAAAGCCGTTACTTGACGAATACAGTGAACTGGCCGGTACCCTGTCGAGCCAGTTAAGTCTGGATGGCAGCCTGGATAACCCGCAGCTGCGTGGTGAGCTGCGTCTGGATGGCCTAAAAGTAAGGGGTAAGCTGGCGCCAACTGATATCGAACAGGCGGACTTAGTGATCAGCTTTCGTGGTGAACGCGCTGAGTTAAACGGCCTGGTGCGCACACCTGAGGGCAAAATTGACCTGGCAGGCTTTGCCGATTGGCGTAATCTGGACGCCTGGCAGGCAAACCTCGGGATCAGCGGCGATCCACTACGACTGCAGATCCCGCAAGCAGAGCTGTTCGTGCAGCCTAATCTGTTGATAAACGCTGAACCTGGTCGCAGTCGACTCACCGGTACCTTACAGATCCCGCGCGCCAATATCAGTGTCAATACCTTACCGCAAAATGCCATTGGCTTATCCAGCGATCATGTGCTGCTGGACCGGCGCCTGCAACCGATCACTGAAGAGCAAAGTAGTCAATTTACATTGGAAACCGATATCCGCGTGCGCTTAGGGCAACAAGTCAGGCTGGAGGCCTTTGGCTTAAAAAGCCGCTTAGCGGGTGAGTTACGGGTGCAGCAACAGCAGTTTAACCCCAGTGTGCGCGGGGAAGTCTCACTGGTTGATGGTACCTTCCGGGCTTACGGCCAGGATCTGCTAATCCGTCAGGGCAAACTGACCTTTAATGGCCCGGCCGATCAGCCGTTCCTGAACGTTGAGGCTATCCGCAATCCGGTCAATATGGAAGACGATGTGATTGCCGGCATTCGGGTAACGGGCCCGGCCGACGAACCCATAGTTACCATTTTCTCTGAACCTGCTAAACCTCAGGCCAATGCCCTGTCATACCTGATTATGGGCAAGGATCTGGACAGCGAGTCGGGCTTTAATGCTAACAGTGTTACCACCAGTCTGATTGGTATGAGTATTTCCTCCAGCGGCAAGCTGGTTGGCGAAATCGGTGAAGCCTTTGGCGTCAGTGATTTAATGTTGGATACCGAAGGTGCCGGCGATAATTCGCAGGTGACGGTAAGTGGCTATTTAACCCGCGATCTGCAGCTAAAATACGGCATTGGTATCTTTCAGCCAATTGGTCAGTTTACGCTGCGTTACCGGCTGCTGCGTAATTTGTATCTGGAAGCAGTATCGGGTCTGGATAATGCTGTCGACTTGTTGTACAAGTTTGAGTTTGATTAGGCCCGTAACAGCAAATGGATATAACGGCCCAGCGAGGCATAAGGCTCCTGCCGGTTATACTGCAGCTCCAGCGCTTCTAACTCAGCATAATGACTTTGCTGCTGACTACGATCGCGCAAATAATCATGAAAGCAACGCACCCCGGTTTTGCCAAGCAGACTAAAGCCCGACTGCTGACACCACTGCAATACCTGCAGGGGCGATAACGGCTGCTGCGGATTTAACCGTACCGGTTTTTTCGCTTTTAACCCGGCCTGCACATAGGCAAAGTTACCGTAAATGATATTACTTAAGCGATGCGCATCCTGATTATAAAACATCAGCGATACTATGCCGCCCGGCTGCACCAGTTGCCGTAACTGGCTAATCGCGGCTTCTGGTTCGGCTAGCCATTCCAGCACTGCATGACACAGCACCAGCGGGTAAGCTTGCCCGCCAAGCCGCTGCGGTAAGTCTTGCAGTGAACTCTGACTGATCTGTAACTGCGCGCTCAGCCCCTGATTCTTTGCCTCCTCTGCCGCGAGTTGCAACATCTCAGCCGAAATATCAGTCAGATGCAGTTGATGCCCCAGCGCAGCCAGCTTTAGCGCCAGCTGGCCCTGGCCACCGCCAACATCGAGAATGGCGGTTGGCGCAGCGAGCTCGGGTAATTCCAGCAAATCACGCAGCAATACCGCCTGGCGAATTTTACCCTTAGTAGTCTGGTAAATATTGCTGGCAAAGCGGCTGGCCAGGTTATCAAAATTACGATCTTTTAATGGCTTAGATTGGCTCATAGTGGCGTTGGCTAAAGCATCTGGTTAGGCCGGCTTTAGGCCGGATTAGGAATATCGATAAAGTGGACGCTAAGGCCAAGTTCAGCCGCCAGGTATTCGCCCAGCGCTTTAATACCATAGCGCTCGGTGGCATGGTGGCCGGCAGCGATAAAATGGATCCCAAGCTCACGCGCGACATGAATGGTTTGCTCTGACACTTCGCCGGTAACAAATAACTGCGCCCCGGCCGCCGCCGCTTGTTCAATATAGCCCTGGCCGCCACCGGTACACCAGGCGACAGTGCGGATCTCACCAATACCGGCATCTTCGAGCAAAACCTCACGCTGCAGCTGCTGGCTTAGCGATGCCGCAAGCTGTGTGAGCTTTGCTGGCGCAGCCAACTGCCCCATTTGCAGTACGCCAGCAGGTTCAGCGGTTAGCACCGGCTGCGGCGCCGTGATCCCAAGTATTTTGCCAAGCTGAGCGTTATTACCCAGCTGTGGATGCACATCCAGTGGCAAATGATAGGCCAGTAAATTGATATCATGTTTCAGCAAGGTGGCCAGGCGCTGCTTTTTCATCCCCACCACCGGCATCGCTTCGTTTTTCCAGAAATAGCCATGGTGTACCAGCACAGCATCGGCGTTGAGCGCCACCGCCTGCTCCAGCAGGGCCTGACTGGCGGTCACGCCGGTCACTACCGTACGGATCGTGTCGCGCCCTTCTACCTGTAAGCCATTCGGGCAATAATCTTTAATGCGGGCACTGCCGAGTTTTTCATCAATAAAAGCGACGAATTGCTGCCGTGTAATCATGTTGAAACCCTGTTTTTTGCGGTGATCCACAGCCCCATATAGTGGCTGCTGCGATAAGCGTGTGATTGTAACATCAGGCCGGTAAAATTGCGTTGCCGCCGCGCAGCGGTTTGCTCAGCACTGGCATTGAGCAAAGACGCTAATTGTTGCCAAACCCGGCTGGCCTGCTCAGCGCCAAAGCGCTGCTGCAGGATCTGATAGCCCTGCTGCTGTGCTGCCAGCCAGGGCGTTTCATCCTGATTTAAAGCCACGGCGGCCTGACAAAACGCCTCTGCAGTATCGGCAATAGCGCCGCCCCAGCCTGCGCCAGCCTGCATGCCCTCGGCGCCAATTGAGGTGGTAACACTGGGAGTGCCGCATTGCATCGCTTCGAGCAATTTGCCTTTTAACCCGGCGCCAAATTGCAGCGGCGCCAGGCAAAGCCGCGCCTGTTGCATCACCGCTACCGCGTCCGCAGCCCAGCCTTTCACCAAAAAACCGTCGCGGGCATTATGTAATGCCGTCGCTTTAGGCGGCGGATAGGCGCCGTAAATATGTAACTCGGCCTGTGGTAAGGCCTTGCGGATCTGCGGCCAGAGTTGTTGTTTCAGCCAGAGTACCGCCTGCCAGTTCGGGGCATGGCGAAAATTGCCGATACTGATAAAGTGTGCGCGCTCAGCAAAAGCCGGCACGGCCGGCACCCTGGCTGCATGCCAGAACGGACAGTAACAGAGCAGCTCAGATGGCACCCGGTAATGCTGCTGTAGCAGCTGCATCTCATAATCGGAAATCACCAGTGTCAGATCACAGCGATAGATGGCGGCAATTTCCCGCAGCGCCAGCTCGTTATTTAGCCGCGCTACCGCTACCTCTTTTGCCACCAGCGCGTCCCCGGCTTTAACGGCGTCGTGCCTTGCCTGGCGCAGCGCATGTAAATCTTCCATATCCAGTAGGCGCAGGGCATCCGGACAACTTGCCGCGACCCGCCAGCCAAACTGTTCTTCCAGCATAAAACGGTCAAATAACACCACCTGCGGGTTCTTTTCTTTCAGCCACCGGTCAAAGCTATCGCAATTTAGGGCAATGCGCTGCTCGGTGACGCCAATGGCCGGTAAATCAATCCGATGCGGCCCGGGCTCAGCCGCGCTGGCAAAGCAAACCCGCCAGCCTTGCGCCTGAAACAGCTGAATTAAACTCAGCATCCGACTGCCTGCCGCGGAAGACGCCGGCTCAGGCCAGACATAGCCGATAACCACCAGTAATGGCATAAGGCCTCCTTACAAAAGGGCGTATTGTAGCGGTTCAAAGCCGCAGGGTATAGCGAGCAGACCAGGCGGCTAGCTACAGCAGACTGATGGGTTGCAGTTCAGCGTGAGTTTGGCTATACCTTGCTGAACTGAACGAACCCGGGATGACACGACTATGCTGGATTGTGACAAACATGATTATATCGAGATTGTCTGCCTCTATCGTTATCCGCTGCTGCTGACACTGCACAATGGCGATATGCTAAGTGGCACCGCCATAGACACCCGCTATAACACGACGCGACAGGAATGCTTGGTGCTGCAGCAGCAGAGCACGCAACAGCTGCTACCACTGTCTCAGATCCGCCAGCTAAAGGTGACCATCGATAATCCCCATCTGCAACAACTTATTTTTTAATGCTGCGTGCGCCTTTATTTACAGTTATACCGTCGCCATTTCCCGACAACGGGGTTTCGCTTTGTGCTGGCTTTCCGTAGAATCCCGCTATCTTTTTTGCATTATTTTCCAATGGAGTGCTCTGATGTCAGAGGTTAAACACAGCAAACTGCTTATTCTGGGCTCTGGCCCTGCCGGTTACACTGCCGCCGTTTATGCGGCCCGCGCCAACTTACAACCGGTATTGGTCACCGGGATGCAGCAAGGCGGTCAGCTGACCACCACCACCGAAGTCGAAAACTGGCCCGGTGATGCGCACGGTTTAACTGGCCCGGCGCTGATGGAGCGGATGCGTGAGCATGCGGAAACCTTTAATACCGAAATCGTGTTTGACCATATTCATACCGTTAACCTGAAACAGCGGCCCTTTATCCTGACCGGCGACAACGGCCAGTACAGCTGTGACGCGCTGATTATCGCCACCGGCGCTTCCGCCAAATATCTGGGTTTACCGTCGGAGCAGGCGTATAGCGGCCGCGGTGTGTCAGCTTGTGCCACCTGTGACGGTTTCTTCTACCGCAATCAGAAAGTCGCGGTAGTCGGTGGTGGTAATACTGCGGTGGAAGAAGCGCTGTATTTATCCAATATCGCGGCCGAAGTGCATCTGGTGCACCGTCGTGACAGCTTTAAAGCCGAAAAAATACTCATTGACCGCTTAATGGCTAAAGTTGCCAGCGGCAATATTATCCTGCATACCCACCGCGAACTGGATGAAGTGCTGGGTGATGAGATGGGCGTAACCGGTGTGCGGTTAAAATCGACTCAAGGCGAAGCGGCAAAAGAGCTGGCACTGCAAGGCGTCTTTATCGCCATCGGCCACAAACCCAATACCGATATTTTTGCCGGTCAGCTGGAGATGAATGGTGGTTATTTGAAAGTGCAAAGCGGCACTGAAGGCAATGCCACTCAGACCAGCATCGCCGGGGTGTTCGCTGCCGGTGATGTGGCAGACCATATCTACCGTCAGGCCATTACCTCAGCCGGTTCCGGTTGTATGGCTGCGCTGGATGCCGAGCGCTATCTGGACGCCCTGGGTAAATAACAGCGTATGAAGCCGCAACATACGGCTTCAGCTTGCCCGCGCCCTGCCTGATGCCTATCTATCTGCCGGAGCTATTAGCAGATGAACTCTGGTTCCCGCCCGTGCAACAGGCGCTGCGGGAGCCCGATGGCTTGCTGGCGATGGGCGGTGATCTCTCGGTGGCACGCTTGCAGCTGGCCTATCAAAGCGGCATCTTTCCATGGTTTTCTGAAGGCGATCCTCTACTCTGGTGGAGCCCTGCTATCCGCGCCGTCTTTGCGCCCGATACGCTTAGCTTAAACCGTACCTTGCGCAAGCAATTACGCCGCGAAGGTTTAACCGTAACGCTAAATCAGGCGTTTGCCGAAGTGATCAGCAAGTGTGCCGAACCCCGGCCCAGTCAGGCGCAAACCTGGATCCTGCCACCGATGCAGCAAGCCTATCTGGCGCTGCACCAACAAGGTCTGGCGCATAGTGTCGAGGTCTGGCAAGGCAAGCAACTGGTCGGTGGCTTATATGGCGTGCAGCTGGGTCAGCTGTTTTGCGGTGAATCGATGTTTAACCGCATTGATAATGGCGCTAAGTTTGCGTTGATAGCGCTGCAACAGCATTTGCAGCGCTATGCCCCCGGCTGGATTGACTGTCAGTTACCTAACCCGTTCTTACTGAAACTTGGCGCCACTACCCTGTCCCGGCGCGACTACCTGCCGCTGATTGCAACCTTAACCAAGACACCTGCACCGGCAGAGCATTGGCGAAGCCAGCCGCTGCTACTGGAGCCTGGGCATGACTGAGCAGAGCTTGCAGTTTGGCCTGACCCCACCTGCCGCCTGTAGCTACCTGAGTTCGCAGCAAGAGCAACTGGCGGTATTGCTCAGTCCACAGCCAATGGACGCCAGTTTATATCAGTTGCTGATCAAACATAATTTCCGCCGCAGCGGTGATCAACTGTACCGGCCACATTGCCCCAGTTGTCACGCCTGCCAATCACTGAGGATCCCGCTGCCAGATTTTACGCCAAGCAGCAGCCAGCGGCGCCTGCTCAGCAAAGCCGCGCGCAGCGGCTGGCAGTGTCAGCTAAGCAAGGTGCCCGACGCGGTGGCTGAGCGACAACAACTATTTGCGTTATTTGCCGACTATATTGCTTTTAAGCATCCGGATGGGGTGATGCATCCGGCAACGCAGGAGCAACTGGACTCGCTGCTAAACAGTAAATGGCAGCCGATCAGCTTGCTGCAGTTGTATCAGGCCGGGGTGTTACAGGCCGTGATGGTGGTGGATGAACTCGCAGGCGCCTATTCAGCGGTGTACACCTTTTTTGCCCGGCAGGCAGAGTCTTTTTCCCCCGGTAAGTTAGCAATCCTGTATCTGCTAAAACTGGCGGCACAGCAGCAGCTGGACTATGTCTACCTCGGCTATCAGGTCGATGGCTGTCGCAAAATGGCCTATAAGCAGGAATTTCTGCCGCATCAGCGCTATTTCGATGGCGGCTGGCACTCATTTGCTTAAAAAAGCGCTTGCTGCTTTACTTATCGGTGGCTTTTCGGCACAATCTGCGCTGTTTTTCCAAAGGCACCAAATTTTATTAGAGGCGAGTACGCTGAATGGCGAAAGAAGATGTAATTGAAATGCAAGGTACCATTTTGGATACCCTGCCAAACACCATGTTCAAAGTTGAGCTGGAAAATGGTCACGTGGTGATCGCACATATTTCCGGCAAAATGCGCAAAAACTATATCCGCATTTTAACCGGTGATAAGGTTACCGTAGAACTGACGCCTTATGATCTGACCAAGGGCCGGATCGTATTCCGCCAGCGTTAAGCAGCCTAGGTCTGCACGAAATGCCGACTTAGTGCTTTTCGTCGCCAGCTTAAGGCAAACCCGGCATCGCCGGGTTTTTGCGTTTTAGTCCACATCTGTTTGCCGGTGAGCGGCTTATTAACCCGGCTGTGCTTCGGTCGCCGCGGTTTTACTGGTCTGATAATGGAATTCCAGTTTATCCGCCACCAGTTCCACCCGCACATCGCCACCCTCAGTTAGCACCCCAAACAGGATTTCATTAGCCAAAGGCTTTTTCAGTTGTTCCTGGATCACTCTTGCCATCGGCCGAGCGCCCATCGCCTGATCATATCCCTTGGCTGCCAGCCAGTGCCGGGCTTCACTACTGAGCTCCAACGACACCTGTTTCTTATCCAGTTGTACCTGCAGTTCGCAAATAAACTTATCAACGATTTGCAGAATAATCTCCTGATCCAGATGTTGAAACCAGATAATGCCATCGAGCCGGTTACGGAATTCCGGACTAAAGGTTTTATTGATTTCACTGAGCGCGTCATGGCTATGATCCTGCTGTTTAAAGCCAATCGACTTACGTACCGTCTCCTGCACCCCGGCGTTAGTTGTCATCACCAGGATCACATTGCGGAAATCAATCTTGCGACCGTTATTATCGGTCAGAGTACCGTGATCCATCACCTGCAACAGGATATTGTAGATATCCGAGTGTGCCTTTTCGATTTCATCCAGCAGCACCACTGAATATGGATGCTTGGAGACCGCATCAGTCAGCAAGCCGCCCTGCTCAAAACCGACATAGCCCGGTGGCGCACCAATTAAACGGCTCACCGCATGCCGCTCCATATACTCCGACATATCAAAGCGTAGCAGCTCAACACCCATCACCTTGGCCAGCTGTTTGGTAACTTCGGTTTTCCCAACCCCGGTAGGCCCGGCAAACAGGAAGCTGCCGATGGGCTTTTCCTCGTTACCCAAGCCTGAACGCGATAAGCGGATCGCCGCCGTTAGCGCTTCAATGGGTGCATTCTGGCCAAAGACCACCAATTTCAGATTACGATCCAGATTGGCTAGCACTTCTTTATCCGAAGCGGAGACTGACTTCTCCGGAATACGGGCGATTTTGGCAATCACCTGCTCAATTTCAGCAACGTTAATCACTTTTTTGCGCTTCGATGCCGGTAGCAGCCGTTGTGAGGCACCGGCCTCATCAATCACATCAATGGCTTTATCCGGTAAATGCCGCTCGCTGATATATTTTGCCGACAGTTCAGCAGCAGCGCGCAGTGCTTTCTGCGTGTATTTCACATTATGGTGCTGCTCATAGCGCTCTTTTAAGCCAAGCAGAATGCGGGTGGTATCTTCGACACTGGGCTCTACCACATCGATTTTCTGGAAGCGCCGCACCAGTGCGGTATCTTTTTCGAAGATATTTTTAAATTCCTGATAGGTGGTTGACCCCATACAGCGTAAGCGGCCGCTCGACAACAACGGCTTAATCAGATTTGACGCGTCCATCACACCGCCCGAGGCCGCACCTGCACCAATCACGGTATGAATTTCATCAATAAACAGGATGGCGTTTTTCTCGCGCTCAATTTCTTTTAACAGCGACTTTAAGCGCTTTTCAAAATCGCCACGGTACTTGGTACCGGCCAGCAAAGCACCCATATCCAGCGAGTAGATAGTGGCATCAGCAATCACTTCCGGCACTTGCTGCTGTACGATGCGCCAGGCCAGACCTTCAGCAATGGCCGTTTTGCCGACGCCAGCTTCGCCGACTAACAGCGGATTATTTTTCTTCCGCCGGCACAGTACCTGCACTGCCCGCTCCACTTCGGTATCGCGGCCAATGAGCGGATCGATCAGGCCATTTTTCGCCTGTACATTCAGGTTGGCAGTAAAGTTTTCCAGGTAACGGTGCTCTTCTGCGCCCTGCTCGCCAATCTCTTCCTGCTGGCTATCATCATGCTGTTCCAGCTTTTCAGTTTTGGTAATGCCGTGCGAGATGTAGTTCACCACATCCAGCCGGGTGATATCGATTTTTTTCAGCAGATAAACCGCTTGCGATTCCTGCTCAGAGAAGATCGCCACCAGAACGTTAGCGCCATTGACTTCCGACTTACCTGAGGATTGCACATGAAAGACCGCGCGCTGTAGCACGCGTTGAAAGCCGAGTGTCGGCTGCGTATCGCGCTCCAGCTCCCCCTCCGGCAGCACCGGTGTGGTGGAGTCGATAAAGCTGGCCAACTCCTGGCGCAGCTTATCCAGATTAGCGCCGCAGGATTTCAGCGCCGCGCCCGCAGAAGGGTTATCCAGTAAGGCCAGTAACAGATGTTCAACCGTCATAAATTCATGCCGGCGTTCGCGCGCAAACCTGAATGCCATATTCAGCGTTAACTCAAGATCTTTATTTAACATACATCACTCCTAATCCACCTGAGTTAGAGACATCCTTGGCCACAGCCCCGGGATGCCAACGGTTTTAAGCGCGTTCCATGGTACAGAGCAACGGATGCTGATGCTCCTTGGCATAGGTCATCACTTGCTGCACCTTGGTTTCGGCAATTTCGGCAGTAAAAACCCCACAAACCGCGCTGCCTTCATAATGTACTTTCAGCATAATTTCGGTGGCTCTTTCATACTGCATATTAAAGAACCGGCTCAGTACATCGATGACAAAGTCCATTGGGGTATAGTCATCATTATGCAAAATCACCTTATACATCGGTGGCGGTGCCAACCGCTGCCGGGTGAGTTCTGCGATATCATCAAAATGTACGTTGGGATTCTGCTTACCGCTCATAAATTAACTATAGCCATCCGAGCGCCATCCAGCAAAGGCGCGTGTTATTAAAATTGCGTAAAGGTTTTAGCTTATTTTTGCAAATACCTTGACTGTTTGCTCAAATTATCTACATTAAATAACGGGGCCAGTTCCGGCTCCTGCTTAGTGCTTCACTAGCATACAGAATATAGCTAACTTAGAGAAGGAAGTAAGTAGTATGGCTACCGGTAAAGTGAAATGGTTCAATAATGCCAAAGGATTTGGATTTATCCGGGAAGACGGACGCGACGAAGATATTTTCGCCCATTATTCAACCATTAACATGGATGGCTACCGCACGCTAAAAGCGGGCCAGGACGTGGTATTCGACTTGTCTGAGGGCCCCAAAGGCTTACACGCTGTCAATATCAAGCTGCCCGGCGTTGACGAATAGCACAGCGGACCTGAAAACAAAAAAGCAGGCGACGCCTGCTTTTTTGTTGTCCTGCGTTTGCTGTGCTATTACACAGAGCACAAGACATCTTTGCAGCCCGCCCCGGCTATAGCCGGATAGCGGGCCGCTCACCGCTATTACAGTGCTGCCAGCGCCGCGTTTAAGGTTGCGCTTGGCCGCATCGCTGCAGCCACTTTGGCCTGATCCGGACGGTAGTAACCGCCGATATCCACTGCCTTACCCTGTACGCCATTTAACTCCGCCAGGATTTGCTGTTCGCTGGCTTCCAGCGTATCCGCCAGTTTAGCGAAGCGTGCTGCCAGTGCACTGTCAGCCTGTTGTTTCGCCATGGCGCGGGCCCAGTACATCGCCAGATAGAAGTGGCTACCACGGTTATCCAGCTCGCCGGCTTTACGACGTGGTGATTTGTCGTTGTCCAGGAATAAGGCTGTCGCCTGATCCAGGGTATCGGCCAGGATCTGCGCCACCTTGTTACCGGCAACCTGAGACAGATGCTCCAGTGAGGCCGCTAAGGCCAGGAACTCACCCAGTGAATCCCAGCGCAGATGGTTTTCATCAACAAACTGCTCGACGTGCTTAGGTGCTGAACCACCGGCGCCAGTTTCGAACAAGCCGCCGCCGTTCATCAGTGGCACGATAGACAACATCTTGGCGCTGGTACCCAATTCCAGGATTGGGAACAGGTCAGTCAGATAGTCGCGTAGCACGTTACCGGTCACAGAGATGGTATCCAGACCTTGCTTCATCCGCGCCAGGGTATGACGGGTGGCATCAACCGGCGACATAATCTGCAGATCCAGACCAGTGGTATCGTGCTCTTTTAAGTAACTTTGTACTTTCTTAATCAGCTCAGCGTCATGGGCGCGGGCGCTGTCTAACCAGAACACGGCTGGCGTACTGCTTAAACGAGCGCGGTTAACGGCCAGTTTCACCCAATCACGGATAGGGGCGTCTTTTACCTGACACATGCGCCAGATATCACCGGCTTCGACCTGATGGCTAAATACTACTTCGCCTTGGCTGTTAGTTACCACTACGGTACCGGCGGCCGGGATTTCGAAGGTTTTATCGTGTGAACCGTATTCTTCGGCTTTTTGCGCCATTAAGCCAACGTTCGGTACTGAGCCCATGGTACGCGGGTCGAAAGCGCCGTTTTTCTTACAGAATTCGATCGTTTCCTGATAAACACCGGCATAGCAGCGATCCGGGATCACGGCTTTGGTATCATGTAACTGACCATCCGGGCCCCACATCTGACCGGAGCTGCGGATCATTGCTGGCATAGACGCATCGATAATCACATCGCTTGGTACATGCAGGTTGGTAATGCCTTTATCGGAGTTCACCATCGCCATCGCTGGCTTGCTGGCATACAGCGCCTTGATATCGGCCACTATGGCTTCCTGCTCGGCTTGTGGCAGTTGCGGCAGCTTGGCATAAAGATCGCCAATACCGTTGTTCACATCCACGCCCAGCTTGTCGAAGGTAGCGGCATATTTGGCAAAGATTTCTTTGTAGAACACCTTTACCGCATGACCGAACATAATGGGGTCTGATACCTTCATCATGGTAGCTTTTAAATGCAGCGAGAACAGTACGCCCTGCGCTTTCGCGCTCTCTACTTCAGCGGCATAGAAGTCACGCAGCGCTTTAACGCTCATAAAGGTGGCATCGACCACTTCACCTGCCAGCACCGCGACTTTTTCTTTTAATACTTTAACGCTGCCATCGGCCTGCTGCAGGCTGATTTTCAGCACATCATCAGCAGCCATGGTAGCGGATTGCTCAGAGCCATAAAAATCACCCGCCGTCATATGGGCGACATGAGACTTGGAGCTGCTGCTCCAGGCACCCATGCTGTGCGGATTTTTCCGGGCATATTGTTTAACTGAAGCCGGTGCGCGACGATCAGAGTTACCTTCACGTAATACCGGGTTTACCGCCGAGCCTTTGATTTTGTCGTAGCGTGCTTTGACATCACGCTCCTGCTCGGTTTTTGGCTCTTCCGGATAATCCGGCAGCGCATAGCCCTGAGCCTGTAATTCTTTAATTGCCGCTTTCATTTGCGGAATAGAGGCGCTGATATTTGGCAGCTTGATAATGTTGGCATCCGGCTGTTTCGCCAGTTCACCCAGCTCAGCCAGATCGTCGTTGATGCGTTGTTCAGCAGTTAAAAATTCCGGAAAGCTCGCAATAATACGGCCCGACAAGGAAATATCACGGGTTTCAACGGCTACACCGGCCGCGGCAGAAAAGGCCTCAATAATCGGCAATAACGACTGAGTCGCCAGCGCTGGCGCTTCATCAGTAATGGTGTAAATAATTTTTGCACTTTCTTTCGACATGTTAGTTCCTGTATTGTTAGCGCCGGATCGCCATGACAAGGCCATCGCCACCCGTGTGTGGAAATTGTTTAAAACGCAGCCAAACGAAGCCCGCTGAGTATATCAGCATCAGGGCGAATAAAACAGGCAGCGCACATCCAGCGGCACACCACCCGGTTAAACGGCAGCTTGGCGCCGCGGCGTTTAAATATTACGGTCAACATCAGATGCAGAGATCAGGCGTGAATGCTCAGAAACGGCCGACCCGGCCAAAACATAAGGCTTTTTCAGCAAAAAACAATAGGACTAAGGTAGAAAATCCACTATTGGTACTCTTTAATAAGCCCTACGATGTATTAAGCCAGTTTACCGACAACAGTACACCGCCACGCCAGACGCTGGCTGATTTTTTGGCCATCCCGGATATCTATGCCGCCGGCCGGCTGGATCGGGACAGCGAAGGCCTGCTGCTGTTAACCAATTGCGGCAAGACCCAGCAAAAAATTGCTGACCCGGCATTTAAAGCACCGAAAACCTACTGGGTTCAGGTCGAGGGGCAAATTAACGAACAGGCGCTGGTAAAGCTACGTCAGGGCGTACAACTTAACGACGGCATGACGCTGCCGGCCCAGGCTGAGCTTTTGGCCGAACCCGAACTCTGGCAGCGGCAGCCGCCGGTTCGCTATCGGGCCAATATTCCGACCAGCTGGCTGGCATTAACCATCCATGAAGGGCGAAACCGTCAGGTACGGCGGATGACCGCCGCGGTCGGCTTCCCGACACTGCGTCTGGTCAGGGTACAGATTGGTGACTGGCAACTGGGTGAGCTGGCACCGGGCCAGCACCGTATTATCGAACTTTAGGGACAGTGTAGGATAACTATGAGCAGGAACAGACTCCATCTGACCGTGGCGGCGGTGATTTATTATCAGGGCCGGTTTTTACTGGTCCAGGAACGCGACAAACTCAGTGGCCGGGAAGTGTTAAACCAGCCTGCCGGCCATATGGAAGAGGATGAAGATCTGCTCAGCGCCGTCTGCCGCGAAGTATACGAGGAAACCGGCCTGACCCTGCTGCCCTCAGCCTGGCTTGGCATTTCGCAGTTAAAGGCCAGCAACGGCCATACCTATGTGCGGGTGAATTTTTTGTTTGAGCCCGACCAGCTGCCAGCAGCATTTCAGCCCCAGGATCCGGATATTCTGGCGCTACACTGGCTTGATAAAAGTGAACTGCTGGCACAAAAACTGCCTCCGCGCAGTCAGCTGGTGCTGGATGCCATCGATCTCTGTTTAGCCGGTACCCGACTGCCATTGTCATTGATCCAACCGCTTTGCTGACAGTAAACCGCAGCTTAGTCAGCTTTTTTCCGGTAGCGAGCATTTTTGCCGCCGCTATTTTGGTGTTATAATCCGCGCCTTTAATTCAGGCAGTCTTTAAGCGCGGTGTCATGTCAGAGCATAGCAGTAAAAAAGTAATCGTCGGGATGTCCGGCGGCGTTGATTCGTCCGTTTCCGCCTACCTGTTGTTGCAACAGGGTTATCAGGTGGAAGGCCTGTTTATGAAAAACTGGGAAGAAGACGACAACGACGAATACTGTGCTGCCGCAGAAGATATGGCCGATGCCCAGGCCGTATGCGATAAACTGGGTATCAAATTACACAAGGTCAACTTTGCCGCCGAATACTGGGACAATGTGTTCGAGTATTTCTTAGCCGAATATAAAGCCGGGCGCACCCCTAACCCGGACATTATGTGCAATAAAGAAATCAAGTTTAAAGCCTTTCTGGAGTTTGCCGCTGAAGCGCTGGGCGCTGACTATATCGCTACCGGCCATTATGTACGCCGCCGTTATCAGGATGGTCACTGGCAAATGCTGCGTGGTCTGGATCACAATAAAGATCAAAGCTACTTCCTCTACACCCTGGCTGAGCAACATATCGCGCAAACCTTGTTTCCGGTTGGCGATTTGGAAAAGCCAGCCGTGCGCGCCATTGCTGAGCAACAAGGCCTGGTCACCCATGATAAAAAAGACTCCACCGGCATCTGCTTTATCGGTGAGCGCAAGTTTAAAGATTTTCTGCAGCAGTATTTACCGGCTCAGCCGGGCGATATTGTCAGTATTGATGATGGCAAAATTATCGGCCGCCACGAGGGCCTGATGTATCACACCCTGGGCCAGCGCAAAGGCTTAGGCATTGGCGGTTTACGCGATGGCGGCGACGATCCCTGGTATGTGGTCGGCAAAGATCTCACGCTCAACCGGTTACTGGTTGCGCAGGGCCATGATCACCCGGCGCTGTTATCCAGCGGGTTGATCGCCAGTCAACTGCACTGGGTGGATCGCACCGGGCCACAGCAAGTTTGCCGCTTAACGGTAAAAACCCGCTACCGGCAACATGATATTCCCTGCACAGTCACACCGCGCTCTGATGGCCGGCTGCAGGTGATTTTTGATAGCCCACAAAAAGCGGTAACCCCTGGTCAGTCGGCAGTGTTCTATCTGGATGAAGTCTGCCTTGGCGGTGGTATTATTGATGAGGCACTAAGCTAAGATGCAAGTATCGTTAGAAACTCAAATTTATGCGCTGGCCGGCCTGTGTCAGGCGGCCAAGTTGGTGCAAAAAGTGGCCCGCAGTACCGATTCGCAACAAGCGCAACTGGAAATTATGCTGGGTAGCGTAATCAATCTGAACCCCGCTACGCCGCTGGATATTTATGGTGGCGAACTGACGAATTTACGCGAAGGGCTGCAACTGATTATTGAGCAGTTGGGCGATAAGCCACAAAAAGACGTTGAGCTCACCCGTTACCTGGTCGGCGTACTGGCGCTGGAGCGGCGACTGAATAAAAACCGCGACAATATGGCCGAGCTGGGCAAGCAACTCTCGCAACTGGAGCGGCAATTGCAGCATTTTAGTGTTACCGATGAGACTATTATTGGCAAACTGGCCGATATCTATACCGACTGCATTAGCAGCCTCGGCGCCCGCATTCAAATTTACGGCCAACCGGAATTACTCAGTCAAAGCAGTGTGCAGCAAAAAGTGCGCGCCCTGCTGCTGGCGGCAATCCGCTCTGCCGTACTCTGGCGTCAGGCTGGCGGCAGCCGGCTAAACTTTATTTTTAAACGACGGAAAATCCTGGCTGCAGCGCAGAAAGCGCTGGCCAGTCTTCCCGCACTATAAGATCAGGAGTTTTCATGGAACTTAATGCCCTTACTGCCATTTCGCCGGTCGACGGCCGCTACGGTAGCAAAGCTGCCGCGCTGCGCCCGATTTTCAGCGAGTTTGGTTTAATCAAGTACCGGGTTTTGGTCGAAGTGCGTTGGTTGCAGCAGCTGGCCGCCGAGCCGGCGATCAGCGAAGTGCCGGCGTTATCCGCAGAGGCCAATGCGCTGCTAAATCAAATCGTCGATAACTTTAGCCTGGCCGATGCACAGCGGGTCAAAGATATTGAGCGCACCACTAACCACGACGTGAAAGCCGTTGAATATCTGTTAAAAGAAAAAGTCGCCGGCAATAGCGAACTTGCCGCCATCAGTGAGTTTATTCACTTTGCCTGTACCTCCGAAGATATCAATAACCTGTCACATGCGCTGATGCTGCGCGAAGCGCGCGACAGCGTATTACTGCCTGAATGTGATGCCTTGCTAACAGCAATTAAAAAGCTGGCGCTGGAGTTAAAAGCGGTGCCGATGATGGCGCGTACGCACGGTCAACCGGCGTCCCCCACTACGATGGGTAAAGAGCTGGCGAACGTCTATGTGCGTTTAAAGCGCCAGCGTGAGCAAATTGCTGCGGTCAGCCTGCTGGGTAAAATCAACGGCGCTGTCGGTAACTACAACGCGCATTTATCGGCTTACCCGACGCTGGACTGGCATGCCTTTGCCGAGCGCTTTGTCAGCTCGCTGGGCATCAGCTGGAACCCGTACACCACGCAAATTGAGCCGCATGATTATATTGCCGAGCTGTTTGATGCCATCGCCCGTTTTAATACTATCCTGCTGGATTTTGACCGCGACGTCTGGGGCTATATTGCACTGGGTCACTTTAAGCAAAAAACCGTGGCCGGCGAAATTGGCTCTTCAACCATGCCGCACAAGGTTAACCCGATCGACTTTGAAAACTCAGAAGGTAACCTCGGCATCGCCAATGCGCTGTTTAACCATTTATCCGCCAAGTTACCGGTATCACGCTGGCAGCGAGATCTGACCGACTCTACCGTACTGCGTAATCTCGGTGTCGGCTTTGGCTATACGCTGATTGCCTATCAGGCCACCTTAAAAGGGATCAGCAAGCTGGAAGTGAACGAAGCCAACCTGCTGGCCGAGCTGGACGCCAACTGGGAATTACTGGCCGAGCCGGTGCAGACGGTAATGCGCAAATATGGCATTGAAAAGCCGTACGAGAAGCTAAAAGAACTGACCCGTGGTAAGCGGATCAGCGCTGCCGATCTGGCCGTCTTTATCGATGGTCTGGCGCTGCCGGATGCGGTAAAAGCCGAGATGAAGCAGCTGTCACCTGCCGGCTATATCGGTGATGCTATTCGTCTGGTGGAGTTATTGGATTAATCCAGTAACTTTATTAGCAGGGAACCGGATTGCTTTAAGCCAAGTCTTGAAGGCATGGATGCCTGAATGAAGCCTACAGGGATGTATTTACGGCGTCTTGGCGTGAGCAATCTGGTTCTTGCTCTGTAATCGTAAATTCAGCTGCTTTACTTGGGATCCTAAAATGTATCAGTTAAATCTGGGTAAATTAAGCCTGGCCGATTTTATGCAGCAGTACTGGCAAAAGCAGCCGCTGTTGATTAAACAAGGCTTTAAGAACTTTCAGGATCCGCTATCAGCGAATGAGCTTGCGGGTCTGGCGTTGGAAGATGACGTCGAATCGCGGCTGGTCGAATGTCGCGACGGTAACTGGCAGCTGGAAACCGGCCCCTTTGAAGACTTTAGCCGCTATGGCGACAAGGACTGGACTATTCTGGTGCAGGCGGTTGACCACTGGCATCCACCGGCGGCGGAGTTAATCGAGCCGTTTCGCTTTATTCCAAACTGGCGGATTGATGATCTGATGGTCAGCTTTTCCACGCCGGGTGGCGGTGTTGGTCCGCATCTGGATCAATATGATGTGTTTATTATCCAGGGCGAAGGTAAAAGACACTGGCGGGTTGGTATGCCAGATGCGTCACTAAAGCAATTCTGCCCGCACCCACGCCTGCTGCAAGTTACACCCTTTACCGCCTGTATTGATGTGATTATGGAGCCGGGTGATATTTTATATATTCCGCCTGGCTGCCCACACGAGGGGATTTCACTCGAGAACAGTCTGAACTACTCAGTTGGTTTCCGGGCGCCGGCACAAAAAGACTTACTGACCGGTTTAGCCGATTATCTATTGGATAATGATATCAGCGGTAAACGCTTTAGCGATCCTGATCGCAACCTGACCGGTAATATCGGTGCGATTAGTGAGCAGGATCTGGATCAGGTGCAGCAGTTGTTGGTGCAGCTGGTCAGTGACCGCGACAAACTGCCGCTTTGGTTTGGCCAGTATATTACCCAGGCCAAACATGAGCTGGATCAGCAAGAGCCAGACCCACATTATCAGGCCGAGGAAATTGCGGAATATCTGGAAGAAGGCTCGGTACTGGCACGCCTTGGCGGCCTGCGTTGCAGCTACTATCAGACAAACGAAAGCAGTGATATTCAGCTGTTTATCAACGGCACTACCATAGTGCTGCCAGCCGAAGAGCAGATGACAGCGCAATTACTCTGTGACAGCAAACGCATTGACCAACAGCAGTGTCTGCATTTTACCGCGCGGGAAGAACGCCTGTTATTATTGACAGACTTGATTAACCAGGGCTTGTGGTATTTTGAAGAATAAACCGCAGCGCTGCGCATAAAAAAAGCCGCAATAGCGGCTTTTTTTGTCAACTAAATTTGACAGTGTAGCGATTAGCTATTGTCCCTGCCACAGCGGCTCATTGTCGAATAGGTTATATAAACCTTCAGCGCGATTTACTAACAGGTTGGCAAAATCAACCTGAGTTTTATCGGTAAAGCCGGCCTGGGCAATTTGTTCGGCTTTTAACTGCCAGTGCAACGCAAAAGCGCGGATCGCTTCGCGGGCATTGGGTGCTGCAGTAACGGGCATATGATCAGTTGGCAGATCACCACTGATCACCCAGAACGACTTGGCATCACGGGTATTCAGCTTCCATACTGCGACCAAAGGCGGTAAATAACGGCTTTCACTCACGGCCACGTTATCCGGGATAATCCCTTTGGTTGCCAGATATTCATTGGCTTTCTGAAATTGTGCCCGGACCCATTCTGCGCGCTGCGCTTCGGTGATTTCTGTGGGTTGTTGAGTTGACTGCTCACTCATAAGATGACTTCCTGTGTTGTAGATGCCGCTACTTTATGTGAGCTATCCGCGACAATCAAGCTTTACTGAGCTTCTCGCCGCCAATACTGGACTGACCAGCCACAAGTTAACGGCAAGACTGGTATTCAGTGGTGCAAAATGGTACATTCCGCGCCATTACGACATAAGTCGCAGTTAACGTAAACGTAAACCATTCAGCTGTAATAGCTATTCTTGCAAGGGAGTCCGTTGTGGCCGTATTTAATCACCCAGAATTTGATCAGCATGAGCAAGTAGTTTTCTGCAGTGATCAGGAAACCGGTTTAAAAGCCATTATCGCCGTACACAGTACCCGCTTGGGCCCTGCTGTAGGCGGTTGCCGGTTATGGGATTATGCATCTGACGAAGATGCGCTGGTAGATGTACTGCGTTTATCACGCGGTATGACCTATAAGAACGCCATGGCCGGTTTACCGCTGGGTGGCGGCAAGTCAGTGATTATCGGTAATGCCAAAACCATTAAATCTGAGGCCTTATTTCAAGCCTTTGGCCGCATGGTACACCGCTTAAGCGGCAGCTACTATAGCGCTGAAGATGTGAACATTACTACCCATGACATTATGCAGGTGCATCAGGTTACGCCTTATGTTGCCGGGTTAGAGGGTAAAAGCGGTAACCCAGGTCCGTTTACGGCACTGGGTACCTATCAGGGCATTAAAGCCGCCGCTAAGCATCAGTTTGGCTCTGCCGATCTGGCAGGCAAAACGGTTGCCGTACAAGGCTTAGGTAGCGTCGGTTTCTATCTGTGTGAGCATCTGCATAAAGAAGGCGCTAAGCTTATTGTCACCGACATTAACCAGGATGCGGTAAACCGTGCTGTGACGCAGTTTGGCGCCACTGCGGTGGGCCTGAATGATATCTACGGTGTAGCTGCTGATATCTACGCGCCTTGTGCGCTGGGCGCCACCTTAAATGATGACACCATCCCGCAATTAAAAGCCAAAATTGTAGCCGGTTGTGCCAACAACCAGTTAAAGCGCCCTGAACATGGCCAGAAGCTGCGTGAGCTGGGTATTCTGTATGCACCGGACTATGTCATTAACGCCGGTGGCATTATTAACGTCGCCTTTGAAATGCGTCCGCAAGGTTATAATGCGGCAGAGTCTACAGCGAAGGTAATGCAAATTTTTGACACCCTGCTGCAGATTTTTGAGCGCGCCGACGCTGAAAATAAACCCACCAGCACCGTCGCTGATCAGATGGCTCAGGAAATTATCGCTCGCGGTCAGGCATAAGTTAAAACCGCTGTAAAACAGAAGGGAGGCAATGCCTCCCTTCTGTTTATATCTCTGGTTTAGATTCAGCGCTAACCGCTTTAGCGGACTATCTTCAGCAACAGTTCAAAACCCAGTACCAACAAACAAGCGCTGATAAAGAGACCAATACTGAGATTGATCCAAAAATCCCCCTGTTGTTTTTTCTTACGCATCTTAGGTGCCACTTTGCCAGGCTTATCTGCATCGCTCTGCGACGATGGCAGAGGCTTCTTCCCCACTTCCTTTGTCATTTACTACTCCGACAAAACACTTTAACTGCTTACTCAACCTGATATTGCGCCGCCAAGGCCGTTAATTTTTCACCGGTTACCCGGTTGATCCGCCAATCGTGCAACAATGTTGCCCCCTGCGCCTGATAGAAATCAATTGCGGGTTGATTCCAGTCCAGCACTGACCATTCAAAACGGCCACAGCCTCTGTCTACGGCCAGTTTCGCCAGATAGGTCAGTAATAACTTGCCCAGCCCCTGGCCGCGAAACTGTGGTAACACAAATAGATCTTCGAGATATAGACCTGGCTTGGCCAGGAAAGTCGAGTAATTGTGGAAAAACAACGCAAAACCTGCAGGCTGTCCCTGATATTCAGCAATCACCACTTCAGCGGCAGGTCGTGCTGAAAATAAGGTTTCGGTTAACTTTTGTTCGGTTGCTACTACCTCATGCGCCAGCTTTTCATATTCCGCCAATCCCTGAATAAATTTCAATATCAGTGGCACATCGGCTACAGTGGCCAGACGAATTGTACTTTGCGCCATGTCGTTACCTCTTATTATTGGTGCTATTCGTGGTCGGGCCTATTCTAACGCTTTTCCGGACTTTACCAATCGAAAACCCATAAAAAACCGGAGCACCTGGCTCCGGTTTTACTATTGCTGCATTAATTACGCAGCATCACGTTTACCGACACTCATGCCTTCCAGCACGCCGGGTTTAAAGCTATCGACACTGATGGCTTTAAAGCGCAGCTGGTTCATCTTACGTAAGCTGGCCGCCTCGGACTCGCTTAAGATATTGGCGGCTAACGCCTGATTAATGCTATCCAGCAGCGGCTGTTTACGCGGTAACTGACCGGCTTTTTGCGCCTGGGCAATTTTCTTCAGCAGTGGCTGGGCGTTGTACATCGCAACAAAGGCGTTTTCCATTAACCCTGTGGCATCATCTTCATCTTTACCAACATAACACAGGTGAGTTAAGCGATCGCGCAACGTGTTTGGCTTAGATAAGGCCTCACAAATTTGTTGTGCCACCTCATCAGACGGCATTTTGTAACCGATCCCAAACGGGAATACCAGCGTACGGATAGTACGCGCCAAAATGCGGTTCGGGAAGTTGGCAAAGAAACCATCAAAGGCTTTACCAATCTCAAACAGCGAGCGTTGCACACTGTAGTGCACGAACGGCAAATCAGCCTGCTGACGACCATTATCTTCGTAAAACTTCAGCACGGTAGAGGCAATGTACAGCTGGCTTAACACATCACCTAAGCGGGCTGACAGCATTTCTTTACGTTTTAAATCACCGCCTAACATCAGCATTGAAATATCAGCACTTAACGCCAGGGCACGGCTCATCCGGCTTAATTGCTTGTAATAGCGGGCCGTTTCGCCTGATACCGGCGCACTGTTAAAGGCACCGGCCGTTAAACCCTGCCACAGTGCAGCAAAGGTATTGCCAACCGCAAAGCCGATATGTGCCATTAACAGCTTATCAAACTGTGCCAGGCCTTCTTCCGCATTTGGATTGGCTGCGGCTTCCAGCTCTGCCAGTACATAAGGATGGCAACGGGTCGCACCCTGACCGAAAATCATCAGGTTACGGGTCAGGATATTAGCACCTTCTACCGTAATCGAGATCGGTACGCCCATATAGCCATGCGCCAGATAGTTCATCGGGCCACACTGAATGGCTTTACCGGCATGAATATCAAAGGCGTCGTTTAATAAGGTACGCGACATCTCGGTCATATGGTATTTGGCAATCGCCGTCACTACCGATGGGCTCAAATTCAAATCGATAGCACCGGCAGTCATCACCCGCATCGCTTCTAAGGTGTAAGTTAAACCACCAATGCGCGCTAAACCTTCCTGCACACCTTCAAACTTACCAATCGACATGCCGAACTGCTGACGCACATAACCGTAAGCACCGGTCATCCGTGCTGCCAGGTGGCCGGTTGCTGTCGCCAGTGCTGGTAAAGAGATACCCCGGCCTGCTGATAAACACTCTACCAGCATGCGCCAACCACGACCCGCATAGGCCGGGCCACCGATAATCCAATCCAGCGGAATAAACACATCTTTACCGTAGGTGGTACCGTTCATAAAGGCCATATTCATTGGGAAATGGCGATCACCAATCTGCACCCCAGGGTGGCTGGTTGGGATCAGCGCACAGGTAATACCCAGCTCTTCTTTATCGCCTAATAGTTTTTCCGGATCGTACAGCTTAAAGGCCAAACCCAGTACCGTCGCAACCGGTGCCAGCGTGATGTAACGCTTATCCCAGTTCAGGCGAATGCCTAGTACTTCTTTGCCTTCGAATTGACCTTTGCAGACCACACCCGTGTCCGGAATGCCGCCGGCATCCGAACCTGCTTCCGGGCCGGTTAACGCAAAGCACGGTACGTCAGTACCATTAGCCAGCGTCGGCAACCAGCGATCTTTTTGCTCCTGGGTACCATAGTGCATCAGCAGCTCGCCCGGGCCTAAAGAGTTCGGCACCATAATGGTCACCGCCGCGGTTAAGCTGCGGGTCGCGATGCGCGATACGATAGTAGAGTTAGCGATAGCCGAAAACTCACGACCGCCATAGGCTTTTGGAATAATCATCGCAAAGAAACCTTCGCGTTTAATGTAATCCCACACCGCTTTTGGCAGATCACGGTCTTCCTGTACGATTTTATAATCGTCCAGCATGGTCAACAGAGTCTCGACCTGATTATCCATAAAGGCTTGTTCTTCGGCTGAGAGTTCAGCTTTCGGAATAGCATGCAACTTATGCCAGTCCGGTTTACCTTTAAACAGTTCACCGTCCCACCACACATCGCCGGCTTCCATGGCTTCACGCTCGGTATCCGACAACGGCGGCAAAATTTTCTTAAAGATGCCAAACACCGGCTTGCTAATCACACTACGGCGCACCGAAGTCACGCCAAACAGCACTACCAGCAGTGCCACTATTATCAATAAATACACCATATCAGCTTCCTTCCAGCATCAGGCAACGGTTTTGAGGTCTTGGCTATATACCGGCGCGGCAATTGCAGCCCCGAGATAAGGGATTAAACGGCGGATCACCCCTTCAATATCCACCGCTTCGTTAAAATCAGCCTGGGCGATTTCAGACAGTGCATCACTGGACGCCATCGTAAAGACGATAGAGCCGAGCGAAAAATGCAGCCGCCAGAACACTTCGCTTTGTGGCAGATGCGGGCAGCTTTGCTGTACCAGCAATACAAACTTATCCAGAGTACGGCCATAATGTTGATTAATAAACCAGCGCAAGTGCCCCTGTACATCGGTATAACCACGCCCCAGTAACTGTAAAAAGGTTCGGGTACCGCGGCGCTGCAGCTGGTTCAGATCGAGCAAAGGCTTTACAAAAACCGACAGGATCTGGGTTAAATCATTCGGCTTTTGACTGGCTAGCAAGCGATCAAACTCCTGATCCAGCCGCGGCATCAGTACCTGCAAATAGCGCTGTAGCACGGCCTGGATCAGCTCTTTCTTCGAGCCGAAGTGATAATTCACTGATGCCAGATTCACCTCTGCCTTGGTAGTAATCTGCCGTAACGAGGTATCGTTAAAGCCACTTTCGGCAAACAGGCTTTGCGCAGCATCCAGGATGCGTTGTTGGGTATGCACTTTACTGCTCATTCTTCACTACGCCGTTAAACACACTTTTAAACACCTGTTTGAAATGTACGTTTGAATAACTGGTCTGTCAAGTAACAAAATCAATTCTGGTCGGACAAGTTTCATAATTGGCGGTCAAAGCAACAGCCGCCGCCGAAAGCTTGCTCAGTACGCAGCACTGCCGTATTATCGCGACACCGTTTCGCTACAGTAACGCCTTCGAAAGCGCAGCCTTAAAGGTCAAAACAAACCTGAAAGCTGCCACTACAGATCCTGGCTTTCGAAGGGACATGGAGAACCCTATGCGCGTCGTCGAAGTCTCTCACCCCCTGGTACAGCATAAAATTGGCCTGTTGCGGGCCGCGGATATCAATACCCGTCAATTCCGGCAACTGGCGGTCGAGCTCGGCAGCTTACTAACCTATGAAGCCACCAAAGACTTGCCGACCGAAACCGTGACCATCGAGGCCTGGAGCGGTCCGTGCCAGATCAAGCAAATCCAGGGCAAAAAAGTGACAGTGGTACCAATCCTGCGCGCTGGCCTGGGTATGCTCGATGGCGTACTGGATCTGATCCCCAGCGCCCGTATCAGTGTGGTGGGTATTTATCGTGACGAAAGCACCTTGCAGCCGGTGCCCTACTTTCAAAAGCTGGCACCGGAAATCGATCAGCGGCTGGCGATTATTATTGACCCTATGCTGGCCACCGGCGGCTCGATGATTGCTACTATTGATTTGTTAAAACGACAAGGCTGTACCCACATCAAAGCTCTGGTATTGGTAGCAGCGCCCGAGGGGATTAACGCACTGCGCCAGGCACATCCGGATATTGAGCTCTATACCGCTGCGATTGACCAGGGGCTGAACGAGCATGGCTATATCTTGCCAGGCCTGGGAGATGCCGGTGATAAACTCTTTGGCACCAAGTAAAGGCAGATTACAAATAAAGGCTGAGCATGCAGTTAATTCCCTGGTCTTTTCATACCCGTTACGGCTTTACACTACGCGGCTGGCAGACGCCGGTTAGCGGTAAGCCGCTGCTGCACTTTTTGCACGGCAATGGCTTTTGCGCCCGCAGCTATCAGCCGCTGTTAGCTGAGCTGGCCGTCGATTACGATTTATTCCTTTCTGACGCCCAGGGCCACGGCGACAGTGACCATGGCGGGCCGTTTTTAGGTTGGAATATCGCCGCCGAACTGGCGGCTCAGGCCTTTAATGCCCATCGCGCCCAATATGCTGGGGTGCCGGTCTATGGCGTTGGACACAGCTTTGGTGGCGTGCTGACCGCCTTGATGCATGCTGAGCATCCGGGGCTGTTTCAGGGGCTGGTATTACTCGATCCGGTGCTGTTTCCGCCGTCAATGATTCTGCTGGCCCGAACTCTGGAAGGCGTGCGACTGTTTAAAAAGAACCCTTTGGCCAAGGCTGCATTGCGCCGGCGCCGGCACTGGCCGGATCGTCTCAGCGCTTTGCAGTACCTGCAAAGCCGCAGTTTATTTCAAAGCTGGCACCCGGAGGCACTGGCAGCCTATGTCGATCACGCGCTTAGCGCCGGTAATGGTGAACTACAATTAAAGTGTTTGCCTGAGCGCGAGGCTGAGATTTTCAGCTCCTACCCAAAAGGATTATGGCCGGCACTGCGTAAAGCGGCAGCACCTATTACTGTAATTTACGGTGAACAGACCTTTCCTTTTGTGGTCAAAGCGCTGGCGAAGTGGCGCCAGCTGAATGCTGCGGTGCAGACGATACAGGTACCTGGCGGCCACTGTTTTATGCAGGAGCGACCCGCACCAACCGCGCTGCAAGTCAGGGCTGTGCTACAGCAGTTTGCTGCGGTAAAATAGCCAGACACCCGGTTTGGGGTGCGTTATAATACGCCGAATTTTTTAGCGAAGAGTCATTATGAAAAAACTCGTTATTGCCAGTGCTGTGCTGCTAGCCGGCTGTAGTCAGCTTCCCCATTTTGGTGCTGATCAGCCCACCACGCTGTCGGCGCCTACCAAGCCGGCGACACCAGCGATCCCGCTGCCAGCAGAGGTAGAAGACGTGAATGAAGTGGCAAACAGCGCGACCACAGAAGCGCTGGCCACCGACTTCGAACATATCTTTATCGACAGTGATATGACCTTTGAAGGTGTGCTGCCCTGTGCCGACTGCCCAGGTATCACTTATCATATTAACCTGTACCGCGATGGCCGCTTTGAAGCACGACAAGAATATCTGGAACGGGGCCAGGTGGAACTGGTCAGTGGTGCCTGGTTATTAGAGCGCCGCACCCTGCATCTGGTTAATCAACAGGTTAATCTGCCATCCTTTCACTTTCGCTCCAACCGGCAATTAGTGATGACTGATCTGTCAGGCCGGCCAATCATCAGTTCCGATGCTTATCAGCTAAACCGACTGGATGCGCTGAAAAAGCTGGATACCCGCCAGCCAATGCTTGGCTTATACCGGCTGCAGAATAATCAGGCCACCTTTACTAAATGTCAGACCGGCGAAAGCTTACCTGTGGCCAATACGCAAAACCATTTGCCAATGATGCGCCTGTATCAGCAGGACAGTCGCTTTAATAATAAAGCGGTGATTGCCAGTCTGGTTGGCCGTAAGGGGCCGGATCAGCACGGCACCGATACACTCTTTATTGATAAGTTTGAGCAGTTCTGGCCTAATGCGACCTGCCCGAATCAATTCGCGATGAAAAATCTGCAGGGTATTGTCTGGCGGGCGGAAAAAATTGCCGATCGTTATGTGCCACATTCATTGAATGTACGGCTGATTTTTGAAAAAGATAAGTTGTATGGCTTTAGTGGTTGCAACAACTTTAATGCCAGCTACCAGCAACGCGCCAATACCTTCGCCGTACAGCAGTTAGCCAGTACCCGTAAATTCTGTGCCGATGCCAGCACTATCGAGCAACAGTTTACCGAAAAGCTGCAACAAGCCGATCGCGCTGAAGTGAATGCCGATAAGCTGCAGTTGTTCCGCAATAATCAGGTAATTATGGAGCTGATCCCGGCGGTTAACTGATTTTGGGAGCTGAGCCGGAGTGACACTCCGGCTTAGAGCCCGGATTAGACCCTTGGTACCCGCCTCCGAACGTAGCTCGGAGTCAGATACCTGTCGACTTGCCAGTTTACGGGCATAAAAAAACCACCTTGCGGTGGTTTTTTTATGCTTCACACTATTAAACTAAAGCTTGTTTGGCTTTAGCTACGATAGCAGTGAAAGCCGCTTTGTCATATACAGCGATATCGGCCAGGATCTTACGGTCGATTTCAATTGAAGCCTTTTTCAGACCTGCAATTAAACGGCTGTAAGATAAACCGTTCATCCGTGACGCTGCGTTGATACGCGCGATCCACAGTTGACGGAACTGACGCTTACGCTGACGACGGTCACGGTAAGCATATTGGCCGGCTTTGATAACGGCCTGGAAAGCAACCCGGTAAACACGGCTACGGGCACCGTAGTAACCTTTAGCCTGCTTTAATACCTTCTTATGGCGCGCGTGCGCCGTGACACCACGTTTAACTCTTGGCATTTCTGTCTCCTAATGACTTATGCGTACGGCATGCAACGGACTAAGCCGGCGATATCGACTTTAGCGACTAAGGTTTTTGGACCTAACTGACGCTTACGCTTAGAAGACTTCTTCGTCAGGATGTGGCGAAGGTGTGATTGCTTACGTTTAAAGCTACCAGAAGCAGTCTTTTTGAAACGCTTCGCGGCACCTTTATTGGTTTTCATCTTAGGCATAGTTTTTAAACTCGCATTGTTAAGTTACAACGAATAATAAGGCGTTAAAAAACTGCGGCGTGCCGCAGCTTATTAAACTTGTAGGCGCTTATTACTTCTTATTTGGGGCCAGCATCATAATCATCTGACGACCCTCTACCCGATTCGGGAAAGATTCGCAGATGGCGATATCAGACAGATCCTCTTTAATTCGAGTCAACATCTCAATACCGATTTCCTGATGCGCCATTTCACGACCACGATAGCGCAGCGTTACTTTAGCTTTGTCACCCTCTTCAATGAAGCGACGCAGGTTGCGTAGTTTTACCTGGTAATCGCCTTCATCAGTTCCAGGCCGGAATTTAATTTCCTTAATCTGGATCTGTTTTTGCTTCTTCTTTTGCTCTTTCAGAGCTTTACCTTTTTCGAACAGGAACTTACCGTAGTCCATCAACTTACATACTGGCGGTTCAGCTGTCGGGCTGATTTCTACTAAATCGGCGCCGCTTTCTTCTGCCAGACGATTGGCTTCAGCAATACTGACTACACCCAGCTGTTCACCTTCTACACCAATTAAGCGTACCTCTGGTACGTTAATTTCTTCATTAATCCGGTTAGGACGGTTTGAAGGTAATGTTTTCTTTCCTACTTTAATAGTATGTTCCTCCGAAAAAGTTTCCTGTTTGCTTAGCTCGCGGTCCGGTTTTTAATTTCTGCAGTGAGTTTTTCAACAAAAGCAGCCACCGACATCTTGCCCAGATCCTCTGCTTTGCGGGTTCGGACTGCGATATCGCCAGCTTCAACTTCTTTGTCACCAACTACCACCAGGTACGGGACGCGCTTAAGCGTGTGCTCGCGAATTTTAAAGCCTATCTTCTCATTTCTCAAGTCACTTATTGCTCTTATGCCCTGAGATTTGAAAGTTTTTACTAATTGTTGCACATATTCGGACTGATTATCGGTAATATTCATCACCACCACCTGGGTTGGCGCTAACCAGGTTGGGAAGAAACCGGCATATTCTTCAATCAGAATACCGATAAAACGCTCCAACGAGCCCAAAATCGCGCGGTGGATCATGACCGGCACCTGCCGTTCACCACTCTCCGCCACATAGCTGGCACCCAAACGGCCAGGTAAGGCGAAATCCAGCTGGATAGTGCCGCACTGCCAGGCACGGTTTAAACAGTCATGCAGTGTAAATTCGATTTTCGGGCCATAGAAAGCGCCTTCGCCTGGCTGCAGGTCGTAGGCAATCTCATTGGCTTTTAACGCATCGATAAGACCCTGCTCAGCGCGATCCCAGATTTCATCTGAGCCGATACGCTGGGCTGGCCGGGTCGACAGCTTGACCTTAATGTTTTTAAAGCCAAAGGTGCTATAAGTATCAAATACCATCTTGATACACTTGGTCACTTCAGTCTGCACCTGCTCTTCAGTACAGAAAATATGCGCATCGTCCTGGGTAAAACCGCGTACTCGCATCAGACCATGTAAGCCACCTGATGGCTCATTACGGTGACAGCAACCAAACTCCGCCATCCGCAGTGGTAAATCACGGTAAGATTTTAAGCCCTGGTTAAAGATCTGCACATGGCCCGGGCAGTTCATCGGTTTGATGGCGTACTCACGGTGCTCAGACTGGGTAGTAAACATATTTTCGGCATACTTTTCCCAGTGCCCGGATTTCTCCCACAGCACCCGGTCCATCATAAAGGGACCTTTTACTTCGTCGTAGTCATACTGACCCAGCTTTTCACGCACGAAGGTTTCCAGCTCACGGAAGATGGTCCAGCCGTCGTTGTGCCAGAACACCATGCCCGGCGCTTCTTCCTGCCAGTGGAATAAACCCAAAGCCTTACCGATTTTACGGTGATCGCGCTTTTCCGCTTCTTCCAGTTGGGTTAAATAGGCGGCAAGCTGCTTCTTATCTGCCCAGGCGGTACCGTAAATGCGCTGCAGCATTTTGTTTTTCGAGTCGCCACGCCAGTAGGCGCCGGCCACTTTCATAATTTTAAAGTGTTGGCAAAAGCGCATATTGGGTACATGCGGGCCACGACACATATCGGTATATTCTTCGTGGTGATACAGAGCCGGCTGGCTATCACGCGGGATATTCTGCTCCAGAATTTCCATTTTGTAGCTTTCGCCGCGGGCATTAAAGGTATCCCAGGCTTCCTGCCAGCTTACTTTGCGCTTCACCACATCGTATTCGGTTTTCGCCAGTTCCAGCATCCGCGCTTCCAGTGCCGCTAAATCATCGCTGCTGATCGGCTGCTCCAGATCGACATCATAATAAAAGCCGTTTTCAATTACCGGGCCGATCGCCATCTTGACATTGGGCCACAGCTGCTTAATGGCATGACCTAATAAGTGGGCACAGGAGTGGCGCATAATTTCCAGGCCTTCCTGATCTTTGATGGTAACGATACTTAGGTTGGCGTCCTGGGTAATCAGCTCGCACGCATCAACCAGCTCACCATTGACCTTACCGGCGATGGTCGCTTTAGCTAAACCCGGGCCGATATTTTTGGCGACATCTAATACGGAAACAGCTTGTTCAAAGGCGCGCTGGCTGCCATCTGGCAGAGTAATAACTGGCATGATAAGTCCTTAACAGTGGTGGCCCATACCAAGGGTCACTTGTGGGGTTGTGAAAATTCAGGCACTTGCCGGGCAGTTAATGGCTTAAACGAAAAGCCATCTGCACGACGTCGCGCGCTGAAGTAATAAAAAGCCGTTGCATAGTATCATTAACTGGCGGGACTGACCAGACAACGGCAGGCCATAGCTTCGCCATTTAGCCAGCTGCCAGGCAAACGGCTTTGCCCTGACAGTAATGCCGGTAAAAAACTGTTACTGGCGCTACACAGCGGCCCACTGGCATAAGGACCAGCGTAGCGTAAGATCCCGTGTTCAAACACCAGCACAGCGAGCGCTGATGGATACAACTAATAGTAGGTGTCTTTTACGTATCCTGCCTTATTCGGGATCAAGGAAATTTGCGCAGAATCAGCCATACTCAGTTTAGGCAAACAACAGGATGGTACCTATGTGGCAAAGTATTGCAGAACAAATCAGCACTGAGCTGGATATTGATTTTCAGATCACCGACAAGGCGTCACTAAACGATGGCTCGGTTAATCTGGCCTGGCATATTCAGGGCCAGGGCCGGCAATTTTTTGTCAAACTGAACCAACGCGAGCGGCTGGAGCAATTTGAAAATGAACAGTGGTCGTTGCAAAAGCTGGCCCAGCAAGGCGCCATCCGGGTACCAGAAGTGATCTGTGTTGGTCAGACGCTGGATAAAGCCTTTTTAGTGTTGGAATACCTGCCGCTGCAAATTGAAACTGAACTCGGCTGGCAGCAACTGGGCGAACAGTTGGCCGCGCTGCACGCCCGCCACGATCAGGCGATGTTTGGTTTTGACTGGGATAACTTTATTGGTCTGACCGTGCAGCCCAATCAATGGCAAAGTAACTGGAGCAGTTTTTTCTCCGAGCAGCGCTTAGGCTGGCAGCTGCAACTGTTAGCCGAACAAGGCTTTGGTCTGGGAAATATAGATAAAATGGTTGAACACAGCCGGCAAATTCTCGCCCATCATAAGCCGCAGCCCAGCCTGCTGCATGGCGATCTGTGGCGCGGTAATGTTGGCTTTTTAAGCGAGGGGCCGGTGGTATTTGATCCGGCCTGCTATTTTGGTGATCGGGAAGCCGATCTTGCCTTTACCGCCTTATTCGCCCGTTTCCCGGCACCATTTTATCAAAGCTATCAGGCGGTTTACCCGCTTAGCGACGGCCACCAGGAGCGGAAAAATCTCTATAATTTGTATCATGTTCTAAACCACGCCAATCAATTTCGCGGCAGTTATTTATTGCAGGCGCAGGAGCTGGTTAAACAGCTGTTTCAATAAGCGGATAAATCAGTAAGCGGATAAATTAAGTGGGAGGCCACTATGCAGCCGATATTTCACAGTATCCAATGCCCGTTCTGCGGACACTCAACCGATATTAGTGTCGAAGCCACCGATGAAGATCAGGATTACACCGAGGATTGCAGCAACTGCTGCAATCCTATGCATATCCGGGTGCATATCGATGAACTACGACATCGGGTGCAGATTTTTGTCGATGCTGATGATGAGCAATATTACTAAAACTTAGTCTATTGCCTTGGCAAAGCGCTCAGCCAAAAGCCGCTCTACGGTGCGGATAATGGTTACTGTTTGCTGATCTAACTCGATATTCAGTTTATCGCCCACTTGCTTAGTGCCTAAATTGGTGATCTGCAGCGTCTCCGGGATCAGGTATAAACTAAAACCACTGGCAGTGACTTCACCGACCGTTAAACTGCACCCTTCCACCGCAATAAAGCCTTTCGGCTGGATATAAGGCAGCAGCTCGGCTGGTACACTCAGCTCAAAGCCGACATTGTCCGCGTCGCGGTGAATGGCGCTAAGCGTCGCAGTCGCCTGAATATGACCCGAGACAATATGGCCGCCCAGCTCATCGCCAAAGCGCAAAGAGCGCTCCAGATTAACCCAACTGCCCACCACCAGATCGCCAAGATTAGTTTTTTGCAGGCTTTCGGCAATCACGTCAAAACAGACCCAGCCGGCCGCAGCATCAAACTCAGTAGCAGTTAAGCAGACGCCATTAATGGCAATACTGGCACCGCGGATTAATTGCTGTAAATGTGCCGCGCCAGCCTGCACCGTTAAACGGCGAATGCCGTTTAAATCGCGAATTTGGCTGATCTCGGCCTTGGTTTGTACTATTCCGGTAAACATTCACACCTCTGTTTGTGGTACATTAGTCGCCCATTTTTACGCTTAAAACGACATTGGCGCCCATGTTACCTTTTTCCCGCTTTGAAGCCAGAACCATTTTAAAACTGTCTGGCCCGATAGTATTAGCTCAGCTTACCCAAACCCTGATGTATTTTGTTGACACCGTCATGGCCGGCCGCGTCAGTGCGACCGATATGGCCGCTATTGCCGTAGCCTCGGGCTTATGGCTACCAGTGGTGCTGACCATGCAGGGCTTGCTGCTGGCTCTGACACCTATTATCGCGCAATATTATGGCAGCCAACAGACTAAACCGATCAGCCATTTTACGCTGCAGGGTCTTTATCTGGCGATGTTGCTGGCGGCAGTGTTGTTTGTGGTGATGCTATTTGCCGATCTGCCGCTCGCCCGGCTTAATATGGACCCACTGCTGCGGGAAAAAACCCTCGATTATTTGTTCTACGTGAGTTTTGGCTTGTTCCCCGCTGCCGGCTATATGGTGATGCGCAATCTGTTTGAAGGCCTGGGTAATACCAAAGCCAGCATGTGGATTGCCTTTGTCGGGATTTTGGTTAACGTGCCGGCAAACTATATTTTTATCTACGGCAAGCTGGGGATGCCGGCATTGGGTGGCGCTGGCTGTGGTGTAGCAACCAGCCTGGTTTTCCTGGCAATGTTTGTTGCTATGTTGGTTTATGGCTATACCAGTCGCAGCACCCGCCCCTACCGCCACTGGCCGGAAAAGCTATGGCTAAGCGTAAAAGATCAATGGCAAATTATCCGCATCGGCACGCCGATTGCGTTTTCCATCTTTTTTGAAGTGACGCTGTTTGCCTGTATTCCACTGGTGATAGTACACCTGGGGCCCATCGTGGTCGCTGGCCATCAGGTGGCACATAACTACAGTGCTATAGTCTTTATGCTACCGTTGTCGCTCGGACTGGCAACTACCATCCGGGTAGGCCATTTAGTCGGACAACAAAATGTGATGGCGCTGAAAAAGGCCATCAGCACGGCGATAGTGTTATCGGTAGCCATGTCGTTGCTGACGGTAATCTTTACACTGCTATTCAGAGGTTATGTTGCGGCGTTGTACTCGCCGGATCCGGCAGTTATTGCGCTGGCCAGTTCGCTGTTAATTCTGGCGGCGATTTATCAGTTCTCCGATGCGGTGCAGGTGGTTGCGGCCTGCGCGCTACGCGGTATGAAAATTACCAAGCCGGTGTTTTTTATTACCTTAATCTCGTACTGGCCAATCGGTTTTGGTTTGGGTGCCGTATTAGGTTTAACCAACTGGCTGGTGAAACCGATGGGCGTGTTTGGCTTCTGGACCGGCATTATTATTGGCCTTACCTGCGCCGCTATCGCCCTTGCGATAGTGCTGCGCAAACAGATCAACAGGATAGAGCATGCTTTTAAAACAGGTACTGCTGCTTAATCTTTTAGTTTTAGCGCTGCTGTTAAGCGGTTGCAGCGACAGTGCCGGCGTGGCAACGCTGCGCGACTATCAGCAGCGGTTAAACCGGGTGCTGGAGCTGGATAGCACTAAACCTCAGTTGCCGGCTGCGGCTGCATTACCGGCCAAGTCGGCACTGCAACAACCCTTGCCGGATCTGCGCATTGATCTGCTTGATGCCTTTGCCACCCGCCGCTGCGGCCTGGATCAGCTAATCGCCGAGCGTAACAGCAGCCTGGGTAAGGTTTTTACTGCCAGCAAGCGCCTGCATTACGAACTGCGCTTTCTGGCCACGCTTGAGCTTTGCCTGACTGAAGCGTGGGACGAGCCGCTAAAAAGCCAACTGACGCAGGTTTACCAGCAAAAACAACAAACTATCGGTATTGCCCTGAGTAATATGCTGCAAACCGATGATACCTTGCGTAAAACCTGGCTCGGTAGCAACAAGGCACTGATACCGGGTAGCGACAACGGTTTTACCGCCAGCCTGGGCGCACTGCAGCAATTACTGGAGCTAAAACAAGCTATCGCCCGCGAAGATTGGTATAGCGCCAGCCGCATCGATCCCGAAGCCGCGCTGGCCAGCTTGTACCGCTCCGACTTCTTCCCGCAGCTGCAGTTTAGTCTGCGCTACGCCAATAGCTGGTTTAATGCGGTTAACCCGCCGCTACTTAGCCTGGCACCCGCCAGCCTGTGCCCACGCGGCCAAAGCGAACAACTCACCATTTTAACCACGGTATTTCGTAAATACTTTATCGGCGAGGTACAGGCGTACCTGGCTGAGCTTAACCGCTATCAGCAACAAAGCTGGCCATTAATCGCCGAGCTTTACCAGGGCAGCGCCCTGCTACCAGTATTGCAGCAGCGCTATCAGCAACCGGCCACAGAACTGCAACAACAGCTACTACAGCACGTTGGCTGGTACCAGCAGCTAAACCAACTGTGTCCGGTAGCACTGACCGGCTAATTTTCAGGCAAACACAACAGCCATACTGAAAAACACTTGCCAAAGTGCAAGGCGCGCAATAACATAGCGCCCGTTGTCAGCGACAACATTTGCGTCCTTAGCTCAGCTGGTTAGAGCACCACCTTGACATGGTGGGGGTCGGTGGTTCGAGTCCACTAGGACGCACCAAATTCCTAACAAAAACAGCACCTTATGGTGCTGTTTTTGTTTTTACTGCTGGTACACACTATCACATCGCTGCGCCTGCAAACACTTTACAAACATAAGCTGCTCACTACGAAGCTTCCGTCTCCGGTATGCTTGCCGTACCGGAGACGCGATCTGTGATGTTGGTTATAGCACGCCATCATCCTGCTTTGACCTTTTTGGTTGGCTTAAGCTTTACCCGCTCCGCCTTTATCCGCGTCAGCAACGCCTCAGCGCTATGCTCACCGCTTATCAGCTCAGGGTTAGCCGCCCGCCAGTCGGCTGTGAGTTCACCGCGAAAGGCTTTCGCGAGGATGGATTGGGTCAGGTTATTTACCCGGCTAAGTGCGGCCTGAGCGGCTTGTTCAATTCGGTCGGCAAAGGCAAACATCTCTTCTACCCGGCGGACACAAAATCGTCTGGAACGATTTTGGACTGCTGCAAGCAGGGCCGAAGGCCGAGTATCAGGGATGATACGAGCAATTTCGGTTTGTGGTGTGCCAGCAACAATACGCTGGCAATAGTACGCCATCATCCTGCTTTGGCCTTTTTGGTTGGCTTAACCTTATCCCGCTCTGCCTTTATCCGCGCCAACAATGCCTCGGCGCTATTCTCGCCGCTTATAAGATCGGGGTTAGCGGCACGCCAGTCAGCAGTGAGTTCACCGCGAAAGGCTTTGGCGAGGATGGATTGGGTCAGGTTATTTACCCGACTAAGCGCAGCCTGGGCGGCGTGTTCAATGCGTTCGGCAGTTCTTCTACCCGACGGACACAAAATCGTCTGGAACGATTTTGGACTGCTGCAAGCAGGGCCGAAGGCCGAGTATCAGGGATGATACAAGCAATTTCGGTTTGTGGTGTGCCAGCAACAACACGCTGGCAATAGTACGCCATCATCCTGCTTTGGCCTTTTTGGTTGGCTTAACCTTATCCCGCTCTGCCTTTATCCGCGCCAACAATGCCTCGGCGCTATTCTCGCCGCTTATAAGATCGGGGTTAGCGGCACGCCAATCGGCGGTGAGTTCACCACGAAAGGCTTTGGCGAGGATGGATTGAGTCAGGTTATTTACCCGACTAAGCGCAGCCTGGGCAGCGTGTTCAATTCGGTCGGCAAAGGCAAATAGCTCTTCTACCCGACGAACGATTTCGGTTTGTTCTGATACTGACGGCAGTTGTACTTCCATTAGTTTTAGATCTGCGCCAGATATTCCCTTCTGACCAGACGTTGATTTCACAAGAGAGTAGATATAATCACGCGCGCTCTGACTTGCTGAAAATATTTCAAGGTACTCGGGTGTCACTTGATTTTTGTCCACTCTCACTCGAATTAGCTTATCTGGATACAAAATAACTTCGTACTTTAATTCAGCTACACGCGCACAAACGCCAACAAATTCGATACTCCCGTTATAACGGGTAAACAGCAAATCGTTCAATTGTAGTTTATAACGTTCTTTATCTTTATCTGGTACCTCAAGGTGCCTAATATCAACTTGGTCTAGGGAAAATGGCCTGACAGAACTGATTCGTAAAATAGGATATCCGTTACCTAATTCATTAGGCTTTGGCGAAAGTCCATTCCGCATTTCATGTATGATTTCTGACAATTGACGTGTCACATAAGGAAACTGCGTTTTATTAAACGCACGCCACTCCTCCGTCAACTTGCCACTCACCGCTGCGGCGAGGACGGATTGGCGGAAGCGTTTTAGGATCTCGGGGATGCGCTCGAGGCGGGCTTTGGTGTTGTCGACCTGTGCCAGCAGGGTGTCGAGTTTTTCGGCGATAACTTTTTGTTCGGCGAATGGGGGGAGCGGAAAATCAAGTTCACTAAAGTGAGCTGGTTTTAAGTTGTTGATATTTGCACCAGCAGACAACTCAGAAACCTTATTTCGGTAATAAGATCCCCTTGTATAGAAACTAATAATTTCGGGAACAACCAACTTAGTTGGTCGCAGTAACCCACAAAAAGCACCAAATCCAGCATCAATATCACTAACTGATTTTGCAGTTTTTCCAACAACAGATTTACTTCCAGACGACATCGCTACGATAATATCGTTCTTTCTAATTTTCTGTATTTCTTTAACAAGTTCAGTTTGTACATAAACAAAATCCCTGAGTATGAGTTTGTCTTTCTGTATATTATTAGCACGAATTATGGGTAAATAGCCTTCATGAGCAGTGTCTGATGATTGGCTATTGTTGTATGTTACTCCACGAAGCAGACTAACCAACTCATCCAACTTAGTTAAGGCCCACCCGGGAGGAAGTTGTTCATTTACACTATCGCCGACTACCATCACACCGCCCCTTCCAACGCCTTAAGCAACCCATCCAGCTCACTAAGCGCGGCTTCCAGCTCATCTTTAGCCTCTCGCGCCAGCACATCGGGTTCTGGCAAATTCGCGGCATCGACGCTGTCTTTATCTTTTAACCAGCTAATATCCAGCGAGTCGGCTTTATGTTCGCGGATCCAGTCACGGCTGAATTTGCGCCAGCGGCTATGGGCTAACTTGCTGTCTACGCCCTGGTTCTCATCAGTTTCAGCCACTTCAACCTGTTCAGCGTTAAAGCTATATTCGCCCTCTTGGCGTGGGCTTTGGCCATTAGGATCTTGTCCATAAACAGCTTCAAACGGCGTTAAATGCTGCTCACCAAAGGGCGTGCGCTTACCAAAGCTGGGCATATTGGTGCGTAGGTCATACACCCACACATTTTCAGTGCAGTTTTCCTGCTGGTGCTTATCTTTCGCGCTGCCTTTGGTAAAAAACAGCACATTGGTTTTAACACCCTGGGCATAGAAGATACCGGTGGGCAGGCGCAAGATAGTGTGCAGGTTGCACTTGTGCATTAAATCGCGGCGCACCTCTGTGCCGACACCTGCTTCAAACAATACGTTATCGGGCAGTACCACGGCGGCGCGGCCACCGGGTTTTAAGTTACGGTAAATATGCTGCAAAAACGCCAGCTGCTTATTGCTGGTTTTATAGGTTAGGTCATCACGGGTATTGCTGGCCTCACCGCCTTTACTGGTGCCAAAGGGTGGGTTGGCTAAAATAATATCGGCACGGGCTAAACTTTTACCGCTATCGCCCAGTGCATTACCTAAATGCACTACGCCCTCAGCGTCGCCCTCCATGCCATGCAATAAGCAGTTCATCAGCGCTAAACGGCGGGTGCCGGGCACCAGTTCAATACCAACAAAGGCGTTATTGCGCTGAAAGCTTTGCTCAGTCGCCGTTAGATCATACAAGTCATCGGTATGCTGTTTAATGTACGCATCGGCGGCAATTAAAAATCCCGCCGTACCCGCGGCAGGGTCTTGTACTACCTCGCCTGCTTTGGGTTTAATGCAGCGCACCATGCTGTTAATTAAGGCACGCGGCGTAAAGTATTGGCCAGCGCCCGATTTGGTTTCACCGGCGTTTTTCTCCAGCAAGCCTTCGTACAAATCGCCCAGGCCGTCTTTGGCGGCGCTAAACCAGTCGATTTGGTCCAGCGTTTTAATCATCTGCTCTAAATGGCGTGGCTCACGCAGGCGGGTTTGCGCATCGGCGTATATGGCGCTGATCAGTGGGTCTTCATGTACCTGGTTGCCCAGTGCATCTTTACCGGTAGACAGGCTTAATAAAATACGTTTGTAATCATTTAGCAGGTTTATGCCCGATTTGCCGTTTAAATCTGTCCAGCGACAGCCTTGTGGCAACGGGTGTTTTTTTAAGGTGCCGGCTTCGGTGTTTTCATGCACCATTTTTATAAACAGCAGCAGTACTAACTCTGTCACGTAATCGCTGTAGTTAATGCCGTCGTCGCGCAGTACGTCACACAGGTTCCAGAGTTTTTGTACAATGTCGTTATTGTTCATGTTAATCCTGATTCAAAATTTCAATATAGGCACGGTATGCAAATACCCGGTTACGTTTTTGGCCGGTTAACTCTTGCACCCAGGCTACTTCGGGTTGTAGCAGTTTATCCATCACCTTACCCACCGTAGCAGCCGTTAAGCCGCTGTGTTCTACCAGGGTATTAATATTGGCAATGGGGTATTCAAATAACACATCCAGCACCTGCTGCGCTGAAGATGCTATGCGGCCAAAGCCGGACAGCGCTGCCCGGTGCTCACTGCGCAAGTTATTTAGCTGCTGCGCCATCTGCACGGCCTGGGTTGCTGTAGCGGCTACGGCGTCAACAAAAAACAGCAGCCAGCTTTCCCAATCACCGCTGGTGCGTACTTGTTGTAAGCGGTCGTAATAGGTTTGCCGGTGCTTTTTAAAAAACACCGACAGATATAACAGCGGCTGGCTTAATACCTTAGCCTGCACCAAAATCAGCGGAATAAGTAACCGTCCCAGCCGGCCATTACCATCCATAAAGGGGTGAATGGTTTCAAACTGTACATGGGCCAGCGCCGCTTTAATTAACGGATCGGTTTGTTCTGGTACGTCATTTAAAAAGCGCTCTAAGTCGGCCCAGCACTGTGCCAACTCCTGCGCCGGCGTGGGCACAAAGGTGGCTTCATCGGCACGGTAGCCGCCAATCCAGACTTGGTTTTTACGAAACTCTCCCGGACCTTTGCTTATACCTCGCCCTGATGTCATTAATGCCCGGTGTAATTCGGTCAGCAGGCGAAAGGTAATGGGATGCCCTTCATTAATACGGGTAACGCCCAGCTCCAGCGCACTAACGTAGCAAGACACTTCCTGCACATCGTCCATCGGCACGCCGGGCATGCCTTCCATTTCATACAGCATTAAATCACTCAGTGACGATTGGGTGCCTTCAATTTGCGAAGACATTACCGCCTCTTTACGCACATAGCTGTATAAAAACAAACGGGCGTCGGGCAGCAAGGTGCTGATGGCATCCAGCCTGCCCAGCGCCAGCATAGCCTGATTAATGCGCCCTTGCAGCTTGCTATCGAGTTGCAGCGCCGGCTTTGGTGGCAAGGGGGCAGGCACAAAAGCCTGGCAGTTAACCCCGCCGGCAATACTGGCTACATAATGCCCTGTGCTTCCACGCTGCATAATTTGTCCTGAAGTTAAAATAAAACCGGCCGCTAATTTAACTTAATTGCCAACTTAAAATAAGACCTCTGCTTAATTTAAGTTGGTTTAGTTACGATAAACCCTGCTGCAACCAAATGCCCTCGCTTAATTCTGCCAGCACCGTGTCTAACTGATCATCCAGCACTGCATTTAGCCGCTTAGCACCGCCATCGTTAGCAAAGCAGTTATTAACGAAATCCCGGTCGACCACCACTTCATGTACCAGCTGCTTGGCCAGGCGTTCTAACCACTTGCGCTGGTTAGGGTTAAAGTTGTGCTGCTGATACAAGCGCTGCATTGCTTGGGCTACGCGCTGCTCAAATGGCAACAGTGGTTCGCCCAGCGCAGCACGGCGAATATGACCAATAATGCTGGCTGCGATGTCCTGATTGGTTTGATTGCGTACCGCACCTCGTAATTTCACCTCGGAGTAACCGGCGCTATCCAGCAACAGTTTTACTTCCTTTAACTGCTCCCGGCTTAAGTCACGCGGCTTATTTACTACCACCGCCAGCGCAGCCGATTGGTTAAGCTGGCCTTTAATAAACTGATTAAAGCTCTCTAAGTAATCTTCTGGCTTTTCGTATTCACCATAGCTTTGCTTGCGTTCTTTAAGCTCGTCATGGTGATCCGACAATACCGGCTGATACACTGAGCCGACCAGGCTGTTTACTTCATTCAGCTGGTTTAACAGCCCGCTGTGTTGCTGAATAAACTGCGCCGCCTGAGTGGGCCCAAGTTGGCGTAAATGGGTATGCAGGCTTTTCGGCTCGACACCCCACAAGTCTTGTAGTTCAGTAAGCTTTTGCTTCAGAGCCGGTTTGCTATCGGCTTTATTTTCGGCTTTACGCAGCACCCGCATCACTTTTTGGCTTAGCTGGCTAAGCACCACATCAGCATAGCTTTCGCCTTGCTGCTCACCGGGGCTGGCTAACGCCTGTTGTAGTTTATCCGGTGTGGTCAGCTCGTCCACCAACTGCTCTAACGTGATGTTAGGGTCTTTCACCAGCGGCTTCATGGTGTTCACATCTTGCAGTGCGGCGTAAATATCTACCGGGTCGTAAATGCGAAATACCGTTTTACCAATGTCGTCACAACGGCGGGTGGCACGACCAATCATTTGCTCGTACAAAATGCGCGATTTAACCCGGCGCATAAACACCAGGTTGCAGATGGTTGGCACATCAATACCGGTGGTGAGTAAGTCGACCGTTATAGCGATATTGGGGTAACGCTCGTTCTTGTACTGCCGGATAAGCTGCTCAACCTTATCACTTTGGCCGGTAATTTTGGCCACCGCCGCCTGGTTATAGTCGCCGTTGTACATGGCTTTAAAGGCGTCATCTAACAGGCGCTTTACCATATCAGCGTGTAAATCGGTGGCGCAGAAGATCATGGTCTTCTCGTCACCAAAAGGATCCAGCTCTTTGGCTAACTGCTGGCAAATCACCCGGTTAAAGTTCTCGTTTATTACCCGGCGGTTAAAGGCTTCAACATCAAAGTTAAGTTCGTCTTCCAGATCCGCTGATTCAATCTCACCCGTGTGGGTGTTAATGGCACTGACCTTGGCGCCCTTTTCAAACTTAATGCCATTTTGGCTAAGCAAGGTTTCAAAACGGATGGGCGGCTCGTGGTCAATCAACCAGTCATCAGCTACGGCTTCACGGTAGGAATAGGTATATACCGGTTTACCAAAGATCTCGCTGGTATGCTTGGCTGGAGTCGCGGTAAGCGCCACTTTAAAGGCATCGAAGTAGTCCAGCACACGGCGGTAACTCGACAAATATTGGCTGGCATCACGAGTGGCCAGCTCGCCTTCGGTCATCTCTTGATCCAAGGTATAACCGCGGTGCGCTTCATCGACAATAATACAATCAAACTGATCCAGTGCTGGCGGGTTATCGCTCATAAAGATACGTTTTACCATCGCCTGCACAGTGGCAACCTGAATGCGGGTTTCAGCCTCTGCCGCCATATCGCCCAGATCAGCGATATTGTATATCTTAAAGAGGGTATGGTTTTGCTCTAGCTTTGCTTCGTTAAAGGCATCTAATGCTTGCTGGCCCAAAGCGGTACGGTCAACCAAAAACAAAATACGTTTAAAGCGTTCGGCTTTTAAAAAGCGATACATTAAACCAATGATGGTGCGGGTTTTACCAGTGCCGGTCGCCATCGCCAGCAACGCGGAACGACGGTTTTCGGCAAGCGCCGTTTCTACCGCTTCAATAGCTTTTTGCTGGTACGGCCTTACTTTTAAGTAACCAAAAGGCTCTTGCTTAAGCTGCTGTTCGGCTTGCGCCTTGCTGCGTTTTAGCAGATCCAGCAAGCCTTCCGGTGTGTGAAAACTCTGCAACGCGCGCTTTAGGTTGCTCTGCTCGCGTACATCACGAAACCAGGTGCCCGATTGTTCAGCCAGTTGCGGCACATATGGCCGACCATTACAGGAATAGACAAAGGGCACTTTGTAATGGCCATCGTGACTATCCGGCCAGGCCACGGTTAAGCCTGCCAGCTCCCAGGCACCGGTTAGCGGCGATACCACATTAAAACCCCGGCTATAGCGTTCAGCCTGGTCGATTTTACCGGCCACATTGACGTTTTCTTTTTTCGCTTCGACTACCGCTATCGGCGTTAACCCGCAAAACAGCGCGTAATCGGCACGACCACCTTCGCCGTTTAATTTGGTTGGCCACTCGGCAATTGCTTTGTTTTTGCCTTTCTCTGGCCGACAACCTTTTTGAAAGGTTAACTCCTGCGTATCAACATCCCAACCGGCATCTCGTAGCTGCTGATCGATCAGAATACGAGTAAGTTCTTCATTAAGGGTAATATACTGGCTGGCCGCCTGCGTTTTTTGCTTAACGCTACTTTGTTGCTTGGCCACATCGTCACTGGCTTGGGTGGCAATTTGCTGCTGCAACTGCTGGATCTTCGCTTCATATTCTTGCTGCTGTTGCTTTAATGCCGCTTCGTGCAACGCCGCTTGCTGCGCCAACTGTTTGGCTTCTTCATCCATTGCCAAGGCTAAGGCTTCATACTCTGCCTTTTCTTTCGCAACCAGCTCATGTAGTTGCTGGCTGCTATCGAGCTGCACATTTGCCTGGTTTAAATCGGCTTTTAGCTTTTCTATATCTTGCTGCAGTTGACGCAGCTGGCTGCTAGGGTCGTTCGGTGCAATAAAAGGCCCGGCTTTAAATTGGGTACCGGCCTTACCAAAGGCCTGATGAAACCACACCGCTAACGCCCGGGCGACTTTTAAACCGTCTAAGGCCTCTTTGTGTTGGGTTTTAAACTGGTGGGTAGCTTTATTGCCTTCAATACGCAATATATGAAACAGCTCGCGCACACTGGGATCAAACCCCAGCTCGCGATTAAGCTTGTAAAGTAAGTCTGCTTGTGTGGTTTGCTCGTCAAAAGCAACGCCGGAGCGCGCAGCCACTTCCTGCGCTATCGCTTCAGCAAATTGGCGCAATTTAATTAAAGTAGTATTAGGGTCTGCGCTAAAGGCACGCTCAGCACTTTGCGCCAACTGCAAAAACAGCGGATCGTATTCGTTTAGAAAAACAAAATTAGACTGGTTGGCAGTTAAAACCGGCTGCGTCATAATCCCTCATCGCAAGCTGATGATTTATCTTTAAATATTAAAGATAAGTTTGTACCACTTGTAGCAACCTAAGGCAATAATCTAACACACATGTTCTTAGAGGAAATCCAAATACTCTTTAGCTTTATTTTGCACCAAATGGCCATAGTGTTTGATGGTGGTTTGAATATTGGTATGTGCCATCAACTTAGATACCGTCAACAAATCTGCGCCTTTGGCAATTAACTGGCTAGCAAAGTTATGCCGCAAAGTGTACAAGTTCAGGTTATCCGGTAAACCGGCTAACTCACGAATTTTCGCCCAGGGCTTTTGCATGGCTTTTTTATCCAGACGCTTACCGGTAACTAGTGATGGAAACACTAGGCCTCTGATGGGATTAGCGTTTTGAATATGCCAAGCTTTTAGATAGCACAGCTCTTTTCACTGCATAGTTAAGCATTGTTTTAAGCGCACCATATACCCGTTGAATGGTATCGTGCGCTAAACCCTCGGCCTCTTTACCCTCAATACACACAGTAATAGTGTTGATCTGGGCCGGTAACAACAACGGGGAGCTGGGACTGCTCATTGTTCATGCTCCGAGAACAAGGTATCCAGTTCATCCCAATCCGGCAGACGGTGTTGTTTAGGGGTAACTTCAAACGTCAGATCCAACGCATCCAGCACCCGTTCAAAAATATCAAAGGAACCGCTAAAGCGGCCATTTTCAATCTCGGAGATGGTTGATTTATGAATACCTGTTCGTCCGGACAACGCCTGTTGGGTATAGCCAAGGGCGGTTCTGCTTGCACGTATTGTTTTACCAATTGCTACTCGGGTTGCCATAACACCCTCCAGTGTTCGCCAATTAGCAAACATTATAGGCCTATTCTACAATGTTTGCCATATAGCAAACTTTTCTCGTCGTAATACCTGCTTGCTATATCAACACTCGCCGCTCATAGCTGCCCCCCTCCCAATTAGTCAGCATCAAAATATTTCAACTTTGCCAAAATCAAGCTGTTTGGATACGAATACCCAAACCGCGATCAGTAACACCCTAGTTGCAATGTTTAGCCTTTAACTCTATTGGCAGCCAGCAAGATAGTCTCCAGGCACCCCCACCATCAACAGCGCCACCGACTTCAGTATCTGGCTGAACGGACAACACTGCCTGCGAGCTAGCCAACTTTGCTCGTCATTCTAACCAAACCGAAATGCTGACAACTGGGTGCGCAGCACATTTTCTGAATACACTTTACGGCCACTGGCCGCGCCGGCGGCTCCGGCAACAACCATTAGCGGCAGCAAATGCTCTTCGGCCCCGCGTGGATGGCAATCTATGGCATGGGGCGCCGTTTGCCACTGCTGCAACAGGGCATAGCGTGTTAGCGGCTCGGCTTGCACGGCATCGGTTAACCAGCGGTCAAAGATCTCTGAGGGCGCGGTATAGCGCGGATCGCCATAGCCACGCATATTATGAAAACTCATGCCACTGCCAATAATTAGTACGCCCTGCTCTCGCAGCGGCGCCAATGCCGCGCCAAGCTGAAGGTGCGCTGAGGCATCCAGGCCGCGTTGCAGTGACAGCTGTACTACCGGGATCTCTGCCTTAGCAAACATCAGTTTTAACGGGATAAAAACGCCATGGTCAAAACCGCGGCTCTGCTCCAGGCGGCTGGGTAAACGCGCTGCGCTAATCCGTTCGGCAATCGCCGCCGCCAGCTCAGGTGCGCCGGGAGCCGGATATGTCAGCTGATAAGTTGATTCCGGAAAACCAAAATAGTCGTAAATTAAATCGGGGTTGGCCGCAGCGGTCAGCGCAAAGGCGTCATCCTGCCAGTGTGCCGAAATCAGCAGAATGGCTTTTGGCGGTGCCGGTAAATCAGACTCGATACCGCGTAAAAACGCCGCCATCTGCTGCCAGGTATGGACCGGGTTCCAGTTCATAAAGAAACAGGGGCCGGCGCCATGTGGAATAAAATAGGCCGGTTGCGTTAGCGGCGAATCAGGCATTGCTTCAGACATCAGTAAAAGCTCCTGTGGTAAAGTTGCACCAGTTTAGCCTGTTACTGATATGATTATAACAAGCAAAAATGAACAACTGTTTTTACTATCAGTGAGAAATAAATGTTAGATCGCTTAACCAGTATGCAAATTTTTGTTGAGGCAGCCAGTCTTGGTAGCTTGTCTGCGGCTGGGCGGGCACTAAAATTATCACCGGCGATGGCGAGCAAATATCTGGATGCGCTGGAAAATCGCTTAGGTGTAAAGCTGCTGCACCGCTCCACCCGCCAATTACGACTCACTGACGCCGGTGAAGATTATTTGGGCTCGTGCCGGCGTATTTTGCAGCAGGTGGCAGAAGCCGATGCCGAAATCACCGCCCTTAGCAGTGAAGCCATTGGCCTGCTGCGGATGAATATTCCGTTATCTTTCGGTGCGCATTATATTGCCCCACTACTACCAGAATTTAGCCAGCGTTATCCGCTGGTTGAAATTGAGCTGGGGCTTAGTGATCAGCAGCAGGATATTTTAGCCGGCGGCTGGGATCTGGCGGTGCGTATTGGCCAGCTAAGCGACAGCAATTTAAAAAGCCGTGGCCTGGGGAATTGCCCGATGCGCCTTTGTGCGGCGCCGGCCTACCTACAGCGCTACGGTACGCCACAGCACAGTAGCGAATTAGCCCGGCATAATTGTCTCAGTTATACCTTGTCGGCAATGCAGCGCAGCGGCAACTGGGCATTTGGCAGACAGGGCGAGCACAAGGTGAACGTGAAAGGCAACTTACAGGCAAATAGCGGTGACGCCCTGCTCGCCGCAGCCATTGGTGGCCAGGGCATTATTTATCAGCCGGATTTTATTGTGCGTCAGGCGCTGGCCAGCGGCCAACTACAGGAAATCAGACTAGAGCTGCCGAATATCGATCTGGGTGGCTTACATATTTTATTTCACCCCAGCCGCAGTCAACCGGCCAAAGTGCGGGCAATGATTGATTTTTTAGTGGCGAAACTCGCAACTTAAAGCTTGGTAACTGACTGGCAAGACTATCGTTTTATCCAAAAGCAAAAAGGGCCGCTGCGTTGCAGAGGCCCTATTGTGTTGTTCCTTTGCCAGCAGCAAAACTTACTGGCTCAGAGCAGGCGATTAAGCCTTACATCACAGAAATTTTTGATGCTTGTGGGCCTTTTTGGCCGGCCGTTACGGTAAATTGCACCCGTTGGCCTTCTTGCAGTGATTTAAAACCACCGCTTAAGATTTCGCTGAAATGAGCAAAAACGTCAGGACCTGACGCTTGTTCAATAAAACCAAAGCCTTTAGCTTCGTTAAACCATTTTACGGTGCCGGTAGTTGGAGTAGACATAAGAGTTACCTGTATCAATTAATTAAAGTGCCTGCGACGAGGCGATAGTGCTGCAAGAGATGTTTAAACTTATGAATACAGGAAAGGGTACTAAACGGCAGTAACATTCAAGGTTTGCATAAATAATGAACAAGCTAATTAAGCCTGAGCAGTGTATCGGTTTAAACCAGGATGTCAAAGCTTATTGTATAAATATTGAGAATAAAAATTAAATGTTCTGCTATTAACCACCGCCGTCTCCAACGCCAATAAACTACCCAAGGAAAGCTGTATGCCTGTTGCAGTTTACACCAAGCGCCAACAAGGGTTGGCGCTGCTGTTAATGATGTTAACTAGTGCTTAGTCATTGCGCTGATACGGCTGCCCTTGCTGCCACCACATTGGTGCCGGCTCGCCTTTAAGGTAGTGATTAAAAAACTCCAGCATTTTCATGCTGTAATCGACCTTGTTGGCAAAGTCCGCCAGATGGTGATCTTCGCCTTCGTACTGCAGCATCACCACCTCTTTTTGCAGCCGGCGCAGCGCTAAATACAGCTCGATACCCTGCTCCCAAGGCACAGCCCCGTCTTTATCACCAAATTGGATCAACAGCGGCGTGTTGATCTTATCGGCAAAGAACACCGGTGAGTTATCAATATAAGGCTTGAGATTGTCGAACATCGACTCGCCAATGCGGCTTTGCCCGGTTTCATACTGGAACTGCCGCGCCAGGCCGGTTTGCCAGCGAATACCGCTATAGGCACTGGTCATATTCGCTACCGGTGCGCCAGCTACGGCGGCGGCAAAGCGATCAGTTTCGGTGATCACAAAAGCCGTTTGATAACCCGACCAACTATGTCCATGCAAACCGATAGCTTTAGGATCGGCAATCCCCAGTTCAATTAAACGGTCAATCGCCGGCAATAAGGACTCGGTAGCACTTGGGCCGGGCGCCCCCTCGCGGAAACGGATATCCGGTAAAAACACCACATAATCCTGCCCTAAATAAAACGGGAAGTTCGGCCGGTGATTAACCCGCATCTGGTTATAGTTAAATAAGCGGTCGGAGAATTGCTCGTAATAATACACCAGCACCGGATAGCGCTTGGCCGGATCGAAACCATCCGGCGTTAATACCACGCCTTGCAGCCGCTCACCATCGGCGGTAAACCAGTCAATCAGATGGCTGTCGCCCCAGACGAAATGGCGCTGCTGCGGATTCACATCCGTTAGCTGAGTCAGCTCGCTAAAATCAGGCTTCGCCAGTTTAAGATCCGGAAACTGGCGGAAGCTTTGTTCGGTAAACAGGTAGGCATCCTGCTGTTCCAGCGCTTCAACAACATCATAGCGCTTATTGCCGCTGATCAGGGTTTGTCGTTCACCCGTTGCCAAATTCAGCTGATAAAAGCCGCTCTGTTTGCTCTGCTCGTTAAAACCGCGTAATAGCAGCTTGCTATTCACGGCAATCGCCTGCGCTTTGGCATCGGTTTGTTCAAAGCGGTAACGCCAGTGCGTGTCGCGGCCATTTACCGTCAGATTACGGTTGTCGCCATTCAGGCCCAGTTGCCAGATATCAAAGCGATCATAAACCAGTACCGCCGATTCATCAGCTAACCAACCGGCTACGCCATAGGCAGCCGCTGGTTCCGGCCGATCGTGCATTTCATCAACCCAGGACACCTTAATATCCGCAGCCAGCTGGCGTTTGCTGCCATCGCTGCTATCAAATAACCAGAGTTTGCCCTGCTGCTGATACAGCGCATAACGGCCAGAGGGTGAGAGGTGCGCACGCTCGTAAGATGGGTTGCCGGCAAAGACCTGCTGCCGCTGTCCGGTATGCAAATTAACATGCCAGATATCATGTAACCGGCCCTGCCAGGTCAGTTGCTGCAGATAAGGACGGCCATTGCTGAGCAGCGCCGCCTGCGGGTTTTGCGATGGGTACAGCCGATCTTCGATATCGGCACTTAGCGCTACCAGTCGCGGTGTGGCGTCGCTTGCCAGGCTACTATTATCCAGACTGCTGTTATCCAACCAGAGCAAAGCCGGGGCGGTGCGGCGCTGTGCTTGCTGATACTCCGCTTTTTGCTGCGGGATAATCCGCGGATCCTGACCATGCCACACCTGCAGCTTGCGCCCAGCGGCCAGGCGGGCTAAATCAAACAGCTGCTCGTCCGTTTCCAGTGCCGCCGCTTCTACTGCCGGCGCGACGAGTGGCCGAAAACCTAACAGTACCGCCCGGCTATCGTCACGCCACTCCGGTGCCTGCTTATCGCTTAACAGCCAGCCATCTTGTGCTAAAGTCAACGGCCGGGCCGGGTTTTTATTGCTACTTGTTAAATTTTTAGCCGACCAATACCACAGTTGCTGCGCAACTTCCTGGCCTTTTTCGGCTTTAGCAGCGCTAAAAAATACCAGTTGCTGACCATCCGGGCTAAAACGTAATTGCTGTTTGATGTCGGCGTTAGCTTCAGTAAGTGCCAGACTGCGCTGCTCGGCAGGGAAATAGACTAACACCTGCTGGCTTGGTTTGGTGTTTTTTGCCGCTTTGTCTGTTGTGGTTTGCGTACTGGCAGCTTGCCCAATACCTGCTTGATCAATGCCCGCTTGCTCAACAACTAGGGCGATTAAGTCCGAGTCTTTGGCGGTAGCAAACTCTGTCACCTGCCCCAGCTCGCTCACCTTACCGCTTTGTAAATCCAGCAGTTGAAGTGATTGGCTACTGTCTTTGCCATCGGCTTTGCGCGCCAGTAACAGGGCATAATTACCGGCACCGGTAAAGCTAAAGCGTTCGATATTGGCAAACACCCGCTGCTCGCCAGTCGTGGTATTAAGCAGAATAGCGTTCTGTGCTAAGGCATCGCGTTTAGCTTTATCGTTTTTGGCCTGTTCACGCGCTAACAGCGGCGCCTGCTGGCGAAACAGCGCAAAACTACCGGTTTGATTCAGCTGGCCACGATCTGCGCGCTCAATACTAAACTCGCGCTCGCTAAGTAAATGCCGCACATAGCCGGTACTGTCGCCAAAATCCGGCTCAGCCGTATAAAGCAGCCACTGCTGATTACCGCTAACCGCACGATCTTTAATCTCGCGAAACTGCATAATATCACTCAGGCTTAACGGTTTAAGGTTGCTCACATCGGCACTACTGGCCGCAATAGTCACGGCGCTTGGCTGCAGCTGCGCCGTGTTAGTTGTCGTTCCAAGTTGACTACAGGATACAAGGGTTACCGATAGAGCCAGTGCCAGGGCGACACGGCTAACAGAGTATTGAAATCTTTTCATAGCAAGCACTTATTCTGGTTATTTTGCAGCGCTTACCCTAGCACAGGCAGCAAGGCGCCAGCAGCAAAATCCTGCCAACTGGCGATTTGGTGGGATAAAATTAAGCTTGAGGGTTCACCACATAGGTAAAACCACACCAACGCACCCCTGAGTTTAAGTATTCCGGTACCGCCTTAATACTTAGCCAAACCCAATGCCCGGCCGCATGTAAGAATCGGCATTTCACGTATAATTGCTGTAAATCTCTGCCTGAAAGTTGGATCTGTTGCTGCACCTGTAAAATATCATCTGGGTGCAAATTAACAAAAAACAGATGCGGCTTGCGCCTTAAAGTAGCCGCACTGTAACCGGTGATCCGGTAGATACTTTCACTCGCTGACGGCAGACGGTAATCTCCCACTTTATCGCGCTCCAGAATAAAAAAAGCGCCGGGGGTTAACTGTGAATATTTTTCTAGCATAGCACCCTCCAGGTGCAGCCAGCAGCGCCTGCTGCCGGCTTTGCTCAGGCAGCAGATAACCGGAACTGATTGGCCAGTTGCTGTTGTTCCAGTCCAAGCTGACTGAGCGCACTGCTGGTTTTGGCGGTTTCTTCAATCGCGACCGAAGACTGCTCTGTTACCACCTGAATATTGGTCAAACTGCGGTTAATTTCTTCTGCTACCGTACTTTGCTGCAGCGCTGCAGCGGCAATTTGCTGATTCATCGCCTGAATATTCTTGATATTACTAATAATTTGTTCGATAGCCTCAGTGGCATCATCCGTCGATTTAAATACCTCATTCGCCATGCCGGCATTGGCCTGCATCGCCTGTACTGCCTGTTCGGTTTTTTGCTGCAAGCGCTTAATCACTTCACTGATTTTGGTGGTGGGCTGCTGGGCCCGGTTGGCCAGTTGCCGTACTTCATCGGCCACCACAGAAAACCCGCGCCCGGCTTCACCTGCCCGCGCCGCCTCAATGGCCGCATTCAGTGCCAATAAGTTGGTTTGCTCGGTAATACCAGAAATCACGCTAACAATTTCGCCGATACTGGCGGCTTCTTGCTGCAATTCGGCAATGGATACCGCCGTATCACTGACCTCCTGCGCCAGATTTTTAATGCCGCTCATAGTGCGATCTAAAATGCGGTTGCTAAATTCAGCCTGCTCGGCTGAGTGAGTAGCTGCAGTTGACGCTTCCTCGGCACTGCGGGCCACATCCTGCACGGTGGCGGTCATTTCATTCATCGCGGTGGCGACCTGCATGGTTTCCATTTTCTGTTGTGCCACACCGGTGCTGGTTTGCTGCGAAATCACCGCCATTTCTTCAGTTGAACTGGCCAATTGTGTTATCCCTGCCGAGAGGCGCAAAATCAGCTGCCGTAAACTTAACGTCATGCGCTGCATAGACTGCATCAACTGTCCCAGTTCATCGCTACGATCGGGGACCAAATCGGCAGTTAAATCGCCGTCAGCAATTTTATCTGCCACGGCCACCACCTGCTGTAGCGGTTTTACAATCAGACGGGTGATGATCAGGGCGGCAGCGATGCCGAAGAGCAGCGCCAGCGCACTGGACACCAGTAATACCGTTTTTAACTGTTGCTCTTCCACGGCCAGGCGCTCTAATTGTCGCGCTAACGATAAATCAGCATCAGATACCACAGCACGAGCCTGCTCGGTTAATTGCTGCTCAGAGTTATCCAGCTGGGCACTGATTTGGCGAAAACTGCTAAATTCAGAGCGGTAGGCCGCCAGCTGCTGATTCACCTCGGCCAACAGTTGCTGCACCATTGCCTCATTACTACTTTGCTGTAACTGCGGAATAATTTGCTCCAGCGTTGCCAACTGTGCCAACAGTGCCTGATAAACCGCATTATCCTTGCTGATAATAAAGTTACGCTCTAACCGTCGCGCCTCCAGCAAAGCACGGTTGGCATCAGCAGCCAGCTGCGAATAACTTAGCGCAGCGATAGTTTCGGCATTACCCTGACGCGCGATCGCAGCAGTAGCCTTGGCCTGGAAGTCTTGCTCCAACTGGCTAAAGCTTCTGATGGCAGCGTACGCCTGGGCTTCCATCTGTTGCTGACGAGCCCGGTTTTCCAGCTCAAGTCGTTGATAATTTCTCAGTTCCTGCTGATAACTGCGGGCCTGTTGCTGCAGGGTTTGCATCAGGGTAATGCTTTCTGGCGTGCTAAAGCCGGCAATAGCGGCGTCAGACAAACGCAGACTTTGCTCAACATTGGCAATGGCCGTGTCGATATACTGCACCTCACCGCGCAGAATAAAGTTTTTTTCTTGCTGCCGAGCATCGGAGATCAGCAAACTAATGCTTTTCACGTTGTTCAGTAGCGTAAAGCGTTCACTTAAAGCGCCCAAAGCCTGAAAACTCAGGGCACTGATGGTTAATAAGATGGCCAGCACCACGGCAAAGCCACTTAACAATTTTTTCTTTACACTTAGGTTTAACAACAGCTGATTGATATTAGTCATGACAACACGCTCCTGTTTGTCTGCGTTTCTTTACACCTCAGTGCATACGGGCCGATTTATTAATTCGGTCAAAAAAAATTTAGAAAAATCGAATATTTTTTTATTATCATTAACAATCAGAGTATTAACATAAAAAGCAATTTATAAATCCAATAGAAAACTTGCTGTCAGGCAACGAAAAGCGAATCAACTGGATCTGCTGTTATTGCTTCAGTAAAGTCTGGAGTTAACTACCATCTGCTTAGCAACAACTATGTCATCCATCTTTCGCTTTGGCCCCGCCACCCTGGTTACCGCTGCTTTTATTGGGCCTGGTACCGTGGTTACTGCATCACTGGCCGGTGCTAACTTTGGTTATGCTTTGCTGTGGGCCTTGCTGTTTTCGGTGCTGGCGACGCTGATTTTGCAGGAGATGGCAGCCAGATTAGGCATCGTAACCGGCCGGGGATTGGGTGAGAATTTGCGCCTGCAGCTGCAGCATCCGCTGCTGCGGGCCTTACTTTATCTGCTGGTTATTGCCGCTATTGTGCTGGGTAACAGTGCCTATCAGGGCGGTAATCTGACTGGTGCCAGCCTTGGAGCTGAAGCCATTTGGGGCGATACCGCCTGGCGACTTGCGCTGGCAGAGCAGAGCAAGCTGAACCCCTGGGCTTTGCTATTCGGAGCCGTTGCTGCGGCTATCCTCTGGCAAGGCCGCTACCAACTGATTGAGCGCTGGTTAATTGGCCTGGTGCTATTAATGAGCCTGGCCTTTATCAGCAGCATGCTGCTAACCCAACCGACATGGTCGGCCATACTGCGCGGGCTTTTAGTACCGCAACTGCCAGAGGGCGCAACGCTAACGGTAATTGCGCTGATTGGTACCACCGTTGTGCCCTACTCACTGTTTTTACATGCCGCCAGTGCTGCCCGTAAATGGCAAACTACCGACAAAACCCAGGCGCTGGCGGAGTCTGCCGCCGATCTGCGTACTGCTATTCCGCTGGGTGGCCTAATTACTTTGGCAATAGTCTCGACGGCGGCTAGCGCATTTTTTGGCAAAGGACTGACGCTTAGTAACGCCGGTGAGCTGGCACTGTCGCTGGAACCACTGTTTGGTGCCAGTGCGCGCTATCTGATGGCGCTGGGCTTACTGGCCGCAGGCTTATCATCGGCACTAACGGCACCACTGGCCGCGGCCTTTGCGTTGCAGGGTTTATTGGCACTGAATCCGCAGCAGTTTCGCCTGACCTGGCTGCTGGTGATGTTAATAGGTATTACGGTATCCAGCATGGGGCTGAAACCTCTAAGCGTGATCTGGTTTGCCCAGGTTGCCAATGGCATTTTATTACCGGTTATTACGCTCTGTCTGTTAGTCGCGGTCAATGCCAAAGCGCTGGGGCGCTATCGCAATAACCGTCGGCAAAATCTGCTCGGTTTTAGCGTACTGGCTATCACCCTGCTGTTAAGCGGCCGCACCCTCTATCTGGCGCTAAGTTAACCCGCGCTGGTATTGCTAAAAAGGAAACAACAGGTTAGGTTAACTAATATTCTGCTTTTAAAATTAACAACCTATGTTCGAAACTTTGACTCAGATTGGTTTACCGCTAGCGCTGATCTTTATTATGACCGGTGTCGGCATGAGCCTGCGACCGCAGAATTTTCACCAAGTCGCAACCCAGCCGAAAGCGTTTTTCGTCGGTGCCGTGGCACAACTGCTACTACTGCCGCTGCTGGCGCTTGGTGTGATTGCAGTGTTTCAACTTCAGGATGAGCTGGCGGTTGGGTTATTTATTCTGGCACTCTGTCCGGGTGGCACGACGTCGAACTTATACAGCTATTTATCCAAAGCCGATGTTGGCTTATCGGTATCACTGACGGCGCTGGTCGGTTTCGTTACCCCCTTTACCCTGCCCTTTTTAGCTGCCTGGGCAATGCAACAGTTTTTAGGCGCCGAGAGTTTATTACAGCTACCACTACTCAAAACCTGGTTAACCCTACTGGTCGTTGGCGTGATCCCGGTGATTATTGGCATGTTAGTCAAAGCGAAGTTTCCACATTTTGCCGAGCGCGCCCAGCCACAAATCAGCCGTTTTTCGGTACTGGTATTACTGCTGCTGATTATCAGTATTGCCTATGATTTAGGCGATACGCTTTGGCACTATCTGCTGCTAAGCGGCCCGGCGGCGCTGGCACTCAATCTGCTGTCGATGGCTCTGGGTTATGGTTTGGGGCGCTGGTTGCTACATAGCGAGCAACAAGCGCGGACCATCTGTCTGGAAGTAGGCTTACAAAATGGCACCCTGGCACTGCTAATTACTACTGGTATTTTGCAAAGCTCAGCGATGTCCATCGCACCAAGCGTTTACAGTTTACTGATGTTTGGCAGTGCCAGCGTATTTACCTGGTGGGCGTTAAAACGCGGCACCCGGTAAACTGGTGGCTAACTTTAACAGCCGCTGCTTGTGGTGCTGTAACGCTGTCTTATCGGCAGCAGTCAAACAAGGTTCTATCGCCTGTTGCATCTGCTCAGTTTGCTGAATTTTCTGCTCTGCGATGCGCCGCTGTGGCTCAGGTAAAAAGGGTAAGCTCTGGCGGGTCAGTTGTTGTACCGGTTGTAATGATTGCAATAGCGGCCAACTGCCTTTCGCGGTTAACTCTAAAAACAGCGGCGCCGTTAATTGATGTTTTGCCAGAACCTGATCAACCTCTGCCACATAGGCTTTGCCCTGCTCTTGCTGGCGCAAATCACTGGCATGCTGCTGCCAGTCACAATGTTTTTTCAACCGCAGTTTGGTTAGCCCTTGCGGATTATCCTGTTCAATAGCAGCCAGCTCCGGTAATGCCGCTTCCAGCCGGGCAATATTTTGTTCGGTTAAAACAGTGGTTGCAACCGCGCTGCTGGTAGCCGTCAACACGGTTAAAGCGAGAGCAAATTTATACATTAGTATCCCCGTTAATTGGTTTAGCCGATTATTACCCACCCTGCTGAATGCCACCTGAAGCCGATAAACCTCGCACATAGCTAACTAGACCGGTACCTGTGCTTACACAGGTACCGGAGACATGTGGAAAACTTTAATGCACAGGTACCGGAGAATAATATGAACGCCTCCACTAAAGCGTCAGGGGCGTTTATCTGAAAGGATGGATACCCCTGGTCACGGCATCGTGTGCCAAAATGGTCGTTATTAACGACAGACAACAGGGGTATCCGAGATGAAGCTTAATGTATTTGGTGTTGATATTGCAAAAGATGTTTTCCAAATTCACTGGGTCGACAAAGCTGGTAAGGCGCGCTCAGAGAAAGTGAAACGACAACATTTTCTGGAATGGTTCAGCAATAAAGCCCCCTCGTTAATCGCGATGGAAGCCTGCAGTGGTGCGCATCACTGGGGTCGTTGTTTTCAGCAAATGGGCCATCAGGTAAGGTTAATTGCCGCGCACAAGGTTAAACCCTTTGTTATCGGCAATAAGAATGACATGGTGGATGCACAGGCCATTTGGACCGCGGTACAGCAACCGCAGATGCGGTTTGTGGCGGTGAAAAGTGTGGAGCAACAAGCGGCGTTATCAGCTCATCGGATGCGCGAGTATTTAGTGAAAACCCGCACCGGTAGCATCAATGCGATAAGAGGGTTTTTAGCCGAGTTTGGTATTGTTATTGCCAGAGGACGGACAGCGTTTAAACGTGAGATTGCCGGCTGTTTAGAAACCTTATCGCAGACGGTCCCCAAGGAATTTGCCGACAGGATGTATGAGCGGGTTGCGTATATCCACAAGCTTGATGACGATATTGCCGGGTTAGAGCAACATATTACGGCTTATTTTAAAGGCTGCCCACAATGTCAGCGGATAGCGAAGGTACCGGGCATTGGTGTGTTAAGTGCCACCGCCATCGTGGCGACAGTAGGCGATGTTAGTCAGTTTAAATCAGGCCGGGAGCTCTCCGCCTGGTTGGGCTTAGTCCCGAAACAAACCGGCTCAGGCGGCAAAGTGAAGCTCCATGGTATCAGCAAGCGAGGCGATACCTATGTACGCACCTTGTTGGTACACGGCGCCCGCTCGGCCATCACGCACAGTAAACATCCCAGTGAGTGGCTGCAGCAACTCTTGGTACGCCGGCCAAAGAATGTGGTGCTACTGGCTTTAGCCAATAAAACAGCCAGAGTTGTTTGGGCATTGTTAAGCAAAGAGGCGGAGTATAGCGAAACACAGTATTCGCAAGTCAGTTAGCTTAATCAGGTTAAGCAAAACGATTAACAACGCAAAGATAAAACAAGTTTAGCGCGAAGCTATTCGCAACCGTTTGTCAGGGCGCCTGACGTGTAATGAAATTGGTAAGACCATACTTTAGCAGCCTGGCCACACGAAGGGTTTAAATACCGACCGGAGAATAAGGACTAAAGTCGCGGAAATCATTAGGGTCAGCGGGGGCGCGCCCCGCATTAATAAGACCGGATATAGAACCGCAGCCCATCCAAACTCAGCACACGTTAAAAACCCTTGCAAAGGAGGCGTTCATATAGTGGTGTGGATAAACTAGCTGCTGATAATGGTAGCGATACCGAGCAATATAAAGATTGCACAGGCGCTGCGTCGTGCCCAATCCAGCGAAACTTTTTGCAGTAACCAGCTACCGGCATAGACCACCGGCACGTTGGCGGCCAGCATACCCAGTGTCGTGCCCCAGATCACCATCCAGACCGCATCGTCAAACGCCGCCGCCAGGATCACCGTTGCCACCTGAGTTTTGTCGCCAATCTCGGCCAGGAAAAACAGTACACAGCTGGCAACAAAGGCGCCGTATTTTAGCATGGCAGTATCGTCGCTATCGTCTTTATCCGGGATCAGCAGCCATAGCGCCACAGCGATAAAAGAGCCTCCTAACAACCATGGGCCCCAACCGGCAGGGATAAACTGCGCCGCCCAGACACCTAACCAGGCTGATGCCGCATGGTTTAATAAGGTCGCGACCAGAATACCGGCGATAATGGCGGTTTTATTGCGAAAACGCGCAGCTAAAAACAGGGAGAGCAGTTGAGTTTTGTCACCGATTTCAGCAATGGCGACAGCGGTAAAAGAAGATAGTAAAGCGTCCATAACATCCTGCATTAGCGCGGGATATTATCGACAAAAGATAAGAGCTGACTCCCGCTTTCGGTCAGTGTCTTATCTTAAGTCTCATCACACAAGCCCGGAGAGTTGAGCTTGCTGCCTATACCATGTTCATGCGGCACAAGTATGTTGATATAGGCGCCTTACGGCCGATTACTCCCTTAAAGAGGCGCGCAGTATAACTGCTGGCGGCAGAAAAGCCAAGCCTGGGCCCGGGAGCGATTCCCGGGCCCGGCTATTAAGCTTGACGCAATAAACGCCGCTGCCACAAACCGCTGCGGGCCAGTAAGCGCCCTGTTGCGGTACGCAGTTTTACTAAACCATAGTAATTAAGCGGCACCAGCAATAAGCTGGTCAGGGTGGAGAACAACAAGCCACCAATAATGGCAATCGCCATCGGCGCGTAGCTTGGGCCATTACCACCAATGGCGGTGCCACCCAGCGCCAGCGGTACCAGCCCCAAGACGGTGGTCGCAACTGTCATCAGAATAGGCTTTAAGCGTGCGGTACAGGCTTCGATAATCAGATTTTTCAGCGGCAGATCCGGCATTAACGCCCGATCCTGATTAATGCGATCAACCAGTACTATGCCGTTATTCACGACGATGCCCATCAGTACCAGCATGCCGATCATCCCCATGACCCCAAGACCAGTGCCGGTAATAAAGAAGGTCCAGAACACCCCAACAAAAGAGAATAGCAAGCTGCCAATCACCGCATTGGGCATTAACAAAGACTCAAACAAGGCCGCCATCACAATATAGATCATCGCTAATGCCAGCAGCATATTCACCAGCATCACCTGCTGCTCCTCGTTCTGGCGGGTAAAGCCGCCCTGATAGGACCAACGATAACCATCCGGCAGTTGCACCTGCTGCATCAACTGGCCAATCTCCTTACGCGCCTGATCCATACTGATATCTTTTTGCAGTGACAACTGCAAGGCGACACCGGTTTCGCGGTTAAAGCGACGGATCGACTGCAGCCTTGGCACCACTTTTAGCTCAGCCAGCTGCGACAGCGGAATACTGACACCGGCCACCACGGCAACCGGTAAGTCGGCTAATTCAGACAAGGAGCGGCTAATGCGCTCGTCATAAATCAGCCGGATCTGCAGCTCACCCTGCTCGGCACTGCGATAGGTCCGCAGATTCACGCCCCGAAGCGATAAGGCGATACTTTGCGCTACCTGATTGGCCGAAAGCCCTAAACGCTCCAGCTCTGGGCGATTAAACAAAATCTGCACTTCCTGCTGCCCACGCGCCAGATCCGAGCGTACCTCTGCTACAGCCGGTAAGCTTTGTAGTGCCGGCTCCAGCTCCGCAGCCAGCTCCAGTAAGCGCTCAGTCGAGTTACCCAGTAAATGCAGCCGCAGCCCGCTATTGTCACTACCAAAGCTAAAACTCGGTCTGGCGCGTACCAGCGGTGGCCATTCCTTGCGAATTTGCTCCTTCAGGCTATTTAGATCAACCGGTAAATCTTCTTGCAGCAAAATGATCGAAATAGCATGCCCGGAGCGGTAATAGCTATATACCGACTCGATATAGAACTCTTCCTTGCGGCTATATAAAAAGGCCTCCATCGCTGACACCTCAGCGCGCACCTCTTCCAGGTTATAATTTCCCTGGATGTTATAGTTTAAAAACAGCCGGCCACGGTCTTCTTCATCTTCATTACTGCTGCCAATTTGCAAAAAGGGTGGTACCGCACTCAGTAATACCAGCACTGCCAGCAGTGTTGCAGTTTTAGGCCAGTGCATCACCTTGGTCAGCAGCCGCCGATAGCCGCGATCCAACACTGAGCCTTGCGGATCACTGACCGGCTGAACTTTAAGTTTGGTGGTCAGCAAAGGGATCAGCGTCAGGGATAACAGCAGCGAGATCGCCAGACATAAGCAAATGGCGATAGCCACATGCTCGAGGAAAATGGTCAGCTGCATCTTCTCACCGATAATATTCGGTAAAAATACGATGGCGGTGGTCGCGGTGCCGGCCAGCACCGCCAGCCCAACCCGTTTCACACCACGCTCGGTTGCGGCACGCAGATCGCCGCCCAGTGCCCGCTCGCGGAAAATGCTCTCAGTCACCACAACAGCGTTATCGACCAACATACCGATCGCCAGCATCAGGCCCATCATACTGAGAATATTCAGGCTGTAGCCCATAAAATACATGGCACCCAGCGCAATCACGATTGCCGCTGGCACCGACAGCACTACAATCAGCGTGGTCGTCAGATGTCGCAGGAATAAATACAGCACAATAAAAGACAGCAAGGCACCGATAGCACCGGCTTGCAGCAAGTCGCTGAGCGATTTAGTGACATTGTCAGCCAGATCGTCCATCACATACAGGCTGATACCATTAAAGGCCGGGTTGGAATCGGCGGCGGCTACCACCTGCATCGCGGCTTTGGCTACCTCGACCAGATTCGCGCCAGACTCTTTGTAAACGTTCATCCCCACTGCATAGGTCTGGTTTAAATGCCGGCCGTCTTCGCGTTTTGGCAGCTCCAGTTCAACACTGGCGACCTCGCGAAGTTGCAGGCCCGGCCGGATCGGCAAGGCGGCAATTTCCGACAGCTCTTTGTACTCACCAAGCGGTTTTACCAGCACACTTTGCTCGCCGTTGCGCAGCTCTCCGGCACTTAAAGCAAAGTTGCTGCCACGTAACTGATTTAATAACGCCGTAGGGTCAACCTGCAGCGCCCGCATCCGATCCGGGTCCAGGCGGATAATCACCTGGCGCTTTTCTACCCCATAAAGCTCAACTTTGGAGACACCCGGTACCCGCTCCAGCGGCCGTTTTATTTGTTGTTCCAGCAAGTCATAAGCCATCGCCAGATCGCGCTCAGAGGAGATCCGCAACTGGAATATCGGCATATCGCTGGTGTTAAACTGGAATACCAGTACCCGCTCTACATCTGCCGGCAACAAGTGGCGCACCGTATCCAGCCGCTCCCGCACTTCCAGACTCTTACTGCTGATATTTTCACTCCAGCGAAACTGCAGTGAAATATCACCACTGTTTTCATTGGCAAAGCTACGCAGCTCTTTAATACCACTGACGGTCGCCAGTGCCTCTTCCAGCGGCCGGGTGATCAGCCGCTCCACTTCAGCTGGTGTGGCATTCGGATAAGGCACATTGACGTACAACTCCGGGATATCAATGCCAGGAAACATCTCCAGCGGCAGCAGCCGACTGGCTAAACCACCGAATAACAACATGGAGATAAACAGCATACAGATGGTCACCGGCCGGCGCAGTGCCACCCGGGTTAACCAGATTGGCTTTTGCTCATCCGCTGCCGCTCCGGCGTGATTGGTGCTGGTTTGCGTCTCGTCTAAAGGCTGTTGGCTCATAGCGTTGCCTCCTGCTCTACTGCCACTGCCTTATCCCGTTGCAGGCTATACAGCACCGGAATAAATACCAGCGTTAACAACGTGGCCAAACTTAAACCAGCGATCACTGTGATCGCCATCGGGGCGCGGATTTCACTGCCCTCACCGGTGCCCAGTGCCAGCGGCAGTAAGCCCAGTACTGTGGTCAGGGTGGTCATTAACACCGGGCGCAACCGGCTTTGCCCCGAGGCAATAATGGCCTCCTGCAGCGCCAACCCTTCAGCACGCAGCTGGTTAATGCGGTCAATCAGGACTATGGCATTGTTGACCACGATCCCGGCCAGCATAATTAAACCGATAAACACAATCACCGACAAACGGGTATCAGTAAGCCAAAGCCCCAGCACGGCGCCTGCTCCCGCCAGCGGCACCGTAAACAGGATCAACAAGGGTTGCAGCAGATTTTCAAACTGCGATGCCATCACCAGATAGACCAGGAATACCGCCAGCAGTAAGGCAAACATTAATGAGCTGTACGCCCGCGCCATCTCTTCACTTTGCCCCATCACCAGCGCCTGTTGGCCCGGTAATAAAACTAACTGTGACAGTGCGGCCTCGGCGGCGGCCGTCGCCTGCTCCAGATCGCCATAAGCCAGGTTGGCCGTCACCAACGCCACCCGCTGCTGGCCCACCCGGGTAATTTCACTGGGGCCGACTTCGCGACGAATTTGCGCCACCGCACTTAACGGTAAGGGTTCAGCTGCACCAGGATTAATAATCAACTCGGCCAGCTGCAATTCATGCTGACGGTACTGCTCATCCAGCCGCACCCGGATATCAATTTTGCGATCGTGCAATGAGTACTGACCGGCCACTTCACCACCGATATAGGTGGCAACGCGGCGTGCGACCTGCTGCGCCGTCATCCCCAGCTGCGATAAGCGGGCATGGTCAAAATACAGGGTCACTTCCGGCTGACCTGGTCTTAAGCTGGATTTAATATCGGTAAAACGATTATCCGCCTCCAGCAAATTAACCAGACGTTCGGCAGACTCAGACAACTGGGCCAAATCATAGCCACTGATCTCAATCTCCAATGGCGTACTGAAACTAAACAATTGCGGCCGGTCAAAGCGGCTGGTTACCCCTGGCAGCAATGCCAGGGTGCGGCGTAATTCTTCCTGCACCAGGGCTTCATCGTCAGCATTGCTATGCTCTGCCATCACCACATGCAGGCGGCCCCAATGGCTGCCGCCGATCGCCGGATCCACTGACATCTGGGCGCCGGTACCGGCTAAACCATAGCTGCGTTCTACCACCGGATACTGCTTCAGTTGCCCGGATAATTGCTTTAACAAGGTATCGGTTTGCTCAATAGCTGTCCCGACCGGTAATTGCACATCGACATAGAACTCGCCCTGACTCAGCTGCGGGATCACATCCGCACCCAAGCGCGGCAACAGGCTAAAACACAGCGCCGCAGCGGTTAGCGTTAAAGCCAGGGTCAGCGTTTTGGCGGCCAGCGCAGCACGCAGCAAGCGCAGGTAGAGTGCTTCAATTGCCTTTAACAGCCCCTGCACCAGCAATACCGCCGGCCGGAATAACCAGTAAGCCCCCTTGGCAATGGCTTTGCCCAGCACGCTTAGTAACGTCAGCAGCGCCAGCACTGAAAGATGTAGCAAACGCCCGGCCGCCCGCAGCGGCAACAGCGGCCAGTGATACCAGCGGCTGGGTCTCAAGGAGGGTAAAGGCGTGATCTCGGTTGCTGCAGCGCCTTTTTGCCAGGAGCGCGCGGCCATGGTTGGGATCAGAGTTAACGCGACAACCAAAGAGACTAACAAGGCAAAGGTCACCGTCAGCGCCTGATCGCGAAACAGCTGGCCGGCAATGCCTTCGACAAATACCAGCGGGAAAAATACGGCTACGGTGGTCAGGGTGGAGGCCGTGATCGCCATCGATACTTCACCAGCGCCCCTGCGCGCCGCGTCTTTCGCCGGCATGCCCTGCTCTTTATAGCGGGCAATATTCTCCAGTACCACAATGGCATTATCTACCAGCAAGCCAACTGCCAGCGCAATACCACCCAGACTCATCATATTTAGCGTAATATCCTGACCGTACATCAGATTAAAGGTGGCGATCACTGACACCGGGATCGATACCGAGATAATGACCGTCGCCCAGACATTACGTAAAAACAGATACAGCACCAGCATCGCCAGAATACCGCCGATAATACCGGCCGATTTCACGTCGCTGATCGCTTGTTTAATAAATTGCGACTGATCATAGAGCACATCCAGCTGATAACCGGCTGGCAGCATCTTTTTCAATTCGTCGAGACGGGATAACAAGCCTTCGGCGACCTTTACCGTATTGGCATCGCCTTCTTTATAGATCGCCAGTTCAATGCCCTGAGCGCCATTGATATAGCTGATACTCTGCCGATCGGCAAAGGCATCCTTGACCTGTGCCACATCCTTTAACCGGATCTGACTGTTACCAACGGTAGCCAGATACAGATTTTCAATTTCCGTTAAATTAGCAAACTGATTTATCGTCCGCACCAGATAATCATAGGCCGGAGTTTCCAGCCGGCCACCGGCCAGGTTGATATTTTCGGCTTTTAAACGCTGGGTGATCAGGCTGATATCCAGCTGCAACTGGCTGAGTTTTTGCGGGTCGACCAGGATTTGGATCTCCTGAGTTAAACCGCCATCGGGCCGCACGGCGGCAATACCCGGAAACGACTCCAGTTTGCGGCGGAATTCTTCTTCGGCGAAAGTGCGCATTGCCACTAAGTCAGCCTGGTTCATCTCCGGCTTGGACAGCGATAAGCGTACTACCGGATCTAAATTAGGGTTAAAGCGCAATAACAACGGCTTTTCGACATCCAGTGGCAGGAACAGGACATCGAGTTTCTCCCGCACTTCCAGCAAGGCCAGATCCATGTCAGTGCCCCAGTCAAATTCCAGCACGACGTCAGAGCGACCGGCACGGGAAACAGAGGTGACTTTGCGCACGCCTTTGACGATACCGAGTGCTTCTTCTACCGGCTTACTAACCAGTTGCTCCACTTCGGCCGGTGCGGCACCGACGTAGGTGGTGCGCACCGTTAAACTGGGATAAGACAAGTCAGGTAACAAATTAACCGCTAACCGACCTACTGACACCATCCCGAACAGCAGGATGGCAAGCGTGAACATCCAGACCGTGACCGGACGGGCCACGGCAGTTTCTACTAATTTCATCTTCTCGTCCCTGTCAGAATTCGCGCTCAGATACGACTTTGACCAGGCTTTGCTCTTTTAACGCAGCATGCCCTGCCACCACGACCTGCTCTCCGGCTTCGACGCCGCTGATAATTTCCACTACGTTATCGGCAGTGTAGCCCAGGGTCACCGGCCGGCGTACAATACGGCTCTCGGCATCCAGTACCAGTACGCCCGGCAGATTATCCAGTGTCAGCAATGCCCGCTTTGGCACCAATAACGCGTTGTCACGGGTATCAAATTTAATTTCTACCTGGCTAAACATCCCCGCTTTTAACTGGCGCGCGCTGTTATCAATTAACAAGGTGGTACGCACTGTGCCTGAACTGGCATCCACCACCGGCGCAACCCGGCTTACCGCCGCCTTAACTTCCGGCACACCGGCAAAGCTCAGCACCGCCTGTTGTCCGGCTTGCGCTTGCAGCACTTGCTGCTCAGGTAAATGCACAACGGCTTCCAGCTCGGTTTCGCTAACCAGATGAAATAACGAATTCGGCGTCAACTGGCTGATCAGTTGGCCGGCCTTAACATAACGACGGGCCACAACACCGGCGATTGGCGCGCGAATTTCGGTTTCCCGTAAATTCAGCTCTGCCAGCTCAACTGCAGCCTGCATTGCCGCAACCTGCCATTTTAATTTTTCATACAGATCGGCACTGACCAACTGGCGCTGATGCATTTCGGTCATCCGGGTCAGCTCTGAACTTAAGCGACCTAATTCCGCCCGCTCTTTCGCCAGTTGGTGACGCTGCCGCTCATTCTCCAGCACCGCCAGTAATTGTCCGGCCTGTACCTGATCGCCTTCTTCAACCAGGATTTTCTGCACCAGCCCACTGCTTTTCGCCATCACTTCGGCTTCAGCACGGGCCGTTAAGGTGGTGGTGGTACGGTAGCTACTGCTGATGGCGCCATTTTTCGCCACAGAAATTTCTACCGGCACAGCGACTTCAGTCGCAGCGGTGGCATTAATACTACTTTGCGCTTTATTACAACCGGTTAAGACTAAGGTACTGCACAGCACGGCGGCCGCAAGCGGCATTATCGTTTTCATTTTCGTGTTCCTTGCATAAAGGGCTGATTTCAACCCGTTACTGTTAATCTGACGCTTTCTAAATTGCAGCCACTATGCCAATAGTTTAATAGATTTAAGATCAGCTACTTAGCTTTAAATTGTTACAAATCACGACAATTGAAACACCAAAAAATAGTAAAAAACACCACCTTTTAGGCAAAAAAATTTATTCGTCGTGAGCCTTTGCCACAGCCAGACTCATCAGACCAGAACATCGCAAACCCACGTTAGAGTCTGTACTCTAAATAATAATCGTTCTATACTGCGCCCCCTTTGTCCCAACAAGGTGTACAACTTATGCTAAGAAAAACCTCGGTCGCCATTGCCGTTTTAGTGGCACTGAGTAGCCTGACTGTGCAGGCGGAAGGTTATAAATTACTGGAGCAGTCGGTCAGTAGCATGGGCAATGCCTATGCCGGTCGCGGTGCACAAATTACTGATGCGACATTGGTTTATTCCAATCCTGCTGCCTTAACCGAGCTTAAGGGCGAGCATTTTTCCGGTGGCTTAAACCTGATCCATGCCCGTACCCGCTACAGCGATGCCCAGGCGGTGAATGCCCGCGGCCTGGAGGTGACAGGCAGGGATCACGGTAAGGTATTGCTAACCGAAGTGGTGCCTTTTGCCTTTTATAGTCAGCAACTGAACGACAATTTAAGTTGGGGCCTCGGCTTTTATGTGCCCTTTGGCCTGTCTTCCAACTACCAGCAAGACTGGGTTGGCCGCTACTTTGCCGATGAAACGGCAGTTCAGGTCTTAAGCCTGCAACCGGCACTCGGTTACAAATTAACTGACTGGCTCTCAGTAGGTGGCGCCATCAGTCTGAACCGCGCTGAAGGCACCTTATCCAAATACAAAGATCACTCAGGTTTGTGTGAACTGGGTAGCGGTATTGCGCAGCTGGCCGGGCGCGATCTGTCTAACGCCGCCTTTTGTGACAGTCATTATGAAGTCACAGGCAGTGACGTTAGCCTGGGATATACACTAGCCCTGCATGCCGAGCCGCTAAGCGGTACCCGGCTGGCGCTGATTTACCATTCAGCGGTCCGTTATACCCTAAGTGGCGACTCCGAAATTACCAATACCCCTATTACGGCAGCCACGGCGGGCAATACCCCAGGGCTTATCAGCGTTGCTCCGGGCCTGCCATTGGTGGATGCCAGTACCGGGCGTTTTGCTGCCCGCGACTTGCTGACGGAACGCAGCAAACTGGCGCTGACCACACCTGCGACCCTGACCTTTAGTCTGGATCAGCAGCTTAATGCCAAACTCAGTGTACAGGGTAGCCTGCTATGGACTGGCTGGAGTGTATTTAAAAGTATCGATATCGTCAGTAAAGATGCTAACCCCAGTATCTCCCTCAGTACCGGTGCCCAGTTAGGTGGCATGGGTTATATTGGCTATATCCCGGAATACTGGCACGATACCTGGTCTTTTTCGCTCGGGGCAACTTATCAGTATCAGGCTGATTTAACATTACGTGCCGGCATCGCCTATGACGAAAACCCGATCCGCACAGTTCACAAAACAGCACGGATCCCAACCTCAGATCGGGTCTGGTTAACCACAGGGTTAACTACCCGGCTCTCTGCCCAGAGCACGCTGGGTCTGGCCTACGGCTATATGTTTATGGATGATGTCGCCATTAATGAGTTTGAGTATGGTGTTGCCGATAACCGGCTGAATCAGGCCAATCTGCAGGCAAACTACCGCAATAAAGCCCATGTGCTGGGTGTGCAGTTTAACTATCAATTCTAAGGCGTTCTGCCTTTTTATTGCCCGCTGGCTTTCAGCGGGCGTTCACGCCCTTTTACTAAACTATTCTTATCGATAGCAGTCAAATTCAGGTACACTGCTACCAGATTGATCTGCTGCAGACCAAAGGCCGTTCAATAGCCAAAGGCTGTATTACCGGGGGTCCTATAATGAAATTGTTGCCAACCGCTTTGTTACTTTGCGCCAGTTTAATGCTGGTAGCCTGCGCCGGCAGTCCGCGTCAGGCCAATATCGATTATGATCGTAGCGTCAATTTCAGCCAGTACCAGCGCTTTGCTTTTTATCAAGCAGCGCCGGCAGAAGGCGAAGAGGCCGCCAAGCCAGCCTATGATCCGCTGCTGGAACAACATTTTAAAACTGCTATCAGCCGTGAAATGACCGCCCTGGGTTACACACTGGACGAAACCGCCCCGCAGTTACTGGTGAACTACCTGACCAATGTTGAAAACCGCCAGGATGTGCGCAGCTCGCCTTTTAGTGTTAACACCGGTTTTGGCTTTTTTGGCCGTAACAGCGCCTTTAGTGTTGGCTTTCCGCTCTATGGCGGCGTCGAAAAAGTCGACTATAAAGTGGGCTCAGTATTAATCGAAGTGATTGATGCCTCAGCCAATAGAGTGATCTGGCAGGGTATGCTGGAAGGTCGGCTATCCAACAAAGCTATGCAGCAACCGCAGCAGGCGATCAACGACACCGTTAATCTGATTTTTCAGCGTTATCCAACCAGACTCGTCAGTCAGTAACTGACTTCGCAAAAAAAGCGGGGGCCAAAGGCCCCCTGCACTCAATCGCAGAGTAATATCCAGGAAGGAAGGTATAACGGCTACGATTATCCGTTAGCAGCATGGCAGTTTTATGACGATTAGCTTGCAGAATAATGAATTCGACGCCGCAGCAACGGGCAGTGCAACCTCAGCAGATGGCAAACGCCTGGCGCTGCTGATTGCACAAAGTGGTTTATGTTCGCGCAGGGCAGCCAGCCGGTTAATCACAGCCGGGCGGGTTAGCGTCAATGACCAGCCGGCCAGCCATACCCTGCACCTGCCCGATGCCAGCACCATCTGTGTCGATGGCAAACCCTTACCTACCCCGGCCAAACTGAGCTATTACCTGTACCATAAACCTGTAGGTATTGACTGCAATATCCGCCCCGAAGATCCGGCCAGTATCGCGGCGGTACTTCGCGATTTACCTGCCAGGCTCTACCCGGTTGGCAGGCTGGATAAAGACTCGCGCGGCCTGCTGCTACTAACCAATGACGGTGCCCTGACCCAAAGGTTATTACATCCGGGTGCCCAAAAGGCCAAAACCTATTGGGTTGAGGTGGATAAACCTCTTAGAGCAGATCTCAGTGCTCGCTTTGCAGCAGGTATCAGTTGGCAAGTCGGGCCGCATCGCTACCAAGCCCAGCCCTGCCAGGCGCGGCCGCTTAGTACAAACCGTTTTGAAGTTATCTTATATGAAGGCCAGAACAGGCAAATTCGTTATATGTGCCGCGAGCTTGGTTATCGGGTACAGGATCTGTGCCGGGTGGCTATTGGTAATCTGGCGCTTGGCAGCTTAGCAGCAGGCGAGCTGCGACCGCTTAGTGCTGCCGAGCTGGCATTGCTGTAGCAGAGGGTTGCCGCTTAAGTCGCCATAGCAGCAGACAAAGTAATAACGTCAGGCCATACATTAATACCGACCCGATCACCACGCCCAACCACTGCCCTGCCTGCCAGAACGGCTGCAGATATAAAGTCCCCGAGCTGGCGCCCAGATAGTAAAACACCAGATAAAGCGCACTGGCGCTGGCCTTAGCACGGAGCGCATGTTGACTAACCCAGCTACTGGCCAGTGAGTGACATAAAAAGAAGCCAAAGGCACTGATAAAAAAGCCTGCGCCAATCAGCACTAAGCTTTGCCCCAGGGTAATGACCGACCCCAGCATCATAATCAGAATACCGGCCGCCATGGCGCCGGGTGCAGACAAGCGCGCCGCAATTTTTGCCGATAATGCTGAGCCGACAGTGCCTGTTAAATAGGTGACAAACAGCAAGCCAATCAGACTACTACTCAGGGAGAACGGAGCTGCCGCCAGCACGAAAGCGATATAGGTATATTGATTTAAAAACACCAGAAAATTCAGGCCGCCAATCAAGTACACCAGCAACAACAACGGCTGGCGCAGATGAAACAGGTTATCACTCAAGGCTTGTTTCAGCCGGAATGGTTGGCGCTGAAATTGTAACGAGGCAGGTAAATAGCGCCATACCAGCCAGCAACTCAGCAAACCCAGCAGCGTCATCGGATAGAACACCCACTGCCAGTGACCAAGATCGGCCATGGCGCCCGATAATAAGCGGCCGCTGATGCCGCCCAGCGAATTGGCACTGATATAAAGCCCGACCGCACTGACCAGCGCTGGCTTGCTGTACTCTTCGCCCATCCAGGCAATGGCAATGGCCGGCAGGCCACCGAGAAAGAGCCCCTGCACTGCGCGCCAGAACAACAACGCCTGAAATGACGCGACCTGACTGAGGATCAGCGTACTGACTGTCATGCCAGCCAGGGTGATTAACAGCAGTTTTTTACGCCCCCAGGCATCAGACAACGCGGCATACACCAATAACGACAAGCCAAGGCACAGAGTACCCATGGTATAAACCCAGCTTACCGTTAACGCCGATAGCTGAAACTGTCGGCTTAACTCCGGCAAAAGCGGTTGCATCAGATGCAAATTGGCAAATACCGCAGCGGCAGCCACACAAAGCGCCAACACACTGCGATAAAACGCTGCCGATTTATATTCAATCAAAGCCGGTGATCCTGTTTCTACTCAGAGCCTTATTGTAACCGATCCCGGGCACCGTCGGATGCGTAATGGCAAAGTTAGCGCCAATATCGACTTAAAACCCAGTCCAGGCTGAAAAGTGCAGAAAATCGAAAGATTAGTTGGATTTATTGCACTGGTCTTACCGCAACCGCGACCATATCTAACCCGGACTGTAATTAACAACCCTAAACTAACCGGAGTGCTATGAATACCGTATTCTCACCAATAAAACTGGGCGCTGTGGCGCTAAAAAACCGCATCCTGATGGCACCCTTAACCCGCTGCCGCGCTACCCTGGACCACTACGCCACCGAACTGATGGCCGAGCATTATGCCCAGCGTGCCAGTGCCGGTTTATTAATCGCGGAAGCCACCATGATTGCGGAAGGCAACTCTGCATTTTACCGCGAACCCGGCATTTACTCGGCTGCGCATGCCAATGCCTGGCGGCAGGTTACTCAGGCTGTACATGCACAAGATGGTAAGATTTTTCTACAGCTTTGGCATGGCGGCCGCGCCTGCCACCCGGCCTTAAATAACGGTAAGGTGCCGGTTTCAGCAGGCACCAACGCCATCGACGATTACACTCACACGCCGGAAGGTAAAAAAAGCTACACCGCGCCGCGGCAATTACCCACTGCTGAAATTGCAGAGGTGGTCGAGCAATTCCGCCAGGCGGCGATCTATGCCAAACAAGCCGGCTTTGACGGTGTAGAAGTGCATGGCGCTAACGGCTATTTAATTGACCAGTTCCTGCGTGATGGTATTAATAATCGCACTGACCGTTATGGCGGCAGTCTGGAAAACCGCGCACGCTTTTTAATGGAAGTGCTGCAGGCGGTCATCAGTGTCTGGGGTGCCGATCGGGTGGGCCTTCGCTTATCACCGCTAAACAGCTTTAATAGTGCCAAAGACAGTGACCCTATTGGCCTGATCAGCTATCTGGCCAAAGCATTAAGCCCATTAAAGCTGGCTTATCTGCACCTGATGCGCGCCGACTTTGCCGGCCTGCAATTTGGTGATGTCGTGAGCGCTGCCCGCGCTCATTATCAGGGGCAACTGGTGGTAAATATGGGCTATGATCTGGCTGAAGCCAATCAGGTAATTGGTCTTGGCAAAGCTGATGCGGTAGCTTTTGGCAGTGCCTTTATCGCTAACCCGGATCTGGTCGAGCGGCTGGCACAAGGCCTGCCATTGGCCCAGCCCGACGTTGCCACCTTCTACACCCACGATGCTAAAGGCTATACCGATTATCCCCGCGCCAGCGCTTAAAGCTTAAAGCTTAAAGCTTAAAGGATGGGGTCATAAAGGATGGGGTCACCCATTAGCCTCTCGGTGTCAATAGCGTAACCAAACCCGCGCGCACGCAAGTGCGCGTATCTTTTATTCCTTGTAAACCAATAACCCTCGCATTTTAGTTCTCGTTGGTGGTTGCGATATATCGCTCCAGTCACCCATCAGGATCAAGGCTCTGGACTCACTGCGTCCGGCCCCTGGCTACTTGTAGCCCCAGAAAACCCTCTGTTCTCCCGCCTGTCCAAGTGATGCAGCTTTTGCTGCGACAGAATCATGGTTTTAAACCAACCCCTTGATGGCTCAGGCAGCAGGCGATGTTACGGCAAACAAGGTGAAACAGCGTAGCAGTGCAATCAGATCTATGGTTTTACCAACCCCAAATACGGCATCAGCTACGCTGGGTAAACTCAGTTAAAGGCGCGCTTCACATCAAACTCTACCCCGTCTTTTAGCATGTTGTAGCAGGCTCTGGCCAGTTTGTGTGCCACGGCTTTCATCGCGACAACCTTTAAATTTTTAGCGCATTTACGTTGGTAAAATCGCTTGATTAATTCATCCGAGCCAATCGCAAAGTGCGCGGCCTCCATAAAAGCCCAGCACAGGTAACGGTTGCCACATTTGCGATTTCCTTCACCCTTTTTCTTACCGTTTGATTCGCGTTTTGACGTGACCATCCGGGCGTAAGAAGTAAAATTGCCGCAACTGTCAAACCGCGTAATATCACCGGTTTCCAGACAAATGGTCATCGATAAAATATCGCCAATCCCAGATACGGTTTTAAGCAGCTGAAAATCCTTGCAAGGCTTAAGTTGGCGTAACAGCTCAGCTTCTACAGCCTGAATTTGCTGTGCTAACGCTTGCATCACAGTCCAATTCGCCTGCAACGCCAGTAACTGCTCTGGCAACAGGGGCAGTGCGGCCACTTGCTCCGCTGTCCATGTTTTAATAGTGTAGCTTGGTGTATCCCGGCCTAAATTGCGCATCAATAAATTCTTGATAGACAGCAGCTGGGTGGTCTTTTGCCGTACCAACTGCGCGCGTTTACGTGCTAAATCACGCAGAGCACGAGGCTCTTTCGGATAAATATAGCCACAGGGCAACAGGTCTATTCGCAGCAAATGCGCCAGGTGTCTGGCATCGGCGAAGTCACCGCTGTATTTAAGGCCATCATAGACCACCACTGCCGCGGTGTTGACCAGACGAACCTCATAACCTTCCGCTTGCAGCGCATCGACCAGCCAATACCAGTTAAACGTTGATTCAACAGCAATAGTGTCAATCTGCTCTTTATACATGGCAAGTACCCCGAGAATAACCTGCGCATCATTCGGTAAACGCTTGGAATAAATGACCTTATCGTTTTTATCAATAATTACTAACACAGAATTATTGGAATGCAGGTCAATACCGACATACAATTTCATACGGCCTCCTTGGAAATAGTTTTTTTCGACGTCAATCAAAAAATAGCTATTAACTCGGAGGCCGTCTAAGGGCCGCTTAGGCTAATGATTATCAGGTCTTGCTTTTTGCTTATAAAGCAAAAAGCAAGACCTGACCCCAATTCCGACCCCAATACCCATGACCCCAATTCCCAATTCCGGCCGGCTTGCAGCTGGCTGTCAGCTCGGGTACAGTTATCAGGTCAAGAATGGGGTGAGATCGGCAGATCTGGCCCCTTTTTACCTTTATATACTAATAACGAGAAATGACTTTATGCATGATGCATCCTGGCGGGACTTACCCCCGCCCACGCCCTTCTATCGCTGGATGGTGTTGCTGTTTGTCAGCCTGGCGATGTTTGGTAACTACTATATCTATGACTCCTTATGGCCTATTGTTGACTTACTGCGCGAACAGCGCGGTTTTAGTTATCAACAAATTGGTTGGCTTTCTACCGCCTATAACGTCGCTGCGCTGCTGGTATTACTGGCCGGTGGCTATCTGATTGACCGCTGGGGCACCAAAAGGGCTATTACACTATTCGCGCTCATTTGCTTATTTGCGGCCATCGTAACTGCCTGGAGCCCAAACTTTGAAATGATGCTAGCCGGCCGTTTTTTACTGGGCCTGGGAGCAGAACCGCTGATTGTAGCGGCCACTACTGTGCTGGCGAAATGGTTTAAAGGTAAGGAACTGAGCTTTGCCTTTGGTATTAACCTGTCGATTGCCCGCTTAGGCTCGACTGCCGCCGATTGGTCGACCGGTTTTGCCAGCCCGCTTTACGCCAACTGGCAAGATCCATTATGGCTGGCCACTGCGGTAGCCGGTATCTCGGTAAGTGCCGCTATCCTGTACTGGATTTTAGAGCGCCGCGCCGAAGGCCGTTATAGCCTGGGTGTAGCGGAAAATAACGAAAAACTGGAATTTAAAGGCCTGTACAGTTTTAGTGCCTCTTACTGGTATGTGGTCGCGCTGTGCGTCGTGTTTTACGCCACCGTCTTTCCGTTTCGCAGCTTTGCCATCGACTACTTTCAGCAGGCGCATGGTCTCGACCGCGAAGCTGCCGGTATTCTCAGCAGCATTCTGCCAGTCTCCGCCATTATCGCCACGCCACTATTTGGTCTGTGGGTAGACCGTATTGGTAAGCGCGCCCTCTTTATGGCTGCCGGCTCACTGGTGTTGTTGCCACTGTTCTTAATTGTCACCTATGCACCGGCCGGCCCGCTGGTCGGTATCAGTATTCCATTTATCGGCAGTGCTATTGTGCCATTGACCTTACTGTTAGTGATTACAGTACTGGGTATCGTTTTCTCGCTGATCCCGGCGGTAATGTGGCCGTCTGTCGCTTACATCGTCGATGGCCGCCGCCTGGGTTCTGCTTATGCGCTGATGACGTTCTGTCAGCAAATTGGCTGGGCAATAGTGCCGCTGACTATCGGTTTCTTAAACGATCGCTTTTTGGCCGGGCCAGAAAATATTGCTGGCTATACTCCGGGTATGTGGCTGTATACGGCGCTGGCGTCACTGGGTTTATATTTCTCTTATAAACTATGGCGCACCGAACAAGGGCCTACAGGTCATGGCCTGGATAGTATTACCAGCAAAAGTGCCGGTTAACGCTGATTAAGCAAAGGGGCTGGGGTCTAGGTCTTGCTTTTTGCTTATAAAGCAAAAAGCAAGACCTGACCCCCTACATACTGTGATGGTTAGCCTTCAAATCAACTAACCCTATTAGATCAAAGTCCTGGATCGGCGTCCAGGACTTTGTCAGCAGTCTGAGGGAGCGAGTAACGCTCCCTTTTTTTATTGTCGCAGCACAAAAAACAAGCAAAAAAAGCTAAAGTTTAATCACGGGCAGCCGTTAACCCGTTAAGGCCAAAATGTAACAGGAGCGCCCAGATGAGTACCATTAAACCGGATGTCGCGGTAAACGCCAATCGGCCTGGCGGTTATAAGACCGAATTACCAGGTACAGCGAACGCAAAAGCCCAGGAAAACTATAGCCAAATGCTGCAAAAAACTAATAAACAGCAGCAAAATATGGCGATCCTGCAGGCAAATGAAAAAGTAGCACTGCAAAGCGGCAATAATTCGCTTAGCTTGTTATACAAAACGGCGCTGGAAGGCATTAATAAAGAGTTAGAGCCGATCTTTGGTAAGAACGCAGCACAAAAAATCTACGACTCGGGTATCGACACCTCACCCGAAGCCACAGCCGGGCGTATTGTTGGCTTTGCCACCAGTTTATTTGCCATATACCAACAACAACGGCCATCGAATGATCAGGAACAGCAGCTGAATGATTTTATGGACGTGATTGGCAAGGGTATCGAACAAGGCTTCGCCGACGCTATTAAAATTCTTGAGGGTTTACAGGTGTTTAATGGTGAAGTTAAAAGCGGCGTCGACACAACTTATGATTTAGTGATGCAGGGCCTGCAAAGTTTCCGCGAAAAAATGCTGGAAAGCATTACCAAGCCTGAATAGTGGGTTGGGCTAGGGGCTGGGGTCAGGTCTTGCTTTTTGCTTATAAAGCAAAAAGCAAGACCTGACCCCAGAGTTTACTCTATCCGCGTGACTAACAACTGGTCGATTTTGTAACTGTCGATATCAACCACTTCGAACTTATAGCCGCCATGCAGCACAAAGTCAGTGCGTTTTGGGATCTTACGCAGGCTATACATCATAAAGCCAGCAATGGTTTCGTAATTTTCCGCATCAGGGAAGCTATCAATGCCCAGTACCCGCATAACATCCGCTAGTGGTGTTAAGCCTTCCACCAGCCAGGAGTTGTTATCCCGAGCCACGATTTGATCTTCTTCTGAACTCACCAACTCACCCATCACAATACTCATCACATCTTTTAGCGTGATAATACCGACCACCAGTGCGTATTCGTTCAGGATAATCGCAAAATCGATACCTGCCGATTTAAAATGTTCCAGCACTTCGTACAGTGACAAAGTATCCGGAATAATCAGTGGCGCCCTGACTATACCCTCTTTGCTCAAAGAAATGGGCTGGTCATGTAGCACCTGCATTAAAATGTCGCGAGTATCAACATAACCAACTACCTGATCCAACACCTTGTCGCATACCAGAAATTTGGCATGTGGATGCTCAGCAATCTTGGCTTTGATATTGTCTTGTGATTCATCTTTAGTGAAGAAAATCAGGCTCTCACGCGCGGTCATCGCCGACGTAACGGTGCGTGACTCCATATCAAACACGTTTTCCAGCAGTTGATGCTCGTGCTCCTGTAATACCCCTGCTTGAGCACCAGCGTCCATCATTGCCATAATATCGTCCGGCGTAATGTCATCTTTGCGCATCGTCGGCACTTTAAACAAACTAAAAATCAGGTTTGCCAGACCATTAAATAACCATACAAAGGGCCGCAAGATCACCAGTAACATTAGCATCGGCGATACGATACGCAACGCGATTTGCTCAGGCGCAATCATCGCTAGGCGCTTAGGCATCAGATCGGCAAATAAAATAAACAAGGACGTGACAAAAAATACCGAAAAGGTAAAGGCCGCAGGCTGCACCCAGGGCTCTGAACTAATTAATGCCAGCAAGCTGGAAAAATAAGGCGTAAAAGCCGATTCACCAAGAATGCCACCGAGGATCGCGACGGCATTTAAGCCAATTTGCACCACCGTAAAAAAGTTACCCGGATGTTCCTGCAACTGCAGCACTTTTTCCGCCCGCACATCGCCTTCGGTTGCCAGCATTCGCAGCCGCATCTTGCGCGAGGCGGCCAAGGCAATTTCAGAGATCGAAAAAAACGAACTGGCAGCCACCAACAAAAACATCACCAGCAAGTATTCAAGGGTTGTCATAATTAATCCGCTACAAAAAAGATTGGGGTTGTGGGGATGGGGTCAGGTCTCGTTGGGAATGGGGTCAGGTCTTGCTTTTTGCGTATAAAGCAAAAAGCAAGACCTGACCCCATTCAGACCCCATTCAGACCCCATTCAGACTCCATTTGGCCACATTTATTATACTGTATTTAGCATAACTGACCGACGCTATTATCTGGACTTTATTGAAAAATTTAGTTACAACTACGCCTAATATATAGCTTGCTGCGATAATAATATGCTTAAGTCAGCGCTGAAAGTAGCCATCCTGTGTTGTAGTTTTATGACAACAGCAGTCTCTGTGCCTGCTTTGGCTTATAGTCAGGAGCTGGATAAGCCGTTGTTGGTCTTATCGGTAAAGGACGCGCAGGACCCCGCTCTGGAAGCCAAGCTCGACCGCTACCTCAATCTGGAGTTTCGTGAACCGGATGCTGCGGCAACGTTACTGCAAGACATTATCAGCTCACTGCATAGCAATACCCCTATTGAAAGTTATGTCCGAGCGCAAACCTATCTGGTGCTGGCTAAACTGTTCAGCCGTGACAGTGCCGCACAAGCAGAGGCAACACAGCTGTTAGATGAGCTGCTGACGCTGACACACTCGCCTCTCACTGCCAATGCGCTAGTCGAAATTCAGGCACTAAAGCTACAAACACTGCTGAGCCAATCCAAACTCAACGAGGCCTATCTGCAAGCTGAAGCGGTGAATGAACTGCTGGCGGACGCCTCCAACCCCAGAGTACTGTACTGGGCGCATGGGATGTTGGGCAATCTGGCGCGCACTGACGGTCAGTTTGAACAAGCGCTGCAACATTACAGCAGCGCCATGGATGCCTTGCTGCATCTTAACGACGAGCGGTTACTATTGCGGCGTTCTTCACTAAACTGGCAAACCGCCTTGGTCTATACCGAGTTAAAAAACTGGTCTCAGGCCCGTCCTTTGTTGGAAGGCTTGATCGAAGAAGTAAAAAAACACGGTCAGGACGATTATCTCGGAGACCTTTATCTGGCACTTGGCTATGTGCTAAGTATGCAAAAAGATTATCAGGCCGCCGGCAAGATCAATCAACAAGGACATGACTTAGCCAGAGCACGAAACCAGCAGTCGTTAGCCCTCACCTTTATAAATAATCAGGCTTCTATTCTGATTGAGCAGCAACGCTATGCCGAGGCGAAAGCCATGCTGGAAGCTGCCTTGCTTGAAGCGGAGGAATTAAACGAGCCGAACACCTACCAGATTATGCGCCTAAACTTAGGCTATATCAGGGTCATGCAAGGCGATACCGCCGCTGGGTTGGCCCAAATGGAGGCTGCGTACGCTTACTATGAAGAGTTTGGCGTAAAATCAGAGCTAGACGGCCATCTGGAATGGTTGGCCAAAGCCTACCGGGCCGCCGGCGATTATCTACAGCTTGCCGATACCCTGCAAAAACAAATGGCGCTGCGCGAAGAGCTGTTCTCTGAAAACAGGGAAAAGCGTATTAATGATTTGCAAAGCCGTTATGATATGAAGTCGCAAGCACAGCGTATTACCATTTTACAGCAACAAAATGAATTACAAGAAGAACTGATTAGAAACAAACAACTACAGCAACAAATCACCCTGCTGTTTATTATTTTAATGGGGCTGGCAGCCATTATGTTAGTACAGCTCTACCGTAAGGTACGCCGCTCTAACTTGCGCTTACGGGAGATGAACAAGCAGCTGGAATACCAATCCTTGCGCGATCCGTTAACCGGCTTATTTAACCGTCGCGCCATGCAGGAGAAAATGGCCAAACGGCATCAGGAAACACAACCTGCCCGTTGTGCGTTGTTACTGCTTGATATCGACTTTTTTAAACATATTAACGATCATTATGGTCATGCAGCCGGTGACGCCGTGCTAATTGAAATCAGCAAACGCTTGCAAACCTTATGTCTGGAATCCGAATTGTTGATCCGCTGGGGCGGAGAAGAGTTTTTGATTGTGTTGCAGCGTCCCGAGCAAGCCGACATTGACCAACTCTGCGCAACACTACTGCACAAGGTTTCAGAACTGCCAGTGCTGTTTGAAGGTAAGGAAATTCCTGTCACCATTAGTGGCGGCTTTATTAACCTGCCCTTTGCTCAGGTGCCCGAACACCAATTTAACTGGGAGCGGGTATTGCAAGTAGCCGATATGGCCCTGTACTTAAGCAAGGTAAATGGTCGTAACCAAATTAATCTGGTTACCGGCCTCTTGGCACCCTTTAGCGAGGCAGAGCCTCATCTGCAATCTGATCTTTCCGGTGCGATCCGCGAAAATATGATCGAGCTGCACACCATCGCCGGCTAAGCTAGGGGTTGATAGCGCCGCTTTAACCAAAGCGAACAAAAAAACACCCAACGCTGACGGCGGCCCAGTTGCTGCAACACGGCAGCAGCATATCGCTGAAGCCCATAATAAACCGGCACCGCCAATAATAGTGGCCAACTGGCAGCCCAGATAGCAGCAGGGGCCAATGCAACTAAACTTAGCCCGGTATAAGCCGCCAGCTCCAACGGCAGCCAGCTAACCCAGGCTGACGGCAGTGCCCCGCCCCAACTTAGTGTTAGTGCCGCCAAAGCCAACAGCAGTAACGGCAACCGCTGCAACCAGGGCATGCTATCAGCTACAGTGCGGCTCAACAGCTCACGTTGCTCAACTCTAAACCGCATCAGCAAGTGACAAAGCGCCAAAGCCGTACAAAGCGCCCCCAAATACAAGCATAACGCCAACGGTAGCGCGGCGGCAGCAGTAGCTTGCTTAAGCGCCGCTTTTGCCATAGCACCACTGGTTAAAGGTAGCGCTGCCAAGCTAACCACAAAAAAGCCCAGTAATAACAAATCCAGCTGGCTTAACCGATAGCGACTGGCACTGCCGGCCAGTAAAAACAAGGCTCCTTTAGCAAAAGCATGATGAGCCGCATAAGCAACCAGCGCCGACAGTGCCAGCGCCTGCTGTTCGGGTACCAGCAACCAGCTGATACTGAGTAGCATTAACACATAACCAATCTGACTAACCGACGAATACGCCAGGATTTGTTTGCTCTTTTGTTGGCACAGCGCGGCCAGAGCACCAAAAATTGCCGACCCAAACCCCAACCATAACAAGCCCTGGCCCCACTGCTGCAATAAAGGGTCGCCGGCAGGCAAAAACAACCAGAGCCCAAAGATCCCGGCTTTGATCATCGCACCCGATAGCACCGCACTGGCAGCCGCAGGGGCTACCGGATGTGCTTGCGGCAACCATAGGTGCAGTGGAAAAAAGCCTGCCTTTAAACCCAAACCCAGTACAAAGAGCGCAATCGTCAGGTGATCAAGCGGCACAGTCTGCCAACTTTGCCAATCATACAGGCCTCCGGCGGCAGCAGCGCGCAGCACTAAAGCGCTAAATAGCAGTAATTCGCCAATAATGGCCAGTTGTAAATAGAGTCGCCCTGCCCGTCTCGCCTGCTTGCTACCACTGTGCAACACCAAACCGGCACCGGCCAAACTCATTATGCTAAACCCCAAATAAAAGCTCAGCGCATCCAGTGCGGTGATCAGCAACATATTGCCAGCAAAACACAGCAGCATAAAAAGCCAGTACCGTGTCGCTTTTGGGTCTGCGGCCTGACTACTTAGGCTATAACCTAACGCCAGCACCCACAGTATTAAACTGAATACCAGCCAACCCTGACTCACTACCGAGACTAACCCCAGGCCGGCACCAGGCCATAGCAGATGGCTTAAATCAATCATCAAAACTAAACTCCCGTTCGACAATCAGCTCACTCCAGCTTAATGGGCTAAGTTCGGTACTGGCAAAGAGCCCCATCAGTAGTATTAGCAGCATCGTAAAAACCGGTGGCACTAATAACATCCAATGTGTTTCCAGGCGTTGAGAAAACCGCTGCGGTGCTGGCCAGGCACTGTACTGCACGCCAAACCAAATCCGGTACACCACCGGCAAAAAATAGCAGGCATTTAACAGCCCAGAGAGCACAAACACCAGGATCAGCCAGGGTTGTGCCACTTCGGCCGCTCCCAGCCCCAGATACCATTTGCTGATAAAGCCTGCTGCAGGCGGAATGCCAATCATCCCCAGAGCACCCAGGGTAAACGCCACTGATGTAAGAGGCATCCGCCGGCCAACACCATTCAATTCGCGGATTTTATGGATCCCCAGGGTTTCGGCGTAGTTACCCGCACAGAAGAAGAGTGTAATTTTCATTACCCCCTGATGCACCAAATGTACCAAAGCGCCTACCGCCGCCAAAGGGCCCAGCAAGGCGACCCCGAGGGTAATGTAAGACACCTGACTAATGGTTGAATACGCCAGTCGCTTTTTAATATCCTGCTGTGCCAGAGCGCACCAGGAACCAAACAAAATGGTAAAAGCCGCCAGGAACAGCAGCGGCCAGGCCAGGTCCAGGCTACTGACGACTTCTACCCCAAAGACGTCATACACCACCCTGACGATGCCAAAAGCCCCCGCCTTGACCACTGCCACGGCGTGCAGCAACGCACTTACCGGCGCCGGTGCCACCATCGCCTGAGGCAACCAACCATGCAGCGGAAATAACGCCGCCTTTACGCCTAAGCCCGCAATCAGTAACGCAAAAGCGACTTTTAGCAACGCGCCTTCGGTTGCCAGCAACGGCAGCACATAGCCACCGGGGGTAAAATCCGGACTACCGGCCAATAAATGCAATAACGACACCCCAAGCATAAGCAATAAGCCACCACTGAGGGTATAAGCCAGGTAACGCCGGCCAGCGGCCAAAGACTGCGGGGTTCCGCGGTGCACCACCAACGGAAAGGTCGCCAGTGTCAGCAGTTCATAAAATAATAAAAAACTAACCAGATTACCGGCCAGTGCCAGCCCAACGGTAGCACTGACACAGAGACTAAAATAGCCAAAAAATCGTGAGCGCAGTGGTGAATTTTCTAAATACCCAATGGCGTAAATCGTCGTGGCTAACCACAACACCGACGACAACACCACAAACAACAGTGATAGTGCATCGGCGTGCAAAATTAAATCAGCACCGGGTAAAAACGCCAGCCGAAACTCATAATTGTCACCAGCCTTTACCCCCTGCCACATCACATACACCAGCACCAGCTTAAGCACTACCCCCAGTAAATTTAAACTGGTGCGAAGTGCTACCTGCTGCTCTTTTAGCGTAAAGATCAGCAAGCCGGGCAATAGCGAGCTAAGTACAATCAGTAGCGGTAAGAACTCCAGCGACCAGGCTTGCATTACAGCTCCTGTTTTAACAAGGTCAGTAGCGGCAGACTGAACACCGCCATCACCCAAACCAATAAAGCCGGCAGTAGCGCCAGATATTGTGGCAAACGCTGTGGTGAGAAATCGGGGGCAGTAGGTGCCGCCCGGTCAAATGCTAACACCACAACCCGAAACACATAGGCTGCCGACAGTAAGGTTGCCACGACTAAGGCTAGCAGCCAAAAAAACTGCTGGCTTTGCCATAACCCCAGTAATAATGCCCACTTGGCCAGAAAGCCGCCGCTTGGCGGTAAACCAATTAAGCTGCCCCCCGCCACGGCAAAGGCAAACATTGCCAGTGGCATAGTTTGACTGGCCCCCTTTAGCTGCTCAACCTGTCTGGCACCAAGGGTATGCTGCAACTCACCGATAGCCAAAAAGCAGGCGGCCTTTGCTAACGCGTGCGACAACACAAAGAGCCACATTGCCGCCACAAATTCGGGCAAATTAAAGCGTAAGATAAAAGCCAGGGCTAAGGTGGCATAACCCAGCTGAGCCACCGTGGAATACGCCACTAAAGACTTACTATAGGGGGTGCGTATCGCGGCTATCCCGCCAAACAGCATGGCGCCCAAAGCCGCTGACGCCAATAAATAGGCCGCTGCAGGCAAGAAGGCGGCCGGAGCCAGCGTCGTCCACAGCAGATATAAAATAAACAAGGGGCCTTTAACAACCAGGGCGGATAACAACGCACTTACCGGTGCCGGTGCGCTGGCATGCGCCGCAGGCAACCAGAGATGCAACGGCCAGCATGCGGCCTTTAACATTAACCCCAGTGTCATCAACGTTAACGCCACAGCATTCAGCCAGTTGGCTTCTAACTGCCCGGCCAGCATAGGAATATCCAGCACGCCATAGCCTGCGTAGATCAAGGCCACGCCCAACAAATAGCATAGGGAGGCAAACAGCGAATACAGTAAATAATCCAGCGCCGGGCGCAGTGCTTTATCGCCCGACAGGGTGACCAGCGCCACAGCGACCATGCCTAACAATTCCAGACAGACATACAGATTAAACAAATCCCGGGATAGCCAAAGCGCCTGTAAACTGGCCAGCAGTAAGTTAGAAAGCGGCCAGAACGCTGCAGGCAAAGGATTACGCCGTTGTATCGAGCCGACATAGGCAGAAACCAGTAGATGTAATGTAACCGACACCAACAGCAATAAGGTGGTTAGGCCGTCAGCTTGCCAACGAATGGCCAGCAATGGGCCCCAATTGCCCAGAAACCATTGTTGTTCGCCGGATACCGTTACTTGCAATAAAAAGCTGACAGCCAGCGGCAGCAAGCCAACAGCCACAGCAAAGTGCAAAACCCGCGCCCGGCGCGGCCAAAGAAGCATTAGCAAGGCTGCCGCCAGCGGCAGTGTAACCAGTAATACCGCTGGCCACATTATTGCGGTCTCGCCAATAAGCGGCCAAGTAGCGCCAGCGCAAAGGCGGTGGCACTTACCGCAACCACCAAGCCGGTTAATACCAGGGCATGTAATACACTGTCGGCCGGCTCACCATACAAAACCGGCCGGTACGCCAGGCTGACCATCAGCATAAAGATACCGGCGCCAATCACATTTAATGCCAAAATCCGCCTTAATAATTCCGGGCCACGCCACAAACCGAGGCTGCCGACACCTAACAGCAAGGCCGCCGTGGCTAAATACAAATAAAAGCTAAGCATCAGCAGGCTCCTGTTCAGGTTCACCCACCACCAGTAAAGCCAGAGTCAGCGCAATAGCCAGGGTGGCAAAGGTTTCAACCAGCAAAATAATGCCACCGGCTAAGGCAACCGGCCAGCTCAGCCATACCAGCTGGCCGGGCAGCAGCAGGCTGGCCAAGCCAGCCATGACAAAAGCAATTAACCCCGCCAATACTAAGGTTCTGACGGCAAAATTCTGCCAGCTTAGCCAGGCAAGTTGTTGATTTAACCTTAAGATAACCAAACCCGATGCCAGCAAGGCCCCGGCCTGAAAGGCGCCACCCGGTGCCGCCGCCCCTCGCCACAACAGGTAAGCACTTAGCAACAATAACATTGGGCTAAGTAACCGGCTCCAGCTTACACTCAGTGACCAGCCTGCGTGCAGTGGCAACTGGCTTGGCACCTGGCGTGCCCCTAAGAGCGCCAGCAGTAACACCAATAACTCCAACAAGGTATCCCAAGCCCGGAAATTAAGTAATACCGCTGTTACCGGATGGCTAACGCCACTGACGGCTAAGTGTTCCGCCACCCGCTCGCTGAGTTCAGTAGTCGGCTGGGCCGGGATTTGAAATACGCTATACAGTAACAGAGCACTTACCGCGGCGACAAAAACCAGGGGTAACCACAGCTTAGGTTTAGGATACCCGGCGTCACCGGCGTAGCGCGCCAACGCCGTAAAACATAAGGCACCGGTTAATCCCGCACCAATTGCAGCTTCTGCTAAAGCCAAATCAGGCGCCTGCAAACGGGCCCAGGCCAGTGCCATCATAACCCCAAAGGCAATAAACAAAGTCACAGCATGCACCAACTGACGACTTAACATGGCAGCGCCAGCCAAAGTTAACAATAACGCACAGAGCACCACATCAAACAGCAGTAGGCCCATTAATCCTCCTGCCCCGGATCAGCCGGTTCCACCGGGTTAGCCTGTTGTTCGTGACTAAAGCGGGCTAATAACTGACAGGAAACGGCGCCCGATCCCATCACCACCAACCAGATCAGCAGCATCAAACAGGCTTCACGCCAATGACTTTGCAAACTCAAGCCGATAACCACCAGCCCCAAGCCCAGAGTGTCGGCTTTGGTAACTGCATGCAAACGGGAGAAACTGTCGGCAAAACGTAATAGGCCCAGGCTGCCAGCCAAAAAAAATACCACTCCTAGCGCCAGCAATAGCCAACTGCAAAGCTGCAAAATACTCATGGTGTTTTCCCAAGTGAGCGGGTATCAGCTCGCGACTTTCCCAGCCGCTGTACTAACGCAGCCGGCGCCGCTGCCGCCAGAATCGCAATTAACAGTGCCACATCTAGTAACGCAGGTAGCGCCAGTAGCTTACTTAGCACCAATAAAATGGCGACGCCGCTACTACCGAACAATTGAATGGTGAGCAGACGATCCAATAAGGTTGGCCCCTTAATTACCCGCCACAGCCCAAGTAACATAGAAAACAACAGCAGTAACAATACCAGTGTCATACCCGCTCCTGCTTATCCGATTCTGCAAATAACAGTGCCAGTTGCTGTTCAAGTGCTAAAACCTCTTGCTGCCAATTGGCTTCGGTGTCTAACAGATGCAACTGTAGCCGCCCGGCAGGCTGCAAGCTAACGGTACAGGTACCGGGTAGCAAGCTAATCAAGGACGCAAATAGCATTTGCGCCTGGGCTGACGATAAACGGGTTTGAAATTCGGCAAAGCCGCTACGATCGAAACGCTGCGGCATCAGGGCCCGGCCAGCCACATCCAGGCCGCCCATTACCAACTGCCGCAGGAATAACCCTAATAGTGGCAGAAAATAACGCCATCGCACTGCCGGTAAAACTAACGGAGAATACCACTGCCACAGCAGTAAAATGGGGAGAACACAGGCAAAAAAGCCCCAACCGGAGTTTGCTGTTAACACTGCCCAACACGCCGCGGCGACCACAACTAACCACCACGACCGACGGACGAACAACCACAACGTTATTGTCATATCGCACCGCTTCAGTTAACAAAACCACAGCGATTATCACAAATAATTACCGGGAAATCGAACAAAACCGCGACTTTCAACCCCCAAATTGGAAACGATTGGGGTCAGGTCTTGCTTTTTGCTTGAAGCGATTGTGCGATTGGGGTCACGATTGGGGTCAGGTCTTGCTTTTTGCTTATAAAGCAAAAAGCAAGACCTGACCCCCTAGACCCCAGATTGCTATAAACGGTGTAAGGTGGCTAGGTGCTGTTGTAAAAATTGTTCGAACTCAGCGAGCGGCAAGGGTTTGGCGAAATGGAAACCCTGATAATGATAACAGCCTAGCTGCAACAGGGCTTTCAGCTGGCCGGCGTTTTCTACCCCCTCAGCTAACACTTCTAACCCCAGGGTTTGACCAAGCAGAATAATGGTTCTGACAATGGCTTGTTCGTTTTCATCCCGCAGCAAATCATCGATAAAGCCGCGGTCAATTTTTAACTGGTATAGCGGCAGTCGCTTTAAGTAAACCAACGACGAGTAACCAGTACCAAAGTCGTCTAGCGCAAAACGAATACCATGCAGCTGTAATTGCTGCATTTTGGAGACCACATGGTCAAAATCATCGACCAGCATACTTTCGGTGAGCTCGAGCTTAAGCGCAGAGGCATCTATTTGGGTTTCTTTTAAAATCCCCTGCACTACCTGCACAAAATCACGCTGCCGGAATTGCCTGGCGCTGATATTCACCGACAGTTCCAACTGAGCCCGCGCTGGCTGCTGCTGCCATAATGCCAGCTGCCGGCAGGCTTTACGTAAAACTTGTTCGCCAATTGCGACAATCATGCCACTTTCTTCAGCAAAATCGATAAACTCGTAAGGGCCTAGTAAACCCCGAGCCGGGTGGCGCCAGCGCAGTAATACCTCTGCCCCCATCACTACCCCAGGGTGAACCAGTTGCGGCTGAAAATACAGTTCAAACTGATCATCTGCCAGGGCATCGCGCAACTCATGCGCCAATAACAGACGCCGGCTGGCCTGAAATTGCAATTCGCCGTCAAAAAATGCCAGGGCATCGCCGCCCTGAGGTTTAACCTGATGCATTGCCATATCGGCCTGAGTGATCAGTACATCAACTTCCTGTGTATCGCCCAAAAACAAGGTAGCACCTATGCTAAGGGTATTTTTTGGACGGATTTGCTGCAAGGCTTGGCTGTCTAATACCGATTGTTGTAACTGGGCAGCCAGTGCCGTCACCTCTTCTACCGCCGCCCGGCTGCAGGATAACATCTCGGTTAATACCAAAAACTCATCAGCGTTTAACCGCCCCACCGTATCGCCCTGCGGCAATACCTGCGCCAAAGCCTGGCCAACCAGCTTAAGCACCCGATCGCCGGTGTTATAACCCAAACTATCATTTAAGGTTTTAAAATCATCAATATCGATAAAAAGCAGCGCACTATAATGCTGTGACCTGTTACTTTGCAGCTGCGCCTGATGAATGCGGTCGAGCAGCAACTGGCGGTTAGCCAAACCCGTTATCGGATCGAACAACGCCAGACTCTCGGCCCGCCGTTCGACCTGCTGACGCAAAAGCGCACCGCAAATATTACCTGCAATCAACTGCATACCGGCAACATGCTCGTTTGACCATTGCTGCGAACAACGCACCACATCCAAGCCTAACATACCCAGCAAGCGGTTGTGGCTACGTAAGGGTAGCATCAGGAGCGACTGAATGCCTTGCGGGGCCAATAATTGATATTCTGCGGAGTCTGGCGGCAAGGCCTGTACATCAGAAATTACTGCCGGCATACCAGCCTGCCACTGGGTATACCAGGTACCAAATTCTGCCGAGGATAAGTTTTGTAGCTCTGAAAGTTGTGATGTAACGCCTGCGGCGCACCATTCGTGAGTATTACTAGCGGTTGCCAGATCATCTGCAAATTTAAACAGATAGCAACGATCGGCTTGATAAAAATGCCCAATGGCCGCCAAGGCTTGGTCAATTACAGTATCAATTTCAGCGGCAGCAGCCTGAGCAAAAGCCCCGGAGATGGTGGCTACCATCTGCAAGAAACTTGGCTCTGAACGATACTGCACTGCCAAAGCTACCTCGAACTTTTTATTGGCCTCTACTGCAGTGTATCTGCTATTACCTTAACTGCAAAGCCTGACCAGCAAAATATCCAAGCGATGAATGTTGATAAAGATTGGCGCGGCTATAGCCTATAGTCTAAGTTTTATTCAGCGTAAAATTTTGTAAAGTGTCGACATATAGACCACAAAAAGAGGCAAAATCGATGTCTTACTGCACTGAATACCAAAAATCCGTCGACAATGCTGTTGAGTTCTGGGCCGATAAGGCGAGCAAGCTGGCCTGGTTTAAACAACCAACCCAGGTCTTAACTGAGCAGCAGGGGCAATATCAATGGTTTGCCGATGGCGAACTGAACACCAGCTATTTGGCTCTGGATTATCATGTGGAACAGGGCCGTGGTGAGCAAGCAGCGCTGTTTTATGATTCACCGGTCACCGGCAGCAAACGCCGCTACAGCTACCGGGAACTGCGTGACGAAGTTGCGCACTTCGCTGGGGTATTAAAAGCGCAAGGTGTTGGCAAAGGCGATCGGGTAGTCATTTATATGCCGATGGTGCCAGAGGCCGCTATTGCCATGTTAGCGACGGCACGCTTGGGTGCTATACATTCTGTCGTATTCGGTGGTTTTGCACCGCACGAGCTAGCCGTTCGGATTGACGATGCCAGTCCAAAGGTAGTGGTGAGTGCATCCTGTGGTATCGAAGTAAACCGTATTATCAGCTATAAACCATTACTGGACAGTGCACTGGAAAAAGCCAGTCATCAGCCCGAGCGCTGCATTATTTTACAGCGGCCACAACAAACTGCGACGCTGCTAGCCGGACGAGATTTAGATTGGCACAGCGCCATGCAACAGGCCGCGCCTGCCGAGCCCGTGGCGGTAAAAGGCACTGATCCGTTATATATTCTGTACACCTCCGGGACCACCGGTAAGCCCAAGGGGGTGGTACGTGATAATGGCGGCTATGCCGTGGCGCTGCACTACAGCATGCAAGCGATTTACAATATCAAACCGGGCGAAGTATTTTGGACTGCATCCGATGTCGGTTGGGTAGTTGGCCACTCTTATATTGTGTATGCGCCACTGTTGGCCGGCTGCACCACCATTTTATATGAAGGCAAACCGGTGTTTACACCCGATGCGGGCGCCTTCTGGCGGGTATGCGCCGAGTATGGTGTTAAAGCCATTTTCGCAGCGCCAACGGCATTTCGCGCTATTCGTAAAGAAGATCCTCATGCCGAATTAATGAAGCAACATGATCTGAGCAAACTCGAAACCATCTTTATGGCTGGCGAGCGCTTAGATCCGCCCACTTACCATTGGGCCTGTGAAGTGTCTGGAAAACCTGTTATCGATCACTGGTGGCAAACCGAAACCGGCTGGGCAATTTGCGCCAACTTGGCCGGTATTGAATTACTGCCAGCCAAGGCCGGTTCGGCGACAAGACCGGTGCCAGGTTATAACGTACAAATCCTGAATGACGAAGGCCAGCAAATGGGCGCCAACCAGCAAGGTAATATCGCGATTAAATTACCTTTACCACCTGGTTGTTTAAGCACGGTGTGGGGTAATCCGGAGCGCTATGTTGCTGGTTATCTGAGCCAATTCCCAGGCTACTATGCCACCGGTGATGGCGGCTATCTGGATGAAGACGGTTATCTGTTTGTCATGGGCCGCACCGATGATGTCATTAACGTCGCTGGGCACCGCTTATCCACTGGTGAAATGGAAGAGATTATCGCCTCGCATCCAGCCGTGGCCGAATGTTGCGTAATCGGTTTGCCAGATGAGCTAAAAGGCCAGCAACCGGTTGGTTTCGTACTGCTGAAAAACGGCGTGGAAACCGATGCCGAAACGGTACAAAACGAACTGGTAGCCCTGGTGCGGCAAGAAATCGGCGCCGTAGCCTGCTTCAAACGCGCGCTGGTGGTACCACGCTTACCGAAAACCCGCTCCGGTAAAATTTTACGTAAATTACTGCGGCAAATCGGCGAAGGCCAGAGCTACCAAATCCCCTCCACCATCGACGATCCGGCCAGCCTGCCTGAGCTGGAGGCATTAATGCAGCAACATGGTTTAGCCTAGTGGGATTGGGGTCAGGTCTTGCTTTTTGCCTTTTAAGCAAAAAGCAAGACCTGATAATCATTAGCCTAAGCGGCCCTTAGACGGCCTCCGAGTTAATAGCTATTTTTTGATTGACGTCGAAAAAAACTATTTCCAAGGAGGCCGTATGAAATTGTATGTCGGTATTGACCTGCATTCCAATAATTCTGTGTTAGTAATTATTGATAAAAACGATAAGGTCATTTATTCCAAGCGTTTACCGAATGATGCGCAGGTTATTCTCGGGGTACTTGCCATGTATAAAGAGCAGATTGACACTATTGCTGTTGAATCAACGTTTAACTGGTATTGGCTGGTCGATGCGCTGCAAGCGGAAGGTTATGAGGTTCGTCTGGTCAACACCGCGGCAGTGGTGGTCTATGATGGCCTTAAATACAGCGGTGACTTCGCCGATGCCAGACACCTGGCGCATTTGCTGCGAATAGACCTGTTGCCCTGTGGCTATATTTATCCGAAAGAGCCTCGTGCTCTGCGTGATTTAGCACGTAAACGCGCGCAGTTGGTACGGCAAAAGACCACCCAGCTGCTGTCTATCAAGAATTTATTGATGCGCAATTTAGGCCGGGATACACCAAGCTACACTATTAAAACATGGACAGCGGAGCAAGTGGCCGCACTGCCCCTGTTGCCAGAGCAGTTACTGGCGTTGCAGGCGAATTGGACTGTGATGCAAGCGTTAGCACAGCAAATTCAGGCTGTAGAAGCTGAGCTGTTACGCCAACTTAAGCCTTGCAAGGATTTTCAGCTGCTTAAAACCGTATCTGGGATTGGCGATATTTTATCGATGACCATTTGTCTGGAAACCGGTGATATTACGCGGTTTGACAGTTGCGGCAATTTTACTTCTTACGCCCGGATGGTCACGTCAAAACGCGAATCAAACGGTAAGAAAAAGGGTGAAGGAAATCGCAAATGTGGCAACCGTTACCTGTGCTGGGCTTTTATGGAGGCCGCGCACTTTGCGATTGGCTCGGATGAATTAATCAAGCGATTTTACCAACGTAAATGCGCTAAAAATTTAAAGGTTGTCGCGATGAAAGCCGTGGCACACAAACTGGCCAGAGCCTGCTACAACATGCTAAAAGACGGGGTAGAGTTTGATGTGAAGCGCGCCTTTAACTGAGTTTACCCAGCGTAGCTGATGCCGTATTTGGGGTTGGTAAAACCATAGATCTGATTGCACTGCTACGCTGTTTCACCTTGTTTGCCGTAACATCGCCTGCTGCCTGAGCCATCAAGGGGTTGGTTTAAAACCATGATTCTGTCGCAGCAAAAGCTGCATCACTTGGACAGGCGGGAGAACAGAGGGTTTTCTGGGGCTACAAGTAGCCAGGGGCCGGACGCAGTGAGTCCAGAGCCTTGATCCTGATGGGTGACTGGAGCGATATATCGCAACCACCAACGAGAACTAAAATGCGAGGGTTATTGGTTTACAAGGAATAAAAGATACGCGCACTTGCGTGCGCGCGGGTTTGGTTACGCTATTGACACCGAGAGGCTAATGGGTGACCCCCAGATTGGCCCCCAAGATTTACCTGACTGATACTATTCTGCTGACTCGGGAGTAATGCAAACCGAAATAATCACCGATCTGTTTCAGGGTATAATTGCCGGTTAGATAGGCAGCGACAATGGCGTCATCGCGATTAATAGCTGCTTTTTCAATTTCTACCAGGGACACTTTATTGCTAATACGTTGTTTCTTCGGGATGTCGGTTAACTCGGCGACGTGATCATCAAGCTCTGATAAGTGTTTCTGAACAAAATCGTCATCACCTAAAAAGATCTGATTGGTAATTTTTTCCCAGATGGTTATCCCCTTGCCCTGCTGTACAAAACTGGCGTACTTTTCTCTGGCTAGCCGGCGTTGATTTGCGAAATTAGCCAACAAAGTATCCGTTGCCAACCACGTTGGCGAAGGAGCGTATCCCATCGCAGCATGCCAGCTGCTCCACGGCCATTCATCCAACGTCTGCACCATGTTGGCTCGAATGGGATTTAAGACAATATATCGGCTTAGCTCCATTAAATATGCATCTCTGTGCACCAAAATTGCCTTGAAACGGCCCTGAAATAAGTGACCTACGCGGCCATATTTGCGGTTAATCTTCTGAGTGTAACTACCATTAAGTTGGCGCATACCTTTGCTTAAATTGGCATCGGGCGTTTCAACTAACAAGTGATAATGATTTGTCATCAGGCAATAAGCGTGTACTAGCCAGTTACACTGTTCACAGACTTTGGTTAGCAAGCTAAGGAAAAGCTTGAAATCTGCGTCTTCGAAGTAAATGGGTTTACGCTCATTGCCTCTGCTTGTTACATGGTAGAGCGCCCCACAGAACTCTAGTCTAAGAGGTCTTGCCATAGCGTGCACATGGTTAACTATTGGTAATAAAAATGTAGCGGAAAAACCAGGAAAAACAAGTTGGGATTGGGGATTGGGGTCAGGTCTTGCTTTTTGCTTTATAAGCAAAAAGCAAGACCTGACCCCAAATTTTCAAATTTAGATGTTGGTTTTGTACCACTGCATGGCTTCGGCGATGCCGGCACGAATGACGTGGGTGGGTGTGTAGCCGAGTAAGCGGGTAGCTTTACTGATATCGGCTTGCGAATGGCGTACGTCGCCTGGGCGGAATTCGCGATAAACCGGCTTTTGTTTTACAGCAACACCGCAGGCGCTTAAGGCTTCTTGCAATGCGTAAAACAAATCATTTAGCGTGGTGCGATCACCAACTGCTACGTTATACACTTGGTTTTTAGCGGCGTCATCTGCGGTAGCGGCTAAAATATTTGCCTGCACCGCATTGGCTATGTAACAAAAATCCCGGCTGGTTTCACCATCACCGTTGATATATACCGGCTCGCCCTCGATCATGGCCGCCGCCCACTTTGGAATAACCGCCGCATAGGCACCCGCAGGATCTTGCCGCTTACCAAATACGTTAAAATAGCGCAGGCCAATACTATTAAACCCATAGCTTCGGGCAAAGACGCTGGCGTAAAGCTCATTCACATACTTAGTTACGGCATAAGGGGATAACGGCTGGCCAATATTCTCTTCAATCTTTGGCAGTGCCGGATGGTCACCATAAGTTGAACTGCTAGCTGCGTAAGTAAAGCTTTGTACTCCAGCATCTCTTGCGGCTACCAGCATATTCAGAAAACCAGAGATGTTTGCCGCATTCGTTGTTATGGGATCTGCCAACGAACGGGGCACAGATCCCAATGCCGCCTGATGCAATACATAATCAACCTGCTGCACCGCTTGCTTACAATGCTCCAGATTTCGTATGTCGCCTTTAATAAAATGAAAATTCTGCCATTGCTGCGGACTAACCAGTTGCCGGACTTCGTCCAAATTATGTTGGAAGCCCGTGGCAAAGTTATCAAGCCCAACAACTTTTTGGTCCAATTTCAGTAGTGTTTCTAACAGGTTCGATCCGATAAAACCTGCGACACCGGTAATCAACCAACGTTTAGGCGCTGCCTTTAGCGCCTCACATACAGATATATAGCGCACTACTAACTCCCTATAAGCGCATATCGGCAGCCTGAGCCGGCAAAATATACTTTAAATCATATAACACAGCGTTAGGTTTACAGTAGCTACGAATATCGGCGACAGATAAGGCTCTGAATTCGCGATGCCCCACCGCCAGAATAACAGCGTCGTAGCTGCCCGGCTGCAACTGGCTGACCGGCGTAACGCCATACTCATGTTCAGCCTCGGCTGGATTTGCCCAGGGATCATACACATCGGCATCAATACCAAATTCCGCAAGCTCAGCTAAAATATCCACGACTTTAGTATTTCGAATATCCGGGCAATTTTCTTTAAACGTCAGGCCCATTACCAATACATGCGAACCATTCACCTGTATTGATTTTTTCAGCATCGCCTTAATCAACTGCGACACCACATAGCGCCCCATACTATCGTTAATACGCCGTCCAGCCAGGATCACTTCAGGATGATATCCCACCGCCTGGGCTTTATGGGTTAGATAATATGGGTCGACCCCAATACAGTGCCCGCCAACCAGACCCGGCCGGAAAGGTAAAAAGTTCCATTTAGTACCGGCGGCCAGCAACACCTCTTCAGTATCAATGCCTAACTTGTTGAAAATAACTGCTAGTTCATTAATTAAGGCAATATTTAAATCACGTTGAGTGTTTTCGATAACCTTTGCAGCTTCGGCCACCCGAATCGAGCTAGCCTGATAGGTTCCTGCGGTAATAATACTGGCATATAAAGAATCAACAAAATGCGCCACTTCGGGAGTGGAGCCAGACGTGACCTTTTTGATAGTGGTAACGCGGTGCTCTTTGTCACCGGGATTGATCCGCTCTGGGCTGTAACCCGCAAAAAAATCAACGTTATACTTCAAGCCACTTCGACGTTCAATAACGGGTACACATACCTCTTCGGTAGCACCCGGATAAACTGTCGATTCAAAGATAACGATATCGCCGGCATTAATAACCTTACCAAGAGTATCAGAGGCCTTAATTAAGGGAGTTAAGTCAGGCTGGCGATGTTTATCGATAGGAGTTGGAACAGTAACAATATAAACGTTAGCTTGCTTTAAATCTGCAATATCATCACTAAACCACAAACGCTCCGCCTGGCTGAGTTCAGTGTCGGATACTTCCAGCGTATGGTCAGCCCCCAACTTCAACTGCGAAATACGCTGCGGATTAATATCAAAGCCCAAAGTCGAATAGGTTTTGCCAAACTCGACAGCTAATGGCAACCCAACATAGCCCAAACCAATAATCGCCAACCGCGTTTCAGATAACTTCATACCGGCACATCCTTATGTATCCATTGCTTAAGAAATAAGCTATATCAAGTTTAGCAGATTGTCGAGGGTTGCTAGGGGTCAAATTGCGTGGGGGTCACCCATTAGCCTCTCGGTGTCAATAGCGTAACCAAACCCGCGCGCACGCAAGTGCGCGTATCTTTTATTCCTTGTAAACCAATAACCCTCGCATTTTAGTTCTCGTTGGTGGTTGCGATATATCGCTCCAGTCACCCATCAGGATCAAGGCTCTGGACTCACTGCGTCCGGCCCCTGGCTACTTGTAGCCCCAGAAAACCCTCTGTTCTCCCGCCTGTCCAAGTGATGCAGCTTTTGCTGCGACAGAATCATGGTTTTAAACCAACCCCTTGATGGCTCAGGCAGCAGGCGATGTTACGGCAAACAAGGTGAAACAGCGTAGCAGTGCAATCAGATCTATGGTTTTACCAACCCCAAATACGGCATCAGCTACGCTGGGTAAACTCAGTTAAAGGCGCGCTTCACATCAAACTCTACCCCGTCTTTTAGCATGTTGTAGCAGGCTCTGGCCAGTTTGTGTGCCACGGCTTTCATCGCGACAACCTTTAAATTTTTAGCGCATTTACGTTGGTAAAATCGCTTGATTAATTCATCCGAGCCAATCGCAAAGTGCGCGGCCTCCATAAAAGCCCAGCACAGGTAACGGTTGCCACATTTGCGATTTCCTTCACCCTTTTTCTTACCGTTTGATTCGCGTTTTGACGTGACCATCCGGGCGTAAGAAGTAAAATTGCCGCAACTGTCAAACCGCGTAATATCACCGGTTTCCAGACAAATGGTCATCGATAAAATATCGCCAATCCCAGATACGGTTTTAAGCAGCTGAAAATCCTTGCAAGGCTTAAGTTGGCGTAACAGCTCAGCTTCTACAGCCTGAATTTGCTGTGCTAACGCTTGCATCACAGTCCAATTCGCCTGCAACGCCAGTAACTGCTCTGGCAACAGGGGCAGTGCGGCCACTTGCTCCGCTGTCCATGTTTTAATAGTGTAGCTTGGTGTATCCCGGCCTAAATTGCGCATCAATAAATTCTTGATAGACAGCAGCTGGGTGGTCTTTTGCCGTACCAACTGCGCGCGTTTACGTGCTAAATCACGCAGAGCACGAGGCTCTTTCGGATAAATATAGCCACAGGGCAACAGGTCTATTCGCAGCAAATGCGCCAGGTGTCTGGCATCGGCGAAGTCACCGCTGTATTTAAGGCCATCATAGACCACCACTGCCGCGGTGTTGACCAGACGAACCTCATAACCTTCCGCTTGCAGCGCATCGACCAGCCAATACCAGTTAAACGTTGATTCAACAGCAATAGTGTCAATCTGCTCTTTATACATGGCAAGTACCCCGAGAATAACCTGCGCATCATTCGGTAAACGCTTGGAATAAATGACCTTATCGTTTTTATCAATAATTACTAACACAGAATTATTGGAATGCAGGTCAATACCGACATACAATTTCATACGGCCTCCTTGGAAATAGTTTTTTTCGACGTCAATCAAAAAATAGCTATTAACTCGGAGGCCGTCTAAGGGCCGCTTAGGCTAATGATTATCAGGTCTTGCTTTTTGCCTTTTAAGCAAAAAGCAAGACCTGACCCCAATCCACATGACCCCAATCCAGCAGCTACTCCGGGAATTGCTGGCGGCGGATAGTGGCGAATTGCTTACGGCATAAGTAGAAGGTGATAGGTCTGGTGATCAGCGGGTATAAAATAACAAGCAACACAATATAACCAACAATCATCCAGCCCTCTGCTCTGGCAATTAAGATAAACAGCACAGATAGAATCACTAGCTTAATGATATTAAGCGTAATTTTTGTAGGTGCAGGCAAGCGATCGGCTGCAGTACGAATAACTTGCATCCGCTGTGAGAAGTTTAACCCCTGCAATTCCGGGATACTCTGACTGTTGAAATAAATCATGGTTTACACCTCAAAACACGGGGTCAGGTCTTGCTTTTTGCTTAATAAAACACGGGGTCAGGTCTTGCTTTTTGCTTAAAAGGCAAAAAGCAAGACCTGACCCCAATCACACAATCACAATCCGACTAATCGAAGAATGTGTTACGGCTCTCAGTCAAATCGACTAATCTTACTGGTCGGTTCAGTGGCTGACCACCATCCCGCCCGATTGGGATCCATGGGATCTGTCCTCTGCCCTTAGAAGGTCTTACTGAGAATAAGTCAAATGGGATCGATAAATAAAAGCCTTTAGTAAAACTGCCTTCACCGTAATCTGCTGAGGATACATTTGTGACAGCAGCATACGCACCTACAATCATGCCGCTGTCAAATCGCTTAGCAAAGTCCACGTTAACGCCCTTATCTTTCGCCAAAAACTGGCCGATATTGAAGGTTAAACGCGTATCGGGTAAGAAACTTGGCTGCCAATAGATGTTCACATGGCCTGTAAGAGTTTTGTAATCAAAAAAGCCAAAATCATTCTCGTAGGAGCGCTGCCGCACGTAGTTTAAATCAAAACCGACTGCAAAAGGACTATCAACTGGACGATACAGAATCTCGCCGCCTACACCACCATACATGGTTTCCAGATAGCCTGCGTAGGCCTGCGCAAAGATTGATGGTGCAATTTCTTTCTGCCAATGTCCAAACACATTGTCCATGCCGAATTTACTACGAGTAACATATTCACGTACATAAGTACGAACTCTGGGTAAATTAGATTCTAAGGCGTCAACTTTAAAGTTAAATTTATCAAAGTTCTCCAACAAGGTCAGTCGCAGATTACCCATCACACTAAATTGATTATTAAAGCGATAGCCTCCCGCTAAATAAACGCCCCCCTGATACATATAAAAATATTCTGGATTACCGAAAGACTGGATCCAGAACGTTTCCAAACCAGTAGAAAAGCCCCGATCATCATTCAGTGGAACCTTAGCAATGGAGTCAGGTTCTGGCTGCTGCCTTACGTATGTATCTCTGATAGTGGCTTCCAACTTATTAGCGTTCACAGCCTCAACAAATGCATCAACATCAATTACCTTCTCAAGCATGGCCATGTTCGCCGAGTGCTCTACTATACGAATAGTCTTAACAGTTTCCGGCAACTGTGCCGCGATAGCGCGCCCAGCACGCTCAGTTGCCTCTTCGTCGTCGCGGTAACCGATGGGCACGCCATGCACAATAAACTCGTGCTCAGACATTTGTATACCTTTTGGCAACAAGCCTGCGTTATAAAACAGATTTCTGGTTAGAGTACTAAAGTTAACATTAGGAGATATCGTGGCACGATCTTCAGGCACAGCGATTTTTTCAGGCTTGATCTTAATCTGGCTTGCCGTATGCATATTAAAGGCATAATGCATACCAAAGCCCAGGGTATTACCCCGCTGATAATTTAGGTCAAAGGTAAAATCGCGCCATTTATAGGTTGCACCAAGATTCCAGCGTGAATCTTGCTGTAATGCCCCGGCGAAGTCCTGTACATAGTTATTACCATCGTACTCTAATTTTAGTACCAGCGGCTGCCATGGCGTCTGATAGGATACGCCACCAAATACCGAAGCAGGTCCCCGGAAAAACTTTTTATATTCAATTTTACCACCCTGGCCACTAAAGCCTGAGTCACGTTGACAGAACGAATCTCTAAGTTCACAAAACGGATTCTTAATATTCCCTGCAGCTCCGAGATATCCCCATCCCATCCCCAAATGAAAATCGACGGCACCAAATTGCTTACTTAACGTAACAAATTCACTCTCAAAAAGCCCTGTACCACCAAAGTCACGCAAACCTACTGCAACCTGAGGTAAATACTGCCCTTCTTGCCAAAGTCGGAACTTCACATCCAAACCTTTATCTTTATAGGTTTGATCGTTGCTAAATCCGGGAGAATCGCTATACAAACGGGTCCTAACGTCAGTATAGCGAGCTGTCGCCTCCATCCATGGAAATAGCTGAATACTTACTGACCATAACCGGTACTCTTCATTATCTGTGTAATTAAGAGTCACATCACCGTCTGGCGCCATACGGGCAGTAGGTGTTTGAATCAGGCCAACACCACCATGCGCTGCCTGAGAGGCGCCTGCCGGATCGGGTTGCCAAGCTAATGACGTATTGGCAACAGCGACTGCAGCTGGCGAACATAGCAAAGCCAAAGCTGATAGTTTAAAAGCAGGTTTTACTTTCAACATTAAATAACCCTATTTACCGCCAGTGCGAGAATTTGCTGATTTAAGCGAGCAAAGTCACCAGAAAACCAAGAAGTGCGAAAAGGAACAAACACCATAGCACCAGGAATGACCTCGATATGTTGTTCGCGCAGCTGTTGCCAGGTTACTCTAACAACCTGTCCATGAGGTTGAATGATATACAGATTTTGCCGATCGGCATTTTTAGAAAAAGGCAAATCATTCAGATAATACTGCAATGGTGTGGCAGAGCGATGGTCTAAATTGGTACTACGAGACAGCGCACCGAAGAAAAGAACATCATTCGGTCGGGGTTGAAGTAACAATTGATAGTGCCCGGCTTCAAATCTTGGGTTAAAAGCCAACTGCACACGAGCACGCTCGTAATCAATCTTAATCGAAACTCGCTGAGCCACTTGCCAGGCAGCTATCTCACTTGCCAACACCTGCAATGATACCTGATTGGAACTGCTCGCCTTTTCAATCAACTGTTGTAGCAATAGCAAGGTTTGTTGTTTTTTCAGCTCGGGTTCAGAAGTGTTTGCCCGGAACAACTTACTCGCTGGCCAATACCAAGGCTGGTCAAACGCAACCGGCGCTAACACATCGACTAATCTGGGACTAGTAACAAACTGCTGCGTTTTACCGTTCACAACTACAACAACCTTAGCAGCTGGAGTATCTGCCGCATATCCAGCAACACACCAGCTCGCAACAAAAACAACTAACAGTATCTGCTTAAACAAAGCTTTCATCGGGCATCCTCCGCAATAGACAAACCACTGGCTGAAAGATGTCGTGCAATTTCACTAATAAACACCAGTTCAAGCGCTGGATGCCCCGGTGCCAAAGTTTGAACGGTTTTCAATACTGTGCCACTACCCTGCTCCAACCAAAAAGTATTCTGCCAATTTTGATCAAAACGCCAAAAACGCGACGGGCTCTCGTATGTGAGTTGTTCCGTTACTTTGATAACGGCAATGTCGTGCCCAAAGTATTGTAAGGTATGCCCTTTCTCAACATAAAAGTGTGAATTAACAACATAACCGTACTCACCTAGCTGCCAATCTATACCACGCAGCCAACGGCTGCCCGTAACAGGCGACTTTAAAGGATCGCTGTTCACATTACTGGTAAAAATTAAATCATTTTCCATACCTATGGTACGAATAATACGCCCATTGTCGGTAACCAGCATTGCATGGTTCTGATCTATCCACTTTAACTGGTTGTTATCGATAAAAACCAATCCCAAGGCCACTCTGGGCGCATCACCCAAGCGCACATAAAGCAAGTCGTTGTTGGCCTGCTGAAGCTCTCCCCAAGTGACATCGACATCAGCAACAGGCGTAAAAGCAAATTTAACAAGGTCTATATAGGCTTTATAAGTGCCCGAGCAGGAACTTAAGAGAACGCAAAGTAAAATTAGCGGTATCCATTTGGCAGGAAACATAGGGCTAAACTCTAAAAAAGTGCAAAAAAAACCGCCATAAGGCGGCTTTTTCGTAACACTCGCTTAAATGCGAGTGATGATAGCAGGATAGGTTCTTACAACAGGTACTGTGATAGTACTTGTAGCAGTACCTGTACCAGTAACGGTTACCGTAACGCTATTATTAGTACAAACACCATCTACCGGAGGTGCATCGCCTTCATTACAAATAAGCGTGAATTCCGGTTCTTCAGGATCTGTACCACCGCCACCTTCATCCGGAGGTAAAATGTCATTACTCTTAGCGTTAGCGATGATGGCAGCAGCAACAGTTGCTGCAATACCCGTAGCAATTGCCGTAGACACGGCGAAACCACCAACACTAGTAACTTGAGTGGTAGCCTGAGCAGGATTTGGGCCACGATTATCAGTTTGCGCGTTAGCAACGCTCACAACAGTAAGTGACATGGCCAAGGCCAGTGCCGATACAGCTAATTTTTTCATCTAAGCTTCCCTCTTTTAATAAGCCAAACTGGCGTAACAATAACTTAAAACAGTGTAATTGGCAACCAAACTCGCCCATGTAACCAAATGTTCACGCTATCTGCTGAGAAGTGCTGGAATTCACCACACCTAATTCAGTCACTGATGCGGTATTTGCAGCAGTTGAGATAGTCGCTACTTTAGCTACCTGTTCTTTAGTAACCACTGCACAGGAGGCGTTTACCACCAAATCACTGGTTGCGTTGCTGTAATTGAACTCCGTGGGCGCACTGCGGATAAGCTCAATGATTTCCTCGACAGCAAAACGCTCACATGCGGTATCCAAACGCTCTAACAGATGCAGCATCTCCGGCCAGGTTAAACAAAGCTCGTCTGCAGCCATAATACGGCTATGGTCAGTTTTACGAACATTATTACCTACCAGCAGCTCTTCATACAGCTTTTCGCCCGGCCGTAAACCGCTAAATTGAATTTCAATATCGCCATTGGGGTGCTCTGCATCGCGTACTTCCAGGCCCATTAAGTGGATCATGCGGCGGGCTAAGTCGGCTATACGAACCGGCTCGCCCATATCTAATACAAACACATCGCCGCCTTTACCCATAGCACCGGCTTGAATTACCAGCTGCGAGGCTTCGGGTATGGTCATAAAATAACGGATAATATCTTTATGAGTTACCGTTACCGGGCCGCCTTTGCGAATTTGCTCTCGGAACAAGGGCACCACAGAGCCAGACGAGCCCAAAACATTACCAAAACGCACCATACAAAAGCGGGTTTGACTCTGGTGCTGTGCCAGACCCTGCAATACCAGTTCTGCCAAGCGTTTCGAAGCACCCATTACATTGGTAGGGCGCACCGCTTTATCGGTAGAAATAAGTACAAAGGTTTCTACCCCTGCTTTAATGGCCGCTTCGGCGGTATACCAGGTGCCAAATACATTATTGCGCACCCCTTCGACAACATTGTATTCCACCAGCGGAACATGCTTATAAGCGGCAGCATGGTATACCGTTTGAACGCCAAAGGTACGCATTACCGTTTCTAAGCGGCTCTGGCGCTGCACAGTGCCCATTACCGGCACCAGGTTTACGTCTAATCCCTCGTTGGCAATCGTTTGTTTAAGTTCGCGCTCTATGGCATATAACGAATATTCTGATAACTCAAACAACACCAAAGTAACAGGTTCACACATTACAATTTGCCGACATAGTTCGGAGCCAATAGAACCACCGGCACCGGTAACCATAACAACCTTGCCTTTAATATTGGCATGCAGCAGCTTTTTCTTGGGGGCTACCGGGTCGCGTCCCAGTAGGTCTTCAATTTTTACATCCTGTAACTCGTCAATTCGCATACTGCCATTTACCAGATCACTCATCCCTGGAATAGACAATACCGGAATAGGTAGCTCTTCAAGCTTATCTAACACTTCTCTGCGCCGTGAACGACTGGCCGAAGGCATAGCAAGCAAAATACGACCAATACTGCGCTGCTTAATTATACTGGCAATATTTTCTGGGCCACTAACTGGGATACCTAAAATGGTAGAGCGTTGCAAAGTCGTATCATCGTCAACAAACATCACCGGGTGGTACTGTTCGCCGTTTATAAGCGCTTGAGCAAGCTGACGACCCGACGAACCAGCGCCATAAATCAACACCCGGGTTTTATGGCTGTTATTACTTGGTTGCAGTACTAAACGAGCCCCCAATCGAATGCCACCAGAGCTTACTAGTGCAAGCAAGGCATACACTACAACCAGATTAGTTTTATCCTGTACGCCCAAACCGGCAAAAAGCAGAGCTAAGATAACGCCGCTGGCGATAATGCCGAACAATACAGCACCAAGCGCATGCTGTCCCATATAACGAATTACGGCGCGATATAGGCCTAACTTAGTGAAAACCAGCAAGGTAAGCGGCAACGTTACTGCAAAAGCGAGTACCATTGTTTGAAATTGGCTTACGTTTCCATTTTGAGTAAGCACAAAGGCCAGCAGCAACGACAAGGTTAAAAATACGGTATCTATTACTACTGAAATTATGCGCTTAACCGAACGCGGTAGCGCCAGCAACCATGCAAGCATTTTTTACTCCATCGTGCTGGTTTCAGTTACCAGCACTAGTTACATCTATCAAGCTGCTGAGTATAGCAGTTAAGCAGTCTAAATGCAGCAGAAAGCCGCCAGCGCACCACTCACAACTCAACATTCAACACTCACAACTAAAAACTCAAAACTCAAGATTCCCCCAAGTGCCCCCGCAACCAAGTCTTAAATGCCGGCCCCAGGTTTTTATCGCGCAAACCAAACTCAACAAAGGCTTGCATATAGCCCAGTTTATTGCCGCAATCATGGCTGCGGCCAATAATATGGTAAGCATTAACCGGCTGCTCTTTCATTAAAATAGCAATAGCATCGGTTAGCTGAATTTCGTCACCAGCACCCAGCGGGGTATATTCCAAAGCTTCCCAGATATCCGGGGTAAATACATAGCGACCCACCACTGATAAGTTTGACGGCGCCTCTTCCTGGCGAGGTTTTTCAACAATGGCCGTCATATTTACCGAATCACCAACTGTTAATTCATGCCCCTGCACATCGGCTACCCCATAGCTGGACACACTTTCCATTGGCACTGGCTCTACCATTACCTGGCTAACACCGGTTTCAGCAAACAACCTGGCCATATGTGCCAGGTTATCCCGCGTTAAATCACTGTCGTAACCATCAATCAAAACATCGGGTAGTACCACAGCAAAGGGTACATCGCCAACCAGAGGGCGGGCACACAAAACGGCATGGCCCAAGCCCTTTGCCTGGCCCTGGCGCACATGCATAATAGTTACATCTTTAGGGCAAATATTTTGCACCTCATCCAGCAACTGACGCTTAACCCGCTTTTCCAGCATCGACTCCAGCTCGAAGCTTTTGTCAAAGTGGTTTTCAATGCTGTTCTTGGACGAGTGCGTCACCAACACTATTTCTTTAATGCCAGCAGCAATACATTCTTGTACCACATACTGAATAAGCGGCTTATCCACTACCGGCAGCATTTCCTTCGGAATAGCTTTAGTAGCAGGCAACATCCGGGTTCCCAAACCCGCTACCGGGATCACCGCTTTACGAACAGCACTCTTTTGCATAATGATTCCAATTCTTTAATTCTGTAACAAACCAAGCACTAAACACTCAAAACTCAAAACTCAAAACTCAAAACTCACAACTCAACATTCAACATTCAACATTCAACATTCAACATTCAACATTCAAAACTACCCTAATCATTCCCAAACAAATCACGGGTATAAACCTTAGCTTCCACATCAGCCAGCGCAGGGTTACGGCGATTGGCCACAATAACATCGGCCAGTTGTTTAAACTCGGCCAAGTCGTTGATCACCCGGCTGTTAAAAAACTCCGACTGCTTTAACTCCGGCTCATACACTATCACTTCCACACCTTTGGCTTTAATACGCTTCATAATGCCCTGAATTGCCGAAGCCCGAAAGTTATCCGATCCAGCTTTCATCACCAGGCGAAAAATGCCAACGATTTTCGGTTGACGCTTAAGGATAGACTCGGCAACAAAATCCTTACGGGTTCGGTTGGCTTCTACGATCGCCTGGATAATGTTATTCGGAACATTACGATAGTTCGCCAATAACTGCTTAGTATCTTTGGGTAAACAATAGCCACCATAGCCAAAGCTCGGGTTGTTATAGTGGTTACCTATACGCGGATCTAAGCCTACACCCTCGATAATTTGCCGGCTGTCCAGGCCATGACTTTCGGCATAGCTGTCTAACTCGTTAAAATAAGCCACCCGCAGCGCCAGATAGGTATTGCTAAATAGCTTAATGGCTTCGGCCTCGGTGCTATCGGTAAACAGCACTGGGATATCCTGCTTAACCGCGCCCTGCTGCAATAAGGCAGCAAACTGGCGGGCACGCTCACTTTGCTCACCTACAATAATACGCGATGGATAAAGATTATCGTACAGCGCCCGGCCTTCACGTAAAAATTCCGGGGAAAAAATTAAATTCGCCGTAGCGAACTGCGCACAGGCGGCATTGGTGTAACCTACCGGCACGGTAGATTTAATAACCATCACTGCATTAGGGTTAATGGCCATAACGCTTTGAATAACGGCCTCAACACTGCGGGTATTAAAGTAATTGGTTTCCGGATCATAGTCGGTTGGCGTGGCAATAATTACAAACTGCGCATCCGCATAAGCCTCCGCCGGATCTAAAGTGGCTCTAAAATTAAGGTTGGGGCGAGCCAGAAACTCACTGATCTCTTTATCTTCTATCGGCGACCTCTTAGCATTTAATAACGCCACCTTCTCGGCCACAATATCCACTGCCACAACTTGATTGTGCTGCGCTAGTAGCATCGCATTCGACAAGCCAACATAACCAGTACCAGCAACGGCGATTTTTAAACCAGACATAACAAGCCTTTTGATTAGTTTTTAGTGCTTAGTTTTAAGTGTTTAGTTTTAAGTGCTTAGTTTTTAGTTAAAAGTTCTACCCCACAGACAACTCAAAACTCAAAACTCAAAACTCAAAACTCAAAACTCAACACTCAACACTCAACACTCAACACTCAACACTCAACACTCAACACTCAACACTCAACACTCAACACTCAACACTCAACACTCAACACTCAACACTCAACATTACCCAATTACCACATCGTCGCAATACTCAAGCAGGGCCTGTTGCAGCACCTGCTTCGCCGCGGTGTCGCCATGCACTATTCTAACCTGCTGTGGCCTGCGGCGCATACCTTTAATAAAGGCGACTAAGCCGCGCTGATCGGCATGAGCAGAATAGCCACCTAAGGTAATGACTTCTGCTTTAATGTCCACTCTTTGGCCCGCTATATTAACATAGCCACCGCGCGGGCCATATTGCTGAATGGCCGCACCCAGAGTCCCCCTGGCCTGATAGCCTACAAATACCACCTGATGTACCGCATCGCCTAGCATAGCGTTTAAATAATTAACGATGCGCCCGCCTTCGCACATACCACTGGCAGCAATAACAATTGCCGGCTTGCGGGTGCTGGCCAGCAGTTTTACTGCCGCCAAATGCTCGGCATGGCTATCAATGGTATACAACTGGCTAAAATTAAGCGGATGCCTGCCTTGGCGCACACGTTTTAACGCCTCGTCATCCCAGCATGCAGCCAATTGTTGATACGCCACATTAAATTTAGCGGCCAAAGGTGAATCTACGATGACTGAAAGCTCGTGCCAACGTAAATGCTGGTGAATTTTTTTATCCCGCAAGCGATAAATTATGCTTTCCAGCTCGTACAACAATTCCTGGGTGCGGCCAATACTAAAAGCCGGGAACAGCACAGTGCCATTATCCTGTAACGAATGTAGCAAAACCTGCTCCAAGCGCTTGATACGACTGCGGCGGCTTTCATGTAGACGATCACCATAGGTGCTTTCAATTACCACCACATCGGCGGCGTAAGGGGCTTTAGGTGCCGGCAGTAGCGGCGAGTAAGGTGCGCCCAAATCACCAGAAAACACCGTAATAAATGGTTTAGCGGCAACTCTATGTTTAATTTCGACATAGGCCGAACCTAAAATATGCCCGGCCTTTTGTAACCTAAACTGCAACTTGCGGCCATCTGGTGCAACGGGCAAGTCCAGCCAGATATTAAACTTACAAGGTACCAATTGCCTGCCAATGGTTCTTAAAAAGCCAGCAATAAGCTGCTCATCGCGGGTTACCCCAACTTTAAGCGCGTCTTCTAATACCAGGGGTAACAAATGAGCAGAAGCTTCAGAGCAAAAAATAGGGCCAGTAAAACCGGCCGCCAGCAGATACGGGATGCGCCCAACATGATCGATATGGACATGAGTAACAATAAGGGCGCGAATATGCGCTATAGGGAAATTGATATTAAGATCGGTTTTACTACCACTACCCTGCTCATCGCCCTGAAATAAACCGCAATCGATTAATATGCCATAATCGGGTGCAACCAGATATTCGTGGCAAGAGCCGGTAACGCCGTCTACGGCGCCGTGGTGGATGATGGTGGGTTGAGGGGCTGAGTTGGTCATCCGTGAACCTCTCTTTTAGTTTTGAGTGCTTAGTTTTTAGTGGTTAGTTTTGTGTGCTTAGTTTTTTGCTGTGATGTTTTTATTATGGCTGTCAGGATCTTGATCAGCTCATCGCTTTGATTAACTAAACTAATGACTTGCGGTTGGTTTTTATCTAAATAACCTGTACAGCAAAGTAACTCTAACCAATATCGGGCTTCTCTCGATTCCTTACTCGCAATACACATTTTTGCGACAAAATCAGCCCTTGACTGACCAGCTTGAGCCTCATTGATGTTTGCACCTATAGAGGTACCGCTTCTCAGCAATTGCTTAGACAGCACAAATTCTTTGTGTTGCTTTATAAGATACTGATAAAGCCGAACCACCCGTACCGCAAAATCAAAAGCTTTGCTTTGGATATTACTCGACATAAAAAAGATCCAACTCAATTCACATCGAAATATCTATAGCATCAAACCACCAAAAAACAACACAAGATATTAACAAAAGGCAAAGGCTAAACACTCAACAATAACCACTCAAAACCCACTCACCGGCAAGCCTGCGCAATCATCTCAGCCATTTTGTGGCAAAGCTCTGCATCTACCGCTTCCACCATTACCCGAATAAGCGGTTCGGTACCGGATTTACGCAGTAACACCCGGCCGCTATCGGCTAATTGTTGCTCGGCAGCGGTTACTGCATGTTTAACAGCGTCAGACTGCAATACCGCAGCGGCATCGCCTTCTACCCGCACGTTAATCAGCACTTGCGGCAGCTTTTGCATACCCAGCTTAAATTCGGCCAGTGGTTTACCGCTTAGCAGCATCGCAGCCAATACCTGTAACGCAGCTACGATGGCATCGCCGGTGCTTACTTTATCCAGCAATAAGATATGACCAGAGTTCTCGCCGCCAATAACCCAATTATGAGCTTTTAGCTGCTCTAGCACATAGCGGTCACCTACTTTGGCCCTGACAAAAGGAATATCCAATTCTTTTAACGCCAGCTCCAATCCCAGGTTGGCCATTTGGGTGCCTACTACACCACCTTGTAAGGAGCCATTCTGTTTGGCCGTGCTGGCCAGCATATACAGAATTTCATCGCCATCGACCACCACACCATGATGGTCAACTAACATAATGCGATCGGCATCACCGTCAAGTGCCAAGCCTAAATGTGCTTGTTGTGCTACAACAGCAGCGGCCAGGCTGTCGAGGTGGGTAGCGCCACAGTGGGCATTGATATTAATACCATCCGGCTTGTCATGAATGGCTACTACCTCGGCGCCCAATTCACGAAATACTGCTGGCGCAACTTTGTAGGCAGCGCCATTGGCGCAATCTACCACAATTTTCAGGCCGGCCAGAGTTAAGCTATTAGGGAAAGTGCCTTTACAAAACTCAATATAACGGCCAGGCGCATCATCAATACGGCGCGCCTTACCCAGTTTTTCACTACTGGCGTAATCAATACCATATTGCAAAGCATGTTCCAGCAAGGCTTCTATTTCGGCCTCTTGCTGGTCGGTTAACTTGGTACCGCTGTTGGAGAAGAACTTAATGCCGTTATCATAATAGGGATTATGCGAAGCACTAATCACTACCCCGGCATCCGCGCGGAAGGTAGACGTTAAATAGGCCACCGCCGGCGTAGGCAAAGGGCCGGCTAACGCAATGTTGACACCGGCAGCCGATAAACCAGCTTCCAGGGCCGATTCCAACATATAACCACTGGCACGGGTATCTTTACCAATTAACACTTCCTTGGTGCCGGCAGCGCCAAGCACTTTACCGGCGGCCCAACCCAGCTTCATGGCAAAATCTGCCGTCATCGGAAAGGTACCGACTTTACCACGTACACCATCGGTACCGAAATATTGGCGTTTCAAAAACTCAACTCCGTTTATTAACTTCTTTTAATGATCTTCAAAATGGTGTCGAGAATGATCCTGATGTCAGTAAGCACACCATGATTATCAACATACTCAACGTAGTAGCGCTGCTTTATCGGCAAAATATGATCAATGTATGCTTGGCGGGGATCGGGATACTTCGACAGAATTTCATTCTCATCCACCATTTCTATCGATGCACGATCGGTAATTCCCGGCCTGACTGATAGTACCTTTGCTTTAATATCGTCGGGGTAACAGTCAATAAACTCCTGAACCTCTGGCCGAGGCCCAACTAAGCTCATTTTACCGATCAAAACATCAATCAGCTGCGGTAATTCATCAAGCTTGGTTTTACGTAACAAATGACCGGAGCGTGTAATACGGCTATCGCGCCCAACCGTTAAGCGGCCGGCCTGCTCAGCGTTAACACGCATGGTTCGAAACTTGTGAATGCGAAATGGGATACCAAAACGCCCCACTCTCACCTGCCGGAAAAACACCGGGCCTGGCGAATCAAGTTTAATCCAAATAGCTATCAGCACCAGTACAGGCAACAGCGCGGCCAACCCCAAAGCCGCGCATAATACATCAAACAACCGCTTAAGCATTCAGCAGTACCTGTTTTACTGCAGCAATAACCCGCAACTGATCATCGCTAGTCATCTTGGTATACAAGGGTAACGACACCTCCTGTTCGAAAATTCGCTGTGCAACAGGGAACATCTCTGGCGTGAGGTTATAGGTATCACGCCAGTATGGGTGTAGGTGCAATGGGATAAAATGCACCGAACAACCTATCCCCAACTCTGCCATTTTCTCAATAAAACGTGCGCGTTCAATTCCCGCTTCCGGCTTTATTTTTACCGGGAATAAATGCCAGGCATGCACATCAGCGCCAGTCGCCGCGGCCGGCATTTCCAAAGGTAAATCTTTAAAGGCTTCAAAGTAAACACGAGCCATCTGCTCGCGCTTTTCCTGAAATGCAGGCAAACGCTTAAGTTGATGAATGCCAATTGCAGCCGCGATATCCGGCATATTGTATTTAAAACCCGGGGCAATAACCTCATAAAACCAAGCTGGTTTTGTTGAAACATAGCGATCAAAAGCATCACGGCTGATACCATGTAAACGCATTACTTTACAGCGCTTCGCCAGTTCTGGATGTCGGGTTACTACCATGCCGCCCTCACCCGTTGTCATGGTTTTATTGGCATAAAAGCTGAAAACCGTAATATCAGTGTCTAACGTGCCAATTAACTTACCTTTGTATTTTGTTGGTAAGGCATGTGCCGCATCTTCAATAACACGAATATTATGCTCTTTGGCTACAGCAATAATCGGATCCATATCACAGGCTAAACCCGCAAAATGCACAGGGACAACCGCTTTCGTTTTGTTAGTAATAGCTGCTTTAAAGCTGGCAGCGGTCATATTGAAGGTTTCGGCATCAACATCAACCATGATGGGTGTAGCGCCAAGATAACGAACAATTTCAGCAGTAGCGGTAAAAGTATAAGTAGGAACTATTACCTCATCACCAGGGCCTACACCCACCGCTTCCAATGCCAGGTGCAATCCTGATGTGGCCGAGTTAACGGCTATCGACTCTAACGAACTGTCACCAAGAAAAGCAGTAAAGTCTGCTTCAAATTGCTTGGTTTTTGGTCCTGTAGTAACCCAGCCAGAACGCAGGGCACTTGCCACTTCATTAATTTCTTCTTCGCCAATCTCTGGCAATGCAAATGGCAAAAAATTATTTGCTGACATATAGCCTCAAAAATTAAAAGGATTTTGTTAAACGTAACATCTGCCTACCATCAGGCTGAGTAAACTCACTCTCGATCTGATAACCGGCCTTAGTATAGAAACCCACCACAGCATCATTGCCATGTTTATCGGTAGTTAAGTACAAACAGTTAACCCCAGCCAGCACGATTTGTTGTTCAAAATCTGCCAGTAGCGCCTTACCTACCGACTTACCCGCCATCGTTGGCAGTACAGCAATACTGCTAAGTAAAGCTGTTTGCTGTAAGGTCGCTGGCTTATCTCCCTTGTAAAACATGGCATAGTAAAGCTTGCGCAGCACCTTAATAGGATGTTTGATGATCCCAGGTATTGCTGCGATAAGAAATGCAAACCACATTTTCTTTCGCAAAGCAGGAAAATACAGATCAGGAGCCAGAGTGCCAGCCGCAAAACCGACTATCCTCTGTTCATCATCAATCGCTACTTGCATTACACCGTATTGTTCCGAGGAAAAAGCCTGATACATTTTTCTTAAAAAAGGCTTACCCAGCATGGTAAGAAAAAAACCTTCAAAAGCAGCAAGATGTACATCAACAATTTGCTGCAGATCATCCCTGGTCGCTTTACGAATCATCATACTATTTAGCGGCTCCGGCTAGTACTGTAAGCAATTTTCGGTAGTTCACATCCATTGATAACCTCTGCTGATAAAAACTTCGCGCATTATGACCCAATTCAGGCCAAGTTTGGCGTGTTGCTAACAGCCTGGCTGCAGCTTGCTGGATCGAGAGCTGATCTTCCGGCTCTGCAACCTCCCCTCCTTTGGCTTCAACCAGCAACTGGTTGGCTTCACCACCAACCGCCATCAAAATAGGTTTACCCATTGCCATACTAGATTGTGTTTTCGACGGGATAGTTATCCTGAATAAGTCGTCATCTTTTAAATGGATCACCAGTACATCGGCAGCAGCCAAAACATCAAAGATCTGTGCTGCCGGCACATAGTCACCAAAAAAGATGTTGTCGTAGCCTGTTTCAGCAACAAAGCGCTTGAGCTGTTCTTTTTCTACCCCACCACCAATCAAGGTAAAGGTGAGCTCAGTCTTATCAAAACTACCGAGTGCTTTTATCATAGTAGTTAAGGCCTGAGCCGATCCCAAATTGCCTGCATAGACAAAACGGGCCGCGCCATCTCCTTGGCTGGAATTGGCATTTTGCTCTAAAACAGTGGCGATACGTTGCTCTTCCGGACACCAATTATAGACAAGGTGTATCTTTTGCGCTGGCACACCTCTATCGATAAGTGCCTGCCTAAAACCTTCAGACAGCACAACGACTTGCGCTGCATGTTTATAAACCAAAGCACACCAACGACTGATCACCCGCAGCAGGAAGCCATCCTTACGCATACCGGTAGCCGTTAAAGCGTCAGGCCACAGATCCTGAACATCTGTGATAAATGGCACCCCTCTGAATAACTTCATCAGCAAGCCAATTAAACCGGTGGTGGATTGCGGATGGTAGGTATATACCACATCGGGTTTTTGGCTAAACAATGCGGCAAATAGCGCCATCAGGGTAAAAGACAAGTAAGACCAGGCTCTGGACAGTTTCGATTTAGAGTGCGAGATATGTGACCAAAGCCTAATAACTCTAACACCGCCACACTCATCCACTTGCCGGAACTTAACGGAATAGCCGTCAAACACCTTGCCAGTTGGATAGTTTGGGAAGGTGGTCAGCACCTCAACCTGATGCCCTTCTGCAACCAAGCGTTGCATCAGGGCCAAACCTTTAATCGAATACTCAGGATCAAACAGCTGGCTGATAAACAGAATACGCATTAATACTGCTTCCAAACCACCCGCATAACGTAATCACGGTAACTGTGTACAATTCTGACAACCTTGTCAGAGACATTAGGCATACTGTAATCGTATACTGGCCGCAGCAAACGCTCATTACCGCTGGGTTGGCTTTCCAGTACCTGCAGCGCCTGAAACACTCGCTCAACTTCCAGCCCCACCATCATTACCGAGGCTTCTTCAAAGGCCTCTGGCCGCTCATGCGCTTCACGAATGTTTAGCGCCGGGAAGTTCATAATCGACGACTCTTCGCTAATGGTGCCGCTGTCGGATAAGACAGCCTTGGCCGATTTTTGCAGCTTGTTGTAGTCGTGAAAACCCAGTGGCTTTAACAACTGCACCAGTGGATGAAAACTTAAGCCCTGCTCTTCAATACGTTTACGGGTACGGGGATGCGTTGAAACGATAACAGGGTAGCCATACTTTTCACCCAAACCATTTAACACTAACGCCAATTTGTGCAGGTTCTTTGGCGAATCAACGTTTTCTTCACGGTGGGCGCTAATTACAAAAAACTCGCGCTCGGTTAACCCCAACCGGTTTAATACATCAGAACCATCAACTTGCGGCATATAATGGTTTAATACTTCAAACATCGGGCTGCCGGTTTTAATAACACGGTCTGGCGGAATGCCTTCGGCCAGTAAATAGTCGCGGGCAATACTGCTATAGGTAAGATTAATATCGGCGGTATGGTCGACGATACGGCGGTTAATTTCTTCCGGCACCCGCATATCAAAACAGCGGTTACCCGCTTCCATATGAAACGTAGGGATCTTACGACGTTTCGCAGGAATCACAGCCATACAGCTATTGGTATCGCCAAGCACCAGCATGGCATCCGGGTTAACTTCGGCCAGCACTTTATCAACGGCAATAATTACATTACCAATGGTCTCAGCGCCCGTGCTGCCCGCAGCATTTAAAAAGTAATCGGGCTTGCGTACACCCAAGTCATCAAAGAAAACCTGGTTAAGCTCAAAATCGTAGTTCTGGCCGGTGTGCACAATAACATGCTCGCAATGTGCATCCAGGGCGGCCATTACCCGTGACAGCCGAATAATTTCCGGGCGGGTGCCCACTACGGTCATTACTTTAAGTTTGTTCATTAATTACACCTTGTAAGCAACAGTATCAGGGCGTTCACGGTCAAAGTTTTCATTCGCCCACAGCATTACCACCATTTCATCGTCGCCAATATTGGTGATATCGTGCGACCAGCCCGGCACGGTTTCCACAATTTCAGGCATGTCGCCGTTGGTAAAAATTTCGATGACTTCATCAGTAATAATATGGCGGAAGCCGAAGCGGGCTTTGCCTTTAATTACCAAAAACTTTTCAGTTTTTACATGGTGATAATGGCCGCCACGCGTTACACCAGGGTGAGCGGTAAAAAATGAGAACTGGCCAGAATCGCGGGTTTTTAGCATTTCTACAAAGCAGCCACGCTTATCTTCATGCTTGGTTAGGCTATAGTTAAACTTATCTGGCGGAATATAGCTAATGTAGGTGGCATACAGCACACGGGTAAACCCTTCACCCACCGGCTCGGTGATCAAGCTTTCACGGCTATCGCGGAACTTATATAACTGATCAACTAACTCACCCAGGGTGATCTGATAAACAGGGTCAACGTTGACATATAGCTGCTCTTCCGGTTGCTGGCGTAAAATTTTTAAAAACGAGGTTACCACGGCCCCAATATGCACTAACTGTAATTTGGTAGAAGGGTCATTCACCTGAATGGGTAAGCCACGGCTAATGTTATGGCAAAAGGTGGCTACGGCTGAGTTGTAATTTGGCTTGCACCACTTACCAAACACATTAGGCAAACGATAAATATAAACTTTATTACCTGTTTCCAAATGTAAATTAAGCAAGTGCATTTCAGCCATTAGCTTACTTTTACCGTAAGCATTATTGCGCTCGGCCTGTATAGACGACGACAACACAATAGGGATCTTGCGGCCACTGGCTCTTATCGCCTGACAAAGCGCACCGGTTAAATCGGCATTCCCCACGGCAAAATCATTTTCATCTAGCGGGCGATTCACCCCAGCCAGATGAAAAACAAAGTCTGCACGCGCCAGCAACTCAGGTAGCTGTTGCAGTGACATATCATGCGTAAACTTAATGACTTCAACTTCTGGGTTACGCTGTAAGCTGATTATCAGGTTCTTACCGATAAAACCGTTCGCACCTGTAACTAGTACCTTCATTGTTTAATCCTCTGCAGTTGCCAGTTCACCACGGGTAATGGCTTGAATAAAATCTAGCTTTAACAGTAACTGCTTCATACCGTCTACATCTAGCCGCTCGGTATTATGCGAGTTGTAATCTTCCAACTCGTTAATCAGCTTATCGCCCTGATCGAAAAACTTGCCGTAGTTTAAGTCTCGGTTATCTGGCGGTACGCGGTAATACTCACCCATATCAATAGCACAAGCACGTTCTTCACGGCTTAATAGCGCTTCAAACAACTTTTCACCATGGCGGGTACCAATAACATTTACCGGATGCTCAGGCTTTTGCATCAGCTCTAATAAGGCTTGTGTTAATACTTCGATAGTAGCTGCCGGCGCCTTTTGAACGAAGATATCGCCATTGTCGCCATGCTCAAAGGCATACAACACCAGATCAACTGCATCTTCCAGCGTCATCATAAAGCGCGTCATATTCGGATCGGTAATGGTAATGGGCTTGCCGGAACGCACCAGATCGACAAATAACGGAATAACAGAGCCACGCGACGCCATAACATTGCCATAGCGGGTGCCACAAATTACGGTTTTAGCCGGGTCCAGGTTACGGGCTTTAGCTACCATCACCTTTTCCATCATGGCTTTAGAAATGCCCATGGCATTAATAGGATACACGGCTTTATCGGTACTTAAGCACACTACACGGGATACACCGTTAACAATTGCCGCTTCCAGTACGTTCTCAGTACCCACTACATTGGTTTTAACCGCTTCCATAGGGTAAAACTCGCAGCTTGGCACCTGCTTTAAAGCAGCGGCATGGTAAATAAAGTCTACGCCACGGGTAGCATTGAGTACGCTGTTATAATCACGTACATCGCCGATATAAAACTTTAACTTCGGATGATTATACTTTTTACGCATATCATCCTGTTTCTTTTCGTCACGGCTAAAAATACGGATCTCTGCAATATCAGTATCGAGAAACCGACGCAAGACAGCATTACCGAATGAGCCGGTGCCGCCGGTGATTAGTAAAATTTTATCTGAAAACATTAGACTTAACCCTAACTCTTATAAACTATGAACATCCAATTTCAACGTTAAAACAATTAAAAACCAAAGCAAATCATACAGAATCAACGATTAAACTGAGGTCAAACTGATTCGAAACTATCAATAAATCTTTTAGCGATGAAATCCCAACTATAATTTTCTTTCATTTTACTATGAGCGATATACTTAAGTCGTTCCCGAGTGTCATGATCTAAAAAACTAAGAATAGTACGCTTTAAATCCTCAACATCAGCCTCTTTGTAGCTTGCCCCAGCTCCCTGCCACCTCTCTGTAGCTGGCTCCTTATCACTCATAATAATAGGCAGGCCACAAGCCGCAGCATCTAAGGTGCTGGTGGTAAGAGATTTCGGCCATACAGCTATATCGCACATGCGATAATACTTCGGTAAATCAGCCCACGGCTGAAAATCAATCAGTTTCGATTGGGTATAATTAGAAAGCACTTTGCTATAGTCACCGCTTCCAACGAACAAGGCTTTAATAGCAAAACCTTCGGCATTAAGTTCCTCAACTGCTTGCGCAAGAATCTCTATACCTTTGGTTGGGGTAATTCTTCCGGTCCAAATACAAATAATATCATTTGCAGCAAAACCAAGCATAGCTCGCATCTGAGCGCGCTCTGCTTCAAACAGTTCATTCGTAACAGGCACATATTTGTCGGTGTCTACCCCTAAAGGAATCATCTCAGTTTTACTACGTGGCACACCATAAAAATCAACTGCCGCATCAACACAATCGTTGGTTGAACCAATGCATTTTGAAACGAAACTGGCTAAAATTCGGCCGGGCATTTTACGGGTTACGAAATTAAAAGCTTTCGTAAAATTCAAACCCTCTTTCTTCAACGCAGGTGAAGCTGCAGAATAAGCCATTCCAGTAGATGTGAATACTCTAAAATTTGAAAAAAACTTAGATAAAATCACTTGGCCTAACACAGGAGAAGCCAAACCTCTTACAACCACTACACTAGGATTGAGTTGAAGTAATTTCTTCTTGAAATCTCTAAGTATAATTCTACTACCAATAAAAATGGGATCTAAAGTATGAATAAAGACCCCATTTCGATGCTCTGTATGTAAATGGGGAAAGCTTTCACTAACGAATCTGTGCCCAGTCTTGTTTTGGTAGTACATCGGGAGCCTGGACGTAATAATATGCACCTCATACCCCAGCTTTGCCATACTTACCGGAAGTAAATTATCAATATAACCAAGCCCTTCTGTATATGTTTCAACCACATAAACAATTATCACTTACAACCCTCTTTAATTCTCATACGCTTATCTACGGAGAACATGAAATAAATAACAAGAAGCACACCACCAAAACTTATCATAGAAGTTGCCAAAGCAGCGTTGGACAACGAAACTACAAAAACAGAAATCGATAGCAAAACAAATTTTTCGTTATGCTTCCTAGAAACAAGATCAAAAAAATAAAAGAATGCAGAAAACAATGGCGCCATTATTAGCATCCCTAAATAACCAAAAGATGTGAAACCATCACTTGCATAATAGGGCGCGTTAAAGGTACCAAGCCCATATTTTGTATCCAACACCATTGGGATACTCTCAGAATAAGGATAGTCAACGAATAAATTAACGCCCGTTATGTGAGAGAAGTATGTATATTGGTTTCCAAGAAAGAAATCACTATAAACGGCTAGAGACAAGCCTTGAATAAGAAAAACTCTTAGACTAATCACGCCCTCGTAGACGAACTTGAGCTCTTTCAGCGACTCGCCAAACATTAAAAGAGGCAACAAGAGAAGCACTGAGAAAACCAATGGGATAAAATAGTTCCCGTTCTTTAAGGTTTTATAATATCCATAACTTAAAACAAAATACCCAAGAGAGAATATATAAATCTTTGCGCCAATAGTGAAATACAAAAACGAATAGCCCATAACAACCGCTAAAACAACTTTCCAATTACCAAGAACCAGCGCCCTCGCCATAATGACAGGAAGAAAAAAATTGGCCATCCAAGAGATAAAATATCCGAACGATCCCAAGCCCATTTCTTTTATTGCGTCTCTCTTTGAATATACATCCAACAATGAAACAAAAGAGAAATTCCACCCGACTTTATAAAAAATTAGAATAGATAGAGGAACAGCAAGAGCATAGACAATTGAAATTGTCGGAATACCAAGAATGGATATTTTTCTTATATCGAAAAGCGGCAACCTTGTGAACAAGGCATTGATAGAGAAACAGACAAATAGAACTAAAGAAAGAACAAAATCCTCTACATTATAAGCTAAACCGACATCATTTAATATGACAAGAGTCGGAATATAAACAACATAAAAAATTATTGTCACAACATAAACACTTGGCCTTGGATTTGAAACAGGAATAAGCAGTGTTGGAACCAGAATAAAAAAAACGATAGAGAAAATATGAAAGAAAGTTGGACTTCCATCACCATAGCCAAAATATTTAAAACTAGTTGCAGCTACAGAAGCATAGGCATAATAGAGAGATAATGTAAACAAACAGGTAAACGCAATAAATATCACTCTATTCTTTGTAAGTTTCATGCTTTACCACCTAAAGAAGCCCTGAAACAATAAAAATAATAGATTATAAAACTTACACTCAGTGAGAATGACGTTGCAACAACGCTTAACAAAGGACTATTAGAATATAAAAAGGCACCAGCTAAAACTGCTAGCAGGAAAAAAAACCTGAATAATTGCCAATTAAACTCCTGAGCCTGCCTACCTGATATCATCATTGAATAAGAAACTGGCGAAGTCAAATATTGAAGGAAAAACATCGGCATTAAAATTTTAATGTAAATTGATGTTTCAAGCCAAGCCTCACCAAAAAGCAAAACTATCAACCACTCAGATAATAGATAAAATAATAAGAAACCTAATATCCCAGTTGAAGCACTGAATAAGCTAACTTTAACAAAAGAGTCTTTAAAATTATTTAGCCTTTTATACTCATCTAACGCTCGAGCTCTATAAACCTCGCCAATCGCTCTTCCAATTAAAGCAGTGGGCATTCCGGCGAGCCTCGTTGCGAGCCCATAATAACCAGAAAACGATGCTCCATAGAAAAAACCGATCAAGTAAATCGGACAATTTGAAGATATATAGTTCACAAAAGTTCCGGGGAATACAAACTTAAGGTAGTTAATATTTCTCCTAAAAGTTACAGATAGAGCGACTTTGCTAAACATAGATCTATTTAGTTGTTTCCGCTCTATTGATTTAAACAAGATAACGTTTGAAAACCAGAACCCGACAACTAAGCCAATGTAAGCACCCGCTTCTATGTCCAAGTAGAAAACTAGAACAATCTGAACACATGCACAAACTGCGCTGTTTGCTAGTTTACTCCCAGACATCAATGTAAAGAGACCACTGTAATTGGCGTGCATATAGAATACCTGATTGACACCCATACCTACTACAGCAAGTGGAAGCATAAGCCAATACCACGATAAAACATCAAAATAAAAGAGAAATACCGTGGCGCCGGATAGAATAATAAAATTAACTAAATTTAACACCAACGATATAGCAACTAATTGCCGCTCTTCTCTTGCATTCCGAGCCGCATTTATTGCATATTCGAATCTCAGCGATGTTAGCGCCCCCAACATCATTAATGTGGTATAGAAAAGAGTGTAGACACCGAAACTATCTGCACCCAGTTTCATAGTCATAAACGGTAAAACAGCAAGCGGTAGTACTTGTGCCACCGCTGTGCCACTGACAAGTTTGAAAATGTTACGAATAAACAAGTTAAAGACTACTTTAGCGTGTTAAGTATATTACTTAATGTTTCGAAGTTGAGATATCCATGCATAGGTAAACTAAATACCTTCTTGCATAAACTCGATGCAACCGGAAAATCACTGTCTGTATAGCCTAATGATTTAAATGCAGTTTGTTGATGCATACAGGTACCGTAGTAGACCATTGCTGGAATATTACTCTTCTTCAGCAAATCAATAAGACCGTCACGGTTTTCACTAACTAAAGTATACTGAGCCCACGAACTTAAATAACCATCGGGAACAAAAGGGACTTGATAGCTTGTACTAAGCGCATCAGAATAAGTATTAGCTGCGTTATTTCTACTAACCAGCTCATCAGGAAATACTGCTAACTTTTCTAGTAATACCGCTGCTTGTATTGTGTCTAAGCGACTATTTATGCCAATTCTAACATTGTCATACTTATCTTTGCCTTTACCATGAACCCGATAAGATCTAAATAAGGCAGCATATTCATCATTATTAGTAAAGATTGCCCCGCCATCGCCATAGCATCCCAGGGGTTTCGCAGGAAAAAAACTTGTCGTTGCGATATCGCCAAAGCTTCCGGCGCGTTTTCCATTAATTTCGCCACCAAAACCCTGGGCGGCGTCTTCAATTAGCTTTAAACCGTATTTATTAGCAATAACCTCCAGCTGCGGATAGTTCGCTGGCAAGCCAAACAAATCTACTACAATTATAGCTTTGGGGGTTAATTTACCCTCAGCAATAACTTGTTGAATACGGCGCTCTAAGTCCTGCGGACATATATTAAATGTGCGTTCGTCTGAATCTACAAATACCGGCGTGGCTCCTGCATAAGCCACAACTTCCGCTGTGGCAAAAAAGGTAAAGGTAGGGCAAAATACAACATCACCCGGTTTAATTTCCAATACCATCATTGCCAACTGCAGGGCATCGGTACCGTTCGCACAGGTAATACAATGTTTAACGCCAACATATTCGGCCAGTTTTAACTCGAGCTCTTCGACTTCGGGCCCCATTATATAGTTGCCGTGATCTAGTACTGATTGAATTCGCTTATCGATACGCTGTTTTAAGTGCTGGTACTGCGCGGCCAGATCAATGAACTGCATATTAACTAACCTTGCTCAAAGAATTATTATTCAGAACATAGCGGGCTCCTGTATGTTCACATACTGCCTCACCCTCACCATTAACTGGTAAGTTTAAGCGCTCGCCATATTCACTCATCCAACCTAACTGCTTAGCCGGTACACCTACCATGAGTGCATAAGCCGGTACATCTTTGTTAATCACAGCACCAGCGCCAACAAAAGCAAACTCGCCTATAGTGACACCACATACGATAGTGCAATTTGCACCTAGCGTAGCGCCCCTTTTTACTAAGGTATCGCGATATTCGTTCTTACGCTCTATTAAGGACCGAGGGTTATAGACGTTGGTAAATACCATACTAGGGCCGCAAAACACTCCCTCTTCTAAGTGTACGTTGTCATAAACCGAAACATTATTTTGAATTTTACATTTATCGCCAATTGTCACTTTGTTGCCAACAAACACATTTTGGCCAAGTGATACGCCTTTACCAATACGGGCGCCGCCGCAAACATGCACAAAATGCCATACGCGCGAACCTTCACCAATAATAGCGCCTTCATCGACAATAGCACTTGGGTGTACTTGGTAGTTACTCATATGACTAAACCAGCTTTGCTACAAAGGGGTGATAATCACCAGTCAACGGGCTAATCGCAGCACTACGAATGTGTGCAACGGTTTCTATTGCAACTCTATTCTCTTCTAATCCAAAGCCTCGACCGGCTAAAATTTCGCGGTAGCTAACAGTATGTAAATCAGTAAAACCATCGGAGAATTCAATAGACTCGCCATCTGCAGTAATAGCGCGATAGGTACGCTGACCAGCAGCCCTTACATCTGCAGGAATGTCGTTAACATCAACTGAGAGGAACCAACGCACCCGGGCTTTTTCATATTCCAAATAGCCAGCAGCCTTGGTTGGTGAGTTATAATGTACTTTATTGTCTTGCAGTTTACCAAAGACAAAATGCAACATATCGTAGAAATGCACACCTATATTAGTAGAAATACCACCGGACTTTTTATCGTCACCTTTCCATGACTGTAAATACCAATGACCACGTGAGGTGATATAGGTAAGATCAACATCAAACTTTTTATCAGCAGGACTGGCTGCAACTTTAGCTTTTAGGGCGATAATAGCGGGGTGCAAACGTAATTGCAGAATCGTATTAACCCGTCTGCCTGTTTCACGTTCAATCTCCTGCAAACCGTCAATATTCCATGGATTTAACACCAATGGTTTTTCGCAAATTGCGTCAGCTCCTGCTCGAAGTGCAAACCTCATATGTGAATCATGCAGGTAATTTGGTGAGCAAATGGCAACGTAATCTATTTGCTTACCATCACCTTGACGCCGCAACTTATCCACATGCCGGTCAAAACGTTCGAACTCCGTAAAAAAGTCGGCATCTGGAAAATGGCTATCTATTATTCCTACTGAGTCATTTTTATCTAAAGCCGCGACCAGATTATTGCCGGTTTCTCTGATAGCTTTCATATGACGTGGCGCGATATAACCTGCAGCACCGATTAATGCGAAATTCTTCATTACTACGACCTCTTAATATTAAAAGCGGATATCAACCAGATTCTTTTCCAAAATATATTTTAAATCATAAATCACACTATCAGGACGACAGAACTTTCTAATACCTATTGCGCCCATTGCTTTGAATTCGTTGTGTCCAACAGCGAGAACAACGGCGTCATAATTGCCATGCACCGGCTGTTCTATTGGTGTAATGCCGTATTCGTGTTGCGCTTCTGATACGTCAACCCAAGGATCGAAAACATCTGCCCGAACACCGTATTCCTTCAATTCCGTTAGTATGTCCATTACTTTGGTATTGCGAATATCTGGGCAGTTTTCTTTAAAAGTTAAACCCATAATTAAAACTCGGGCGCCATTTACATGTATTCGTTTTTTAAGCATGGCTTTTACAAGCTGGCTTACCACATATTCTCCCATACGATCGTTAATACGTCGTCCAGCTAATATCACTTCTGGGTTGTATCCAGCCGCCTGCGCTTTGTGGGTTAAATAATAAGGATCCACCCCAATACAGTGCCCGCCAACCAAGCCTGGGCGGAAAGGAAGAAAGTTCCACTTAGTACCGGCCGCAAGTAATACCTCTTCGGTATCGATACCTAACTTATTAAAAATAACTGCTAACTCATTGATTAAGGCAATATTCAAATCACGTTGTGTATTTTCAATTACCTTTGCTGCTTCGGCTACCTTTATCGAACTTGCCTTGTATGTTCCAGCTGTTACGATGCTACGGTATAAATTATCGACAAAATCGGCCACTTGTGGCGTTGAGCCAGAAGTGACCTTTTTAATTGTCGTAACCCGATGCTCCTTATCACCAGGATTGATCCTTTCAGGGCTGTAACCGGCAAAAAAATCTACATTAAACTTTAATCCTGAAACACGTTCAATGACGGGAATGCAATCCTCTTCTGTCGCACCGGGGTAAACAGTAGATTCATAAATGACAACATCTCCAGCTTTAATAACCTTACCTAATGTTTCTGAAGCTTTGATTAAAGGAGTAAGGTCCGGCTGTCGATGCTCGTCAATTGGAGTTGGTACAGTAACAATGTAAACGTTAGCTGTGCTTAATTGGGATAAATCATTGGTGTATGAAAGCAGAGTTGCGGTATTCAATTCTTCACTGCTAACCTCAAGTGTATGATCCACTCCCTCGCTTAATTCTTTAATTCGGTTTGCATTTATATCAAAACCGATCGTAGGGTAATGTTTGCCAAACTCCACAGCCAAGGGTAAACCAACATAACCCAAACCAATAATAGCTATCTTCGATTTTTCTAGTTCAAACATGTAATTAATTCCAGCTTGGGAGTCAACGACTGACCTTTCGATTGAAATGTCTTCCAATAACAAAAATTACTGAAAACATACCACCAATAATAATTGATAACGCCACCATTAATGCTCGCGCAGGTTTAGCCTTCTTTTCTGCTACAACTGCAGGATCTACCACTTTTAACACATACTCGCTTCGAACGTTTGCGAGCATTAAGGTTTTGGTTTGTTCTTCAATTAACGAAAATAACATTGCTCTTGCATCTGCAATATTAGTTTGGGCAATTTGCTCATTTAGATAAGTGATACTACGCTGTGCCTGGTTTAAATCTCGCTGACGAATATCTTCATTAATTTCGGTTACTAAGCTGTCAACCCACTGTTTAGCCAAAAACGGAGAATAATGTTGCACACTAATTTTTACCATACCGTTACTTTTATCTTGTGACACACTCATGGTCTTGATAAACCGGGTATAAGTTTCCTGCACACTGGGTTTTGGTTTAAATGGCGGTTTAACTTTTCTTACCCATTGCTCTGTTTCTACATCATAAACCTTGGGGTTTATTTTTAAGCTATTGTCGGTGGGGTTCCAGCCCTTTGCTGCCATTACTGGCAGATACAAGTCATACTTATCTATAAAACGGCCAATAAAATCGCGGCTTTTTAGTACTTCTAATGCCAAATTGGTTTTTTCATTGCCCATGCCGGGCCTAAAACCGGCTAACGCCGCCAGGCCACCTAACTGACCAGGCATACGCATACTACTATCTTCGGTAACCGGAGCTAGCAATGCCTCACTTTGGTAGATATTCGGCAAACGTATCGCATAAAATACTGCTGCCACGGCAAACAAGAAGGTAGTAGCAATAATTATCCACTTCCCTTGCCAGATGGCGCTAAATAGCTCGCGCAAATCAATCTCGTCATCCGCTGCTGCGGTTTGCGGCGCGTTTATATTCTCAGACATAGTATTCCTTGTTAAAGCCATTTGGCGCCTGTTTACCAGTTATAGCCAGCAGCAACCAGGCACCAAAAACTAAACATTCAACATTCAACATTCAACATTCAAGAATGTTAAAGCGTTGCAATAGCTGCTATCGCCACCGCACTGTTGTATATAATTTGCGTTGCAGTGGCCCAAATGGTTAAGCCATCTTTGTATTCGGTATTTAACGGCACCACTATGGTATCGCCGGCTTCTAAACGGTTGCGGTTAATGGCAAACCAACTGCTGCTGCGGCTCATTACACTGCCATCGGCTTTAATTACATATACCGCTTTTTGATCGGCCCGTTGTTTAAAGCCACCGGCACGGTTTAAATAATCTTGTACGCTTAACCCCGCCGTAAATACATGGCTGGACGGGTTATGCACCTCGCCAATAATACTGATGGCGTTACGCCTCTGCGGTACAAAAATTTCGTCACCGTCTTCCAATTGAATATTCTGGCCGCGCACCCCCGCCAAAGCCGAGTTCATATCAATTACCAAGCGGCCAATAGCTTCGGCTTCGTTAAGTTTGGCTGCCAGTTCTTCGGCTTCGGCAATAGAGGGGCCTGTTGTACCCACAGTTGCCGATTGGGCAGCTAACTGCTGTTGTAAACTCAGCCGTAATGCATCCAGTTGTTTGCGCTCGTTTTCACGAATACTGGCACGGCTAAATACTGCAGCCTCGGGATGCGCCTGGGTGGTAAAGCCACCAGCCCGGTTTATTACATCGGCCAGGCGTTCGCCCTTTTTAATGGTATAAGTCCCTGGAAACTTAACCTCACCAACCAACCGAACGGTATTGGTTTCGCGCCAATCCGGAATGCGCTTAATTTGTAATGTATCAAGCGGGCTTAGGGCAGTAACACTGGCGTTATCCAGAGCTAATGCCCGGTGTTCCGTGCTGAATACGGCGCTACCGTCGGTACTGCGCCGGGTTAGCTCTGCCGTTACCGCATAGCTGGACTCACGAAAGCCACCGGCTACATCAATAAGTTGTTGTGCCGTCATGCCCGACGTTAAGGGGTAACGCCCCGGAAAACGCACATCACCTTCTATGTTAACAACCAGTTGTGGGGTTTCTTTGTCGGCTTGCTGCGTTAACTTGTTAATTAGCCCTGCTACCACGGGTTCGCGCGGTTCTACCATAGAAAACACATGCAAGGTATCCAGCTCTTGCAGTGGTAAGGCCAAATCTTGTGGGCTAGCCAAAGACACTACTTGTACACTGGTTTTAACCGTAGCACTGTTAAAGCGTGAAATCAGGGCGTAGTTTTTGTCGGCAAATTGGTCCAGATCAAAGCCGGCCTTTAACAAATCGGCCAGTGTCATGCCTTTAGTTAGCGGATAATTACCGTTAAAACGGCTAAAGCCAACTATCGACACTACTTTGGGCGGTTGTAAAAAGCGGGCTTGGTTACGTAACTCAGCTATTAGCCCTTGTAACCGCTCGGTACGATCTTCGTTAGCACCAAACAGAAAAAGTTTGTCGCGCGGCTGCAGTAACAGGTTGGCCGCCGAACCCGGCTGGGTAATGGCCAACGCCGGGTTAAAGGCAATAACTTCAATTTCCCGGGTTGGATACACTTCGCGCCGAATAATGCCGTAGTTTAGGTCCGGGTTTGGTAGCAGTTCACGCATGTCAGGCAGAACGTCGGAAATACGCATACCTTCCCGCCAGCCAAAGCCACCTGGGCGGTGCACATGCCCGGTAAGTTGCACAATATTTTCAATTTGATCCAGCACTGAATACACTTCAAGAATATCGCCCTGGCGTAACGTTGTGGCTTTGCCAGCGGCCTGGGTCAGGTCGATATCTTTCAGCATTTTTGCGCCGTTGGCATCAATGCGCTCTAACCGTGATACTGCCGGAAAGGCGGTAGGTAAAAAACCACCCGCCAGGCGCACGATATCGTCTGCCGTTCTTTCATTTTTTAGTTCGTAAATGGCCGGGCGCAGCACTTCACCACCAATACCCACTGTGCGCTCAATAGTAGGGATAAACACTACGTCTCCCGGCTGTAACATAATATCGGCCGAGGTATCACCGCGTAGGAGTAAATTATATAAGTCGAGTTGGGCTACAGTTTTGCCGCTGCGCTTTATTTCAATATTACGCAGTGAACCAATTTTTTTAACACCACCGGCTGCCATAATGGCGTGTGTTGCGGTAGACAGCGAGCTGATAGTGTAAGCACCAGGCTGGAAGGCTTCGCCCAGCACAAATACGCGAATAGAGCGCAGTTCACCCATGGTTACGTTTAGCTGGTTACCGATCATTTGCTGCTGCACTACAGTAGCCAGATTTTGTCGCAATTCACTAAAGGTTAAACCGGCCACCATAATGGGGCCAATGCCGGGGAAGAATATTTGGCCGTTGCGGTCTACGTTCAGCTCTTGCTGAATGTTTTCTTTACCATAGAGTTGAATACGAATACTGTCGCCTGGCCCTACAATGTAGTCTGTTGGCACCGGAATATCCGATACCGGGGCAAAAGTGCTGGGCGTACCGGCAAACAGGTCGTAACCGAATTGCTTAAGGTTTTGCCGTAAGTTGCGGGCTTTTTGTGTCGGTTTAGCGGCTTTATCGCCATTTTCGGCTTTATCTACATTTGCCGTAGCTCGTTCAATAGTATTATTCCACTGCTCTGCTTGTTCGCTTTGCGGACGTCGCGGTGTGGTTAACTCTTGCAAACTGGGGGCAGGTTGCATTGGTGTGGCTACTGCCGGGCCAGTAAGTTGCGATAAGTCAACACCATACTGCGCAGCAATGGCTTCTTGCTGGGCTCGGGGAAGTTGTTTAAATTGCTCAATTTGTGCCGCAGTAATTTGCTGTGCCATAGCACCGGCGCTGAGAAATACTCCCAGGGTGCAGGCCGCAATGGCGCGGAAAAGACTCTTTGACAACCTCATTAACATGCTTCCGTTTAGTTGGTTATTAATATTGAAATCATAGTTTACGGCTTTAGGTACGCTACCGCCCTTGAGTTAAGCGCCCCAAAACTAAAAATGTGTATTTTTCAAACGCGGGATTATAACTGATATCCCCTCAGGTTATTACCTGAATACGTATTTTTTATGACACCAGCTAACAGCTGCCTTAGGCTGATTTTTCTATGTGCTTATTATCTATTGTTATTTTTAGCTGTTGCCCTAAAAAACTTAACAGAATAATGCTGCGGGTTTCACCGTCTGGCTGCTGAAATACGGCATTTAGGCTAGCAAAGGGACCAGCTAAAATGGCCAGTTGCTCGCCGGTTTTAAAGGGTTGCTGCTCTGGTTGTTGTTGTAGTTCGAGTTGTTGTAGTAGCAGGCTTTGCACAAGTTGGTTGGGTACCGTTGCCAGGGTATCGCCAAAGCGAACCAGGCCACCTACCCCACGGGTACTGCGAATGCATGACAGATTTGGCGTGTTAGGACATTTTAAAAAAATATAGCGCGGAAACAGCGGCTCGCTGACGATAACGGCTTTACCGGCACGGAGCTTTTTGCTGCGAATAAAGGGGGCGAAACTTTCAAAACCCTGATTTGCGAGATGCTGCTGTGCCCGCTGCTCTTGCCTGGGTTTGCTATATATCAGATACCAGTTGTCCATAACTTAACGCTTCCGTAAAACTGGGCGCGATATTAGTGCATTGCCGTAGCTAAGGTCAATCATTTATGCTTGCCCCGCGGTTGGCTGCACTTATATTCACCAACGCCACTCCATTTTGGCGCCTACGGCATGCTCGAATACCTTTTCATTATGTTGCTGGCCGCGTTGTAACTCGTAATCTATGCTCGCCAGGCCGCTGAGTATTGGGTGTTGGTAGCCAACATTCACTACGGTGGCGTCGATAAGCTGTGACGTTTGGGTTAACACTTTCTGCTGTGAGGTGCGGTTACTAAACTTAAGGTATCCAGACTGACCATTGGCAGCGCTAATTTGCACACCCGCAACCCATTGTTTTTCATAGGGTGCGCCAATTGCGCCCGGCTGAATAAACAACCACTGTGCGTAGTTTTCCGGTATGTGCTGATACTCTGCAAAAAACCGTAATAAAATGTCCTGGTTACCCACATAATAATGGCTACCCAGTAACCAGCCATTAGTTTGCTGTTCTCCACGCTGCGCCGACAGCTCACCATATACCGCGGCCTGTGCCGTCAGGTTATAGCGGGCATCTAAACCTAGTGTGGTGATATTGTCTTGTGGTAGTAAATCGCTGTATAGGCCGGTTGTTATTTGCTCACTTAGCTGTGGTTTAAGTTGTCTGCCGGTAACGCCCAACTCTAAGGGTTTAATTGGCCTTAGCGACACACGGGCCGCAGTGTAACGGGCGTGGCGGGTTGGTGCCGTACCAGCATATTCGCCCAGCTGCAAATTAACATTAACAGGGCCTAGCCATTTTAAATGCTGATGTAACGGTAAATTAGAATTAAGACGGTTTATTTGCAGGCTTTTCGTTGGCCGCTGCTGGTTGTTAAAGCTAAAGCTGCTGGTAATAGCCGGGCCCCACCACTGCTGTTGTACCGAGGCCACGAGTACCCAGTTTCCGGCGATGTAGGCGCCATAAGAGCCATCCCAATTCGTTTTATTTTGCGATTTAGCGGTGGCGTCGTAGCTATCACGACGAATGCTTTTTACCAGGCCGCTGGCCCAGTTTTCGTGTTTAGATTCGTAGCTTAATGTTGCGGCAGCCTTTTCGCCAAACTGGTTGCCAAAACTGGCTGTTGCCAGCGGATCGCTACTGGCTTGCAGGCTGGCAGTTTTTATTGTGCTGCGCTGTGCATAGCTGGCTGCCGACTTCACCCGCAAATAGGCAAACAGTTCGGCCGAACTCAGGTTTTGGGTATTAACTTGCTGCAACTGCTCCATGACGGGCTGCCACATTAACGGCCAGGTGTTAACCGGAATATTTAAATGGCCGCTATTCGACAGCAGTTGAATACTTTGCTGCAAAAATTGATCGTCCGTATTTATCCACGGCGTGGCGTGCAGCATTGAGGAAAAGGCTACAGAGGCTGACGCCAGAACAACTTTAGAAACAAACCGCATAAATTTTCTCTGACATCCTGTGCAGACTCATTATCGCGGCAATGCTATCAAAGGCCCGCCGGGGTTACAAGTTTTGAGTTTTGAATGGTGAGTGGTGGGGTTTTGGGTTTTGGGTTTTGGGTTTTGGGTTTTGGGTTTTGGGTTTTGGGTTTTGGGTTTTGGGTTTTGGGTTTTGGGTTTTGGGTTTTGGGTTTTGGGTTTTGGGTTTTGAGTTTTGAGTTTTGAGTTTTGAGTTTTGGGTTTTGGGTTTTGAGTTTTGAGTGTTGGGGTTTTGGTGTTGTGTGGTGGGCGATGCGTTATAATAGCTAAAAAATTAGTGCCTTGATTATGAAAATTTTAGAGACGGCTTTGCCGGGTTGCTTGTTGATTGAACAGCCGCAGTTTAATGATAACCGGGGTTGTTTTCGGGAGTTGTATGTGCAGCAGCGTTATCAGGCTGCAGGTATTACTGAGCCACTGCTGCAAGACAACCTATCGCTGTCGGGTAAGGGCGTGATCCGGGGTATGCATTTTCAGCGGCAGCAACCGCAGGGCAAGCTGGTAACGGTGCTTAGTGGCAAAATTTACGATGTAATGGTTGATATTCGCCCTACTTCACGCACTTTTGGGCAGTGGCAAGCAATTGAGCTATCGGCGGAGCTGCCGCAACAACTTTGGATCCCGCCGGGCTTTGCCCACGGTTTTCAGGCATTAGCGGATAATAGCCTGGTATTTTATAAAACCAGCAGTTATTACAACGCACAAGATGAGGGCGCTTTTAACGCCTTCGACCCTCAGCTTAATATCCCCTGGCCTGTTAAAGAGGCCGTTTTGTCTGGCAAAGATAGCCAGGCTCCAGCTTTTCAGCAGGTTTTTAACCGCGGCCGTTAGTTAGGGCATGTTGTTTTAGATACCACAGCACAGTTTTGCGCAGACCGCTGGCAAAGCTTTCTTGCGGCTGCCAGCCTAACTCGCGTTGTATTTTACTGGTGTCGATGGCATAGCGCTGGTCGTGGCCGGGGCGATCGGTTACGTGGGTGATGAGTTTTGAATGTTGAGTTTTTAGTGTTGAGTTTTTAGTTGGGGCTAGTTCGTCCAGTAGCGTGCAGATGGCGTTTACTACGTCGAGGTTTTTGATTTCGTTGTGGCCGCCGATGTTGTAGGTTTCGCCTACCTTGCCTGTTGTTAATACGGTAAGCAGCGCTCTGGCGTGATCTTCTACAAATAGCCAGTCGCGGATTTGTTCGCCATTACCGTATACCGGCATGGGTTCGCCGGCCAGGGCTTTGGTAATCATAAGCGGGATCAGTTTTTCGCGGTTTTGATACGGGCCGTAGTTGTTTGAGCAGTTGGTGATCAAAATTGGCAAGTTGTAAGTGCGATGCCAGGCACGTACCAGATGATCGCTGGCTGCCTTGCTGGCCGAATAGGGGCTGCTGGGGGCATAGGGTGTGTTTTCAGTAAAAAGATCGTTACTACCGGCCAGATCGCCGAATACTTCGTCGGTGGAGATATGCTGAAACCGGAAATTGGCTTTTACTACCGCTGGGGCGTGCTGCAGATAGGCCCTACTCGCTTCCAATAAGGTGTAGGTACCGATGATATTGGTATTGATAAAGTCTGCCGGGCCAGTAATAGAGCGGTCGACATGGCTTTCTGCGGCCAGATGCATTACGGCATCGGGCTGAAATTGCTGGAATAAGCTATCTAAAGCGGCACGGTCACAAATGTCGGTTTGCGAAAAATAATAGCGGGGCGAGGCTTCGATGTCGGCTAGCGCTGCTAAATCGGCAGCGTAGGTTAGCTTGTCGATATTGACCAGGGTGTAGTCGGTTGCCTGAAATAAGTGTCTTAGCAGGGCTGAGCCGATAAAGCCCGCGCCACCTGTTACAAAAATAACCTTTGCCATATTACCTTGCACTGTTTTGCGCTATTTACTGAGCTTGTTATTGCGCTCTTTGTCGCAGCCTGTATTAAACGCTTTATTGAGCTGCGTATTTAATTAAGTTGGGTGTTGGGCTGCTTAATTCGCCGCCTGGTTTAGCATCCGGCTTAGCGCCAGCTTTAAACTGTGGCGCCAGGCTGGCACCGCTGTATTAAAGTGCAGCTTAATTTTGCCGCTGGCCAAGGCGCTAAAGGCCGGCCGGCTGGCGGCAGTTGGATAGGCGCTAGTTTGAATGGGTTCGACCGTACATTCAAGTCCGGCAGTGTGGAAAGTAGCGCCGGCAAAATCGTACCAGCTGGTAATGCCGTTATTGGCGTAATGCCAAAGCTGTGGCGGGCTAAATAGCGGCTGCCCGGTAGCCTCAGCCATTTGTAATATCGCAATAGCCAGATCGCGGGCATAGGTTGGGCTACCATATTGATCCGCAACCACTTTAAGCGGTTTACCGCCTTGTGCCAGCCGCAGCATGGTTTTTACAAAATTGCTGCCAAATTCTGAATACAGCCAGCTGGTACGGATAATAGCCCCTTTGCAACCACTTTGTAACAACGCCTGTTCACCGGCCAATTTACTGGCGCCATAAACTGACTTGGGGGCTGGGGTATCCAGTTCGGTATAAGGGTGTGCCTGATCACCGGCAAAAACATAGTCGGTACTGATGTGCAGCAACACGATATTGTGCAGGGCTGCTTGCGCTGTCAGGTTTGCCACGCCATCGCGGTTGATGCGGTAGGCTTGCGCCGGTTCGGCTTCGGCTTTATCTACTGCAGTATAGGCCGCGCAGTTAATGATAACCTGCGGCTGATAGCGCTGTATGGCTTGCCCGATACTGGCAGTATCGCAAATATCGACTTCGCTACGCGCGCTGCTAATAAGCGTTAATGACGGAAACCCAGCCGCTTCGGCTTGTAGCGCCTGGCCTAGCTGGCCATTGGCGCCTGTTATCAGCACCAGAATAGAATTTGTCATTCAACATTCAACATCAGAAAACCCATCCTGAATAGCCAGAATGTTATGGTAGGCGTAAACCCGACTTGAAGCAAAGCGTAAGGCAGAATGGCATTAAGTGCAATCAGGTGTGCCAAAGTACACATCCTTCAGCTAAAGCCTACCGAGGGTTGTTATCGTACTTTGTAGCTAACTATTACATTTAAAATCAGCTTAAGCTCTATTTAATGGTTATTTTTGGCAGAAATTGCCAGTAATCGCCATTATTATAGCTTTAACTGTACTCTCATGCTAAATTTTGACTATTATTGTCAAATACTTCATTTTAGGAGAGTCTCAATGTTGATTGAGATGAGCGTTGCGAATTTCCGCTCGTTGCATGGCTTACAAACCTTTAGTCTGGTAAAAGGTAAAGGCGATGAACTAGCCGTATCCAATTCCTTTAGGGTTGCTTCTGTAAACGAACTAGATCTGCTTCGTTCTGCTGCGATTTACGGCCCTAATGCCAGCGGAAAATCTAATTTTCTTCGTGCGTTGCAAACGATGAAACGTGTCGTGCTTGAGTCTGCCACCAACCAGCAGCGAGGCGATCGCTTGCCTGTCACGCCATTTCGCCTTTCACCAGAAACTCGCCAAGCACCAAGTGAGTTTGAAGTAACCTTTGTGGTACAGAATGTGCGCTATCAATATGGATTTTCAGCAACACCTGAACAGATCCATGAGGAATGGTTGTTGGCTTATCCTAAAGGGCGTGCCCAACGCTGGTTTACCCGTGTTTGGATGGCAGAGCAAAACCGGTTTGAATGGGAACTTGGTAATAACCTGGCTGGAGAAAAACAGCTGTGGCAAAAATCTACCCGCGACAACGCCCTATTTCTTTCGACGGCTGTGCAATTAAACAGTGAGCAGTTGCAACCTGTTTTTGACTGGTTTAAGAGCAAGCTTCGCATGACTAATGTTGGTGGATGGGGGCCTTCATTTAGTGCATCACTGTGTGAAAATGATAAAAAATCCAAGGTGATGGACTTTCTTAATGCCGCGGATATTCATATTGACGATATTTTAGTTGAGACAAAATCTTTTGATCCGAGTGATTTGCCTGTCGATATGCCGGATGCGCTGAGGGGGGCTATTTTAGGAGAAATGAAAGATAGAAAAATCCTTGAAATTAAAACGGTTCATAAAGGCAGCGACGGTGAACCGGTGACATTTGATTTTCGCGATGAGTCAGACGGTACCCAAAAGCTGTTTTCATTTGCGGGGCCTTGGATTGATGCTTTAGAAAATGGCTATGTGCTATTTATTGACGAGTTACACGACAATTTGCATCCAAGATTGGTTCGCTTTCTGGTCGAGTTATTCCACAATCCGAAAATTAACTCAAAAAATGCGCAATTGGTTTTCACGACTCATGAAACCTCTATTTTAAACCAAGAGGTATTTCGTCGGGATCAGGTGTGGTTTTGCGAGAAAGATGCCGCTCAAGCCACGAAGCTCTATCCTTTAACAGATTTTAGTCCGAGAAAAGGTCGCGAGAATCTGGAACTGGCCTATCTTTCTGGACGTTATGGTGCTTTACCCTTTGTTAAGAACATTAGCTCGGCCTTTTAAGAGGGATATTTTGTGGGTACGGATAACTTTTTTCATAAGCGAAAGGCAAAAAGTTCGAAAGACCTCAAGAGAAGAACTGCGCGCCGGGAAGCTTACAAAAAAATTCTGATTGTCTGTGAAGGTGAAAAAACAGAGCCCAATTACTTTGAAGATGCCCGTGAACATTATCGACTTAATACGGTTAATGTTGAAGTTCGAGGTGATTGTGGGTCTGATCCAATGAGTATCGTCAACTTTGCAAAGCAGCGTTTCCGGGAAGAGAAAGATGCTGGCGATCCGTTTGAACAGGTCTATTGCATTTTTGATAAAGATGGCCACAGTACCTATGCACAAGCTTTAAGTTCCATAGCATCGTCTACGCCGCGAGGTGTTTATTTTGCCATTAATTCTGTTCCTTGTTTTGAGTATTGGCTGCTATTGCATTTTGTTTATACAACCAGACCTTATACAGCGCTTCCCGGAAATAGCTCAGGTAATCAGGTTTTAACGGAACTAAAAAACTTCATTCCGGATTATGAGAAAGGTAGCCGAAAGATATTCTCAAGCCTTATAGCTCAATTGGAGCAAGCAAAGCGATTCGCCGAGAGGTCTTTGCAAGAAAGCTACCGTATTCAAACAGATAATCCGAGTACGCATGTGCATAAACTTGTTCAGGTTCTGCAGGATCTAAAAAGCTGAGTTTGATGCATCATCGCGGTTAATGCAGGAAAGCCAACCAACATTATTTCTGATCGTAAATTGTATATTCATTTTCGTGGCTTTATGATGCTTATATCACTTCTCTAGCGTTATAAGGATCGGATAATGCTGTCCTCTTTTGCAAAAGTTTCTGTTATTGGCCTGGGTTATATTGGTTTACCTACTGCAGCGGTTATCGCTTCGCGCGGTGTTGAGGTGGTGGGTGTTGATGTGTCTGAGCATGCGGTTAATACCATTAACCAGGGTAAAATTCATATTGTTGAGCCTGATTTAGATATGCTGGTGCAGGCTGCCGTAACCACCGGTAAGCTGCGGGCGTCGTTAACCCCTGAGCCGGCTCAGGCTTTTATGATTGCTGTGCCTACACCCTTTAAAGACGATAAAGCGCCTGATCTGAGTTATATTCGCGCGGCGCTGGAAAATATAGCCCCGGTTATCGAAAAGGGTAACCTGATTATTCTGGAGTCGACCTCTCCGGTTGGCACTACCGAACAAATTGCGCAGTGGTTAAGCGAGCTGCGGCCGGATTTAAAAGTACCACTGGACCCTTCTGACAATGCCGATATCTTTATTGCCCACTGCCCTGAGCGCGTATTGCCCGGCCGGGTTCTGCAAGAGCTGGTAAGCAACGACCGCATTATTGGTGGTATTACCGATCGCTGCGCCGAAAAGGCCATGGGCTTATACCAGTTATTTGTGCGCGGTGAGTGCTTGCGTACAATGCCCGCACCGCCGAGATGGCAAAGTTAACTGAAAACGCCTTCCGTGATGTGAATATTGCCTTTGCCAACGAGCTATCGCTGATTTGTGATGAGCTGAAAATTAACGTGTGGGAGCTGATTAAACTGGCCAATCGCCACCCTCGGGTTAATATTTTAAGCCCTGGCCCTGGCGTAGGCGGCCACTGTATTGCGGTTGACCCTTGGTTTATTGTCGACTCAGCCCCTGCCCTGGCACGGATGATCCGCACCGCCCGTGAAATTAACGACGGTAAGCCGCACTATGTGATTAACAAGGTGAAGGAAGCGGCTGATCAGTTTAAACGCCCGGTAATTGCTTGTTTGGGCCTGGCGTTTAAAGCCGATATCGACGATTTACGTGAAAGCCCGGCGCTGGATATTGCTGAGCATTTGATTAACGACAATGTAGGCGAAGTTCTGTTGGTTGAGCCGAATATCAAAGAGCTGCCAAAACGCTTAAGCCAGCATAACGACAAGCTCACCACCCTACCCAAAGCCTTAGAGCGCGCAAATGTACTGGTGGTGCTGGTTGATCACCGCCAGTTTAAGGCACTGCATATTAACGATGTCACCACCAAGGTGGTAATCGATACCCGCGGTATCTTCGGCTAGTTATCCGCAAAGAGGGTTTGGGGTCAGAAGGTTTGGGGTCAGGTCTGAAGGTTTGGGGGTCAGGTCTGAAGGTTTGCGAAGGTTTGGGGGTCAGGTCTTGCTTTTTGCTTAATGCGAAGGTTTGGGGGTCAGGTCTTGCTTTTTGCTTAAAAGGCAAAAAGCAAGACCTGACCCCAAACCTCTATTCAAACTCAAAAGGATTAATCGCTCTAACTGTTGGAAAATCAGCGGTGTTACGGGTGACAACAACTAAATTATTCGCCATAGCTGTGGCAGCAATTAAACCATCCATTACGGCAACACGGTTGGGCACATTTATTTGTGCATAATGCGAAGCGACATTCTGAGTTATGTCCAAAATTCGGCCTTGGAAGTGCGTTTTAACTACTTGATTTAACCAGATCCGAAGTGGCATTGCCTGCTGGGGATCACGCCTCTCGAGCGACAAAACTCCCATCTCTAACTCTGCCATTGTTATAACGGATAAATAAAGATGCTCGGCAGACACAGACTCTGCCCAACGCCGCACGTTTTGGTCTAGCCGATTTGTGCCAGATTTACGTAGTTCGGATATAACGTTGGTGTCTAAAAGGTACATCAGAAGATGACTTCTCTTGGAAAATCTGTTTGCCGCTCAATGTCAAAGTCAACTTCAGCCGCGGCCGGATAAGCCAGCAAATCGGTGATTTTCTGGGTTTTAGCATTTAACTTTTTGTATTCTTCCGCGGATAACAGAACAGCTTCAAGTTCACCGCGGTTAGTAATATGCACAGGACCTTTTTTGGCAGCACGTTTTGCCGCAGCAGCGTCGTGATTAAATTCTCTGCTAGTCATAGTTGTATGCGACATAAATGTACCCCCAATACTGACAATGTAGCTTTATTATAGCTGAAGCCAAAAAAATAACCATTCACGTCTTCGGCGAGCTTTGGGGTTAGGTATTTTTGCTTAAAAGGCAAAAAGCAAGACCTGGCCCCTAACTTCCCAAAGGCAAAAAGCAAGACCTGACCCCTAACTTCCTTTAGTTAAACGTTAGGTTGTACTGCACAATAATACGGTTTTCGTCGATATCGGTGCGGTAATTGGCGCGGGCCGTGACATTGCGTAGCCGCAAGCTTAAGCCTTTTAATGCTCCTTGCTGCACGCTGTAAGCCAGATCGAGATCGCGTTCAAAGGCCTCGCCATCGCTTACAGTAGCTACCTGGGCGCCATGACTTTTAATGTAGCGCAGGGTACTGCTTAAACCCGGTATGCCAAAGTGGCTAAAGTCGGTGTCGTAACGCAGTTGCCAGGATTTTTCGCCGGCCGAGGCAAATTCAAAAGTTGGTACTTCGTTACCCAGAATACTGACATTGGCAAATACCCGAGGGAAGGCGCTGTCGCCGCGCATTTGCTGATAGCCGATATAGCCGGTATGTGCGCCCTGCTTTAGCGAAAACAGCGCGTAAAAGGCCTGGTTATCCAGCTGGTTTAACAGTGCGCGGCCATGCTCCTGCGCCGAAAATACCCCAAGATTAGCTTTAAACTGCAACTGCTGATTCAGTGCAATTTGCTGCTGCCAGTTCAGATAAACTTGCTGATAGAGGTCTTCCAGCTGCGCATACCAAAGCCGCCACTGGCTGTTCGCCGTTAACTGATAGTCAGCGCCAAGATAGCGAAAGCTGTCGCTGCTGACCTGGCGCTGCGGCACATGCCCCAGCATCGCCTGTAATTTATCGCGCCCGGCGCGGTTTCGCAGACTGGTGCTTTCCAGATAGCCAGCCTGTAATGTCAGCTTGCTGCTCAGCACAGCGTGCAAACTGGCGCCCTGATAGGTTGGTGGCAATAGCCGGATATCGCTATAGGTTAATACCGGCAAATTCGGCAGTAACTCCCCTACTCTCAACTCAGTGCTGCCGGCCTTTAGTTTTAGTGTACCGGCCAGTCGGCCGTAGCTGTCGGCGGCAGTGCCATCATCGTCCAATGCCAGTAAACCGCTATTGATTTTGCTGCGACTGCTGTCGAGCTTAACGCCGGCGAAGGCATGCACGTCAAAACCGACCTGCAGCGGCGTCGCACTATAGCCGGATTTAAAGCTTGCCACCGCGCCTTGTGCCCATTCGACTGTGCGCCGTGGCCCCGGACTTTTAAGATCGCTAAACTCGCGCGAGAAATAGTAGTTTCTTAGCTGTAAATCAAGCTTGCTCTCCTGCCACAGTGGGGTGATTTCCCCATCAGCCTGTGCGGCATTGGCAATAACAGCAGCCAGACTAAAAACGATATAAGATAAAGACTTAGCTGCTTTAGAGCGGTTTGTTTTGCTAAATTCAGGCCGCACGAAGCCGCCACACATATCATTGCGCATAAAAAATCCTGTCGAAAAAGTATTAGGGTGTTAGTTCGTTCTGTTTATAAGTAAGTACAACATGGGTCAGTAAGCCGGCGGTTAGGCCCCAAAAGGCGGCAGCCAGACCGAATAAGCTGACGCCCGAGCTGGTAAGTAGCAAGGTAATCAGGGCGGCTTCGCGGGTTTTGGGCTCTGCCATGGCAGAGTGCAAGGCGCCGGCAATAGCACCAAACAGCGCCAGCCCCGCCAAGGCCGCAATAAAAGCCCTGGGAAAAGCACTAAACAGTGCCACCAGGGTGCCGCCAAAGATCCCCAGCAGCAGATACGCCACACCACCACTGATACCGGCGATATAGCGCCTGGCCGGATCCGGATGCGCATCTTTGCCAGTGCAGATCGCCGCAGTAATGGCGGCCAGGTTTAAACCATGACAACCAAAGGGCGCCAGCGCTGCACTGCCCAGCGCACTATGGGTTAACAGCGGGCTGGCGGCCAGTGGGTAACCAGCTTGTCGTAGCACTGCCATACCCGGCATAAACTGGCCGCTTAGTGCCACCAGCAATAGCGGCACCGACACATTAAGCAAAGCCTGCAGGCTAAATACCGGTGTCGTCCACACCACTGTGGCTAACTGCCAGCTGATCAGCTTGGTATCGACCTGCCCCTGCCACAATGCTATGGTTAGCCCGGTCAGTAATACCAGCACGATGGCGTAACGCGGTAAAAAGCGCCGCCCCAGCAGATAAGCCAGTAACATTAACAAGACCAGTAGCGGGTTTTGCGGCAATACCCCAAATACCGCCATGCCAAACTGCAGTAAGATGCCACACAACATGGCTGCCGTAATGGCCGGCGGTAACAGCTTTAGCAGCCGGTCAAAGGCACCGGTTAGCCCCAGCAGCAGTAGTAACAACGCGGTCATCAGATAAGCGCCAACGGCTTCGGCATAACTTAATCCCGGTAACAGTGTTAATAGCAGCGCTGAGCCGGGCGCCGACCAGGCGATAATCACCGGCACCTTGTAGTAATAACTGAGGGCAATGCCCAGTACACCACTGCCAATCGAGATGGCCCAGATCCAGGAGCTCAGCAGGGCTGCGGGTAACTCTGCCACAGCGGCAACCTGAAAAATAATCAACAAAGGGCCGGCATAGGAAATCAAGGTCGCAATTAAACCTGCCACCAACGCTGATACTGAGCTATCCCGCAGTACAGTTCGCATTGCTTATACCCGTTGTTTTTGTAAGCCAAAAGCCGGTGCTGCCTTACCCCTGCGCTGGCTTAATACAAACACCGACATCGCCACAGATGCAATCACGCCGGGTACGGCAAAGGCCATAAAGTTAAGTTGCAATGGCAGGCTAATCGCCAGCAAAGACCCGCCCAGCAAGGGGCCAACTATGGCGCCGTTACGGCCAATACCTGATGCCCAGCCAAGACCGGTGGAACGGATATTCAGGTTATAGAACTGTGCAGCACAGGCATACAGCAGGATCTGACTGCCAATGGTGGTGGCGCCGGCAATGGCAATCAGCGAATACAGCACAACCATCGGTGGTTTAAAGCCAAGTAAGGTAATAGACACCGCGGCAATAGCAAAAAACACCGCCAACACCTTGGGTAGATTTAGTTTATCACCCAGCACGCCGCCACCGACCGCACCAAAGATGGCACCAAAATTCAGTACCAGCAGGAAGGCTAAACTGGAGCCCAGACTGTAGCCGGCATTGGCCATTAACTTCGGTAACCAGGAACCCAGCGCATACACCATCAGCAAGCAGCAGAAAAACGCCAACCACAGCATCAGGGTGCCCAGCGCGCGACCATCGGTAAATAGCTCTTTAACCGGTTTACCAGCAGGTTTATTGTCGGCTAAAAGCAATTCAGATTGCGCATTTAACCGCACCGCCGGCTCTACCTTTTGCAGCATTTGCCGCGCTTCGCTATGACGGCCGCGTTTAATTAAAAAGCCAACCGACTCTGGCAGTAACAGCATAATCAACGGCAGTAATAACAGCGGGATGCCGGCAAGATAGAACATAATTTCCCAGCCAAAGTTGGGCAAAAGCCAAATGCCGAGGCCAGCCGACAACATGCCGCCGACCGAATAACCGCTAAACATAATAGCAACCAGGGTGCTGCGGATTTTCTTCGGCGCATATTCGTTCATCAGCGCCACCACATTGGGCATCACGCCGCCAATACCTAAACCAGCAATAAAGCGGCAAATGGCGAATTCAGTCACATCACGGGCAAAGCCGTTTAAAAAGGTAAAGCCGCTAAATAGCACCACACAGATGGCGATGGCTTTTTTGCGGCCAATTTTGTCGGCCAGCGGACCAAAAAACAGTGCGCCGAACATCATGCCAAACAATGCGTAGCTGCCAAGGGCACCGGCTTGCATTGGGGTAAGTTGCCATTCCTGCATCAGTACCGGCAGCACGACACCGTATATCACCAGATCGTAGCCGTCGAAGATAATAATCAGTGCACAGAGTAGCAGTACCCGCCAGTGAAAGCGGTTAAAGTGAGCGTTGTCGATGGTTTGGTTGACATCGAGCCTGTTGTCGGACCGGTTGTTGCCGGCGGGGTGTATTGTTGTGTTTGGCATTGCGGTGTTCTCTCTATCTTCCTGTTAATGGATAGGCTGGCGAGGCAACCCTATCGGTATGGTGTATTTTTCACCATTAACCAGAAGATACGCTGCTTATAGCGTGATAATCCAACACCGAATCAGTATGTCACTATACCGAGAAAGTATGGAAAACTATTGCTATTCGGGTTTGGATATGCTTGAAAAACAGGCGGGGCTTGCTGCAAAAAACTACCTTAAAGCGTCTGGATAAGCGCATCCGGCGGCAAGCACACCGTGCAACTTTGACGGGACACGCTGTGGATACATCCCTAACGGTTACAAACTTCATCCATGAAGTTTGCCCTGCGGGCCAGCTAAAGCTGTTCAAATTTGCTCCCGGCAAATTTGTGTCATTTTTCATCCCTGAAAAATACATTCCCTTACAAAGTGCACGGAATGCTTACCACCTCGTTCAATATCATACTGCCAAGCGTTCTTGGGCATTATGACTATAGCATCTGCCTGCTCGCTTCAGCCGGATTGGCTGGTTATTAACAACATCGAGGTTGACTTAAAATATACTTACAGAAAGTAAAAAAACCAACTGAGCTATATAGAACTATGAGAAAGTTTTTCGACTGATGTTGCAAGTAACACCTTTGTAGCCAGGCAGCGAGCCGATATTGCTAAACAAAGCGTGTACGGCATGGATGCCGGACAGGAGCCTACAGGGATGTATTTACGGCGTCTTTGTGTGCAATATCGGCTGGTAGCAGCCTGGCGGTTCGATTCAGATGCTCTGTCAGGCAGCGAAAAACTTCAGTGAGCTAAATCCAACTCCGGGGAAACTCTCAAATGGTGTCGCAAGTAGCGCCTTTGCAGCCAGGCAGCGAGCCGATATTGCTAAGCAAAGCGTCTTTCGCATGGATGCGAAAGAGGAGCCCCCACGGATGGGTTCACGGCGTCTTTGCGTGCAATATCGGCTGGTAGCAGCCTGGCGGTTCGGTTCAAATGTTCTGGCAGACAGCGATGAAACTTATACAGTGGTAAAAGTGCACTCATCACTTTTTAAAGTAGCATTTTGAACGTCTGAAAAAGTAAAGCTGCAGCACACAACCCTGTCCGCTGCAGCTGTAAAGAAAGGTTAAGCCCGCAAAAACTGACTTAGCGCCCGGTTAAAGGCTGCGGGTTGTTCCAGATTGGAGATATGCGAGGCTTTTAACGATACCAGGCTGGCACTGGGGCAAGCCTGTACAATCGCCTCGGCGTCTGCCACCGTGGTTACCGGATCGGCGCTACCGGCGATAACCAACAACGGCAACTGGATCCGTGACAGATCCGCGCGTAAATCTGCCTCGGCCAGGGCATCGCAGCAGGCGGCATAACCCTCCTTATCTTGCTCGGCTAAGGTATCCGTTAACTGCTCAACTAAAGCGGCATGCTTGCGAATAAAGCCCGGGGTAAACCAGCGCTGCGGCGCTGATGTTGCAAGCTCTGCCAGGCCTTGTTCACGCACCGCTGCTGCCCTGCTCTGCCAGCCTTCTTTTGTGCCGATTTTCGCCGCGGTATTAGCTACGACGATCTTTAAAAACCGCTCCGGCGCATAGACTGCCAACCATAGCCCGGTTAAGCCGCCCATCGAAATACCGCAAAAATGCGCCTTTTTAATGCCAAGCGCGCCCAAAACGCATAGTGCGTCCTGCCCCAGCCGGGTCAGGCTGTAAGGACCGGCGGGTTTATCCGACTCGCCGTGCCCGCGGCTGTCGTAGCTAATCACGTAAAAGTATTTAGTCAGGGCATCGATTTGTGGCTGCCACATTTGCCAGCGGGTACCCAGCGAGTTGGACAGCAGCAGCGCCGGATTGGCCGGGTCACCGGCCGTTTGATAGTAAAGTTGCACCCTATCGTCAGTTTTAACGAACATCTGCTGCCTCCAGCCGTTCGATAATCATGGCGATGCCCTGACCGACGCCGATACACATGGTGCATAAACCATAGCGACCGCCGCTACGCTCCAGTTGTTGCAGTGCACTAATCACCAGCCGCGCGCCGGATGCGCCCAGTGGATGACCGAGCGCAATAGCGCCGCCATTAGGGTTGACTCTGGCGTCATCATCGGCCAGACCCAGATCGCGGGTAACTGCCAGTGCCTGCGCGGCAAAGGCTTCATTGAGTTCAATCACATCCATTTGCTTAAGAGCAAGCCCGGTTAACGCCAGCACCTTTTTTACTGCCGGTGCCGGGCCGAAGCCCATAATCCGTGGCGCGACGCCGGCGACGGCAGTACCTAAAATACGGGCGCGCGGCGTCAGTTGCTGCGCTTTTACTGCTGCTGCCGAGGCCAGTAACAAGGCACAGGCGCCATCGTTGACGCCGGAAGCATTACCAGCCGTGACCGTGCCGCTGGCTTTGACTACCGGCTTTAACTTTTGTAACGCCGCCAGGGTGGTATCCGGGCGCAGGTGTTCGTCTTCGCTGATGACTAACGGCTCGCCTTTACGCTGTGGGATCAATACCGGCGTAATTTCTGCCGCCAGAATACCGGCATGTTGTGCTGCGGCGGCGCGCTGTTGGCTGCGCAGTGCAAAAGCGTCCTGATCGGCGCGGTTGATATTAAAATCTTCGGCGACATTTTCGGCGGTGGCGGGCATCGCATCCACGCCATGCAATTCTGCCATTAGCGGATTGATAAAGCGCCAGCCGATGGTGGTGTCTTCAATTTTTTGATTGCGCGAAAAAGCGCTGTCAGCCTTACCCATCACAAAGGGCGCCCGCGACATACTTTCCACACCACCGGCGATCAGTAATTGCTGCTCGCCACTTTTAATAGCACGAGCAGCAATAGCAAGGGCATCCAGGCTGGAGCCACAGAGCCGGTTAACGGTAGTACCCGGCACTTCGACCGGCAAGCCGGCCAGTAAGGCTGCCATTCGCGCTACGTTGCGGTTATCTTCACCGGCCTGATTGGCGCAGCCATAGACCACATCATCCACTGCCTGCCAGTTGACCTGCGGCTGGCGGGCCATTAAGGCTTTAATCGGTACCGCGGCCAGATCATCAGCGCGTACGGCAGCTAAGGCACCACCAAAACGGCCAAAGGGCGTACGGATGGCATCACATATATAGACTTCACTCATCGTTAGCTCCTTGGGCTTACTGACAGTTAGCAGAAAATTGCAGCGCAGCACCGGTCATCGCCTGCAACTGCTCACGGGTAATACCCGGTACCATTTCCTGTACCAGCAGGCCCTGTGGTGTCACATCAATCACCGCCAGATCGGTGTAAATGCGATCGACACAGCCGACGCCGGTCAGCGGATAGCTACAGCGTTCAACAATTTTCGGCTCGCCTTTTTTGGTGACATGATCAGTAGTAACAAAGACTTTGCGGGCACCCACGGCTAAATCCATGGCACCGCCGACAGCCGGAATGGCATCAGCGGCACCGGTATGCCAGTTGGCCAGATCGCCATTGGCAGCGATTTGAAAGGCACCGAGTACGCAGATATCGATATGGCCACCGCGCATCATGGTAAAGGAATCGCCATGATGGAAATAACAGCCGCCGGTGAGTAAGGTAACAAACTCCTTGCCGGCGTTAATCAGCTCCGGATCTTCTTCGCCCGGCGCCGGTGCCGGGCCCATGCCCAGCAGGCCGTTTTCGCTGTGTAAAAAGATTTCTTTTTCCGGATCGAGAAAGTTGGCAATCCGCGTTGGTAAGCCGATACCGAGGTTGACATAGCTACCTTCCGGAATATCGCGGGCAACCCGCGCCGCCAGTTGATCACGGCTTAATGGCTGATAGGTCATCATGCGGCTCCTTATACTGCAACCAGTTGTTGAACAAAGATGCCGGGCGTTACCACCTGCTCCGGATCAAGCGCGCCCAGCGCGACAATTTCGCTAACCTGAGCAATGGTGACCTTAGCCGCGGCGGCCATAATGGGGCCGAAATTACGCGCGGTTTTACGGTATACCAGGTTGCCCCAGCGATCGCCCTGCTGCGCTTTAATCAGCGCAAAGTCGGCACTGATCGGGTATTCCAGCACATAGTGTTTACCATTGATTTCGCGGGTTTCTTTGCCTTGGGCCAGCAAGGTGCCGTAGCCAGTAGGGGTAAACACTGCGCCAAGGCCTGAGCCGGCGGCCTGAATCCGGCAAGCCAGGTTGCCCTGTGGCACTAATTCCAGCTCTATCTCGCCGGCACGGTACAGCGCATCGAACTCATAGGAGTCGGACTGACGCGGGAAAGAGCAGATAATCTTTTTCACCCGGCGGGCTTTTAACAGTGCCGCCAGCCCGGTGTCGCCGTTACCGGCGTTGTTATTAACAATGGTAAGCTCGCGCGCGCCCTGAGCGATTAAGGCATCAATCAGCTCAGCCGGCTGGCCGGCGCTACCAAAGCCGCCAATCATCACCGTTGCGCCATCGTAAATTTGCGCCACCGCGTCAGCGGCGGTTGCCACAGTTTTATCTATCATCTGTTCACCTGCTTCGCTGTGCCAGCAACTGGCAAAGCTTAAGTTAAAGAGTTATCGGCGCTGGTTCGCCCTGTTTGCCGCTTAGCCCTGATCGCCGCCACCGACCGGCAAGACGGTGCCGGTAATGTAAGAGGCCTGTTCCGAGGCCAGGAATAAAATCGCCTGCACCTGCTCGTTAATGCTGCCGTAGCGCTTCATCAGGCTCGATTCGATGGTCTGATCGACTATTTGCTGATACCAGATCTGCTCGTCGGCACTCAGTGGCTTGGGGTTGCGCGGCACTTTGCGTGGTGGCGCTTCGGTACCGCCGGTGGCGACCGCATTGACCCGGATGCCATCCGCCGCATGCTCAAATGCCAGACTGGCGGTTAACGCATTAACACCGCCTTTGGCAGCCGAATAGGGAATGCGGTTAATACCGCGGGTGGCAATTGATGACACGTTAACGATGGCCCCGCCTTGCTGCGCCAGCATCGTTGGCAATACCGCGCGACAACTCCATAAGGTCGGCATTAAGGAGCGGCGGATTTCAGCTTCAATTTCATCCGGCTGATAGTGCTGATATGGCTTAGCCCAGATGGTGCCGCCGACGTTATTGATCAGTACATCAATGCGGCCAAACTGTGTCAGCGCCGCCTGCACCATTTGCTCGGCACCGCTCCAGCTTTCCAGATCAGCTTCCACGGTCAGAATATCGCTGTCAGCCAGGCCGGTTGCGGCTTTAATTTCCGCGGCCACCTCCGGCAAAAAGCTGGCGCGGTCAACCAATACCAGCTTGGCGGCTTCCTGTGCCAGCGCTTCGGCGACACCGCGGCCGATGCCCTGAGCTGCTCCAGTCACCAGTACCACTTTATTGACAAAGCGTGCGTTCATCTTAAGCTCCGACACTGGCCGAGAATTTCTCGTAGTGGAAACTTACCGGGGTGATTTGTGCGGTATTCAGCCAGTTGCGGACCGCATCCACCATCGCCACCGGACCGCACAGATAGATATCGACATCGCCCTGATTGAGCCAGGTGTCGTCAATATGCGCCGTAACATAGCCCTTGCGCGGATGCTGACTGGCCTCGCTGGCCACCACAGTGCGATAGTCAAACCAGCTATGCGCGGCTTTAAAAGCAGCCAGTTTGTCCAGCTCGACTAAATCCTGATCGTGAGTTACCCCAAACACCAGATTGACCGGATAGGCACTGCCGGTTTGCGCTAACACATCCAGCATCGCCATAAAGGGCGCAATGCCGGTACCGCCAGCCAGCATCAGTACCGGCCGTTGTACTGGTCGCAGATAAAAGCTGCCGTAAGGGCCGCTAAAGCTCATGGCCTGGCCAACTTTAGCACTGTCAGTTAAAAAGCTGCTCATCAGGCCGCCCGGGACATTACGTACGATAAAGCTGACGCTATCCTGCCCCGGCCCAGAGCTAAACGAATAGGCACGGCTATCCTGGGTGCCCGGTACGGCGACCTTAACGTACTGCCCAGCCAGAAAACTTAGCGCAGCAGGTTGCTCTGGCGCGATAGTAAAGCAAATGGTGGAATCGCTCGGCTGGCTAAGCGCTGTCAGGGTGCCGGCAAATTCGGCCATGCCGGTTTTACAGCTGGTCGACGAAGCCGGAATTTGCACCACGCAATCAGACTTGGGCCGCATCTGGCAACCCAGAATATAGCCTTGTGCGGCTTCTTCCGGGGTTAGCGCATCTTCGATATACAGCTCGGGCGGCATCTCGTACTTGCCCGACTCACAAAAGCCGCGGCAGGTACCGCAAGCGCCGTCGCGACAGTCCAGCGGAATATTGATTTTCTGGCGGTAAGCAGCATCGGATAGCAGCTCGCCGTCTTTGCAGTCGATAAAGCGGGTGACACCGTCTTCAAACTGTAAGGCAATACGAAAGGTCATAGCAGGCTCCCCCGGCAATTAAATATGATAAATATCAATAACCTGATGGATATAGTCATTTTTCAGCACCACATACTTGTCGCGGATTTTCGGGCTGCCGCCACTAAAATCAATCACATAACGCGACATGCCAAAGTGGCTGAACGTGGTTTTGTAGCGATGACTCAGGGTGTGCCAGTTAAAACGCACCGTGACGAAATCGCCCTGCTGCGCTACCACTTCGATATTGCTCAGGTTATGGCTGGTGCGGGTATCCGGCATGGTAGCGCTGGAGCGTTCGGTTTTGATCCGGAATACCCGGTCTTCCAACCCGGCGCGATTCGGGTAATAAATCAGCGAAATTTCGGTCTGCGGATCGGTAACCAGTTTGTCGTCGTCATCCCAGGATGGCATCCAGAACTGCGCCTCATCGTGATAACACTGCAGCCAGTCATCCCATTGTTCGTCATCAAGCAGACGCGCCTCGCGGTATAAAAAGGCACAAAGTTGCTGATAATCAACCGCGCTATTACTCAGCTTATTCATACTTTGCCTCCTTCTTTGGCCAGTGCGTCTTGCATTACTTTTAACCAGTAGCTGTGCTGCACGGTGTATAAGCCTTCATCTTCGGTTTTCAGGCCACTCATCACCGGCTTTAAACCAATTTCCTGTGCGGCCTGATCGGCCCCCTGGATCCAGTGCGTGGCACCGCGACACATATCGTTCCACTCCATCACCTTGCCGGCATAACCCTGCTGACAGGCGCGGAATTCTTCCAAATCGTCCGGAGTGGCCATGCCACTGACGTTAAAGAAATCTTCGTACTGGCGGATGCGGCGGGCGCGGGCCTCTGGCGCTTCGCCTTTGGGTGCAATGCAGTAGATGGTGACTTCGGTTTTATCCACGCTTAGTGGCCGTAACAGCCGGATTTGGCTGCCGAACTGATCCATCAGATAGACGTTCGGATACAGACAGAGGTTGCGCGAGCGCTGGATCATCCAATCCGCGGTGGGTTGACCAAACTTGTCGGCAAATTCCTGATAGCGCGGAAAATTCGGCCGATCTTCCGGGTTGGCCCAGTTGGTCCACAGCAGCATATGACCCTGCTCAAAAGCGTAGAAACCACCGCCCTGCTGGCCCCAACGGCCGGCATCCATCGCTTTGATGTTATCTTCGCGTTTGGCCGCTTCTTCCTTACGGCGGTTGGTGGTAGCTGCATAGTTCCAGTGCACGGCAGAAACGTGGTAACCGTCGGCGCCATTTTCAGCCTGCAGTTTCCAGTTACCATCAAAGGTATAGGTAGAGGAGCCGCGCAGCACTTCCAGGCCATCGGCTGATTGATCAACAATCATATCGATGATTTTCGCTGCTTCGCCCAAAAAGTCCGTCAAGGGGGCGACGTCCGGGTTCAGACTGCCGAATAAAAAGCCGCGGTAGCTTTCAAAGCGCGCTACTTTTTTCAGATCGTGCGAGCCTTCTTTGTTAAAGCACTCTGAGTAACCGGCATCAACAGGATCTTTAACCTTTAACAGCTTGCCGCTGTTATTAAAGGTCCAGCCGTGGAACGGACAGGTAAAGGTGGCTTTGTTGCCTTTTTTATGCCGGCACAGCTGGGCACCACGGTGGCTACAAGCATTGATAAAGGCGTTCAGCTCGCCGGCGCGGTTGCGGGCAATAAAGATTGGCTGCCGGCCAATATAGGTACTGTAGTAGTCATTGGTATCTGGGATCTGGCTTTCATGGGCCAGGTAAATCCAGTTACCTTCGAAGATATATTTCATTTCCAGCTCAAATAAACGCTGGTCGGTAAAGGCGCTGCGATGCAGCCGGTAGTCGCCTTTGGCCTGATCTTCAATTAAAAAGTCGTTCAGGGTGCGCTCGTTTAGCGGCCGGTCCGGATCGATCATATACATAGTGTGTTACCTCAAAATCAGTTTCATACAGCCTGAAAAAAGGCGCAGCAGTCTCTACTATGGCTTACCCAACTGCTGCGCCAAGGGAACCCGGTTAGAACCAGGAGTTAACTCCTGGCGAACTAAGCCTAAGCTCAGGCCCGGGCGCGACGCCGCTCAACTTCTGTCGTTGGCGCGGCCGCCACTTCTGCATTTAAGTGGAAGTCAAAATCAATTGAGGCGAACGGTTTGCTGACACCATGCTTGGCCAGTTCAGCCGGATCGCTGACTTCAACCACCGGCGGCACCAGGCCTTCACGACTGGCAAAGGCAAAGTCGTCCCACAGGTATTCGTCGCCGTCGATATTGATTTGGGTGGTCAGTTTGCGATGACCGGCGGCGCTGACAAAAAAGTGGATATGGGCCGGGCGCTGACCGTGACGGCCTAATAACCCCAGTAATTTGGCGGTGCTGCCATTTGGCGGACAGCCGTAGCCTTTAGGTACGATGCTCTGGAACTGATAACGGCCGTTGTCGTCAGTAATGATGGTGCGGCGCAGGTTAAAATCAGACTGCGATTTATCAAAGAATGAGTAGTTACCGAGCAGGTTGGCATGCCAAACTTCAACCTGGCTGTTCGGCAGCGGCTTGCCATCGGCGCCATAGACGGTGCCCTGCATAAACAACACCTTGCCTTGTTCAGACTCAGTACCGTCATCCAGTCGCGCAAAGCCTTTGGCAACAGGCGCACCGGCCACATACAGCGGACCTTCGATAGTACGTGGCGTGCCACCGGTGATACCAAGCTTGGCTTCGGCTTCGTCAAAACGGATATCGAGGAAGCGATCTAAGCCGATGCCCGGGGCAATTAAGCCCAGCTCCATGCGGCCGCCCGCTTCCTGCAGAAACTCTAAACCCTTCCAAACTTCGCTGGCGCTAAGATCCAGATCTTCAATCGCTTTGAATAAGTCACTTACCAAGCGCAGTACAATTTGCTGTACCCGCGGGTTCGCTGCAGATTGGGCGGCGTCGATAATAAAGCCTTTTACTAACTGGTCGATTTCGTTATGTGTCATGGTGTTGTCCCCTGTCGGTATCAAATTATGTGTGAGAGTGGTTTAACGGTCGTCGTCATGGATCGAGGACGGATGCCGGCACAGCGGTGTGACCTCAATCTGCATAAAGGGATACAGCGGCAACGACAGCAGCAGGTTGTGCAGCTCTTCGTTACTGGCTACATCAAAAATACTGGTGTTGGCATACTGGCCGGCAATGCGCCATAGATGGCGCCATTTGCCACTTTGCTGCAGTTGCTGCGCCAGCGCTTTTTCGCGGTTTTTAAGGTCGTTGACCTCGGTTTCGCTTAAATGGGCGGGGATGCTTACATCCATCCGTACTTGAAATAACATGCTAAAGCTCCTTAAGCCGGGCGACGCCAGGCAGCAATTTTGTCAAGATCCAGCGCCAGCCCCAGACCCGGTGTGGTCGGCAGTTGCAGCGCAAAATCACGGTATTGCAGTGGCTCGGCCAGAATGTCCTGCTTTAGCAGCAGCGGGCCGAATAATTCGGTACCAAATTCCAGTTCATCGAAGGTGGCGAACAGCTGGGCCGAGGCCATGGTGCCAACAGCGCCTTCCAGCATGGTGCCGCCGTACAGGCTAATGCCTGCTAAACGGGCGATGGTGCCAAGCTCTTTGGCCTGGGTCAGGCCGCCGGACTGGGCAATTTTTACCGCAAACACATCAGCGGCATTCAGGCGCGCCACTTCCCACGCATCCTGCGGGCCGTTCAGGGTTTCGTCGGCCATAATGGCCACGCTAAAGCGCTGTGCCAGCCGTGCCATACCGGCGCGGTTTTCCGCTTTTAGTGGCTGTTCAATTAAATCGATACCACCATCCTGTAACTGCTGGATCGCGGCGGTGGCCTGCAGTTCCGACCAGGCCTGGTTGACGTCGACGCGGATACTGACGTCAGCACCGAGCGCTTTTTTAATTGCCAGTACATGCTTAACGTCGTGCTGAATGCTGTTTAAACCGATTTTCAGTTTGAAGCTGTTGTGGCGGCGCAAGTCGAGCATCATTTGCGCTTCATCGATATCCTTGGCGGTATCGCCGCTGGCCAGAGTCCAGAGCACCGGTACGCTGTCACGCAGGCGGCCACCCAAAAGTTCGCTCATTGGCACACCCAGACGCTGTGCCTGAATATCCAGCAGCGCAGTTTCCAGCGCACATTTGGCAAAACGGTTGCCACGGATATTTTTACGCAGGCGGTACATCAGGGCGCCGACCTGACGCTCATCTTGCTGTAGTAATAAGGGCGCGATATGCTGGCGAATATTCACCGCTACGCTTTCCGGGCTTTCGTCGCCATATTTCAGGCCGCCGATGGTGGTGGCTTCGCCCCAGCCGCTGTAACCGTCGTCAGTTTGGATTTGCACCAGTACCAGAGTTTGGGTGCTCATCGTCGCTACCGACAACTTGTGGGGCCGGATGGTCGGGATATCTATCAGAATTGTTTCAATCGCCTTGATCATATCGTTTCGGTATAGTTAAATCGGATAACCGGACAATACTTCGGCGTTAATCGCAGTTCCAACACTATGTTGGTATCAACTCCATACCAAAAAGGTATAAACGATGGAAATTCGGCATTTACGGTATTTTGTCGCAGTGGCAGAAGAGCAGAATTTTACCCGGGCGGCGGAGCGGCTTTTTATTGCCCAGCCGCCACTTAGCCGGCAAATTCAGCAATTAGAAGATGAACTTGGTGTCAGCTTATTCGAACGCAGCAGCCGGCCGTTGCAGCTGACCGAAGCCGGCAAATTTTTATATACCCATGCCAAACGGCTGCTGGCCAAAAGTGCTGAAATCAAAACCATGACGCAGCGGGTTGGCAAAATAGAGCGCAGTTTATCGATTGGTTTTGTTGCTACTACACTATATGGCTTGCTGCCACGAATTATCCGCCAGTTTCGCGAGCAGCATGCCAACGTCGAGCTGACCCTGCACGAAATGACCACCTCAGAGCAGATTGAAGCGCTAAAAGCCGGCAAAATTGATGTTGGTTTTGGCCGCTTACGGGTCGAGGATCCCAGTATCCGACGTATTTTGCTGCGCGAAGAGCCGCTAATGGTGGCGCTGCCTTCCTCGCATGCCCTGGCCAAAAAAGGCCAGAAGTTGACGCTGCGCGATCTGATTGATCAGCCGCTCTTGGTGTTCCCAAAGCAGCCGCGACCGAGCTTTGCCGATCAGATCCTGGCGCTGTTTTATGATCGCGGCTTAACGCCGAATAAGGTGATTGAAGTGCGGGAGCTGCAAATTGCTATCGGTTTAGTCGCCGCCGGTGAAGGCCTGACGATAGTACCCAGCAGTATGCATGCCTTTATCCGCCAGGATGTCAGCTATTTGGATCTGGACGAGCAACGCGCGGTGTCACCGGTGATAATGAGTATCAGGATGGGTGAACATTCGGATGATTTAAAAGCATTATTGCAAAACATCTACCAGGTATACGAAGACGAGCGCATCCGCTATATCCGCGAAGAGCTGTAAGCCTTTTGATGCAGCGCAGGCTGTTGGCAGAAATTTTCTGGCATACTGTATTTAACTGGTGAAAAAAGGAACAATATTATGGCGACCGGCAAACCAAAAACGGCAGCACCTGTTAACGCTCACAGCCTGAGCGCTAATCAGGTGCTGGCGACGCTTAATAGCGCTGAGCAGGGTTTAACCGCGGCGCAAGCACAGCACCGGGCAGCGCAATACGGCTCTAACCTGCTGCCACAGGCGGCTGGCCCCTCACTGTGGTATCGCTTTTTTAAACACTTTCATGACACCCTGATCTACGTACTGTTATTTTCGGCTGCGGTTACGGCCCTGCTCGGCCACTGGCTGGACACCGCAGTGATTCTGGCGGTGGTGATTATTAATGCCATTATCGGCTTTATTCAGGAAGGTAAGGCCGAACAGGCTTTGGCCGGGATCCGCCAGATGTTGTCGGTGCATGCCAATGTCTGTCGCGATGGCCAGTGGCAGCAAGTGCCGGCCGAGCAGCTGGTGCCGGGCGATGTGGTAAAGATCCGCTCTGGGGATCGGGTTCCGGCCGACTTACGCTTATTAGATACCACTGAGCTGCGGATTGAAGAGTCGGCGCTCACCGGTGAGTCGCAGCCGGTAGCCAAACAAACCGAACCAGTTGCGCCGGATGCGGCACTTGGCGATCGCAGTTGTCTGGCCTTTTCCGGCACCCTGGTCACGTCAGGGCGCGGTATTGCCGTGGTGACCGCTATCGGCGCGGCAACGGAAATTGGTCAAATCAACCAGCTGTTATCCGAAGTACAGGGTATTACCACGCCGCTAACCCGGCAAATGAACCAGTTTGGCCGCTATCTGGCACTGGTAATTGCATTACTGGCGCTATTAATGCTGGCTGTCGGCATGTTGCTACACGACTATAGTCACGCAGAGGTGTTTCTGGCGGCGATTGGTTTTGCAGTAGCGGCGATTCCTGAGGGCTTGCCGGCTATTCTGACCATTACGCTGGCGCTGGGGGTAAAACAAATGGCAGATCGCAAAGCTATTACCCGGCGCTTAAATGCAGTGGAAACCCTGGGCGCGGTAACGGTGATTTGTTCGGATAAAACCGGCACCCTGACCCGTAACGAAATGACGGCCAAAGAAGTCGTCACCGTACAAGGCCTGTATCAGATTAGCGGCGTCGGTTATCAGCCGCAAGGGCAGCTGCGCTTGGCACAAGAGCCGGTAAACCTGGCAGCACATCCGGCGCTGGCAGCGTTAATTGAAGTGATCGCCGTAGCCAACGATAGTCAGCTGGTGGAAAAAGACGGTCAGTGGCTGGTACATGGCGAGCCTACCGAGGGCGCCCTGCTTTGTTTGGCGGAAAAAGCCGGCTTTGAGCGGGAACAACATCAGCGCTTAGCGGTGATCCCGTTTGAGTCGGAAAATAAATTTATGGCCAGTCTGGAACAACACCGCAACGGCAGCCGGCAATTGCTGGTAAAAGGTGCGCCAGATCGCTTATTACCGCGCTGTTCAATACAGCTGAATGCCCAGGGGCAAACCGAGCCATTAAATGAGGCATTCTGGCAGCAGCAACTTAATCTATTAAGCTCGCAAGGGCTAAGGGTGCTGGCCGCTGCGGGCGGTGATACCGAACAAACCGAACTGGGGCTTAACGATTTAACCGGGCTTTGTTTTTATGGCCTGATTGGTATTATCGACCCACCGCGCCCGGAAGCCATTAGCGCTATTGCCGCCTGTCGGGCCGCCGGGATCCGGGTAAAGATGATCACCGGCGATCATGCCGGTACGGCAGAAGCCATTGGCCAGGAGATGGGTTTAGCGGCCGATGCCACGCTTAAGGTCTATACCGGGCAACAGCTGGAGCAAGCCAGTAGCGAACAATTACAGCAGATGGCATTGGCCGGCGATATTTTTGCCCGTACCAGCCCGGAGCATAAATTGCGGCTGGTACAGGCGCTGCAGCAACAGGGCGAAGTGGTGGCGATGACCGGCGATGGCGTCAATGATGCGCCGGCATTAAAACAGGCTGATGTTGGCGTGGCGATGGGCATTAAAGGCTCGGAGGCCAGTAAAGAAGCCGCGGATATTGTGCTGGCTGACGATAACTTTAGCACTATCGCAGCAGCGGTGGCCGAAGGGCGCACCATTTACGATAACCTGCGTAAAGCCATTTTGTTTATTCTGCCAACCAACGGCGCTCAGGGCTTGGTAATGCTTTGTGCCGTGTTATTTGGCATGACACTGCCGCTGACACCTGTACAAATTTTATGGGTAAATATGGTGGTGGCCATTACACTGGCACTGGCGCTGGCGTTTGAACCGGCCGAGCCAGGTGTGATGCAGCGCCCGCCGCGACAAAGTAGCGCAGCGTTGTTAAGTGCTGCCTTTTTGCGCCGTATCGCCCTGGTATCCTTATTAATTGGCGGCAGTGCCATGGCACTATTTCAGCTGGCATTAGCACAGGGCCTGGATCTGGCCACCGCCCGCACGGTAACAGTAACGGCACTGGTGGTGGCGCAGGCCGGTTACTTGCTAAACAGCCGGCATCTGAATAACTTTAGCCTTAAACCCACACTGCTATTTACCAACCGCATTGCCTGGCTGGCGATCGGCATACTGGTGTTGTTACAGCTGGCCTTTGTCTACAGTCCGCTGCTGCAACTGTGGTTTGGCACCCAACCCCTTAGCCTGCAACACTGGTTATGGTCGCTTGGCGCGGCTTTGCTGGTGATGCTGTTGGTTGAAGTAGAGAAAAAGCTACTCTGGTAAGGCTTTGGGGGTCACGGCTTTGGGGGTCAGGTCTTGCTTTTTGCTCAAAAGGCAAAAAGCAAGACCTGACCCCACTTGCTAATTAAAAGTTCTTTGCTAAGTTTAGAGGCGTTATCTCACTGAGGTGAACCTTGGCATGGAATCAAGCAACCTTTCGCAGCTTATTTATTTACTCTACGGCAGTGTCGCAAGCAGTAATTTCCAACCTTTTCTGCAACTGCTCGCCGACATTACCAAGTCGAATAAGGCGTTTATTTCGCTGAAAAAGATAACCGATGATAGCCCGCTATTTATTAATACCGTGTTTAATTTTGACTATTCACCAGCCGCTTTAATTGCCTATCAGCAACGCCACCTTGAAGATCCCTTATTTGAGGTGGTCAGGTATTTACCCGAGGGCGAGATAGTATCCCCGACCGAAGTCATCGAGGTTGATAGCTATAAAAGCTCTGAGTTTTATCATCTGATCCTGGCACCGCTTCGCAGTCATCATGCTTTAGGCATGGTCGTGATCCGGGATGAAAATTATGACTCCAGCCTGGTGATTAATCGCGGTCCGGACGACTCGCCCTATGAACCAGATTGTTATCAGCTTTTAACCCAACTTGGTCCCCATGTGCAGCAAGCCATGCGTTTGTTTACGCTATTCCGGGATATCAGCCAACAACAGGAAATGCTGAAAGTAGTTTTAAATCAAAGTGATAAAGCGCTGCTCGTGCTGGATGGTGATGCAGATATCCAGCTAAGTAATGCACCGGCAGATCGGATCCTGGCCCTGCTGCCCTACTGGACGCGTCAGGGCAATCGCTTTCAATTATGCTTGTCAGCCGAGCAACTGCGCTTTCGAGCTTTACTTAAGCAGTGCTTGCACGCTGAGTTACTTAATCAGGAGCGGCTTTATTTACAGCTGAGTACTGATGATACCAATATGCAGGTTACCCTAACCCTGGCACCACTGCGCTGGTTAGAGCTGGAGAATGGCTGCGACAATCTGTGCTTGTTAACGATTAACTATCAGCAAGCTATTGGCTGGTATGCGGTTAAAACTGAATATGGCCTGACCTCGCGGGAGCTGGAACTGGTCCAGGCGCTGCATAACAACCAGAAACTGACCGAACTCTCAGCGCAAATGCAGATCAGCTACCATACGCTAAGAAAGCACTTACAGACGATTTTTGCTAAGTGCCGGGTTAATTCTCAAAGCGAGCTGATGCTGCTACTTGGCCAGTTTCGGCATTAGCGGTGGTTGTACACAATTTTTATGTTACAGCACTTTAACACTTTCTCTGAAAGGTCGAAGTACGCCAATTGTAGTAGTCTATATATCTCACAACCTACGAACGCCCAAGACTAAAAACAAAATCAAATCATTGATTTTAATCAAATTTTATTTTTGGTGTTTTTCTTGCTTACTTGACTTCGTCGTAACTAAAACGAGGAAGCACAATCATGTTTAAGAAAATCTTTGCTGGCACAGCGCTGCTACTTGCCTGTTGTATGGCGCATGCCAGCTTAATTGAATACAACGGCTACTCCAGAGATAGCTCAAGCAATATTGTTATCGGTGGTGGGCTGGAGTGGCTAATGTGGGATGTCACCAAGGGTATGAGTATCAATGCTGCACTTATACATTACGCGAGCAATGGGTGGGAGCTCGCTTCAAATGATCAAATGACAGCACTGTTTAATGCTTTTGAATTTGGCCGATCGGATTGGTATTCAGTAGAAGATGTGACTTTGTTTTCTTACGTACCTTGGACGCCATCTGAAACAAGTCGCCACTCGCTATTTATTCAAATGTTTGGGATGACCTTTACAACTACTTGTTCATCCTCAATACAAGTTGGTTGTTATATCTCGAGCGATCCCTATATTCGCTCTTCCGCTATATATGGTTCTGATACCGACAGTAATGGGCTATTTAAATTAGCAAGCGTCAATGATGATGCACTCAGACGCTATTGGGGCTGGTCAGGCAATTTTGAATTAGAGCAATATCACCATGAGGCATTACTTTATAATGATTATGTGACATTAAGCTCAACAGTTGCAGGTCACGGTATTGCGCTAGTGCGTCAGATCAACTCGTCACCAACAACCCCATTGCCTGTGTCAGTTCCAACTTCGCTGAGTCTAATTACGTTAGGTTTGATCGGTTTAGCATATCGCCGCAGGATCACGCGCACATACAATGCTTGAGTTTTTATCACTACTTTATACAACAAAACGACAAAATTGCAGCGTTTTAGAACTTTGCCTAAGACGCTGCTTAGATTCATGCTTCAGGTTACGATTGCTCCTAAACTGTCAGGCGAAATGATGGTAAAAAGGCTGGAATGCCCGGAAACATGCCGATAGCTGCCATCACCGTGCATAGCACAATAAATACAATACCTGGCACTATCCAGCGCCCCAGATGCCCTAGACCTTTGCCGCGTTCTTTACAACCGATAATACCCAGATTATCCAGCAATACGGTTAGCGACCAGCCAAACACCGGATTCACTAGCGCTGACGAGAAAATGACAATAGCGGCTGATTGGGTGGTTTTGCCCTCGCGGGTCATTTGCATGCCGGCTTCAAGCAGCGGAATAAAAACGCCAACCATTAAGGCCACACTAAGCACCGGTGGCCATACAGCCAGATCCATGGGATACCCCCAGAGTGCGGCAATAATACAAAATAGCCCGGTAAGCACTGCCCCGGCAGGAATGGGGCGGCGCGCTATTGATGCCGGGATAATATAGGTGCCCCAGGACGAGGCGATGTTACCCCCGCCCAGCAAACTGCCCGTTACCTGACGGGTCGCTGCCGAGCACATGGTATCGTCAATATTCATCAATACTTTGTCTGTCTTTGCCGGGTAATTGAGTTGTTGAAATACCCGGTGTCCGAGGAAATCGGGCGACCACATCGCTACAGCCAGCACCGCAAAGGGCGCAACAGCCAGAAAGTGTTGTAACGTTGGCAGCCCGAGTTGCCAACCGGTGTCGGCTCCCCACCAGTAAGCCGGGTTGAGATTAGGGATACCAGGTTCGGTTTGAAAACTAAAAGGCGCCCCCAAGCTCCAGGCTAACAAGGCCGCCAGTGCCGATCCCAAGGGGATCGCCAACCAACGCTTTTGAATATGCTCCAGATATGCGTATAAGATAATGACTGCCAGGATAATAACAAACGCCAGGTAGGCCATATCAAAACCTGTTGCCCAGCTGAAAAGATGCTTGATTTGGGCTTGTAAGCCAATAAAGCCGAGATACAACAACAAGCCACCACAGACGCCGTTACTGGTAAGTTTGGCCAGTAAGCTTCCTCCCTTGGTAATGCCTAAGATAAAGCCCAAAACGCCAATCAGGATGCCGAGCGCCATGGGATGCCCCCCGGCAGCAACGATCAACGGTATTAATGGGATCAGCGGGCCATGAGTGCCTGCCAGGTTGGCCACCGGATTGAGAAAGCCTGAAATCAAAATAACGAACAGCACTGCAGCGATCAGCATCTCAAAGCGCACGTTCTCGATAACAAAGGCATCGGATAAGCCCAAGGGACCGGCAAAGGCAGCGACAATTGCCGCCACCATCACGATTTTACCAATGGTCGCCGCCGTTGCTGGTACCAGATCTTCCCATTCAAAGCGGTAGTCTTTAAAAGGCAGATTGGGGCGCCAGCGTTTCGGTGCCATCGCCTGTAGCTCGTGTTCCAGATAAGCGGCACGATCAGAGAAGTGCTGCCGCGGCCGGCGCTGTTGCAAATAATCAGAAGGGGGTTTTACAGACATAAAGGATACCAAAAAACACAATGCTGGCATCCTAGGAAGGGATGGCGCTCAGGTCAATGTGGCTAAAGTCGAATAGCTTTTTGCTAACCTTGGCGAAAGGCCGCAACCTTAGCAGATATTTATCGCGCCAGACTGCTGGGTGAAAGTTATCACTCTAGCCGGGCTATCCCGCTGCAGCCCAATAAATTCAGGCGAAGTCGTAAGATAGGTATGGTAATTTTTAGTCTATTAGCTATAGTTAAAAAGGTTAATATTTCACCAGCACAGTGTGCAACTTTGGAGTATAAATAGCGATGATTTCCGCTATCACTAATAGTCCCTTTCCGGTGAACACCTTATTGCGCCAGCAAACCGAGCGCCAGGCACAGCAAGCTGAGCAACAGGCGCAAGCGCTGGAGCAGCAAGCGGCAGCCAAACGACGCGAGGCCAGAGCGGCGCAGCAACAAGCCAGAGAGTTGGACTCTGAAGCCGCCGAATCGGCTAATCGCGCCACCCTATTGCAGCAGAATCTGGCGGCCAGTGATCGTTTGGATACCAGCCAGCAACGAAGTAATGAACGGCTAACAGCAGCGCTTGAGCGTGCCACAGGCGCTGATAATGGTGAAACCGATACCGATGCCGACAATGAAGCGGCTAGTCAGGTAGCCGCATCACGCCGGGAAACTGCCACGCCAACTAATACTGCCAGTAATGCAACGGCGTTGTTTAACTTTATTGCCAGACCACCGGCGTCGGGTAGCGGTTTAATGGTTAATTTGCAGGTTTAGGCGCTAACGTTAAGCGCTGTAACTGCCCCAGCGTCGCCTTTAATCCGACTTCGGCAGCACCACCAATCACATAGACTTGTTCGTCAACAACGACAGCGCCATGGCCATGCCGGGCTATAGGTAAGGACGTTAGCGCTTGCCAGCGATCTTCAGCTGGCAGGTATTGCCAAACGGTACTGAATACGCCACCACCATCGATAAAGTGCTCGCCACCAAAAACTAATAAGGTATCGGCAACTACGGCTGCGGCCAGTCCTGCCTGGGCCTCTGGTAACGGAGCCCGTTGTTGCCAGCTGTTACTTTGTGGATCAAATACTTCGTGCACAGCCAGATTACCCGCTGCGACCGTTCGACCGCCTACCACATGCCAACGCCCGTGCAGCAAAGCTCCGGCCGCACTGTTACGCGCGGTAGGCAATGCGGCCGCTTCCGTGATTTGATAACTGGCGGGGTCGAAGATCCAATGCCAGGCGACATCAGTGTTGTCGCGCCACTGGCCATTTTTTTCTGCCGTCGCAGTGCGACCAGAGGCCAGATGAACCTTACCGTCAATCACGCTAGCTACGGCTTCACTCAGGGGGGCCGGTAGCTCAGCGACTTTTTGCCATTGGCCATTTTGCGGATTTAATAACAAAATATCCGGGCTGTTGGTCCACCAGCCTTGTTCTGTCACAACAAAACCACCAAAGGAGAACAGCTGGTTAGCCACGGATACCAGATAACTATGATGCCGCGGTTCAGGTAAGTCATTGCCCTGTTGCCATTGCCGCTGGTTAAGTGAGTACTGCTGTACTTTAGCCGTTACCGGCGGCGTATCTTGGCCCAGGGTACTGCTTAAGCCACCGACAACCCAGATCTGCTGTTGATGCACGGCGGGATAGATTTCCTGTACCGGTAACGGCATAGCCGCTTCGTCTTGCCAGCTACTGCTGACTACCGTACTCCCTATCAAGATAGCACTCAGTTGCAATAAAAAAGTATTTAACATAGGGGTTTGCCTCAATTTAGGTTTGGGTCTGCAGCTAAGATTATTTAAATCGACAATTAACAATAAAATTACACAACAACAATGGAGTGTGTTATACCTAAATATAAAGCTTATCATGCTTGGCTTAAAAATTTATTCCACGGCCAGCCAACCAGCAGAAAATTCAGGACGTAAGTATTAATGGAACTGTCAAGCTGGATGAATAGGGATGCTAATGCCCAGGTTAGTTAATTTTATGCAGCACAGCCAGGCTGCAAGCTGGCTGGTGTGTATTGCTTTACTGTTGGTACTATTTACTGACAGCCTGACGCAGCTTGGATTTGCACACGGCATCCTCTACACGCCTGTTATTGCTTTAGCCGGTCTAAGCACCAACCGTTTGTTGTTACATGGCTCTGCGCTGTTTGCTCTTTTCGGCATTTGGCTGGGCTTTTTTATTGCACCCACTGCGCCTGCCGAATTCTCGGCGTTTTATGTTATCGCAAACCGCAGTATTTCTTGCCTTGCCATACTGTTGTTATGGTGGTTTGGGATACAGGGGATCCAATTTCGACGCGCCCAACAACAACAGCAGCAGCATGAATCGCAAATGCGTTTGGATTTGGCGCTGGTTAACAAGGTGGCAGGGTTAAGTCATTGGTGGCTGGATTGTCACCAGAAGAAAGTTAAACTGGATACGATTAGCCAGCATTTATTAGGGGTAACACTTAGTGAATTAACACTGGAACAATTTGTCTGCTGTTTTGAATGGCATGAACAAGAGGATTTAAAGCAACAACTGGAGCAGGTTTTAACCAGAGCTGAGCCGTTAAGCCTGGAATTGAAGCTACACAACGAGCACCACAGCGCTATCTGGGTGAGATTAATTGCCTATGCCGATCCGGCAGAGCTGGAGCTGATCCGCGGGCTGCTGCAAAATATTCAACAGCATTACGACGAAGCGCAGCGTGCCAACTCATTACAATTACGCTTTAAGCAATTGGCTGACAGTATGCCGGTGAAGGTATGGACAGCGACAGCGGACGGCATGATTGATTTTGTCTCGGATACGTTCGCGCAATTTAGTGGCAAAACAACCAGTCAGATTGTTAGTGATTGGTTAGCATTACTACACCCGGATGACCGCGAGCGCACTGCGGCTTATTGGCTAAAATGTGTTAGCAGCAAGAGCCATTATCAAATTGAATTTCGGATATGCCGCCAAGACGGCAGCTATATCTGGCATTTGACCTCGGCCCGACCAATCTATGATGACAGAGGCCAACTACTGTATTGGTTTGGCTCGGCGATGGACATCAGCGAACAAAAGCGGCTGTGGCAACAGACTGACCAACTGCGACAAGCGCTCTATCAAACCCTTAATGATGTGTCAGATCCGTTCTTTACTCTGGATCAGCACCTGAATTTTACTTTTATGAATCAAAGTGCGCTGGAGCTGTTTGCCGATCCGAAAATACCGGTAATGGGTAAAGCGTTGACCGAAGTATTTTATCGTCCCGGTCAGGATTTTAGTGGCTTGACCAGCGCAATCCAACGCAGTTTTATGCGCAGCAAGCCTGAGCAGTTGCGCTTGCGCGTACCCAATATTTCTACTGAAGTTACTCTGCTGCTGTATCCATCAGACTCCGGGATCCATGTGTTGTTACAGCCAGACCCGGCGACAACCACTTAGAAATCAATAGTGGCTGTTAGAGTGAGCTCTTTGGCTGTGTTCGGGTGTTGCAAACGGATCTGTTGCGCATGCAACAATAATCGGGGAGCCATGGCGGCCTGCGCCGGCGAGGCGTAAAGGCTGTCCCCCAGGATCGGATGGCCAATGGCAGCCAAATGCAAGCGCAGCTGATGCGAGCGACCTGTTACCGGCTCCAGCTCCACTAAAGTGCTGTCGTCCCCTGCCCGGTATTCCAGCACACGATAATGTGTTAATGAAGGCTTACCGGTTAGCTGACAAATTTTATACAGTGGCCGGCGCTCAGCGTCTGGTGCGATTGGCAAATTAATTTCTCCGACAGCAGCGGATAATTGGCCGGCCACGCGGGCCTGATAGAGCTTGCTAATGCTTCTCGCCTGAAATTGCTTACTTAGCGCTGACAGTGCTTTTTTAGTCAGTGGCAGCAGCACTATGCCAGAGGTGTCGTAATCCAGCCGGTGCACCACCTGTGCGCCCGGGAATTCACACTGTACCCGGCTAATCAAGCAGTCGCGGTTCGCCGGATGCCGGCCCGGCACAGTTAACAGTTTAGTCGGCTTATCAACCACCAATAAGGCTTCATCCTGATACAGGATGTGGTAGGCCTGGTTGGTTGCCGGCAAAATTGCCAATTCGTCTAACGCCGCTGTCATAATCCGGTTCCTATGCTGTAATGCAGCGCATTATAACCAAGTTAGCCTGAGGCGTGTCGACGTTTGCTGATTGAGTTTTGTAAATCTGGCGGCGTTTTAATCGCGAAACGAAACAACACCCCCTAACGGTTGGCAAAAAAGCCTTGCAGGCGGCGCCAAAGCCGTTAAGCTGCCGCCAAGATGGTGATAAGTTGCGGATTTACAGATGAGTGCGTATCAGTTCTACCAGCCTCCGTCAGGCTCGCTGCAAATTTTGTATCAGGATAAAGATTTGCTGGTGGTGAATAAACCCAGCGGCTTGCTGACAAATCCCGGCCGGGCGTTAGAGCTTAGCGATTCACTGCTTAGCCGGGTACAGCGCGAGTTTCCAACCGCGTTATTGGTGCACCGGCTGGATCTCGGAACCTCAGGTGTGGTGGTGTTTGCGTTAAGACGCAAGGCGGAGCGTGAGTTAAAACGGCAATTTGCCGAGCGGCTGGTTAAAAAGCGCTATCTTGCGGTAGTCGCCGGTGTAATGTCAGCTGAGCCGGGAGAAATTAATCTGCCCCTGAGTGCTGATCCGGATCAGGCGCCCAAACAGCGGGTGGATGCTGCCGGTAAACCCGCACAAACCTTTTATCAACGCATTGCGGTACGGCAAGACTGTAGTTTAGTAGAACTAAGACCGGTAACCGGGCGCTCACATCAGCTAAGAGTGCATCTGGCCGCGTTGGGCCATCCGATCCTGGGGGATAATTTTTATGCCTCGCCCGAACAGGCAGCGGCAGCCCCCCGTTTACTGCTGCATGCCGCAGAACTGCGTTTACAGCAGCCATACAGCCAGCAACCCCTGCTCTTTACCGCCGATACCGACTTTGTTAGTGCCAACGGTAACTGGTGAGCAAAGGTAGTTCAGTAAAGCGCAGGGCCGCCCTTCAGCTCAGCTGGCTGAAGGATGGCCCCGGTGACAAGGTTAGAGATTTTGTTCAAACAGTTTGTAGATACGGCGGTACTCGTCCAGCCAGCTGCTTGGTTGCCGGAAACCATGATTCTCCACCGGATAGATCGCGGTTTCAAAGTGAATGATTTCCTGCTCAATCAGCCGTTGTACCAAACGCACCACATCCTGGAAGAACACATTATCATCGACCATAGGGGCGTTGATCAGCAGTGGCTTTTTCAGACCCTGAGTAAAGTAGATCGGTGAACTGCGTTCATAAGCAATAGGATCGATATCCGGCGTGTTCAGAATATTTGAGGTATAAGGGTGGTTATAATAAGCCCAGTCACTAACCGGCCGCAGTGCCGCCCCGGCCTGGAACAACTCAGGCTCTTTAAACAGCGCCATAAAGGTCATAAAGCCACCGTAAGAGCCACCATAGGTACCGATGCGCTTACGATCAACATTGGCATGTTTTACCAGCCACTCGACACCATCGACCAGATCCTGAATTTCCGGTGTTCCCATCTGACGGTAAATGGCAGTACGCCAGTCACGGCCATAGCCTTTTGATGCCCGGAAATCCATATCCATCACTACATAACCCTGTTGTACCAGCAGGTTGTGGAAGAAGAACTCTCGGAAGTAACCCGACCAACCCAGATCGCTGTTTTGCAGATAGCCGGCACCGTGGTTAAAGATCACTGCCCGGCGCGCTTCACCCTGCTGATAATCTGCTGGCAGATAGACCTTGCTAAATACCGGATGCTTGCCATGGCTGGACGGTACAGCTACCACCTGTGGCGCCACCAGCGGTAACTCGCGGAACTGTGCCGAAATGGTATTGGTTAATTGCTTTAGCTCAGCGCCTGGTCGGGCATCCGCGACGTACAACTCAGGTGGCAACAGGTTAGTAGAATGGCGCAGTAATAACTTTTGCTCATCCGGTGATAAGGTAAACTCGGTGCTACCCAGCAGGTTGGTCAGCTGTTCAATTTGTCCGTTAGCCAGCGCCAACCGGTACACATTGTAAATACCAGGATGGCTGACGTTGGCGGTGTAATACAGATACTGGTCATTATGCGTCAGTACCGGATTGCTCACCTCAAAGGTGCCGGCAGTCAGTTTCTTCGGGTTACGATCTTTCAGGCCCTTGGTATACAGATGGGAGTAACCACTCTCTTCTGACAGGAAATACAGGGTTTCGCTGTTGTTTAACCAGCCAAAGTCGTTAAAGGCGTAGTTAACCCAGGCTTTATCATGTAAGCGGTGCTGTGGTTGTAACTTTTTGCCTACCAGATCAACAGTCGCGATCCAGCGGTCTTTGTTATCAAAGGCCTTTAACATGACCGCCAGCTGCTGACCATTCGGGTGCCAACGCAGCGCGCTCTGGCTCCAGTACCAATCGGTCATTAAACCAATATCGCGGATAACCTTGGCACTCTTATAGGTTTCGCCCCGCGCCTTGGCATTTTCCGCTTTAACCTCAGCCAGAACATCTTCGTTATAGCCCGGTAAACTGGTATAGCTCAGTTCATGCTGACTGCCATCGCGTAAATCAACCAGGATCAGCTTCTGTGGCTCAGGTTTAAAGTCGTTTACCCTGGCCCGTACCGGCTGCGCCAGAATATCGCCGGTTGCCGAAATATAGTTCGGCATAATGTCTTTCTCGTTGCGGCTGCTTTGCTTGCGACTGGCCAGGATCAGATGAGTACCGGCCGGTGATAAGCTGGCATCGACAATTTGCTGGCCTTTACCAACATAGATAGCAGCTGGCGCTAAACTGGCGTTTTGTTGCCGTAATTGTTGCTGTGCGTCAAAGCGCTCTGCCTGGTTGCGTTGTTGCAGCGCGACAAACTCCAGCAACTTATGTTGCTCCTGCGCCAGATAGCCTTTGGGCACGGCTGGTGCTTTTGGCGCATCTTCGGTCTTCAGGCTGGCCAGCTCGGTATGACTGCCGTTGTTAAAATCGTAAGCGATAAAATCCCAGCCTTGCTGATACACCAGGCGACCATCCAGCAAAAATTGCGGCCGGCTGTGGCTGCTGTTGCTGCGGGTTAACTGCAGTAACTCACCGTTTTGCAGCACAAACACATTGCCTTCAAACACATAGGCCGCTTTGCTGCGATCACTGTTATACACCAGCTGCGAGGCGCCCATCTGATGCCAGTGCGCCAGCTTAACCAGCTCACCGTTGCCCTCGGCTAACAAGGGGCGGCTAAACCAATCCCGTAACTCACTACCCTCGCGTTTACGCTGGTAATAAATGGTGCTGCTGTCCGGCGACCAGAACGCCGTTTCCGGCTGACGGCCCAACCAATCCGGATCAGCCATGATTTGTTCCATGGTAAAACGAATATCTGGGTTAGCGCTAAAGACCTGCTGCACGCTGATGGTGTCAGTAGTCCAGGTTTGCGGTTCGGCTTTGGCCAGGGCAGCGCTGCTATGCCAGCACAGCGCGGTTAAGCTTAGTGAGAGTAAGGCTTTACGGAATGTTTTCATTGTTTTGGTTCTTACTAATGACAAGACCGCACAGTTATACAAAGGCTGCCTAGAGAACGCAACCTTATGCGGCTGAATGCAACAGGGATACGCCGAAAAGCACCAAGCCGGCGCGAGCCGGCTTGGTGGACGTTCTTAACGCGAGTTTTTATAACGATGTTGGCTAACCTCGTTAGATAAAGAGTCGCTTGGCCAGTTCGGTCAACTGTTGCTGTGCGCCTGTCAGACCTTCTTCTGCCGCTTCCGGGCCCATATTCAGGCCTTCCGCATACACAAAATGCAGCTGGGTCAGACCAACGAAGTTAAAGAAGGTTTTCAGGAACGGAACCTGAGAGTCCGCTGGCGAATTAGCATAAACACCACCGCGGGCCAGAGCGAAGATCACTGGCTTATCTTTTAACAAGCCAACCGGGCCAGTTTCGGTGTATTTAAAGGTGACACCGGCACGAGCCAGGCGATCTAACAAGGCTTTTAACTGGCTTGGCAGCGCGAAGTTATACATCGGCACACCAAAGACGATGGCATCTGCCGCTTCAACTTTAGCAATCAATTCATCTGAATAAGCCGCCAGTACTTGTTGCTCGCTGCTGCGCTCGGCGGCTGGTGTCATCCAGGCGCCGATTTCGCTCATTTCCAGATGCGGCAACGGCTGTGCATTTAAATCAATTTCCGTTACCTGGGCGCCAGACAGCTGTGCCAGTAAAAACTGCACCAGCTTGTTAGAGTTACCATTGCTACCGCTGATTGAGCTATTAATTACCAGAATGTTTTTCATCGTTGCCTCCTTTGGCTAATCCAATAAAGCTAGTTTACTTAGATTTTTTAGAAAAAAAATCCGATAATCTTGCTGTTTATGTTCGATTTATTGATTGATAAAAAATCAATCTACTCAGTGTCAGGCCGCGTAAAACATCAGGAACCCATTAGAACAGCTACTGGCCATACCAGGAAAACGAATTATGTTGGATTCTACCGTGCTGACAGGGCATCATGAGCACTCGGGGACGACCACGAGGATGCCAGACCGAATGACTATCAGTGCCGAGAGCGCCGAGCCACATATCCGCACCGGTCAATGGGAAGATGCCTTGACCTTTGTTGCCTTGCACGCCGATAAATCGGCTTATGCGGAGTTGTTTAATTATTTTGCGCCACGGTTAAAAGCCTTTGGTATGAAAATGTTCGGTAACGAACAACAGGCGCTGGAGATGGTGCAGGACACCATGCTAAACGTTTGGAAGAAAGCCCGCTTATTTGATCCCAGTCGTGGCTGTGCTTCAACCTGGATTTTTACCATTGCCCGTAATGTACGCTTCGACATGCTGCGTAAAAAGCAGAGTCGTAAAGATGACATTAGTGCGGATGATCTGTGGGCCGACGGTGATTATCCGGAGCTGGAAGAGTCCGCCACCGATCAGTGGGAAACCATGTTACTCAGCGAAAAGCTGGCACCGTTTTTTGATGCCTTACCTGTCGCACAGCGGCTGGTAATGCAAAAAGTTTATCTGGAAGAAAAATCACATCAGGAAGTAGCAGAAGAGCTCGACATCCCGCTGGGTACCGTTAAATCACGGATCCGGTTGGCGTTAGACCGTTTAAGAGAGGCATTAGATGACACACGCAGTTAAATACCATCCCGGCATGATGTTAATGGAACAATATGTTGCCGGCACTCTGTCGGCTGATGTGGCTCTTGCCGTAGCCACTCATATTGATTTGTGCCCGCATTGTCAGCGTGTTTGTCAGGATATTCATAACGACCAGGCTGATGTGTTAGCGAGTATGCCGCTTGAGCAGGACGACACTGACGATTTTAGCGCGCTGCTGGCGGAAATCACCGGGCAGCCTCAGCTTGATAAGCCACGGCAGAAAGCGGCTCGCGAACTGGTAAAAGTTCAGATCAACGGTCGTGAGTTTGCTATTCCGCGCGCGCTAAGCCGCCTGGCTGAGCAGCAGGGCAAGTGGCTGCAGCTTGGTGGTATTGCCACCGCCAAGTTACCGGCGGGCGATAAGATGCATGTGTCGTTATTGTATATTGATAAGGGCACAGAAATTCCGAACCATACCCACTTGGGTCTGGAAATGACACTGGTACTAAGCGGCACGATTTGTGATGAAAATGGCGAGTATGGTGCCGGGGACTTGTTAATCAACACCCCAGCCGACACCCATACGCCGCATACCCGGGCTGATGAAGACTGTTTATGCCTGTCGGTGTTAAGCGCGCCACTGAAATTTAACAAGGGTTTGGTACGGTTACTGAACCCATTACAGCAGTTTTTCTATTAACGGTTTACCTGATGCAGCATGTTTGCGCCGGCTCTGCCGGCGTTTTTTTTACTAAGTGGTGGCAGCACTAACTGAGTAATGCCACCCCACCCTGCAGATTCCACAATTTGCTAAAACCGAGGCGCCGCAGCACCCGTGCCGCCAGCAAGCTGCGATTACCACTGCGACAAACCAGTAATAAGCTCTGCTCTGGTTGTAACTGTTGTTGCAATACTGCGTCGCAAAGCCGGGACAAGGGTACTTCGAGCACTTCAGCCTTAACCGGTAAATAGCGGCTTAGGGCGCCTGCGCTCTGCTCATAGGGCTCACGCACATCCAGCACGACCAAACCAGGTTCTGCTAATAAGTCTGGCAGCTGTGCCGACTGCAGTAAGGCAATGGCATCGTCGTTAGCCACTTCAACATAGCCACATAGGTGACTGCTGGCTTGCTGCAACTGCCAACATTGCTGATTTAACACCTGCTGCCATTGTTGCTGCGGTGCGCCGGCCAATAGGCTTTCCAGCAGCGGGCTTTCCTGTAGCGCCAGACTTAAACGGGTGACAAAGCGCTGTGCATAATCATGGCTGGAAAACAGCAAGGTTTCGGGGTAAAGCTGAGCCGCCAGCTGTTGCAGGCTGTGTTGTAACATCAGCGCATCGCCACCTGCCAGATCGGTGCGGCCAATGCCGCCGGGTAATAGCAGATCGCCGACAAAGGCGGCTTTCAGCTCACCAGCTTGTTTTAGCAACAGGCTATAGGCCAGTGGACTATGGCCGGGTGTGGCGATACGGCTTAACTGGTAGGGGCCGATGTGCAGCTGTTGTTGATCCTGCGGCCAACCGGTTTGATCAAACTTTTGGCCGCTAAAGAGTTGACGTAACAGCAGCGCAGCTTGTCCGGCTTGCTGGTGTATATGAGTTTCCAGCACAGCGACCAGCTTTAGGCCGCGGCTTTGAACAATATTCGATAAACGCTCGGTCAGCGCCAGCACCGGATCAATAATCAGGGCTTGCCGGCTTTGCTGACACAGCAGTAAATAACTGCAGCAGGCATCATGTTTAAACTGATACAGGCCGCTGCTGGTCGGTATATTCAACGGATCGCCATCTGTTAATACCAGGCCATGTTGCTTAACCACCGGCACCAGGCTGAGGATGCGTTGACAGGCTTGCTCACATTCGGCCTGACTAAACGCCGGCCCAAAGGATAAGCGGATCGCCCCTTCACTGCGCCAGCGCTCCAGCCCCATCGCATCCAGCACAAAGCTACCTGTGACTTTTGAACTACAGGCCGATCCTGAGCTGACCCGAATACCGGCAGCGTCGAATAGATCCAGAATATCTTTGGCAAAAAAGCCGGGGACCGAGAAGTTTAACGTGGTTGGCAGTGCCTGCGGTAAATCGCTGTTTAGCACCAGTGCCGGAAATAACTGACGTAGTGCCGCTAAGAGTTGTTCGCGGTATTGATAAAGTTGGTTGCTACCGACAAAGATGCTGTGCTCGGGATCCAGCAATTGCTGAAAGATATAGTTTAGCGCAGCAATACCCGGCAGGTTTTCGGTACCAGAGCGTAAGCCACCTTCCTGGCCACCACCGGTGATCAGTGGCTGATAAGGTGCCCCTTTGCGCACATATAAAAAGCCGATGCCTTTGGGGGCATAAAGCTTATGGCCACTAAAGGGGGCATAATCAATGCGGCTTGCCGCCAGATTGAGCGGCATTTTGCCCAGCGCCTGTACACAGTCAACCAACCAGTAAGCATCAGCATTATGCTGGTTCAACAACTGCTCAATCGCCTGCAAATCCTGCTGCACACCGGTTTCGTTATTGGCCGCCATAGTACAGACCAGTGCTGCCTGTGGCAGCAGCTCTGCCAGGGCCTCTAAGTCGAGCAGACCATTGGCAAGTACCGGGATGGCACGGATACTGGCATTAAGTTGTAGCAGGCTATTCCAGTGTTTCAGACTCTCCGGCACTGCCTTGTGTTCGGTTGCGCCATAAAGTAACAGGGTGTCAGGCCCCGCCAAGCCTCGCTCACGGATCGCCAGCAATGCCGACAGCACTGAAGTTTGGATGCCTTCGGTAGCACCTGAGGTAAAGATAATGTCGCCGTTATCAGCGCCCAATAATTGGCGCGCCAGCTTGCGGCTGTGCTCTAACAACGCCTTGGCTTTAATGCCGGTACTGTGCGTACTGCTGGGATTACCAAAATCCTGTTGCATACATTGCAACACGGCTTCCGCCGCGCCGGGTAGCACCGCCGTGGTGGCGTTGTTATCCAGATAGATCTCACTGACTTTCCGGCAGGTCATGGCATCTGCTGACATCTTGGGCTCCGCTAAGGACTCACTTATAACAATTGGGAATATCTTATATCAAAAAGTGTAGTCAGCCCAGTGCAGCAGGTATAAAAAAGCCGCAGAGCGGGCTGCGGCTTTTATCTTAGCCTAACTTGGCTTATTCCATCAGATCGCGCGGAATGGTCGGCCGCAGTTCAGACCAGATCTTACCGCTGTCAATACCATATTTACGCACCGCCATCACCACATCATCATGCTTACCGGCCTGGGCCAGGGCTTTTAATTGCTGATAGTACTGGCGGGCCAGTTCCCGCGCTGCGGGGCTGGAAAAGTAAAAACGGGCAATTTTGTTATACAAACCACGGAAACCATTTAAAATCAGCACATAGATCCGGTTTGACGAATGTAAAGCCAATTCATGGTTCAGGTTATAGTCAAAATCAGCAAAGGCTTCGGCGGTATCTTCCAACTGCTCAGAGCCAGTCAGGGCATCAATGACCTGTTGTTGATGGGTTTTAATGGCGCCGCGAATATAAATCGCACTGATATTAGTGCGGGCAGATAACAGCTCGTCGACCAGATCCGGCATCCGCTCTTCGTCCAGCCGGGCCAGGGTTTCCAGAATATTCAGGCCTGAGGTTTCCCAAAAGTTATTTACTTTAGTGGGTTTACCATGCTGAATGGTTAACCAGCCATCACGCGCCAGCCGCTGTAATACTTCACGCAGCGTGGTACGGGTTACACCAATTAATTCTGAGAGTTCACGCTCTGCCGGTAAAATGGAGCCTGGAGCAAATTTGCCATTCCAGATGGAGTCGACAATATATTCTTCGGCAAAGCCCGCCGGGCTTTGCGCTTTAATCAGATTGGTCATGCACCGTTATCCGTGTCAATCATGGTTCTTATAAGTTGGCACTGATTGTACCAGAGCCAATCCCATTAACAAGTCGGCTTGTAAAAATAGCTTGCCAAGCTGAACTAAGGCTTTAGCCCGCATTGTGTATTTTGTTGAAATCCCTTAGATTAGCCAGCAAAACAACAATAACAGACAGCCATACCATGTTTAAAACACTGAAATCCTTATCGATGCAACGCTGGCCTTGGTTGCTGTTAGCGCTAACCGCTTTGGCCATGGAGCTCACCGGGCTGTATTTCCAGTACGCGTTAAATTATCAACCTTGCATTAAATGTATTTATATCCGGGTCGCCTTTGCCGGAATTTTGCTGGCGGCGTTACTGGCTTTGCTGGCACCTCGCAATGTCATGCTGAGGTTTGCCGCGCTGAGCTTATGGCTGGGTAGTGCCTTATATGGCCTATATCAGGCGCAGGAGCTGGTAAACATTGAACAAATTTTAGCTGAGGGGGGCTTTACGACCTGTGCTTTGTTCGCGGATTTTCCAAGCTGGCTGGCGTTAGATAAGTGGCTACCTGCAGTATTTGAGGTTACCGGCACCTGTGGTGGTGTGGACTGGCAATTTGCCAGTTTAAGCATGGCCGGTTGGAGCCGGGTACTGATGGCCGCCTATGGCGTTAGTGCTTTGCTTATTCTGCTGAGCCAATTTAGTAAAATTTCCCGCAATCCGTATCGCGGTTAATCAGCGTTTGCTGTGTTAGCCGATTTCTGGATTTGTCGTTTTCCACGTTAGCCGTTTTCTGTACTAAACTAAACAGGCCGCAATTGCGGCCTGTTTAGTTGCCAGGATGCCTATCTTAGACCTTATAGTTACCGACCAGCGTATCCAGCTCTGTCGCTAATGCGTTTAAGCGCTCACTGGTGGCAGATGCACGTCTTGTTCCTTCAGCCGTTTCTTCGGTTACCGCCACAATTTGATGTACGTTCTCATTAATGGCGCCGGAAACATGGGTTTGCTCCTCAGCGGCGGTGGCGATCTGCGCGTTCATATTATTGATGGTATTAACCGCACTGCTAATTTGGTTAAGTGCCAGCTCGACCTGCCGGATCTCATCAACACTGCTTTGGCTGCTTTGTTTTAACTTACTAATCAGATCGATCGCACCTTTAATACCGGCTTGCAGGCGCTGGATCATCTGCTGGATTTCCTGGGTGCTTTGTTGGGTACGACTGGCCAGAGTGCGCACTTCATCGGCTACTACCGCAAAACCACGCCCCGCTTCGCCGGCCCGCGCCGCCTCAATGGCGGCATTGAGCGCCAGCAGGTTGGTTTGCTCAGCAATGCTGCGGATCACATCCAGTACTCCGCCAATACTGTCGGATTCTTTGCTTAAATCGCCAATAACCGAAACCCCATGGGTCACCTGCTCCGCCAAACCATCAATTACCCGTACTGTTTGCAGCAACGTCTGCTTCGAGTTACTGACCAGATCCTCGGCATTAGCGGCGGCTTCCGATGCCCGCATGGCGCTATCTGCCACTTCATGGGCCGAAGCCGCCATCTCGTTCATTGCCGTAGCCACTTGATCACTCTCGGATTGTTGGCGTGCCACGCCCTGCCCGGCCTGGCGCATAATGCCATTTAGCTCATTAGCGCTGTGATTCAGCGTTTTGGTCGAACCGGCAACCTGTGCCACCAAATCCCGGACCTGACTGGCAAAGCGGTTAAAAGCCTGCGCCAGTTGCGCTAATTCATCATTACCCTCAGCCGTTAAGCGATGCCGTAAATCGCCGCCACCCTGAGCAATATCGGTCATGGCGCTCACCGCCGATTTCAGTGGTGTAATAATACTGCGTACCACCACCAGTGCCAGCAAGGTAATCACAATTAACGCAATAGCTGCGGTGACTATCGAACTCCAGAGGCTGGTTGCCAGCGAGTCGTCTACCCGTTGCTGCATCACCGCAACCTGTTTATCCAGGCTGTCGATCCAAAAGCCGGTGCCTAACATTAAACCCCATTTGGTTAGCTCTTCGGCATAACCCAGTTTTGGATCCGTGGTATTGGTTTCCGGATTATTCCAGTGATAATACAAGTAACCTTTGCCACTGCGGGCGGCATTCCACAGGCCCCGAATGACTTCAACGCCATTAGGATCTTTAAGATCCATCAAATTACGGCCCTGCAAGGCAGGGTTGGCGGCGTGCATCACATTGACGCCCTGCTGATCATAGATAAAGAAGTAGCCCATGCTGCCACTGTCATCAAAACGCAGTTGGCGCAAAATATTAATGGCTTGTTCCCGAATGGCCGGATTGGTCGCTGCATCCGGCGCATTATAAAGATGAGCGATGGCAGTCTTACCCAGCTCCATATAGTTTTTAATTACTGCCTGCTGGCTTTGGCTATACACCTCAGCAAAGCCATCCACACCCTGCTGGCCGAGGCTGCGTGCCTGCATTAAGCTAAAGGTTACCAGCACTACTGCCAGTAAGGTGCTGGGTAATAACGCCAGCAGGAGGATACGGGTTTGGATGGTCAAATTTGCCATAAGCTACTCTCAGTTCGGTGAATAAAAAACGTCTGCTGAAAGTATAACGTCTGTTTAGAAAACTGCAGAAAAACTGGTAGCTTAGGCAACTGATTGCTGATATTTTCGGCAATTTTATTACCATTAAAACGACAAAGCCGGCAACGCCGGCTTTGTCACATTGAAGCGGAAACTAAGGGTTACAGAATTGCCAGCAGTTCTACATCAAATACCAGGGTGCTGAAAGGTGCGATAGCATTGCCGGCACCGCGCTCACCATAGGCCAGGTTATGCGGGATATATAACCGCAGTTTTGAACCTACCGCCATCAGTTGCAGCGCTTCAGTCCAGCCAGCGATAACGCCGGATACCGGGAATTCTGCTGGTTCACCGCGCTGATAAGAGCTATCAAACACAGTGCCGTCAATCAGGGTACCGTGATAGTGGGTACGCACGGTAGAGGCTGCGGTTGGCTTATCGCCTTCGGCGGCTACCAGAACTTCATACTGTAAACCAGAGGCAGTAACGGTTACTTCCGGGCGCTTGGCATTTTCTGCCAGGAACATTTCACCGGCTTCTGCCAGCGCCTGCGCTTTTTCTTGCTCTTCGGCCTGCATGCGCTGGCTAATAACGGTAAAAGCAGCACGGATTTGCTCATCACTCACTTCTGGCGCCTGCTCGTTGTACGCAGCGGCTAAACCGGCGGCGACAGCAGTGATATCTAAACCATCGAACGGACGATCAGCCAGTTGCTGACCCATTTGTAAACCGATACCGTAGCTGGCGTGCTGCTCTAACGTAGTAAATTTTGACATGGATTTCACTTATATTGACGGGTGCAGCCGGGCTACACCACTGTTAAAAGATGGCAGTATCTTACGTCAATTACCGCCAAAAGTCTTGTTCAAGCGGCCTTAACTCAGGCGGCCTGTTGTAAACGTTGCCAGATATCCTGCACCAGCAACTCGTCTGCCGCGTTTAGCTCACCCTGGGCAATTGCGTGCTGCAGGCTGCTGTTCACCTGTTGCAGCAAGGTGGCCAGGCTAAAAGGTTGCTCGGTTAGTTGCAGGGTTCCAACGGCTAAATCAACATGACCACGTAAATAACCGGCGGCAAATAGCTCATCGTCAGTGGCAACAGGCACTAACTGGTCAAAAAATTCCGCCGCCCGGGCAATAAAGTGTTCGGTATTGCTATCTTGCATTATGCTTCGTCCTCATAACCTAAGCGGTAAATCACATAATCGTTATAACCGGTCAGCACCGGTATTAAACCCTGTAACTCGCGATCTAAGGCCATATCACCGGTATCGGCCAGTAATGGCCGGCCATTTAGTTGCTGCAGCTTGCTCTTGGTCGCCAGCAGCAGAATGTTATCGCGGCCAATGGCGCGGATCACGGCCGGCGAGAGTTGTTGATTACCGCGGCCAAACACATGGCCCTGACCGCCAATCAAGGTAATAATTAATTTGCTGGGGGTATTCTGCACCAGCTCCAGCAGCTGCGCTGCGGTAACATCTTTGGCCAGCAGCTGACCATTTTCGACCACATCAACACCCAGCAGGGTATTGTCCAGCCCCAGTTCCGCCATCACGGCGGCAACCGTCGAGCCAGAGCCCATCACATAACGCACATCCGGTTCCATTAAACCAGCGACATAGGCCGCTAAATCATCCAGTACCAGCTCTTCTGACTCCTTGCCGGCCATTTTTACGCTTTGTACATAACGCAGCTCGGCCGGAATGCGCATCTCGCCATAGCGGCGGGCTTTGACGACCCCTTCACGGAAAGCACCTTCATCGATATCCATCACTGCGGCTTCCTGCTGACTGACCAGCTCACCGGCGACCAGCTTTGCCAGCAGCTTACCGGCGGCCAGTGGCGAAATCGCATAAACGCCGGAATGGATCTTACAACCGGCAGGGATACCCAAGACGGTGGTTTTAGCGCCGACGACGCTACAGACATTGCGCGCTGTACCATCACCACCGGCAAACAGCAGTAAATCAACGCCGGATTCGGCAATCACGGCAGCGGCTTGCTCGGTATCGGCCGCGGTAGTAAGTGAATCCGCTGGGGTATAGCAAAGCTGGTAATCAAAACCCAACTCTTCACAAAGCTGCTGCCCCATATCGCCAGCGACGGTAAAGATTTGTAACTTGTCACGCAGCGGCAGCAGTTGCTCCAGGCTTTGTCTGGCACGCTGTTGCGCCATCGGCACCGCACCGAGTGCCAGTGCCTGTTCAGCCATGCCATCGCTACCTTTTAAACCGACACTACCGCCTAAGCCAGCTAACGGATTTACAATCAACCCTAAGCGAAACTGCGTTGTCATCGACCTCACCTGTGTGACAGCTGTAGAAATTGCTGCGCATTGTAGCGACTTGACCGCAGCTTGCCCAGCGCTGTGCTGCTCGACAACGCTTGCTCCACTGGTTGGACTACTTTAGAGTAACAGCATAACCCAGCGTGTTCTAAGCAGTAGTGAGTTCTGATGAGCATAGAAAGCCTGTTTCAACAGCATCAACAGCAGTTTAACGCCGAACCCTATCCATCACTTGCTACACGTAAGCAACGCTTGCAGCGTCTGGCTGGGTTGCTAAAACAATACGACACGGCGTTACAACAGGCCGTGTCCCGCGATTTTGGCCAGCGCAGCAGTGTTGAAACGCAGCTGCTGGAAATCGCGCCCAGTCTGCAGGGCATCAAATATCAGTTGTCACAGCTTAAACGCTGGTTAAAACCGCAGCGCCGTGCCGTGCACTATACCTTTGCGCCGGCAAAAAACTTTGTGCTGGCGCAGCCGTTAGGTGTGGTTGGTATTATTGTGCCGTGGAATTATCCGATTTTTCTGGCACTTAGCCCGCTTATGGCGGCACTCTCAGCCGGTAATCAGGTGATGTTAAAGCTGTCGGAGTTTACTCCGGCAACCAATGCGGTGCTGGCTGAAATGCTGGCAGAGGGCTTAACTGACTGCGTTAGTGTGGTTCAGGGCGATGCCAACGTCGCCGCCGCTTTTGCCGCCCTACCCTTTGATCATCTGTTGTTTACCGGCTCTACCGGCGTCGGGCGCAAAGTGATGCAGGCTGCGGCGGCCAATCTGACGCCAGTGACGCTTGAGCTGGGCGGTAAAAGCCCGGCGCTGCTGACAGCAGATACCGACTTAGCACATTTTAGCCAGCGCTTATTGTTTGGCAAAACCGCTAATGCCGGTCAAACCTGTGTCGCGCCCGATTATGTGTTAGTGCCTAAGGCTCGGATCACGGCTTTGATTAACCAACTGCAAGCCGACTTTGCCAAGCTCTATCCTGATTTTGCGACTAACCCCGATTACAGCACGGTGATCAATACTCAGCATTATCAGCGCTTACAGCAGCTGCTAAGCGAAGCACTGGCTAAAGGCGCAACCGCTTATCCCTGTGCAGTCATAGGCAGCGAGCAGCAACAACAACAGCGCCGGCTACCGCTAACCTTGCTGGTTGATGTGCCCGAGGAGTGTCAGATTTTACAGCAGGAAATTTTCGGTCCGCTGTTGCCGATTATCGGCTATGACAGCTTTGAGCAGGCGCTTGACTATATTAAATCCAGACCCAGGCCGCTGGCGCTGTACTTATTTAGTGAAGATAAGCGGTTGCAACAGCGAGTATTAACCCAAACCCATGCCGGTGGCGTTTGCATTAACGATACGCTGCTGCATGTGGCACAGGAGGACTTACCCTTTGGTGGCATCGGGCCATCAGGTTTGGGTAACTACCATGGCCCGGAAGGCTTTTGGCGTTTTTCCCACGCCAAGGCGGTGCACCAGAAAGGCCGCTTTAGTAGCAGCATTCTGATTTACCCGCCCTTTAACCGGCCGCTGTTTAAAGCGCTGCTTAAGTGGTTAATGCGTTAGGGCGTGTTGATGTTTGCGGCTTTATCATCCGCTCGCGGCATAGTACGCGGTAAACTTAGCGCCAATAGCATCGCTATTGCTGCTGCCAGTGCCGCCAACGTAAAGGTGGCACTGGCGCCAGCGCCATCGCGCCAGCTGATACCGGCAATATAGGCGCCGATAGCCCCGCCACCGCCATAAATAATACCGGCATAAAACGCCTGACCGCGGCCGCGCTGTGCCTTGGGAAAAAACTGCTGAATAAACTGCATGGCGCCGCTGTGGGCAATAGCAAAGCTACCGGCATGTAACAGCATACTGGCTGCCAGCACCAGCGGCTGATCACCAAGATAAGCGACAATTAACCAGCGCAGTGCGGTTAAGCCATAACAGGCGGCCAGTAAATGCCCCAGCCTGAAACGGCCCAAAATGCGGCCGGCAAAATAAAAGGCGACGATCTCCGCCGCCACCGCCACGCCAATCAGCAAGCCGGTAACAGTGCCGCTATAGCCCAGATCGCGGCAATACAATGTAAAAAAACCATAGTAAGGCGCAAAGCTCATTTGCAGCATTAAGGCCGCGCCCATAAATAGCCACAGTACCTTACTTTTGAATAACTGACGCCAGGATAAGTGCACCTGTTGACTGGCTGACAGCTTAGGCAGCGGCGGCAGTTTAAATAAGCTGAGTAGCAGTAAGCCTAAAAACAGCAGCGCCGTTGCCGGCATAAACTCACTGCCAAAACGCTGAAATAAATAACCGCCGAGCAGCACCAGAATGATATAACCAACACTGCCGGAAGTGCGGATGCGGCTGTAAGCACCGGCATCATCGTTCAACGCATGGAAGGTACAGACTTCGAGCTGCGGTAAGATGGCGGTCCAGAAAAAACTAAACAGCGCAAAGCCGGCCAGCAAAGGCCAAAAGCCGGCATCAACAAAGCTGCTGCACCAGGCCAGGATCGCGATGATGGCGCCAAAACGCATAATACTCAGCGGCCTGGCGGTTTTATCAGCCAGCGTGCCCCACAGCGCCGGGCCAACGATCCGCGTCGCCGTGACCAGCGCCAGCAATAAGCCAATTTGCGCCGAACTTAAGCCGCGGCCATCCAAAAACAGCCCGAAATAAGGCACAAACAGGCCTAAGACGCCGAAATAAGCAAAATAAGCCAGCGCAAGGGCTGGCTTGGTGGCAAGTGTTAACACGACTGTTCCGTTAAACTAGTGTGATTAAAAAGCGGTATTAATTACTTTACTGTTGCCGTGCCAGTGCCGCGATATCCGGCGTACCGACCTGTACCCCGGCATTTTGGGCGCGATGGCGCAGCAGATGATCGAGCAGCACTATTGCCAGCATGGCTTCGGCTACCGGTACCGCACGGATACCCACGCAGGGATCGTGCCGGCCTTTGGTCACTACATCCACCACTTCACCGGCGGTATTAATGGTTTTGCCCGGTATACTGATACTGGAAGTCGGCTTTAACGCCATGCTGACCAGAATATCCTGGCCACTGGAAATACCACCCAGGGTACCGCCGGCATGATTCGCCGTAAAGCCCTGCGGTGTCAGCTCATCACGGCCGGTGGAGCCGCGCTGCTCAACCACCGCAAAACCATCGCCGATTTCCACTGCCTTAACGGCATTGATACTCATCATCGCATGGGCGATATCCGCATCCAGACGATCAAACACCGGCTCACCCAGACCGACCGGCATCCCGGTTGCCACCACATTAACCCGCGCGCCAACCGAATCACCGTCTTTTTTCAGCTGCCGCATATAGTCATCCAGCGCTTCTAGCTTAGTCGCATCCGGGAAGAAAAAGGCATTTTGCTCTACCTGTGACCAATCCAGCTGCTCGGCTTTAATCGGCCCCAGTTGCTGTAAATAACCACGGATCTCAATACCACAGTGCTCAGCGAGATACTTTTTGGCAATGGCACCGGCCGCCACCCGCACTGCCGTTTCGCGCGCCGACGAACGACCACCGCCGCGGTAATCGCGAATGCCGAATTTATGCCAGTAGGTATAGTCGGCATGGCCAGGCCGGAACTGGCTGGCGATATTGGCATAGTCTTGTGAGCGCTGATCGGTATTTTCAATCAATAAGCCAATACTGGCACCGGTTGTCTTACCTTCAAACACACCAGAGAGAATTTTGACACTGTCTTCCTCGCGGCGCTGTGTAGTGTAGCGCGAGGTGCCGGGCTTGCGCCGATCCAGATCACACTGTAAATCTTCGGCAGTTAACGCCATACCGGGCGGGCAACCATCGACAATGCCGCCAATCGCCGGGCCATGGCTTTCACCAAAAGTCGTGACTTTAAATAACTGGCCGATGCTGTTACCTGCCATTTAACTTTCCTCGAATAAATGCTGGCAAGTCACAAGTTGTGCTTTGCTCAGTGCAAAGACGCCAAGGCCTCCGGCACTAAACTCCAGCCAGCGAAATGGGACGTCTGGATATCTATACTGCAATTCAACCATACTATTGCCCACTTCACAAACTAAAATACCCTGCTCGGTTAAATGTGCAGCCGCATCGCGCAGGATCTGCCGGGTTAATGCCAGACCGTCGATACCAGACGCCAGCCCCAGTTCAGGTTCGTGCCGGTATTCATCTGGCAGATCGGCCATATCTTCGGCATCGACATAAGGCGGGTTAGTGACAATCAAATCATATTGCTGGCCCGTCAGGGCACTAAAGCCATCAGACAGAATGGGGTAGACCCGCTCCTGCAGCTGATGCTCGGCAATATTCAGCTCACATACTGCCAGAGCATCCTCACTGATATCGACGGCATCAACCTGCGCCTCCGGAAAAGCGACCGCACAGGCAATGGCAATACAACCCGAGCCGGTACAGAGATCCAGAATATGGGCCGGGCTGCTGCCAGCCGGCAACAGGCCCTGAAACTGCTGCTTAATCAGCTCGCCAATCGGTGAGCGCGGGATCAACACCCGCTCATCGACATAGAACGGCAGATCACAAAAATAGGCTTGCTGAGTCAGATAGGCAGCTGGAATGCGCTGGGTAATTCGCTGCTCTAACAGCGCGACAAATTGCTGTTTCTCATCTAATGTCAGGCGCACGCTAAATAACTTTTCATCACGCAGGGGCGGCAAGTACAACACATGCGACAACATCACTGCGGCTTCATCCCAGGCGTTATCGGTACCATGACCAAAATAGACCCCACCCTGATGCATCCGGCTGACCGCCCAACGTAACCAGTCATGCAGGGTCTGCAGTTCGCTATAGGCGCGGTCCAGTAATTCAGGACTAAAGGGTGCGGGTAAGGTGTCAGACATGGTATCCTTTGCTCCGGTAGCAGCTAATAAGATAGTATAGATTAAGGCCGATGCAGCAAAAAAAGCCGAAGCCCGATGCACTCAGCGTCGAAGAGCGAGCCCTGTTTCGCGACAGTGTCGCCGGTGCCCGCCCGCTTGAGCAGGACAAGATACCGCCAGTTGTCAGACGCAGCAAGCAAAAACGCGCGCCTACCGGCACGGCGGAGCTATCTGCGCAAAAACTGTTCTTTTTCTCCGATGAATACGAAGCCATCACCGACACCAGCGGCAGCTTGTCTTATGTGCAGCAGGGTGACGACCCGATGCTGGCCGGCCGCTTACGCCGCGGTGAATTAGAACCGCAGGTGGTATTGGATTTACACGGTATGACAGCCAATGAAGCGAAAACACAGCTGGCTGGCTTACTGGACTACTGTCAGCAGCAGCAATTTAATTGCGCCTGTGTCGTGCATGGTAAAGGACTGGGCATACTGGCACGTAAGGTACCAAACTGGCTGGTGCAACATCCGAATGTACGCGCCTTTCACACCGCCCCAAAAAGCTGGGGCAAGCATGGCGCCCTATTGCTATTGCTTAAAATTAATCAGAGCAACGAGCAGCAGTTTCGCGAACTGCAACACCGGTAACAGCAACATCTACAACAGCATCTGTCACGACAAGATCAAGCAGCGTTAGCTACGTACTAACGACAAATCCAGCGGTGACATCTGCTCTAACAACTTCCCGCCCCGCGCTGTCCGGTAGTCGATACAACATAAGGCTGCAGTAGTGAAAATGGGGGTGCGGCCCGCGTCAGTAAAAGCTTCTACCAGAAAACTGACCAGCGGCATATGGGATACCAGTAATACCCGCGCATCAGGTTGCTCAGCGAGCAGTAAATCCAGTTGATCTTTGATCTGTAACGCCTGGCCATCCGGTACCAATTGCGGTATCACCTGCAGCCGACAGGCCGCCTGCGCTTCCAACATAATGGCAGCAGTTTGCCGTGTACGCAGGTATGGGCTGACCCACAGGTAGTCAAATGCCGGATAGACATTGGCCAACCAGGACGCCATCTGTTGTACTTCTACCCGCCCCTGCTCGGTTAGCGCGCGTTGCTGATCATCAGCCTGCAGCGGTTCAGCTTCGCCGTGGCGCATGATTACAATATTTACCATGGTGTTATTGCCATACTACTTGATCTGTCCCATCTGGCCGGCCGTTTAACAAATAAGCATGCGTCAGGTGAAAATAGTGCGCTATGATAATGAAAGTCAGCCGCCAGCGTAACTGCTATTAAAGCATAAGACCTATGCTGGTTATTACTTATCGCTATGAGAGGCGCTCGCAACAGGTGCCTTAGAAGGATGCATCTTGGCAAGTTCACCGATATTGCAAAGCCCGAACGATCCCAGACAGTACCGGCACCTTGTCTTAGCTAACGGTTTAACGGTGCTACTGGTTCACCAGGCCGACAGCGAAAAAAGCGCGGCGGCCCTGACCGTCAATGTCGGGCACTTCGACGATCCGATTGAGCGCGAAGGCCTGGCGCATTTTTTAGAGCATATGCTGTTTTTAGGCAGTGCCGCTTATCCGCAGGCCGGCGAAGTGCAGCAGTTTATCAGTGAACACGGTGGCAGCCATAATGCCTGGACCGGCACTGAGCATAGCCAGTTCTACTTTGATCTTGAACAGCAACATTTTGCTGACGGTTTAAGCCGCTTCGCTGCGATGTTTACCGCGCCCCTGTTTAGCAGCGACTATGTCGAAAAAGAGCGCCAGGCCATTGAAGCGGAATTTTCGCTAAAGCTAAAAGATGATAGCCGGCGTATCTATCAGGTGCATAAAGAGAGTATTAATCCGGCGCATCCCTTTGCCAAGTTTTCGGTTGGCAACGCCCAGACCCTGGCCGATCACCCACACGAAAGTCTGCAACAAGCGGTGAAACGCTTTTTCGATAGCCAGTACAGCGCCCACAGAATGTCATTGTGCCTGGTTGGCCCACAGAGCCTGCTTGAACTGGAAAAACTGGCCAGAAACTATTTTAGTGATATTAAAGCGGATGTCGCGGCTAAAAGTCCGCTGCAAGTGCCGCTGTACTTGTCAGAACAATTGCAACTACAGCTGCAGATCCGCCCCCATAAAAGTAGCCAGCGTCTGGTATTGAGTTTCGCCCTACCTGATATCCAACCCTGGTATCGTTATAAGATGGTCAGCTTTTTGGCGCATCTGCTCGGTGATGAAGGACCGGGCTCCTTGCTGGCGTTATTAAAAAATGCGGGGCTGGTAAACCAACTGAGTGCCGGCGGAGGCATTGACGGCAGCAATTATAAAGATTTTACTCTGGCATTCGAACTCACGTTACTGGGGCGGCAGCACTATCAACAGATCGTGCAGGCGGTGTTCGCTAAATTAGCCTTGCTCAGGCAAAGTCCGTTTCCAGAACAGTTGTTTCAAGAGCGGCAAAAGCTACTACAGTGGGCATATCAGTTTTATGAACCTGCCACGGCCTTGCAAACCGCCACGGATCTATCGCTTAATCTACAGCATTATCCGCTACAGGATGTGATCTTTGGCGATTACCGAATGGAAACGCCACCTCCGGCTTTATACCGACAGCTATTACAATATTTTACTGCCGATAATCTGCGCTTGATGCTGATCGCCGATGATGTGGACACTAACCGTGAAGCCCGCTGGTACCAGACGCCCTACCAGATCAGCCCTATCGACGCGCAACTGTTAGCCAGCTTGCAACAAATCCAGGTCCCAGCAACATTGCAGTTGCCAGCCGCTAACCCTTATCTTATTGCAGATTTAGAACTGTTATCGCCTGCAGACCATCTCGCTGCACCACAACTATTTTTTGAAAGCCATGAGCTTAGCCTCTGGTACAAACCCGATACCGACTTTAACAGCCCCAAAGGCCATATTTTTTTACAGCTTAGTCTGCCCTTGAGTTGTCAAACCCTAACCCAGCAAGCTGCCAGCCGCTTATGGGTCGAGTTACTGTTAGACCGCTTTAATCAGCAATTCTATGCGGCGACCACTGCCGGCCTGAATTACTTTTTGCACGTGCATCGCCAAGGCCTTAGCTTACAAACCAACGGACTTTCAGCTAATCAGTTACAGCTTATTGGCGACATATTATTACAGCTACCTGATCCGCAATTTTGCGAGCAACGATTTGCAGAGTTAAAGCAACAACTTTGCCGGCATTGGCTAAACAGTAGTAAGAATAAGCCGGTGGCAACGTTATTTTCGAAATTGTCGGCGGTATTACAACCGCAGAATCCCGAGCCAGTGCAGCTGGCAGCGTCACTGGCTAACCTGAGTTACGAGGATTTTCAGCACTTCCGGCAACAGGTATGGCAGCAATTACATCTCGAAGCGCTGATGTTGGGTAATTGGAGTGTCGAGGCTGCCGCCGCACTGCAACGGCGGTTACAAGACTGGCTGCAGACGCAAAACAATAGTGGCAGTGCGCCCAAATCGAAACAATGCTATATCCGGGACCTGGGTCCGGTTTGGTTACAAGCCAGTCCCGAATACGAGTCGGATCATGCGCTGATAGCCTATTTGCCGGCTCGAGAGAAATCACCCACCATGATGGCGTTGTTTATGCTTGCCAATCATATCCTGGCACCGCGTTATTTTCACCAATTACGCACTGAGCAACAGCTAGGTTATTTAGTTGGTACTGGCTACGTGCCAGTTAATACGTTGCCGGGCATCGCCTTTTATGTACAATCGCCCAATCACGCGGCGGATGTATTGTATCAGGCAACGGAAGCGTTTTTCCGGCACTTTATCGGCGAATTGAGTCAACTACATGACCGCGATTTTCAGTCTTTAAAGCAAGGCTTAGCTGCTCAACTGGCTGAGCGGGATACCAGCTTAAGTGCCAGAGCCAAACGCTACTGGTCGGCCCTAAGTCAGGGCGACTATGACTTTGATTTGACGCAGCGCATCCTGAATGCACTTGAAGATATTGACCGGCTGCGGTTTCAGGATTTCTTAAGTCAATTATTAGCCGCTGACTATGATGTGCTGTTATTAGCGACAGATCCACCACCCATGGATAATTATGTAAAACGCCTGCATAAGTCGCAGTTGACAGAATTATTACAGCAGCAACGAAAATGCTTTTGACAGTACCGATTTTCTCCGTTAACGTAGTCCAAAAGCAGTACTGAATTATTATAAAGTGCGCGATAAAACAATAACTTTTCTCACCCTCTCATTTTTGGGGCTAACACTTGCTGTGTTATTTTTCTTGCCCCTTGCCGCAACGGCCCTTAGTTGGGATACCGTTCAACCTTATTTATTCCCTGCTTTGTTAACACTGGCGCTGACCGGCTTGTTGCTTGGTCAGTTAAGTTTGAGACGGATGCGGCGTTATCATCAGGCGCTGGCGAAAAGTGAAGAGCGGCTGCGGCTATCGATTTGGGGCAGTGGTGATGAACTCTGGGACTGGAATATCGATAGTGGCGAGCTGTACCGCTCCAGCGCCTGGCTGGAGCCTTTGGCTATCGCGCCGCAAACCGAAGATTTCCCGCCCAATAAGGCGCTGATTCATCCACAAGACTTAGAGCGGGTAAGTCATGCGCTGTCGCAGCATTTGGCCGGCAAAAGCCCCTTTTTCGAGGCCAGTTATCGGGTAAAGACCGTGGACGATACCTATATCTGGGTGTTGGACCGCGGTAAGGTCGTCGCATTTCACGAAGATGGCAAACCACAACGCATGACTGGTACTTTGAAAAATATCAGTCAGTTAAAACAAGCCGAAGCACGGATGCAACTGTTCGCCCGCTGTCTGGAGAATATCTCTGATGCCGTGGTGATCTGCGATACCAAATTTAGCATTATCGAAGTTAACCCGGCCTTTAGCGTGATTACCGGAAAAAGTCGGGAGCAGGTATTACAAAACCGCTTTCAGCTTTCACTTTATCCGCCACGTTTTATCCAGGAAATTGAAAAAAAGCTGGTTAAAGATGGCCGTTGGAGCGGCGAGATCCGGGAACTGAAAACCAATGGTGATTACTACCAGGCAGAATTAACCTTTGATGTGATTAAAGATGATCAGGGTTGTATTACCCAATACGTCGCGGTATTTTCTGATATCTCCGATCGCAAAAGACGTGAAGCCGAATTAAGCCGGCTGGCTAATAGCGACACCCTGACCGGCTTACCCAACCGCGCGGTTTTTATGAATAAGCTGGCCAGCCTGGTTACCGAAAAAACCGAACATGCGCTGCTGGTATTTGACCTGGATAACTTTAAGAAAATTAACGACTCACTGGGTCATGAACTCGGTGACGCCCTGCTTTGTAAGCTGGCTGATCGCCTGCATAACAATAAATTATTCCGGCAAAAGCTTTACCGACTCGGCGGCGATGAATTCGCTATTTTGCTCGACAATACCAACGATATTCATGCCATTACCAGCCTGGCGAAAAACTTACTGGAACAAATTAATAAGCCTTTCGCTGTGGATCAGCATGAGTTGGCGGTAACCAGCAGCGTCGGCATAGTATTGTTTCCGGAAGATGGTAAGGATCCACAGGCGCTGCTGCGAAATGCTGATACCGCGATGTATCATGCCAAGAGTGCCGGCGCCAACCGCTATTTGTTTTTTAATGACACCATGAACAAACAAGCTGTGAAACGGCTGCAGATCGAAAACCTGATCCGCCATGGCTTAAAAGAAGATTATTTTACTGTGTTCTACCAGCCGAAAATGGACATGCTAAGTGGCAAGGTTGTCGGTATGGAAGCCCTGGTACGTTTTATTACACCCAAAGGTGGTCTGGTAAGCCCAGCCAGCTTTATTCCGGTGGCCGAGGAAACCGGACAAATTGTTGATATCGGTACCGTGGTACTGCGTAAAGCCTGTATCGATGTTAAACGCTGGATAGCACAGGGCCTGTTTCATGGCCGGGTGGCGGTTAACTTATCGGCCAAGCAATTTATGCTGCCCTTTCTCTGTGATCAGATTGACGATATTTTGCAGCAAACCGATTTACCCTCCTACCACCTGGAGTTAGAGATCACCGAGGGCACGGTGATGCAATCGCCGAAGCTGGCGATTGATACCATGAAAAAACTGCGTGCCCGCGGCATTCACCTGGCAATGGATGATTTTGGTACCGGCTACTCCTCGCTGGCCTATCTGAAGCAATTCCCACTTAATACGCTGAAAATTGATAAAGCCTTTATCGACGATATGAGCAGCGCCCGCGGCCGCAATATGGTCGATACTATTGTCACTATCGCACACAACCTGAGCCTGAGTGTGGTAGCAGAAGGGGTGGAAACGCACGAACAACTGGAGCAACTACGCAAGCTGCGCTGTGAAATTATTCAGGGTTACTATTACAGCAAGCCGCTGTCTGCTGAAGATTTTGCCGCCTTCCTGCAAGAACAAAAGCAACAACGGCCGAAGATTGCGGCGTTATAAAGGCGAAAGCCAAATTACAGACATTAAAAAAGCCCTAACGGGCTTTTTTAATCGGCATCTGATTCAACGTACGAGAAATCATCCGAGCCATCTGCAATGCGCTTCTTACCGAATACGGTATGAAATTTGCGTTTTTCTGCCAGACGTTGTTTGTACTTTAGCCAGGTTTTTTCATACACAGTGCTGGCTTCGGCTTCACCGCGGCACACCGACAAAAAGCGCTGCTCTTCGTCATTTGCCGGTTGGCGTACGCCCTGCTCCAACTCTTGCATTGCTAAACCATGTTTTTCCAGCAGATTGCCCTCTGCCAGGGTAAAACGCCCAGACCGGGTAAAACCACGCGGGAAATTCCGGTCATCGAAAAAGCGACGATTAGCGACAAAACTTTGCTGCATCACTTTTTTCCTCTCATGTCGTTGAATATCAAGCCAGCCTGTTTAAACTGTGCGGAGTATGGTTAACAAAATTCCTGTCGTAAAACAAATATTTTTAATTGTTACGATAAAAAACATTTGAGGCTAGTTTGGATACTGACTTACTGAAAACCTTCCTGGAAGTACAGCGCACCCGCCATTTTGGTAAGGCTGCCGAAAATTTATACCTTACGCAGTCGGCGGTCAGTTTCCGCATCCGCCAGCTGGAACAACAATTGGGCGTAAATTTATTTATCCGACACCGAAATAACATTCAGTTAACAGCGGCGGGCGAGCGGCTGTTGCCACATGCTCAAACTATGCTGGCCGCCTTACAGCGCGCCAGACAAGACGTCGCGGACAGCGCCAGCCAAAGCCCGGCTTTACAGCTGGCAATGCCGATGGTATTGGCTGAGCAGTTATTAGCGCCCACGCTGCAGCAACTGGCGTTATTGCCAACACCGCTGACCATCCGGGCGGAGTGCTTACCCAAGGAGCAAATCAGTGACTTATTACTGAGCCAACAATTGGATCTGGCTATGTTACCGGAGCCGGTAAAGACCGAAGAGCTTTATCGCGAAGCCATAACACAGTTGCCGCTGCTGGCGGTATGCACGCCGGGGCATGCAGCCTGTAAGCAGCTCAGCGCTGCAGAGTACTGCTATGTGGAATGGGGGCAGGCCTTTGCACTGCAGCATAGCCGCGATTGGCCACAGCTACAGGCGGCGCGCTTTAGCACTAACTCAGCGCAACTGGCGCTAACTCAGGTGTTAGCGGGTAACGTCGCCGCCTTTTTACCCGAGAGCTGGGTTAAACCCTATCTTAATGCCGGGCAACTGGTGGCGGCAGCGGCGCAGCGCTATACACTGACACTCTATGCCGTCTGTCATCAGGATCGGCAACAGGATAGCCTGCTAAAAGCCGCTATAGCGCTTTTAAAGCGACAATTAGGGCCGGAATAAGCCGTAGCTACGGCCACGGGCGCGGCGCAACGCCAGGCGTTTGTGGCTGTTAAACAGCGGTAACAGCAAAGGACCGGTAAAGATTGCCGCCAGTGCCCAGCGCATCGCCTGCATACCACTACGCAGTGCCGCTATGTATACGCCTACTGCTACCATTAACCAAAGCACCGGAACTAATAACACCCGCTCTCTCCTACATCACTTTACTGCTGCTGGCGATTATACCAGCTATCCGGACGTCTTGCTGTTATGCTTTAGTTGCATTTTTAGCGAAAATGCAAAAAGGGCCCGCAGGCCCTTAGATAACTTACCCCCTGCAAGGCGGCTGTTACTGTGGATAGAAACGCTCGCCTGCTGTTGCCATTTTCAGCAAGGTATCGCACGGCGTAAAGCGGCTACCAAAGCGGCTTTCCAGCTGGCGTAAGGTCGCCACCAGATTATTGACACCCAGCTTATCAATATAGCGGAACGGGCCACCGAGGAAGGGTGGGAAACCGATACCAAAGATGGCACCGATATCCCCATCCCGGGCCGAGGCTATAATGCCCTCTTCGAGACAACGTACCGCCTCATTCAACATCTGCGCGGTACAGCGGCTGGCAATCTCTTCGCCATTTAGCGCCGGCGCCGGTGTTACGCCAAGTACTGCATATACCGACTCATCAACCAGCTTCTTACCTTTTTTCGCCGCCTTACCGTAAAGGTAAAACCCTTTTTCGGTTTTCTTGCCTTTACGGCCATCGGCCAGCAGTTTGTCAAAAGCAGCCGGGGCGGCAAAGCGCTCACCGAGCTCAGCAGTTAAAATCGGAGAAATTTTGGCGCCAACATCAATACCCACTTCATCCAGCAGCGTCACCGGGCCGACCGGGAAGCCGAATTTGACCAGCGCACGGTCAATTTTTTCTACCGGCTCACCGGCAAGCAGAATATTGGCCGCCTCATTCATATACAGCGCCAGAATGCGGTTAACGTAGAAACCGGCACCGTCTTTAACCACGATCGGCGTTTTGCCTTGCTTACGGGCAAAAGCAACCGTCGTAGCAATAGTTTCCGCTGAGGTTTTGTCATGCGCAATCACTTCTACCAGCGGCATTTTATCTACCGGTGAGAAGTAATGCAGACCGATCACATTTTCCGGCCGCGCTGCCTTTTCGGCAATTTTGTGAATAGGTAACGAACTGGTATTGCTGGCAAAGATGGTATGCTCCGCACAGTGCTGTTCAATATCAGCCACCATTTGCTGCTTTAAGCTCAGATCTTCAAATACCGCCTCAACCACGATATCGACATCATGGAAACCACTGTAATCGGTAGTGCCGGTGATCAACAGCAGCTGCTTTTGCATCTCGGCCTTGCTGATAAAGCGCTTTTTATATTTTTTGTTCAGGATATCAAAGCGGTATTTCAGCGCATTATTAATACCCTGCTCAGCGATATCTTTGATCCGCACCGGTACACCGGCCTTGGTGGCGCTGACATTGGCAATACCGCCGCCCATCAGACCGCCGCCCAGCACTGCGGCTTTGCGCACCTTACGCGGTTTAGCATCACCGGCACCGCTTTCTTTCTTCATCTGGGTGGTAGCAAAGAAAATACTGCGCAGTGCCGCCGACTCTGGCGTCATACAAAGCTGGCCAAAGGCTTTGGCCTCTGCGGCCAGACCTTTTTGATAGCCCTGCTCAACACCGGTTTGAATCACTTCAATAATCCGCAGGGCGGCAGGATAATTGCCCTGAGTTTTCTTCAGCGTTTGTTTTAGTGCCTGGGAGAACACCAGTTTGCGACCCGGTCCGGTATTTTCCAGCAGTTTATCCAGCAAGCTCTGCTTTTTCGCTTCGCGTCGTGGTTTACCGGCCAGCGCCTTTTTCACTGCGGCATCCAGCAGAATGCTCTCCGGCACCACTTCATCGACCAGGCCGAGCTTTTTCGCCTGGGCCGCACGCAATTGCTTACCCGTCAGGATCATATCCAGCGCTTTTTGCACGCCAACTAACTTTGGTAAACGCTGGGTACCACCACTGCCGGGTAGTAAGCCCAGCTGCACTTCCGGCAAACCCAGCACGGTTTTCGGGCTGCTGCTGGCAACCCGCACATGACAGGCCAGTGCCAGCTCCAGACCACCACCTAAGCAAGGCCCATGAATTGCGGCCACCAGCGGTAAGCGCAATTGCTCCAACCGGTCAAACATTTGTTGTCCCATCGCAGCAATGGTTTCAGCCTGCTCAGCCGTCTGACAGGCGTCAAGCATGCTAATATCGGCGCCGGCAATAAAGGAATCTTTTTTGCCACTGATAAAGACCACGCCTTTTAAGGTACTGTCGTTAGCCAGCTGTTTCAGCATGGCATCAATTTCATCGGCAAACGAGGCTTTCAGGACATTCATGCTTTCACCCGGAATGTCCATGGTGATCACGGCCACCTTGTCATCGCGGATGTTTAAGCTAAAGCTGCTTACTGTCTCAGTCATTATTCGGTCTCCACAATCATCGCAGCGCCTAAACCGCCGGCGGCGCAGGCAGTGGTCAGGCCGATGCCACCACCACGACGTTTTAATTCATTCAGGGTTTGCACTATTAAGCGGGTGCCGGTCGCGGCAAAGGGGTGGCCATAAGCCAATGAACCGCCGTTGACGTTAAACTTATCCATATCAATTTCGCCAATGGCTTCGCTGCGGCCCAGCTTTTCTTCGGCAAATTTACGGCTGCCAAACATCTTCATATTAGCCAGCGCCTGCGCAGCGAAGGCTTCATGCATTTCAATCAGCGTCAGATCCGACAGTTTCATCCCGGCGCGATCCAGCGCGATCGGCGTGGCATAAGACGGGCCCATCAGCATATCTTCATGTACGCCGATGGCCGAAAAGGCGTAGCTGCGCAGATAACCCAGGGGAGTATAACCCAATGCCTTGGCGCGGCCTTCGGTCATCATCAGCACCGCAGACGCACCGTCGGTCAGCGGCGTACTGTTTGCCGCCGTTACTGAACCATGCACCCGGTCAAATACCGGCTTTAACTTGGCATAAGACTCCAGTTTGGACTCCATCCGGATATTATTATCGATCTTTAAATAACGGCTGTACGGCTCAACATAGGCGGTCATTACCTCATCGGCCAGCTTGCCGGCTTGCCAGGCGGCCGCCGCCAGCGTGTGCGAGCGGTGTGCCATTTCATCCTGCGCTGCCCGGCTGATACCATGGCTTTTCGCCATTTGTTCAGCCGTATCGCCCATTGACAGGCCGGTACTGTATTCGGCTACTGCCGGTGGTACCGGCAGTAAATCTTTCAGGCCCAGACGGCGGAAAATTGCCAGTTTCTGGCCCAGGGTTTTAGCTTTATTGACATCGACCAGGGCGCGCGCCAGTTTCTTGCTCACGCCAATAGGTAACACTGAGCTGGAGTCCGCGCCACCGGCAATGGCGATCTGAGTGACACCGGCCAGCATTGATTCGGCAACACTGACTACCGACTGAAAACTGGTGGCACAGGCCCGGGTAACACTAAAGGCATCGGTATGCACCTGCATACCGGTACCGAGCACGATTTCGCGGGCGATATTTGGCGCCTCTGGCATCTGCACCACCTGGCCATACACCACCTGCTCTACCAGCGCCGGATCCAGTTCGGCACGGATCAGTAATTCATTCACCACCAGTTTTCCCAGATCCAGAGCCGAGACACCATGAAACTCGGTCGCTTGTTTGGCAAAGGGGGTACGAAGCCCGGACACGATTGCAATACGCTCACCGTCACGGGTTCTCAGGTTGATAGGGGCTGCCATAGTTATCCTCTTGTTTTATGCTGGCCTGATTACAGGTCTGACCTCTGACTTTTGATTGTAACCACAGTCCGGCGAAATTAAAACAGTTGTTTTAAAACTCTTGTTTTAGCGCTTGTAATAGCCATACGGGAACCTTATAAATAACAGCAGGTCCTAACTTGGCGTTTGCCCGCAGAAAGCGGTCAAAAATCAACCACTTCTTAATAATAAGACAGAAATCATCATGGTACAGGCTTTTGCGTCATTAAAATCTTATCTGGATAGCCAGGTGCTGGGGCAACCGGCACTGACCGAAGGCATCTTGCTGGCTTTGCTGGCCAATGGCCATCTGCTGGTAGAGGGCCCGCCCGGTCTGGCGAAAACCCGCGCAGTGAATGCACTGGCGCAAGGTGTAGAAGCGGAGTTTCACCGCATACAGTTTACCCCTGATTTACTGCCTGCTGATCTGACCGGTACCGATATCTACCGGCCGGAAACCGGCGCCTTTGCCTTTCAATCCGGCCCGTTGTTTCATAATTTAATTCTGGCGGATGAAATTAACCGGGCACCGGCCAAGGTACAGTCTGCGCTACTGGAAGCGATGGCAGAAAAACAGGTCACAGTGGGTCGCAATACTTATAAACTGCCGGAGCTGTTTCTGGTGATGGCGACACAAAACCCGCTGGAACAGGAAGGTACCTACCCGCTGCCGGAAGCCCAACTTGACCGCTTTTTATTGCATTTAAAGGTTGATTACCCGGATAGCGCGACCGAGCTGGAGATCCTGCGCTTAACCCGCGCCGAAGCCCGCCATGAAACACCGGTTAAAGCGGCACCCATCAGTCAGGCGGATATTTTCGCTGCCCGCCAGCAGGTACTCAAGCTGCATCTGGCGGAGAGCCTGGAGCACTATATGGTGCAACTGGTGATGGCCACCCGCCAACCGGCGGCTTACAGCGACAAACTGGCCAGCTATATCAGCTATGGCGCCAGCCCGCGGGCGACCATAGCGCTGGATCGATGCGCCCGTGCCCGTGCCTGGCTGGCGGGTCGTGATTTTGTTACGCCGGAAGATATTCAGGCGGTATTTCATAATGTGCTGCGCCATCGTCTGATCCTGACCTATGCGGCAGAAGCCGAAGGGATCAGCACTGATCAGGTGCTGACCGAAGTCCTGCAGCGGGTGGCAGTGCCCTAAGATGAGCGAACTGGCTTTTGATGCACAGCGCTGGCTTAGCAGCTTGCACGCCAACGGTTATCAGCTGGGCCTGCCGGAGCTGCTGTGGTATCAGCACCATACCCGGTTACTGGATCTAAGCCCCGGCCAGCAGGTACATAGCAAGCTGGCCGGCAGTTATCTGGCGCGCAGCAAAGGCCGCGGCATGGAGTTTGATGAAGTGCGGCACTATCAGGTGGGTGACGATGTGCGCGCTATTGACTGGCGGGTAACGGCCCGCACCGGACGGGTTCATACTAAATTATTCCGTGAAGAGCGTGAGCGCCCGGTGTTTTTGCTGACAGAGCTGACCGAGTCCATGCGCTTTGGCTCCAGTCTGCTGTTAAAATCCGTGCAGGCAGCGCATCTGGCGGCCCTGTTGGCCTGGCATTGCAAAGCCAATGGCGACAAACTGGGTGGCCTGGTGTTTAGTGAACAGCAGCATGTACTGTTAAAACCCCTGGGCAGAAGCCGTGGCGTGTTGCGCTATTTGCAGGCTCTGCTGGATGTGCATCAGCAAAACCGCAGCAATCAGGGCATGGTCCTGAGCACAGCACTGGCAGAGCTAAGACGACTGCTGCGCCCGGGCAGCCTGCTTTATATTTTGTCCGATTTTGCCACCCTGGATGCTGAGGCGTTACGCCATCTGCAGGTATTATCACAGCATAATGAGATTCACTGTTGTCAGCTAACAGATCCGTTGGAGTTACAGCTGCCATCAGAGCTGCAGGGCGAGGCGCTGGTCAGTGCTGCTCAGGCATTAAAAGTGGTGCAGTTTAATTCACAGCTAAAACAGCGCTATCAACAGCAACAACAGCAAGCGCTGGCGACAGCCAAGCACAGCGTGTTACAACTGGGCTGCAAATGGCTGACGCTAAGCAGTGCCAGCCCGCTGTTAAGCCAACTGGCTGGGGTCTATCATGACTGAGCCAGCACAATTATTGGCGTTACTGGCCGATATTGACGAGCCGGCATTAAGCGAGAGCTTCGCGCTGGCGCCCGGTCACTGGCTGCTGTTACTCCTGCTAGTAGCCGCCTGCTTATTTGCGCTCACTATTGCGCTGCGTTACTGGCGGTTTCAGCGCCCGAAACGGCTGGCTCGACGCCTTTGGCAGCAACTGGATGCCACTGATCCGACAATGCCGGCCCAGCTGAATCAACTGCTCAAACGCTTACTCAAGGCTTATGCACCGCGGCATCCGTTGTTAACCGCCGATACCGAGAGCTGGCAACAGCACTGGCAGAGTCAGCTACCCGCCCCGCTGCAGTTACCGTCGTTACAGCCACTGTTATATCAGGCGCCAACGCAGCACAACGCGCTGGAGCGCCAGCAGTTGTATCAGTGTGGTGGGGTCTTTATCCAGCGCTTTAACGGCCGCTTGTATCAGCAAGCCGCCAGCCCAGCTACCGGCCCGGGTACAGGAGTTGACCATGCTGGAGCTTAGTTATCCGTGGCTGTTACTGGCACTGCCCCTCCCCTGGCTGGTGCCCAAAGCCCGCCAGCTAAGCGGCAGTGCGCTAAAGCTGCCGGCCCTGGCGAAATTAGGGCAGGCGCACAGCACTGGTACCACGGCGCCAATCAGTGTGCGGCTGTTGCTGCTATTAACCTGGGTCCTGCTGGTGCTAAGCGCCAGCCAGCCACGCTGGCTGGGTGAGCCGGTAACCCTGCCACAGCAGGGGCGCGAACTGATGCTGGCGTTGGATCTGTCCGGTTCGATGGATATTCAGGATATGGAGTTAAATGGCCAGCGCATGACCCGGCTGGATGCGATGAAACTGGTGCTGCGCGATTTTATCGCCCAGCGCCAGGGTGATCGGATTGGCCTGATCCTGTTTGCGGATGCCGCCTATCAACAAACACCGCTCACCTTTGATCTGGCGACGGTACAGCAGTTTCTCGACGATGCCGTCATGGGACTGGTTGGCCAGCGGACCGCCATTGGCGAGGCGATAGGTCTGACCGTAAAGCGGCTGAATGCCTACCCGTCCAGTAATAAGGTGTTAATCCTGCTCAGTGACGGCGCCAACAACTCCGGCGAGATCCAGCCCCGCGAAGCCTTACAACTGGCGAAAGCGGCCGGGATCCGCATCCATACTGTCGGCCTGGGTGCTGAACAGATGGTACAACAGAGTATTTTCGGACAGCGTATTATCAACCCTTCACATGATTTAGACGAAGAGTTACTACGTGAGATCGCTGAACAGACCGGTGGCCGCTATTTCCGCGCCCGCAGTCCGGCAGAGCTGCGGCAGATCTATCAGTTGCTGGATCAACTGGAGCCGATAGAACGTGAGCAGCTCACCTACCGGCCCCAGCTTAGCTTGCTGCATTATCCGCTGGCGCTGGCTTTGCTCTGTAGCTTTTGTCTGGCGCTACGGCGAGTTGATTGGGCAGGAGTAAAAAACCGTGTGGTCTGAGTTACATTTACTACGTCCATTCTGGCTACTGGCCCTGCTACCGGCGCTGTTACTCTGGCTGCTGCTGTACCGGCACCGCCAGCAACCAGGGCTTTGGCATAATCTGATTGCCCGGCATTTACAACCCGTGGTGTTGCTGGGGGAACAATTACAAAAACGCCAGCCGCTGGCCCTGCCCTTGCTGGCGTTATGCTGGCTGTTAGCCGTGCTGGCATTAAGTGGCCCAAGCTGGCAGAAACTGCCGCAACCGGCACTGACCGTCAAGCAGGCGACAGTGCTGATTATGGATATGTCGCTGTCGATGCGCGCCACCGATCTGGTGCCGGATCGCCTGACGCAGCAAAGATTTAAAGCGCTGGATTTTATAGATAAATTACGCGAAGGCGAACTGGCACTGATTAGCTATGCTGCCGATGCCTTTGTGATTTCGCCACTGACACCGGATCACAACAATATCCGCCTGCAGGTGCCCAATTTGCGCCCGGAGCTGATGCCGGCTCAGGGTTCAAATGTGCTGGCTGCGTTGGAGCTGGCCGATCAACTGTTAACCCAGGCTGGCTTCGCCAGTGGCGAAGTGATTTTATTTACTGACGGTTTTGAGGCGCAAAGTTTTCATGCGTTGCAGCAACTGCTTAACCGTTATCCACACCGGTTGTCAGTGCTGGCATTTGGCTCTGCTGAGGGCGCAGTGGTAAGGCTGGAAAACGGTGAGCTGTTAAAAGATCGTCAGGGTGGCGTAGTAGTACCACGAGTACCGCTACAACAATTGGCGGTGCTGGCCCGTCAGGGTGGTGGTCAGTTCCGGCAAGCCGTTGCTGATAACAGCGATCTGGAGGCACTGGTGCAGGCACTACGCAACCCACAGGCCAGTAAAGGCGAAACGCCGGTATTAAGCGGCGATGTCTGGCAGGATGGCGCAGTTTATCTGGTCTGGTTATTGTTACCGCTGGCGCTCTGGCTTGGCCGGCGCGCAGCGGTATTAATGCTGTGTCTGATTATCTATATCCCACCAGCCAATGCCAACAGTTGGCAGCAGCTGTGGCAAACCCAACAGCAACGCGCACAGCAGGCTTATCAACAGGGTAACTATGCCAAAGCCAGAGAGCAGTTTCAGGACCCACTTTGGCAAGGTAATGCGGCCTACCGCGCCGGTGATTATCAGCAGGCAGAGCAAGCCTACCGTCAGGCTCTTGCGCAGGGTGAAAACGCCAGTCTGTGGCATAACCTTGGTAATACGCTGGCAATGCAACAAGATCTGGAGCAAGCGCTGTCGGCTTTTCAGCGCGCCTCTGAGCTGGATCCTGAGCATAGCGCAGCGCGGCAAAACGCCGAACTGATGCAGCAATTGTTAGAGCAGCAGCAAGCTGAGCAGCAGCAAGCTGAGCAGCAGGCCCAGCAGCAATCAGAAGAGCAGCAAGACCAACAATCATCGGATAGTAACGAATCATCAGCGGATAATGCTTCGCAAAATGCTAAAGACAATGCTGAAGAACAAACAGATAATGCACAGCAATCGGCTCAAAGTGCTGAGCAAGGCCCCCCGGACGAGTCCGAGCCACAGCAAACGGATGCTAACAGGGCGCAACAGGCTGAGGCTCAGTTAGAGCCAGCACAAGCTGATACGCAGGATACTGCGGCACAAGCTGTTATTAATGAGCCCTGGCCTAATGCGACACCGGAACAACAACAAGAGCTGGAAAATCTGCTGCGCAAAGTACAGGACGATCCCGGCGTCCTGCTTAGAAACCGCATGCTGCTCGAATATCAAAAACGTCGTCACAGCCTACCCCCGCAAGGAGCTCAACAAGAATGGTAAGCCGTTTTCTTAGTTTGCTGCTGTTACTAATGCCGCTGTCGGCCGCGCAGGCCTTTAGCAGCCTGAGCAGCAGTGTCGACAAAAACCCGGCCATGCTGGGGGAAGCCATTACCCTGACAGTAAGCGCCGATGGGCGTTTTGCCGCCGATGCCATAGATTTTCGGGTGCTGGAGCAAGACTTCAGGGTTATGCTGCCGTCGGTAAGTCAAAGTACCCAGGTGATCAACGGTGTAACACAGCATAACACCAGCTGGAGTGTGTCATTATTTGCCAGTAGCACCGGTGTTTACCGGATCCCGGCCTTTGAGTTAAACGGCGTGCGCTCCGAGCCTATTGAACTGACCATTATCGAAAGCAGTCAGGCGCAAAACCGGCGCGACCTCTTTCTGGAAGCGAAACTAGTCGGTTACCCCTCCGCCTATGTGCAGCAAATGCTGTATTACGACGTGGTGATCTACTTCAGTGGCGACTTGCAACGCGGCAATCTGACGGAGCCGGCACTGGAAGGCGCCGAAATTCAGCGCCTGGGCCCGGATACCGAAGGCACCGCCCTGATTGACGGCGTACGTTACCGCACCATTACCCGTCGCTATTTGTTGATCCCACAGCGCAGCGGTGACTTTGTTATAGCGCCGCCACTGTTTACCGGTGAAATGATAGAGCGTAATCCGGAGCGTTTTAACTACTTCTCGCGCAGTAAAACCGTAATGGCCGAAGCGGAGCCAGTGCAGCTGGAAGTGAAACCACAACCGGAAAACTTCCCGGGTCGCTGGCTGATAGCCGGCCTGGTAACGCTAACCGAAGAATGGCAACCGGATAGTCAACAGCTAAAAGCCGGTGAGCCTGTGACCCGGATTATTACCCTTTCGGCCGTCGATGTCGCCGCGAATCAGCTGCCGGATCTGGACCAGCAACTGCCCGCCTCATTGCGGGCCTATCAGGAACAGCCACAAAGCCGCGGTGCTGAGCGTAGCGGCCGGCAGGTGGCGCAAAAAGTCTTTACCAGTGCCCTGATTGCCAGTAATGAAGGCGAGTTAGTCTTACCTGAAGTGCGTCTGCCATGGTGGAATAGCCAGACCAACCGGCTGGAATATGCGGTGTTGCCAGCCCGTGCGCTGCAGGTAACCGGGAATGCCCAACCGACGATGTCGCTGCCAACGCTAAGCAGCCCAGAATTGCTGCCAGTAACAGCTGCCAACAGCCCCTGGCAATGGAATTATCTGAGCACGGTATTGTTAGCCGCCTGGCTGCTGAGCACTGTGGCATTATGCTGGCTGTGGCTTGAACGCCGTATGCTGCGCGCTAACCAGCACACCGGCAATCGCGCTGATAATGGCAATACTGTAGCGGTCGATGCCGGCAAGCAGGCTTTTAAACAGGCCTGTAACAATAATTCTCCGAAAAAGGCAGAGCAGACGTTACTGCGTCTGGCCGCCGGCGCCTATCCGCCGGCATGCCGCTCGCTGGGGGAGCTTGCCGCTAAAGTGAGTGATCCGGAATTAAAAGCAGAGATTCGAAAGCTGGAGCAGGCGTTGTACAGTCCGCAAACCGAGAGTTGGCAAGGTGAGGCGCTGTATCACGCCTGGTTAAAGCGCAAAGCCAGCCATACTGCGCAGCGTGCGGTTCAGCTACAGCCGCTATACCCTGATTAAAAGGCCTGATTAAACATTCTGCTTAAAAGGCCTGGTTAAAAGACCGGAATAACAGCACGAATTCGGCAGATCCCACAATCAATAAGGCGGGCTGGTGGCAAAGCACTAGCCAGCCCGCCGTCATCTTGTTAGCATCTACCCTAAGCCAAACTAAGACTGAGGGCTGCAGTTACCGCTCTCAGCCTTAGTCTGGCTGAATTTATTATGATTTGACCTTTGCTGACGCGTTCTGGCTGTCATCGCCAGCAATGACTGTCGTCAGCAAAGGTCAGCTCGTTTTATAACAACGTACAATAACAGGAGCTTCGTTTGGAAACTGCCACTCTCTTTTCGCTCGCCCTCTATTTTCTGGCGATGATCGCAATCGGGCTTTATGCCTACCGTACCACCGATAATGATGTCTCAGGCTATATGCTGGGTGGACGTAAGTTAAGCCCCAGTGTCACTGCCCTTTCGGCCGGCGCATCTGATATGAGCGGCTGGATGCTGATGGGCCTGCCTGGTGCTATGTACCTGTCCGGTTTAAGCAGTACCTGGATCGCCGTCGGGTTATTGATTGGCGCCTATCTTAACTATTTAATAGTGGCACCGCGGCTGCGGGTTTACACCGAGCTGGCGCAGGATGCCATTACCATTCCGGATTATTTTGAAAAACGCTTTGAAGATCGCACCCGTTTGCTGCGTTTAGTGTCATCGCTGGTGATTATTGTGTTCTTTACACTGTACACCTCATCCGGTGTAGTTGGCGGTGGTAAGCTGTTTGAAAGCTCTTTTGGCTTTGATTATGAACTGGGGCTTTTCGTTACCGCCGGCGTAGTCGTGATCTACACCCTGATTGGTGGCTTTCTGGCGGTAAGTTTGACCGACTTTGTGCAAGGCTGTCTGATGTTTATCGCGCTGGTGTTAGTACCGGTGGTAGCGATTGATCATCTGGGTGGCCTTGGCGAAGTCAATCAGATTGTCAGTACCATCAATCCGGATCTGTTAAGTTGGGTTGGCGCCAGCTCAGCACTGGCGATTATCTCGGCGCTGTCCTGGGGCCTGGGTTATTTCGGCCAGCCGCATATTATTGTCCGTTTTATGGCCATTCGCTCAGTAAAAGATATTAAAGTGGCGCGGCGCATCGGTATGAGCTGGATGCTGGTAACCATCGTTGGTGCCGTGATGACCGGTTTTGTCGGTATCGCCTATGTTGCGAAAACCGAGATGACACTGCAGGACCCGGAAACAATCTTTATTATCTTCTCCCAGTTTTTGTTTCACCCACTGATCAGCGGCTTCTTACTGGCGGCGATCCTGGCAGCGATTATGAGTACCATCTCCTCCCAGTTGCTGGTTACTTCCAGCTCACTGACCGAAGATTTCTATAAAACCTTTGTCAAACGTGATGCGTCACAGGCGGAACTGGTGGTGATTGGCCGTTTATCAGTGCTGGCGGTTGCTATCGTCGCCATCGCGCTGGCATTTGACCGTAACAGCTCAGTACTGCAACTGGTCAGCAATGCCTGGGCCGGGTTTGGCGCTGCCTTTGGCCCGCTGATTATCCTGAGCCTGTACTGGCAACGGATGACATTCGCCGGCGCCCTCAGTGGTATTGTAGTTGGCGCCCTCACAGTCTTGTTCTGGATCTATGCGCCCATTACGCTTGACGGGCAGCGGCTAAGCCAGGTGATGTATGAAATCGTACCTGGCGTGTTACTGAGTACTTTGGCGATAGTTGTAGTGAGTTTATGCACTAAAGCGCCGGCTCCCTCCATTCTGCAACTGTTCAGCAAAATGCAGCAACAAATGAAAAACAGCTAACAGCTTGTTTTAACAGCTGCTAGAATTGGCTAATAGCCTGTTCTGGCAGCCTCCGGTTGCCAACACCGCGTGTTTGAGGGAGAGTTCGCCTTTATGTTTTTTTATGCCGCACGTCAGCCGATCCTGGATCGAAACAAGGAGTTGTTTGGCTATGAATTGCTATTTCGAGATGGCTTAATTAACGCTTTTCCGAATATAGACGGCGATGAAGCGACATCGAAAATGATTGAGGGAAGCCAACTTAGTTTCGGCCTTACTGACTTTCTTGGCGATAAGCCCGGCTTTATCAATTTCACACTGGAGACCTTGGTAAAAAAATACCCCAGTATGTTGCCAAAGGAACAAATCGTCGTTGAGGTACTGGAAACGATTCAACCAGGTAAGCGATTACTGCTGGAATGCCAGGAACTGAAAGAACAAGGCTATGTTCTGGCCTTGGATGACTACGAACATCGTAATGTCTGGCGTCATTTCTACCCTTATGTCGATATTATAAAGATCGACATTCGAACGACCTCTGTAGCGCAAATTGCTGAAATTAAACAAGCGATAAGCGACTATCCGCAGATAAAGCTGCTAGCTGAGAAAGTTGAAACTAATGAGGCTTTTCAACAAGCTCTGCAGCAAGGCTTCGATTATTTTCAAGGTTATTTTTTCTCCAAACCTGAGATTCTACAAACCCGAGCGCTGTCACCTGCACAGTTAGCCTTGGCAGAGCTACTTTATGAAACCTCAAAAGCTGAAATAGATCTGGTAAAGATTACGGAAGTCTTTAAGCGGGATGTTACCCTTTCCTATAAATTACTCAGGTACAGTAACTCTGCTATTTTTCGGCGTCGGGCAGAAATTGAAACGATAAAACATGCGCTCGTGGTGTTGGGTCAGATTGAACTCAAGAAATTTTTGTCTTTGTTGTTTACTGCACAAATCAGCACAGATAAGCCAGCTGAGTTACTGAGAATGGCAATGACCCGCGCCGCCTTTGCCGAGGGTCTAGCAGCACTGACGTCGAGTGTACCGCAAGACAAAGCCTATCTGACCGGTATGATGTCTTTAATGGATGCCATACTGGATGAACCTATTGACAGCGTAATGGAAAAACTGCCGTTGGCAGCTGAAATCAAAGTCGCATTAATTGAGCGTACTGGTATATTAGCTGATTACATTCGCTTAATTGAATGTTACGAAAACGCCCAGTGGCAACAAGCAACTGATCTGATTAATGCGCTGAAGCTTCCCGCCAATAAAGTGCCTGATGCCTATCATCAGGCTGTACAATGGGCAAACGAGCAAATGAAAGCCTTAGGTGAGCTCACCTAAGGCCTGCAGTGAACATCAGTCAAAACTTACATGCTCGGCAACACGTGCAGCCAGCTTTTCGCCAATACCCTTGACTTTTGTCAGCTCTGCTTCACTTTTTATCGCACCGTTTTCCTTAACATAATCAACTATGGCTTGTGCTTTCACTTTGCCTAAACCCGGTACAGCGGCTAGTTGCTCTGCACTGGCTTGATTCAGTTTGAGTTTAGTGCTGGCTTCTGCCACTGCTGTTTTAGTTAACGGCTGTCCACTCGTATTCGCTAAGCTATAGTTGGCGGTTAAAACCAATGTTGCTAATAGTGCTGAAATGAGCAGTTCTTTCATGTTTTTTCCTCCCGAAACGGTAGTCTGTGGTGCCGTAACCAAGCTGTCACTGACCGGATATCGTTGTTGCGGGTTGGCGTTATGCAAGCAACAATACCAGACAATCCGGCACCACCACACCACCAAAACATACCAACCACAATAAATTTAGCTTTAATATTTATTTTTGCAACTTTAAATTAACTAAATTATTGGATCAGATGTCAGTAAACATTCAGCATCAATTAAGCGTAACGACTCTAAGCTAACAGGCAAAGGTCGCGGAGGTGCTTATGAAACAATTATGTTATGCGATAACACTGGCAGGACTGACGCTTTCGTCTACAGTTCATGCCCATGGCCGCTCAGAGTATGGTCGAGTTACCGACGTTGTACCTGTTTATTCTCAGGTGCCAGTGCGGCATGTGACGCAAAGCTGTACTAGCCATTATCAGCGTGGTGGCGATTCCAGCACGCCAGCCATTGTAGGAGCTATAGTGGGCGGAGCCTTAGGTCATGCCGTTGGCAATAATAAGTCCAATAAACGTATAGGCCTGGTTGCTGGCGCTGCACTCGGCGGTAGCGTTGGCTATGATTTAGGAAAAAAAGATCGCTATTATGAAGATTGCCGACCTCATCATAATTCAGTACAGTACAGGCAAGTATTACAAGGATATCAAGTGACTTATAAATATCGTGGGCGCTACTATCAAACCTTTACTGAACAGCACCCGGGTAGAACGATTCCTTTAGTTGTCAGTGCTAGGCCTGCGTATCGCTACTAGCGATAACGTTTAAGCCTGATATTGGAGGAAGCTATGCAAGCCATTTTAGTATTATTGATGACACTGTGCCTGGCGCTGCCTGCTTACAGTTTTTCAGAGCCAGTAAACGAACAGCAACGCCAATCAGCGACACCGGCGAAACGGGACATTACGAAAGAAAAAGCGACCCGCTTGGCGCAAGAACGCTACCCAGGCAGAGTGTTGAAGGTACAATCAGATAGCAGACAATATCGCGTAAGAGTGATGCAAGCCGATGGCCGGGTTGTTAATGTTGTCGTGGATGGCCGAAATGGCCGCGTGCAAAGGGAAGAATAACGATGCGGGTTTTAGTGGTTGAAGATGAAAAGCTATTGGCAGAGCAAATCAAAAGCCAGCTTTTATTGCAGCAGTTTAGTGTTGATCTGGCCGTAGATGGTGCCGATGGCTGGTTCAAGCTGTCGGAGTACCCGTACGATCTGGCGATAATTGATTTAGGACTACCGAAACTGGACGGGCTGTCGGTGATCCGTAAAGCCCGCAAGCAAGAAATTAAAACACCTATCATCATTCTTACTGCCAGAGGAAGTTGGCAAGAGAAAGTTGAAGGCCTGGACGCTGGTGCAGATGACTATTTAACCAAACCATTTCATAACGAAGAGCTTTTAGCTCGTTGCAACGCCTTGATCCGCCGCGCGGCTGGGCAACCAGACCCCATACTACGGTCAGGCCCGATAGCATTAAACAGTCGAACGCAGCAAGTGTGGTTAGCTGAGGACGAAGTCAGCCTGACCGCTTACGAATATAAAGTGCTTGAATATTTTATGCTCAACCCTGGCAAGGTAATCTCTAAAACTGAACTGACAGAGCACATTTACGATCAGGATTTTGATTTAGATAGCAATGTCATTGAGGTATTTGTTCTACGCCTGCGCAAAAAGCTGGATGCCGATGGGGAATTAAAGCCGATTGAGACACTGCGTGGTCGTGGTTATCGCTTTAATCTGACCGTCGAATAAATGAGAGTTATTCCGCTAAAACTGCGCCAGGGATTAGTCAGTGCAGTACTGTTACTGCTGTTACTACCGAGTTCCTTTCTGGCGATTGAACAAGCGTTCTATCAGCAATTAATGACCAGCGCTGAGCAAAAGATGGAGGTACACATGTACGCCATCTTATCTGAGTTGAATTTGGTCGGTGATAAGGTCGAACTCACCAATAACACTTTGGCGCCTGATTTCTACCGCCCCGACTCAGGGCTGACGGCCTATGTTACTGATGGTCAGCAGTTGTTATGGCAGTCAGACTCCTCTCTGAATCAGAATTTTACCTTACCCGATATAGAGCTGATCCCTGGTCAGCATACCTATTATGCGCTGCAGCAAGAGCAAAACTATCAGGTATTAAGTATTGCGTTTCTGTTTGATACCGGCGAAAGCGCCCGGCCGCTGGCGATCCATGTGGTACAAACAGAGCAGCAATTGCTGGCACCACATCAAAGCTTTCGCTCGACGTTATTACGCTGGTTTAGCGGCATTGCCATTGGCCTGTTGTTATTGAGTATTCTTGCTTACTATTGGACAACGAAGCCGCTCACCCGGCTTGATCATGAAATTCGTCAGCTTGAAAAAGGTAAGCAAGACCACCTTACCGGTAATTACCCTTCCGAGCTACGTGGTATTAAAGAAGATTTAAACCTACTATTGGCGAATCAAAACCGTCAGAAACTGCGTTATCGTAACCATCTTAGTGATTTGGCGCATGCTTTGAAAACACCTGTTGCAGTGTTACGGACCTCGCCTCTAGCTCAGCAACCTGAGCTTAAAGAACAGATTGATCGCATCACTGCGATGATTGAACACCAGCTTAAAAAGGCCAGCAGCTCAGGCCAGGATATCTGGAAAAAGCAAACACCGGTGTTACCACTGGCAGATAAAGTCAGTAATGCGTTGCGTAAAATTTATCGTGATAAAGACTGCCAGATCGACATTCAATGTGAGCCAAGCACCTTCTTCCGGGGTGATGAAACAGATTTAATGGAAATGTTGGGCAACCTGCTCGATAATGCCTGTAAAGCCTGTCGGCGTCAGGTTAAGCTGACGGTGCAACCACACCCCTTTAGCCTGACCATTGAAGACGATGGCCCTGGTATAGCGCCGGAGCGTCGAAAAGAGCTGTTTCAGCGCGGGATCCGGCTGGATACTTATCAGGAAGGGCACGGTGTCGGGCTGTCGATTGTCGCAGAGCTGGTAGAGTCCTATTCCGGCATGATCAATGTCAGCGAAAGTTCGCTTGGTGGCGCCTCCTTTACGCTGAGCTTTCCGGCGGACAGCTAGCTGATCGAAAAGCGCGAGCCGTACGTAAAGCTTTGCAAATTAACTGAAGGAATTTGTTATGGCGCTTAACCCTGCCACCATTCGTATTAAAAATCTGCGGCTACGCACCTATATCGGCATTAACGATGACGAGATTAAGAATAAGCAGGATGTCGTGGTCAATGTGCGGATCCAATATCATGCTGATGCCGCCGCCAGTAGCGATCAGATGGATAATGCTCTGAATTATCGTACTATTACCAAACAAATTATCAGTCTGGTTGAATCCAACCGCTTTTATCTGCTGGAAAAACTCACTGCCGAAGTGCTGGCGCTGGCCAGTGCCCATAGCAGCGTGATCTTTGCCGAAGTCGAAGTCGATAAACCTCATGCGTTACGTTTTGCTGACTCTGTGTCGCTGACGCTTTCCGTCAACAAGGCATAAGCTGGGGCGTACAGCCGGCAGCTGTCATATCCAGCCCGCAGGGGCTACACTATTCAGATACTGCACCACTTGACCCGACAGGAGGCTTGACGATGCGGATCCTAATTACCGGCGGCACCGGTCTGATCGGTACTGCCTTAGTTAAGCACTGGCAAGCTCAGCATCAGCTGACAATACTAAGCCGTACCGCGCGCACTGACACAGAGCAGGTAAGCTATCGCCAACAGCTCTCCGATATTGACCTGAACCAGATTGATGCCATTGTTAATCTGGCCGGTGAACCTATCGCCGACAAAAGATGGTCTGCCGCGCAGAAAGCCCGGATCTGTGATAGCCGCTGGCAACTGACTGAACAACTGGTGCAGGCGCTCAACTCGGTAAGCCATCCTCCCAAAATACTGATCAGCGGCTCTGCCATTGGCTTTTATGGTCGCCAGGGGGAGCAGGAAATCGACGAAGACTATCAGGCGTTTTTCCCGGAGTTCAGCCATGACATCTGTGCCCGTTGGGAAAATCTGGCGATGCAGGCCAGTAGTCCGCAAACCCGGGTATGCCTGCTCAGAACAGGGGTGGTGTTAGCGGCAAAAGGTGGCGCGCTGAAGAAAATGTTGCCGCCCTTTAAGCTGGGGTTGGGTGGCAAAATTGGCTCCGGCGAGCAATATATGTCGTGGATCCATCTGGATGATATGGTGGCGTTAATTGATTTTATTCTGCATAACGACAATCTCAGCGGCCCGGTTAACGCCGTTGCCCCCAAACCAGTGACCAATGCGGTATTTAGTGCCGAGCTGGCAAAACGTCTGCAGCGCCCTACACTGCTGCCGATGCCGGCACCTGTGCTAAAGCTGTTGTTTGGGGAAATGTCGGATATCTTGCTGTACGGCCAACGGGTCGTGCCAAAACGCTTGCTCGAGGCTGGTTTTCAGTTTCGCTATCCACAATTGTCTCAGGCACTTAATGCCCTGGCGCTTTGAGTTAACACCGCTTTAGTCGCAGTGAGATACGCAGCGCCCGGCTCTGAGCCGGGCGCGTTGTTATCAACTTTGAATCACCCGTCGGATCAAGACGGCACCGGGAATATTTAACAATTTACGCAATTGCCACCAGCCCAGTAATGACACCAGAATAGCGCCGCTCAATGGCCCTAGCCACCACAGTGCATAGTGCGGACTAAACGGCAAATCAAACAGGCGCTGCTGTAAGGTCAATAATAAGACTTCAGCCAGCACCGTGGCCAGGATCCCAGCCAAAGCACCGAGAAAGGTAAACTCCAGCAACAAAGCATTGCGCAAAAAGGGATAACGGGCGCCCAGAGTGCGCAAAATAGCCAACTCCTGCTCCCGCTGTTCCAGCGTAGCCTGCACCTGAGCAACCAATACCAATATTGCCGATAAACCAATAATAATCAGGATAAAGCTTAAGGCCAGGGTTACCTGAGCAATAATATCCTGCACCTGACGGATAATGGCCTCAACACTGATCACTGTGACCGTTGGCATCAGACGTGATAACTGATTGATTACGGTATACCGCTCCGGCTCCAGATAGAACGCCGTGATATAGCTGGCAGGAAAACCGGCCAGCAGATCAGGACTTAGAATCATATAAAAGTTCGGTTGTAAGCTATTCCAGTCGACCTGACGGATACTGGTCACTTCAGCCCGCACCGGCTGGCCACCAATGGAAAAATGCAGGGTATCACCCAGTTTCAATCCCAAACGCTCCGACAACTCCGACTCTACCGACACCTCTGCCTTTGCCTGCTGGCTAAACCACTGGCCAGCTATCACTTTATTGGCTGGGGGTAGCTGTTCCAGCCAGGTCAGATTCAACTCGCGGCCGATACCGGTGCGCTGCTGGCTGCGATCATCTTTGGTGGCTTCTTCGCGAAACACCTGTTCATTGAGCTGAACCAGCCGGCCCCGCACCACAGGGTAAAACGTATCCGTTTGCAACTGATGCTCGGCCGCGAACTCAGACAGCTCAGTACGCTGCGCCTCACTCAGATTAACCAGAAAGTGGTTTGGCGCGCCGGGCGGGATCTGCTGTTGCCACTGACCAATTAACTCAGCGCGCACAAAATACAGTAACAAGGCTAAGAACAATGCCAGCGTAAAGGTAATCAGTTGGAAGCTATTGGCCCAGAGTCGGCGCCGCAAATTGGCCAGCGCCAGCTTACCAGCACTACTTTGGCCAGCGGCAACGGGTTTGGCCGCTTTAACCATTAACACGGCAATACCAAGCAGTACCGCCACAAAGACCGCGCAGATCAGGAACAAACCCAGACTGATAAACCAGTCAGCGGCAAACAGCCACATCAGGCCATAAACCGCGACAGCACCGGTAACCAGCTGTAACTTATCGATAGTCAGTGGCGTCAGCGGTTGCTTTAGCACCTGAATCGCTGGTGTCACCGTTAAGCGCCACAGGGGCCGGGCCGCGAACAGCAACGCACAAGCGATACAGGTCAAAGCCCCCAGCCATAGCGGCCGAAAACTGAATTCTGGTCTGAAATCACCAATATAAAAGCGGATCCCCTGCTCCACAGCAACTAATATCAGTTGGCCTGCGACTAAGCCTAAGAGCAGGCTAAAGAGTACGACCAGGATTAGATGGCTAAAGTAAATCAATCTTACCTGAGCTGTTGTCGCGCCCAGCGCCTTAATAATGGCCACCGCCTGAGCATGGCGCTGGCTATAACGCCCGGCGGCAACCGCCGCCGCACAGGCTGCCAGCACTATGCCCAGTAAACCGGCAAGTAATAAAAAACGCTCGGCCCGATCCAGGGCACTGCCTAGTGCCGATTGCTCGTCACGATCGCGCCAGCGTTGATGCACTGTCAGCAAAGGGCTAACCTCTTTCTGAAACCGCTCGAGCTGACTATTAGTGCCGGCAAACAGGTAGCGGTAGCCGATGCGGCTGCCGGGCTGCACTATGTCAGTAGCCGCCACGTCCTCTAAATGCATCAACACCCGCGGATTACCACCGAACACACTTAGCGGCGCATCCGGCTCATTGACGATGATACCAGCCACCGTTAAGCGGCTATTCCCCAGCTCCAGCTGCTCGCCCAGCGCTACCTGCAACAAATCAAATAAGCGGGCTTCCAGATAGAGCTCGCCAGGGTTTAGCTCAGCCACGGGGCCAGTAGTGACACTTTGCGAACGATGCAGGATCAGCTCTCCGCGCAGTGGATAGTCGCCACTTACCGCCTTGATGGTCGCAAGCTGCATCTGACTGCTACTAAACAGCATGGAATCAAATTGCATTTGTTGCGCCACGCCTAAGCCCATATCTTTTGCCAGCGCGACGATGCGGGGGTCGAAGGGTTGGCTGGAAGCTAATACCCGATCAGCGGCAATAAAATGGGCACTGCGTTGCTCCAACGCTGATTTAACGCTTTGCGTAATGCCACTTAAACTCACCACTGAGAATACTGCCAAAAAGAGCGCAAAGGCGATAACCCAGAGTTCGCCGCGTTTTAGTTCGCGCCAGAACAGACGCCAGGCAATAGCGGTCGCCATCTTATTGCTCCTCTTGGACAAAGCGGCCGGCCTGCATTTTCAGTTGTCGCTGACAGCGTTTCGCCAGCGCTTCGCTATGTGTGACCAACACCAGGGTGGTACCTTGCTGCTCATTTAACTCAAACAATAAGTCTTCGATCCTTTGGCCGGTCACTGCATCCAGATTGGCGGACGGTTCATCGGCAAATAAGATTGCCGGGCGGGTAATAAAAGCCCGGGCAATAGCTACCCGCTGTTGTTCGCCACCAGAGAGCTGTGACGGATAAAAGTCAGCCCTCTCACTTAGCCCGACCAACTGTAACAACTCTAAACCGCGGGAGCGGGCGCGGCGATCGCCGGCTAATTCCGCAGGTAAGGTGACGTTCTCCAATGCCGTTAGTGCCGGTAATAGTAAAAACGACTGAAATACAAAACCGACCTGACTGGCCCGCACCCCGGCGCGCTGATCTTCTGATAGCTGATGCAATGGATGACCAGCCAGTTGAACTTCACCGCTAGTGGGTAGATCTAAGCCGGCGAGTAAGCTTAATAACGTCGATTTACCGGAGCCGGACGCCCCTACTATGGCCACCGACTCCCCACGATTGATTGTCAGGCTGATATCATGCAGGATAGTCAGTGATCCTTCATTCAGGTTGACCCGTTTAGCCAGATGATTGGCTTTAATATGAATTTCAGGTGTTGTCGTCATGCGCATTATCTTCGTTATATTGTTCTGTTTAATAAGTTGGTCTGCTGCCGCCGACAAACTGCTGATTATGGGTGATAGCCTAAGTGCAGCTTATGGCTTGCAAGAGCATGAAGGCTGGCCTGCCCTGCTGGCCGCCAAAAGTCCGGTACAACTGGTTAACGCCAGCATCAGTGGCGAAACCACCGGTGGTGGCCTGGCCCGCTTACCGGCATTATTGCAACAACATCAGCCACGCTGGGTATTAATTGAGCTTGGTGGCAATGATGGCCTGCGTGGTTTTGACCCACAATTAATCGCAAATAATCTGCAACAAATGATTGAACTGGCCAAACAGCATAATGCCCAGCCATTGTTAATGCAAATACGGATCCCACCGAACTATGGACCACGCTATGTGGCGCGCTTTACCGATATTTATCCACAACTTGCCGCAGCACATCAGATACCGCTGTGGCCATTTTTTATGGATGAAATCGCGATCCGCCCGGAATTGATGATGCCGGATGGCATCCACCCGAACGCTCAGGCACAGCCTTTGATCCGGGACCTGATGTTACCTTTAGTGCAGCAGTTAGCAGAGTAAATTGAAAATTGCGCCGATACCCAGGCGCGCTTTCATAACGCCGGCGCGGTGTCACACCGCCCTCACGGCGATACGATGAGCTAGATAAATAAAGTAGAAGATATGATAGATGGCGTCCCCTAGGGGATTCGAACATCTGTTAATGCCGTGGAAATTGGACAGCGCGGTGTCCTAATGCGAGAAATTAATATGGCGTCCCCTAGGGGATTCGAACCCCTGTTACCGCCGTGCAAAATGATAGCGCGGTGTCACACCGCCCTCACGGCGATACGATGAGCTAGATAAATAAAGTAGAAGATATGATAGATGGCGTCCCCTAGGGGATTCCAACATCTGTTAATGCCGTGGAAATTGGACAGCGCGGTGTCCTAATGCGAGAAATTAATATGGCGTCCCCTAGGGGATTCGAACCCCTGTTACCGCCGTGAAAGGGCGGTGTCCTAGGCCTCTAGACGAAGGGGACGCACTGGAAATTGGTGGAGCTAAGCGGGATCGAACCGCTGACCTCTTGCATGCCATGCAAGCGCTCTCCCAGCTGAGCTATAGCCCCGAATCAGGTTGGAACTGTTAGTCCAGGAAAATACCACCTCAAGAAGTGGCGTCCCCTAGGGGATTCGAACCCCTGTTACCGCCGTGAAAGGGCGGTGTCCTAGGCCTCTAGACGAAGGGGACATAACAGTGTGCTGGTGTGACTGAAGTGGCGTCCCCTAGGGGATTCGAACCCCTGTTACCGCCGTGAAAGGGCGGTGTCCTAGGCCTCTAGACGAAGGGGACGCTGTAACAGTCTTGAAAAGTGTGTAGATTTAGTGGCGTCCCCTAGGGGATTCGAACCCCTGTTACCGCCGTGAAAGGGCGGTGTCCTAGGCCTCTAGACGAAGGGGACGCAATAAAATCTTGGTGGAGCTAAGCGGGATCGAACCGCTGACCTCTTGCATGCCATGCAAGCGCTCTCCCAGCTGAGCTATAGCCCCACACTTTTCTATGCTCATCGACACGCAAGCGTTATCGCTGAACACGGGGCGCATTCTAGGGTTAGCGCTGATCCCTGTCAACAATTTTTTATAACAGCAAGATTGTTCGGGCAAATTTTAGACTCTGTCTAAAAAAAGTGCTTAAATAGCTATAACTGCTAACACAAGCCAGTGACTCAGCAGCGGCAACAGAAAGATTTCGAACAACATAAGGAAGGTTATGTACGAGTCATATTATGGATTTTCTGAGCGCCCTTTTCAGCTTACCCCAAGCGCGGCTTGCTTTTATGCTGGCAAACTTCACAAAAAAGCACTGGCCTACCTACAGTATGGTTTATCCCAAGGTGAGGGTTTTATTGTTATTACCGGTGATGTTGGTACCGGTAAGACCACCATCGCTAATCAATTGCTGGCACAGCTAAGCCCAGACGAAATCGTGGCGCGGCAAATTGTCACCTCCAAGTTAGCACCGGATGATTTAATTAGGATGATTGCCAGCAGTTTTAATCTGGTTGTGACCGAACATGGCAAAGCCAGTTATCTTGATGCTATTTATTTATATTTAAAGCGGTTACACACTCAGCATAGACGAGCTTTGCTATTAGTTGACGAGGCACAAAACTTGCCGCTCGAGTCAATAGAAGAGTTACGGATGCTGTCAAACTTTCAGCTTAACGGCACTCCCCTGATCCAAAGTTTTTTACTCGGCCAAAACGAGCTGAATGCCATTATTCAGGCTCCTAATATGGAGCAGTTCCGGCAACGAATTATCGCCTCGACCAACCTCACTCCACTGCAGGAAGACGAAACCCGGGAATACATTGAATTTAGGCTAAGAACTGCCGGTTTGAAAGAACCCTTACTTTGCCAGGAAGCCTACCCGCTGATCCATCGATTTAGCCGTGGGATCCCGCGTAAAATTAACTTATTGATGGACCGGGTGCTGCTATTAGGATTTTTAGAGCAACAAACCTTTCTGACACAGGAACATATTGAAAAAGTGATCACCGAGATACAGGGTGAAATCACGCATCAGCAAACCGAGTCGGCTTTTTCGTCATCTCAGCCGTTGAGAACGTCCTCTGCGGTTACGGCACCAGACCTGGTTAACGAGCCAATCCAACAGTTGCTTAATGATTCACTTGAACTAAAAATTAGAATGCTGAAAGAGCTCGATGAGCTGATTCTGAAAAAGCAAAAGGAGCAAGGAGATAAACTCTAACCCCCTGCTCTCCCATTAGAAGCGATAGCGATACTCTACCCAGATGCGGCTTTCGCTATTATCAAAATCAGGATCGGTTGAATCCCGCTCTAAACGTCTTGCTGTTACCGTTAAATCAGACTTGTCGTTTAATGTGCGATGATAGCTGACCGCGGCAGAGATATTGTCATCTTTACGGTTACCCGAACGATAATCAATGCGGTAAATACTGAGGTTTGCCGCGACCTTGTTATTGTCATTAAAACGCCAGCTCGCTTGCAATGCCAGACTACGATTCTGATTAAGATTACCCGTTTCAACATAGCGGGTTTCGCTGTCGTTCGCCGTCAGATTGAGATTCAGCCGATTTTTACTGTAGCCTAAGCTAAACCCCGTACTGCGCACCTCGACCAACTCTTCGCGTAATTCAACATTCAGCAGCGTTACCCGTTGCAGCGATTCGCCAAATACCGGCACATATCTATCACTAGGCGGTTTAAAGCAACTGGCCAGGTCATTACTGCCATCTGGACAAACGAAAATACCCAACTCTTCCTGTTCCCGCTCAAACGCATTTTGCGTACGCACTGCTTCACTCATTCGCAATCGCATCGATAAGAATCGTAAATCATAATTACCAGTTAGTTGCAGTGTACGGCCAAAATACCGCCGGTCGAATGAGCCTTCTAACCTGGTTCGCCGGGTTGGCGCGATAAGGAAGTCTGAAGCGACATAGGTATCGGTTTGCTTTTTTTGTCCCGCTATTTCCGAGTCACTTCGGTTCATTGTAACATTGATCCTTGAACGCACACCAAAACGAAACTCGACGCCGGCACCAAAAAAATCAAAGTTATTATCATAGGTACTACTATTATCAACCCGCTCTGAACCAGCACGGCCAACAACAGACACTTTAGGCGCTATGGGAACGCCGATGATTGCGATATGGTTCAGACTGGAGACATCAGAGCCTGCTGAACGATCATAAGCTTGCCAACGTCCGGAGTACTGCCAAAAGAAATTCAACCCACGTTGATTACTACCAAAGAGCCAACTGGCACTATATATATCCGTACTGAGCTCTTGTAAATCATCATCAACTATTGGCCGGGCACTATCCATGGTGTCAAATCGCAGCTGCACATCGGTTTGATATTGTGCCGTCGGTAAACTCCGATAGGCTAAACCCGTTCCCAAACGTTGCACTTTACTGAGATTCTCAGCGCCGGTGATCTTGTCTGAAAACACGCCTTGCCGGCTGTTTCTAACCTGATAACTCTGACTTGCATCGAGATCCCAGGCGATTCGTTGTTGAAAAAATCGTATCTGGTTATTCAACCCCAGGTCATTAAAACTGAGTTTGTTACGCTGATCATCAGAATAAAAAATGGTTTCATGCTGCCAACTTAGCCTGGTACTCATATTCGCGGCCTGACGTTGCCAGAGAATGGACGGTGCCAATTCCCACGCAGAGTCTTCGACTTTGCCATCCTGGTCAGCATTTTCTAATTGATAGCCGTAAATAGCTGTCCTTAATTCTGGCGACAACTTTGTCTCAGCCGCCCGAACCAGTGAAGACGTTACGGCCATTGGAATTAATGCCAGCACGGTTAAGGTGTAAGCATTGGCTTTAATTAGCATCTTGCTACTCCGCACCATAATAGTACCCATAGCCGTAACCCTTGCCTTGATTGCGGCATGCTTTGTTGATGAGAAACCCAACGGCCATATCCGTTGGTAGTAAGGACACCGACTGCTCAATCTCCGTCAATCGTGTTTTGTTCTCTTCCAGTACTAGTAAAGCTTGTCCGCACATACTGGCCAAAACTGCCGTTTCGTTGACGCCGAGCAAAGGTGGAGCATCAAAAATCACGATCCGATCGGGATATCGGCTAGCGAATTGCTCCGCTAAATCGACCATACGTTGACTGGCCAGTAACTCGGTAGATAAATGATGTGGGGAGCCGGCAGTGATGAGCTTTAGCCGTTCAATGTTGGTTGCAACAATAATATCGCTAACCGACATTGTCGCAGACTGTAAGTAGTCAGTTAAACCGACATCACAGGCAATATTTAAGGTTTTACTTACTTTAGGTCTTAAGACATCAGCATCCACCAGTAGCACGGTTTTATCCTGTTCCAACGCAATACTGAGTGCCAGATTAATGGCTGAAAAGGTTTTGCCCTCACCTGGCCTGGAGCTGGTAACCAGAATTAAGTTTGGATGTTTTAGTGTCGAACTAAGCGCACCAAAAGCATTGCTGATCAGCTTACGCTTGATCACCCGGTATTCTTCATTAATTAACCGACGCTCTTTTGTCGCCGACACAAAGTGCATTTGCTCCAGCCGGCTCAGATCCAGTTCTACATGCTGCCGCGCATGCTCCCTTACCTGCGCTTCGGCAGCGGCCAACACCTGCTCGTCGCGTTCATCGGGAATTGCAGCCTGACGTTGCTTTGGTGTATCACTGCTATGCAGTTTTGCCCGTTGCTGACTGACGGCCTGTTCAATAATACTCATCGAATTATCCCCATTAACAACGCAGCAGGTCGGCCAAATAACATATCATTAGTTAACAACAACAGATAGAACATCACCAAGGCGCCGCCGAGTACCAGGAAATACGCCAGATGCAACCGGTATTGGCGCAGGATCTGTGCTTTGTGCACATGCGACACCACCCCAAACACGGGGAAATCACTGATGGCTTGCAGCTGTGATGCTCTTGACAGTACCGGAGAAATCAAGCTTCGTAAAAATGCCATACCGATACCTGCTGCGATACCCATAACCAGCACTGCTGAATAGAACAACCCTTTATTCGGGCCGGATGGCGATAATGGCACTCTGGGCGGTTCAATAATATTAAACTGAACGCTCTGCTCTGAAGCATCTGCCCGCCGCGATAATTCTGCCGCTTCACGTCTTGCCAGCAAAGCTTCATACTTAGATTTGTTAACATCGTAATCCCGATTTAACGCAGTAAACTCGGCTTCTAACTCTGGTATTAGATTTAAACGGCCTTCCAGTTCGGCAACCCGTGACTCATAGGCTTTTACCCTAACCCGGGCCGAGGCTGCTTCGGTTTCCAATCGCGATGCCAGGATGCGTAACTCTTGATAGACCGGATTAGAATTAATCCCCGCCGCTGGCCGGTCAGCGGCAATACTGGCCAGGTTTTTCAGCTCTAATTCTCGCTGTGCGGTTAAGCTATCGAGCAAACGCCGGGTTTCGAGCACGTCCGGGTGATTTTCAGTAAAGCGAATCAACAAGGCGTCTTGTTGGGCTTGCAGGCTGCGGATCCGTTCATCGTACTGGGTAGCAACACCAACACCACTGCCACTGTAGGGCATAATACCAAACACCGGCTCTTCACCTGCCATTTGACTTTTTGCACTCGCCAGCCGTGTTTCTAGTTCGCGCAGTTCAAGGCGGGAGGCTTCAAGCCGCTGCATTTCCTGAGTCAGTTGCGAGTAGTAATCACGATCCGACCCCGGCAACATATTAAGTCGGCTCTTTTTAAAGTCTGAAAGTTTTAGCTCTGCCTCAATTAAGCGTCGCTCGTATTCTGCAATTTCAAGATTTAAAAAACGCTCTGCCGCCTGCGAATCTGCACGACTGGACCCGACCTGATTTTCGACAAAGGTATTTAACGTTTCTCTGACCACCCTCAGTGCAACTTGCGGTTCAGGGTCTTTAAAAGAGATGGCATAAATATCATCTCTACCCGTTGCAGAGATTTTAATGTTTCTCTGCAGGCTATCGATTAGGCGCTCAAAATCCTTGTCGTTAAGTGCCCGCACATCTAAATCGGTCGCTCTGGCAATTTTTTCGAGATTGGGTCTGGAAAGTAAGGTTCGGGCCATCAACCTGATTTGATCATCGGGGTTGGTTCTAATCGCCAGCCCTCGTAGTAGCGGCTCCAGGAAGGTACTGGTCTCAACATATAAACGCGCATTGGCTTCATATACAGGTGGCATTTTATACACATAAAACCAGCCTATCGGACATACCAGCCAAGCTGTAATAACAATATAGCGGCGACGCAGCCAAATACCCTGGAGGTAAGTTTGTATTACCTCTAGCGCCTGATGAATTTCCTTCATTTACTCCTCCGTGAACATACCTGAACTGCCGACTACAGACTACCGATTAAAACCAGGCCTCCGGAATAATAATGATGTCGCCAGGCAGAATATCGACATTAGCCGAGATATCCCCCTCTCTGATCAGATCGTCCAAACGAACTTTAAAGGTTCGCTGTGAGCCATTGGTTGTTCGGACCAATTTAGCACTGTTACCCGCCGCAAATTCGGTTAGGCCCCCCACTGAAATCATCAGGTCCAGTAATGTCATGTATTGACGATAGTTCACCGCTTGCGGATTCGTGGCTTGACCAATTACCCTTACCTGTTCGCTAAAGGGACCGACAAAGTTGTTTACTGAAACGGTTACGACCGGGTCCCGAATATATTTACCCAGAATTTGCTCCATTTCCCGAGCCACCTGCGTTGGCGTTTTTCCACTTACCGGTACGTCCTCAACTAAGGACGTAGAAATTTGTCCATCCGGGCGCACAATAAAAGAGCCAGACAATTCAGGGTTGCGCCACACGAAGATCGTCAGGGTATCTGCAGGACCGATAAGATACTGATAGTTATCAACCGAAGTAGTTTGCGAGGTATGAACAGTGGCGCGGGGTAAGGTATTGTTGTTTGCACAACCGGTCAGCATCAGGCTGAGCAACGAAACAACAACTAACGATTTTACTGCAGCTTGGCACAGAGGTTTAGTAGTCATAAAACGCATCCTTTTGTCTATTGCTTAACCAATATAACTAAACAATAGTCTTTCTGCTGCTATTTTTAAATCATTTATTTAAGAAATTGGCTAGAAATTAAGCCAACATTCAGCTAGATTAAAATTCAGACAGCGGTTTGTTCCTGTTGTTCCTGTTTTGTAGTCTGGAAGACAAACGCGTGTATTTCCGTCTAATTGTCGTAGGCAGTTTAGTTCCAAGGAAGTATTATGCTAAGCACATGGAGTCATCGCAGCAAAGTATCAGATAAAATACTGATCTTAGGCGAGTTAAGCCTGATTTTAGCGTCAGGGCATATCGGATACTTGCTCTGTTCGTCGTTTAGCTTTGCCACCCTCCTACCCGCCGAATGGCAGCTCATCTATGTTGTAGTTTTCGCATGTAGCACCATGCTGTGTTCATTATCGCTCGGGCTCTACGATCAAAAACTTCGTGAAACTCATACCGGCATTATAAAACGGGTATTACTGACTCAATGTTTTAACCTGCTGCTACTGACAGTCGTGGTATTTAACCTGTCGCCAGCGATGGATCCAGGTTTTGCCACCTTAATAGTGACATCAATAATCGCGGTGATTCTGGTATCCGGCTACCGGGCATTTTTTCGATATCATGACATATCACAGTTAAGCCGCCGCCGTGTGCTGGTGCTGGGGTCGGGTGAACGCGCCGCCATTATCGAAAAACGGATGCGCCGTAATGTTGACCGACGTTACTTTGAGTTGGTCGGTTTCGTAAAAATTGCCGGTGATAAAGAAGGTTTTATCCCTGCAGAAAAGCAAGTTGCCTTGCCGGATCTGAGCGAATTATTTGATTTCTCAGAGCGAAACAAAATTGACCAGCTGGTCATTGCCTGTGATGAGCGCCGCAATATGCTGCCGGTGGATTTACTGTTCAAATGCAAAACAAGAGGTATTGATGTTACGGACATCCTTGATTTTATCGAAAGTGAAACCGGACAAATAGCGGTTAATCTTATCTATCCCAGCTGGGTTATTTACTCGAACGGTTTATCACTAAGTCAACGTTTTCGGACTAACCTGGATTATCGTCTCAATGTATTGCTTGCGCTGATAACGCTTGCGCTGACCTGGCCATTGATGCTGTTAACCGCGTTATGCATTTACTTTGAAGACGGCAGAAAAACCGGCGCACCGATTTTCTACCGTCAAACCCGGGTTGGGTTTGACGGTAAGCCGTTTCAAATCATCAAGTTTCGCAGTATGCGGCAAGATGCCGAGAAAAATGGTGCTCAGTGGGCTGTTAGCAATGATGACCGGGTGACACAGGTAGGCCGCATTATCCGCAAGTATCGGATCGATGAATTACCCCAGTTGTTTAACGTTTTAAAAGGAGAAATGGGTTTCGTTGGCCCACGCCCAGAGCGACCAGAGTTTGTGACCCAACTGGCTAAAGATATTCCCTATTACTCGCAGCGACATAATGTTCGCCCCGGACTGACAGGCTGGGCTCAGCTGAAATATCCTTATGGTGCTTCCGCCGAAGATGCCTTGGAAAAACTGAAATTTGATTTGTACTACATTAAACACCGCAGTTTGTTACTCGACCTGACAATTTTGATCCGCACTGTGGAAATTGTAATTTTTGGTAAAGGACGCTAACCGAGTGAACACTTTACCGATCAAACCCACCAGTGCGCTAACGGTAGATGTCGAGGACTATTTCCATGTTGCCGCTTTCGAGAAAACCATTCTACCTGCAGATTGGGCAAAGATGCCGGTACGGGTCGAAGCCAATACCTATAAATTGCTGGAGCTATTTGCACGATACGATGCCAAAGCCACCTTTTTCCTGTTGGGGTGGGTAGCTAAGCGCTACCCAGAGCTGGTAAGGGATCTGGTTAAAGCCGGACATGAGGTGGCTAGCCATGGCTTTAATCATATTAAGGCGACACAGCAAAGCCGCGCGGAATTTGCCAAAGATATTACCGATACCAAAAACCTGCTGGAGGATATCACTGGCACTGCCGTCTATGGTTATCGGGCTCCGAGCTTCTCTATTGATAAAACCAATGAATGGGCCTTTACCGAGTTAAAGGCCGCCGGCTACCTGTATAGCTCTAGTACCTATCCGGTTAAACACGATTTGTACGGCACCCCAGATTGGCCACAACAACCCTATCTCAGACCTGAGGGCATTTGGGAGTGTCCGATGCCAGTGCTGAATAAAGTTGGCCGGCAATGGCCGATTGCCGGTGGCGGTTATTTCAGGTTGTTACCTTATTGGCTAAGCAAAAAGTGCATCGAGCAGTATCTGCAACAATCAGCGTCACCCTATATGTTTTATTTTCACCCATGGGAGATCGACCCGGAGCAACCCCGGATAGATGCTGCACCTTATAAATCACGATTTCGCCATTACACCAATTTGAACCGCATGCAGGGCAAGCTGAGCCGGCTACTACAAGATTTTCAGTGGCGTAGCGTACAAGACGTTTATCGCCCCTATTTTATGTGACGACAAGGAATTAGATGTATCAGTTGCACACTCTTACACTTAATGAGCCTGCAGATGCCTGGGATGCCTTTGTTGAGCAGACTGCTGACGGTAGCTTTTTTCATCTGGCAGGCTGGCGTGAGGTGATCGCGGATAGCGGTCATCAGTGCCACTATTTGTACGCCACAGAGCAAGATAGCATTGTTGGTGTTTTACCGCTGGCCCGGGTTAAAAGTTGGTTATTTGGTGATGCTTTGGTTTCTACGCCCTTTTGTGTTTATGGTGGCGCTCTGGGAGCGGACCCCGTTAAACGTTTTTTGGAGTCGGCAGCAATTAAGCTAGCGCAACAGCTAGCTGTCGATTATCTGGAACTGCGGTATCCTTTACCGCAGGCTAATCAGCTGCAGGTAAGGATTCAGCATGCGTCTTTTCAATGTGCGCTGGCTGAGAATGCAGAGCAGATCCTGGCTGGCGTTAAAAAGAAACAACGAGCCGTACTCAGACATGCTTTGAATGGCAACCTAACCTACTCGCTGGATTCAAACCTACAAGACTTCTACCGCACCTATTCTGAAAGTGTGTTAAACCTTGGTACGCCTGTGTTTAGCAAGGCTTTTTTTGAAAAAATTGTCACTAGTTTTAAAGAGCGCACGGAAATTCTGACGGTAAGGGACGCAGGTAAGGCCGTATCTTCGGTGTTGAGCTTTTATTTTAAGGATGAGGTACTACCTTATTACGGCGGCGGCACCCGCGACGCTAAAGATCTGAAAAGCAATGATCTGATGTACTACCAGCTAATGTGTCATGCCCGTTTGGATAAGGGCTGTACCCGTTACGATTTTGGCCGCAGTAAGATTGATTCGGGTGCTTATCATTATAAAAGACATTGGGGTATGCAGCCGGTTGAATTACCTTATCAATATGTCCTGATTAAAGCTACAGCACTACCCAACCTCAGCCCGAACAATCCTAAATATCAATTATTTATTGCATTGTGGAAAAAATTACCCCTGGCCTTAAGTCAATGGCTGGGCCCCAAATTATCCCGGTACTTGGGGTAGCCTATGCCACGAAGCTCGCTGCATAACACCTTTTCACTTTTAGCCACTAATCCGCACGTGCTTGGTTTATTTGCCCTGTTACTGGCGTGGTTACTGTGTTTCTGGCCAACACTGCATTCAATGGTCGAAATCTGGCAACGCTCTGATACCTATGCCCACGGCTTTTTGATCTTTCCTATTAGCCTGTTTTTGATCTGGCGAAAGCGGACTCAGCTGGCAGAAACCGGGCTTAACAGTTCAAACCTGGCACTACTACCATTGTTACTTTTAATCCTTGGCTGGTTTTTCGCTGATGCCGTTGCGGTGAATGTTTTTAAGCAATTGAGTGTCGTTTTAATGCTACCCATGCTGGTTTGGCTCAGCTGTGGTTGGAACATACTCAGATTGTTATTATTTCCGTTTGCCTACCTGATATTTGCGGTGCCAATGGGAGACGGGCTGGTGGCGCCGATGCAAAATATCACTGCCGATATCACCGTTTACGCGCTACAACTTTCAAATATTCCCGTGTTTAGGGATGGACTCTATCTGGCCACCCCAACCGGTATGTTCCTGGTGGCAGAGGCCTGCTCCGGGGTAAGATATTTAATTGCCTCCTTTGCACTTGGCACCTTGTACGCTTACCTAAATTATCAAAGTCGACTTAAACAGCTGCTGTTTTGTCTGTTTGCAATAGTGTTACCCATTTTAGCCAACGGCATCCGGGCTTATGGTATTGTCCTGGTTGCTCATTTAACCGATATGCAACATGCTGTTGGTGTTGATCATCTCATTTATGGCTGGTTGTTTTTTGGGTTATTGATGTTCTTTATGTTCTATATTGGCAGCTTTTGGGCCGATAGCACTCGCGAGCCCTTTGAAGTAAACCACGCCTCCTCTTCAGGTGCACCAGCACGGAGCAGTCTGTTTGGTATCTTGATTTTATTGCTGCCGACCGCAGCGCCCCATTTGCTGCCACCGCTCTCTTCAACAGCAGTCTATGATGTGAAAGCTTTAGCTATGTTGCTGGAGCCCGATGAGCATCCACAACATCAACCAGCCTTTATGCACAGCTCAGATCATCTATCCGGGATCTGGGTGCTGGGCGAGTCTCCAATCCTGTTTTATGCTGCTTTTTATCAACATACGGACCAGCAAAAACTGGTGAGTTGGCATAACCAACCCTATCAGCGCAATCACTGGACACCAGCCAGCCAGAGAAAACAACAGCTATTATTGCCCGATAAAACCTTAGGAATTCAGGAAGTCGATTTGCGAGCCACGGATGGTCGTAAACGCTTGCTTTGGTATTGGTATGGCAGTGGTGACTTTTTCTCAGCGAATCCTTATCTGATTACTGCGATGCAGGCCGTCGGCAAGGTATTCCATATTAGTCAGCATGGCAGTTTTTTTGCCATAAGTATCAACTACGATGTCGATATCAATCAGGCCCGCAGCCAGTTAACCAGTTTGCTGGAGCAAAAATTTCCGCTGCTGCGTCAGGCGAACGCCGGAACGACAACGCCTCAATTGATGACGGCACAGGAGCGGAAGCCATGACGACTGCTGTGACCGACATCGCATATCATCCGCAACGGCAAGCGATCCATATTTGTCATATTGTCTGGAGTTTTCGTACCGGTGGTTTGGAGAATGGCGTGGTAAATCTGATCAATCAGTTAGACCCACAACAATTTAAACATAGTATTGTGTGCCTGACCGATTATGACGCCGATTTTATCAAGCGCATCCAGGTAACTAATGTCAAGCTGTATAGTCTACACAAGCGACCGGGCCAAGATCCGCGATCCTTTGTCCGAGCTTACAAATTATTGCGCCAGCTGCAACCCGATGTCTGCCATAGCAGAAATATTGCTGCGCTGGAGTATCAACTTTGCGCCTGGCTGGCCAGAGTTCCGTTACGTATTCATGGCGAACATGGTTGGGATATCAAAGATCTCGCCGGCGTAAACAAAAAATATATTTGGTTAAAGCGCTTTTTTAAACGCTTTGTTCATCAATATGTTTGCCTGTCAAAAGAGGGCAAAGCCTACCTACAACAGAAGATTAAAGTCCCCTCATCGCAGCTGAATTTAATTTGCAATGGTGTTGATACCGAGAAATTCAGCCCGAAAGCACGGGCGCAAAGTAGCTTACCCCCATCACTTCGCGATAGTCAGCGGATGATTTTTGTTAGTGTTGGCCGGATGGTGCCGGTTAAAAATCATCCTCTTTTGGTATCAGCTTATATCGAGCTCTGCCAGCAAGATGCCGCCTTTAAAGAACAGACGGCTCTTGTGATAGTGGGCGATGGCACGGCACGGACTGAGCTGATGAACCAACTGCAACATGCCGGACTCGATGCCCAAAGCTGGCTACCGGGTAATCGGGACGATATCGCCAGCATTCTGGTTGGCTGCTCGGTCTTTGTCTTACCTTCATTGGCAGAGGGAATTTCAAATACGATTTTAGAGGCGATGGCTTCCGGATTAGCCATTATCGCCAGTAAGGTTGGTGGGAATCCTGATTTAGTGGAAGACGGCAGTAACGGCTGGCTGTTTGAAAGCCAAAACCTGACAGCGTTAAAACAACGGCTTTACCACTGCTATCAGCAACCGGCTCAGCTGCAGCAAAGCTGTCAGCGTGCTCGCAACGCGGCGGTGCTGCATTTTAGTATTCAATCTATGGTCAGCCGCTACCAGGCGCTGTACTTACAACGCCTGCCCGCCATCACTTACTCAGCAGAGGACGCTTAATATTATGTGCGGTATCGCCGGTATTTTACATTTACAGGACAACCAGCAGGTCGACAGCCTGCTACTGAAACAACTAAATAGCCTGCAATCACATCGCGGTCCTGACGCCGATGGTTTTCATCTGGAGCCCGGCTTAGGTTTAGCGCACCGCCGGTTATCGATTATCGATATCGCCGGTAGCCACCAACCGCTGTTTAATGAAACCGGTGAAGTAGCCGTGGTGTTTAACGGCGAAATCTACAACTTTGCTGAGTTGACCCAGCAGCTAAAAGCGAAAGGCCATATATTTTCTACCCATGGTGACACCGAAACCATAGTTCATGCCTGGGAGGAATGGGGCGTTGACTGTGTTAAGCATTTTCGCGGTATGTTTGCCTTTGCGATCTGGGACAGACCGAAACAACAATTATTTTTAGCCCGCGATCGGATGGGCATTAAGCCGCTGTTTTATGCGCTGCTGCCCGGAGATAAATTGATTTTTGGCTCTGAGCTTAAGGTCATTACCGGCCATCCCGATTTTAACAAAAACCTGTATTACCCGGGTATAGAACAGTATTTTACCTTTGGCTATGTCGCAGAGCCGAATACGATTTTTGCCGATGCCTTTAAACTCAGCCCCGGACACTATATTTTGCTGGATAAAAGCCAGCCCGCATCGATTCGCCAACAACAGTATTGGGATATCGACTTTTCCGGCCCGGCTCTGACTGCTGCCGAAGTAAAAGAGCAGTTAATACCTCGCTTAGAAGAAGCCGTGGATATCCGGTTGATAGCCGAAGTACCGCTGGGTGCATTTTTATCCGGAGGGGTCGATTCCAGCGCCGTTGTAGCGCTAATGGCAAAAATTCAACAAGACAAAGCCGTCAACACCTGCTCTATTGGTTTTGATGACCAGCGTTTTGATGAAACCGACTATGCCAACAAAGTTGCACAGCAGTATCACACCAATCATCGCACCGGACAGGTCGATCGTAATGATTTTTCATTGGTGGATAAGCTGGTGACACTATATGACGAACCTTACGCCGACAGCTCCGCCATCCCGACTTACCGGGTGTGCCAGTTGGCCCGACAGCATGTTACCGTTGCCTTATCAGGTGATGGCGGCGATGAGCTGTTTGCCGGTTACCGTCGCTACCGCTTTCAGTTACATGAAGAAAAAATGCGCAGCATGTTGCCGGATGCTATGCGCCGTCACATCTTTGGCCCCCTGGGCCGGCACTACCCGAAACTGGATTGGGCACCGCGCTTTGTCAGAGCCAAAACCACCTTTCAATCCCTCGCTATGTCAGCATTAGATGGCTATTGCAACGCCGTTTCTATTATGCGAGCCGATGCGCGCGCTCAGTTATTTTCACCGCAGTTAAAGCAGCATCTGGCTGGCTATAGCGCCAATGAGGTGTTTGAGCGCCATGCCGTTAACGCTAAAACCGATGATCCGCTGAAGCTGGTGCAATATCTGGATATGAAAACCTATCTCGTTGGCGATATTCTGACCAAGGTCGACCGCGCCAGCATGGCCCATTCGCTGGAGGTCCGGGTGCCACTGTTGGATCATAAATTTGTTGAATGGGCCAGCCGCATCCCCTCCGCCATGAATATTCAGGGCCAGGAGGGCAAAGCTGCCTTTAAACAGGCCCTGGAGCCCTATTTGCCGCACGATATCCTGTATCGTAAAAAAATGGGCTTTGCCGTCCCCTTGGCCAGTTGGTTTCGCGGACCATTAAAGCAGGCATTGCAGCAGGCATTGTCGAGTGAGGCTCTGGCCGATGCCGGGCTTTTTAATCAGGCCTATATTCAGCGTTTATATCAGCAACACCAGAGTGGCCAGCACGATCACAGTTCGGCGCTGTGGAGCTTACTGATGTTTTCTCAATTTTATCAGCAGCAGTTGGGGTAAGCGATGTGTGGTATTCATGGCCTGGTCGCCCTCAACCGACCCCAACAATTTCCGGCTGACTGGTTGAATCTGATGGGCGATATTACTGCCCACCGAGGGCCAGACGATAGTGGGTATTTTCTGGCGGACAATATTGCATTGGGCATGCGCCGCTTATCGGTGATCGACTTAGCCGGCGGTCATCAACCTATTAGCAGTGATGACGGACAGTTGGTGTTGATCTGTAACGGCGAAATTTATAACTATCGGCAACTGCGAGCCGAGTTAGCTGGTTGCCAGTTTAAAACCCAGTCAGACGTTGAAGTGATCCTGCACCTTTATCAGCTGCACGGCGTTGATTGCCTGCGTTTTCTTAATGGTATGTTTGCTTTTGCGCTTTGGGATAACCGTAAGCAACAATTATTTATCGCCCGCGATCGACTGGGTATCAAGCCGTTATATTACGCCGAAAAACAGGGTTACCTGGCTTTTTCAACTGAAAGCAAAGCCATACTGGCCCTGCCCGATTTTAAAGCCGAAGTCTGTCCGCACGGTTTACAGCAATACCTGCAATTAGGCTATGTACCCGCGCCTTACTCAATGTTTAATGGCATCCGCAAACTTGAAGTAGCTAGCTACCTGCTGATTGACAAAGACAGTATCAGACAACAGCAATACTGGCAGCCAGATTTTCAGCAGCATGAACACGACTCGGAACAAAGCTGGGTGCGGCGTATTCGCGAGCAACTGGAACAGTCGGTCGCGATGCAAATGGTCAGCGACGTGCCCTTGGGCGCGTTCTTATCCGGCGGCGTTGACTCCAGCGCCGTCGTGGCCTTGATGTCCAAACATTCCAGCCAGCCGGTGAAAACCTATGCTATCGGTTTTGATACCGGCGGTGCCGGCCAGTTTTATAATGAATTGCCTTACGCCCGAGCGGTAGCCGAATTATTTGGCACCCAACACAAAGAAATTCTGGTAAAACCCGATGTCGTGGGCTTACTGCCAAAACTGTTATGGCACCTGGATGAGCCCGTCGCCGACAGTGCCTTTATTACCACCTATCTGGTGTCTGAGTTTGCCAGAAAAGAGGTGACAGTGATCCTGTCCGGTGTCGGAGGTGATGAGTTATTTGGTGGCTATCGCCGTTATCTGGGTGAACATTACTTACAGAAGTACCAGAAAATTCCAGCCTGGTTGCGCCAACGATTGATCAGCCCACTGGCGAAAAAGCTACCCAGTGACCGCCATTCTAAATGGTTAAACACCCTGCGGTTAACCAAAGCCTTTGTGCAAAGTGCAGAGCTATCTGAGGATGAACGTTATCTGCGTTATATGCAGGTGTTTAGCCCGCAACAAAGCCAGCAGTTGCTGCAACAGCCGCTGGCAGCAGGCAGTTTGTTACAACAACGCTATCAGCACAGCAAGGCCGAACAAAGTTTATGGCGGATGTTTGATACCGATCGGCAAACACAACTGGCCGACGATTTATTACTGCTGACCGATAAAATGACCATGGCTACCTCCCTGGAGTGTCGGGTCCCCTTTTTAGACCATCAATTGGTTGAATTAGCTGTGCAGATGCCACAGCAATTAGTGATGAAAAACGGCCGGTTAAAACATCTGTTAAAAGAAGCATTAAGCGATATGTTGCCAACCACTATTCTCGATAGAGCCAAACGCGGTTTTGGCGCGCCCTTGGGTGCCTGGCTTAAACAAGAGTTAGCAGGTTTATTAACCCTGTTTGTTAACCAGCAACGGGTTGAGCAACGCGGCCTGCTGAGCTGGCCTCTGATCGCCCATACCTTGCAGTTACATCAGTCGGGGCAGGAAGATCATACCGATCATTTGCTGGCATTGCTGAATCTGGAAATTTGGTGCCAGCTTTACCTTGATGGCCAAACGGCTGAACAAATCAGCCAGACAATCAAGAGGTCATTATGAAGATTTTGTATCTGTGCCACCGATTTCCATTTCCGCCTAAGCGCGGCGGTAAAATTCGCCCCTTTAATATGATCAGCCACTTTCACCGACAAGGCCACCAGGTGTATGTCGCGTCGCTCGCCCGAAATGCGGCGGAAGCTGCCGAGGGCCGCGGAATTACCAACCACTGCACGCATTACTTCGCTGCGGTGGTGTCGGAGCCCTGGCAATTTTGCCGCATGCTGTTGCGCTTACCGCTATTAACGCCGTCTTCTATGGGCTACTTTTACAGCCGCGACTTACAGCGCCACGTCAATCAATTACTGCAACAACATCAATTTGATCTGATTTTTGTACATTGCTCGTCAGTGGCTCAATACGTTGCCCATGTAACTGATATCCCTAAGTTATTGGATTTTGGTGATATGGACTCACAAAAATGGCTGGCGTACCGGGCCTTTAAGCCGTTCCCACTGAGTCTGGGCTATTGGTTGGAAGGGCAAAAGATGCTGCGGGCAGAAAAGCAGTTAGCCACCCGGTTTGACCTTTGTACTACCACCACCAAAGCTGAGTTGGCGACTTTACAAAGCTATCAAACCGATGTTCCTACGGCCTGGTTTCCTAATGGTGTCGATTCAGACTATTTCAGGCCCACGCCAAACAGCTATGAAAACCACAGCCTGTCTTTTATCGGTCGCATGGATTATTACCCAAATCAGGAAGCTATGCTGCAGTTCTGTCGACACACCCTGCCATTAATCCGCCAGCAAGTGCCTGATGTTAAGCTTTATATCGTCGGAGCCGAACCGAGTAAAGCCATTCGCGATCTGGCGTTAATACCAGGTGTCATTGTCACCGGTTCAGTCGATGATGTCAGGCCCTATATTTTGCATACCGCTGCTATGGTCGCGCCACTGAATATTGCCCGGGGCACCCAGAACAAAATTCTGGAAGCCATGGCGATGGGTGTGCCAGTGGTATGCAGCAGCCAGGCCGCCGGAGGCATTGATGCTGTTGCTGGCCAGCACTTTTTAATCGCCGATACGCCAGCACAATATGCGCAGGAACTCTGCCGTTTAATGTTAGAGCCAGCGCTCCGGCAACAGCTGTCACAAGCAGGCCGGGAGCGCATGCTCAGCCATCATCAGTGGCATTTGTCGATGCAACAGTTAGACAGCATAGTGCAGCAATGCCTAAACTTATTTCAGGAAACCCAACAGACACAACGGGAAGTGCAATTATGAATATCAGTATTTTTGGTCTGGGCTATGTTGGTGCGGTATCGCTAGCCTGCTTGGCTCGCGATGGTAATACAGTGATCGGGGTCGACATTGATCCGGTAAAACTGCAGTTGATTATGGATGGCCGCTCTCCTGTGATAGAGGAAGGCATGCCCGAGTTGATGGCAGCCATGGCGGCCAGTGGCCGGGTGCAGGTGACGCAAGATGTGCAACAGGCGGTCAACCAAACTGAGGTATCTTTTATCTGTGTCGGCACACCGTCGCAGGCGAATGGCAGTCAGGATCAAACGGCGGTTTTACGACTGGCCGAGCAACTAGGTAAGGCGCTGGCCAGTAAAAGTACTCACCATACTATTGTATTTCGCTCAACTCTGTTACCCGGCACCGTTGAAGGCAAGTTAAAAACTCTGCTGGAACAACATTCAGATAAAAAAGATGGCGTTGATTTTGATATCTGCTTTCAACCAGAGTTTCTGCGAGAAGGCAGCTCAATTAAAGACTATGACAACCCACCTTTTACCATTGTCGGCGCCAATACTGAGCGCGCGCATCAGCAAATGCAGCGGCTGTTTGGTCATTTACCAGGCCAGTACCATAAAACTGATGTCAAAACGGCAGAAACCGTAAAGTACTTCTGTAATATCTTTCATGCGCTGAAAATCACCTTCGCCAATGAAGTGGCGCGGCTGTGTGAGGGCCTGGCGGTAGATCCCTTTAAAGTGATGGATTTAGTCTGTGCTGACAAACAGCTCAATATTTCCACCGCCTATTTAAAGCCAGGGTTTGCTTTTGGTGGTTCTTGTTTACCCAAAGATCTGCGTGCAATGCAATATGTCGCCAAACAAGCAGATATCCAAATCCCGATGCTGGGACATGTTTTAAGTTCCAACCATATTCATTTACAACAAGCCTGCAAAAAGATTTTAGCCCTGGGCTGTCGGCAAATAGGCATGATTGGTCTGAGCTTTAAATCCGGTACCGACGATTTGCGCGAAAGTCCGCTGGTTGATTTAGCCGAATACCTGATTGGTAAGGGTATGCAACTGAGTATTTATGATCCGGAGGTCAACTTGTCGCGCCTACTCGGGGCCAATAAAAAATATATTGAAGAGTCCATCCCGCATATCGGCCAACTGATGAGTGAGGATGTTGCCGCCGTGCTGGCGAATAATAGCGTTATCATCTTGGGTTTGAACGATAAAGCCTTAGTGGAGCAAGTGCTGGCCGGCTTAACTGCTGAACATACGCTAGTTGATTTGGTGCACCTGAAACAGCCCGAGCAGGTTAAAGGCAAATATATTGGGATGTGCTGGTGATGAAATGGACCCCATGGCGCAGCTGTAGCTTACTCATCGTCCTGATGTTAAGCCCGCTGTTGCTTTTGATAAGCCTTTATCCCAGCGCCACTGAACTGGTGAAGCTTCGCAACGCACTGGTCTTTAATGTCATCACCGAAGCAGAGGCCGATTGGCCTGGTACGGCCTTTCCGGCGAGCTTTCGCCAGGAGCAAACGCCTTTGCCGCTAGCCTTAACGGGCCTGATGCAACCTGTGATGACGGAGCATGCTGCCAAAGATCTGGAGTTCGTTCTGGCCAATGCACAGCGTCTTAATTTGCACCACAAGCGTAAAGGCGGTGCCATTCAAGCCAATACCGCTCACACCTTTAATATCATTGCCGAGCAACAACAAGGCTATTGTGCAGATTACACCCAGGTGATAAATGTTCTGGCTTATGCCATAGGGGTGCCCGTTCGTGAATGGGCGATTGCTTTTGATGGCTTTGGCGGTCATGGCCATGCCTTTAATGAGATTTGGGATGACCGACGCCAGCAATGGATTATGCTGGATGTATTTAATGGCTTTTATCCGGTAAGGCGCGACGATCAGCAACCACTATCAGTGCTGGCATTTCGCCAACTACTGCAACAGTCCCCCGAGCAAATCCAACTGCAATTGATTCCTGACTCCGCCTTTGGTTTCCGTGATGAGGCAATGGCTATCCGCTATTTTCAACGCGGCACCGATCAGTTTTATTTGTGGTGGGCAAATGATCAGCTCACACAGGAATCGACAGCAATAGTGCGGCATTTGGCAGCTATTTCGATACATCTTAGTCAACTCGCGGCAATAGTCAGCGGCCAATATCCGCAAATTAAAGCCATTAGCCAAAGTGATAATCAGCAGCTGCTTGAGGAAATGTTGCAGCTAAAACGCTGGCTGTGGCGACTGTTTTATCTGGAACTGTTGCTGCTTGTTTGCCTGCTTATCTGTTTATATCGGGCGCTAACCTCGCGCAGTGGGAGTTAAAAGGATGTCAGGAACACAATTGAAAGTTCTGCATATTTTTGACCACTCCGCACCACTGCACAGTGGTTATAGCTTTCGCAGCCTGGCTATTCTGCAGCAACAACGGATACTAGGTATTGACACCCGACAGCTGACCAGTAGCAAACATTATGCCCCTGGCCCGATGGCAGAGCAGATTGATGATTTGATATTTCATCGCACCGCCCCCGGCTGGCTAGCCAAGGTACCGGTGTTACAACAATGGGATGTGATCCGGCAACTTGAACGCAGCCTGACTGCATTGGTACTGCGGCAGCGGCCGGATATTTTGCATGCGCACTCCCCATGTTTAAATGCGCTGGCTGCCGCCCGGGTCGCCCGCCGTTTTAATATTCCTTTAGTATATGAAATGCGCGCTTCCTGGGAAGATGCTGCGGTCAGTCATGGCTCCTGTAAAGAAGGTGATCTGCGCTACCGGCTGGGCCAGTGGTTAGAAAAAAAGGCACTGCACCAGGCCAGTCATGTGGTGACTATCTGTCAGGGACTGGCCAAACAAATCGCCGATTGGGGCGTTGCTCCCTCGCGCATCACCATAGTGCCTAATGCTGTCGACCCTGATGCCTTTAGCCCCTGCCAGCACAAAGATGCCGGGTTAGTCGCTGAATTGGGGTTAACTGAAGCGACTGTGCTGGGATTTTTGGGCTCCTTTTATCGCTACGAGGGCTTGCATATCCTGCTTGATGCGCTGGCATTATTAGCCCCCCGCTATCCGCAATTAAAAGTGTTATTGGTCGGTGGTGGCTTGCAGGAAGCTGCTCTGCGCGCACAGGCTAAACAGTTGAATATCAGTGATTCGGTGATCTTTACCGGCCGGGTTGCCCATAAAGATATCAGCCGCTATTACAGTCTGGTGGATGTTTTTGTTTACCCTAGGGAAGCGATCCGCCTGACTGAGTTGGTAACGCCATTAAAACCGCTGGAAGCGATGGCACAGCAGGGCCTGGTGGTGGCGTCTGATATTGGTGGTCACCGCGAGCTGATCCGTCACAATGATACCGGTATTTTATTTGACGCCGATAATCCGAAAAAACTGGCTGAAGTGTTACAGCAGTTACTGCAAAACCCGGCAGACTGGCCAAGATTAAAAGCCAATGGCCGGCGCTTTGTCGAACAAGAGCGCAGTTGGCAAAATAGCGTCGCCAGAATTTTACCAGTGTATCAGCAACTGACAGAGGCAGCCGGATGAAACTTTTACTGGTAGGCCCTGTCCCGCCGCCTAATGGCGGCATGGCAATGCAAACCGCGCAGTTGCAACAGCTGCTGTCAGCAGAGCCTGGCTACAAAGTCAGCTTGCTGGCAGTCAATGCCCCTTATCAACCGGCCTGGCTCGGTCGTGTTCCAATGTTGCGGGCTTTCGGCCGCTTGATTCCCTATTTCTGGCGGGTACATCAGCAGTTAAAAACCCATGACATCGTGCATCTGATGGCTAATTCAGGCTGGGCCTGGCATCTATTTGCCAGCCCGGTGCTGTTACTGGCGCGCTGGCACAACAGGCCTGTAGTGCTAAATTACCGCGGCGGTTCAGCAGAGCAGTTTTTACAAAGACAACAGCGCTGGGTGCTGCCTTTTATGAAGATGGCAGCTGTCATTGTTACCCCAAGCAATTATTTAAAAAGAGTATTTTCTAATTATCAGCTCAGTGCCCAGGTCATTGCCAACATCATCAACACCAGTATGTTTGTTCCCAGTGAGCGGCCTTTAAATCCAGACGACTTACATCTGGTGGTGACCCGTAATCTGGAGCCTTTATATGATATTGCGACCGCTATTCGCTGCTTTTCCCTGTTACTGCAGCAGTATCCTAATAGCCGCTTATCTATCGCCGGCTCAGGTCCCTGCCTGGCTGAGCTAAAAACGCTGGTGAGCCAATCGGGGCTAACTGACAAGGTGGACTTTGTCGGCCGGTTGGACCGAACGCAAATGGTGGCGCTGTATCAAAGCGCCGATATTATGCTCAACCCCAGTACTGTTGATAATATGCCAAACTCTATACTGGAAGCACTGGCCTGCGCCGTACCTGTGGTCAGCACTGCTGTGGGGGGCATCCCGGATATGGTACAACATAATAAGCAGGCGCTATTAGTGCCGCCCGGCGAGCCCAAGCTAATGGCCACTGCCTGCCAGCAGCTGATTGAGCAACCAGAACTTACTGCCAGCATAAAAAAACAGGGGTTAGCGTTAGTTAACAGCATGCAGCCTGCCATGGTGTTGCCACTTTGGTTGCAGCTATACCGGGAGTTAACGCCGAATGACTGTTAGGGTATTTCTTTTACTAACCTTGACCAGTTTAGCGGTTATTGCTCAACCGCAAGCGGTGCTCTGGCACGAAGGTAATGAGCGTATCCGCGGCGCAACTAACCGATTTAGTTACAGCCAGGCCTACCTTGAATGGCAAAGTCCGATGGGAGACTGGTACGACAAAAATGGACAGTATCTGGGCGATAGCCCTTTTAGTGCTTTGACAGTCGAGGCCCGGGGCGATAACTGGCTTAGCTGGGATTTAAAAGGCTTGTTACCTCATATCAAACAAAATCCCAAACTGGATTTATTACTCAGGTTGCAACCAGGTAGTAGTGGCTATGCCTTACTTTCCAGTAAAGAGCAAGGCTATCGCACAGCTCCCTCGCTGGTATTGGAGTTCGCTGATAAACAGCGTCAACGGATCAATGCCACTATGGATACTTATCTTGATAACACGACATTTCGACATTTAGGTATGCGCGATACCTTAAAAATTGCCAGGAATAATCCGACTTTACTGGCTTTTGATTTGAGTAAAACCAACATTGCGCAATTGACCTCGGTCAGACTTGAACTGAATAAGCTTAAGCAGTCTGGCAAACCCAAAATAGGAGTATATTTATTACAGCAACCAGCACTAGTTCATCCGCAGTATCCAGCCAAACTTGCCGCTAGCAGCTTTTTTAACGAGAGTTTTAGTCAACATAATTGGTCCTCGCGCTGGCAGCATTTGGCTCCGCAAAGCAATATTACGAGAGTTAAAGCACCTCAGCGGGGCCAAGACAGCTATGCGTTGAAGGTGTCATTTACTCCCCGTCAAAACGGAGCGTTAAACGTCAGCCTTTTTACCAAACCCCTGCTAGGGTTTGAACCGGAAAGTCTGTTTTTTGAATATGACCTATATTTAGATGCCAATTGGATGCGCGGTGGCGGTGCAGGTAAATTTCCGGGTTTTGCCGGTACATATGGGCGTGCTGGTTGGGGAGGTCGTAAAGCAGATGGCACCAATGGCTGGTCTGCAAGAGGGCAATTCCTCAGTGTTATTGATAGTGATGATGAACTTAACGGGCTCACGCCATTAGGTAGCTACTTATACTTGGTTCATTCCTCTCAGAGCCATGGCGAGGTTCATCCCTGGCGCCAATCCGTAAGTAAACTAGCAAGACAACGTTGGTATAAAATTAGCCAACAGCTAACTTTAAATACGCCAGGTAGCGAGGATGGAGAGCTGCTGGTTTGGGTAAATGAGCAATTAGTATTACATAGAACAGAGCTAAACTTCCGCACTGTTCCTGATTTAAAAATTGAACGTTTGTGGTTTGATTTTTACCATGGTGGTGTCGATAAACCTAAACATAACATGGATCTCTATATCAGTAATATCAAAGTCGCACTTCCGGAAAAAAGTGACGAACGCTGAGCCGATCTACTTAAACCCATAACGCTAAAAAAATTATACTAGTCTTTAAGGATACTAAACTTCATGGAGCTGGATAGTTGAGTAAAATACTTAGGTCGCTAATCAGTCACATAGCTTTCCCGCTGCATGAGCTTTTAAAGGGGCATAACAGCACGGCTCGACGCAAACAACTGGAGATGAGTCAGTGGCTTAGTGCAGAAGATCTCAAGAAACTGCAAAATAGAAATCTCAACTCTTTTATTAATCAGGTATACCTGCAAGTTCCTTATTATCGCCAGCTTATGCAACAACGCAATCTTCTGCCAAGTCAAATCAGCTCAGCCGAAGATTTAGTTTGTTTACCCTTTTTAACCAAGGCTGATATTGGTAGCCATTTTGAGCAATTAAGAGCACATAACGCCTCGAAATTAAAACGCTATAATACCGGAGGCTCCAGCGGACAACCTCTGATTTTTCTGATTGATAAACAACGGGTGAGCCATGATGTTGCAGCTAAGTGGCGCGCAACCCGTTGGTGGGGAGTCGATATTGGCGATAAGGAAATTGTTGCTTGGGGTTCGCCGATTGAATTAGGCGCTCAAGATAAACTTCGTTTATGGCGAGACCGGCTGTTCCGCTCTAGTCTAATTCCGGCCTTTGATTTAACTGAACAAAAATTATTGCAGTTCCTGGTTCAAATTCAAACCAGCAAGCCTGCCATGTTATTTGGTTACCCCTCTGTTTTTTATCTGATGGCGCAAACCGCACAGCAACAGCAGATTGATATGACGCAGTTGGGAATTAAAGTCGTTTTTGTCACCTCTGAGCGACTGTATCCTTATCAACGTGAGCTAATACAGCAAGTGTTTGGCGCACCCGTAGCCAATGGTTATGGCGGCCGGGATGCGGGCTTTATCGCACATGAATGCCCGGCTGGGAACATGCACATCAGTGCCGAAGATATTATTGTGGAAATCATCGGTGCAGATGAAAAGCCGGTAGCCACAGGGCAAAGCGGCGAAATCGTTGTCACCCATCTAGCCACTGGAGCTTTCCCTTTTATCCGTTATAGAACCGGAGATATCGGCAGCTTGTCTGAACAACCCTGCAGCTGTGGCCGTTGCTTACCCGTGCTGGCCACCGTAGAGGGAAGAAGTACCGACTTTGTGGTAGCTGCTAATGGCACAAAAATGCATGGCTTGGCGCTGATTTATATTTTACGTGATATACCTGGAATTGCGGCCTTTAAAATTATTCAACATAGTTTGAGCCTCACCACAGTGCAGCTCGTCTGGCCTGAAGGCCTGCTTCCTGAAGAGGTAAACCGACGAATCCGCACAGCTTTTAATGCCCGACTTGGGGCAGAAGTTCAGATTGAAATCGAACAACTTGACGAGATTGGCCCGGAAAAATCTGGAAAATTTCGCTATGTCATTAGCAAGGTCTGTAACCCATGATAGATAAATTGTATTTATTAGTAGTTATCGTATCAGTATGTTATTTGTTTTACTGGGCGAATAAGCAGGATAACTCCTGATGCGTGACTTATTACTTTTAGGATTTTTAATCGTTACTATATACTTTTGCTTTAAACGTCCTTTTATTGGAATAGCCGCCTGGGCTTTTATTGCATTACTAGCACCAGCTAATTGGGCCTTCGGTTTTTCTAATAGTTTACGTCTAAATTTTACTGTAGCACTAGTTACCATTTTAAGCTACATATTCGCCCACAAACAAAAAACATTCAAGTTTAATGCGCTTAGCTTTTGGATATTAGCCTTTGCAGTCTGGACTTTAATCAGCTCAATTTACGCTTTTAATTCATCTTATGCTCTTAGTTACTGGAATCAATTTATTCGAGTGCTGCTTTTCTATTACTTTATCACCTTGATCCTTAATAAGAAACTGCATATTGACACTCTAATTTGGGCCATAGTACTTGCTGTTTCTTCCTATGCAGCTATGGAGGCGCTGAAATTTATCTTATCTGGTGGGAGTCACATGATAAAAGGTCGCTCCGGAGCATTAGGTGATAGAAATGACTTCGCCGTGGCAGTGAATATGTGTTTACCACTAATCTTATATTTAATCTATGTCAGCAAACATTACTATCTAAAGTTAGGCCTGTGGGGGTTATTCATTGCCAATATCATCGCGATTGTCGGCACCGGCTCACGCGGCGGTTTTATTGGCTTATCTTTGTTGGCATTCGCTTTTTGGTGGAAATCAAAAAGAAAAGTGTTATGGGTTCTATTAGCTGCACTCGTGTTACCTACAGCTTACCAGCTGACCCCAGAGCACTGGCGCGAAAGGCAAAATACCATTCAAACCGCCAGCACTGAAGATGGTTCCTTTATAGGCCGGTTATGGGCCTGGAAAATTTCAGTGATGATCGCCCAGGATAACCCTCTAACCGGTGGAGGGTTTAAAGGTGTCACACAGCCTGTGGCATGGCATAGTTATGCGCCTTTTACACCCTCTTTTGGGCCAATTGAAACACCTCCAATACCTCCGAACCTCAAGCCCAAGGCCGCACACAATATTTACTTTCAAGTCTTAGGTGACCATGGCTTCGTTGGCTTATTTATTTTTAGCATGATATTACTAAGCATTCTGTGGATAAATTGGAAAAATAAGAGCAGGGCAGAAAAAAATAACCAGCAGTGGTGTGTACAGCTTTGCAATTGTATAACTTTGTCTATGATAGGCTTTGGCGTAACCGGTAATAACGTTAGCTTAGCTTACTTCGACCTTTTATACGGGGTTGCGGGCATTGTATCAGTGATTGCGATTCGTCAGTTATACTTGCCTTGCACTGCAGAAAAGTATGTAACGACAAAGCAACCTATTCAAATTCATACTACTTGAAATTCTTATATTTGCTTTTTAGTACTTGGAGAAATTGTGCTGTAGGAAAATGTATAAATTTAGATTCAGAGAGCTGCAGCATTTACTTTATCTACGCAAGAGTTAGAATGGTATGCTAAAAGCTCCTTCGGAACGCAAAATTTTGAGGATTGCATGGAAAGCATATCAAATCGAGCCAGATCTGCTTTCAAATGGACGCTAAGCCTACGCTTATTAGCCCAAGCGTTTACTTGGCTTTCATCACTTTTTGTTATTCGTCTACTAACGCCTTTAGACTATAGTATTGTTGCTATAGCCGATATGGTACTGATGCTTGCATTACAACTAGCAAGTGCTGGACTAGGAAATGTGCTCATCCGGCAAAAAAACCTCGATAGAATTTTCATTCAAAAAGTTCTTTTTCTTCTCATTCTGTTAAACGGCAGCCTGGCTCTGCTTCAAATGGCATTAGCCTCAACCATTGCACAGTTTTATCAGCAACCGGCTGTTGAGTATGTACTCTATATTACAGCTTTGGCTTTTATCGTTATGCCATGGATTACCGTAAGCTCAAATTTACTGGCCCGTGACATGAACTTCAAAAGCCGCTCACAGGTTGATTTCATTGCGAGCTTATTAAGTAGCATCACAGCACTCAGTCTGGCCTACCTTGGTTTTGGATTTTGGTCATTAATTTTGGCAAATATTCTGATGATTTATACCAAAGCGATTGGCTATAACCTAGTGTACGGAAAGTTGCATTTTCCTATTTGGCAACTATCTGATATGGGGGCGGCAGTAAAATTTGGTTTAACCATAATGTCAACCAGTTTGCTTTTCACCTTATTTATGAAAGTAGATATTTTGATTGCCGCTAGATTTGTTGATGCGACGCAATTAGGTTTTTATGCCGTCGCTATACATTTGGCCCTGATGCCAATGAGTAAAGTCATGCCGCTAGTTAATGAAGTAGCTTATCCTCTGTATGCTGCTATCCAAGACGATGACCAGAAATATAAAAATACCTTCTGCTATATTTTACGTATCGTAACGCTGTTCAGTTTTCCATTCTTTTATGGTTTTGCCGTTATTTGTGAAGAGCTCGTTGTGCTAATTTTGGGCGCGCAGTGGCAACCTGCCGCACTTCCTTTACAATTAATTTTATTGACAATTCCACTCAGAATTATCTCTAACTTATTTACGCCATTGATGAAAGCCTTAGGTTACCCATCGACCGGATTAATTCATGTATCCTTTTCTTTAACACTCACTATCATCGCCGTCTTTCTTGCTTCATCTTCAGGTATTGTAGCTATAGCTGCAACCTGGCTGCTAACCACGCCTATTTTCTTTCTGTTCGCCGTATATCTGTGCGCCAGCCGTTCTAAAATTTCAGGCAAGGCGATTTTCTCCGCAGCACTTCCTCCTTTTATTATATCGATTCTGATGTTTATCACCTTATTCACAACAAAAAAATGGCTACTTATTGAAACTGGTCTCATCAGTACAATATTGATTATTATTCCATTAGGTGTGCTTATTTATGTAGGAAGCATGTGGCTATTTTTTAAAGATCGTTTTGCAGAAGCTATAAAGTTCAGGCTATAGAACAAGGAAAATATTTTGCGTTTATATTACTTTAAAGATAGAGAAGGCAATTTTGGTGATGATTTAAACCCTTGGTTATGGCAGCAGCTATTTCCTGACTTTTTTGATGAGCAACATCAGGATATTTTTGTCGGTGTAGGTACTTTACTGAATCATCGTATCCCACCAGCTCCCAGTGTTACTGTTTTTGGTTCAGGGCATGGTTATGGCGAGTTACCAAACAGTAATGAAAAATGGAAATTTTACTGTGTGCGCGGTCCCTTAACCGCTAAATCACTGGGTTTGCCAGACAAGCTCGCTATTACAGATCCGGCATCTTTATCAGCTCAGTTTTATACTACAAAAGCCCAAAAGCGATTTAACATTAGTTTTATGCCTCACTGCGAAAGTGCCCGACTGGGTGATTGGTCAGCCGTTTGTGCAATCGCAGGCATCAATTATATTGACCCAAGAAAACATTTTCTTGATGTATTTGACGCCATACGACAATCTGAGCTATTGCTAACTGAAGCCATGCATGGTGCTATTCTGGCAGATTCTTTTCGGGTTCCCTGGATTCCGGTAAAGGCCTATCCGCATATTTCAAGCTACAAATGGCAGGATTGGTTACAGTCCGTAAGAATAGAAGCTAACTTTTCCAATCTGCCTCCAATTTGGCGTGGTGACGTGACAAACAGCGGAACGACTAGGCTAAAAAATATAATTAAGCGCGGATTACTCAAAACCCCTTTATGGCAGCCAAGCTGGGGCAAGCCCCCTCAGCCTAGATCACCTGAAGCCCATTTGGTGACGGTCGCTAACTGTTTAATTGAAATTTCGAAAAGTTCTACTCTCCGTCTTAGCAAAGACGCTATTTTTACTTCTAACACGACAAGACTACAAGAAACTGTGTTTCAATTTAAACGTGATTTTGGTCTATAACATGGATACGCCTTTAGTCAGTGTTATCATCCCATGTTACAACAACGCAGACTTTATAGTGGCGTCGGTCACCAGTGTGTTAACACAGGATTATCCAAATATTGAAGTCATAGTAGTCGATGATGGATCCACTGATAATAGTCTAGAGGTCCTAAAAACTTTTACTGATAAAATTACAATTATTACACAACAAAATCAGGGCCCCGCAGCCGCGCGTAATGCCGGCATCCGAGCTGCCAACGGCAAATATATTGCTTTTAATGATGGCGATGATATTTGGTTACCTCGTAAAGTTACAGTTCAAGTAGATTATCTAGAAAGTCACCCAGAAACTGGCTTATGTTACAGCAGCTGGCGGGTATGGAATCAACAAGTTCCATTATCAGAATTTATGGCAAACATACCTGTGAAATCGAATCCTGCGGAGCTGGTCTCAGAAAGTTCAGGCTGGCTATACACTAAATTACTAAGGATGTCTCTAGTATGTACAATTACCGCTATGATCAGGACTGATATTGTCCGAGAGGTTGGCCTATTTGACTTAAATTATCTGATTGGCGAAGACCATGATTATTGGATCCGGGTTTCTCGCTTATGCAAAATCGACAAGTTAGCCGGAATATTCGCGATTTATCGTGTTAATCCAAACAGCACGACAAAAAAAGTACATAGCCAAAATTATAGCTTAAACGTGTTAACCTCTGCGCTTGAAAAATATGGTTTAGCCTGCCCTTCAGGCCAAAAGCTACTACAATCAGATGTAAACCGCTACCTCGGCGCAAGACATTTTCATTACGGCTATAACGCTATGGTAAAAGGTTACCGAGAAATAGCTTATTCCTCATTTAAAGCTTGTCTCAAACTACGATATCGTTTTTTTAAGGCGCTGTTTTTTACTGTAATTTGCTCTACAAACTTAACTTACTCTCTGTTTCACAAAGAAAGTAGAAACATTTAAGATGAATTTATACGTGATTTATTATGTCCCCACCTGATACAACTTGGCCATTGGTCAGTGTTATTGTACCTTGCTACAACAATGCTGAGACCGTGATATCAGCCGTCAATAGCGTATTGTTACAAGACTATCCGAACATTGAGGTTTTAGTTATTGATGACGGTTCAACTGATAACAGCGTGGAAATCTTAGCTACCCTTGAGCGAAAAATCATTCTACTGCAACAGGAAAACAAGGGTTCAGCCTCGGCCAGAAATACAGGTTTGCTCGCTGCAACAGGTCAATTCATTGCTTTTAATGACAGTGATGACTTATGGTTACCTGGAAAGTTATCAGCACAAGTAAATTTTCTACAACAGCATCAAGAGATTGGCCTCTGTTATTGTGGCTGGATGGAATGGGATGGTAAAGCTGCACTGATCTCAGAGACAAAAGAACTAGTTGACCATGCCCCCAAACTAAGCAAAAAGCAACCAGGCAACGAAGGTTGGTTATACCTTGATTTGTTAAAAGAATCCGTGATCCATACCATAACGCTGGTTATGAGGCGGGAGGTCGTAGATGTCGTTGGTCTGTTTAATACAGATTACACCATTGGGGAAGATTACGACTACTGGATAAGAGCCTCGCAATATTATCGCATCGCAAAACTGAAACAGGTGTTTGCTCTTTATCGCAACAGCTCAGCCGGTATCACAAAGAAGGTGCACAACAAAAACTTCAGATTAATGGTACTCGAGGCGGCAATTGCCCGTTATGGTTTGAATTGCCCTTCAGGTGAGAAATTTCCTATTTCTACACTAACAAATCATCTAAATGAAGCTCACTTCAGCTATGGTTACAATGCAATGCTGCAAGGCCACCGAGTGTTGGCAATGGCTTCACTTAAGATCTGTATTCGCAAAGGCTATAGATTTTCTAGAGCATGCCTTCTCTATAGTATTTGCGTACTACCTTGGTTCTATAATCATTACATCAAATATAAAAAACGAAAACGTATTATCGATTAAACGCTAAGTATTAGGTGAACTGAGCAAAAAAGGAATGCTAATATGCAATACGATGAATTGAAAGGTAAGTCTGGACTTGGTTTAAGATATACAGAGTTAATCTTGGACGTGAAAAACTCTACTTCGTTTAGAACATTACACCTGCTCAGTCATCAGAAAGTTTATCAGGCCGAAAATTCCACCTCCATTATTTATATCATAGGCAGGCCAAGACCCTACGGTCAGGACTATCCGGCATCGAAAAACATGCAATGGCTGTTAGAGCACACTTACACAGATGCTTCGAGCTTTGTCTCTACGATAGCAGGCTACTTCCTGCTCATTCTTATTAACAAAACTGATGGTTCAATCGAAGTTATTAATGACCATGTTGGCAGCATTCCCTGTTATGTTGATCAGCGCGACAGTAAAGTATTGCGTATTAGTGATAGTCTGGCTGCATTACAGCCATCAGTAAATAACACTTCAATTAATCCACAGGCAGCATTTAACTATATTTTTTATCACTGTATTCCGTCACCTATTTGTCTCTATCGGGGTATATGTAAACTAGAACCTGGCGTCATAGTCAGCTTTGATAATGCCGGAACTTTGCAGCAGTATAACTACTACCAACCAGATTTTAGCCCTTCAAATGACACGCCTGAACAATTAATGCAGCGTTGCCGTCAGCTCATTTCTGAAGCTGTGCGTCGCAATATTACAGATCATTGCGCCGCTTTTTTAAGTGGCGGCCTGGACAGTTCGACTGTCGCAGGTATGTTAGCCAAACATAGCCAATTGGCACTCACCTATTCTATTGGTTTTGATGCTAAAGGCTATGATGAAACTGAATATGCACTAATTACCGCTAAACATTTTGGAACAACACACAAGGTGCACTACCTGCAACCCGAAGAGATACAGCAACACTTTGCGGAAGTGGCCGGTTATTTTAATGAACCCTTTGGCAACTCCTCAGCTATGGCAGCTTATATGTGCGCCAAAACAGCCAAAACTGATGGTATTAAAGTATTGCTAGCCGGTGATGGCGGTGACGAAATTTTTGCCGGTAATGAGCGCTATGTAAAACAAAAAGTATTTGAGCATTATAGTGCACTGCCCAGCCCGCTGCAGGCATTACTTAACCTGGGTTTAAACAATGGTCTAGCAGATAAAATTCCGTTTCTTAAAAAAGGCAGCAGCTATATTCGCCAAGCTAAAGTGCCTCTCCCTGACAGACTGGATAGTTACAACTTTGTCAACCACTTTGACATAACACAGATGTTTAGCGCAGAGTTTTTGCAACAGATTGATGTTAACTACCCCGCAGAGCAAAAACGCCGTCGTTATCATGCCTGCCCGTCAGCGGATGTAGTGGATAAAATGATGTATCTAGACTGGAAATTTACCTTGGCCGATAACGATCTGGTAAAAGTTAGTCAGATGTGTCAATTGGCAGGAGTAGAAGTACGTTTTCCGCTATTTGAAAAAGAGCTGGTTGATTTCAGCTGCAGCGTGCCAGCTAGTCTTAAAGCCCCAGGCCAGTCACTAAGAGATTTTTATAAACATAGCTTCCGCGGCTTTTTACCCGATGCCACCTTAACCAAAAGCAAACACGGTTTCGGCTTACCTTTTGGCGTGTGGCTAAAGCAAAACCCAGAGTTAAAACAGCTGGCATTAACGGCATTACAGCAGTTCAAAGAGCGAAATATTTTACAGCCAAATTTTATTGATCAGGCCATAGATACTTTTGAAAACGGTCATTCAGGCTACTATGGCGAATTAGTATGGATTATAGTCGTACTTGAGCTTTGGCTGCAAAAAAATGCTGAGTAACGGTGTCGATGGTTGTATTTTAGTCGGAAAACTATTACTAAACCAGTAGGTTAATTATTTTTTCTTTTAGCTTTGATTTGAAGGATATTTTCTTCTTACTAATATTAGCCAGTTTTATATCAATTATTGATTTTGTGTGCTCACCTTTAATCTTTAGTTTTTCAGAGACCAATCTGAAATCTTTAGATGCAGATTCATAGTTACTTTTAATTTCATATATCAGTCTTTTAAGACCCTCTGCATCTCCAAGGTTAATACAAAAATTCATAAGTCCATTTTCTTCATAAAATGCTTTCACTTTAGGATGATAATCAAAACCAATTGTTGGTATACCGGCTCTAACAGACATCAGCACTGAATGGAATCGCATAGCGACCATTACATGACATCTCTCAAGCGCTTTGGCAGAAAAACAAGGGAAAACATTTTCAAAACCTAATTCTTTTAATAACTCAAAGTCTGACATAGTTGCAGAAGATTCATGAATTTGGGAACCAAAATACATCGGGAAAGGAATAACATCACCAGCGCTATTTACAACTTCGGTGAGATTTTTGTAGTCAGATGTATTATTATTCCAAAGCCTAAAGTTGACCCCTATCGAGAAAGTTTCATCTATATTGGTTCGATCTATTTCATACGGCATGGTCCAAAACAAATCTGTACCCGTCATTATTTTTTCAAGATCACCAAGGACATACTTGCTCGCATCGTCTCTGACCAAGAATAGCTCAGCTTTTTCAATCAGCCTTTTATTTTTAGACAGTATGGATTGATTTGCGTTTTTCGTCGACACACCAATTATCATATATGGCGTCTTTAGTTTCTTGATCAAAGAGTCACCCAATTGAAAGAAATAATTACCCGGCCAGATACTCCCACCACCAACCAAAATAAGATCACTGGCATTTAGCAACGACAGACCGGGAAACCAACTGGTAAACATTAAATTATGCTCTTTAAAAAGATAACTGATCGCCTGCATCAAGATATCATCTCCAGCATTTAGCTTTCCGTAGTAACCAATTACAACGATATTGAGTTTTTTCAATTAACACACCTAACACTAATATTTGATAGATCAATTTGAAATAAATTTAGCTAGACGCCAGATTACTGGCTTATCAGCTAACCAATTTTTTAGCCTTTTATCGGTACGATGTACTACCTTAAAAAGCCCTTTATCATTTAACGAAAATAAATCCGCTGTAAAATTAATATGCTTGCGTGGAGTTTTCGTAGCAGTTCTAGGGGATACTGCATGAATCGACTTTTCTGAATTGATAAATAAAACCAGCGTGTTGGCCTCATACTCTGCGGTGCGCACTACCGAAACTTTTTTCGGCTCTACTTCCATAGGCAAATGATCGACCAGAATTTTTTTACCGGGGTGCACATGCGCAGGATCAATTGCCTGACATACATCAAGATTACTACCTATGGAATCATCGTCATCTTGACGGAAATACAACAACGCCGCGAACAACTCTGTTGGCCGGTCAACATGAGGCCCTCGCACTGCTTTTGACTGCTCGGTATAATTCACATAGAACTGGCATTCCAGTGATACGTCTGACAAATAGTTTTTCGGGTTATCTGCTGCACCGTTTTGTCGCATACTAATGGAGAAATCTTCCAGCCTCTTACCAAACGTCTGCTCTAGCTGCGGATGCCATTGCTTGATAATATCGCCAAACAGCTGTAATAACTCCTGATAAAAAGCAGAAGAAGTGTGATAAGCCAAAAATTCTTGCCAAATTGGCGATATATTATTATTTTGCAGAGCAGAACATGCAGGATAATCGTACCAAGTATCTTTTTTCTCTCTTCCATTTAGTACTATAGCGGGATCAGGATATTCATCTGCTAGTCTCTTAAACACTGTTGGGTCTAGCGCATTCTTTATAATAATATGAGGATAAGGTTCACTAAAAATATCAGCTTTACTAGCATTTGACAGTATACTGAGTCTGTTTTTCATATTAATTGCCTTTTATGCTAACTAACATACTAATCTGCTCTAAATTACGGGAAAACGCACCTGACAAAATCTGTAGTTTATTAAGCACTTTTTGTGATGAATACCTATTCCCTGCAGACTGAGTAAGGAATTCTGCCAAGTCCTCTTCAGATTCCACCAGAAAAATCATGCTGTTGCTCTCTGCAATCTTAAATACGGGATAACTTGGATAACGAGGCTCCCAATTTTCAAGCACCGCAACCGACTTACCTAGGCTAAGTGGTTCAAGAATATTATGGTTAATACCGACGTAACATAAGCTGGCTATAGAGTAAAAAGCTTTAAGCTCGCCAAAAGTATCTATGATCAGTACGTCTTTTAGCTGCCAAGATGCTGCTATCATGCTTCGGAAATCGTATTGCAAGATATTTTGCTGCAGTATTCCCACCAGTGCCGCTAACTGCTCTGGTTTTTCAGGGTGACGAGGCGCTATAATCAGTTTAAGATCAGGCTGATTTTGCCTAGCTTTGACAAAAGCTGAGACAACAAAGTTATACTCCCACACATCTGTTACACAACCGGCTACAAACAACTGGTTGTAGTGTTTAAGCATATCAAGCAACTCTTGCGTCTGAGCCGTCAATACTAAGTTGGCATTCAAGTTGTCGTATTTCATATTGCCAGTGACCACTACCCTGTGGGCATAGGCACCTTGCGAAATTAACACCTGTTTTACCTCATCGGTTTGTACAGACAGAATATCAAAGCAGTTAAGGTAATCCTGCTCAAACAACAGTTTTTCTATGTAATCTTGCTTACACGCTGGTTTATAACCATACAACCAGCCGTTTACCAGACAGATACGAACCTGATATTTTTTTAAAGCTCGTAGTACGCCATAAGATAATCGACAAGGAGCATCATGAAGTAACACTGGTATTTCACATACTATGGCTAAGTGCGGCGGATAGCGGCTAATTGTCAGCGCAGTTTTACGGAAGTCTATATCTGCAACTGCAACTTCAGCCATCGGAAATTGACTTTTAAAACTATCAACATAGATTTCCCTGTCTGTTAGAAGCAGTACTTTACCGGTACTACAGTAATGTTGTATTAATAATTTACAGGCATTGAGCTCGCCAATGGTAGAGCAAAAAATCCAGCAAAATGATTCTGTCTCTTTTGGGGGAGCGGATCTAAAAATCGCTTTATCGCACCGGCCATGCAATATACGGTGAAGGATAGAATAAACAAGCCACCGGACGATTTCTGGAATAATTGTCACTTTATTCAAGACCACTGCAAGCTTAAAGTCTCAAAGTACTTTGTAGAGCCTTTATTATCAGTCGAATTTTCCTGTTCAGGTTCTCTCCAGACTCCTCTTTGTTTAAGTAAATTACGTAAGCCAGGTAGTGGATAGCCCAGTGAATAGGCTATATGAGCATGCTTTAATGCGTCATCAAGTTCATTCATAGTGTTCAGTAGTAAACCCAAATTGTAATGAGCTTCGGCAGCATTAGGTTTAAGCTGTATTGCATTAAGATAGCTAGTTTTAGCTTGCTGGTACTGTTTCTGTTTATGCAAATGAATCGCCATAACCAAATGGACCCCAGCATCAGTTGGCGCAATCTGTAATGCTCTTTGAAAGTAACAATTAGTTGTAGGGTAATAGTAGTCTCTTCGCAACGGATGCTGTCTCGAAAACCCTGGCCGTTGCTGAACATCTGCCATTATTGCAAGAGCATGTGGATGGTTGGGGAAAACAGTGAGTACAAAGTGCAAATCGCCAATTAGCGAACCCGAGTTTCCAGAGATCCCTGAACGAACACTTTGTGTAAAGTGAGCTCCTTCCGCTAAACGTAAACGTTCGCGTGCTTGCGCCGAGTAGTCGTGATAACTAAAGGGGGGGCCATTCTTATTTATTGTTAGCGGTTCGCATTGTTCCGTAAAACTCGCGTACGCCCCATAAAATGGAAAAAAAGTGCCTAAAACAAACGCAATCGACTTAAACATTAACGACCCTCCATGCTGGCCTTTAGCTTAAAGTGTAAGCATAATCCCGGTTAATTTCCAGCCAATTGGTCAACACTGCTAGTAATATCCATCTTGGAAACTTAAGGTTCATTTTTGAATTTATGATAACTTTTAAGGTGTGTAACTTTAAGTAGATAAGCAGCTTGCATGGTATTAGGATATCCGTCATTGATGTCGGAGCACAGCTAAGTAAAACAACTTCGTTGTTTAAAGGAAATTATCTTGCTACATAACGCATTAGAAAAACTGGCAAACCAGCTTAGCCGAAACAAGCTTAGCATTCTTATTTATCATCAGGTGCTGGCCGAACCCGACCCTATGCGCCCCAGCGAGCCAACTGCAGCGGTGTTTGACTGGCAAATGCAATTATTAAGTAAGTATTTTTGTCCATTATCGCTTGACCAGGCGTTACACCATCTTGAACAAAATACCCTACCAAGAAATTCAGTTTGCGTGACCTTCGATGATGGGTACCTGAACAATCTGACGGTAGCCCAGCCGATACTGGCTAAATATGGTATACCGGCTACGGTGTATGTTGCTACCGGTTTTAGCCACGGCCGCAATATGTGGAACGACCGGTTAATCCATCTGTTTGCAGATCCACAGAAACAGCAGTTACAGCTAAATGACGAAATCCTGACACTGGGCGATTGGGATGATAGACGCACTAAAGCCCAGCAATGGTTAAAAAAGCTAAAATATCTACCTTTGGCTCAGCGACTAGAACAAATTGACCTGCTTTATCAACAAAATAATGCGAGCGAGCAAAGTGCTTTGATGATGACGGCAGAACAAATCAGGCAACTGTCTGAATGCGGCATAACTATTGGCGCTCATACGGTTAACCACCCCATTTTAAAAGTACTGCCAGAACACGAGCAGCTTGCAGAAATTCAGAAATCAAAACAACAGCTTGAAACTTGGTTAAAACAGCCGGTACTGCATTTTGCTTATCCAAATGGAGTTGAGGGAGTCGACTTTGATGATGTAACGGTAAAATTGGTACAAAATGCCGGTTTTAGTAGTGCGGTAGTCACCAACTGGGGTATTTCAACGCCAGTAACACAACGCCTAAAGCTAAAGCGCTTTACTCCCTGGGATAAGACACCACTGCGGTTTCATCTAAGATTAGTCATGAGGTACTTCTAATCCGTCCTCTCGATGCCATTACCTGTGTTTACTCTGCTTGTGGTTGAGTAGGAATTTTGCTTTGTTTGCGCTGCTTTAATTTTCGCACCATCCACTTTAACAATCGGGTAGATTGCCAACTTAAATGCACTATTGATCTCAGATCAGAGTTTAACCTTTTATGCCAGTCCATTGCTTTACCATAAAACTCAATATTATTTACCCCAAGCTCAGGATGAGCGGCATAGTGCTTCAGCATATCCAGCTTAAGCAGTAGCGCAGGTGAATAACGGGAGTATTGCTCATCAAAAGTCGTTTTCAAAATAATCAGGCTTTTATCTTTAATCACGCATAAATCCACTGCAGCAACCTTTCCAGAGACCATAAAATACCAGATGCAAGCAGCGTTACGCCGCGCCAGGGTTGTCATCATCTCTTGGTAAAATCTACTTTGAGCATTATTAGGACTTAAAGCTGTACCCTCTTTGGCTTTCCAACTCTGACTCTCTATTTTCGCGTAGCAAAGAACACCATCAGCGATATCATCAACATTAATTATCAATGCGGACTCCAATCTCTCATTGTCACGCTCAGCTCGGTTATAAGCTTTATTGCAGTTCTGCCGCAAATTCTTACCAATACTTTTTGTAAAATCATCATAGTGAATTGGAACCGCTCTGTTACCGGTTTCAATATAAAACTGTTGGTAAATATTGACATCTACCTGCAATTGCCGTGAATCTGCTTGCAGTAAATCAACTTGCAAAACAAGACCAGGCAATGCTCTGGCAATCTGTTGCAACAAAGATTCAGTTATCTGATGTTGTGCTGCAAGCCATAAGCCTAATGGCGCTTGCGATGGCATAACAGTTTGCCAGCAGCCAAAGCCGCAACGTTCAAAAAAGCCAATAAAGACCGGCTCATCAGCCTGCTCCACCACCACTAGCTGCTCACTACCCTTAAAAAAGTGCGCTATCAGACAACTGACGAAATCCGCATCCAGAATGGCTTGGTTTTGAGTTTGTTGATTCAGCGTATCCCATCGACGACTAAAATCAGCAAATTTTTCTATACTATATAGAGTGCTTCTCATCAATTTTCACCGAGGTTATGTATTGCGTTGATGATGTAATCTAAATCAGCTGGTTTTAATTTATGATGACAAGGAAGCTGAACCAAGCGGCTACGATAACTTTCGCTGACCAAGCAGTCGCTGGCTGCAATCTCCTCCCAACGCAACACCTGAATTCTTTGCATTCGCAGACGCTGAAAATCTTGTTCATTTCGCAGTAAAAATGGCAATACATAAGGTGCTTCATCACCAACAGCTGGATAGAGACAACGACCTGCTGTGGTATCTGTCAAAGCATGCACCAGATAAAGGTAATTTGCTTGGCGTCTCGCTTTAACAACGTCCAGATTACTGCATCGCAAGATCTGCTTAGTGTGTCTAAAACTGGCAGAAGTGAGATCTGATGGCTGAAAATACTTATAAACCGATCTTTCAGAGCATGTAGAGGCTTTGACATTTAACACGTCAGGCTTGCGCCTACTGACTTTCCTTATCAGCTTGGATATCCTTAGTAAAAAAGCAATGCCTTTGAGTTCCTCATACCAACTACAGTGCTGCGGCTGCAAGGTTGGTTGGTCGTGCATGTATAACAGACCACCATCTATGGTAGGTAACATTTTATTAATACTAGTGATTCGGGCGGCAATCCGTGGGTCAGGCTGTTGCAAGCCGGTAATAAAATCATTTAGTGCATGGGCACAGTCTTCAATAATCACTTTATTCGCCGCGCTGCCAAGTGCGATTAATTGCTCAATATTTTGCTTAAAGCCAAAAAAACGCACGAGCAAACAGTGAGTAACGTCGGGCGTTAACAAACTTTGGAACAGCGTTAAATCGACCGTTAAATCAGTTTTCACTGGATAAAATTTAACCTGATATCCTGACCAAAGAAAAGGCTCAACCAAGGCCGGGCAATGATAAGCGGGCAGTAGTACGGTATTCGTCAGTCCTTGTTGCATAAGCTGAAGTGCAGCAATGCCAATTGCGGCGCGACCATTGCGGGTAAAAGTACATTGTTTTAGCGTGTCTGGCTGCCAAAGCGGAAAAATGTCGGTTAAACCAAAGCCTGGTGTAGCTCGGATAACTGCTTCCGGAAAGTTTGTCGCATTTGCAATGACAGGGGAAAATTTAACATCCATGTGTAACGAGCCCCCTAATAACATAACAGTCATGCTAACATTAAGCACCAAAGCCGTACAACCTTGCTTTATAAGCTTTACTTTAAATTGTACTACTTGGTTTGCTGAAGTATGCAAGGTAATATCTAAATTATGGCTTTATTACCTGAAGCGCTGCACATAGCCAAGCATTATAGTGACATAGAATTTCAGGAGAGCAAATGCAAAAGGACCTGGCAATACCTAATAGCGCTCTACGAAATGGCTTTATTGAACTAAGCTGTGGTCGGTGCTTTTTACTGACACACATATTTCTAGATTCGACTTCAGCCGTTATCGCCCTTCCCCCCTTCGCCGAAGAAATAAATAAAACCCGGCATCTGGTCGGCAACACCATGCGTCAACTCTCTGCGGCTGGGTTGAGTTGTTTTATGCTGGATAATTATGGCACCGGCGATAGTGAGGGAGATCTGGATACCGCATCTACAGCCATTTGGCGCGAAGACATCGTACAACTGCTGCGGCAATTGCAACAACAAGGCTTTACCGAAGTTAGCTTTGTCGCCATCCGTTTTGGCGCCTTACAACTATTTGATCTGTTAAACTCTTCCCCCATGCCACTTACCGTTAAACAGATAGTGTTATGGCAACCCTTTTTTGAAGTGGCTAAATTCTGGCAGCAATTTGCCAGAATTAGAGTGGCAGAGGCGATGGCTAGAGGCGAGAAACTAAGCCAAAAAGAACTCGAGCAGCAGCTTAATAATGGAAACACTATCGAAATTGCCGGCTATCCAATCAGCCCGGCGTTTTACCAAAGTTTGCTAAAGATGCAAACGCAGTTACCTACGGCACTTAACTCTCTAGCAGTGAGCTGGTTTGAAACCTCACAACTGGACAGCATTGCCCTGCCAGTGCAAAAAATGCGGGATACGCTTCAGCACGTCTGTGAGCTACAATTTTATCAGCTAAAAGCAGATCCTTACTGGCAAACCAATGAGTTGGCCAGCGCAGATGAACTTATTAGACTTACAATTCATCAGCTCACGACGATGCCAGCATGACAGAACGTTATATCAATATAAATACCGAAAATTCTGCTCTCAGTGCAATACTGCATACGCCTGAATTGAATTCGGGTACGGAGTCAATAGATATCGGGGTATTGGTCCTAGTTGGAGGGCCGCAATACCGTGTAGGCAGCCACCGGCAATTTGTGAAATTAAGTCGGGCACTTGCCGCACAAGGCATAATCTCAATGCGACTGGATACCTCCGGCATGGGCGACAGTGGCGGTAAAGCGAAGCCCTTTTTTCAACAAAGTGCTGACATAGAACTGGCTATCGAACACTTTTTTATGACCTGTCCACAGCTGAAGCAGCTGGTGCTCTGGGGGCTATGTGATGCCGCCAGTGCTATTTTAATTAAGCTAAACCGGCCAGATTCAAGGATTAGCGGAGTCGTTCTATTAAATCCCTGGGTTCGACAAACACAAAGCCATGCCCAAACCATGCTTAAGCACTATTACCTGAAGCGTTTAATCAGCAAAGAATTTTGGCAAAAACTGCTTAAAGGCGGTTTAAAACTGACAGACAGTCTGGCCTCTTTAACGCAAACCCTTAAGGCCAGCCGGGCTAAACCTCAAACCAATAACCTTCCTCGCCCCACTACTTTACATGTAACCGAGCAAACTTACGTTTCAGCAATGCTTAGCGGCTGGCAAAGCTTTGGTGGCAAAGTACTGGTTATCACCAGTGGCAATGATTTAACCGCACAAGAGTTTCTCGAGCTATGTGCTGCTGATCAAAATTGGCAGCAATGTTTAAAGCATTCAGCAAGGGAACATTTGCCTGATGCAAACCATACTTTTGCCAGCGCTATCTGGCGCCAGAGAGTTGAACAATGCACTATAGGTTTTGTAAAAAATACCTCTGATGTAATAATCGATAACTAGAACTAAAGCTACAGCAGAAGACTGAGCATTTTTTTGAGTTCACGCTTAACTCTTGGTATTAGTTCGGGTTTTATTGGATGGTTTATTTCTCCACCTGGGTCGCACTTGTCTACAAAAACGCGATCCATTCTTGTGTTATTTGCGACATAGACATGCATAACCGTAAGCGTCCGGCGATCACAGGTAGGTGTTCTAATTTAAGTGTCCACTTAATTTTTAGTGGACACTTAGTGTCTTAGATCGCATCACCTGGCTGGACAGATAAGTCGATGTTCCAGGGTAACAGTTCATCAATGCGGTTGATCGGATGATTACCGATACGTTTTAACACGGCAGTTAAATACGCATTGGGATTGATGCCATTGAGCTTGGCGGTGCCAAGTATCGAATACAGCACGGCGGCCCGTTCCCCTCCGCCAACAGAGCCGGCAAACAGGTAGTTTTTCCGACCCAGGGCGATGGGCCGTAATGACCGCTCCGCACTGTTGTTATCTATCTCAGCATAACCATTATCCACGTACGCCACCAACGCGTCCCATTGCTTTAGTGCATATTGGATAGCTTTAGACAACGCAGAGCCTTTTGATAAGGTGCGCAGGGTTGTCTGTAACCAGTTGTTAAACTGTACCAGGATAGGTTTTGCCTGCAGACTTCGCAGGCGCTGTCGTTCATCCGGTGGTTGCCCTCGCGCCTGTTTCTCAATCACATACAGTGATTGGATTATGGTCAGGGCTTCTTCTGCCAAGGGGGACGGGCCGGATTGGGTAATGTCATAGAACTTACGCCGCACATGGGCCCAACAACCATGCTGGGTGATGTGGTTTTGGTATAAGGCATTGTAACCGGCATAGGCATCAGCCTGCAGCGAACCTTTATACCCGGTTAAATGGGCAGTGGGGTGCAGACTTTTTCTATCTTCACTGTATTGCAGCCACACGGCAGGCGGTGTGGTATCGCCCCAGGAACGACCATCACGCACATACGTCCAATAGCGACCGGTTTGCGTGCGGCCTTTTCCTGGTGATAAGGTTGGCGCGGTCGTGTCATCCGCATAGATATGTTGACCGGCTTTGACATGGCGTCCAATCGCCTCAGCAAGGGGCGTTAATAATGCACCGGATTGACCAACCCAGTCTGCCAGCGTCGAGCGCTCGATATCAATGCCTTCCCGCTCCATCCGCTCAGCCTGACGGTACAGTGGTTGATGGTCGAGGTATTTATCGACAATCACTTGTGTCAGCAATGCTGCGCTGGCCAGGCCTTTTTTAATCACCCGCTCCGGAGCCTGACCTTGTACCAGCGTGTCGCAGTGCTGGCAGCTGAACTTAGGGCGTACAATGCGGATAACCCGATAAGATGCGGGTACGACATCCAACATTTCAGAGACATCCTCACCGATATGGGTTAATTCGCCCTGACATGCCGGACACTGGCAAGGTGCATCAACACGCTTTTCTTCACGTGGTAACTGTGCCGGTAAGGTCACACGACGACGCGCAGTGGCTTTCTCTTCGACAGCGCCATCGGTAAGTTTCGGTAAGGCGGCCGTCTGCATCTCCAGCTCTTCTAACTGCAATTCCAGTTGATGGATTTGCTTGTCCAGATGCTCCGAGGAACGACCAAAACGGGCGCGCTTTAATACAGCTAATTGATGGCGTAATGACGCAATAACCGTGTCTTGCTGGGCAAGCGTTTCCTGCAGTTGCAGGATAATCGCCTGCAACTGTTTCGGGTCATTGGGTAAGGTAGGTGCCAGCATTTTCATGCGGCGTATTATAGCAAAAAGCGATGGATAACTCATTGATTAATTGTATTTAAGCTGTGTTTTTTGGCGTATTTTTTCTGGCGGGCGGACGCCAGTCTAAGCCTTCAAGCAGTAGCGCTAACTCCGCTTGGGTTAAATGCACAGCACCGGATTTTGCGACAGGCCAGACGAACTGTCCCTGCTCAAGACGCTTGTAGAATAAACACAAGCCCTGACCATCCCACCACAGTAATTTCACCCGGTCACTACGCCGTCCGCGAAAGACAAACACATGACCACTGAAAGGGTCTTTTTGCAGGACGTGCTGCGCCATGGCAGCCAGGCCATCAAACCCTTTGCGCATATCGGTGAAACCCGCACACAGCCAGATACGCACATCACGCGATAACATCATCATGATAACGCTGCCACCAGTTGCGCTAACAGGGCCGGTGTCGCCTCGTGCAACATCAACTGATGACCACTTCGAAATGACACCGTGATGGCAGCTTTAGGCAAAACGGGGGCTGCTGCATTAGCCGGGCGGACGCTGACAGGTAGAAAAGCTGAAGCAGCTACAGGCGCATCCGGTTCACCTTTAGCGCGTCTGACCCACAAAGCCTGACCCGCCTCAGCTTCACGCATCCAGCGAAATACCTGGTTGGTGTTCACATCGTATTTGCGGGCTAATTCAGAAACGGACAGTGTACGCTCTTTGGATTCTCGGACAATCTGCCATTTAAACTCAGGGGAAAAGACCCGGCGCACATCGGGGTGTTTTAAAGCTGTCATTCATAAGTCCTCACAGTTGGCAACAGTGAGCACTATGATGCGTGATCAGTTAGCAAATAAAAGATGTGTTCGCCGGACGCTTACGCATAACCTCACCTCACTATGGACAATAAATCACACACGCTTTTTTTGAAAAATCTAAACGTTACTTTAAGGTAGTTAAGCTAACACCGCCCAGCGTAATAAAGCTGCTTTCGGCCAGATTAAAAGCACACGTTGAGGCTGATACTTACCTTGCTGAAACAACTGCTGCCGATGTCTCGATTTAACCAAGGCATCGCCGCTGGTGTCGATTCCGCAATAGAAAGCTTGGGCACCGAGCTCGATTAAACCTTGATTCAGATAGGCCAGATGTGGGCTAATCTCCGCCAGTTGAGGATCGCGTAACCAACTAACCGAGAACACCCCTTTAATAGATGGATATTGCTTTAACATTTCGGCAATTAATTGGTAAGCATGCTGCCAGCCATTGTGATCAAAAGCCGGTAACAGCGGTAGATGAACATGAGTTTGATAGTAACCCACGCGTCCACCCAGCTGCTGAAGTAATCTAATAAAGCGCCAGCTCTGGCGAATATCCAGCGACAAGCCCTGGCGCAAACTAATACCTGAATAGCAGTCAACCAAAGCGGGACCGGCTGGAAATAACTTTAAGCGTGCCAGGGCCAGATCTTTATAGAACACATCCGGGGCATAATCTTGCCACTGTGACGTGACAACAAATTGACAAATTCTCTCGATCTGGCGACGAAACTCAGCCTGAATACCTTGCGGATAAGCTGTTGAGAACATCTGAGCAAGATGTTGCTGTAAAAATGCCAGGATCAACCAGCTTTTTGCCGCAGACACTTGCTCAGAAGTATTGTTCTGGTTGAGCGATGCTAATACCTGCGCAATAGCATGATCATGATAAGGGCTAACCCGGTTGAATTGCGTTTGACACTCTTGTACTAACTGTTGCAGCTGAATACGAGTCACTTCCGGCACAGCGGGCTGTAAGTCGGCGAGCTGCTGCGCTAAACTGTCCATCAGCGCCTCACTAAGCGCAGAGTGCGCCGTTTTATCAGCCGTAAACACTCCAGCACACCGGTAACCTCAGCCTCAAACAACAATTGGCTAATATTCTCACCATCTAAAAACCGTGGCAAAAAATAACGATCAGTGTGTTTGGTGACAAAACCGGGGGCACAGGTCGTTGCGGATTGTATACCAGCTTGCTGCAGTAGCATGGCCGCCTGGCGAGTATGCTGACCGGACGGGTAACAAAAGTGTTGAAAATCCCCCGCGCAGATCCGAGTTAAGCTGGCTCTATTGTCTGCTATGTCCTGTAAAAACGACTCCGCTGATGAAAATTCCATTCTATGCCGATGGGTATGTAATTGTAAGTCGACACCTTGCTCTGCCAATTTCGTTAGCTCTGAGCTAGTTAATAAATTAAAACAACGTTGTTGCAAGTGATGCTCAATATCGACCCGCAGGCTTTGCGCTAACAATCGAACATAGTCTAGTCGCTCGCTAAGCCCTGGCAAGCTGGTAAAGTATGCAAAAACTTGAACATAGAGGATTTCTCGCTCAGCTTTGCTGGTAAAGGGTACCCACTGGGGCTGTTGCTTAAGCTGCAGTTGGCTTAAATCCACTTGCTCTAGTGAGCTCTTATAAAAAATATAACGCATCACCACATTTAGCACTGGCTGATTTTTTTCTACATAGTAGCTGGTGACGTAAAGTGTAAACGGCATCGACAACTCGGCTAACAACGGTGCCGCTTTGGCGCCGGTAGAGTACCAACCATCATCAAAGGTAATCACAACTGTATTAGCTGGCAATTGCTGGCGATCTAATGCCTCTAGTGCTGCACTCAACGGCATTACTGTATAGCCTTGCTGTTTAAGATAACGCAGCCGCTGTTGTAGGGTGTCGGGGGTAATAAACAGATTGGGGTTAAAACCAGCCTCGTCAAACAAGGACACGCCATGGTAAGCCAGGATCAGCAAACGTCGGCGCATTAACAAGCGTGTCAATCTGAAAACGCCAGCTGCACGCAGTAGCAACAACAGCCGCTCTTTCAGCTTTTCCGTGTTCACAACAAAACTTCCACCACCGCCGGATGCCCTAAAAACTGTTGAGGGCTGGCCGTGGGACCATAAGCGCCGGACTGATACACGACGACCCAATCGCCGGGCTCAGTTATAGGTAACAACACTTTATCCGCGATAATATCCAAAGGTGTGCATAATGGGCCAACTATGGTGACCTGCTCCTGCTCGGTAGCGCTGAGTTTATTACCAATCGCCACCGGGTAGTTTTTCCGTATCACCTGACCAAAGTTGCCGGAGTTAGCCAGATGATGATGTAAGCCTCCGTTACAAACCAGATAAGTGGTACCGCGTGAGACTTTTTTATCCAGTACCTGACAGACGTATACCCCGGCCTCCGCCACCAAGTAACGACCTAGTTCAATCACTAACTCGATATCAGCCAACGCAACCTGATACTGCTGTAATAAAAGTTGTAGTGATTGGCCCACTGGCGTCAGATCCAGGCGCCGCTCACCACTAAAATAGGGTATACCAAAACCACCACCTAAATTGATCATCTCGGGTCGGTAAGGACAAGCCGCCACCAGTTTAGCGGCCAGCGCAAAAGTATGTTGATGAGCGTCGATTAAGGCTTCCGCCTTTAAATTTTGTGAGCCGCAAAAAATATGAAAACCACGTAATTTCACCGGCATCTTGGCAATCTGTGGCAGTAACTGCAGAACCTGCTCTTCATCTATACCAAAGGGTTTAGCACCGCCTGCCATTTTCATACCAGAAGCTTTAAGTTCAAAGGCCGGATTAACTCTTAACGCCACTTGAGGGGTAATATTAGCGTGCCGGCCCAGTTGGCTAATTCGCGCCAGCTCACCGACAGATTCAACATTAAGGGTAACGCCAGCGACAATAGCAGATAGTAATTCGGCGTCTTCCTTACCCGGGCCGGCAAAGCTAATATCCTTTACCGGCATACCACTTTGCAGAGCCAACAGCATCTCTTGTTGTGAAGCAACATCAAAGCCATCAACCAGCGATTTTAAACACTGCACCACCGGCCAGTAGGGGTTAGCTTTAATCGCATAGTGTAACTTTATACGTTCAGGTACATGGGCTCTGAATTTTTGCACCTGTTGCAACATGATTTGCCGGTCATAAGCATAAAACACTGTTTTACCCAGCAGTTGACTAATCGCGTTAAGACTAAAGCCGCCAAGCAACAGTTGATTATCGCGCTGCGCAAATTGTGACATCGATTCATGTTGTATTGTCGTGTCACTCATTCGGCTTTGCCTCGCTAAAATAATGCTGGTATTCTTGCGCCAGGGCTTTGCGATCAATTTTTCCATTCGGATTTTTCGGCAAACCGTCTTTTAATACTATCGCCCTGGGTATCATAAAATTGGGTAAACTGCGTTTTAATTGGATCAGCCATTGCCCCGTGATGACGTCGGTGTTTTTACTGGCACCACCGGCTAACGCAACCAGTACTAAAATGCCCTGATCAGTCCCATCGTAGATACCTAATGCCGCTACATCCTGAATAGCCGGGTCAAGCCGATATACGGCCTCTTCCACTTCGGTTGGGCTAACCCGATAACCGGAGGTTTTGATCATCTCATCACGCCGGCCAATAAAATACAGAAAACCCTCTTCATCATATTTCACGGTATCACCGGAAAAAACTGCCAGCGGCGCCAGCTGAATGCCCGATGCCGCCAGAGGGTCCGGTTTAAAGCGCTCAGCCGTTTTTTCTGGAGCATTCCAGTAGCCCAGACTCACCAAAGGACCGCGATGAACCAATTCACCCGGCTCGTTAGGGCCGCACAGGCTGCCGTCCTCCCGCACAACTAAAATTTCAGCATTGGGTATCGCTCTTCCCATAGAGCCAGGCCTGCGTAACAACTCGGACGGCGGTAAATAGGTTGAGCGAAAGGCCTCGGTTAGCCCGTACATTAAGTAGGGTTCAGCCTTATTGAAAATAATCTGCAATTGACTTAGCAAGGCCTGGGGCATAGCGCCACCAGAGTTTGTAAAATAACGCACTGAACTGGCGCTTCCCTCCGGCCAATTTGCCTTGGCTAACTGAGCCCATAACGGTGGTACAGCGGCGATACCGGTAACCTGATAATGTTCAACTGCACGTACAACATCTTGCACCAACAGAAAATCTAACAGTACAACACTGGCACCAACGCTAAAGGCGGTGGTTAGTTGGCTTAAGCCATAATCGAAGCTTAAGGGTAAGATCCCAAGCAGCACATCGTCAGGCGTGTTTTGCAGGTAACTGGCGACACTGGCAGCGCCACACAGCAAATTTCGCTGCGACAATACTACACCTTTAGGCTTACCGGTGCTGCCTGACGTGTATAAGATGGCGGCCATATCGGCATCAGTCATACTTTGATGTCTGGGTGTTAGGTTCGGAGTACTCAGCTCTTCTCTTTGTTCTAACCAAGCCATTACCCGGTAATGGCTATGTAATGGCTGTAACTGTTCAACCGCGGTCAAACTGGCACTGTCAACGACTAATACTGTGTGCAAATCAGGACAAGCTGTCAGCACTTCCGTTAACCCATGCAACCGCTCAACACTGGTGATCAAACAACGTACATTACAATCATTGAGAATATGCTGAACCTGAGCCGCTTTCAGTGCAGGGTTAACTGGTACGAAAACGGCGCCACCACTATTGCAGGCGAATAAAGCGACAACCGTTTCAAGCTGTTTGGGTAAATAAATGGCAACCCGGTCAAAGCGTTGTAAACCGAGTAGCGATAACCGCTCGGTTTGCTGCTGCACCCAAAGTTGCAACTGCGCATAGCTAATATGCTGATTTTTATAATGAAGTGCCGGCCGTTCAGCGAAGCGACGGGCTGAGAAGGAAAGTAGTTCAGCTAAACTGTTGGTCATATCAGTCCTTTCTGACCTGTTATCTAGACTCCGCAATTGTTTAATAATACATCAACTTCTCAAAAAAAATAGCCAGCTTGTCACTAATGTTGTTGAATTTTTTAGCAGCTTGCGTAGATTAAAAGTGAGACCGTCAAGGATAGAAATGATGAACACACAGCAAATAGTTAGCGACATCTTGCGATCCGTTTTACAAATTGACCGCCCCTTTACCGCCACGACTCCGCTACTCGGTGCGATCCCGGAATTTGATTCTATGGCGGTAATAGCTATCCTGACCGAACTGGAAAATCAGCTGGGAATTGCCATCAGTGATGATGAGATTTCAGCCGAAATTTTTGAGAATTTCGGGCAGTTACAACAATATGTTGACTCTAAACTTGCGGCTTGAAGTTAGCGTTGTGGCGAAGTGATGTTATTAGGTCTTAGTGTTACTTTAGGGCTCAAGGCACGCTGGAAAGAAGCGTAGCTCAGATGCAGGAATTCTTTGTCCGACAGCTTAACATTATGCATTTACCTGCTAAACTGGCTAAATAAAATACAGAATTTATCTGTCTGTCGAAACAGCGCATCAGTGATTAGTGACACTGACAGTGGTAGTCAGATCTCGACGGTATTCCGCTTTTAGTTACGGCTGGCTAAGTGGTAGTGCGGCTTGCTTTGCCGCAACACCCGCTTGCTCAGCGTTGTTGATTACCACATGGAGTGTTGTTAGATGAAAAAAATCACCTTGGTCGCAGCGAGTTTAATGCTGGCTTTAACAATAGGCTGCAGCAAAAAAGATAGTGCAGCTCACTATCAGGATGCCCTCGCTTTTATCGCTAATCAACAGTACAACTCCGCAATAATCGAGCTCAAATCAGCAGTGCAACAAGCTCCGGATAACGCTGAGTATCGCTTAGCATTGGGTTTGACCTACTTACAAATAGGTGATGCGGTGTCGGCTGAAAAAGAGCTACAGTTGGCTAAGCAGGGAGGTATTACCGCCGCCGACATTGCTGTACCACTGGTAAGAGCGAGCTATATCGCAGGCAATTTTAGTGAAGTGTTGGCTCTGTATCCGGAAGCAGAAGAGCTAGAGCAGCCGATAGCCGACTATATCAAACTTTATCGGGCCTTGGCCGAGTTAGAGCTTGGCGCTGCCGACCGGGCCGTTTTTTTATTTCATGAGCTGTCATTGTCAGAATATCAAGACATTCAGGCATTTGCTCAAAGCAATTTGATGATAACCACGACCCAGTATGAAGAAGCCATCAATCTGCTGCAGAGTATTCCAACAACCAGCCCACATTACGCTGAAACACTATCACTCATTGGTAATCTGCATTTAGTTAACGATAAGTTCGCACCGGCCAGCGAAGCTTTCTCTGCCTTAATCAAGCTACAACCCCGTAATTTCAAAGCCCGTTTACTCGCCGGCCAAGCATTAATCCGTGATAACCGTTATCAGGAAGCAAATCAGCATATTGAGATGATTTTACGCGCGCTGCCAGAACAGGCTTATGCAAACTACTTAAAGTCGTTAATTGAATATGATGCAAAAGATTTTGTAAAGGCCAAAGAATTCGCGGAAAAAGCCATTACTAGTGGTTATCGGGCACCTCAACCGCGGCTGATCGCCGGCTTATCTGCTTTCCAGTTGGGTTTAGAGTCGCAGGCCCTACATAACTTCTCAGCTATGGGCCAGGCATTGGACGCTTTTCCTTCTGCAAAGCGACTTTATGTTGCATTACAGCTTAAAGCCGGTGAACCGGGTATCGCCAGAGATGCCTTAAGTTCTACTCCTCCCAGCGCTGAAGATTTAAACCTGTATGCAACCACTGCTTTTAATTTGGCTCAGGCTGGTGACAACCGTGCCGCTGCAGAACTTATCGCTAAGTACGATAGTGCAGGCTTTAATGACATCAATTCGTTACTGACCATGGGGCAATTGAAACTGAGTGTGCCTGGCCAGGAAATGGCTGGCATCCGCGATCTGGAGCTGGCCTTGATGATGGAGCCTGGGCATCATCAAACGCGACTCATTCTTGCCAGCAGTTACATGCGACAACAACAATATGAAAAAGTTTACCAATTAGCTGATGGTTGGATAAAAGACCCGGAAACCGCCTTTATGGGGCATAATCTGAAAGCCTATGCCGAGTTGGTACAATTTAAACCCGAAAACGCAAAAGTTCATTTAGCCGCAGCGAAGGCAACCGGAAGCGATAATCCATTTACACCGCTAATGCTAGCCTCTGTCGCCGCTTTTGAAACAAACTATACCGAAGCCAAGAATATCCTGGATCAGTTACTAAACTCACACCCCGATTATATTCCGGCAATAACACAAGCCTTTATCGTCAATCATCGTTTAGGCGATACATCGTCAGTAATAAAACATACCAAGGCGCAATTGGCTAAAAATCCGCAAAACTATCATCTTCGGCTTGCTTTTGCCCGCTATCTGCACAGTGCCGCCGATTTCAATGAGGTGATAAACCTGTTGCAAGCGGTGGATACCAGTCAGCAATTACCCGTTGCTCATTGGATGATTCTGGTTGATAGCTATGTACAGCTAGGTAATAGCTCTGAAGCGAGCAAACTCAGTCAAGCATGGCATCAGCAAGACCCTGACAATATTCAGGCAACCTTACTATATGTTGAGATCCTCCGGCGAAATAATAACGTAACCGAAGCCTTACAAATCCTTGATCGACACCTGCTACGTCAAACACAACATCCGCAATTGCTAATGGCTAAATTGAAACTCCAGACCGAGTATCGCATGCCGGATAAAGCTATTGAGACGATCAAACAAAGCCCGGCTGAATTTCAGGGACTCGCTGAGGTAAAATTTCTACATGGCCGTAACCTAATGGCTTTGGGGCAAAAAAGTGCTGCGCTGAATTTATTTTTGGAAAGTTATAAAGATGACGCCTCAGCACAAACTGCGATGTTTATCGCTGAAATTTACAGGCAAGATGTCTCGCTGCGCCAAGCCATAGGCTTTGTCGAAAATCATATTGCCAAACACGACACCACGCCAGGCTTACAAATGGTATATGCCAACTTACTGATGCAAACAGATATCAGTAAGTCCGTATCCATCTATCAACAACTGGTAGAGTCAAGCCCCGATAATCTGGTGTTGTTGAATAACTATGCCTGGATGTTAATTGAGCATGGAGAGGCGGAGAAAGCTCTTACTTATGTTAGTCGGGCCATGCGTCTGGACGATAAGAATCCGGACATACTGGATACCTATGGTGCTGCTTTGCTAAAACTGCAACGTTATCAAGATGCCTTAAGCTATTTTGAAAGATCCCTGGCGATCCGGCCAGAACATGATGAGGTTAAATTGAACTACGCTGAAGCACTTATTTTAGTGGACAATAAAGCCAAAGCCTCACAAATCCTAAATTCGATAAATAGCCACGATGCCCGCTTGACACAGCGCAAACTCCAGCTTAGCCAACAGCTCTAGCAGTAACGGGCCTATGACCGGGCCCGTTCCTAGCCTCCTTAACCACGATATCACTGACTAATACTGGCGCAGGTGTCAGCTTTATTTACACTCACACTTCCCCCGGCAAATCCACAACATCCAAACTTAACGCAAACTATTGTTTTTATTTAAAAAAAATACAAGCGACAATGTTGGTATAGTTTCTGCTTATTACTAACGGGAATCACGAGAGTGGTTTAAACAGAATGCGTCTTTAGAAGGAAATTACCATGAAAAAATTAATCTTGGCTGCCTTTGCCGCATCGGGTTTGATGCTAAGTAGTGCAGCGTCAGCGGGAATGATGTATATAAATGTTGGCACAAATGATTATGATTTAGCTCGTTTACATCCAGTTTTGGCTGATGCTGATTTCAGAACAGGTAATTTTCGCGAGTTAAGTTATAACTTCCTTTGGGCAACATCGGTCTATCAGCAAGTCGGTGGTGTTTTAACCGGTACGTTCTTTGACACTAATAATTCAGCCACATTATTAGCTCTAGGTATTCCACTTGCAGGTATTACCGTGCCCAATTTATCTGAAAACGGTACTGTTAATTTACGGCATCCCGACTGCTCGCTACTAGCTGGTGAGTGTGATATTGATGCGTTAAGTCCACTGGTACCACCATTAGCATCAAATAATGAGGGATTCTTGCAATCTTGGGATATGCAGCTGTTATACACCTTTAACGGTATCCTAACTGCTACTGGTCCAAAATTTACTGGAGGCCAGATTGATTTCATTTTCAATGATTTTGCAAATCCAATAAATAATAGAACCGTACTCACTGCAACAGTAGTCGGCTCAAAAATTGACTTGGCAAATTTAGATATTTTCTTTGATGTTACCTATGCTGAAACAGGTTTCTTATGGGTGGAAAATAGTAAAGGGGTTTTCGTAGACGCGGCAGCCGGTATACCTGATGGAAAATTTGTAAGACTAGCTCTTAATACCAATGTTAGCCCACCAATCCCAACACCAACAAGTCTAGGGGTAATCGGCAACAATGCTATCCGCCAGTCGTCTCTAAATGGAGGTTTCAGTGCTAGTATCCCAGTTCCAGAGCCAATGTCAGTAACTTTATTAGGTTTGGGTTTACTGGGCATGGGCGCAGCTGGACGTAGACTACGTAGAACTGCGAAATCGGCATAAACCAATACAAATTTCGTATTCAGTTATAAAACGCCAGAGTGATCTGGCGTTTCTATTTCAGCTAATAGCAGCTGAACAACAAAACTAGTTTATACCTAACTGGCGCTTCGCCAGTTTAACTTTTAACTTAAACCATGGGTTAGCGGCACCAAAGGGCATCCAGCTGTATGCAAGCTTATTGCAATAGCCATCAAACTGCATACCTCTTGGTGCACAAATAAGTTCGCCACGACCAAGTAAAATCTTACTGGCATAGGCCGCTGCAATACCCGCACTTAAGGTACAGCCCACTATGGTAGACGGGCCACGTTTATTCGCAAGATCTACCCGACTAGGATCAACCAGATAACTTCGCTGTAATCCTTTGGGCGCCAGCCCGAGATAGAACCGGACAAACTGTTCTGACTCCGTATGTTGGGCTAAGCCAAAATACTCTTCAAAGCTCATTTCTCCCGGCATAAAACAAAGAAAAGCAGTTCCCATTCCCAGCGGCGCCGCCGTAATAGCAGGGATCTGTTTGCGATGACAAATCTCAAACATTAACCGTCGTGCTTTAACCGCAAAGAAATCCAGACTATCAACATAGAGGTCAACACCTTCTAAAAAGGCCTCTGCGTTTTGTTCATTTACACCCTGTGGAAAATCCGCTAATTGGACTTGCGGATTAATGTCCCTCAACATTTGACTGATCACCGCCAATTTAGGTTTATCCAAGGTGCTCATGGTCGCGCCGATCTGACGGTTAAAGTTTTCAATGCCGAAGCTATCAAAATCCGCCAGGGCAAAGTGTCCAATACCCAGTCTGGCGAGCGTGAGTGTATGAATACCACCCACCCCACCACAGCCCGCAATGGCGACTTTTTTACTGCTTAAAATTTGCTGTTCTTGTTCAGTAAACCAGCCAATATTGCGGGAAAAGGCAGCATGATAATCAAACGGTGGAGATAATTCTGCGTGCGTTGTTGTCATACCGTTCTCTTAACGCTCTAGATAAGGTAACAAGAGGACCTGTGGATGGAGGCTATTAAACAGATACTGATACAGCTCCAGTATTTCCGGCGACAACTTCGCGGTGTAATTTTCCTTGCGCAAATAAAACAAGGCTCTAACGCCGTGATAATCCATTTCATCCCCTAATTGCTCAAACGGAAATCCAATTCGTTCGAGCCGTTTCTTTAATCTGGGTTCTACCACAACAAACATTGCGCGGTGATGGCACATCTCAGACAAAGCGATAATACTCAGATACAATCCGACGGCAATATTTGGAAAATTACGTCTCTCCTCTTCGCTAAATACCGCTTCGTCACTACTAAATTCATTAACAACAAAGGGAGTATTTTGTTCACCCAAGCGTCGTCTAAAGGTCTCTGGCACTGCTAATCTGGAAATTTCACTATAAGAGCCTCTTTTATAGTCTGCTAAATTTATAGCACCAGGTCTTATGGAATTAAGGCAATGCGCTTCAAATGGCAATAAACACTCGGGTCTGTTTGGTGGTGATATCACCAATCTTGCAGTACCGGCATAACGTTTACTGGTTTTATGTCTGAGCAACAACGTAAACGAATAGCTATCACACTCATCGGTTTCCATCCGATCTTCCCGCTCTGGCTCCCAGCCTAATTCCTCACAATACACGGCATGACGGATCCGATAAGCCTCTTCCTGCAACGCCTTGGTATTGGCAAATTCGATATCAAAATACTGAGCAAAGTTTTCTGCCAGTGTTTTGCTGGTCATAGCGGCATCCATTAAAAGTTTCCTTTACTTAGTTTAGTGTAAAAGCCGCTACCACGCATTAGAACGGCGCTAAAGTTGTTGTTATGTCAGACATTCCAAGCATGACTACTATCATAGTATCCGAGGTTAAGTTCAACGGTATCACTCTAATTTGTAGGCTGATTTTCTACCATCTAACGAACTCATTGCTATACTGACTTTAGTATGCGCTAATCCGTCTAATATTCCAGCATCAAGCCGCGCATTTTTTCACCAGCTAAGCTAGTATTGAGCTGTTTATCAGGAACTAGAAACGGGCAGCTACGGATATGCATTTGGGGAAACTAACTTTACTCTTTGTTGTTATACTCTCTTTTCAAAATAGTGCAGAGCCACTGGTTAATACTATAGCCGCAGTAAAACCTTCAATTGTGGCCATAGGGGTATATAATCCCACCAGTTCTCCACGGATCCGCTTAGTTGGCACCGGTTTTGTTGTTCAGCCCGGCAATCAAGTCGTGACTAATTATCACGTAATAGCCTCAGCGCTGGATCAGAATCGCCAGGAAGTTTATGTTGTATTATCCGGGCATGGTCAGCAAATGAGTCGACATAATATTACCCAGCAACGCTCAGCGCCCGCCTACGACCTCGCAGTACTAACCATAGAGCAACGGCTACCAGCCCTTTCCCTTTATCAGCAGGCATCACTGATTGCTGAAGGAACAAGCGTTGCTTTTACCGGCTATCCGATCACCCAGGTGCTTGGCTTATATCCCGCGACACATCGCGGTATAATAGCAGCGCAAACACCTGTAGCCATTCCGGCCGATCACTCAGCTAACCTACAAGCAGCGGCTATCCGCAGACTCGGAGCACCCTACTTAGTTTATCAACTTGATGCGACTGCTTACCCAGGCAATAGCGGCAGCCCCCTCTATTTACCCGCAACGGGCCAAGTGATAGCGATTATAAATCAGGTACATATCAAATCAACACGGGAAGCTGTACTAAGTGACCCCAGTGGCATTACCTACGCCATCCCGGTGCAACATCTGTTGCCACTATTAGAAAGTTCAAATTAGCTATGTCATCGCTGTTTACCGCTTCCCCTGAGCAAATTGGTTTTGCTATCGCTGCCTTAGCCTATAGCATGCTGCTGCTACTACTCTTAACCACCAGAAAAACCAGTGTTCCTAAGCTGCTGCTACTTGCCTACACCGCCGGCTGTATTTCCTGGGCTCTCTGGTACACCGTGACTAATGCAATACCCTACTCAGGAACGGCGAGTAAATTTTTCGAATGGTTAAGGCAGCTACTGCTGATACTATTTCTTCTTGCGGCATTACAGTTACAAAACAGTCTAAAGCAGTTTCTACTCCGTCCTCACGTTATATTGGCCTTAGGCTTAGCCCTGGCATGGATGGGGTTAGCCTGGCTTTTGCCAGACACCAACAGCTTGCTATACACCGGTAGCTTGGCATTTTGTATTATACAGTTGGCCTTACTTGAAACCCTGTATCGTAAAGCTTCAGTTGCAGAACGGTGGCAATTTAAACCCCTGGTCATCGCACTGGGCGCGACCGCTGTGTTTGACTTCGTACTTTTGGCTGAGTCTGCTTTGTTCGCCAGAATTGATATGCAACTGTGGCAAGCAAGAGGTTTTGTTTTTGCGTTACTGGTGCCAGTATTAACACTATCCATCCGGCGCATCAAAGTCTGGGAGATAGAAGTGTACATCTCCCGCGATGTGGTGTTACAGAGCACCCTAGTATTGGCCGCGGGCATCTATCTCTGCTTGTTAGCGCTTACTGGATTTTACTTGCGCTATATTGGCGGAAGTTGGTCGGAGTTACTGCAAACCAGCTTTATGGTGCTGGGGTTCGTCCTGATGTTGCTGCTGCTGTTCTCAGGTACCGTAAGAAGAAAGCTTAAAGTTTTTATTGAAAAACACTTCTTTGCAAACCGCTTCGATTATCGTGAACAATGGCTAAAATTAACACAGGGCTTACGTCAGGTTGATTTGAACCAGCCTAATCGCTATCAGCAAATTCTCAGTGTTTGGTTGGAATCTATCCATTACCAACAGGGTGCGCTATTGCAGTTTCAAACTCCCACGCAAATTAAAGTGCTGGCATTGCTGCAACGCCCGGCGATAACAGAGTCGGAACAGCAATTACTTTACAGGTACTATCAGCAACACCAGGCTGATGCCTGGCAGTTGGATTTGAACCAATCAGAAGAGAGTTTGACGGCAGGGCTGGAGCGAAGTGAGTTAAAGTTTCAACTCCTGATGCCTATACGAACCAAAAGTACATTATGGGGAGTGTGTTTGATGCAAAGCAGCCCAGGTCAACAATTAACATTAAACTGGGAATTACGCGATTATCTTTCTGTCGTCTCAGAACAAATCGTCGCTTTGCTACAACTTATTCAAAGTAGCGATAAGTTGAGCGAAAATGCTCAGTTTGCAGCCTTTAGTCGGATGTCAGCCTTTGTGTTACATGATTTAAAAAATGTAAAAGCTCAACTAGACCTGTTATTAAGAAATGCCGTAAAACACAAGCATAACCCGGAGTTTATTGAGGACAGCTTTACTACGCTCGCCGCCATGCAGCAGCGACTCGATCATATGTTAGCACAACTTAACTCTAAACAAGCCCCGGTGCCAAGCGCGCGCAATTTCTCAGTGGCCCCCCTACTTGAAAACGTTATCAAGCAACGTTGTAGTAATAAGCTACCAAGCCCTCAGCTTAGCGTACACAGTAACACCAACTTAAATCTTGATCCGGAGCGTTTTGCCAACATCATGTTTCATCTGTTGGACAATGCGCAACATGCCACAGCTGAAGATGGAAAAATTGTGCTCGACCTGGATACGACTGCTAATGAGGTCATCATAGTTATTAGCGACACTGGCTGCGGCATGACCAGTGATTTTATCGAACAGCGCCTATTCAGGCCCTTTGATACCACCAAAGGCAATGCCGGTATGGGCATAGGAGTGTACGATGCCAAGAACTATATTGAGCAAGCTGGTGGTTCACTTTCCGTATCAAGTGAACCTGGTGTAGGTACTACCTTTACTATCAAACTTCCGCTACACTCAAATGAGCTTAGCGAGTCAATACCTGCGATTCAGGCACAAGGATTGTAGCATGCAAACCGTTCTAGTTATTGAAGACGATCTGGGTATCCAAAAGCAATTAAAATGGAGCCTAAGTGATTACGAGCTAATATTTGCCGGCGACCGTCAGCAAGCCATGACGCAGCTTCGTCGTTACGAGCCAGCAGTTGTCACACTCGACTTGGGGCTTCCTCCTGATCCGGCTAATGCGTCTGAAGGTCTGGCGTGCCTTACCGAAATACTTAGTGCCAAACCTGAAACTAAAGTTATCGTCATAACCGGTAGTACAGATAACAGCCATGCTCTACAGGCTATTGCGCTGGGTGCCTATGATTACTATCAAAAACCACTAGATGCGGAAGTGTTGAATATCATTATTCAGCGTGCTTTTAAACTATCGTCGCTAGAGTCAGAAAATCGGGCGCTAAGAGCAAGTTACCAACAACAGTCTGAAATCATAGGTAATAGCGACGCTATTGTTAAAGCGTGTCGAACCGTTGAAAAGATTGCACCCACCGAAATCACTACCCTCTTGTATGGTGAGAGTGGCACTGGCAAGGAAGTATTTGCCCGGGCTATCCACCGACAAAGCCCGCGACTAAATAAACCCTTTGTTGCCATCAACTGCGCCTCAATCCCAGAAAACTTACTGGAAAGTGAGCTATTTGGTTATGAAAAGGGCGCTTTTACCGGAGCGGTTAAAACTACGCTTGGTAAAATTGAGTGCGCCAATGGTGGCACCTTGCTACTAGATGAAATTGGCGATATGCCTATGTCATTACAGGCAAAAATGCTGCGTTTTTTACAAGAGCGCGTAATCGAAAGGATTGGTGGGCGTCACGAAATAGAAGTGGATGTAAGAGTGATTTGTGCAACACACCGTGATCTGCCAGACATGGTAGCACAGCAAAGCTTTCGTGAAGACTTATACTACCGCGTTAGTGAGATCGTGTTACAAATCCCGCCACTACGCCAACGCGGCTATGATGTTATCCTGATAGCTAAAGCTCTGTTGCATCGATTTAATCAGGAATACAAAACCGAGATCCAAGGTTTTACGGATTGTGCTACGCGGGCTATGTTAAGTCACAATTGGCCCGGTAACATCCGGGAATTACAAAATAAATTGAAGTCAGCCGTTATCCTCGCTGAAAGTAAGTTTCTAACAGCTGGCGATCTCGGCTTTAGAACAACAGAGCTTAATCAGCAGCAAACATTGCGCCAAGTACGGGAACACGCTGAATCGGCAGCTATCAGGCACGCTTATATTCTTGCTAATAACAACTTATCAAAAACTGCAGATGTGCTGGGTATCACTCGCCCTACTCTGTACGCATTAATCGATAAATATCGACTTTACGACTTACGGCAAACGGATAATGAAGCCAATTTCTGATCCCCGGACGGTGCATTTAATGTTTATCGGAGATAAAAAAACCCGCCGCAGCGGGTTTTTTATTAGCACTTGCTTTACAGAGTAATGCCTTTTACGCGGGCTTTTTCTCTAATATAGCCTTCATAACTATTCGCTTGACGCGCTGTCGTTGAATCTCGCTTAGCTTGCTGCAAAGAAGCATAAGCTTCACGCAACTTACCTTGATTCAGGAAAGCATCTACCATGCTCATATGAACGCGGCCTGAGTTACTTGAATCACGAGCCAGTGCTGCTTCAAACGCCTTAATGGCATCGTTGTAACGCTGGATCGACATAAAGGCAAAGCCTTGACGACGATAAGCATCTGCTTCGTTGGTCAGAGCTGCTAGCTCACCGTAGTACTGTGCAGCCTTGGCAAACTCACGAGCCGCCTGAAAGTTAGAAGCCACAGCAGCCAACATAGTGCGGTCTTTCTTAATCTTACCGCTCTTGAGATATTTCTCATAAATTGTTGCTGCTTTGTATGGAATATTATTATTCGCATACATTTGACCCATCATCTTCAGCTCTGACTCCAATTCCAGATAGCCATTATTGTAGGCAATTTGGAATGCGCTCAGCGATTTCTGATAATCTTCGACTAACGTGTAAAAGTTAGCCAAGTAAACCCAGAACTGCCGCTCTTCCGGGAACAGTTGTACCATAGTCTCTACAGTTTCAATTGTTTTCGGATAATTACGAGATTCGTAAAGCGCACCCATTTTCAACATATAATGCTGTCTGTTTGGCTCGCGTGCATAACGAATAGCGTTATCAATTGGTGTCAGAACTTTCTGATACTCTTGTAACTGGTAGTAGGCATTCGCAATACGTAAATAAACGTCCGGGTCATTCTCTCCGGTAAACCGGATCCATGCCTCATAGTTTTTAATCGCATCACGATGCATATTTTCCATCGACTGCAAGTCAGCAACCAGCTTCAACGATGAAGCTTGGTCGGTGAAGCTTAATAAATCTGGCTTAGTCGCTTGTTCCAGATACTTAATGGCTTGCTTCGGATCCTTTGTCGCGTAAAGATTACCGATAAAGCGTGCTAAAAACGCATTATCGAAATCGCTTCCGCCGCGGATCTCCAGCAGGACCTTTAATGCCTCATCAACCTTTTCTTCGTTATAAAGCTCAAAAGCCCGGGTAACACCCCGACCAACCCGTTCACCGGGTAAGGTCGTACGACGATTCTTGCGCTCTTCGATGCGAGCACGATCAGCATCAGTTAATGTCACCTGAGCTGAAGCCGGCACTGTAAAACTAAAGCTTGCAGCAACCAACAGCGCAGAAGAGATAAGAGATAATTTCTTCATAAATTAACCTCCCTGAGCCATGTCTAAAGTAAAGTCCAGCTGCACTTGCTGACCAGGCTGACGCACTGGTTTACCGTCCACAACTTTCGGGCTGTACTTCCAACGACGTAATGCGCGGATAGCTTCACGGTCAAACACGCGGCGTGGTTCAGCTTCGATAACTTCAACTTCATCTACACTGCCATCTTCCATAATGGTAAACCGCAAACGAACCCAGCCTTGCAGACCATCACGAGCGGCCTGAACCGGATAACGTGGTTCAATCCGTACGATTGGCGTCGCGTCACCGTCACGTAATAACGAGCCCGGATCGCCCAAACCGGTGTTAGCACCTAAGTCCAAGCCTGGCATATTGAATGACACTGCACCGGCAGTATTACTCATTTCAGGCTCCGGCTGCGGCTGCTGCGGCGGCTGTGCCGGCGGCGGCGGTGGTGGCGGTGGCGGTGGATTCCGCGTCTGTGTATCTGAGTCCGGCGGCGTGGTATTAATCTCGATGACAATACGCTCCTGCTCAGGAGGCCGGCGGTCGCCGCTGCCCTCAATGAGCAGCGCCATAATCAGAAACAACAGGAACGTTACCACGGCACCGATAATTAACGATGTTAGGAAACGTACCATAGTTAGTTATTCTCCCCGGCAACAGTAATAACCAGCGATGGGTCAGCAGCTTTAATCTGATCCATTACTTCCATTACTACACCGTGTTTCGCTTCTTTGTCAGCCTGGATAATGATGGTATCCGTCGGTGACTCCGCTCTTAAACGCTCAATGTTGGCAGAAACCCGCTCAACATCAACTGGCCGTTTGTCCATCCAAACTTCACCATTAGCACGGATCGCAATAAAGATCGTAGCGCTTGGCTTTTTCACAGCTTGGGTGGCTTCGGGTTTGTTGACATCAATACCGGCTTCCTTCACGAAAGAGGTCGTCACGATAAAGAAGATCAACATAATGAAAACGATGTCCATCATCGGCGTAATGTCGATTGCGGCCTCTTCGTCTTCGCGTATACGTTTACGTGCCATAAAAATTCTCTCTTAATGATGCGGTAAGCTGTCAACGAGATCTGCTTTTTCCCGTTTGACTTTCACTTCCAGCCGCGAACTGAAAAATACACCCGACAAGGCAGCAACCATACCGGCCATTGTTGGAATAGTTGCCATGGAAATACCCGCCGCCATAGTGCGAGGGTTACCGGTACCTTGGGTGGCCATAATATCGAACACCGCAATCATACCTGTTACCGTTCCAAGCAGGCCCACTAACGGGCACATTGCAACTAGTGTCTTTATCAGTAACATTCTTTGATCGAGTTTATCCGTCGCTTCAGAAATCCAGCAGTCACGGATCTTATGCGCATACCAGGAAGTGGTGTCTTCCCGGGCATCCCACTTCGCAACAATTTCCCGTTTCATTTTCGGAAAAATCGAAGTGACATACCAGTAGCGCTCAATCATCAATACCCACATAATGAAGAGCACCGCGGCGACAACGTACAAGACGTTGCCACCCGTATGGATAAAATCCTGTACCGATTCCCACAGCCCTATTAGCTGGAGCATCATTAGGCTTTCTCCTTCTCCGCGTGAGCCGCTACGATACCAGCGCTTTGCTCATCCAGAACTTGCAGAATTGATTTAGCACGAGATTGTACAATGCTGTGTACGAATAACAGTGGCAGTGCAGCAATCAGACCCAGAGCGGTAGTTACCAGCGCCAGAGAGATTGAACCGGCCATCAGTTTCGGGTCACCAGTACCGTACAGGGTAATTTGCTGGAACGTCAGGATCATACCGATAACAGTACCTAACAGACCCATCAGCGGCGCTACAGCAGCAAACAGTTTGATTAAGCCGATACCACGGTCAACTTTTGGCGTTTCGCGCAGGATAGCTTCGTCCAGTTTCAGTTCCAGGTTTTCTACGTCAGCATCTTTGTTGTCGTGGTAAACTTTCAGGATCCGGCCCAGTGGGTTGCCAGTAGACGGGTTGTTCAGGTTTTTCAGCTGAGCACGCATCTTGGCACCAACAGCAGACAATACCAGTACCCGCTCTAACGCGATCAGTAAGCCGATGAACAGTAATACCGTGATCAGGTAACCTACAGTGCCACCCTGGTGGTAGTATTCCATCAGTGTTGCACGTTGCTGGTTCAGACGTAACAGTGAGTTACCCTTAGTCGGGTCAACGTACAGGCTGGTTAATTCACCGGCGCGGGCGTTGTGGAACGCTGCTACTGAACTATGGATTTTTGACTGTGGAGCACGGCCCAGTGGTTGGATCTGGTCAGTGTCTACGTTACGAATTAAATAATCAGTGCCAGTGGTCAGGTGGAAAGCACCGAAACGGGTTACGCGCTGGGTAGAAGTACCACCAGCCAGTTCAACCACTTCAGCATCAAACTTAGCAATCTTACCTGATTCAGTCATTTCAGTTAACATCGCTACCCATAGCTCTTCCATTTGCTCAATGGTTGGCAGTTCAGTAGCTGCAGCGATATCACGCAGTACTACGTCACGACCTGGGTACTGAGCACTAACGATCGAGCTTGAAATAGTACCAACGGTTTTGTTCGCTGTTTGACGAACCACACCGAATACCTCACCCATAGTACCCAGGGCGCTTTGCAGCTCCTGTTGTTTCTGAGCAATAGCGATATCGTTTTGGGCATATTGTTGCTGTAAACGCTTACCACGGGCTTCTTCTTCAGCCAGTTGGCGCTTAGCAGTGTTTAACAGGGCTTGCTTGTCTGCACGCTCAGCCAGGAAAGCACGCTCACGCTCTTGGTTGATCCGGCCTTCCACAGTGCGCTGTTGTTGGATTTGCTGTAATAACTGATCCAGCTTCTGAGTGTTTGCAGTCGCGTTAAAGGCTACTGATGCAGAAAGTGTTACTGCCGCAGCGACGACTAAACTTTTAATTGCCAATTTCATCTATTCTTACTCCGCTGCGAAAAGTGGTACACGATCCATTTCAAGCGTGGCTTCACGACGTGCCATCTTGATAAAGTTACCGATTGACGGTAAGTATGAATCCGCTAACTTATCCCAGCTACCAGTGCTCTTGTTATACACCCAGCCTGAGCTGCCATCTAATGCCAGCGCCATCAGCGCTAAACGGCCCAGATGTACGAAATCAACAGTAATGTCGCTACCGCCAGTGCTCAGTGTGCCCTGGAAGGCAGCCAGCTCTGTGCCGTAACCCATTTCGATTTCATAGGCTTCTAAAATTTGACGGAATTGCTCAGAACGCTGCACGTCTGAACGGGCCATCAGATCACGTAAACGTTGTACGCGCTCTAAACGACGGTCGGTACGCAGCGGGATGTCAGCCTGAATAAATTGCTCTAATGAGTCAATCATGCGGAACATCAGTGGCACTGTGCCTTGGTTGGTCTTTTCTAAGCCGTCGATCTGACGCTGGATGCGGTCAATTTGACGTTGCTGGTCAGCAACCAGTGTAGCCAGGAAATCGTTGTAAACTTTCAGGTTGTCGGTTTGGTCAACGACAACACGATATTCGCCCAGCAGTTCCTGAGTCTGCTCATAAATAGTATTGATTTTTTCCTGAGACTGTACTGCTGCACGCTGGATTTGTGCATTTGCCTGATGCAGATCTTTTAAATCTGTCGCTGCAGCTGAACCAGCCAGGGCAAAACTGCCCGCCAGTGCAGAAGCAACAAGGCTCATATGGATTTTTTTATTAAACATAGTTCCCAACCAATTATTGCTGATTAACGTAACCTGATGTTGTAAGGGGTCGCCGTATAGCACGGCAGCAGCCCTCGTTTTAGAGGGTAAACCGCCCGCATCATTACAGGTAAAACGCCGGATGTCAACAGACAGCCAGCGCTGATAAGGCTTTCACCACCTGCCCTGTACGGAGGGTTTAGCACCAATTTTAAGCCGCGTTAAACAGAGCACTCACCTTGTTTAACGCGCATTAAAAATTCTGGTTATTTAATGTTCGGCGTTAATTTACCCGCCACATATAAATCAACCATCTTATCCAATGACAACGGCTTGATTTTACTGCCTTGCCCGGCGCAGCCAAAGGCTTCATAGCGGGCAATACAGATATCCGCCATTGCTTTTACGGATTCCTGTAAATATTTACGCGGATCAAATTCGGCCGGGTGCTTCGCCAGATAGCGACGGATCGCACCGGTCGACGCCAGACGCAGGTCGGTATCAATATTGACCTTACGCACTCCGTATTTGATCCCTTGCTGGATTTGCTCTACCGGCACACCATAGGTTTCCGGGATAGCACCGCCATATTCGTTGATAATTTCCAGCCAGTCTTGCGGCACCGAAGAGGAGCCGTGCATCACCAGATGGGTATCCGGGATCCGCTCATGAATGGCTTTAATACGGTCAATCGCCAGAATATCATCTGTTGGTGGCCGGCTAAACTTGTAAGCACCATGAGAAGTGCCACAAGCAATAGCCAGGGCATCAACCTGGGTTTCACGCACAAACTGCGCGGCTTCTTCCGGATCAGTCAGCATCTGATCATGGCTGAGCTTACAATCTGCACCTATGCCATCTTCTTCACCTGCCTCACCGGTTTCCAATGAGCCTAAACAACCTAACTCACCTTCTACTGAGACACCACAAGCATGCGCTATTTCGACAACCCGGCGGGTTACTTCGACGTTATAAGCATAGTCCATTGGCGTTTTACCGTCTTCGCCAAGAGAGCCATCCATCATCACTGACGAGAAGCCCAATTGAATGGAGCGCTGACACACGGCTAATGAGGTACCGTGATCCTGGTGCATCACCACCGGAATATGCGGAAACTCTTCCACTGCCGCCAGGATTAAATGACGCAGGAAAGGCGCACCGGCGTATTTGCGGGCACCGGCTGATGCCTGCACTATTACTGGGCTATCCGTTTTATCGGCAGCCAGCATAATGGCACGCATCTGTTCAAGGTTATTTACGTTAAACGCCGGCACGCCGTAGCCGAATTCGGCGGCGTGATCGAGCATTTGCCGTAAGGAAATCAGAGCCATTGCTTCCTCTCTTTTATACTAAGGTACAGTTTTAGGTAAAAAGTTTTCTTTTTTGTTATTGTTTAATTCTGAGCGCGTTCTTCTAAAATTGCTACTGCTGGCAGCGTTTTTCCTTCCAGAAATTCCAGAAATGCTCCACCACCGGTCGAAATGTAGGAAATTTGAGCCGCAACATCGTATTTATCAATTGCCGCCAGGGTGTCACCGCCACCGGCAATTGAAAACGCCTCGCTTTGTGCGATAGCTTCAGCCAGCGCCTGGGTGCCGGCACCAAACTGCTCAAATTCAAACACTCCGACCGGGCCATTCCAGACAATGGTACCGGCATTTTTCAAAATAGCCGTTAATTCGGCGATGGTGGCCGGGCCAACATCAAAAATCATATCGTCAGCGGCTACCGCAGCGACGTTTTTCAGCTCCGCCTTTGCCTCGGCACTAAAGGCTTTACCTGTTACCACATCGGTTGGTACCGGGATATTACCACCACGGGCTTTCGCCTGTGCCATTAAGCGCTGCGCTTCCGGGATCAGATCATTTTCACACAGTGACTTACCGACATTGTGACCTTGAGCTGCAATAAAGGTATTGGCAATACCGCCACCAACAATCAGCTGATCAACAATACCAGACAGTGACTCCAGTACGGTCAGCTTGGTGGAGACTTTAGACCCCCCGACGATAGCGACCAGTGGCCGTTTTGGATTTTTCAGTGCAGCGGATAACGCATCCAGTTCTGCGGTCAGTAACGGACCGGCGCAGGCGACCTTAGCATACTTGGCGACACCATGAGTCGATGCCTGAGCGCGGTGCGCTGTACCAAAGGCATCCATCACAAACACATCGCAAAGCGCAGCCAGTTTTTGCGCCAGCTCATCGTTGTTTTTGCCTTCGCCTTTATTAAAGCGCACGTTTTCAAACACCACGACTTCGCCCTGCGCAACCTCAACACCCTTTAGGTAGTCTGCAACCAGCCGCACCGGTGCCGTTAACGCTTTAGCCAAATAGTCTGCTACCGGCTGCATTGAGGATTCGGCGTCAAACACGCCCTCTTCCGGCCGGCCCAGATGCGACATCACCATCACTTTCGCGCCCTTGGCCAGCGCCAGTTCAATGGTGGGAATTGCGGCTTTTAAGCGTGCATCTGAGGTTACCACGCCGTCTTTAACCGGTACGTTTAAATCTTCGCGGATCAATACACGTTTGCCGTGCAGATCTAAGTCGCTCATACGGATCACAGACATCTTTCTCTCCCTGGGATTAAACTCGAATTAAAGTTGCAATTAAAAATCCTGGCTCATCACTCTGGCGGTATCCAACATCCGGTTGGCAAAGCCCCATTCGTTATCGCACCACACCAGGCATTTCACTAATCTTTTGTGGCTGACCCGGGTTTGGCTGCCATCGACAATGCAGGAGTGCGGATCATGGTTAAAGTCGACCGACACTAATGGCGCTTCAGTGTAATCTAAAATGCCGCTCAGTGCGGTCTGACCGGCTGCGCGCAATACCCGGTTAATTTCGGCGATGGTCACGTCCTGATGCAGGGTAACGCTAAGGTCCATCGCCGTAACATTAATAGTGGGCACCCGCACCGCTATGGCTTCAAAACGCCCGGCCAGATGCGGCATAATCCGCTCGATCCCCAGTGCCAGCTTGGTATCCACCGGAATAATCGAATGGCTGGCAGCACGGGTGCGGCGTAAATCCGGATGGTAGGCATCAATCACCTGCTGGTCATTCATTGACGCATGAATGGTCGTAATAGTACCGCTTTCAACACCAAAGTGCTGATCCAGTACCTGGATCACCGGTACAATACAGTTAGTGGTACAGGAACCGGCCGAAACCACCTGCATCTGCGCGTCTAACAAATGCTGATTAATGCCGTAAATTACTGTGGCATCGATATCGGCGTCCGCCGGGTGCGAAAATAACACTTTTTTGGCACCGGCCTGCAAATGCCAGTTGGCGTGCTCCCGGCTGTGAAAAACACCGGTACACTCCAGCACAATATCCACCCCAAGCTCGCGCCAGGGTAACTCCAGCGGATCAGGTTCATTAAAGAGTGCAATCTTGTCGCCGGCGACACTCAAGCCACCCGGGATCGCCGCAACCGGATAGCGAAAACGGCCATGGGCACTGTCGTAACGTAGCAGATGCGCCACACCTTCGGCTTGCGCCAGCTCATTAATCGCAACCACCTGCAACTGCTGTTGCCAGCCGTTTTCATAAATGGCGCGCAAAATGTTGCGACCGATACGGCCAAAGCCGTTTATTGCCAGTTTAATTGTCATAAGCTCAGCATGAAAAAACGGGCCCGGTAAGGGCCCGTTACAAAACCAGAATTACGCCAGCAAGTTTCTGGCAGTCGCCAGCACGTTAGCGGCGGTAATACCAAAGTGTTCAAATAGCTGCTCAGCCGGTGCCGACTCACCAAACGTCTGCATACCAATCACGGCGCCATTTAAACCAACGTATTTATACCAGGTATCCATAATACCGGCTTCCACCGCAATCCGCTTGCTGACACTGGCTGGCAGCACGGCTTCACGGTAACTGGCGTCCTGTTGCTCAAACACATCCGTCGATGGCATAGACACAACTCGCACGGCCTTACCTTCGGCTTGCAACGTTTTAGCAGCCTGCATCGCCAGCTCTACTTCGGAGCCGGTAGCAATGATAATTAGCTCAGGCGTCGCGGCAGAGTCCAGCAGCACATAGCCGCCGCGCTTAATCGCGGCCAGTTGTGCTGCGGTACGCGGCTGCTGTACCAGGTTCTGGCGGGTAAAAATCAGCGAACTTGGGCCATCTTGGCGCTCAATCGCTTGCTGCCAGGCCACCGCTGATTCTACCTGATCGCAAGGGCGCCAGTTCATCAGATTCGGGGTAACACGTAAGCTGGCCAGCTGCTCGACCGGTTGATGCGTTGGACCGTCTTCACCCAAACCAATTGAATCGTGGGTATAAACAAAGATCACTCTTTGCTTCATCAACGCAGCCATCCGCACGGCATTACGGGCATATTCCATAAACATCAGGAAGGTCGCGCCGTAAGGGACAAAGCCACCATGCAGCGCGATACCATTCATCATGGCAGACATACCAAATTCGCGCACTCCGTAGTAAACATAGTTACCGGCGGCATCGTCTCTGGTCAGCGGCTTAGAGCCAGACCAAATGGTCAGGTTAGAGCCGGCTAAGTCGGCCGAGCCACCCATAAACTCCGGTAATAGCGGGCCAAAGGCATTTAACGCATTTTGTGATGCCTTACGGGTGGCAATGGTTGCCGGGTTGGCTTGTAATTGTTCAATATAAGCCTGGCTTTGTGCCGCCCAATCGGCAGGTAAAGTACCGGCATGACGACGCTTAAACTCAGCAGCCAGTTCCGGATAAGCTTTTTCGTATTCAGCAAAGCGCCGTTGCCAACTTTGTTCTGCTGCCGCGCCAGTCGCCTTGGCATCCCAGTCAGCATAGATATCCGCCGGGATTTCAAAGGGGGCGTAAGGCCATTGTAAAAATTCGCGGGCAGCGGCAATTTCCGCTTCACCCAGTGGTGCACCATGGCAGTCATGGCTGCCACCTTTATTCGGTGCGCCATAACCGATCACGGTTTTGGTGCAGATCAGTGTCGGTTTGTCGGTCACGGCGCGTGCCTGTTCAATCGCCGCTTTAATCGCTTCCGGATTATGGCCATCAACATTGGCCACCACATGCCAGCCGTAGGCTTCAAAGCGCGCAGGGGTATTATCGGTAAACCAGCCTTCAACATGGCCATCAATCGAGATACCGTTATCATCCCAGAACGCAATCAGCTTTCCTAAACCAAGAGTACCGGCCAAGGAGCAGGCTTCGTGCGAAATCCCTTCCATTAAACAGCCATCGCCCAGGAACACATAAGTATAGTGGTCAACAATGTCAAAACCGGGGCGGTTAAACTGCGCCGCCAGCGCTTTTTCGGCCAGCGCCATCCCCACGGCATTGGTAATACCCTGCCCCAGCGGTCCGGTGGTGGTTTCTACGCCCGGCGCATAACCGAACTCCGGATGACCCGGGGTTTTAGAATGCAGCTGGCGGAACTGCTTTAGATCATCCAGTGACAATTGATAGCCGCTCAGATGTAACAGCGAATAGATCAGCATCGAGCCGTGACCATTCGACAGTACAAAGCGGTCGCGGTCGGCCCAGCCTGGGTTTTGCGGGTTATGTTTCAGATAGTCACGCCATAACACTTCGGCAATATCGGCCATCCCCATTGGGGCGCCCGGGTGGCCTGATTTAGCTTTTTGCACCGCGTCCATACTTAAGGCACGGATGGCATTGGCGAGTTGTTTACGAGATGGCATGCAGACTCCTGACAAATTGCGCTGATTATTCAGACTTGAGGTTTGCAGTGTAACCCGACACAGGCTGTTACTAAAACGATTACTGTGGGGGTTTAGATGGCTGTATTTTCACCCAGCCGCCGTCAGATGGCAAATGATTATCTGCGACCTTTTTTGCAGCGCGGTGATCTGGTAGCTCGCGTTTACGTAATTTCCGGCATGAAAGACGTCTGGGCGTAAATTTTTCTGGTAATCGCCGGGGGCTTTCACTAAAATAAGCGGCTATTTTTTTGGCGCCTGCCGGCTAAACTGAACTGGCAACAGCTGCGCCTGCTTAATCTCAGCGCTGTGACAGTGTCACGGCGCTTTATGTATTAACTAACGTGGTGGAAACTAACAGATGGCACAACATATTTTCACGTCTGAGTCTGTATCTGAAGGGCATCCGGATAAAATCGCTGATCAGATTTCCGATGCGGTACTGGATGCGATCCTGGAACAAGACAGCAAGGCGCGTGTTGCCTGTGAGACCTTCGTTAAAACAGGTATGGTGTTAGTCGGTGGCGAAATCACGACTTCTGCCTGGGTTGATATCGAAGAGCTGGTACGCAAAACCGTACGTGAAATTGGCTACACCCATTCTGATATGGGTTTTGACGCCGACTCCTGCGCTGTATTAAATGCGATTGGTAAACAATCACCCGATATCAATCAGGGTGTAGATAAAGCTGATCCGCGTGAGCAAGGCGCGGGTGACCAGGGTTTAATGTTTGGCTACGCCAGTAACGAAACCGACGTGCTGATGCCGGCCCCTATTACCTATTCACACCGCTTGGTACAGCGTCAGGCCCAGGTGCGTAAAGACGGTACCCTGCCGTGGTTACGCCCGGATGCCAAGTCGCAGTTAAGCTTTATTTACGAAGACGGTAAGCCAGTCGGTATCGATGCCGTAGTATTATCTACCCAGCACTGTGACACCATCAGCACCGCTGATCTGCGTGAGGCGGTAATGGAAGAAATCATTAAGCCAGTATTACCGGCGGAGTGGTTAAACAGCAAAACCAAGTTCTTTATCAACCCAACCGGTCGTTTTGTGATCGGTGGCCCTATGGGTGACTGTGGTTTAACCGGCCGCAAGATTATCGTAGATAGCTACGGTGGTATGGCGCGCCATGGTGGTGGTGCTTTCTCTGGTAAAGATCCATCAAAGGTTGACCGCTCAGCGGCTTATGCTGCTCGCTATGTCGCGAAAAACCTGGTTGCGGCTGGCCTGGCAGAGCGTCTGGAGCTGCAGGTATCCTATGCTATTGGTGTTGCCGAACCCACTTCAATCAGCCTGGAAACCTTCGGTACCAGCAAACTGAGTGAAGACGAGCTGATCAAACTGGTACGTGAGCATTTCGATCTGCGTCCTTATGGCCTGATCCAAATGTTGGATCTGGAACGACCAATTTATCAGCCTACGGCGGCTTACGGTCACTTCGGCCGTAACGAGTTCCCGTGGGAGAAAACCGATAAAGCTGAGCTGTTACGTCAGTACGCAAAGTAAGCGACTTAATGCTTAACGGCTGAAAAAGGAGAGGAGACTCTCCTTTTTTCTTTTTAATTTGGCGCTTCAGCCGATTTGCCGCTTACCCGCAGCGCGCTTTTGTGTATTATTAGGGCGTTTTAGCCTCCAGGGTCTGATTGCTGCTGGCAATCACACAATAAAAAAGCAAGAAAAAGGAACTGCTATGTCAGAACAAACCGCCGCCGTGAATAACGGCTGGATGAACCGTGCGCTCAATACCATTGAGGTGATCGGGAATAAATTACCCGATCCGGCCGTGCTCTTTGCACTGTTAATGGTGATCGTCTGGGGCCTGTCCTGGTTATTTTCCGGAATGACCTTTACCGAAATCGACCCTCGCAGCGGACAGCAGGTGCAAATTGTTAACTTGCTATCCGGGGCTGCTCTTACTCAGTTTGCCTCCAATATCGTGACAACCTTTGTTAACTTCCCGCCATTAGGTGTGGTATTGGTCGCGATGTTAGGTTTAGGTGTCGCGGAATATACCGGCTTTATTAATGCCGGTTTACGCTCTATTCTGGCCGTAACACCCAAGATGTTACTAACCCCGGTGCTGATTGCCGTGGGTGTACTAAGCCATGTGGCGGTAGACGCCGGCTATGTGCTGGTTATTCCGCTGGGTGCGGTAATTTTCTATGCTGCGGGCCGTCATCCACTGGCAGGTATCGCAGCGGCCTTTGCCGGTGTCTCCGGTGGTTTCTCTGCCACTTTCTTTGTGCCCTCCAGCCTGGACCCGTTACTGGCCGGTATGACTCAGGTTTCAGCTCAGTTGCTGGATCCAACTGTTACCATCAATCCGCTAAATAACTATATCTTTACCACCGCATCTACCTTCCTGATCGTATTAGTCGGCTGGTTTTTAACGGATAAAGTGATTGAACCGCGCCTGCAAGCCACTAAGGTTGATGGCGATACGTCACAGATGGTGAAAATGGATGCACTGAGTGCACAAGAGCGGAAAGGCTTACGCGCTGCCGTGATTTCGATGTTTGTCGTGGCCGCCCTGCTGGCACTGAGTATTGTTGTACCTGCCGCAACGCCTTGGGCAGCACCCGCTGAGCAAGTTGCCGAGGGGATGAACCCGCTGCTGGTTGCCGCCTCGCCACTGATGAAGTCGATTGTAACGCTGATTTTTGTATTCTTCCTGGTACCGGGTATCGTCTATGGTTATGTTGCCGGTACAGTGCAAACCCACCGCGATGTGATTAAAGGCATGAGCAATGCTATGAGTGGTATGGGCTACTATATCGTGATGGCGTTCTTCTGTGCGCTGTTCCTGTATGCCTTTAACCAGTCGAATCTGGGGGTATTACTGGCGTTAAAAGGCGCCAATGCGTTAAAAGCCATGGGACTACCACTGGCAATGACGCTGGTAGGTATCGTGTTTTTATCCGGTTTAGTTAACCTGGTTGTCGGCTCTGCTTCTGCCAAATGGGCTCTGATTGGCGCTATCATGGTACCGATGCTGATGGAACTGGGTATTTCACCGGATCTGACCCAGGCAGCTTACCGCGTTGGTGACTCTTCGACCAACATTATCACCCCACTGCTGCCGTACTTCCCACTGATCGTCGTGTTCTGTCAAAAGTATGTGAAGAACAGCGGCATTGGTACTCTGGTAGCGTTAATGCTGCCCTACTCTATTGCGATGCTGGTACTCTGGACTGCCTTCCTGCTTGGCTTCTGGGCACTGGATATTCCGCTGGGCTTAGGTGCCTCATACGAGTATATTCCTAACCGCTAAGCAACACGCGTTTTGACTAAGGCCCTGCGGGGCCTTTTTTTATGGATTAGCGCTGGGTTAAGACAAAACACTGTTAATATTAGCCTCAGGCTTTTTTCAGTTAAACAGAACCACAAGATGCGAACAATACGAATCTACCAACCATTAGCCTTGCCAGCCGGCGCTAAGCTTGCCCTGAGTGACGACGCGGCCAACCACGTCGGCCGGGTGCTGCGAATGCAAGCGGGACAGCCATTACAATTGTTTAATGGCGATGGCAAAAACTATGCCGCTACCATCAGCGAAGTCGGCAAGAAACAGCTATGGGTTACTATCGACAGCAGCAGCGACAATCCGGTCGAATCACCGCTGCGTATCCACTTAGGTCAGGGCATTTCCCGCGGTGACCGGATGGATTTTGCCATTCAAAAGGCGGTAGAGCTTGGCGTGACCGAAATCACCCCGCTGTTTACCGAGCGCTGCGGTGTAAAACTGGATGCCGAGCGTTTGGCAAAACGTACCGAGCAGTGGCAAAAAATTGCGATCAGCGCCTGCGAGCAAAGCGGACGCAGTGTGGTGCCCACAGTGCACACGGCGGTGAGTCTGCAACAATGGCTGACCACCCCAACAAAAGCTTTACGGCTGACCTTGGATCCGCGCGCTGCCGCCACCATTAAGACCCTAACTCCGGCCAGCGATATTCAGTTGGTAATAGGTCCGGAAGGTGGCTTTACCGATACCGAAGTCAGCCAGACCGCGGCCGCCGGCTTTACCGGTATTACGCTGGGTCCGAGAATTTTGCGCACTGAAACGGCAGCGCTGACCGCGATCAGCGCCCTGCAACTGCAATTTGGCGATCTCGCCTGAGGATAAGCATGACAGCAATTAAACTTGGCATCGTGATGGACCCGATTGCGGACATCAATATCAAAAAAGACTCCAGCTTTGCTATGCTGCTGGAAGCGCAGCGCCGCGGCTATGAAATTCACTATATGGAAATGGCGGATCTGTATTTACTGCAAGGTCAGGCCCGCGCCCGTACGCGCTTACTCAGTGTCGAACCCAACCCGGCGCGCTGGTATCACTTTGGTAGCGAACAGGATCTGGCGCTGAGCGAGCTCAACGTGATTCTGATGCGCAAAGATCCGCCCTTTGATACCGAATATATCTACTCCACCTATATGCTGGAGCGCGCCGAAGATGCCGGCACTCTGATTGTCAATAAGCCGCAAAGTCTGCGCGATGCCAACGAAAAGCTCTATACCAGCTGGTTTAGTCAGTTTACGCCAAAAACCCTGGTTAGCCGCGATCCTAAGCGCTTAAAAGCCTTCTATCAGCAAGAACAGGATGTGATTTTAAAACCACTGGATGGCATGGGCGGCGCCTCGATCTTCCGCTTAAAACCTGAAGATCCGAATGTCAGTGTAATTTTAGAAACGCTCACCGCCCATGGCAGTCAGTATGCGATGGCGCAGCGCTATATTCCGGAAATTGTCGATGGCGATAAACGAATCTTAGTGGTTGACGGCGAACCTGTGCCATACTGCTTAGCACGGATCCCCGCTTCGGGTGAAACCCGCGGTAATTTAGCCGCCGGCGGCCGTGGCGAAGCCCGTCAGCTGTCAGACAGCGACTGGGCCATTGCCAAAGCCATAGGCCCAACCTTAAAGGCCAAAGGTTTAATCTTCGTCGGTCTGGACGTGATCGGTGACAAACTGACCGAAATTAATGTCACCAGCCCGACCTGTATCCGGGAAATCGAAGCCGCCTTCCCGATCAGTATTACCGGTATGTTATTTGATGCTATTGAGCGTCGCCTGGCAGCAGGTTCGTAGTGAGTTGGTCGCACCACAGGTTGATCAAGGAGAACAGTATGCAAGGTTTCCAGAATCATTTTTTAATCGCAATGCCATCACTGGACGATCCGATGTTTAAACGCAGTGTCACTTACCTGTGTGAACATAACGAAGAAGGCGCCATGGGCATAGTGGTCAATCACCCGATGAATGTGTCACTGGCTGAGCTGTTAGAGCAGCTGGAAATCAGCTACGATGCCAAGAGTCCGGCGGCACAAGCCAAGGTGGTTGCGGGTGGGCCGGTACAGCATGACCGTGGCTTTGTATTGCATACCGCCAAGCCAGGTTATCACAGCAGTTTACAGCTGGAAAATGGTTTAATGGTTACCACCTCGAAAGATATTTTGCAGGATCTGACTACCGAGCAGGCACCGGAGAAGTTCTTACTGGCGCTGGGCTATGCTGGCTGGACTGCCGGCCAGTTGGAGCAGGAAATCGCCGATAACAGCTGGTTGGTGATCCCGGCCGACAACCGGATTATTTTTGATCTCAGCCATGCCGAGAAATGGCAAAAGGCCACTGCCAGTATCGGTATTCAACCATGGCAACTGACCGGTGAGGCAGGACACGCCTGATGACCGCCCGCACTATTTTATGTTTTGATTATGGCACTAAAAGTATCGGCGTGGCCGTAGGCTCAGAGCTTACTGGCAGCGCCACCTTGCTCGCAGCTTTAAAGGCCAAAGACGGGATCCCGGATTGGCAGCACATTGAACGTTTAATTCAGGAATGGCAACCACAGCTGTTGTTAGTGGGCTTGCCACTGAATATGGACGGCAGCGAGCAGGAGTTTACCGCCCGTACCCGTAAATTTGCCAACCGCTTACATGGCCGCTTTGGTTTACCTATTGCTTATCATGATGAGCGCTTATCCACCGCCGATGCGCGTAGCCGCTTATTCGCCGAGGGCGGCTATCGCAATTTAAGCAAAGATAAGGTGGATAGCCTGTCGGCGCAGATTATTTTTGAAGGCTGGTATGAACAACAAGGCTAAACCGGCGTTAGCGCCGGGTTATTATCAGCATTATAAAGGCGCTTATTATCAGTTGCTGGACCTGGCTCGTCATAGTGAAACCGAGGAATGGCTGGCGATCTACCGGGCACTGTATGCTGACTTTGGCCTTTGGGCCCGCCCTGCCACCATGTTTGCCGAGAACGTTGAAATTGCCGGTGAGCTGATCCCACGTTTTCAGTATATCGGCACTGAGCCGCCGGCAGGTTTAACGCTGCCAGTTGCCGATTAGGCTGCCAGCATTAACCTTGCTGCTGCCGGTACCACTCGCCTAAAATCAGGCTGGCCGCAACACTGACATTCAGTGACTCTACCTTGCCCGAGCCCGGAATTTGCAGCGCAATATCGGCACTCTTAGCCACATTTTTCGATACGCCAAACATCTCTTCGCCAAATACAATCACCACTTTGGCTGGCAAGGCAGTGTTATAAAGCGAGCTGCCGCCATGGCTGGACGTGGTGATCAGCGTATAGCCCGCGTCTTTACAAAGCTTAAGCGCCAGCGGCAAATCATCACATGCCAGGCCATCGACAAACTCACCACCGCCTTCAGCGGTACGTAAAGCGGCACCGGATTGCAATAACTGCGGCTCGCGCATAATAATGCCGTTTACGCCAAAGTGGGCGCAGCTACGGGTAATGGCGCCCAGATTATGCGGATTGCCGACCCCATCCAGTGCCAGTAAACAATCCTGTTTACGCTTTTGCCGCAAATACAGTGCCAGGCTGGTGACCGGCTTGCGTTTCACCAACAGCACTATGCCACCGTGGTGCTGACTGCCGGCCACTTTTTCCAGCTCAGTATCATCCACTAAGTGATAGGCACGCTTTTGCTGCGCCAGATATTTCATTAAGTCTGCAAACCGGGGCGCTAACTCGCTGTTGATATAGAGCCGGATAATCGCTTCCGGGCGCTGGCGGAATAACTCGCGACAGGCGTTTTCGCCATAAACTTTGCTTTCCTCCTGCCGCGGCGCCTTTGCCGTTTCTTTGGCCGCCACTTTTGGCAAACCTACTCCAACCGTAGCGCTCTGGCTAACTGCGGCTTTCGCTTTTGTCTGGCGCTGCCAGGGCTTTTGCAGTGGGTCGCGGCTTTTGGCGGCGGATGATTTTTTGTTGCTGGCAGACATGCGGTGTCCTGACGGGTTAACTAAGCTTAAGACCGGCGGCTATGATACTTGTTTTTTTATGCTAACGCAGTATCCTTGCCAGCCTGAACCCGATCTAAGGTTAATGCATGCTCAGTTACCGCCACAGTTTTCACGCCGGCAATCATGCCGATGTGTTAAAACATCTGACCGAAGTTGCCATTCTGGATTACCTGCTGCAAAAAGATAAGCCCTTGTGCTATCACGACACCCATGCCGGTGCCGGCCTGTACAGCTTGCAAAGCAGCCAGGCGCAGAAAACCGCCGAATATACTGAGGGTATCGGCAAGCTGTGGCACTATCAGCCGCAAAGCCCGTTACTTGGCAAATATCTGGATGTCGTAAAGCAGTTAAACCCGGATGGCGAACTGAATTTCTATCCCGGTTCACCCAAGATTGCCGCCATGCTGCTGCGCGCCGGCGATCAGCTGCAGGCCACCGAGCTGCATCCAAGTGATTTTCCGCTGCTGCAAAGCCAGTTTTTACAGCGCCGTTTAACGCGGATTGAGAATATTGATGCCTTCGCCGGTATTAAGGCGATGTTGCCACCTTTAGTTAAACGCGGCCTGGTATTAATTGACCCACCGTATGAGCTGAAAACCGAATATCAGGATCTGATTAAAGGCCTGCAGGAAGCCTATAAACGCTTCCCACAAGCAACCTATGCGATCTGGTATCCGGTGATTGAGCGCCATAGTATTGAACAGTTTATCGCGGCCATTGTCGCCACCGGCATTAAGAATCAGCTACGGATTGAATTTAACCTGCATGCCGACAGCCCGGGCCATGGTATGACCGGTAGCGGTATGCTGGTGGTTAACCCGCCCTATACCCTGGCACAAAGCCTGGCACCGGCGCTGTCTGAAGTACAGCAACAGCTGGGCAACCCAGCCAGTCATTATCAGATTATGCAACTTGTTGGAGAATAACCATGCGCCTGGCGCTTATCGTTTTATTGTTAACCCTGAGTAGCTATAGCTATGGCTTTGGCCGCACCGGTCATGCCATGGTGTGTGATATGGCGTTGCAGCTGTTGTCCGCTAAGGCACAGCAGCAAGTCGCCAGCCTGGTTGAAGCCTCGCCGCACCATGAGTTTGGTGCCGCCTGTGCCTGGCCGGATGAAGTGCGCAGCCAGGAGGAGTTTCGTTGGACGGCACCGCACCACTACGTCAATATGCCACGCGGCGAAAAACAGGTGAAGGCCGAATATTGCCCGGAGCATGGCTGCATTTTATCGGCGATTAGCATGATGCAACAGCGCCTGAGCGCCGATAGCAGCGACTGGCAAGCACTGCTTTTTTTAGCACATCACCTGGGTGATCTGCATCAGCCATTGCATGTCAGCTATGCTGATGACCTTGGCGGCAACCGCACTGCAGTCTATTTCTACAGCCACGAACTGCCAACCAATCTGCATGGCGTCTGGGATAGCAATATGCTGCATAAGCTTGGCTATGACGAAGATTTTCTGCTGCAGGAGCAGTTATTTGAACAAATTACCGCTGAGCAGCGCGCCAGCTGGCAACAGGGCGAGGTACTCGATTGGGCCAATGAGTCGGCGGCCATTACCTATGATATTTATCAACATTACCGCCCCGGCATGTTGATTGACGATGCCTATCTGGAACAATACCAAGGGGTGCTGCTAACCCGCTTGCAGCAGGCAGCAGTGCGCTTGGCGCTAGTGTTGGAACAGTTACTAGGTGAATAACTTGTGAACTTGAGGTATCTGACCCCGAACTAAGGTTCGGGGTCAGATACCTTTGGTTTTTGGTTGCTGCTACCGTTGCTATTAGCGGATCCAGCCTTTACTAATTTGCCGGAATAACTCTGTACCAGCCCGCTCCAGCCACTCAAAGGCAACCATCTCACGACTCACCAGCACCGCACCTGCCTGCTGCATCCGGTTTAACCCCAGTTGCTTATTTTCAGCGGTACGGGAGCCTACCGCATCCGTCACCACAAATACCTGATAGCCCGCCGTCAGCAAATCCATAACAGTTTGCAGCACACAAACATGGGTCTCAGTACCTATTACCACCACCTGACGGCGACCACTCTCTGCCAGGCGCTGCTGAATATGGGCTTCGCGACAGGCACTAAAATGGATTTTCTCCAGCACCGCATCTGGTGTCAGCCATTCCAGTACCGAAGGTAAGCTGTGTCCCAAGCCTTTGGGGTAATGCTCAGTAGCCAGTACCGGCACCTGACATAAACCGGCGACCTGTAACAACCAAATCGCTGCGCGTTCCACTTCATCAGTCAAGTCGATGGCAGGAGCCAGTTTGGTTTGTAAATCAATGACCAGTAGCTGACTTTGTCCGGCGTTAAGTAACATGAAGTACTCCTGAACTGATTCGGCTGACTTAAAACAGCTAACTTAAAACTGACCGCGCCATAAGGCATGACACAGGGTTTCGTCTTTATCACGGCTTAGCAGAATGCGCGCTAATATTTGATCTTCCGCACCTGCTTCACCACTGAGACCAATTTGTGCCTCAAAATGCAGTTCCGGATCCAGCTCGCCGCCGGCTAATTCTTCCCAGCCGGCACCTGGCGGCAGCAAATCGACATAACTACGGTTTTCATAGTGTTGCTGATAGGTCTGATAATCACTGGCGCTTAAATTATCCGGCGCCAGTTCGTCAAAAATATCAAAGGCATGGTCGCACAATTCATCCAGCGACCAGAGTTCTACATGTTGCATCTTTGTCTCCTGCTTGGTGTACCTCAGTATAACACTGCTGCCCGGTGCAAACAGCTTTTGCCACCAAACAACGCGTTATCAGACTGGCAATAGGTGTATAATTGCCGGTAATACACATTGCGGATCTGACTCTCAACAAGGTTGCGGGACAACAGGGTTGCAGCTCCGCTCCCAACTACAGGCTTGGTTATGTATATCTGTCCACTTTGTCAGGCGCCACTGCTACAACAGGCACAGCAGTTTCGCTGTCCACAGCGCCACAGCTTTGATCTGGCCCGCGAAGGCTATGTGAACTTACTGCCGGTACAACAAAAAAAATCTAAAGATCCCGGTGATAATCAGTTAATGATGCAGGCAAGGCGTCAGTTCCTGCAAGCCGGCTGGTATCAGCCTGTCGTGACGGCCCTGCTTGAGCAGCTGTCAGCCTTGGCGGTAAGCGAACTGTTGGATTTGGGTTGTGGTGAGGGCTATTACAGCGGTCAACTGCAGCAGGCACTGCCGGCGTTGGCAATCAATGGCGTAGATATTTCTAAAGCAGCAATTAAAGCCGCTGCCAAACAGTATCCGCAAGTTCGCTTTGCCGTTGCCAGCAGTTACCAGTTACCTTTCGCAGCCGCCAGTTTTGATGCCATTTTGCGCATCTACGCCCCTTCGCTGGATGCAGAGCTATGCCGGGTATTGCGTGACGGTGGCGCTTTGTTCAGTGTCAGTCCGGCGCCGGAGCATCTAAAGGAAGTCAAGGCGGCGGTTTACCCGCAGGTACGGTTACACAGCGCTGAGGTGGTCGCCATCGACGGCTTACAACATGTGCAGCGACAGCGGCTAAGTTTTAGCTTACAGCTGCCGGCCGATGATCTAAAGGCGCTGATTACCATGGTACCACTGGGCTGGAAATTCAGTCCGCCGGCGCTGGAGCACTTTATCGCCGGCGCACCGGCGATAAGCTGTGACTTTTATCTGGATCGCTATCAAAAACCGCTGCCCTGAACCGGCAGCAGCACTTAAACAGTTAACAATCAGCCGCTTTGGCTTGAGGTGGCGAGGCTTGAGATTGCGAAGCTGGCGCTTTGCACCCGGCCAGCATCAGCTGCCGGTCCTGCTGCTGCAAAGCCGTAAACATGGTGGACCAGAAATGGGTCGTTAATTCGGTGATCACTCTGGACTCGGCATTCATCAGGATCACCAACCCCAATTCGCGCTCTTTGGAATAGGCCAGTTCGGCGCGAAAACCCTGCACCCAGCCACCGTGAAATACCAGCTGTTCCTGTCCAAACTTATACAGGCGCCAACCCAGACCATAGTGCGCATCCTTCAGGTGAGGCCGCCACATCTGGCGATTTAAGTAGCGCGGTGTCCTGACCTTACGGCTGGTGATTTGCTCCAACAAGGGTTCAGGCAGCACGTCCGGGTTATATCCCAGTTGGGCAATCAACCAGTAGCCTAAATCAACCGCACTGGCATTAACACCGGCTGCCGGCGCAAAGCGATAGTAGCTCTCATTCACCGCGCGGGCGTGCCACTGGCCCCGTGCTTTAACATGCGGTGTGGCCCGGTTTGGGCTATCCAGATAGCCCTGTAACCCCACCGTCGCGGTCGGCATTTTTAACGGTTCAAAAATATTTCGCTTCAACAGGGTGGCATAGTCCTGCTTGGTCGTTTGCTGCATCACCGGCTCAATCAGGCTAAATAACACATTCTGATAGCCATAACACTGCCCCGGATTACACAGCGGATCGAGCTTATTAAAATGCGGAATAATCCGCTCTGGCGGGTAATTAGCCTCAATCAGGTTATCGTAGGCATTGGCTATCACCCCGGTACTTTGCGATAACAGGTGTTCAACCTTCAGCTTATTATTAAACGAGCGTGTTTTAAAGCTTAGTTCCGGTACATAACGCACCACCGGATCGTCCCAGCGAAAATGGCCTTGCGCTGCCAGTATTGCCGCCAGACCGCCAGCAAAGGTTTTGGATACGGAAGCAATCCGGAATACGGTATAGGCATCTACCGGCAAATTCGAGCCCACTTCCCGCACACCATAACCATTGGCAGCGATAATGCGGTTCTTATACACGATGGCATAGGCAGCGCCGGGAATGTTTTGCTCCGCCATTTGTTGTTGAAAAAACTGCTCAAACTCCCGTACCAAAGGATCGGGAACGGCGGCATTGGCAAGACTACTGGTGAGCAGTAACACCAGACTACAGACTCTTTTCAGCACTGGGACCTCGGCAACGTCAGGTTGCTTATTCAGTTTTCTTATATTGTTAACGCCGTTCACACCAACACAGCGTCTTATCTTATCTCACTATCATAGCAGTAACTTTTAGGCTTGCTCCAGCCGCAGCCAGCGAAAAGCCGCGATTAATCGTATTTTTTCGCCTTCTCAGCCGGCTTTACACAACCTTTACCCTACCCCCTCTTTGTCAGTCTGGCGTAACTGGTTATAGTAAAATCAGAAATTTTATGGAGTTATTTCTATGCGCCTTTGGCAGATCCTGATTGTTGTCGCCTTGCTGGCCGGGCTGGGCTGGTACCTGATGCCCGATAATAAAGAACAAATTCAATATCAAACCCAAAGCGTCAGCCGCGGTGATATTGAGAGCGTGGTCAATACTGCCGGCACCACCCGTGCCGTAGTCACGGTGGAGGTCGGTACTGAAGTCTCGGGTCTGATCACCGAATTACTGGCTGATTTTAATGACGATGTGACTCAGGGTCAGCTGATCGCGCGCCTCGATGACCGTACTTATCTGGCCAGATTACGCCAATCCGAGGCCGACGTGGTGATGGCCAAAGCCAATCTGGAGCAACAGCAGGCCAACTTATTAAAAGCCGAAGCAGAATTAAGCCGGGCCGAGCGCGCCCACCAACGCCAGCAACAACTGATGCGCCAGGGGCTGACCAACCAGAGTGAACTGGACACCGCCTTGGCAAACTTTGAAACGGCACGGGCGCAAATCAGTGTCGCCCGTGCTCAGATCAGCAGCGCTCAGGCACAATTGCTGCAACGGGAAGCGCAGTTAGAGCAGGCCAAACTGGATCTGGATCGTACCCAAATCCGCTCTCCGGTCAATGGCACCATTATTGACCGGCAGGTTGATATTGGGCAGACCGTTGCCGCCAGCCTGTCAGCACCAACCCTCTTTACCATAGCGCAGGATCTGCGACAGATGCAGATAGAAGCCGACGTTGACGAAGCCGATATCGGTAAATTAGCTGAAGGCCAGCAAGTCAGATTTCAGGTCGATGCCTATCCGAACCGCCAGTTTAACGGCCAGGTGTCGCAGGTACGCAAAGCTGCGACCAACGTTTCCAATGTCGTGACCTACAAAGTGATTATTGATGCACCGAACCAACAGCAATTGCTGTTACCCGGCATGACAGCCAATATCAATGTCATTCGTGGCCAGCAAACTGACGTGCTGCGGGTACCTAATGCCGCGCTGCGTTTTCGGCCCGCCGGCGCAGCCAACCCCGCAGCTTCGCAACCGGATCCGGCTGCTGAGTTGATCCGGGAGCTGGGATTAAGCAGCGATAAAGCCAGTGCGGTGCGTCGGGTCTTTGCTGACTTTACCAGTGGCTTACAGCAGGCGCGCAGCGCCAGTGCCAATAACCCGATGACTGATATGCGGGCGCAGATGCAGCAACTGCGACAAAAGCTAAACAATGAGTTACAGCTGGTGCTGTCGGAGCAGGAGTATCAGCGCTACAGCGAAATAAACGCCCAGCGCCGGCAGCAACGGGGCCAGGGTGACAGCGGCACGGCAGCCACTGTCTGGGTACTGGATAGTAAGCAACAACCCAAGGCCATCAACCTTAGGGTTGGCCTTAGCAATGACGAGTACAGCGAGGTGTTGTCCGGTGAACTCAGCCAGGGCGACAAGGTGATAGTCCGCGCAGTCAGGGTGGAATAAATGCAAAACGCGGTGATGGCAACCCTGAAGGTTGAAAAACACTACCGGATGGGTGAACAGGTACTTAAAGCCTTAAAAGGGGTCAGTGTCGGTATCGGACAAGGCGACTTTGTTGCGGTGATGGGGCCTTCCGGCTCGGGTAAGTCCACCTTTATGAATATGCTCGGCTGTCTTGACTCTCCGAGCAGCGGGCAAATATTACTGAAAGGCACCGATGTTACCCGGATGAGCGCCGCTGAACTGGCGACAGTGCGCAACCGGCACATCGGCTTTGTGTTTCAGCAGTTTAATTTACTGCCACGCACCACTGCACTGGACAATGTGATGCTGCCACTGCTCTATACCGCTATGCCAAGGGCACAAGCCCGGGAGCGGGCCAGGCACTGTCTGGAGCTAGTTGGTCTGGGTAAACGCCTTGACCATCATCCATCACAGCTTTCTGGTGGTCAGCAACAACGGGTGGCGATTGCCCGGGCACTGGTAAATGAACCAGATATTATTCTGGCGGATGAACCCACAGGTGCACTGGATACTGAAACCGGGCTCGAGATCATGGCCTTATTCCAGCAACTGCATCAGCAAGGTAAAACACTGGTGCTGGTTACCCACGAGCCGGATATCGCCGCCTTTGCCAGCCGGCAACTGGTATTTCGCGATGGCTTACTGCTGACCGATCGGCAAAGTTCGCCACTGGATGCGCAGCAAGCACTGGCAGACTTCAGGCAACACCGATTGGCGGAGGCACTGAAATGAATAGTCTGATGCTGTTAAACGTAGCCTGGGTGGCACTGCGGGTCAATTTACTGCGCAGTATTCTGACCATGCTGGGGATTATTATTGGTGTCGCCGCGGTTATTATTATGCTGGCACTGGGCTCCGGTGCCCGTTACGAAGTAGACCAACAGATCAAGAACCTTGGTGGTAATGTCTTTATTGTGTTTAGCCGGATGCGTTTTATGGGCGGCGCCCAGCAAGGTGGCACCGGTCAGAGCCTGACCGAGATGGATGCCCTGGCTATTGAAAATCAGATCCCGCAGGTAACAGTGGCCGCGCCCATGGTGCAATCGTCGGGTCAGGTGATCTACGGCAACCTGAACTGGGCTCCCAGTATCCTCGGTGTCGATAATAAGATTTATCAGGCCCAAAGCTGGTCACTCGCCGAAGGCCGCACCTTTACTGAAACCGAGCTAAGCAGCGCGGGTCGGGTAGCGGTAATTGGCCAGACCGTAAAACGTGAGCTATTTGGTGCCAGTGATCCGCTGGGGCAAACCGTGCGCATTAACAAGGTACCGGTCACCATTATCGGCGTATTAAACGGCAAAGGGCAGAATACTCAGGGCAACGATCAGGATGATATCGTCTTTATGCCGATTGATACCGTGCGTAAAAGGATCTCCGGTATCACGCTGTCGAGCCCGAAAGCCGTGCGCTCCATAGTAGTGCAGGTGGCCTCCGATCGGGATATGCCACTGGTGGAACAGGAGCTGGATGCCCTGCTCAGACAGCGGCTGCGCACCACCGCTAACGACCCGCCGTTTCGGATCCGTAATTTATCCGAGATGGTCGAAACCCGTGCCCAAACCATGCAGATTTTTAATGGCTTACTGGCGGCTGTAGCCTCAGTTTCGCTGTTAGTGGGAGGCATTGGCATTATGAATATTATGCTGGTATCGGTAACAGAGCGGACCCGGGAAATTGGCCTGAGGATGGCGGTTGGCGCCAGGCCGGCCGATATTTTGCGCCAGTTTTTGATTGAAGCCGTGCTGCTCTGTGCCCTCGGTGGCGCCCTGGGTTTAACGCTGGCACTGGGCACCACCTGGGCGGTGGAGCACTTTTTGGGCTATACCGCTATTATTGAGCCACAAGTGGTGCTGATGAGTATTGGCTTTTCGGCCTTAATCGGCGTCTTTTTCGGTTATTATCCGGCGCGCAAAGCCTCACGCTTACAACCGATAGAAGCACTGCGTTACGAGTAACGAAGCCTTCGCAAGGCAGCAAGATAAGAGAGGGCGTAGTTTCAAGTTTGATGCTACGCCCTGCTGGCGCTGTCGGTCAGATTAAGGCCAGCAGCAATAAGCGCAGCCAGATAATCCAGAGCACCAGACAGCCAAGTAAAAATACCCGGAAGCGGCTACGCAGCACATTACTGCCAATGTGGATCAGGCTATGCCAGTAGCGAAGTACCACAAAGGTTGCACCCAATAGTACAAAGCCAAGATCGGCAAGACCGAACTGCAGAATAAACAATACCGCGGCAATGTATAACAGCGGCATCTGGAACTGATTATCAAAATTACGGCTGGTCGCTATCACCTGCTCGTTGGCACCGCTCAGGTCCATAGTGCGAAACGCCGCCATCTTAATCTCTTTATTTTTGGCCGCCTGAAACCGCCGCCGCCCCATCAGGATCATTACGCCACTGGTCAGTAATACCTGGGCAAATACCGTCAGTAACAACCATTTTTCCATTTTTATTCCTTAGATTCTGTGGTTTACTGCCGGCAGTATGCCGCGCTCAGCCAGAAGCATGCAACTTTTTACTGTGAACCGGCTCTTAGTTGACAATGAACCGCGACTGAATCATCGGAACAAGGAATTAATGGAACAAGCTAATGCTCTGATGCTGCTAAAAAGTCTGGCCGCCGAACAAGATGGTCTGGCCTTGTTAAAAACCCTGGTTAAGTGGCTACAGGGGCCACGTTTTAGTTTTGAGCGCCGCAAAAGAGCGCAAAAGTTGCTGGAAACCCTGGCCTTGTACCCGGCCGAGCAACGTCAGATCGCCGATACGCTGCTAAGTTGGCTCTGTCAGGTGCATCTGTATCCGGCTTTGGTCAGTCTGGGCGTATTTTCCCGGCGCGGTTTTTTACGCGAGCTGTCCAGCCGACTGTACGAAAAAATCAACCCTGCGCCACGCGATCTGACCGAGCTAAAAGATGTGCTGGCGGAGCTGTATAAAGAGGTGGCTCACGACGAAGAGGCTGACGATAGCAATGAAGGACTGCTGCTAAAGCTCAGTCAACTCTTGCTGCCAGCGGCCAGCCCGACGGTATTAGCGCAATTCGATGCTCATCTGCGCGAAGAGACATTATGCGCCCTGGAGATGCTAAGCGTTTGGATCGCCGCCGAAGAGATGGAGCCGGATCTGATGCGCCTAGATAAGCGCCTGAATAATATCGACTCGGCCTTTATCGCCCTGCACCGTGAGCTGACCGCACTGGTGCAGCACTGCCGCCAGCAGCAGGAACAACCTTATGATGTCGCCCATTATCATGTGATGATGGCGCAGTGTAATGAACAGGTTGACCGGCTACGCCGGCGCACAGCAACAGCGGGGAGCTCTGTTGCGGTAGCTCATCTTCTGGAGCGACTGGAGCAAACGCTGCAACGGATCACCCAACTGGTCACACTGGTTACCTGCGGACAAGCGCCCCAGTTACGCCAGCTAAGTATTGAACTGGCCGGGCAGTTGCTGGATACCAGTCGCGATAATAGCAGTGTCCGGGCCCTGTGGCGCAGTAGCACCCAGTTATTATCGAAAAGCATCAGCGTTAATAAAAGTAGTCATGGTGAGCACTATATTGCGCGCGATAAAAAGCAGTATCTGCGCTTATTTGGCTCAGCAGCCGGTGCCGGCGTGATTATTGCCTCTATGGCTCTGCTGAAGATTTATATCGAAAGCCTGCCATTATCGGCTTTTAGCAATGCGCTGTTGGTTAGCCTGAACTATGGTCTGGGCTTTGTGCTGATCCATTTATTGGGGCTGACGGTAGCCACCAAGCAGCCGGCGATGACCGCCGCCAGCTTTGCCGCAGAAGTTGAAAAAGGTGAAAATGGCCGCGCTGCCCATAAAAAACTCGCCACTCTGCTGCTCGATGTAAACCGCTCACAGTGGGCCGCCGTCTGGGGTAACGTCAGTGTCGCAGTACTGACCGCCAGCAGTATCGCGCTGGCATACGCTGCCTGGCAGGGTAAGCCGCTCCTGGACAGCGCCGCCGTCAGCTATCAGTTACAAGCGGTCGCGCCCTGGCATGGTTCGTTATTTTTCGCGGCTATTGCCGGTATCTGGCTGTTTTGTTCCGGTATCATTGCTGGCTTCTTTGATAACAGAGCCAATTATCTGGATCTGCGGCAACGGCTTTATCACCACCCGTTGCTGAAGAAACTGCTACCCGAACGCCCCCGCCAAGCCTTTGCCAACTACTGGCATGACAACTATGGCCCCTTGGCCGGTAATTTTATCTTCGGCCTGTTACTGGGCATGACCGGCTACGTCGGCTATTTGCTGCAACTGCCGCTGGATATCCGCCATGTCGCCTTCGCCTCTGCTAATCTGGGTTACAGCACCATCAGCGGCGGCCTGGGCCCCTTTAGCTTTTTGTTTTATTTATGTCTGGTGCTGCTGATTGGCTTTGTTAACCTGTGGGTCAGCTTTACGCTGGCCTTAACGGTCGCACTGCGCGCCCGCGGCAGCCGGATCAGTAAATTCTCGCTGCTGCTAAAAGCGGTAGTGGAACAAATTAAACAAAACCCGCTAAATCTGTTTGTGCCAGTTACAGTGCTGGCAAAAACCACTGCTGCGGTTAAAAAAGCCGAAGATAGCCCTGCTGCTGTTAAAAAAGCAGAAGACAGCCCTGCTGAGCCAAAACACCAGTCCTAGCTGCCCGCTTAAATACCTGACGTGATGCCTAATTACACCGCCGCTCAACATATTGCGCGGCGGTGTTTCGTTTAAACCGCACTGTCTTACTGCTGTCATATTGCTACTTTATATTTTCTGCCAGAGTCTTGTTATACTGCGCCTTCAATTGCAAAAGGTAAGCTTATGGCGCAACTCTATTTTTATTACTCGGCAATGAATGCCGGCAAGTCGACCTCGCTGCTGCAAAGTGCCTACAACTATCAAGAGCGCGGTATGACCGTCGCGATCTATACCGCAGCGCTGGATCATCGCTTTGGTTTAGGTAAGGTCAGCTCGCGGATAGGGCTGTCGATGGACGCCCATATTTTTGACGCGGACTTTGATTTTGTGCAGCACATTGACCAGCTAAAACAACAAGGCCGGCTCGATTGCGTGCTGATTGACGAGGCGCAATTTTTAAGTAAGGCCCAGGTCAGGCAACTCACCGATGTGGTTGATACTCTTGGGATCCCGGTGCTGGCGTTTGGCTTACGCACCGATTTTCTCGGGGAGACCTTTGCCGGCAGTGAGGCGCTGTTAGCCTGGGCCGACAAATTGATTGAACTGAAAACCATCTGTCACTGCGGCCGTAAAGCCAACTTCGTAGTGCGGCTGGATGAACAGGGACAACCGGCCAGAGCTGGCTCCCAGGTACAGATTGGCGGTAATGAAAGCTATGTTTCAATGTGCCGCCAGCACTTTAAAGCGCTTGTCTGGCAAGCCGACGACGATTAATGGAGTAAAGTATGCGGATCCTCTATGGTGTGCAGGCAACAGGAAATGGTCATATCAGCCGCGCCCGAGCCATGGAGCCGTATTTACGCCAGCAGGGTGCCGAGGTCGACTTTCTGTTTTCCGGCCGCCCGGCGGAGCAGTTTTTTGATATGCAGGCCTTTGGCCATTACCAGCTAAGACAGGGTCTGACCTTTGTGACGGCAGCTGGCCGGGTAAATTACTGGCAAAGCTTCCGCCAGGCCTCTGTACGGCAACTGTGGCAGGATGTCCGCCAATTGGATCTGAGCCGTTACGATATTATTCTGAACGATTTTGAACCGGTAACGGCCTGGGCAGCACGGCAGCAGAAAAAGCCCTGTATCGGCATTGGCCATCAGTATGCGTTTTTGCATCCGATCCCGATGGAAAACGCTAACCTGCTCAGTCAGGGCATCTTTCGTTACTTTGCCCCAGCCAACTATAGCCTGGGATTACACTGGCATCATTTTAACGCCCCTATCCTGCCGCCAATTATTCATACCACCTTTGAAGCGGTGGCCAGCGAACCGACACTGGTGCTGGTCTATCTGCCGTTTGAAGATCAGCAACAGGTGTTACAGTTATTGTCGCCACTGACCGAATATCAGTTTAGTGTGTTTGGCCCGGGCCTGCCGGCACAGCAGCTGGGGCACATTCAAACCCAGCCGCCTAGTCTGGATGCCTTCAAACAAACGCTGGCGCGCTGCAGCGCAGTGCTGAGCAATGCCGGCTTTGAGTTAATTAGTGAAGCGCTGCAATTGCAAAAACGCATTCTGGTTAAACCGCTACAAGGGCAGATGGAACAGCAGTCAAACGCTCTGGCACTAACGAAGTTAGGTTTGGCAGAGCGCAGTGATAGCCTTAACAGCGCCGTGATTGCCAACTGGCTGCATAACGATAGTCAACTAAGACAGGTACAGTATCCGGATGTCGCCAGGGCCATTTGCCAGTGGCTGGCAGCTGATACGCCGGATCAGGCGGCGAGCCTGAGCAAAGCGTTATGGCAGCAGGTATCAGGTTTTTAGGTCTATACGTTGGTGAATATTGTGCCAGTTATCCGGGAACTTGCCCTGCAGCACATAAGAAAACGCAATCAGCTCGGCAATAATCAGATAAAGCTCGCGCGGGATCTGTTCGCCCAGTTCTAGCTTACTCAGCAGTTTACTTAGCTCAGCATCTTCATGGATCAAGACACCATGCTCGCGGGCCAGCGCAATAATATCGGCAGCTAACTGACCATGGCCTTTGGCAATGATCAGAGGCGCCTGACTGCCGTCATACTTTAGCGCACTGGCACTGAGTTCGGGATTGGGATTATCGGTTTTGTCCGGCATAGTGTCACCTGCGCCAGCGCAAGCTTACTGACCGCGCTGCTGGCGGTGTAAATTAAATAACAGTTCAGCTTCAGCCCGTGGCAATTCACACTCGCGGATAATTTCTTCCAGATCGGCGCCAAGCTCTACCATTTTCACTGCCCGGCTGTAGATCTTGCTTTCAGGATCGCTTAAAGCAATAACTTGCTGTTGCTGTTGTAACTCATCCAGGTCCTGACGTAAGCCCTGTTGCTGCTCCTGCATCTTCAGCACCCGCTGCCCCACGCCAATCAAGCCAGAGCGCAGCTCCTCGAGTTCGGCGTGTAGCTGCTGGTTCTGGCTTTGCGCTGCGTCAAACTGTTGCTGCAAGATGCCTAGCTGTTCAGCTTGCTGGCGCAGCCGCTGATACCCGAAAACGGCAGTGAGCAGCAGTAGGATCGCCAGCGCGGCCAGCGCAACAGTAATCAGTATGATATTCATCAGATGCTACTGATTTCGTCCCATTCTTCGTCATTCAGTAATTTATTCAGATCAACCAGAATTAGCAGCTGACCATCGCGATTCGCAACGCCCTGAATAAAGCGCGCACTCTCGTCAGTACCGACGTTAGGTGCGTTATCAATTTCAGATTGTTTCAGATAGACCACTTCCGCCACGCTATCGACCAGAATACCGATCACCTGCTTCTCAGCTTCAATAATCACTACCCGGGTATTATCGCTGACTTCTGCCGGCGGTAAACCAAAACGGGCGCGGGTATCAATCACTGTTACCACATTACCGCGCAGGTTGATGATCCCCAGCACATAATCCGGTGAACCCGGCACCGGTGCAATTTCGGAGTAACGCAACACTTCCTGCACCTGCATCACGTTAATACCGTAGGTTTCTTCCTGCAAACGGAAGGTCACCCACTGCAATACCTGATCCGCGGCCTGGTTCTTATCAGCTTGCTCTGAAAACTTACTATTCATCTACAGCTCCTTTGGGTCTGCTGGTTCAGGCGTTAATATCAAGGCCCTGGTTTAATAAATTGACCAGCTCATCAACATCAACGAGTACACATTTTTGTTCTTTAATCAGGCCCGCCATCCAGGGCCGTTTCCCCTCGTGCTCACGCCATTTTATTTGTTCTGGTTCTAGCGTAATGGTGTCAATTAATTGCTCACAACTCAAGCCCCAATCGCTGGTACCCAGCATAATAACATATTGATAGTTTAGCTCTGTTGCCAGTTCCGGGGTATATTTTTCCGGCATCACCCAACGGGCAGTATCCACCAGCTGAATTTTTTGTTGCCGATGCAGCATAATGCCTTTAAACCAGTCTGGTTTGCCAAATAACGCATTCACGGCACCGACTTCATGAATACCGCCAAGTTCGGTCAGCGGCACCGCAATTTTTAAACCGGCGACACTGAAAAATAATGCCTGAAAACGCTGCTGGCGATAGGGCTTTTCGGCTTTCACAACGGTCGCGGCTACCGTAGGTTGCGCCAGACGCTCGGCGATCGGAATAGCGCGTTGTAACATCTCCGGCGTATTCAGCACTGCGGGTGCGCTCTGAACCTCTGGTGTGGTTTGCGCTTTTGTTGTGGTTTGCACTTTTGCTGTAGCAGGCACTACCGGCTCTGCAACCTTGGCAACGGGTACGGCCTGGGCCAGCAACCGATTTAATTCCGCTTTACGACTCTGTGCCAGTTCGGCTTCAGCAAGTGTCGGCGCCGCCATAACAGGGACTGCCGCTTTCGCTGCGGCTGGCTTGGTCACAGCTGCTGGCACCAACGGCTGCTCAGCATCTTCCTCGGTTAACAACGCCTGCAAATAATGCTGGATGACCTTCTGACTCGCAATAAGACTGCTCATTTCAAGCCTCCGGACTTAACTGTAACAGATAGGTCAGTAAGGTATTATAGGCAAAAACGCCACGTGAATTACCAGCAAAGACATTGGGCGGGGTTTGTGCCAGAGAGGCATCACGAAACTTGGTATCTACCGGCACTACGGCAGACCAGACCCGGTCCTGATATTTAGCTTTCAGCTCTTTATAGGCCTCCAGTGAGGCTTTGGTCCTTTTATCGTACATGGTTGGGATTATAGTAAAGGTCAGCTCCTGCTTCGAGCTACGCATCAACGCCATAGTAGCAATCATCCGGTCCAGGCCCTTCAGCGCCAGAAATTCGGTTTGTACCGGGATCAATACCCGATCACAGGCCGCCAGCGCATTAACCATCAACACCCCCATTACCGGTGGGCAGTCAATCAGGACATAATCATAATCCTGCTCAATCAGCTTCAAACCTTTCTTTAAGATCAGGCCCATACCACTCTGGTTTCCTAACGAGCGGTCCAGCGTCGCCAGTGACATTGAAGCCGGCAGGATATCGAGCCGCTCTGCCGTACTGGGGCAAAGTGATTGCAGAATTTCCTCGCGGCTGATTGTTTTGCCCCGGGTGAAAATATCGTAGACACTGACTTCAAGTTCCTCAGCGTCAATACCAAAGTAATAGGTTAAAGACGCGTGCGGATCCATATCGACCAACAACACACGATAGCCACGCTCAGCTAACAAACCACCTAGTGTGACAGTAGTGGTGGTTTTACCGACGCCACCTTTTTGATTCGCAATAGTCCAAATTACCACGTTATGGATCCTGTCGTTCGGGTACCGCGTCGGGGTTATCGCGACGGGTAGTGATCCGGATACCGCCACCCGGCAGGCTAATCACCTGAATGGTTCCATCCTCGCTTTGTACCTCGCCAGGCTGTGGCTCGGCGATGGCCGCCGGCAGCTCAGCAGGGCGCACATTATTATCAGGCCGGTAACCGTAGCGGGAAATCGCAATTTCTACCTTACGGTTGGCAGCCCGCCCCGCAGCCGTGCTGTTATCCGCGGTCGGATAATACTGGCCATACCCCTCTATCGCCATACGCTGCGGCGGCGTGCCCTGACTTTCCAGCAATCTGAGTACTGAGGTCGCCCGCGCCACCGACAGTTCCCAATTCGACGAGAATAGCTCATTCGCGATCGGTACATTATCAGTGTAGCCGCGTATGCGTAAAAAATTATTGATCGGGTTTATAATTTTACCAATTTCCTGCAGTACTACCCGTGCCGAATTGGTTGCAGCCGCACTGCCGGATGGGAACAGCAAGCCACTACTCAGTTCAATCACTAACCAGTCTTGCTCCAGTCGAACCTTGGCTAAACCCTGGTCCAACAGTTGCGTCAGCGACTGGGTGAGTTCCTGCTCCAGCGATTGTAGCGGACTTCCCAGATAATGCTGGCGAAGATCGGTCAACTCTTTGGCATCAGCTAATAGCTCCGGGCCTTTTGCCTGCTCTAATGAGCTGCCATAGCGTTCAAAGTCACTTTGCGGTGCAGTCTGAGTTAACACGCCAGCGCCGCTGAGGCCGGTTTCACTTTGCCGCGGTTTATCAAAAATCCGGGTCAAAGACTCTGTTAAAACACTGTATTCTTCCTGCTTTAACAGCGACAGGGCGTAGAGCACTACGAACAAGGCAAACATCAGGGTCATATAGTCAGCATAGGAAACCAACCAACGGTCAAGATCTTCGCGCTCTGTAGTTTGCTGGTGTCTGCGCTGCCGGTACATAGCTTAGCCCGGTAAATAGGATTGCAGTTTAGGCTCAATGGCTTTGGGATTCTGGCCCTGAGCGATAGAAACCAGCCCTTCAATAATTAGCTCGTGGTACAGGCTTTGCTGTTGGATCAGGTTTTTTAGCTTATTGCCTATCGGGATAAACACCAGGTTGGCAAAACCTACACCGTATATGGTTGCAACAAAGGCAGTGGCAATGCCTGCGCCGAGCAACTTGGGATCACTGATATTGGCCATCGCCTGGATCAATCCCAACACAGCACCAATAATGCCGATAGTCGGGCTGTAGCCCCCCATGGCTTCAAAGATTCTGGCACCGCGCAGTAAACGCTCGCGCTCCAGGCTAAGCTCGGCATCAAGCGTCGCTTGCAATTGCGCGGCATCGGCACCGTCAACCAGTAAGTTCAGCCCGCGATGTAAAAAGGGATCACTTTCCTGCAGCGCAGCATCTTCCAGAGATAAAAAACCATTCGCCCTGGCGGCAGAACCCCAATCGACAATCCGGCCGATGGTGCGTTTCACGGGTAAGCGCGAGGACTGAAACACCCAGGGTAACAGGCGAAAACCAAGTTGAAACTGGTGAAAAGGCGTCTGCAGCATTACGGCGCCGAGGGTACCACCGAACACGATGATAAAGGCCGGTAAATGCAGTAAGGTAGCAACAGCACCACCTTCCAGCATAAAGCCACCGGTCACTGCAAAGAGCGCCAGCAACAGTCCGCCAAGCGCCAGCTTATCCATGTTTTACTTCCTGCAGCATACGGGCCGCGACATCTTCCAGACTCACTTCCTGATCCATTAAGCCCGCTGCAGCAATGGCTTGCGGCATACCATAAACCACACAGCTAGCTTCATCCTGGGCCCAGATGGTAGCGCCCTGCTGCTTTAGCAGTCTGGCACCTTCCCGGCCATCAGCCCCCATGCCGGTCAGTACTATTGCCAGTACCTTATCCTGGTAAACCCGGGCAGCAGTGGCAAAGGTAATATCGACGCTGGGTTTAAAGGTGATCCGTGGCGAATCGTCTTCTTTGATCCTTAAGCGTGCCTGACCTTCTGAGCCCTCAACCAACATCTGCTTACCGCCGGGTGCCAGATAGGCCACGCCGGGCTTTAACAGATCATTGTCTTCGGCTTCTTTGATTTCAATTTTGGCCAGACTATTCAGCCGCTGGGCAAAAGCGCCGGTAAAGGCGGCCGGCATATGCTGGATCAAAATAATCGGCAACGGGAAGGTCGCTGGCAGCGCGGTCAGGATCCGTTGTAAGGCGACGGGGCCCCCGGTAGAGGTACCGATAGCAACAATTTTATAATCCTTGCCACTGGCACTGAAATGGCTGCGTGGTGTTAAAGCCGGCCGTTCAAAACGACCGCGCTCTGCAGCCCCAGACTCCAGTGTCCGCTCTACCGCTCTGCCACCAAGTGGTTGGCGAAGCACACTGCTCTGACTACTGCGGGCTAAGGCTGAAGTACTAAAGGTTGAACGCCCCAGTGGCCTGCGTCTGGCTACCGCCCGAACCCGCTCGCGCAGTAATTCACCAGCTTCCTGTTTATCGCGGGCAATATCCTCAAACTTCTTTGGCAGAAAATCGACAGCGCCGGCTTCCAGCGCATCAAGCGTCGCTCTCGCCCCCTCGTGAGTAAGGGAAGAGAACATCAGGATTGGAATGCGTTGGACTTTTAAAATTTCCCGCACTGCCGAGATGCCGTCTAAAACCGGCATCTCAATATCCATGGTGATAACATCGGGTTTTAATGCCAGGGCTTTTTCAACCGCTTCGCGGCCGTTTACTGCACTATCGATAACTTCAAGTTCTGCGTCAGCCGACAGGATCTCCTGTAACCGGCGACGGAAGAAGCTGGAGTCATCAACGATCAATACCCTAATTGCCATAGATTACCTGCTTATCCATGCAGCCGGTTAAACTGTTCAAATTTAATCTTGGATTTCTTCGCATAATGCTTCAGCAAATTAGGCACATCCAGGATCAGGGCAATACCGCCATCAGAGGTAATGGTCGCGCCAGCCATACCCGGTGTCCCCTGCAACAGGGCGTCCAGCGCTTTAATCACAACCTCTTCCTGGCCAATCAACTGATCAACCACAAAGCCGACCTGCTGCTGACCAATTTGCACTATGACTACATGACCCTGGGCCCGGCGCAGTTTTTTATCCGAGTTTTTCACCAGCCAGTGCTCGAGGTAAAACAATGGAATGGCTTTGTTACGAACAACAATTGTCAACTGACCGTCAACAATATTGGTTTTCGCCAGATCAAGGTGGAAAATCTCGTTCACACCGGCCAGCGGTAAGGCAAAGGTCTGCTTACCGACAATTACCATTAGGGTTGGCAGGATCGCCAGCGTCAGAGGCACCTTAATTTCCAGCAAGGTGCCCTCACCCAGTTTGGAGTGAATATGCACGGTACCGTTGAGTTGGGTGATCTTAGTTTTCACCACGTCCATACCGACACCACGGCCGGAAATATCGGAGATCTGTTCTTTGGTTGAAAAACCCGGTGCGAAAATCAGGTTAAAGGCGTCGGTATCCGACATCCGCGCTGCGGTATCGGCATCAATAACACCGCGCTTTATCGCCAGATTTTTCAGCTTCTCCGGATCCATACCTGCGCCATCATCCTGAATTGTCAACAGGATATGGTCACCGGCTTGTTGCGCGGCTAACTTGACCACACCAGTACGCGGCTTACCGGCAGCCTGACGCACATCCGGTAACTCAATACCATGGTCAACCGAGTTTCGCACTAAATGCACCAGTGGGTCGGCCAGCGCTTCGACCAGGTTCTTATCCAGGTCGGTCTCTTCACCTTCCAAGATCAGGTCGATATCTTTTTTCAGAGAGCGGGCCAAATCGCGTACCACGCGCGGGAAACGACCAAATACTTTCTTAATTGGCTGCATTCGCGTTTTCATTACCGCGCCCTGAATGTCGGCAGTCACCACATCCAGGTTAGCGATGGCTTTACTCATTTCCTCGTTTTGCGCAGAGCCCGATAAACTAACCAACCGGTTTCTGACTAATACCAGTTCACCGACCATATTCATAATCTGATCCAGCCGTTTGGTATCAACCCGCACCGTGGTCTCAGCAACCACTGCCCCTTTATCTGCGGCGGCAGCACTCGCTACTGGCGCTACCGGTGCTTCCGAAGCTTTAACCGGCGTGGCAGCAGGAGCGGCAACCGGTGCTGGGGGCGCTACTTCGGCTTTAGCTGCTGCCGGGGTTACCGGTGCCTTACCCTTGCCATGCAATTGATCCAGCAGTGCTTCAAACTCATCGTCGGTAATTTCATCTGCCTTAGCAGCGGGTACGACCGGCGCTGAGGCTGCCGCAGTCACAGTAGCAGTCACTTCCGGCTTAAAGCTCCCCTTGCCATGCAGCTGGTCAAGCAAGGCTTCAAACTCATCATCAGTAATATCATCGCCTGCGGTCGCTGGCATCGCCGGCACATTGGTCGTCACCTCGGTGCGACCAGGAGCACCCGCGCCATGAAGTTCATCGAGCATGCGCTCAAATTCATCTTCGGTAATGCTGTCGATATCATCGCCGGCAGCGCTGCTATCTGGCGTGGCGGTTAGTTGCTGCACCTTTGCAACCTGTGGTGCAACCGGAGCAGTAACCGCAGGTGCAGCCTTGGCTGCCTGAGGTGCTGCCTCGCCCGGTGTTTCCGGCTCGGAATAGAAATGCAACGCAGCTAATAGCTGAGGATCGGCCGGGGTCAACGGCTGACGGGCTTTCACCTCAGTAAACATTTCATTGACCACATCCAGAGCCTGTAAGATAACATCCATCAGCTCGGGGGTAACGCTGCGCTTGCCGGTACGGAGAATATCAAACACGTTTTCAGCGCCATGGCAGGCGTCGACTAATTCGGTCAGCGACAGAAAACCGGCGCCACCTTTAACGGTATGGAAACCGCGAAAAATAGCATTTAACAGAGCAGTGTCTTGAGGATTATTCTCAAGCTCGACCAGCTGTTCTTGCAACAGCTCAAGTATTTCACCAGCTTCGACCAGAAAATCCTGGAGGATGTCTTCATCCATATCAAAACTCATCAGTAAGCACCTCTGTTAAAAACCTAAGCTGGATAAAAGATCGTCGACATCGTCCTGCCCGGTTACAACGTCGTCACGCCCTTGAGCATCAATTATTGGGCCTTCAGCCTCACCAGCCAGAATTTTTCGCTTCACTGGTTTTTGCTCCAGATGCTGCAGATTGGTTGTACCAAAGGCGGTGAGTAAGCCGATCAAACTTTCTTCCACCTCCCGCACCAATTCGATGACACGCCGTAAAATTTGACCTGTGAGGTCCTGATAATCCTGCGCCATCAACACATCTGTTAATAGCTGATTCAAACGCGTCGACTCATCAACAGTCTGTTTTAAAAAACCGTCAACGCCATGACACAGCGTCTTAAACTCACCTAGTTTCAGGTCCCGAGTCATCAATTTCTGCCATTGCGGAAGTAATAGCCCTAGCTTTTGGCTGATCTGATCTGCAATAGGTAAACAGGATTCAACTGCATCCATAGTCCGGTTAGCAGCCTGCTCCGTCATATCAATAACATGATTCAAGCGCTTTTTTGCGTCAGGGATATCTTCTTCAAGCAGGTTGTTAAGCGAAGGATCAATTTGGAAGTTCTTGAGCGAGTCATGCAGTTGTCGTGTCAGCTTACCAACCTCTGCAAATAACTCAGAAGAACCCGGCATACCGAGTTGTTGTACCAACTCGTTCGCGATCTCCTGCTCACCCATTTCCAACAACTGAACCAATTCTTTCGCCTGTTCGAGTGTGATGAGCGGGGCCGTACTAGCAGGCATAGTGTTACTCCTTGGTCAGATACGGCTTAACCTATCCGCTCAAATACTTTTGCCAACTTTTCCTGTAAGGTAGCAGCAGTAAAAGGTTTCACAATGTAGCCATTGACACCCGCTTGGGCCGCCGCAATGATTTGTTCCTTTTTGGCTTCTGCCGTAACCATTAACACAGGGATATGCTTAAGCTTGGCATCTGCACGAATAGCCCTAAGCAAATCAATGCCCTGCATACCAGGCATATTCCAGTCAGTAACCACAAAATCAAAGTCCCCACCTTGCAGCATAGGGAGCGCTGTACTGCCATCATCGGCTTCCGAAATATTGGTAAAACCAAGATCACGTAACAGGTTTTTAATGATGCGTCTCATGGTTGAAAAGTCATCAACCACAAGAATTTTCATATTCTTATCCAAAGTCCCCTCCGAAGAGAAAGTCATCCCAATATTCAGGATACACTACAACCAAGCCTGCATCCGCGCTTTTAACCGCACTAATGCCTGACTATGAATCTGACTGATACGGGACTCACTGACATCCAGCACCGCCCCGATCTCTTTTAAGTTTAGCTCGTCATTATAATACAGTGACAATACTAACGCTTCCCGCTCAGGTAAACTACTGATATGTTTTGTCAGAGCAGTGTTAAAGGCTTCATTTGCCTGTTCCTGATACAACTGATCCGTATCGACATCATCTGCTGTTACCAGCACATCCTCAGAGATACCGAGGTCCTCAATACCAATGATTCGGCCAGAGCTAACGTCACTAAGCATATGATGATATTCATCTAAAGAGATAGCAAGTTTTTCTGCAACTTCATGATCCCGTACATCACGCCCCAATTGCGCTTCGAGCTCGGCAATGGTCTCGGCAATAAGCCGCGCATTACGATGGACGGACCTGGGAGTCCAGTCGCCACGCCGAATTTCATCCAGCATGGCCCCCCGGATACGGATCCCAGCAAAGGTTTCGAAGCTGGCTCCTTTGCTACCATCAAAATTTTTCGCGGCTTCAATTAAGCCAATCATGCCTGCTTGGATTAAGTCATCTGCTTGTACGCTGGCCGGGAGACGGGCCAGCAAATGATAAGCAATACGTTTTACCAGTGGGGCATGACGTTCCACCAGTTGTTGCATGTGATCAATACCACCATAAGCGGCCAGCTTACTGTTCACAAGTCCCCCTAATCAGAATGTGGCTGCACAAGTTGCTCCAAAAAAAACTCCAGATGGCCTGAAGCGCTATCTGGTAATGGCCACTTAACAACTTTTAATGCCAGTGTTTTAATCGCCATGCTGGCAGGCGTTGTGGGATAAGCATCAATAAAGGCTTTTTGTTTTCTCGCCGCGCGACGGACATTCTCATCCTGCGGCACCGTTGCAACGAGCTCGAGGTTAACATCCAGAAAGCGGTCAGTCACCCGGGTAAGTTTAGCAAATAATTCTTGCCCTTCTTTGATACTACGCACCATATTGGCGACTATTTTAAATTTTTCTACACCATGATCCCGACTCAACAATTTCATCAGGGCGTAGGCGTCAGTAATTGACGAGGGTTCATCACATACCACGACCAGCACATCTTGTGACGCTCTGGAAAAGCTCAACACCATATCCGAAATGCCTGCCGCGGTATCCACCAATAATACATCAACTGGCGTTTCTAATTCGCTGAAGGCTCTAATTAGACTGGCGTGCTCAACCGGCGACAACTCGGTCATATCCTGATTACCCGACGTGGCCGGTACAATTTTAATGCCGAAAGGACCGTCCACCAAAATATCATCCAAGGTGGCGCTACCATTTAAGACATGTGATAAGTTTTTCTCAACCCGCAGCCCCAACATCACGTCACAGTTAGCTAACCCCAGATCTGCATCCAATACCAGTACTTTCTTTCCCAACTGTGCTAAAGCCATAGCGAGATTCAAAGTGACATTGGTTTTACCCACGCCACCTTTACCGCCGGTAATTGATATGACTTTACTTTTCTGTTTGTTCATACGTCTGAGACCACTGGCTTGATCTTCTACTGCTTCATATTTATGCATATAAGGCATCTACCTGGGACATCTCGCTCTGATACCATTGATGTGTAGCACTGCTATGTTGTAAACGTAACTTATCGGCAAGGGCGACAAGCGCAGCTGCCTCTGCAACTTTCAAATCTTCCGGTACACGTTGGCCATCGGTGAGATAACTTACCGGCAAGGCGTGTTGTAGAGCGACATTAATAGCTTCACCCAAACTTAAACTCTCATCTAACTTGGTGAAGATGCATCCAGACAAAGCGATACGTTTGAACTGCTGCACGCTCTCTTGCATTACTTTAGCCTGAGCCGTTGCCGACAATACCAGATAACTGCGAATTTTAACACGAGCGTTATTGACCAAGGATGTTAACTGCTCAGCCAGGCGTAAATCCCGCTGGCTCATTCCTGCTGTATCAATCAATATCAGTTTACGTTGTTGAAGCTGATTCAACAAGATAGAGAGCTCTTCACTATCTTTCGCTTGTTTTACCGGACAGCCGATAATACGACCAAAGGTTGCCAGTTGCTCAAAAGCGCCAATCCGGAAACAATCAGTCGTAATCAGTGCAACCTGATCGGCACCGTGCCTTTTAGCAAAGCCGGCGGCAAGTTTAGCAACTGTCGTCGTTTTACCCACTCCGGTGGGACCGACCAGTGCAATTACGCCACCACGGCGCAGAATATCATCGCTCGTCGTCGTCAACTGGCCTGTCAGAAGCTCCAGAGCAGTCTGCCAGGCATCCTGAGTATTTAAATCTTCTGGCATAAAGCAGGCTAACTGATCAGCAACCTGTTCTGATAAACCTAGCTGTTTCAAATTATCAATTACCAGAGCTCTGACCGGCTCACGTCTTGCCAGGTCCTGCCACATCAGACCGGATACCTGATGTTGTAACAATTGGCGCATTGACAACATTTCAGTCTGCATTTTCGCAAACTGCTGCTGCATTAACTCCGCCTGTTGCTGTTGTAATTTACTTATCTCCTGCCATTGCGGTGGCATTGAATGTTGATTATTCATTGGGCGCTCAAACTGTGGCGCCCTGTTCAGTACTGGGGTCTCTGCTGCTGGAGCCGCTTTGGCAGTCTGCTTTAACTCAGGGTCTCTGACTTGCTGCTTCAGCATCTGACGGGCAAGTAAAGCTTTGAGTGAATCAGCGGGCTCAACCTCATCTGATTCATCAATACGGATATTTACTTTGGGTTCAGCCCGACTACTGACCGGTGTGATATCTTCTACCCCGGCAGGTGCTTTCCTGGAGGCCGGCTCGGCGTCAATGGCCGCGACAATCTCTACGCCATCTGCGACTTTTTTATTGGATAAAATGATGGCATCCGGCCCGAGAAACTCTTTAACTTCTGCCAGCGCACTACGCATATCTTTAGCAACAAAGCGCTTAATCTTCATGAGTTACTCCTAATTCGACTGACCGATGACACTAACAATGCGGATTTGCTTATCATCCGGAATTTCCTGATATGACAATACCCGTAAACCTGGAATAGTGTATTTCACGAATCGTGCCATAACTGAGCGTAAAATTCCTGACGTCAGCATTACTGCACTTTCTCCGGTTAATTCCTGATTTTGATGCGCTTCCTGCAACGACTGCTGGATCCTGTCTGCCAGACCCGGTTCTATGCCAGCGCCGTCGTTGCCTGCAGCTTGCATTGACTGATGCAGCATCTGTTCAAGCTCAGGCGCAAAAGTAATAACCGGTATTTCCTGCTTGCTACCGACAACCTCCTGCACGATTAAGCGCCGCAAGGCTATCCGACACGCTGCCGTTAAAACGTCAATATCCTGACTCTTAGCACCGTACTCAACCAAGGTTTGCACTATGGTTCGCATATCCCGGATCGGTACTCCTTCATGTAGCAAATTCTGTAACACCTTAACCACGGCCGTAAGCGGCAAGGTTTCAGGTACAAGACCTTCAACTAACTTAGGTGAATGCTTGCCCAGCATATCCAGTAAGTTTTGAACCTCTTCGTGGCCAAGCAGGCTGGCGGCATTATTAGTTAAGATCTGACTGAGATGTGTCGCCACCACGGTAGCGGCATCGACTACAGTGTAGCCCAGAGTTTGTGCATGTTCCCGCTGATCCTTACTAATCCAAACCGCATCCAGACCGAATGCCGGGTCTTTAGTAACAATCCCCTTAACGGTGCCAAAAACCTGACCCGGATTAATTGCCAGTTCACTATCGTGTCGCAGTTCGCCCTCACCATTGGTAACGCCCATCAAGGCAACCCGATAACTGTTTGGCTCCAAATCCAGGTTGTCGCGAATATGTACCGGCGGGATCAGAAATCCCAGCTCCTGGGATAACTTTTTACGAACACCTTTGATTCGATTTAACAGCTCCCCACCCTGAGCTTTGTCTACCAGTGGGATCAGACGGTAACCAACTTCAAGCCCAATCACATCCACGCCTTGCACGTCATCCCAGCCAATTTCTTTTACCGGTTGCACATCACTCATCGCATTGCTGGCACTGGTTGGTCGCTGCTGTAACTGGGCAGCCTTAGTGGTTGCCAATTTTTTCGTATACCAGGCCACCCCACCCAAAAGCGCTGCCAATGAAAGAAAGGCGAAATGTGGCATGCCTGGGACTACCCCCATCAAGGTCATAACCCCTGCGGCAACAAAAAGCACATGGGTATTATCACCAAGCTGGCTTTGCATCTCTTTACCAAGATCGCCCTCTTTATTCTGGCGGGTGACAATAATGGCGGTACCGATTGACAATAACAGGCCAGGGATTTGGGCCACCAGGCCATCACCGATGGTCAGCAAGGTATAGATTTCCATCGCTTGGCTAAAACTGAGGCCATGCTGCACCATACCGATAAAAATACCGCCAACCAGGTTAATCACCAGTATCACGATACCAGCAATGGCATCACCTTTTACAAACTTACTGGCACCATCCATCGAGCCATAGAAGTCGGCTTCACTGGTCACCTCCTCGCGGCGCTTGCGTGCTTCTTCCTGGGTAATCAAGCCTGAGTTTAGATCGGCGTCAATCGCCATTTGCTTACCGGGCATCGCGTCCAAAGTAAAGCGGGCTGATACTTCGGCAATACGGCCAGCGCCCTTGGTAACGACGACAAAGTTAATAATAATCAGGATCAGAAACACCACGATACCAACGGCATAGTTGCCACCGATAACCACGGAACCAAAGGCTTCAATCACAGCCCCTGCGGCATCCCCGCCATTATGACCTTCCAACAGCACGACACGGGTACTGGCGACATTCAATGCCAGACGCAGAATAGTGGCAACCAGCAATACACTGGGGAAAATACCGAAATCCAGCGGTCTGCGGGTATATATCGTCACCAACAGTACCACCAGCGCCAGCGCAATATTAAAAGAAAACAGGATATCCAGCATCAACGGTGGCAGCGGTAGCACGACCATCGCCAATGCGGCCAGAATCAAAATGGGCGTCCCGATCCCTTTTAGGTGTTGAAGATGAGCTTTATCAAATTTACTGAAATACTGAGCAAATTGCATGAGCGGCCTGACAAGGTATTGACACTAACCCGTGTTTCAGCAAGAACTATTCCAGTCTGTTAGTGAGCTGTACTAAGTGCTGAAAATTACAGCGTTAGTGACGCACCTCTGGTGGGATTGGCAACTCTTTAGCCAGTGCTTTCGGCCTGCTCCCCTTGCCTTTGCGATAAAGGTTAAGCTGATAAACATAAGCCAGTACCTGCGCTACTGCGGCGAACAATTGTTCCGGGATTGGATGATCAAGCTTGGTAGTGTAATAAATTGAGCGCGCCAGTGCCGGTGATTCAATCACCGGGATCTTATGCTCTCTGGCAATATTACGGATATGCATCGCAACCTCATCCACGCCCTTCGCAACCACGGCCGGCGCGCGGAACTTGCCTTGATCATATTTCAGCGCCACCGCATAGTGCGTTGGGTTGGTGACGATAACATCCGCGGTAGGTACCTGTTGCATCATCCGCTTCATCGACATCTGCATCTGGGTGCGGCGGATCCGGGCTTTGATTTCCGGGCTACCCTCAGTATTTTTGTGCTCGTCTTTGATTTCCTGCAACGACATTTTCAACTGCTCGGTGTGATGCCACTTTTGATAGGGTGCGTCGACCAGCGCTATTACTGAAATACTGGCACACAACCCTAAAAACAACCAGCCAAGAAAATAGAGTGCCGATTCGATATTATTTGGCTCACTCATTAGCGACAACGCCATAATATCCATAAAGAACAGCTTTAGTAGCAAATAGGCAATGCCGACCACTACCGCTACTTTTAGAATGCTTTTGCCAAGCTCCATTAATGCCTGTAAACCAAACATCCGCTTGAACCCCTGGAGCGGGCTCATTTTGCTGGCTTTCGGTGCTGCGGCTTCCCAACTAAAGTTATAACCACCTAACAGAATATTGCCGATAAAGGCCGCAATCAGGATCAGTAAAAAAATGCCGGCCAAGGGTGCCGCCAGCTCTCTGCCGGCGTCCCCCCAGGCGGTAAACATACTGTTGGTTTCAAAGATATCTTTTTGGTCTAAGCGCATCAGCCGTTGGCCGATGTTTAACATCGCCATCGCTAACATCTTGCCAAAAATCAGTAAGGCAGCGGCGCTGCCAATTAAAACAAAAGCCGTGCCAAGGTCTTTTGAGCGGGCGATCTGGCCCTTTTTCGCTGCGTCTTGCAGCTTCTTGGGCGTGGGCTGTTCGGTTTTTTCGGCGCTGGAATCTTCTGCCACGTCAGCCTCCTAACAGCCAATCAGCCGGCAGCTATAGTCAATGACATGCTCCCACTGCTTTTCGTAATGAAATAGGAAGGTATCCAGCGTCAGCCACAAAATCAGTAATCCGGCTAGCATGGTGATTGGAAAACCAATCGAGAAAATATTTAACTGCGGTGCGGCACGGGTCATAATACCAAAGGACAGATTCACCACCAGCATGGCAACAATAGGTGCCAGTGCGATAGCCAGGGCGGTAGCAAACATCCAGCCACCGAATTCGATAATGGTCCAGTAACTGGTTACGTCCCACCATTGACCATTGATCGGCAGCGTCTCAAAACTGAATACCAGCATTTGGATCATAATCAGGTGGCCGTTAAAGACAAAGAACAGCAAGGTAGCCAGGATCAGATAAAACTGACCAATAGCTGGCACCGAAATCCCGCTGGCCGGATCTGCCATCGAAGCAAAAGCTAAACCAGTTTGGGTTGCCAATAACTGCCCCGCTAAAATAAAAGTATTGATAAACATCAGCGAGATAAAGCCCAGTGCAAAGCCGATGGTCAGCTGCAGCAATACCTCCAGTAACATCGCAAATGAAATGAGATCAGGATAGATAGTTTTCGGCAGCATCGGCATCATCACTAAGGTGATCAATACCACCAGCGCGGTTTTGATCCGGGTTGGAATAGTGCGCACGCCCAAACCAGCCATAATCATCAGCATGCCGGAGACCCGACACAGCGGCAGTAAAAAATCCGCTATGGTCTGCATCAGGGTTGCCATCAGAATTTCCATTGGCTGACCTAACCGACAACCTGCGGAATGCTTTGATACAGCTCAGTGGTGTAATCCATAATTACCCGCACTAACCAATGACCGCCAAAGATTAACGCCAACAGCGTAACGATTAACCGCGGTAAAAAGCTCAGCGTTTGTTCGTTAATCGAGGTCGCAGCCTGAAATACCGCCACGATCAGACCAACAAAGAGTGATGGCAGAATAATGGCACTTACCAGCAGGATCACGATAAATAACGAGTCCCGCAACACATCAACAAAGGTTTCCGGACTCATGTGCCAACTCCATAACTGGTCGCCAGGGTGCCCATCACCAGGATCCAGCCGTCAACCAGTACAAACATCATCAGTTTAAACGGCAACGAGATAATCATTGGCGATAGCATCATCATACCCATCGCCATCAGTACGCTCGCCACCACCAAATCAATAATCAGAAATGGGATAAATAACATAAAACCAATCTGAAACGCCGTTTTCAGCTCGCTGGTGACAAAGGCGGGTACCACCACGGTCATCGGGTAGTCCTGCGGATTTTCCGCAACCTCTAAACCGGCGATCTGAGCAAAGGTATCCAGATCTCTTACCCGGGTCTGATGCAGCATAAAGGCTTTTAACGGCACTATGGCTGCATCCAGTGCCTGCACCGGGTTTAGGGTTTCTTCCAGATAAGGTTGAATCGCCTGTTCATTAATAGATTTAAACACCGGCGCCATGATAAAGAACGTCAGAAATAGCGTGATACCAATTAGCACCTGGTTGGAAGGGGTTTGTTGTAAGCCTATCGCCTGACGCAGAATAGCCAGCACCACTATGATGCGGGTAAAGCTGGTCATCATAATGACCATCGCCGGAATAAAGCTCAGCGCCGTCATAATGGCCAGCACCTGCAGCGTCACGCTGTAGGACTGAGAACCATCAGGATTAGTCGTGACCGTAACGGCCGATAAGGTGCCGTTATCGGCCAGCAGTTGTGGGCTTAACAGCACCAGCAACAGAATAAACAACACTCGCAGCATGCCAACTTCTATTTTTTCAGGAATGACTGCAGCTGTGTATGAAAATCTGATGCCAACTTTTCTTCAGGAAGTGGATTTTCTAATTCAAAGAGGAAATTAACACTATGTGGGGTGACACCAATTACTCGCTGTTTCCCTTGTATTTCAATAACTAATATACGCTCTCGCTGTCCAAGAGGCATAGCAGTTACGACCTTAATATGCCGGCCACCCGGCAGGCGAAGCGTCAATTTCTTGAAAAGCCAGCCAAGCCCAAGCACTAAAAATATCACCAGTGCCAAAGAAATGACGATTTTTCCAAGTGCCATAGCGCTACTGGGCTCGGTTGCCGCCCTTGGTACTGCCTCACGACCGGCTGGCGCTGCCCGGGCTGCTCTGGCATCTAATGGCGCAGGCGGAGCAAGATCAGTCTCAGCGTCTGCCGGTTTGACTTGCTGCGTTTCAGCTGTGTCCTGCCGCAACTCTGATGACGGGCTAGCAGCGGATACGGCACCGCTCAGACACAACACCAATAATATAACCAGACTGCTTTTCATCAGCGGAGTTTCTTAATCCGTTCAATTTGACTGATCACGTCAGTTAAACGAATACCGAACTTGTCGTTAACGACTACAACCTCGCCGTGTGCAATCAGCGTACCGTTAACCAGGACATCCAGCGGTTCACCAGCGATCCGATCAAGCTCTACCACTGATCCCTGATTAAGCTGCAACAGATTACGAATGCTGATCTTGGCCCGACCGACTTCCATCGAAATCGTTACCGGGATATCCAGAATGGTATCTAGCTTACGCTTATCAACCGACGCGGCCTTATCATCCTGTAGTTCTTCTAACTCTACCGATCTGGCACCGCCTTCAGCTTCAGCCATGGCAGCTGCCCATTCGTCCATCGTATCCTGCTCATTCGCCATTTTTCGTTACCTTCTTTCCCGCTCGCCGAAATTTAAATCGGCTTCTAATTCTGAAATATCTGCATCGTTGTCTAACCGACGCCCGCCTTTGGTGAAGACCTGGAGCTCTGATTTCACGGATTCTGGCCGCTTAATTTTTTCGATAATTTTTAATGCCACATTATCGCGTGACCGCCCAACCTTAGCCCGGAATGTCGGCAACTCCTCTACCAGGACTGTAACATGCTCAGGGATATCAACCGGGATAATGTCACCTGCCTTGAGGTTCATAATTTCACGCAGCGTCAAATCAACGTCCAGCATCCTGGTGCTGAGGTCGACTTTAACATCCATGATTTCGTCACGTAATGCTTTAGACCAACGTAAATCGGTATCTTCTTTATCACTTTGCACACCGGCGTCCAGCAACTCCCGGATCGGCTCGAGCATTGAATAAGGCAAAGCAATATGAAAATCACCACCACCGCCATCCAATTCGATATGAAATGAACTGATTACCACAACCTCTGTCGGGCTGACAATATTCGCCATCGCCGGGTTAACCTCGGAGTCCAGATATTCAAAGGACACATCCATAACCGGCGCCCAGGCTTCTTTATAATCCTCGAAAATTAACTTTAGCAGCATCTGAATGATGCGCCGCTCGGTCGGCGTAAACTCCCGACCTTCAATTTTAGCGTGGTAGCGGCCATCACCACCGAAGAAGTTATCCACTAAAATAAACACCAGGCGGGCTTCCATCGTAATCAGGCCTGTGCCTTTCAACGGCCGGAATCGCACCATATTTAAGCTAGTGGGCACAAATAAGGTATGAACATATTCGCCGAATTTGATCATCTGTACGCCGTTTATCGAAACCTCGGCAGTACGACGCATCATGTTAAATAAGCTAATCCGCATGTGGCGGGCAAAACGCTCATTAACCATCTCCAGTGTCGGCATCCGACCGCGAACAATGCGATCCTGCGATGAAAAATCGAACTGGATGGTCCGCGAGCTATCAGTCTGCCCATTGCTATCTGGAATTTCTTCTTCGACTTCATCAACGCCATGTAACAGCGCATCAATTTCATCTTGCGATAATAAATCGGACACGGTTACTCACTCTATTGCATCACAAAACCGGTAAACAGAACTTCAGCGACAACCACAGTGCCAACCACACCAAGCATGGCGTTTTGTAAATCAATCAAGGCTCTGTTCTTCAATTCTTCTTTACCCGTTGTGGTAATTAGTTCGTCCGCACTAGCAGCACTAAAAGTTGCCAGCAGGGTTCCTTCGATTAGCGGGATATGCCGTAGCGCTAACGCTTGGTTCGCATCACCACGCACCATCAGTTGTACTCGGATTTGTACCAAACGGTCACGGTTACTCCCCGCAACATTAAACACAAAGGGTCTTGGCATTTGTATATACAATGCCGTTCCCTGCATAGCCGCCGGCTGGCTCGCCTCCGTTACAGTGCCTCCATCGCTCTGACTGGCTGGTGTTGGTGTTGAACCTGCGAACCAGAAATACGCACCTACAGCACCAAGCAACACCAGTAGCACAACGCCGAGCATCAGTATTTTTTTGCGTTTTGCCGCCTGATCGACTAACTCTAATTCGTTATCAGCCATGTCTGCCTGGCTCTCCTTTTGCTAAACGCCTGTACTGCCAAATATTATGCTCATCAGCTATGAACTTTGTAAATGAAAAGTCCTGCCCCCGCTACATTCTGGTTCTAATATTTCGCTTATGCGTAGTAATCAACCAGTCGCTCACTATGTTTTACATCCAGCTGTTGCCTGGCCGTTACTTCGTCTTCCAAAGTCCCCAAAGGTCCTTCGGCGTTGGCTCTTTGTCGCTGCTCAGCGTCCTGCTGTTGGCGTGATTGTTGTTGTACCTGCCCCTCACCCAACTGAATACCTTGTTGCTGCAACATATCGCGTAATCTGGGCATTTGTTGCTCTAACAATTCTTTTGCTTGCTGCTGCTGCACAATAAACTGTACCGAAGCTTGCTCCTGTTGTAGATTGATCCGGATTTGCATTTGTCCTAGCTCTGCCGGGTCCAGACGTATTTCTGCGACCTGAATATTCTGCCGAACCATTAACTGTACCCGCTCGCGTAGCTGTCCCGCGGCGTCTTGCTGCTGTAAGTTAAGTTGTTTCAGTTTAGCACTCAGCTCGGTTGATGGCGCAATGCTGGCTGCCGGGCGGCTGGATTCGCTGGTAGCAAGGCTTTCCTGTCTGGCCAGCTGGTGTACAAAGCTTTCTGTTTGATTTTGCTGCCCCGCTGTCGGTTGCATCCTAACTTCAAGATTAGTCAGCTGAAAATGACGTTGCTCTGGCTGTTGCTCTTTAGCATCTGAGTTATTTTGCCCGGTACTCCCTGCAGACGGAGCCGTGGCTGCTGCAGCCTCGGTTTTTTGGGCGTTATTATGAGCAACTTGTGAGCTTAGTGTGCCCGTTGCCGCTTGCGAAACGGTCGTTGGCTGACTGAGTTGCGCTCCATTCTCGGCATTCGGTACCACTTTTACGGCGGATTGGGCAGACTGTTCAGCATCGACGAGCGCAGACAAGGTGCCGGCAACGTCACTGCTTGGTTTGGCCTCAGCAGGCTTTACGGCGGTAAAGGCTAAGTTTGCTGTTGAGATATCCTGTTCCACAGTACCATCAACTACTGCAGCAGCAACTGAGGTTTGCTCTCGCAACGTCGCTGTTGGCGTGCCAGATACCGCGCCCTCAGTATCACTCTGCACGGTTGCTGAAGTAACTATTGACTCGGTATCTATTCCCGCTGGCCGGTCTGTTCCGGTCAAATCCGTTACCGGCGTCGATACCGGTTGCGCCGTCATCGCGGGTTGAGTAACGCCAGGCTGCTGCGTGCCACGACCTTCCGATACAGAAGGCTCTGCCAGCGACTCGTTTAGGACTTGCGCTAAGCGATCATCCGCTACAGGTTCGGAGATTGCAACGGACAACGACTGAGGAGGCTGCACAGGTTGCGACATAACGGGCTTTTCCTGTGCTGAAACTTCAGCATTGCTGCTTACTCGCTCGCTCTGTAACAACGCAGCTTGCTGATACCTTGGCTGCGCCACAGCAGAGGGTTCGTTTTGAGTAGTCTGCTGAGCTGTTGCTGGCTGACTCGGCGGAGCGGTGATTTTACCCTTAACATCACGTTGTTCTCCGCGTTCCGCAGTCGTTACTTCAGCCGGCTTGACGGTCGTTACTTCAGCCGGCTTGACGGTCGTTATTGCTTTGTCACTATGCTCAACTGACTCCGGCTCCTGCGTCAAACTGTTGACAGGCACAGCGGGGCGCGCCGCTGTCGTGCCAATCTCCTGCTGAGGCTTGGCGTTATTTGTGCTGTCAGATGTAATAGGATTGACTTGCTCAGCACCCGGCTCAACAACTTGTTCGACTGAGTTGTGGTTCTGTGCTGGCTGCATGTTCAGCGGCAGCTCCGTTGCAGTTGGCAGCTTGCTGGAGTGCAGATGATTGGCTTCCGGGCTAGCCATGGTTGAATATTCAAACTCTGGATCGGGCACTGGCCCCACGCTGTCAACCCGAGGTTCATCCTGAAGTTGATGCCATTTCGCGGCGCCTTGCAGTTTCTTCTCAAGTTGATCACTGGTTTGATTAGCGCGTTGAATCAGACCTAACCAAGTTGCCGCATTATCAGCTAGCACTAGCTTAGCGTCAGTTAATGGCGGCTCTGTTTCGATTTCCGTTACTACCGGCGGCAAACTTTCAATCGGTAACGAGGGGTTGCGTACTGCTGTGGCAGCACCGTCTTGTGATCGAGACTGCGGTTGCAACACGGCCTCCTCTGCGCTGACTTCAGCAGACACTACCTGAGCACTTTCCACTGTGACAGTTTCACGGAGCAGGGCCGCGCTACTGGCCATGGTGGTGGCAATTTCTTGCCGGCGGCTCAGTTCTGGCCGAGCGACCTGCTCATCTGCAAGTAACTGCTGAAACAAACTGGCCTGCTGCCCGCTCGCCTCATCCGTTAGTGTGCGAGCGGCCAACACTTTGTCTGTGCCGCTTAGGCTCTCAGCAGAGCTAAGTAAGAATGTTAGCGGTAAAGCTTGCGTCATCTGCGTGCTGCCTTCTGTCAGATACAGGGATTGATTACCCGATAAGCCTCGTTATATTGACGTATTGCATACAAATTCCGCGCCAACTTGATAAGGTGTTTAGGTATTGGCAACAAAGCAGTAAGCATCATCAGGGCTATTATTTAATTCGTCACCTCGTCCGCCAGCAGGCGCTGGTAAAACCGCTGCCCCGCGTATTCATCCGCCATTTTTTGTTGTTGGCGGTTCTGGAGCAGAAGATCACGCTGTTGTGCCTGCTCCACCAGTTTTTCCAGCGCCTTACGTTTGGTTTGCATTTTCAACCAGCTTTGTCGTCTTTGTTCTGCCGCATTTCGCGATTGTTGTATCACCCGTCCCTGCTGACTCAGTGCTTCGTCGAGTTTGCTGATGAAAGCGACATATTGATTATACTGACGCCCTCCCAGTCCCACCGCCCCCTGCTGCAGGCTTTGCTGAATATATTCTGTGCGGTAGTTGGCCAGTCCCTGATATTTCTGCTCCGCCTGTTGGTATAATTGCTGCGCCTTAATAAACTGCGCCTGCAGTTTTTCTTCCCGCTCTTTTTGTACCTTAATCAGCAAGGCTAGTTTGCTTTGACTCATGTTCTACTCCGTCCTGGCGGGACAAGTTGGCTGAGCGCTGTCAGACAATCGTCATAAGGGACAATTTCTTTCATACCTTGCTGCAAAAACTGATTGATTTTTGGCAGCATATTGATTGCCAGGTCAAGCTGCGGATCGCTACCCCGAACATAAGCACCAATCGCAATCAAGTCCTTACTCTGCTGATAGCTGGCATAAAGCTGTTTAATACTGCGGGCTAAAAGCTGATGCTCGTCACTGGTGACGGCGGGCATAACCCGGCTGATCGATTTTTCAATGTCGACGGCAGGGAAATGCCCGGCATCGGCCAGGCTCCGCGACAACACGATATGGCCATCCAAGATCGCACGCGAGGCATCAGCAATCGGATCCTGTAAGTCATCACCTTCAGAGAGTACAGTGTAAAAAGCAGTGATTGAGCCCTGATTTAACGCACCGTTACCCGCTCGCTCTACCAGTGCTGGTAATTTGGCAAATACTGAAGGGGGATAGCCTTTAGTGGCAGGCGGCTCACCAACCGCAAGAGCTATTTCTCGTTGTGCCTGGGCATAACGGGTAATCGAATCAATAAGCAGCAACACATCCAGACCTTGATCACGAAAATACTCGGCGACTTGCACCGCTGTTTCACAGCCTTTTAAACGCATTAATGGGGAGACATCTGCAGGTGCTGCCACCACCACGGCCCGCGATTTACCTTCCTCACCTAAAATCTCGTCAATAAATTCCTTAACCTCCCGACCCCGCTCCCCAACCAAGCCAACGACGATAACATCTGCAGCAGTACCTCGAGTCATCATACCGAGCAACACACTTTTACCCACGCCAGAACCGGCAAACAACCCCATACGCTGGCCTTTACCGACGGTTAAGATGGCGTTAATAGCCCGCACGCCGACATCCAAAGGTTGTTTAATTGGACGTCGGTGCAGAGGATTAATAGCTTTTCCCTTACCTGTGCCATAGTGGGTAGCGGCAATAGCCCCCTTACCGTCCAGCGGGCGTCCAACGCCATCAATAACCCGGCCTAACAGTGCCATACTCAAAGGAATGCCTTTGTAATGCAGCATGGGGGTGACCTTAGCGCCCGGCACAACGCCCTCGATGTCTTCCTGAGGCATTAAGAACACCCGTTCCTGAGCAAAGCCCACGACTTCAGCCAGAATATTACCGCGTGCACTTTCGACCAAACAGGCTTGACCAATAGCTGCACTGCAGCCGGTGGCTTCCAGCGTTAACCCAACCACCCGGATTAAACGCCCTGACACTGCAGGGCGACTGCTATGAATATATTTATGTTGCTGCTGAACAAATTGCAGCATACCGGAGGTATCAGCCATGCTTACTCACTTCTACACAGCACCTGTTTCAGGCGATGTTAGTCACTGTGCGTTTGCTGATGCAGGAAATGTTCCAAACTGCTGGTCAATCTTTGCGTCAAACTTCTGTCAACGCTGGATTTTTCTGATTCAACCAAACAACCACCCCTTTCCACTGTTGGCTCAGCCCGCAGTTGCCACTGTCGTTGTTGTAGTTCGTCGTCACTAAAATGCTGTCGGATAGTTAATAAATCATCCGGATGTACCTTAATCCGCATTTGGCTGGTTTGCAGAGGTAAGGCCGAAGTAGCTTCCTGCAATGCTTGCAGTATGATCTGAGGATTAGTTTTTACTTCTACCCCTAATACCGCTTGCGCCATCGCGAGCGCCAACTCAGTTAAAGCCTGTTCAACCTGAACGTCTAAACCACGTAGCGGTTGCTGCAGCTGGTCTATTAGTTGCGATAATTGTGCCCGCCTGTCATCAATTTCAGGCTGAGCCGCCGCTATGGCTTGTTTTTTACCTTCGGCCAGTCCTTGGGTGACACCATCTTGTAAGCCTTGTTCTCGCCCCTCAGCATACCCCTTGCTAAAGCCTTCCTCTTTGCCCTCAGCAAACCCCTCATCATAGGCTGCTTGCCGGATCTGCTCTATATCCTCAGCCGTTAAGGGTTTGTATTCGGGCGTATCAGCTATGACAGCTTCGCTGGCTGCCACTGGCGGCCGGCGCAGATTCAGAGCATTAGTCAACCCAGGCTTTAGTTCTGTCTCAGCAGAAAGATCCAGGGTTTTCCAGGCTCGCAGCAACTCTTCAACTTCTGCATCTGGCGAAAAGGGCTTTTTGGAGCGAAAGGCGTCTGTTGTCATGCAAGGGCTCTTTTCAGTATATTTCTATCATGCTACCGGCAGTTTCAGATACCGCTGGCAGACGATACCGGCTGATGCGTTGTATTCAAGAGACATTATAGGAACTCTTCTCCGCCGCCACCACCCAACATAATTTCGCCAGCGTCCGACAAGCGGCGTGCCACAGACAGAATTTCTTTCTGAGCCGTTTCAACCTCGCTCACCCGAACAGGGCCCATGGCCTCCAAATCATCTTGCAACAACTCTGCGGCTCGCTTCGACATATTCTTAAAGATCTTCTCTTTGAGATTCTCATCGGTGCCTTTTAGAGCCTTCATCAGCACGTCCTGCTGTACTTCTCGCAGAATGGTTTGAATACCGCGGTCGTCGACATCAATCAGGTTTTCAAACACAAACATCAGATCCTGGATCTGCTGTGCCATCTCCTCGTCGTGTTCACGGATGGCATCCATCAACTGACCTTCGAGGTTGGTATCCAGGTAGTTCAAAATATCCGCCGCAGCCTTTAAGCCCCCCATCTTCGCTGTTTGCGCGCCAGCCTGACCGGCAAATTGCTTCTCCATAATCTCGTTGAGTTCTTGTAAGGCTGCAGGTTGCACTTCTTCCAGATTGGCAATTCGCATAGTCAGATCGAGCCGCACCTTCTCCGGGAATTGCGATAAAATTTCTGCCGATTGCTCTGGCTCCAGATAAGATAAAACGATGGTTTGGATCTGCGGGTGCTCGTTGCGAATAATATTGGCAACCTGTTTTGAGTCCATCCACTTTAATGAGTCCAGACCGCGGGCACCGCCACCCAAGACAATTTGGTCAATCAGATTCGCGGCTTTTTCTTCACCCAGTGCAGCGGTAAGGGCACGCTTAATAAATTCTTCACTCTGGAAGCCGATAGTACTGAAGTTCTGAATTTGCTCAATAAAACGACGATGTACCGCAGCGATTTTTGCCTGATTTAAGTCGGTCGTTTGTGCCATTGCCAAACCGACTTTTTGCACCTGCTTTGGCTCCAGATGCTTCAGAATTTGCGCGGCATCCTCTTCTGATAAACTCAGTAACAGAATGGCTGCTTTTTCAACACCATCCAGCTTACTGATGTCGAATTCTTTTATGGCTTTATTTTCACTCATCTTCTGCTAACCAATTCTTGACGACCAGAGAGGACAATTCCGGTTCGTTCGCTACCAGCGCCCTTACCGCTCTTAATAAATCTTCGTCACCATGCAAGTCTGGCAACATCAAGGTGCCATCCGGTGCAAAACCGACTGCTTTATCATCAAATGTCGAGGCGGCCATATCGAGATCGTCCCCTAAATCCAACCCTTGAGTTAAGGCATTCTCATCATAGGCTTCACTGGTCTCAGCCGGGTTCATCAATTTCTGCAGCATCGGCTTAACGATGGCCAACAGAATCACAATCACCAATAAAGCACCCATTACTACCTTAACGACCTGCAAGAACCAATCCTGCAGATAAAATGGCTCGACCGTTTCGACATCAACCTGCTCTCGGACAAAGGGCACGGAGATCACCTCGATAGTATCACCACGTTGTACGTCAAAGCCAACGCCACCTTGTAATAAACGGCGGATATTATCCAAATCAGCCTGACTACGCGGTCTGGCAACCTGGCTGCCATCATCAGCCGTTGTCATTTGATAATCGATCGCAACAGAAACACTTAAACGCCGGATAATGCCGCTTTGTTGGCTAGTATGGCTGATGGTGGTATCCAGCTCGAAATTACGGGTTGACTCGCGATGACTACGACCCGGTATTACCGCCTGCGAACTGGCGGTAGTAGCCTGCTCCGGGATTGCTGAAGGCATTGGAGGTTGATTTGATAAAGCACCGGGAATACCACTGCTCCCGCCGCCAACGCTGTTTTCTTCCACTACCATTTCGCTGCGTACCGCAGGCAGATCCGGATTGAAGCGCTTCTGGGTTTGTTCAATTGCAGTGAAGTCCATCACCAGATCAACCTGTGCCGTGTAATTACCTAATCCCAGTACAGGCATTAAAATCGAGTCGACTTTCTGACGGTATTCATCCTCACGACTTCTCTGAATTTCTAACTCGCGGCGGTTGCGAGCGGCAGAGCCATCAATAGAACCTGAGTTGAGTAATCGACCATTCTGATCGGTTACCGTTACCCGGCCCGGAGCCAACCCCTGAACAGCAGAAGCCACTAAGTCAACAATAGCCTCAACTTCACTATCGCGAATTACCCGACCACCGCGCGCGGTAACCAATACTGTTGCTGAGGGTTGTGCTTGTTGGCGGGCAAAAACGTTTTCCTTAGGAATGGCTAGAAGCACTCTGGCGCGGGCGACGCTTTGCAACTCTTCAATGGTACGCGCTAACTGTTGCTCACGGCTATGTTTCAACCGCTCCATTTCCAAACGCTGACTAACGCCAAAACCGCTGTCTTGCAACAAAAACTCGGTTCCCAGCGAAGGTTCTTGTGTCATGCCTGCACGCGATAAACTTAAACGCACGTCCTGCAGTGTGTTTTCGGGTACCAGAATCACATTACCTTCAAGCTTATATTTGAATTTCTGCGCATCCAGATGATCAAGCGTCTGGATTAACTCCTGTGTCGCATAGGTCCCCAGTGGCCGCATTTCCGGCGCCCTGGCCCATAAAATAATCAGAAAGGCTATCGCTAACAAAATGGTTAACGCGACAACCAGAGTCACTTGTCTTAGTAAGTCACCACTGCTGTTAAAAGCGCCAAGAATACCGGGTTTCGCAGCAGGCGCTGCTTCACTCGAAAAATCGGTATTGGTTAAAGCCAGCTCTGTAGATTGATTATCTGCCACAATACTTCTCCTAATGCCCGCCTAACTTAAACCGGCATTGACATAATTTCTTTGTACGCTTCCACTAATTTATTGCGTACCTGCACTGTGGCTTCAAAAGCCAGTGATGATTTTTGCGATGCGATCATGGCTTGCGCCAAGGATACCCGGGGATCGCCCAGCTCAACAGCATTGCGCATCGCACTGGCCTGTTGCTGCAGATCATTAACGTTACCCAGGGCATTTTTGAATAAGGTAGTAAAATCAGACTGGCTACCATTAACCGGCGCGATATCCATGGCGGGTTTAGCTTCTGCCGGTAAGGCTCTGGCCTGGCTGGCCATGCTTTGCATCTGTGCGTATAACGCCTGACCTTTGATTTGCATAAGAGTGCCTGTCAAAAATTTGCTGTTAAGCTGATACAGGCACTAAAGCAAGGGTTATGCCACCTCGATACCGAGATCGCGCATTCTGGCCAACTTATAACGTAAAGTACGGTCACTGATCCCAAGTCTGGCTGCCGCCTCTTTACGTTTATTGTCACAGGCACGCATAGTGGCCAGAATTAGCTTATGTTCCTGTTGGTGGATCTCGCTCTTAAAGTGACTCTCTTCCGCCAACGTTTCGGGATCTTGGCTGGCAGCGCTTGGCACAAAAGGATGGGACTCTAGCAGGATATCGTTCGCCTCAAGTTGGTTGCCACTTTGCAGAATCAGCGCCCGTTGCATCACATTATCCAGCTCACGTACGTTACCCGGCCAGTGATGTGCTAATAAGCGCTGTTTTGCCGCAGCTGTAAAAACCGGGATGCCACGTTCTTGTTGTCGGGCATATTTTGTCAGCAAATGCTCGGCTAATGGCAAGATATCGCCCGGCCGCTCACTTAGCGCTGGCCAGCATAGGGGAAAAACATTTAACCGATAATACAGATCCTCACGTAATACACCTTCACTAACAGCCTGACGCAGCTCGCGATTGCTGGTAGCCAGAATGCGGATATCGAGTTTTATCAGTTTACGAGCGCCAAGGCGTTCGACCTCCCGCTCCTGCAGTACCCGCAGTAGTTTGGCCTGCAGGTTCAGTGGCATCTCTGTTACCTCGTCCAGTAGTAAGGTACCGCCATTAGCTTGTTCAAACTTACCCGGGCAGGCATTCACTGCTCCGGTATAGGCGCCTTTTTCATAACCAAACAGCGTTGCTTCCAACATATTTTCTGGGATCGCTGCACAGTTAATTGCCACAAAGGGCGCGCTACTGCGGCTGGACTGCTGGTGGATATAACGCGCCAACACTTCCTTACCCGAGCCGCTTGGCCCCAGAATCATCACGCTGGCCTCGCTTCGAGCCACTTTTTCTGCCAGTTGTAACAGAGCCAAACTTTTCGGATCGGCGACTACCGGCTGATTAGCTGATGCCGGCACAGTTTTCACATAACGACTGACCATCGAGACAAGCACTTCCGGTGAGAAAGGCTTGCTCAGATAGTCAATAGCGCCCAAACGCATTGCTTCAACCGCATCCTGCACGTTAGCGTAGGCGGTCATTAGCAAAACAGGCAGTTGCGGATAATGCTCATTCAGGGTTTGTAGTAAATTCAAGCCTGACACCGATCCCATCTGCACATCTGATACCACCAACTGCACCTTTTGCGTTTTCAACAGCAACAGCGCCTGCTCGGCACAATCTGCTGCCAGCGGCGAATAGCCAGCCAGTAATAAGGTATCACACAGGGCTTCACGCAGACCGGCATCGTCTTCAACGACTAGCACCACTAAATCAGACATGGCTCGTCTCCTGTTGCTGCTGTTTGGGTTTAATGGCAACTTTGCCTTTCGCATTTTGCGCCATTATTGGCAGAGTAATCGCAAAGCAGGCGCCACTGAGCTGAGCACTTGGCCGCTCGGCAGGCAATAAGTAACGGATCTGCCCCTGGTGACTCTGGATCACTGCTTGTACCACCGCCAGCCCAAGACCACTGCCTCCGGCTTTACGGGTAAAAAAGGGTTCAAAAATATGCGGTAACAACTCAGGTTCAATACCGGGGCCACTGTCGCTTAAAAGCAGAGTGAACTGTTGCGCGTTCTCGCGTTGCAACCCTAAACGGATCTGCGCACCGGGGCCGGTCGCCTGGACGCTGTTTTGTAGCAAATTTAATAGGGCTTCACACAGACTTTGCGGGTTGGCTAGCAACTGAATGTCTTCTTCAACACAACAAAATTGGAGTTCGGCGTTGGAGCTTAACAACATGGCTTCACTGCGCTCAGCAAAGATCGAGAGTAACTGCTGAAGAGACAACGGCTGCACAGCCTGGGCAGTGCCAGAGCGAGCAAACAACAACATGTCGTTTACCTGCTGCTCTAACTCTCGTAAGCGCAACACCAATTTTTGCTGAAATTGCTCGCGCCGTTGCACCGCCAACAGTGGTGTGGATAAATTCTCAGCGTAAAGCATAGCGGAGGCTAAGGGCGTGCGGATTTGATGTGCCAGCGTCGCCATCATTTTACCCAGCGTAGACAGACGCTGCAGATGATTGATCCGCTGCTGTAAAGCACGGGTTTCGGTTAAGTCGGTCAGTACGATCAGCTGGCCGGGGTTTAACGCACTGATCGCAATATGCAGGCGACGTCCGTCTTTTAACGACACTTCCAAACCATCGTCGCTACGTGGCTGAAAACAGCGGTTGATAACAGTTAACCAGCGCTGCCCCAATAAAGGTTCACCCAAGATCGCTAAGGCCACCGGATTCGCTTCCACTACCAAACCTTTAGCATCCAATATAATGACGCCTGAAGGTAAGGCTCGCAGAATTTGCTCAAAACGGAAGATATCGGACATGCAGTGATATAGCTCGGGCTTGATTAATACTAACCGGAGTTATGCAGAGATTATGCCAAAAAAAGCATAACAAAATCAGCCAGCTAGACAGTCAAATAAACGTCAGTAGTAGCACTGACCTGGGGTTCCTGTTACTTTAGTGCATCACTGTAGGGAAAAGAGAATTCTAATGGACATAATCGAAACAACTACCAAGCTACTCGCTCTTTTTAATTCGAAGCAAAACCCGCTGTTTGACGAGCGCGGCGCTCAAATTATCGAACTTGCCAATAAGTGGGTTAAACTAAACCAAATCTCGCCCTTGTCTCAAGAGGCGGCTGAGCAATATCTAGAGATGTCGTCGAAGAATCTCTATGCACTGATGTTTTTGTATTCATTGCTTGGACAAAGTAAGAGTATTAAGCTTAATTTTGATCAATTAGTTAAACAGATTACTCAATCTGAGTTGCATCCGAATGAGAAATTCTTTTTATACAATCAGTTAAAATCACTTTCTTTTCAAGGTTTAAATGCAATTTCAAAATCTGAATTAAGTGCATTGTATACTGATATTCTGTCCTCATTTAACAGCTATCTCGCCCCCAGCCTTCGCTACATCTCGGCAAGTGAGAGAAACAATAATTTGGTAATAGTTTTTACTGGCCAATTTTTGGGAATGCAGCACGCCCCCTCGAAAACGGCTTTGGACAGAATTCGCGTTTTAATAGAAACCTTAAACAAAGAAGTTGTTTTTATTAATACCTGTGAGCTTCTTACTGCAGCAGGCGCCATTCCATGGTACGGCAGTACGATTTCAACCCGCTATGAATTTGAACAGCAAATTATCGAGTTTAAGGGTTGTCATTTTAAGTTTGCACAGTGCTCTAAAGCGATGCCAAACCTTCAGGAAATGGCCTCAATACTAGATGTAGTTAAGGCATTAAGGCCAAGTTTCACCCTAACTATTGGCGAAAGCCTGCTGGCAGATATTAGCAGCCAGATAGTACCTAATCTTGTAATCGCTACTGTCTTTAGCAGCTTACCCTACACCCGAAGCCAATTTCGGGTCATTGGCCGCCCAGTTACCGCTGACGACTCCAAGTTTTTAGAGGAGCAGAATTTATCACCAGAAGGCGTTCTTGAGAGTCTTTTTACTTTCGATTTTAAGCCGCAGACTCATCACTACACCAGAACTGAGCTGAATTTACCATCAGATAAATTTGTGGTTATGATGGTTGGCGCTCGGCTGGATAGTGAAATTACTACTGCATTTATTGAGACACTCCGACCACTTTTTAATAAGGGGGTTTGTTTTGTGACAGTGGGCCAATTCGATTGCTACGAGCGCTATTGTCAGCAAATACCAGGCTTTGAGGAGAGCTTTGTTCACCTCGGTTTTCAAGAGGATATTTTGGCGGTACTTGAGTGTTGCGACCTCTACCTTAATCCCCCTAGAGTTGGGGGTGGCAGCTCGGTAGCTGAGGCTCTGTATAAACAAAAACCGGTAGTAACGTTAAACAAAGGTGACGGTGCCGTAACCGCTGGCCAAGCATTTGTTGTAGAAGACGATGAATTGCTGGTTGAGACCATCTGTAGATATAAAGAAGACGCGGCTTTTTACTTTGCACAGCAACAGGAGGCTGAACAACGCGCAGCGCTTTTGACCAACAGTGATAAAGCATTTGCAGAAGTTATCCAACTCGCTTTTTTGAATACCTTGTTTGACCTACCTTGGCAGGTTCCAACAAAATCCTAAAACCGAGGCGGGATTGTTAGATACTGCTACTCCTCTTTCCCCAAGTTATACTTCCGCATTTTTTCGACCAGCGTAGTGCGGCGCAGGCCTAATACCTCCGCCGCCCGGGCGACAATAAAATCATGTCGTTCCAGTGCCTGAGAGATAAAACGCACTTCCAGCTCGGCTAAAAACTCTTTGAGATCTAAACCTGTCTCTGGCAGCTCCTGCAGCTCAAAAGATTGGCTGCCCGCAGCAAAAGCCAGTTGAATTTCGTCAAACGCCGTATCGGGTTCAGTCGCGACCTCAAGTTCCTCATCCGGCGTCTGAAATAACGCATTGAGTAAATCGCGTTCCTGTAATTCCTCGGGATAAACTGGCTGATAAGAGTCGACCTCCAGATGCTGGTATTTTTTGGGCAGCTCTGCTACATCAACCACTTGATCCGGATACATAATTACCATCCGCTCCAACAGGTTAGCTAACTCGCGAACGTTACCAGGCCAGGGATGTAGTTTCAGACTTTCCAAGGCACGCTCAGTAAATTTGACTTTGGCCTGATGCGCCTGATATTGCCGCTGTAATAACTCATTAATCAGCAGAGGTAAATCCTCTGCCCGTTCGCTAAGCGCCGGTGTTTCAATCGGGAATACATTCAGGCGGTAATATAAGTCTTCACGAAAGCTACCATCGCTAATCATAGTTTCCAGATCGCGATGCGTGGCAGCAATAATCCGCACATCAGCTCTAATGATTTGGGTGCCACCCACGCGTTCAAAAATTCGCTCCTGCAGTACGCGCAGCAACTTAACCTGCATTGGCTGTGGCATATCACCAATTTCATCCAAAAACAGCGTACCGCCCTGCGCCAATTCAAAACGGCCTTTGCGGGTAGAAATCGCGCCGGTGAAGGCACCTTTTTCGTGACCAAACAGCTCACTTTCTAAGAGCTCAGCCGGAATCGCACCGCAGTTGATAGGCACAAAGGGGCCACTGGCCCGGGTCGACAACAAATGGATATTTCGGGCGACGACTTCTTTACCGGTACCCGATGGTCCCAACACCAGCACGTTGGCCTCCGTTTTTGCGACTTGTTGGATCAAGAACCGGACCTTTTGCATTGCCGGAGTTTGCCCCACCATGCCGTCAAATTTAGCCTGGCTGTCTGCCATTTTATGAGTTGGCAGTAAGCGATGATACTGCTGAGCATCTCGCAGCAGCTGAGTGAGGCTGTTGTAGGCAAAGGGCTCGGACAACACGCCAATCACATTTGCATGTTCGAGCAGAGACGACTGACTATCGCCAACCAGTAAAAACGCGCAGGCTGGAAATTGCCGCACCAGTTTGTGTGCATCTAACTCACCGCATTTCCCGAGTAATACCACAGCTTCTGAGTCTAGCTGCAACTTATCCTGCACTGACGCTGGATTAAGCTGCTGCTGAGCTTCGCCGATAAAACTAAGTACTGTTGCCAAACGCTCGGCTCGATCAATTTGCAAATCAAAGATATACAGCAGCGGTGTGGAAGACATAGCAACACGATTTATTCTGGTTATTTGTTTTCATTGTACAAGCTGAATGTCAGCATGCAAGATGAAATGCTGGTTTTTTGACGCTAAATTAAGACCCACGTCAAAAAACCAGCGGAATTTAATGGCTGGTTAACTAAGAAACGACAAGGCCTGCTCTGCGGAGACCCGGGCCTGCAGCGCGACATTGATTGAACTTTGCGTCAGGATATTAGCAGCGGCGCGATCGCTGCTAGCGCGCGCATAATCTAAATCCGCGATCCGACTACGTGCATCTGAGGTGGCGACTTCACGCCCAGAAACCGCGTTTAATGCACTTTGCAAACGATTAATACTGGCTCCCGTTTCCGCCTGAAAAGCACTAATCTGCTCGCTGGCAGCACGAATACTGCTTTGTGCAGTAGTTAAACCTTGTGGGTTTGTCAGATCTAAATTAAAGATATTTTGTGCTGATAGTAGCGCCTGTGCGTCACGCGTTTGCAGATTAAGTTCACCGTCACCGGCATTAAAGCTGCGCGCCGAATCACTAAATAAGCGGTTACCAGCAAATTCTGTTTGTAAACCTTGCTGTATATTGGCCAGATAGCCCTGTGCTTCTGTTTGCAATGTCTGACGGTCTTGCGCACTGTAGATACCGTTACCCGCAGCTATCGCTAAGCGGTCTAACTCCAGTAAGTTATCATTAACCCCCTGCAGCGCCTGCTCGTAAACCCGGGCAAAGGCGATGCCATCTGCCAAATTCCGCTGCCCTTGTTGCTGGGCATTAATGGCACTGGTTAAACGGTTACTGATTTGCAGGCCGGCAGCATCATCGGCTGCACTATTGATACGTTTGGCGGTGGCTTGCTGTTGCGAGAGCTTTTGTTGCTGCTGCAGTACGTTATTTAGGATATTACTGTTGGGGGGTGTAACCTTCATCAGACACCTCAGACATTTCAGATCGCTATCGGCTAAGCATAGCTTGGATTAGCCAGGCGCTCAACTTTACGACAATTAAGCCGATAACTTAGCAGTGTTTTGTCTGCACAAAAAAAAACAACTAGACTACAAGTTGAGTAAATTGATTTCGCTCGGTTTTTTTATAAAGTTGCGTTAATCTGTTGGCAGGTCTCTAATAACAATCACAATAACAGGTGAGCGAATATGTTTGATGGTAAATCAATCCTGATTACTGGCGGTACCGGTTCGTTCGGCCATAAATATACTGCTACCCTGTTAGCGCGTTATAAGCCAAAGAAAATCATCATTTTCTCCCGCGACGAACTAAAACAATATGAGATGCAACAGCGTTTTCATGACCGCTGTATGCGCTACTTTATTGGTGATGTGCGGGATGCGGAGCGTTTACGGCGAGCTATGCATGGCGTTGACTATGTGATCCACGCCGCAGCCTTAAAACAAGTGCCAGCAGCTGAATACAACCCCACAGAATGCATAAAAACTAATATCAATGGTGCTGAAAATGTGATTAATGCCGCCATTGACTGTAATGTTGATAAGGTTATTGCCCTTTCTACGGATAAGGCTGCTAACCCGGTTAACTTGTACGGTGCGACCAAACTCGCTTCAGATAAGCTTTTTATTGCAGCCAACAATATGGTGGGCAGCAGTCGACCGCGTTTTTCAGTCGTGCGCTATGGCAATGTGGTTGGCTCCAGAGGATCTGTGGTGCCCTTTTTTCAGCAACTGATTAATCAAGGTTCCGACCATCTTCCAGTAACACATCAACAAATGACGCGCTTTTGGATCACCCTGCAGCAAGGGGTCGATTTTGTGTTGAAGAATTTCGAGCGGATGCTGGGCGGTGAGATTTTTGTACCTAAAATCCCCTCTATTCGAATTACAGATTTGGCAAAAGCCATGGCACCCGATTTACCGATAAAAATTGTTGGTATTCGTCCCGGGGAGAAATTACATGAAATGATGTGCCCCGGCGATATGTCTTTTCATACCTATGAATTTGCTGACCATTATCTGATTGCGCCAGCAATTAAGTTTTTTAACCGTAGCAATGATTTCACCACTAATGCCCTGGGTGAGCACGGACAATTAGTTGAGCAGGGTTTCGAATATGTGTCGGACACCAATCCGCACTTTTTAACTATCGATGAAATCCGTCATTGTAATCTGGTGGCTGAGCAATGATACCCTACGGCAAGCAACAACTGGATGCAGCCGATCTTGCAGCAGTTCAAGAGGTACTGCAATCCAATTGGCTCACTCAGGGGCCTAAAGTGCCGGCTTTTGAACAAGCCATTGCCGATTATTGTCAGGTCTCGTTTGCCGTTGCTGTTAACAGCGCCACCTCCGCCCTGCATATCGCATGCTTGGCATTGGGCGTTGGCCCAGGTGCTCGGGTTTGGACTTCGCCTAACTCTTTTGTCGCTTCAGCTAACTGTGCCCTGTACTGCGGTGCTACTGTCGACTTTGTCGATATTGAGCTTGATTCCGGCAATATGTCCGTGGCGGCACTTGAAGAAAAGCTAAGACTGGCGCAGCGGCAAAATCAGTTACCTAAAGTGGTGATACCAGTACATTTTGCCGGTCAGTCCTGTGATATGCAGGCAATAGCCGCCCTGGCTGAACAATATGGCTTTCATATCATTGAGGATGCCTCGCATGCGATTGGTGCCCGCTACCAAAATCAACCCGTAGGTAACTGCCGTTATTCAGATATCACTGTGTTTAGCTTCCATCCGGTGAAAATTATTACCAGCGGTGAAGGTGGCATGACCACCACGCAAAATCCGAAACTTGCACGGAAAATGCAGATGTTACGCAGCCACGGTATCACCTCTGAAGCTACAGAGTTGACCGAGCCAAGCCATGGTGTCTGGTATTATCAGCAGCAATTACTTGGGTTTAATTATCGTCTAACCGATATTCATGCCGCGCTGGGTTTAAGCCAGTTTTCCAAACTGGATAGCTTTGTGAGTGCGCGCCAGCAACTGGTTGAGCATTACAACCAGGCTTTTAACCGTTATGCCGAGATTAAGCCTTTGAGCCAACACCCTGATAGCTATAGTAGTTATCATCTTTATGTTGTAAGACTAATAAGTCTGACGCAGGAACAACACAAAGTCTGTGTCGGATACCTAAGACAACACGGCATAGTTGGGCACTTGCACTATACCCCTATTTACCTGCAACCCTACTATCAACAGTTAGGATTTAAAGCAGGCTACTGCCCACAAGCTGAGAACTATTATCAACAGGCGGTAACTCTACCTTTATTTCCGGGTTTAACACCTGAAGCACAACAGTTCGTTGTAACAACTTTAAGCGCATTTTTAGAGCAGTAGCAATGAATATCGCGATTATTCCAGCACGTGGTGGTAGTAAGCGCATACCCCGGAAAAATATTAAGGACTTTTGTGGTAAGCCAATGCTGGCTTATCCGATCCAGGCAGCATTACAAAGTGGCGTAATTGATAAAGTCGTGGTCTCGACCGACGACGCTGAAATTGCTGAAGTCGCGCTAGAATATGGTGCCGAGGTGCCTTTTCTACGACAATCGCAACTCGCCGACGATTATACCGGCACTACAGAGGTGATCCGGGATGCGATTTCGCAACTGCAATCTTTGGGTTGGCCACTCGAGCACTGCGCTTGCCTTTATGCTACTGCACCCCTATTGGATGCTGGGCTAATTGGTGAACTGCTGCATAGACTTGTCGCAACTAAGGCAGATTTTGTGTTTACCGCAGCGCGCTTTGCTTTTCCTATTCAAAGAGCATTAGTGTTAACCGAAACCGGCGGAGTTGCCCCTTTTGACCCAGCCAGTATCAGTAAACGCTCACAGGATCTGATACCGACATTTCATGATGCCGGTCAGCTTTACTGGGCTAAAGCATCGACCTGGCTTGATCTGCAAAAAAGTGTGTTTAGCGCCAACTCACAACTTTACGAACTGCCATCGCATCGGGTTCAGGATATCGACACACCAGATGACTGGCGACGGGCTGAATACCTATATCGGATGTTACAACAGGAACAGAGCTAAGATGCGGGTACTGTTTCGGGTTGATGCGTCAGTAACAATAGGTAGTGGGCATATTATGCGCTGCCTAACCCTGGCAAAAGCTTTGCTAAAACATGGAGCTATATGCCGTTTTGCCTGTCGGAACAATAAAGGGCATTTAATAGATTTGCTACAACAAGCTGGCTTTAAGACGTTAAGTTTGCCAGCGGAGCTTTTTGGCGAAGAAGATGATGCACTCGCTACATTAGGGCTAATTACAGAACCCTATCAGCTGTTGGTTATTGATCATTACCAGCTTGGTCAACGATATGGCAAGCTACTGCGCCAACGTTGCCAGAAAATTATGGTGATTGATGATTTGGCAAACCGTCCTCTTGAATGCGACCTGCTGTTGGATCAAAACCTGCTTCCGGATATGGATAGTCGCTATCGTTCGCTGGTACCAGCGGGTTGTCAGCAGCTGTTAGGTCCACGTTATGCTTTACTACGCGAAGAATTTTATCAGCCGCATTGTCAAAGAATTCCAAACCACCTTTTGGTCAGTTTTGGCGGTAGCGATGAACAAAACTTAACCTCTATGGCAATAGAAGCCATTGCCAGCCTAAAGTCTCTCCCTGTTACTGCCGATATAGTGATAGGGCTAAATAACCCCTGGCAAGCCAGTATCAAACAGCAATGTGCACAGCTGTCGAATGTTCAGTTACATATTCAAACTAATGCTATGGCGGTATTAATGCAAAAAGCGCAATTGATGCTCGGCGCCGGCGGTGCAACCCATTGGGAGCGCTGTATTACTGGTTTACCAGCCTTAGTGGTGCCAGTGGCAGAGAATCAGCAAGCAACGACAGCGTATTTAGATAAACTGGGCGCCTGTGTCTGGATAGGAGCATACAGTGATATTTCGCCAAGAATTATTGCTGACAAGGTTAGTTACTATCTTAGTAAACCTGAGCAACTAGCAGCGATTAGCGAAGCGGCAAAGCGCGTAATTCCAAAAGACACCGGTACACTCCAGGTCGTAGAGCAACTTACTAAGTCGGTAGCATAAACAACATGACAGAAATTAAGATCGGCAATCGGTTAATTGGCGCCAAACAACCGCCTTTCATTATTGCAGAATTGTCCGGTAACCATGACCAATCGCTGGATAAAGCTTTGGCAATGGTCGATGCAGCAGCAAAATGTGGTGCTGATGCGATAAAAATACAAACCTACACTGCGGATAGCATGACACTAGACATTAGTTACGGCGATTTTGTTATTCAAGATGCTGATAATTTGTGGCAAGGCCAATCACTACACGATTTATATCAAAAAGCCATGACACCGTGGAATTGGCATAAAACGATTTTTGACCGTGCAGCTTCGCACGGTATGCTGGCCTTTAGCACACCTTTTGATTTGGCTGCTGTCGAATACCTCGAACAATTAAATACACCCTGCTATAAAATTGCTTCATTTGAAAATAGCGACCATGGTTTGCTGGCTGCGGTGGCTAAAACCGGTAAGCCAGTAATAATGTCTACCGGCATGGCAACACAGAGTGAGCTAGCGGAGTCAGTTGAGGTTCTTCGAAAACATGGCTGTTGTGATCTTATTTTACTTAAATGTACTTCGCATTATCCGGCCGCCCCGGTAGATGCTAACCTAGCAACCATACCACACCTCGCTGAATTGTTTGGCTGCCAGGTGGGCTTATCTGATCATACAGCAGGTATAGGGGTCGCGGTTGCAAGTGTCGTGCTCGGTGCAACAATCATTGAAAAACATTTTGTGCTGGATAGAAGTGAAGGTGGTGTCGACGCCGAGTTTTCATTGGAGCCAACAGAGTTCTCCGCCTTAGTGCAGGAATGTAATCGAGCAGCTGTCGCACTAGGCAAGGTGACCTACGGCGGAACTGAAAAGGAGCAAGCATCACGCAAATACCGGCGCTCACTTTATATTGCCGAAGATATGCAAGCAGGTGATGTGTTTAATCCAACAAATCTGCGTTCGATTCGCCCAGGACGTGGGCTGGAGCCTAAATACTTGCCAATGTTGCTGGGAAAGCCAATTAGAAAGGCTGCCAGCAAAGGCACTGCAATGAGCTGGGATTTGATTTAATCCTATGCCTATAGCAAAACGTTACCCGCTGTCTGAGTTTAAACCACTAACCATCGACTTACTCGAGCAGGTATGGCGATGGCGTAACTTGCCAGACATTCGGCGGAATATGCATAGCAACGCTAGTATTAGCTGGCCACAGCATCTTAACTGGTTTGAGACGCTGCAAAACGATCCACAGCGCAAATTTTTTGTATTTTTTCAGGATAACCGGCCTATTGGGGTATTAAATTTTACCCATCAGAGTAAAGGCGCAATGGCATGGGGCTGTTATCTGGGTGAAACCAATGTCTGGCCGGGTTCAGGCTTACTACTCGAAATTGCTGCCCTCGACTATATTGCCAACCAAGCAAACTACCACACGCTTTACGCAGAGGTGTTATCCTTTAATCACAACGTGATTAAACTGCATCAGTTATTTGATTATCAGCAACTCGAGGACAAGACTGGTGGAGTGCGCGATAATCAACCTTATGTTGTCAAAATCTTTTGTTATCAGCTCGAGCGTTGGCGGCTCAACCGCGACGTCATTTTGGCGAAATTGCCTAAACAAATTACTGCCGCCGCTAAGCAGATCTTTTTTTACTAAAAACAGGTTTAACCGTGAACATAGAACAACATATTAAAGATAGCTTAACCCAGGTCGCACAGCTGGCCAATTGTCATTTAATTACCGATATTGAACAAGATACTGTACTACTGCAAAGCGGGCTGGATTCACTTGGTTTTGCCATGTTAGTTGCTCAATTAGAAGAGGACCTGGGTATAGATCCTTTCAGCGAAATGCAAATCGCAATTTACCCACGTACTTTCGGCGAGTTTGTCAAAATTTACCAGCTGGCGCTAAAGGCTTAATTCTTGTTATGTCGCTACTGCAACGTTTAGAGCAAGCGAATTATCAAACAACAGCGATTGCAGCTGAATGTGAATGTAGCTATAGCGAATTAATCAATAATGCCCAACAAATTCGTCACCAATACCCAGATTTAAAACACCAGACCGTCGCGGTACGCTTTAAAGATTTATCAAATTTCTGTGCGCAAATACTGGCATTCGATGGCTGGTGCAGCAAGCTTTACTTGTTATCAGATAAAGCTTTACTACCTGATGACATAACATTGTTTCCCGACGGCGTTAGCAGCATAGCATCGCAGCCAGAACACCGTGAGTTGCTCTCGAAAGAAATTACTACTCACTGGTTTATGGCCACTTCCGGGACCACAGACATACCAAAGTGGATTGGTCATAGCCTCGATAGCTTAACCCGGGCAGTAAAAATAAATGTCAATAACGCAGCTCTGCGCTGGGCTCTTTGTTATCAGCCAACACGCTTTGCTGGGCTACAAGTTGTCCTACAAAGCCTGCTCACAGGAGCTACACTGGTTGACTGCACTAACGGTGATGCAGCGCAGCGATTTACTGAGATGCAAAGAGGTGCAGTCAATGCAATATCTGCAACTCCTTCCTTATGGCGTCAGTTGCTTATGACAAATGAGATGTTAAGTCTACCACTTAAGCGGATTACTCTCGGCGGTGAAATCGCCGGACAGCGGCTGCTAGATAACTTGGCAGCGTTATTTCCTCAGGCTAAACTACTCCACATTTATGCTTCAACTGAAGCTGGGGTAGGCTTTGCAGTTTCCGATAAAAAAGCTGGTTTTCCACTTAACTGGCTCAAACAAGGCCATAACGGGCTCAGTTTTAAAGTAGATAGCCGACAACACTTATGGTTGAAACCTCCACAGAAACCTGACATTAACCTAGCAGATCGAATAGATGTTGAGGGCTTTCTCGACTCGGAGGACTTAGTTGAAGTTACCGAAGACCGTGTCCACTTTCTCGGCCGGGCCAACGGCCTAATTAATGTCGGCGGTAGTAAAGTACAGCCGGAGCAAGTAGAGCAAGTATTACTGCAACACCCCGCAGTGTTGCAAGCTCGGGTCTATGCTAAAAGCAACAGTGTACTAGGCCAACTCGTTGCGGCAGATTTGCAAGTCGCGCCAAATCACGATGTCAAAACATTGAAACTTCAGCTTATTCAACACTGTATGGCGTCATTGGCTCGCTATCAGCTACCAACGCAGCTAAATTTTGTTGACAACATAGCGACCAATGCCAGTGGCAAACTAAGTCGTAAGCGAGAGGATAAAGAATGACTAAATTGGTGGTGGTAACTGGCGCTAGTCGCGGTTTGGGGCTAACGATTTGTCAGCAGTTACTAGTTTCAGGATACCACGTGCTGGCACTTGCAAGATCGCAAAGTCCAATGCTGACTGGTTTACTCGCTGAATACTCAAGCACACTAAACTTTGTCGCAGCTGACTTATCCGATTTGGAAAATATTTCATCGCTGTGCAGCAAACTAGTGCAGCAATACGGCAGGCCGTACGCCCTTGTTAATAATGCAGCCGTCGGCTATGACGGCGTACTCGCTACCATGCATAATAGTGAGATTACGAAACTTCTGGATCTCAACATTCAGGCACCTATTTTGCTTTGTAAATACCTGCTAAGGCCAATGTTACTAAATCAAAATGGGCGTATTGTAAACATATCATCAATTATCGCCCGCACCGGCTTTAATGGTTTAAGTGTGTATGCCGCCAGTAAATCTGCATTAGAGGGGTTTAGCAAATCACTGGCGCGCGAAGTGGGCAAAGCTGGCATTACCGTTAACTGTGTAGCGCCGGGCTATATGCAAACTGATATGACGCAAAGTTTACAGGGTGACAAGCTAGAAAGTATTAAAAGGCGCAGCCCACTGGGCCGACTTGCTACACCGGATGATGCCGCAGCGGCGGTGCTGTATTTGCTAAGTGAGCAAGCTGCGGCAATAACCGGCAGTATTATTACTGTCGATGCTGGTAGTGCGGCATAAATTATAGATTTTATTTTCAGCTCAACAGGTAAAGACAAGAAGCATTTATGAGCAAGCCAAACGTTTTACTGAACAAATCTGAATTAAATTTCATTGCCTACTACCAACGTTTCAGTCAGCTATATTATAGCTCGGAGACAGCCATTATCTATGGCACAGGTGACAATGCAAGGAGGGCTTTCGAATATCTAAGTAAAGGGAGTTTGTCCATAGCGGGTTTTTGTGAAAGCAGCGCCATCGATGATAAAAAAACCTTCATGAATTTACCTGTATTTTCTGTTGACACAGCTATTCGTGAAAACGTTATCATTTTAATTGCTAGCAGTTGGTACTCCGACATTATTAAAGGACTTCAGAAACGCAGCTTCACTAATTACCTTAATATAAGCCTGCTTGCAGTAGCACGATTTGCTCCTAGTACTAACATCGACGTAGAGATTTCGTGGTTAAAGTCTATGCTTGACCTCAACTCGCAACAGATACTTAGCGACCTGTTTGAAGCAATATGCAGTGAGTTGCAGTTTTCTTATCCTCGGAGCACATACCCGCAGTATCTTCACCCCGATATTTTGATTCAAGAAGACGCGCTGGTCGTGGACGGCGGTGCATGCCGAGGTGAAATTTTTGGCACTTTCGCTGGGCAACTAAGAGGTAAAACCTTCATATGCTTTGAACCTGACCCACAAAATGCGACTTTATTGCGTCAGCATCTGTCTGCTCTTGCTCCAGAAGCAACGGTTATATTAGAAGAAAAAGGACTTTGGCATAGTGACGGCATGCTTCGGTTTATTGCGGCAGACACTTCCGGTGCTCACTTCAACTGTACGATAGATGAACGCGGCACTACAGAAATTAGAACCTGCTCAATCGACACCTATTTCCAAAAATACGGGCGTGTGCCCGACTTCATCAAGATGGATATAGAAGGTGCAGAACTCGACGCGCTGGAGGGCGCCAAAGGGGTCATAGAGCATCATCATCCGGCGTTAGCGATTTGTACCTACCATTATCTTGATGACCTATGGGTAATTCCAAGATGGATTACCAGCGTCTACAGCGGCTATAGCTTACGTCTGGGCCACCACTCAAACAGCTGGTATGAGACTGTGCTATATGCGGGAGATATTAACCATTGATACTACCAAGATATAATATTAATCGATCCATTTGCCCCGGCGAACAGCTGTTATCTCACGTTCAACGTTATTAACAACATATCTATCCAGCTTAAATAAGTCCGAATAAAACTCAGCATCTCTGACTGTTCGATGTAAATTGTCACCATGCATGTCATGAGAACCGGCCTTTCTCGTAGAGATGTTTAACAATATAACTCCGTCGGACGAAAGAACACGATTTAGCTCTGTCGATAAAGTTAATATATCCTCTACATCAAGATGCTCAATGACATCAAAACAAGTGATAACATCAAAATAATTATCTTCGAAAGGTAAAACATCATTATCTAAAAGAAATAACTTGCTACTCTCTATCCCTCTTTTTTTGGCAATACTTAATGCAACTTCGCTTACGTCTATACCATAGGAATCCTTACCAAATATCTTGGATCCTAACAAGCCGACGACGAAACCAACTCCACAACCATAGTCGAGGTGTCTTTTCCCCACAGCTCTAAGGACTTCTGAATACTCGATAGCTATTCGGTATCCCGGACTCAGCTCTGCCTTCAAATACTCTGGATTGTTAAGAAAAACATGATCATAAATCTTTGAATAGAATGAATAGTTCATTTATCGTCTCAAAAACATTAAGTTTACTTAATAACAAACCATGTTGGATATTCACAATAAGGAATTGGTTCGTGACAATCTATGATGTTTAAAGAAAGAGAATTTGTTTTTACAAATGAATCAACAACCTCCATAACCATCGGCCAATCAGGATGATAGTCATCTCCCGCGAAAATTCCGTTTGGTTTCAATTTAGGAAACCAATCATGCAAGGTCTTTCCTTCCTCCTCACCTGTATGGGCATAACCATCAACATAGATAAAGTCAAAATAACTATCAGGAAATAAGTCTAGCGCTTCGTCAAACCTCATCTTAATCAAAGAGTACTTCTCTTTGAAACGTTCGAGTTTCCTCAATGCAGTTTTGTACTGATAGACATCATGCCCCCTATCGCCAGCATACATATCGACACCATACAAAAAAGACAAATGATTTAACTGCATTATTCTTTCAGATAAGACACCTTCTGCAACCCCTAATTCAATACCAACGCCCCCCTTAATCGCATTAAAAATGACGCTTTCTCTTTTAACTTTAGTCATGCTTGAGGCCTCCATGAACGAAATTATTTTCTAGCCGGGTGCGAAAATCTGTCCGGCCATAATCCGGAACATTGATACGACAATACTCATCAAACCTCTTTAATTCTTTACTCTGCAATGGCGTCAAAGGCTCGCCCAACACGCCAAAAAGAACACTAATCGATTCGTCAAAGCTCATATCATTCACACCTGAAGGCGCCAAAGAACCGCCACCTTTAAAAAAGGTATCGATTTCTAATGGAACATCATTTTTTACTATCTGCAAACCTGCTAACTCAGGATAGAGGTGACTGTCTCTGCCAATCTCTGTATTGAAACCGAAAACCCTAGCTGGGACATTGTTACGATGTGCATCGTATAACAACGTCGAGTATGTTGACAGCAAAAGATGGCAATGTACCAGAATCTGATCGACCGAGATATCCAGTAGTCCGGTAATAACATCATCGATAAGTAAGACATTTTTAAACTGACTGCCATAATTAACAGCGCAGTCCTCAGGATGAGGCCTGACGAAAAATAATATCTCCGGGTGTTTTCGGCTCATCTCTTCTAATACAGATCTTACATCAGCGCTGTTTACATTATGCGCGTTAGCCCAATGAAGGTTAGTTGCGACCATCACATATTTTGAAAACTTCTGCACCCAACTACCTAAAATCTCAGAAAGACCCTTTCCGGAACGGCAATAAACAGGTTTGACATTACCGACGGAAAATATTTTTGAACGAAATACCTGGTGACACCGAAGCTTAACCTCCTCCGCAACCTGCTCGTTCCAAACGCAGGTATATTCCGTCATAGTACAAAAAACATCTGGCAAGGTTATGCCGTGCTGCAGCGTCACGGTAACCACTCGTCGTTCACGTGCTTTCTCAATGAGTCGAGAACACGAAAAATGCATAGGAGACTGTGGACCGAGTGTTGATGTGAATAACAGGTCACCTGGCAGCAACCGGTTCCGATCAAAATCGGGGAGATTTACAGAGCTAATACAGTGATTATTCAAGAACTTTTGGACGATCATTAAATGATGAAAAGCGAAATTACTATTATTCACGATGACCTTGACAGCTTTACTACCCCAGCGGGATACCAGGCCCCTTAAAAATACAAGGTCCTGAAAAAAGTGTACTAAATAGTAAATAGCGAAGCTGCCCGCCGGTTGGGCGGAGTCTGATGAGTAGCCAACAATATGACGATCGTTAGATAACACAGGAAAGACCGAGGTAGCCTTGGTAACTTCCACAGCGTATATGTTGGGCGATAAAATATCGGATCCGTCTTTATAAGGGCAATATTTACTCCAATGCGCAGCTATTAGATTGAAACGATTATCATCAAACATTATATGCGCGGCAAGACGCGCAGTTTTAAGAACAGTAAGGCCTAATGATCGGATAATACTCAACCATTGATCTTTCGGGGCAGTAGTTTCAAAACGAGATGAAAATGACGGGCCAATTTGAAATACTAATACCTGTGAATCCTGGTTATTAAACGACGAAGAAATAAAGTGTCGCATATTTTGTAAACTGAACTGATTGAGTAGGAGGCAGTTTGGAGCATCAAGCCACCGTTGAAACAATAAGTATCCTTCCGTACCAAGGTGAACAACCTCCACAGTTGCAGCGCCTGCGTACAAGTCAGACAGACGATATATCAACCTTGTGTAGGTGTCTGAATGGGAAGACTGCGGCAATTCAGACATTACAGACCTAATAGACGGGCAATAAATTTAGAGAAAAACAACGTCTTAACCCGCACGGTGTAGTACCTAAACCCATTGTATACAAACCCCAGCCACCCATAGCTCAACACTATCTGCCCCTCATGCCACAAAGAACGTCTGATAATCCCGTAATTTACCCTACGTAATGCGTCCGACTTTCTTATTGATAACTCAAGGCTGCGGGGGATCAGAATCCTCCTCGTCTCACCACTGGCATCGTCCCGTCTTTCAGATGAGTAAATTATTTCAAGTTCACTCGGAGACGGATGGCTTAAAACTCTGTTTATCACGTTTAACACACTGTTGATGTCGTAGGGTAGCGGAGACCTGAAAAACTCTGCAATTGAAGATTGCTCGTTATTTAAGACGAGATTGACGTTTGGCTGAAAAGAAGAAAAATCGGACATTGAGGAAATATTATCCGGCTCCAAAAGCTTCTCAATAAAGTGCCAATGGCGTAAGACCGCCGTATGGTTTAATTCCAAACTTGCCGCCGCAGAGGAACCCATTAATCCATATATGAAGTCTTGATGTGATACCGGGTTTACCTTTTTGTAATTTGAAAAGTAAACAAAGCCACTAATACACCGAACATCGGGGAAAAGACCGCTTAAAACTTCTGACACTGTGCCATACAGCCCGGAGTCGACAATGACGGCATTGTCACCTGGTCTCGAAGGGAAGTTAGCTAACAACAGTTCACGTTGATAAAGCAGGTAAGAGGATATTGAATCCATATTGCCGTCAATAAGCGCGTCAACAGCAAGCCATTTACTAACAGAACCCGGAGTAATAGTAGAATTTAAGATATTTTCCTCAAAGAACGCAGTATATTTAATCGGGCAAATCACTTCCTGGCTTTCCAACAGCTTTGCGATAAGATAGCGGATAGTCTTTTGAGGGAACATTACAGAACACATATGCCCACCCCATAAACTGCTTTCTGCTAAAGCTGCCTTAACTACCACTAATCGCGATACGGGAAAATCACGCATTTCGTACCCAGGAGAAATTCTGTTGGCAGCAAGAAACATTTTATAAAATTCGTATAAAACAATACCAGAGCGCCGGCAGAAATAGAGCGTGGTGTTTCCAACTGCAGAGTACATCGTTGCCAAAGCGTGAAGCCGCTGGCAGAACTCAAAGAAATAGGGCCCCATCGTCTGACGATACAGCTGATCAAAATTCATTATTAAACTTACTCCCATACTCAGGTACAGAAATAAATGCGGTGTCCTTCCCGTCTTTTAGATCGAAATAATATTTTCTATCAAAATGATATTGCTGTTCCGTTAACTCTTCGCTACGCCTCAAAGACCATAAATACATTTCGGGGTGGACAAGCGCCAGCGGATTTTGAGTGCGTTGTGCGTCGACGAGGCCCAGTGAAGCAGCCGTTTCCGACTTAATAAATAAAAATATGTTTTGTTTATACCAAAACTCGATACCTGGGAGATCCCATATAAGCGGCCTAATTACATCGTAACAGTCGTATCCAAACGAAGAAAACAATTTACACCAGTAAGCAGGCCAGTTTTCGGTGCGGTGCCCTGTCCCCCCCTGATAAGGAATGGCTGCGGAAAATAAAACGACATCACCATGAGCACTCAAATTTTGAATGAATGACGTGTGAGACTCAACGTTAAGATGTTCTGCAACTTCCAATGAAATAATTAAATCATATTTTTTACTCAGGGTAAAAGACTTGCAAACGTCTAACTCGCGAAAGCAGGAGGGGGGGATCATCAACATATCTTTCGCAGAAGACCCACCGTCGACACCGAAGATATCTCCGACTCCGTGATTATGAGCTGCTGCGAGCCACGACCCTGTTCCGCATCCCACATCTAATACTGATTTAGGTTTCCCTATTAAGTCGAAAAGAATCGATAACGTCGCCACACCTGACCTTAGTGAGTAAGATGCTTGATTTATATAGAAATTTTCATTGTAAATGTCAGAATCACTCATTTAATATTCCTCTAAGTGTCAAATCCGTCAATAACCCCAATATCCGCTCTTTATAATAGAAATATTTGTTTCTAGGCATAAATGTTGCTGACACCTTATTTGCTAGCGGTATAAGGTAATCACTGGCATAATTGTCTCCAATATGGTGAATTTTGTCCGGCGCAACAGAGTATTTTTCAATTATCCACGTAAATGCATTCCCACGATGTTTTGAAACGCCAATTTCGTTACTCATGTAAATTTCACAATGTAGTTCAGCATTATTCTGTGTCAAAATTTTTCTAATAAATTCAGACGATAAATACATATCACTGAGTAGTATCACCTTTTTTCCAGACTTTTCCATCGTAACCAGAAACTTCACTAGTGGAGAATTCAGTTTCAATGATGAAAATTCAAAATTATATTCTGCTTCTTCTAACACAGATATCGTTATTTTTTCGTCAGATAGCATCTCACACTGTATTTTATGAATTTCTCTAAGTGATGGCTCTGCGATCAGTCTTTTCTCATATAAATTGTATAGCCATCGATGCGCTGTAAGTCGTGCCAGGAAAATGTGTTCAATGCTAGATTTCTTGCTTTGACTAAGCTTGTTAACTTCCCGGGCGGTAGCATAAAACCTGGCTTTTTCTGAGCAACCGTCGCGGAGCAATAACGTATCGAAAATATCCACACAAACCACGGTGACACCAACAGGTAACACTATTTTCAATGCCATTTAAATTACTACCCTCGATGAACTTATCATATAAATCCCACTTCCGGCGCTTCGCGCTTTATGAAATAAGCTATTTCCTGATAATAAGCAAAAGACGCTATGATAATGAAATTAATGCCAGAACCCGCTAACTCTCCCGGGTCCCGCACCGGACAGCCATTTAATTCTAAAATTCCGCCCCACCCTCTATCATATATAACCACTGGCTTAAGCCCCGCAGAAAGCAATATTTTTAGAATTCTCTGACCTGCCTCACCCGCCCCATAAACTGCAAAGTTATTTTTGTGAGCAATAGCGCACTGTAATAACTGAACCAGGTAGCGATCAGGAAAAGTATTCTCGTAAAACTTTAAATTTAACCGATAATCTATAATTTCTTGAGCGTGCCAGGGAACTGAGATGATATCTGAGGCATTCAGCACTGAAGATAGACGTTTGGCAATCGCTTCGGTACCTTCCAAATTTCCAAAAATACTTAACAGATTTCTGTCATTATATGATGTTGAACTGAAGTTCACTGATGACAGACGTTCCTCAAAAATACCGATGAGTTGATACAGATTTTCGTGATACTTGGGGGGAGTTATTTTAAGTAAGTGCGCAAAACTCGTCAGTAAAGACAACATCATGTTAGCTGAGATAACTTTTTCTTTTAAAAAATACTGCGCAACATTGTAACTCCAAACCGCAGCACGAGTCTTGTCCATTCTATCTCTTACCGTCGACATGGTCCCTTCCCGACGATAGTAGATAACACCAACAGAATGGTGAGTAACCAAGTTAACCCCGTCAACCACCATTCTTAAAATCAGATCATAATCTTCATGACCGCCCTGCACTCTTTCTTCCTGAGAAAACCCTTTATAACGTCGTAAATCTTCCGCCCAGTATAAGTAAATGTGGGGGGGGCCTATATTAACCATCAGTAATGCTGATAAAGGCGCACCGAATGCCGGGATGACATCAGTCAGATTATCAGAGTCTTCATTTATCTCTCGGAACCCTATGCAACTTACAGTATTTTTCGCCCCTAACATATACACTTGGTCTGATATACAATCTGGTAACAGCTCATCGTCTGCGTCAAGAAATTTTATGTAGGTGCCTGATGCAAGTCGTAAGCCGGTATTTCGTGCTGCAGATAAACCTCTATTTTCTTGTCTAATTAATTTTACCGGGACGCTGTAACAATGTGTGATTTCTACCGGCGGATTACTACCGTCATCTATCACAAGCACCTCAAGGTCTTTATATGTCTGCCGCTGAATAGAATCTAAAGCACGAGGTAGCAAATGTCCCTGCTGAAAACAGGGAATCACTACTGTTACTGTTCTGTTTTCTTTATTCATTATGATAATGTCCTTCTCTCAAAATACGTGCCTCTGCCAGCTGGCAACGCAATGATCCCGGTGAAATCTGCACAGGTAACTTAGATTATTCCACGGTAAGTAATAATTTTTATCTCCACGCCGGTAGTCAAATAAACTGATCTTATTGACTGTACAATCTCGCTGCAAAATGCCCTGGAGGCGACGCTATACGTATTAAGTCCTAATTTAAACGCTTCGTCTAATGTAATAACTTTTCTGTCTCCTATATAAAAGGGTCCAGACTTTGCTCGCTGGTCAATAATATATGTCACTGCTATGCCGTGGTATGTCAATAAATCAATGACTTTTGTCCCTAGATTACCTGCTCCATAAACCGCAGTTTCTAAGATATTATGGCTTTTTAATATGTGTAATAACGCGGGTGGGACTTTATCGTCATCTTGATAAACAGCCAACTCTCCGCAAAGTTGCAGTTCACCTGGGAATGCTAAGGTTAGTAAGCCAGGGTACCAGAAACCCTGTTGTTTTTGATCAGTCGCGCCATCCCTTAGTAACCGGTACGCTTCACAAGCTGAGTTAACGCTCTGCCTAACTTTTAAAATATCTGCCTCTGGCAGCAATCGAATGCTTTGACCACAAGCCAGTGGAACTGGTAGGTCTGCCACCGCAGCAGCCTCTTGCCATGTGGGATACATTACAAAACGGTATAACACAGCAATGAAATAACGACGTTCGGATAAGTTAACCCCCTGATCAAGCCAATTGGACTTCGCAGCGTTTTTGCTCCACACCATAACTGCGTGGTAAAAAGTATCTAGTTTTTTATCTAGTGTCGTTGAAACAGCAAGACGGGACACCGTTATAGGTTCAATGGTCCCCGCATTATCGGTATAGGCGCGGGTGGAGCAAAGTGTCCCATTGAGTAGGATCTCACTTATCTCTGGGCTCGCAGCCATTTGCTCTGACCAATCTTTGCATGCAACTGTTTGAAAGACATGTAACTTTTGCGTTAACGCGATTGGGATGGCTCTCTGACTAGCATAAAACATGAAATAATGTACGGTATCTAAATCTGCCACTCGATTAACGTTATGCAGCAGGCTTCCGCCACATCCCCAGTCCAGAATGGCCACCTCAGCTGAATTAATCACACCCTGCTGAGCAAGATATTCAGCTAATAATTCCTGTTGATTACTCAGGTGGTTCTTTATCTTATCGCGCTGTTCTTCTAACCAAATAACTAAGTCTTTCCAATTATCACTATGAACAATGTCGCTTAGAAATAAGGTTTGGTGTTCACTCCACATCTTTGGGCATTCCAAACCAATATCTTCAAAAAACTCAGCAAGAGTGTAGGCGCGTCGCTGGCAAAGCTGGTAGATAAGATCCACAGACCATTCTCTGGCAGGCAAGAAACTAGAACGTCGGGAAATGCTAAGTGTGCGGACCTCGATGCAGTGTCCCGGGATTAGTTTAATCAAGCGCGAGATTAGATCGCCTTCCCGCAAAATACAGAATAGAGTTTGCACCAGGTATTTTTTGCATTCCTGAATGACCCATTTAGCAAATGAGAACAGTACCGGAGCATATACCTGACCGGCTAAATACGAAATCGGTTTACCGTCGCTATACCAGCGCCATTGTTTACGAAGCGGCTCCAGCCCCGCAACTGCTAATGGCATCAAACGCCGCTCGTACTTTAACTGCGCCAGATAATCATCACCTAATGGTAAATGACAACACTTTAGTCCGGCTAATGTAGCCATCTGAAAATCTGCTATGTTATCATCGCCAATGTGAAGAACTCTCCCGGGTTCCAAGTCAAACTCTTGCAACGGAAGTCGGAACAACCCCCCGTCATGCTTGCTCGCTTTATGCTCACACGAGACGTAAAGTTTAACTGGCTTGAGGTTAGGAGTCCTGACTTCAAAAAATCGTGACATCAACCTAGAAGGCAGATACATATCCGACACTAAAACGAGAACAATCCCATTATTTCTCTGATTAGTAAGCCATTCAGCCAACACTTGGTTAAGACGCCAGTTGTTGTATTCTATTTCTAATTCTAATTCTGCTAACTTTTCACCGGATTCGCTTGGCCAAAAAGAATATATCTGATCAATTTCTACCTCACGATGCCCTTCTTTTTGATACATATTGCGTCGTGCTGTTTCCTCCGCTTCTTTACGACACAAAACAAACCAGTCTGGGTCATCATTACTTATGATTCCACGTTCATGTGCGCATATAGCTAGTTTTCGCCATAATTCGTCGATAGTTCCATCTTCACGGAAAATCAAAGTATCAAAAACATCGCAAAAAATAGCAGTAAGAGGCTGGGAAAGTACAGCTTGCTCCAACTTATTCAAACTAGAAATATCTTTCATAAGCTTCCTACTTTAATATGGTATTGAACCGAATTAATGCATTATCAACTGCATCATCCATATTAAAGTATTTATACTCTGCCAGCCTGCCAAGAGGAATTAGCTGAGGATATTGTGCCGACAGTATTTTGTATTTTTCGAACCGCTGCTGGTTATCCGCAGTAAATACCGGGTAATAAGGAATATTTCTTTCAGGATCGTTTTTATCGTAATCCTGAGGGTATTCAGTAACGATGGTGGTGCTATCTGACGGTTCAGCAAGAATATGTTTAAACTCGGTAATACGGGTAAAGTCAGGCGCATTAGGGTAGTTAACGGTGGTTGCCGTCTGAAAATAAGGGCAATCAAGCTGCCGGAATACAAACTGTAACGATCGGTAAGGCAATTCACCAAACTGATAAACAAATAGCTGATCAAGCATGCCGGTGTATATCAGTTTGCCATTAAAAGGTTTTCCATCCAGCCATACTTGTCCGTTTTCAAGTTTGATTCTATCTAACGCATTCTGCTTAAGCTGAACTTCAATATTTTGATGTGCTAATAAACGGCTTATAAGTACAGTATAACCTTCAGCTGGAATCGCCTGAAATGTATCATGAAAGTAGCGATCATCTCGGCTTAAAACTACTGGTACTCTGGCTAGCACTTCTGGTGCAATTTCTTCTGCCTTAATACCCCATTGCCGCATGGTGTAGTTAACAAAAATATTGTAGTAAATCCAGTCTGCGAGTTCAGCCAACTCTGGATCATCTGTTTCACGCAACTTAGTAATAGAAACCTTGTTACCTGCACCGTATAAAGCTAATAACTTTGCTTCAAGAGCAATAGCTTGTTCCGCAGGGTAGACTAAGTGAAGAGAGTTTAAATTAAAAGGTAATGGAATTAACTTACCAGCAACTTCAGCTAAGACTTTGTGCTGATAGGGATGCCAGTCAGTAAAGCGTGACAAATATTCCCAAACTTCTGGCTTAGATGTATGAAAAAGATGTGGGCCATATTGATGTACTGTGATCCCTTGTTCGTTCTTCTGATCAAAGCAATTTCCCGCAATATGAGAGCGCTGCTCCAGCACTAAAACTTTCCAACCCAATACGCTGGCAAATCTCTCTGCCATCACAGCACCTGAAAGCCCCGCTCCTACCACTATAGCTTGATAAATACTCATTCTGTCCATCCCAGTATTTCAGATACTTTTTCGGGTGCAGACCGATGTTGATACACTAATCGGTGCCGCTCGTCGAAATAAAAGTTATCGCTAACTGAAAGCTCAATCATCTGACGAAACAAATCAAATTCGTCTTGGCGAAGAAAAAATAACGCAGCTGAAAAATAAACGTGGTTCACTCCCTGCTTAATAGTGTCCTCATCTACACCGAAGCGATTACCTAGCCTGCAAGAATTTACTAATTCTTCAGTTACCCTTATACGACGCTGAACATTTCTCTGGGTTTGGCCGCCAAAGCTATCCTGGTGGATCCGATAACGGCCCAAAACACTATCGATTCGGTCAACTGTACCGCCAGCTAACCCTAGATTCATAATATGCCAGGGAAAGTCGCAAATAATACTATTACCATGTTCAAGCGCTGCAGTCATATTTTCATATCGCCGAACCATTACACTACTTGCTTGTAAAAAAACAGTATATTTAATCAGGTGTTTGATATCGGCTTGCTTTGGGATGTATCTATAGTTATAGAAGTCGCGTGAGAAAAATTTAATTGTCTCTCCAGTTTTGCTATCAAACATATCTGACTCATGGTAGACAATGCGACATTCCGGATGAGCATCCAGATAATCTACCTGTTGCTGAAGTTTACCAGGCAAAGCGATGTCATCGCCATCGAGATAAGCTATATACTGACCTGATGCTTCTGATAATAGATTCTTCATTGTTGATACGAGGCCCGAGTTTATGGAATTCTCGATAACGACAAGATTGTCAAAACTTGAAGAAAGATATTCAATTATTCTTAAAGATTGATCAGTCGATTTGTCGTCACAAACAACAACCTCGTATTTAAAGTTTGTTCTCTGAGTAAGCAGACTAAGTAAGCACTCATATATATATGGTGCTTGGTTGTAGCATGGAACAATAACTGATAATTTCACTGAGACACCTTTATCATATCATATGAACGAAAGAGCCTGCTCGACACTTAAAATTATCAGCGCTTCCTGTCATTTCAATGCTTTTCATAGTAAAGGACTCTATTTCAGCCAATAGCTCTCTAAAAATTCTTAACTTAAGATCTTCATCAGCCTCAAATGACAAAATTCTTCTTAAGCTTCCATAAAACATGCTAAAACTATTAAAGTATAGCAGGTCGAGAAGAGGCTCACTGGTAAAAACGCTTTCAACAAGGTCACGCCAAGTTTCTTCTAAAAATGTCTCAGCATAAGCGATTGATTTTATATTTGCATCAAGCTTCTTGCACCACAACACCAAAGAACGAAATAAGTCTTTTATATTTAAAAATGAAATATCATCTAATTTTAACAACCGAAATTTACTTTCAAGCTCGCTTAAAACTTCTTGTTTATCTAATTTAAAATTAGAAAGCAATACATTATCTGGAGACAACGAAATAGCGTTAATTACTTTCGCTCCGTCACTACAGTTATAAACATTCATACCTGTGTAATTAGAAATCAAATGGCTTAATGTCCGCCTTGCCATATCAAACTCTGGCTTTGTTTTCACGTACGCTCTGAAATTCCCTGGAACCAACTGGTTATGAGGATCAAACTGTTCAAAGTCATGTAATTCAGTTCCGTCGTCTTTAAAGTAAATAGATTTTATAGAGTGATGTTTCCCATGCTCAGCTTGACCAAAGTCCACTCCAAACAAATAAATATTTTTAAACCCTAATTCAGAAATAAAGCTCAAAGCTAAATTAGTCACCGTTGGGTAAGCATACTTAATTTCGACAAGATTTTTACGTTCATCGTCTGGAAAGAAACTTTTTAAAAATCTAGTTGCGGCCTCCCCCTCTTTAAAAGCCAAGTAAACTTTTTTAAATAAATCAGCTGTATCAGGATGTACGGCAGAAAAAGAAATTAAGTTTATTTCTTTTAACCTACCGTGATTTTTTACATTATTTACAAGTGAGTATGTTGATCTATTTTGTTCTGCTTCGGCATGGAAATCTGGAATAATATCGTAAGCTAATAGCGCGCTTAATGCCGTGCCACAAGAAACAATTATTGATCTTTCACTGTAATTTTTTATACAAGAAATAACACCATCTAAACTCGGACCATTACCAACGATAAAAAGCGGAAACTCATAAAACTCTTCAAAAGAGATAGATTTACTAAGGAACTTCGCTCCAGCTTGCACATTAATAACTGATTGATTTATTCCGTACCAAACATGATCAAAATAATCACCAACTGCATGAAAAGTTTTTATATCTGATTTTAGCTCTGTGAGTTCACCTATATTTTGTTCGGAGTAGCTTAAATTTAAAAATACAGTACTACTAAGATCTGGATGACCTGTTTGCTGAATTAAACGGAAAAATGCTGTAGAAAATTGATTTTCAACCCCAACATTTAGAGATAAACTTTTCTTTTCATTTAAGAAATATTTAAAAATAGATTCCCAATTAACCAGAAATAAACTTGCATAAAAATAATCAGGCTCCCGCTCAAAAAACACCAGATTATCAGGCTCGCAAGTTGATATAAATTTACTGTCAAACAGAGTGGAGCAACCAAGTACAACCATGTTTCTAACTTGTTGTTGCTTAACAACCGGTATGTTTTTGTATTTAGCTTCTATATCACGTATTTTTTGTAATGTCTGAAAATGTAGATAGTGTCGTAGCTTCCATGGGATAGCCTGGCCAAGTAACGACAACCCAGTCTGACCTTCTGTTTTAAAGCACTCTACCAGGGCATTAACTTCTTGCTCCCTGTTACGGAATAAAAAGCACTTTCTTAATCTATGATATAGGTTTAGTTGGCCACTATTGTCATAAGCAGGCAACCAACGCTGGGGTTGATAACTGTTAAACACCTCTGCCAAACCGGGATAATAAGTTATCAGCGCCGCAATATTCTGCTGAAAAATTTCGTTTTTATCTTTAACAAGTGCAGGTTCCAGGTTAAGAAGCGTTGAGCCAGCCCGAAGTGATACTGCATCACTTTCTGCCTGATAACCGAGAAATTGCACTCCCGACTTCGTCAACTTTTCTGGTCTACCAGACGCCTCTAACAGATAATTGAGCACTTCATCATAAATTGGGTCACAAATATGTCGATAAAGATATACCTTGTCCAGGCCAGGTAAAAACGAGCTTAGCTCTCTTAAATTATCCAGTATTTCACTACCAGGCTTAGCAATTTGAATGCTTACAGCCGTACCCACTGCAGTGGCTTGATTCAGAAACTCTTGCCAATTCAGAGCGAAAGTGGAACAGCGCAAAATACTGCTACTGCTTTCATAAATCAGTAAGTACTTAACTTTTACCCGGCGCAGCAATGCAGGTAGATGCAAACCTAAACCTACGCCAAACAAAAGTAATACATCGATTTCTTCAATCTCGGTATCGCTACCAGCCGGTTGCGAAAAAGAGATAAAAGGTGCACTTTGGATAAACTGTGCTATCTCTGTTTCAACTTCTATGGTGGGTTCAGCCGAGTAAAGAGCTAACTGACTGTGGGTATCACAGATATTCAGCTGCTGATTGTGATTAAAAAAGACGTCGAAAAGTTGATCATGCTGTTTGACAAGCTTAACCAACTCAGGAGCATAATAACTAAAAGCTTGAATGCTTTGCTGTTGGTTTTGCTGAATACGGGAAAGGATTTCTGGATGATCGGTTAAATTAAAGTTTTCGTTATACAGTAATTTGAAAGAGTTATGCATAGACGCATCACAAAGTCTTAGGGCTGTTGCATATCATGGTATCTTGCAGAGCCCTTCTTAGCTAGTTGTAGTTTTTCCAGTTCGTTAAAGACTTGCTTCTTTTCCAGTGCCAACAGCTCATTTAATTGCGATAGATAAGCGTCATAACGCTGAAAAAGATTTGATTGAAGCTGTAAATCAGGCTCACTCTTAATTAAGGTAATGAGTGTCTCACCAGTAAAGGCAACGGTGAGTGGCTCTATATCTAGCAACTCACCCTCAGCGACATTAAGCGCATTATCAAAAATCGAAAAGTAATGCGCTATTTCCTCAGCTCTATTCACTAAGCACCTACTGCCATTTGTTGTGAGGCACTGGCTCGTTGCTGATAGCCTTTTTCACGATCGGCAACCGGAATTTGATCCCAAGCAGATTTAATCGTTAACATTAAGTCCATCACATCCTGGATCTTATCTAAGCTTTGCTCACGACTGGCTAAGGTCAGATGATTAATCATAAACTCATATAAAGCGTCTAAATTCTGTGAAATCTCGCCACCGAGTTCCATATCTAATGAGCTTTTTAAGGCACTAATGATAGCGATGGCTTTACCAAGTGTTTGACCTTTTGTAGCAAAGTCCTTGCGTTCAATTGCGCCTTTCGCCTTAGCCATATTTTCCAGTGAGCCCTGCATCAGTAACTGAATAACACGATGCGGATCTGCTACTGCCAAGTCATCTTTAATACCGACGGATTTATAGGCTTTAATACCATAACTCATGTTAAAACTCCTTAGCTTGATTTTTTAGTATTCAGGCTTGGAAGACTTGAAAGTGCCGCGGTAACACTTGCTTGTTGCCGTTGCATTTGCCCTAGCAAACTATCTAGAGCAGCGTACCGTTTACGCAAAGAATCTTCGTAGCTAGCTATATATCGGCTAGCGGCTTCAGAAGCTTTAGTATTTTCTCTTAATCTTAATTGCAGATTTTCCTGACGGTTCGCGATTAAACCACCAGATTTAGTATATTCAGTTATTAAGCTATCAAGCTGCTTAACTAAGCCGTTGTCGCCACCAAACAATTTGGCCAGATCATCATAATTTTCGGTTAACGCCTTATCAAAACGCATCTTACCCGTTTCACTGCTAAACTCCGTGCTGGTAGAAATCTCCAACTTGCCACTTTTATTCAGCGTAATACCCAACGCGAACAGGCTGTTCAGTTGATCTGGTGCGCCGACAACCTCAGCACCCAAAATTCCCCTAACTTGGTTTAAAATATTCCTGGGTAATGAATCTCCAGCTAAGGCACCACTGTCTAGCGTTACAGAGCCATCAGCACCCATGATCCGGTTTCTGGTTAAAGTTCCGATCTGATCAACCAAAGCATTGTAACTTCGGATAAAAGCCTGAATATTATCTTCGGCGGCTTTCTTGTCAGTAGCAACTTGCAAGCGCGCGTTCTTGCCGCTTGGCGTTTCATTCACAACCGTAATAGAGATATCTTGTACAGCATCTTCAAACGTATTAGTAGCGCTACTAATGGCTATACCATCAAGCTCAATGATGGCATCTTGTGCTGCAGCAGCCAGAGCCAGGCCAGGTGTTGCTCCCGTAGGCTCCGTGGAAACATTATCTAGTTCAGTATTATTGTTACGGATGACTAAATCATTCCCCTGACCGGTAACGTTTGACGTTAACACCAGTTTAGTGCCAGTGGTGCCGCCTGCGTTGAGAATATTGGCATTTACCCCAAAGTTCTCGCCTGACTCATTAATACGCAAACGCAACTGATTTAGCGTCATACCTGCTGTTACCGCAACAGTAAAACTCTTATCACCGGCTTCAAATGTCAGTTCACCGTCAGTGGTAGACACCACCGCATCGGCACTGGAAAAAAGATTGTCGGCTGACTCTATGCGGCTACCTTTAGCTAGTTGGTTGACCTTGACATCAAAGGACGCGGCAGAAGCGGTATTTTTTGCAGTGGCCTGAATAAAGGTTTTACCCTCTTCGGGTTGGGTAATACTTATCGTGCGAGCTTTTAAGCTCTCACCGCTAAGTTTTTTTGCTGCATCCAGAAAACCAGAAAGTGCAGACCTCAACTGGCCAACACCGGACAAAGAGGCATTTAAAGTTGATTTTGTCTTCTCGATGCGCGCCATTTTAGTTTTGCGCTCGACATCAACAAAGGTGCTAACAAGCTGATCTAGCGGTAAACCAGACGCTGCACCCAGAAAATTGATTGAAGACATAATCCACCTCTTGTTTTGCTACTATACCTGACGGTCAATCAGAAAGCCCAATGATTGCCCCATTTCATTCTGTAGCCGTTTAATATCTTGTGCAACCTTTAGCAATTCCTCTGACGGAATCTGCCGGATCAATTGCTCAGTATTTTTATCCATCACTTTAATTATAGACTTACCTGAAGCTTCATCTACCATAAAACTTAGGGAACGCTGTTCGAACACCGCAGCTCTATTCACAACTTCTAACGCCTCATCAACTTGTACGGCACTAGGTTTAGCAACCAGAGCCTTTTCCGACGGTTGATTTGTTGCGCCAGCTTTAACGAAAGCAGCCTGGTTTTCGACATTTGCTGTTACTTTATAGTCAGCTGTTGGTGGCAAAACCGCTGTGATACTGTTGCCGGGCATCGTATTCATATGTTACCCCTTAATAAACCGTAAAGGCCAGATAAAGGCTCGCCTTTATCTGGCGCTTATCTACTAACTTAGCCTAACAGTGATAATGCTGCCTGTGGCCGCTGGTTAGCCTGGGCTAATACAGTCTGGCTAGTTTGCTGCAGGATCTGCGCACGAGTTAACTCGGCAGTCTCTTTGGCAAAGTCAGTATCACGGATCCGAGCACGCGCACCAGCGACGTTTTCTGATACGTTGGTTAAGTTACGAATCGTTGCCTGGAAACGGTTTTGCACAGCACCAAGATCAGCGCGTTTCTCGTCAACAATCTTAATTGCTTCATCTATCGCATTTAGACGTGATTGACCGTCCACGTTAGTATCTGTATCAGTGATATTTAGATTTAGGGTATGAATTCCTAATCCTTCGGCAGTGAAGCCTTTTGCAGATCCAGCACCACGACCTAAACTCACAGTGATATATTCTTCGCCCGCAGTGCCAGTTGTGCCGTTGGCACCAACTAAAAACTTGAACTGCCCCCCCTGATCTTCCAAGGCATTATTCGAACTATCTCTGTTTAACAGCTTGATATCACCAAACTTTGTAGTCTCAGCGATCCGCGTCACTTCTACTTTTAAGGCTGAGATTTCTTTTTGTAACGCTTCTTTTTCTTTAGTGCCATTAACCGCATTCTCGGACTGAACAACAAGTGTCCGCATACGCTGCAGTGAAGTCGTAATCTCCTCCATAGCGCCTTCAGCAACCTGTGCCATAGAAATACCGTCGTTGGCATTACGGGCCGCCTGATCTAAACCGTTAATTTGGCTAGTTAAACGGTTAGAAATTTGTAAGCCGGCAGCGTCATCAGCCGCACTGTTAATCCGGAAGCCTGATGATAAACGTTTAAACGCTACATCCAGTGCTCCACCTGAATTCATTAACTGCCGCTGCGCATTTAATGACGATGTATTGGTATTGACAAATAAAGCCATGAGTCACTCCTTAGTTCTTAGCCATCTAATTTAGGCCGCAAACTGTTGTTAAAAATACGGTTTTTCCGTTTAGCTGGCCAAGCTGCAACTTGGCTTACCTTCTGTATCGGCGGCTTTAACAAGAACTTTAGAAATTTTTTTAATTATTTTTTGCAAATTTTAGTAAGAGGATTGGCGGGTATTTAGAAGAAAGGCTGCCAATCGGCAGCCTTTTAAAAGCGAGTCACTCCGCTGAAGCGTTTCCGGCAAGAAGCAAGGTTACTGCAATAACCCTGATGCTTCAGCTGAAATTATTAACCTTGCAGTAAGCTCAGTGCCGCTTGCGGCCGTTGGTTAGCCTGGGCTAAAACCGTCTGGCTAGTTTGCTGCAGGATCTGAGCACGGGTCAGCTCAGCAGTTTCTTTCGCGAAATCAGTATCACGAATTCGGGCACGGGCGCCAGATACGTTTTCAGAAACGTTAGTTAAGTTACGAATTGTCGCCTGGAACCGATTCTGTACCGCACCTAAATCCGCCCTTTTTGCATCAACCGCCTCAATCGCATTGTTGATTGCAGTTAAACGTGATTCACCGTCAGTATTCACCGCACCCGTGGCCGTATTTCTGACATCAATAAGGTCGATACCTAAGCCGGCCGCACCGAAACCTGCAGTTGCTCCCGTGCCGCGTCCCAAACTGATAGTGATGTACTCATTATCAGGGCCATTAGCACCTACCAGGAATCTGAACTGGTCTGGACGATTGGCACCATCAGTACCTTTGTCTAGTAATGTCATATCACCGAATTTAGTGGTTTGTGCAATCCGGGTAATCTCAGTTTTTAACGCCGAAATTTCCTTCTGAATTGCAATTTTATCACCATCTGCGTTAATGCCGTTTTCTGACTGCACGATTAACGTACGGATACGTTGTAGCGAGTTGGTAATTTCATCCATCGCGCCTTCAGCAACCTGAGCTAGCGAAATACCATCGTTAGCATTACGGGACGCTTGGTCAAGACCATTAATCTGGCTGGTTAAACGGTTTGAAATCTGTAAACCTGCTGCATCATCAGCTGCACTGTTAATGCGGAAGCCTGATGATAAACGTTTGAATGCAACGTCAAGGGCGTTGCCAGAGTTCATCATCTGACGTTGAGCATTCAGTGATGAAGTATTGGTATTTACGAATAAAGCCATGATGTTTTCCTCGCTTTTTAACCTGTTGAGGCAATTTAGACTGCGTATTGCCTGTTTCTTGCCGTGTTAATTATTTATCGGCGCAGTGCGGGGAAACTTTAGAATTTTTTTAGTATGTTATTTAATCTTACTATTCAAATGGTTAAAAGCAGGCTTTGCGCCTGCTTTTAGTTATTAACGGATATAATCAAATAAGGTTGTGGCATTCACTTTTGAGAAAGTCTGCGAGGCAGCCTGCAGCGCCACTTCCTGGCGCTTAATTTCAGTTAGTGCGGCAGCCAAATCAACTTCAGAGATATCGGCTTTATACTGCTGATTAGTAATCAGCAAATCGGCGTTAGTGTTAAAGACACTATCAACCACGTTCAAACGCCCGCCAAGATTGGCCAGCGCACTGTCTACATTATTTGCTGTATCTGTGACTTGCTTAAGGGTATCTGCCAGCTTAGTCGTTAGCTCTTCAGCGCTAGCATTAGGGTTATTTAAAGCGTCGATGTAACTTTGCAAAGTATTAAGGATATTAGTCTGTTGCGGTGCTGGTAAGCTAAAGTCAAGTTGGGTTGGCAAGGTTGTTGCGCTATCAAACTTAAACTCCATGCCGTTAATATTAATAGGTTGGCCAGCACTGTAACTGCCGCTTATCGCTGGGTTTAACGCAGAACCATTTTGCAGTAACTGGTAAGTGCCCGCGGCATCTATCTCTAAACTGTATTGGTTGTTTAACGGATTTAAATTGTCGAAATTAGCCCGATAAAAATTATCAAACGCATTCTGATTACTAACTTGCAAGCTTGCTCCGGCCGGTAATGTAACGCCTTCTGGTTTAAAGCGGGTAAAAACACTGTCGAAAATCGCTTTACCGCTATCATTACTAGGCAAACTGATTGACTGCGAGATTTGCATTGCCCGGTTTCCATCGTCGCCTTTAAACTCAAACACCCCGGTTACCGGGTTACGCTCATAGGCAGGCGTTTTATCCTGAAAACCGGCAAAAATATAGCTACCATCAGCTGCTCGGGTATTCATCAAATCGAAGAGTTCGGTTTGGATGTTCTGCAGCTCAAAGGCAACGGCACGACGCTGTTCCAGCGAGTAAGTCCCATTACCTGATGCAATGGCCAGCGTTGAGATTCGGTCATAGGATGTCCGCATACTTGTCAGCACGGTTTCCTGCAACGCCAAGTTATTCTTTAGCAAGATACTGTTAGTTTGATATTGTTCGATTTGCGCTTTATTTTGATCTAGGCTCAGCACCTTGGCAGCGCCTGCCGGATCATCGGCAGGCGATAAAATGCGGGTTTGCTTACTCAGCTGCGTTTCTGCGTTCGACATCCGCTTTTGGGCGTTTAAGATCCCATTCAGGCTTTGATTAAACTGCATATTAAAGGTTAAACGCATGATATTACCTCACGGCCTGTAACAAGGTATCGAAAATGGTTTGTGACGTCGCCAGTATTTTGGCGGCTGCGGCATAGCTTTGCTGAAAACGCACTAAATCAGCAGCCTCTTCGTCCAGGTTTACGCCTGATAACGACTCGTACCACAGGGTACTTTGTTCCAGAATGGCATTATTTGCCTCATCCGCTGTTCGCGCCTGGCGAGTGCGCTCACCAATATTGCCCACCATAGTAGCGTAACTTTGGTTAAAACTATACTGATTCACTGCAGTACCAAAGGGTGCCGGGCTGCGCCGCACTAATGCAGCATTTTGCAGCGCAGCGATATCCAGCCCATTACGGTTATCGTTAAATCCATTGCTGTTAAAGGCGATGGTAAAAGTATCGCCCGGCCGTGGTACGCCGGTTAAATTGAAATCAAAGCCCAAGCTTTCTTTCAGCGTTGGTGGTCCTGCAGTATTATCTAATACATTATTGAAATTATTGGTATTAAACCTTGCTTCACCTAAAAGTGTATTGCTGGCATCAGTTATACGAAATACAAACTCGTTACTGATACTATCCTGCCCCTGATAGGTAACGGTATAAGGGCCGTTTATTAATGATGAACTGGTAAAAGCAGAGCTCGCCGGATCGGTTGAAAGTACCTTTAAGCCCTCGACCCGACCATTGCCCAGGTTAGTTGACATAAACTCGCCACGTAAAGGGCCGGCCAGCGCGACATCCTCCGCGCGATTACTGGCCATTTGCATTGAGCGAGCTGCCGCATTTAACGGCTTCAATACAAATTTATCCGCGGGCAACACACTACCGACTTGCAATTTCAAGCCGAACAAATCGCTATCTGCGGTATCTGCCGCACTAAAGGTGGCAGGAAACCCAGTGGCACTGACTAAGGTTTTACTGTTTGATGTTGGCCGGCCGAATTCATCCAGTGCAGTGACAGTAATGGTGTTGGCATCAATAACTTCAAGTAAAAAGTCATTCGGCGGCAACTGATTGGCCCGGCCGGCTTCAATCTCGACGTTAACCCTGCCATTACTTGGGTTACTTGCAAATGCCAGGCCCTGCGCGACCGGGAGGCGGAATAGATCCTGCCCCAAGGTTCCATTTAAGGTTAAACCTAACTTGTTTTGTGTGTTCATGCTGTCAGCCAGCGACAATGCTAGTTGACCTAGTTGGTTCTGTACCGGTTTGACCACCTGCAACCGGTAGTCCGTTAAGGCACCAATTTTTCCGCCAACACCTTGGGCACTTAGCTCCACCGTGACGGCGGCATTACTATTTAGGGTGAGCCGTAAATTACGATCAATCGGATCTGGCTCACCACGCAGTGAGAGTAAATTAAACTCGCCTCGCTCGACGACCAGCGCCTGGCCGCTTCCCATAAAGACCAGTTTTTCACCACTAGCCGAGTCAAGAGTTTGTATCTCCAGATATTCAGAGAGCTTTAAAATTGCCCCATCACGACGGTCCAGTAAATCAAGGGGGACAGGCCGGCTACTGGTACTACCGTATGACACTATGTCGTTATTGTAAGAGGATATCTGACTTATCAGATCGTTCACTTCACTGACATAGACGTCCATTTGCTGATTTAAAAACTGCTCCTGATCGGCAATTAGCGTCGACATACTATTGAACTGGTCGAGTAGCGATTGGCTGGTGCCTATAACCAATTGCCGGTTAGATAGCTGGGTGGGATCATTATTTGCGGTCTGAATTTGCTGAAATAGGTTATTCATACCAGTGGCAATACTATTCGCCGCATTGGAGAACAATGCATCTAAACGATTAGCTTCTGCCAGGTATTGTGAGCTGTAGGCTGCATTGGTGGTATCGCGCCTTAGCTGCTTTTGTGCAAACTCATTCACCAAACGCTCTGTGGTACCCTGCCCTACGCCCAAACCAAACTGTTCAGCGACAAAGGTGGTACGTTGGCGCACATAGCCCGGTGTATTAATATTGGCAATGTTATTCCCTGTTGTATTCAACAACCGGCTATTAGCTAATACCGCTGATTTACCAATATTTAATAAACTGTCTGCCATCTAATGCTCCGCCCACCACTGGGTATTGGCTATTCATCGGCCGCAGCCGCGAACTCTTGAGAACTTTCTAACTCGGCCCGCACTTGCTCGAAGGCTGAACTGCGGAATACCGACATAATTTTTTGCGCATAATTAGGATCTGTTGCATAACCAGCGGCTTGCAGTTCACTGAAATAAGCAGCAGGCTCCGCCGCCGAAGCGACCGCTTGTTGGTAGCGTACACTGTTACCGATAAATTCAGTATAGTCCCTCAGGCTTTCCTCAGGCGAGCGATAAGCACGAAATTTAGCCTGCTCTTTGCGCGCAACACCTTGCCGGTATTCCAGCGTATCAACTACCGCGGTGTCGCCTTGCCAATTCCGGCTGGCCTTAATGCCAAACAAGTTAAAGCTATTATCGCCACTGGCCGTTTTGATCATGCGTTTACCCCAGCCTGTTTCAAGCGCAGCCTGAGCAATCAGTGCCAAGGGGTCCAATCCCAAAGCACTGGCTGCTTTACGCGCCGCAGGTAACAAACTTCGAATAAAAGCAACAGGTGACTCAACTTGCCATTCACCCTCAGCTGTAGAGAGTGACGCGGCCTCAGTAGCTTTACTTTGCTCCCGCGCCGCTTCAGCTTGCGCTCGTTGTTGCTGTAATTTCTCAAGCAGTGGGCTCAATATTGACTCTTCCCTACGGCCTGGTTGTAACACACCAGCTTGTAATAATTGGTTCGCGGCTTGAGCCTGTAGCAAAGATAATTCTGGCTGTACTGTGAGTTGTTGCACATCAGGCAAGGCAAGCTCACGCTGATGTTCGCCCGGCATCGTCAGCGCAGTAGTCCCTTGGCGGCCCTTGCCCGCAGCGCTAGGATCTAACTGCTGCACTAACAGATCGGCTAAACCTAAACTGCCTTTTTGTGCTAAATCGGTGGCTAACTGGCTATCGTGCATGTCGCGATAGAACTCCGTGGTCTGACTATTCATCAACCCCTCGGCTTCAAAGGCTTTATTCGCCTGGCGCATGCTCTTTAGCAGCATATTGAAGAAAATGGCCTCAAACTGCTCCGCCGCCTGACGTAAGGCGCCCTGCTCGTCCTTCTTTGAGGCCGAGCGGATCTGCTGCAAGCTTTGCAAATCATGATAGGAGTGCTGCAGTTTGGTGCCATTCATTTTAGATCACCACCAGCTCGCCATGGATAGCACCCGCTTCTTTTAGTGCCTCCAAAATTGCCATCAAATCGCCAGGTGCGGCACCTACTGCATTCACAGTACGCACTAAATCATCTAAGGTGACACCGGGATCGAACTTAAACATTCGCGAGTTTTCCGGACTAACGTTGATAATACTGTCCTGCACTATGGCTGTATCACCGCCCGCAAATGGGTTCGGCTGCACCACCTGTGGATTCTCTGCAATGGTCACCGTTAATCCACCGTGCGTAACAGCGGCTGGGAATAACCGAACATCTTTGCCAATAACAATGGTCCCGGTGCGCGAGTTAATAATAATTTTTGCCGATTGATCTGCCGGTTGAAAGGTAAGATTTTCTAAGGTCGCTAAATAGGACACGCGTTGGCTAATATCACGAGGCGCACGTACCTGAACTGAAGAGGCATCAAGCGAATAAGCGGTCTCTGGCCCCATAAAGCCGTTAATTGTTTCAGCCAAACGTTTAGCCGTAGTGAAATCTGGCCGCTTCAAATTAAAGGTAATAAAATCACCCTGACCGAAAGGTGACTCAACTTCACGCTCAACAACAGCACCGTTTGGGATCCGCCCAACGGTAGGCGTATTGACCAGGATCCTTGAACCATCCAAACCTTCAGCGCCCAGGCCGCTAACAATCAGGCTACCTTGCGCCACCGCATAAACATTGCCATCCAAGCCGGTTAAGAAAGTTTGCAATAGGGTACCACCACGTAAACTTTTCGCACTCCCCACAGAAGAGACTGTAATATCAATAGTTTGCCCTGGCTTAGCAAATGCAGGTAACTCTGCGTGAATGGCTACCGCCGCGACATTTTTTATTTGCGTACGGGTGCCTGCTGGCAAATTTATACCAAAATTTGCCAGCATGGTGCGAAAGCTCTGTTCGGTAAAGGGACTTTGTTCACCGGTACCGGGTAACCCAACCACTAAACCATAACCTACCAACTGGTTTGAACGCACACCTTCAATATCAGCAACATCTTTAATGCGAGCCGCTTCTACCGTGAAACTTAATACAACCGCCAAACACAGGGCTATCGACAGATAACGCATGGTCAACTCCTAGAATGGCCACAAGGGGCCATTGAAAAACCGGCTTAACCATCCTGGTGACTGGCCATGATGATGGGCGCCGGTGCCACTATATTCGATACGAGCATTCGCAATTTTGGTCGACTCTACCGTATTATTGACATCCACATCCTGGGGCCGGATCACACCCGTCAGACGGATATATTCCTTTCCGGTATTAAGTGTTAGCCATTTTTCTCCACGAATTACTAAGTTCCCATTTGATAGCACTTGCAACACGTTTACTGAAATATCGCCTACCAAACTGTTACTTTGATCTGCCTTAGCATCGCCTTTAAAATCCTGGCTGCTACTGGAACCAAACTGCAGAACATTCCCTCCCACTGAGGCATTGCGCCCGGCGATATTAAGTGGGTTAACCGCGACGTTACTGTCTTTCTGAGATTCGGTTTTGGCCTTTTTTGACGCCTGGGTTTTTTCACGCAACACTACGGTGATAATATCGCCCTCATGGCGCGCTTTGTTATCAGAGTACAAACTATTAGAATGGCTCTGGGTGAACAAGGAACCGTTCTTCAACACTGGTCTTGGCGCCGGCTCAGGCGGTAGAGGCGCAAAATAAGGATCATCAGGCTTGGCTTCGTAAGTCGAGGCGCAGGCAGTTAACATACCCAAGACAATAATTAGCGACAGTCTACGCATCAGAGCCTCCTTATAACTGTTGAATCACATAACCCAGCATTTGATCGACGGTTGAGATAACCTTCGAGTTCATCTCATACACCCTTTGGCTCTCAATCAGGCTGACCAGCTCTTCTGTTACATTGACATTAGATGTCTCTAATGCTCCTTGTACGATAATTCCCAAGCCTTCCAAGCCCGGAATACCTTGTACTGGGTCACCGCTGGCCGGCGTTTCTTTAAATAAATTCTGGCCAATAGGTTCTAAACCGGCTGGGTTAATAAAATTGGTTACTGTCAGCTGTCCCAGCACCGCATTCTCAACCTGCCCAGCCAGCCGGACGGACACTTCACCGTCCTGTGATACCATAATGGCTGTTGCATCTGGCGGGATCACGATGTTTGGCTGCACCTGATAACCCGCGCCTGACGTAACCATGTTACCGTCACCATCAACGGTAAACTGGCCATTTCGGGTGTAGGAAATGGTACCATCCGGCATTAGCACCTCATAAAACCCATGGCCCTGGATCATCAGATCCAAGCTGTTTTCCGTGGTAATCATATTGCCTTGGGTAAAACTTTTTTGCGTCGCTACGACTTTGGTACCGGCACCAATCATTAAGCCATTTGGTAGTTCAGAGTTTTGCGAAGAACGTCCGCCAGGCTGATTAATGTTTTGATACAGTAAATCTTCAAATATTGCGCGGCTTTTCTTAAAACCGACGGTACTGGCGTTTGCCAGGTTATTAGAGATCACCGAAATATCACGTTGCTTGGCGTCTAAACCTGTTTTACTGATCCATAAAGCCGGATGCATTTGACCCTCCCGGGCTTTCGCCCTTTGAACCTGATGGTTGATACTGCATCATCAACCGTTTAATTAATCGTTAGCCGATAATACGCAACAGCTGGTTTTGCTGTTGGTCCATCTGTTCAGCCTGTTTCATCATTTTTACCTGCAGTTCAAACTGACGCTGCAGACTAATCATGCTGGTCATTTCTCCGACAGCATTAACATTGCTGCCCTCGTAGGCACCATGCAGCAAACTCACCTCGGCACTAGGCTCGGCAAGCTGACCATCCTTACGTCTGAATAAACCATCGCTGCCTTTTTCAATTTCTGCGTATGGAGGCTTAACCAATTTGATCCGACCAACATCCTCAAGTACATTGGCTGGCGCGCCCTGTACCCTGGCGCTAACGGTTCCATCCTGACCAATCTCCATCTTGGCTAACGGCACTGGTAACTGAATTGGACCATCATCTCCGAGCACAGGTCTACCACTGGCTGTGAGCAACATACCTGTTGGACTGAGTTGTAAGTTACCCGCTCTGGTGTAGGCCTCATTGCCATCTTTATCCTGTACAGCAAACCAGCCATCGCCCTGAATAGCGACATCCAGTTCGCGCTCAGTAATAATTAAAGCACCACTGTCAAAGTTTTGACCTGGGCGCTCCGTCATCGAAAATACCCGGGTTGGTAAGCCAGCACCAAAAGCTTGCATGGCGCGAGCTTGCTCAAAATCTGCTTTAAAGCCGACAGTGCCGGTATTTGCCAGATTATTGGCCCGCACACTGATACCATGCATATTTTCTTTGGCACCGCTCATGGCGATATATAACAAACGATCCATCACCAACCTCACATAAATAAATTGACTCTTGGTTAATAACGCTGCAAGGAAAGTGCCAGAATATTCAAGGTAAGCTAAAATGCGGCTAAGGGGAGTAAGCAAGAAAACAAAAGCCACGCTTTTACAGCGTGGCTTATAAAAGATCTCGGGGAGATTATCGGATCTGTAGGATCGTTTGCTGTAATGAACTGTTCACTTCTAAAGCCCTGGAGTTAGCCTGGAAATTGCGTTGTGCACTAATCAGATCAACCAGTTCAGTCGTCAGGTTAACGTTAGATTGCTCTAGTGCTGAACTTTGTACGCTACCAAAGGTACCGGTATTGGGTTCGCCGGCCAGTGGCTCGCCAGAAGCCAGGCTGGCTTTCCAGGATGTATTACCAATTTGGCTAAGACCTTGCGGGTTAGCAAACCGTACCATTGATACCTGCGATAAGTATTGCTGATCACCATTGGAATAAGTGGCCATAATTTTACCGCTGGCATCGATATCCAAACCAGTTAAGCGCCCTACTGTAGTACCATTTTGACTTAAGGTTCCCACTTCAAAGTTTGAGGCATATTGGGTGGGCCGGCGGGTACCGGCTTCATCGCGGAATCGCACACCAAAGGTATTCGCTGGATCACCAAAGCTCGCGCCATTATTCAATAGTGCTGTCAGGGTAGAAGTTGGGAACTCAATATCATCAAATAAGCCAGAGCCATCATTGTGCGACCCTGCAGGGATACCCGCTGAAGTAAACTGCAAGGTTCTTAATGGTAGCGCTTGCGTATTGGCACCATTTGGCAATGGCAAACCATCGAAAGCCGCATAAACCTGCCAGGAGTTATCAGGGAAGGCTGGCGTTTGTTGCTTCACAAAGTACACGCTTAAAATATGCGCCTGACCTAAACTGTCGTAGATTGTTGTCGAAGTGGTACTGTTGTAACTTGCCCGATCTTGCAAATCAAAAGGGCTTACTGTCGGAGGTAATGCCCGTGAATCCAGGTTCATGCTCAGGAATACATCCCGGGTTGCACTCGGCGCCCCGGCAGTGGTTGGAATTTGGATCGGATTAGTGGTACTTAAACTGACAGATGTAGTTGAACCTGTAGCACTATCGACCGGGTAACCTTGTAAAAAGTTACCATTGTTATCCACAATAAAGTTATTGTTATCGAGTTTAAAAGCGCCGGCCCGGGTATAGGCGTAATCGCGAGAACCAATTTCTGACGCCGTTACAAAAAAGCCATCGCCGGTAATGGCTAAATCTAATGAATTGTTTGTAAATTGCAGCGCGCCTTGTTGAAATTGCTGTGCAACCGCGGCAGTGCGTACACCATCACCGACTTTCGTTTTCGCCGACTGGAAAACCGACGAAGCATATACATCAGCAAATTCCGCACGTGATTCTTTAAAGCCCGTGGTATTAACGTTAGCAATGTTATTCGCCGTTGTGTCCAAATCTTTCTGCGCAGCAGCAATGCCGCTTAATGCAATTTGAAAACTCATATGTCACCTCACCTTAAGCGGTTATTTAACTGTAAGAAACTTCTAACACATCAGCCAATTTGACTGATCCCAAACCAATCAGATTAAGCATAATGCCATTACCATTGTTGCCCATGCTGACGCTGGAAACCGGGGTGTAGACCTGCACGGGCACGGTTTCGGTTTTACCGTTGGCACTAACTTCCACCTTGATATTGTAAAGTCCGGGTGGCATTGCTTCACCATCACCATCGGTACCATCCCAAACAAACTCGTTCTTACCCAGTTGTGGATTATCCACACTAAAGGTATTCACTAATTCGCCATTGGGTTTGGTAATAATGACTTTCATATTGTCGGCCACGGTATCGACGTTAATCTGACCACGCGATAAGGATTCACCGGTAAACACCAGTTTGTCAGACTGTGTCAGCACACTGCGTCCCACCAGTGACGACGCCTGCAGCGCCTGATTCGAACTCATACTCTGCGCCAGACTGGTAAAGTTTTCATTTAACTTTGAAATACCATCGGCCATGGTGAAGTTAGTCATCTGCGCAATCATCTGATCATTCTCAACCGGCTTGGTTGGATCCTGAAATGCCAACTGCTGGGTTAACAAGGCAAAAAAATCAGATTGGGTTAAGGCACCATTATTCTTGTCTGGCACCTTGTTTTTGTTATCCCAGTACATCCCGTCCAGGGCAGAGTTGTTATTAACGGTCGTCATCAGTTAGTCCTTAAGAGCTCTGCCCTAAGCGTAGAGTGCGCATTAACATTTGCTTGGCAGCATCGGCAGTTTGCACATTAGTTTCATAAGAGCGTGATGCCGAGATCATGTTGGCCATCTCTTCCATAATGTTGACGTTAGGCTTGTAGACATAGCCGTTTTCATCTGCCAGCGGATGATTAGGTGCATACTCCACCACCGGTGGCGCCTCTGACTCGACAATACCCAGCACTTTTACGCCGCTACCGGCATCTTGTTGCCGCTTTGCCTCGGACAGTTCTGCCGCAAATACCGGATGCCGGCCTTTATAAACCTGATCAATACTACTACTGACGCTATTAGCATTCGCAATATTACTGGCGGTGGTATTCATTCGTACCGACTGCGCAGTCATGCCTGAGCCGGCAATATCAAACACTTTAAATAAGCTCATAATTATTGTCCTGTACCTGTGATAGCTTTTTTCAGGCCACTGATTCGGCTATTCAGAAACTGTAAACTGGTTTGATACTCAATGGCATTTTGCATCATGGCATTACGCTCGCGATGCATATCGACGCTGTTGCCGTCGCCAGTATCGGGTTGATCCGGGTTACGAAACTTCACTTCCTGCCGCACTTCAGTAGAAATATGAAAATGCCCTTCATGGGTTCGGCTTACCGGCCGCGCCTGACGGGACTGCGCATTATTCAGTGCTTGTTGAAAATCGAGCTCTTTGGCTTTGTAGCCGGGGGTATCGGCATTGGCGATATTCTCAGACAGAACCTGGGCACGGCGATCACGGATCAGCAGTGCTTGCTGGTGCATGCCAAATGCTTTGTCAAAACTGATAGCCATTTTTTTGCCACCTTAAGTTGAACACTCAACCAGGTAATGCAAAGAGCAGGCCAAAAATTAGTGAAGTGTTATCAGGCTAGGTTTTCTTGCGGTAGATAATGCCGGGATTACAGCGCTGCATCTCAAAGTCTTCATTCAGACTAGACAGTGACTCGGAAGCGCCCAGAATTAAATAGCCCCGGCTGTTTAAAGCCTGCGCAAACTGGCGGATGATCTTGGTTTTTACTTCGGGAGAGAAGTAAATCAACACGTTACGACAAAAGATAATATCGAACTTACCTAACAAGGTATAAGAGTCGAGTAGGTTTAGGTGGCGAAAACTGACGTTTTTACGAACCTGCTCTTTTACCCGCATCATCCCCTTGCCACTGTCTTCAAAAAAGCGGCTACGCCGCTCTGGCGACAAGCCCCGGGCTAAGGCTAAACCGTCATACTCAGCACGCTGGCAATGCTCAAGCATGGTATTAGAGATGTCGGTTCCCAGGATATTAACTCCTCCAGGGAAGGCTCCTGGCCGGCTTTGTTGGTATTCCAGTACGGTCATCGAGATCGAATAAGGCTCCTGGCCGGAAGAACTGGCTGCTGACCAAATTTTGACACTGCGGCAAGTTTTTTCCAGATCCGGAAAAATTTGACTCTTTAATAGCTCATAAGGATAGGTGTCACGAAACCATAAAGTTTCGTTAGTTGTCATTGCATCTATTACGGCAGAGCGTAACTGTCGCTCAAAAGGGTTCATCGTTTTAGTCAGCAGTTCGGAAAGCGTAGCTATACTAAAACGTTGCATCAGGGGGGCCAGCCGGCTTTTTACCAGATATTGCTTATTGTCACCCAGAACGATGCCACATTGCTGCTCCAGAAAATCCCGGAACTGCCGGTACTCAGCGTCTTGTAATTGCTTATCTGTCACGCAAAGCCCTCAGCCATTAATCGGTATGTAACCACTTTTGTACGGATTGTGCGAGCTCGTCCGGATTAAACTTAGCGATAAAGTCTTCAGCACCGACCTTTTGCACCATTTGCTGATTAAAAACGCCGCTTAATGAAGTATGCAAAATAACATGCAGCCGGCGAAGCTTTGGATCGGCTTTTACTTCGGCAGTCAGGGTGTAGCCATCCATTTCCGGCATTTCTATGTCAGAGATCAGCAAGCCAACCTTTTCTGTAATTGACTCCTGACACTCCTTTGCCTGCTGCTGTAAATAAGTCAAAGCTTCACGACCGTTATTCACCAGGTGCATTCTGACGCCAAGGGGTTCTAGTGAACGTTTTACCTGATTACGGGCGACCGCCGAATCATCGGCAATTAAAATAATCCTGCCGCCAAGATCAGTGGTAATACTCTGAGTGACACTCTCGTCGCGGATCATGGTTGGCGACGGCGAGATCTCTTCAAGGATTTTTTCAACGTCCAGGATCTCAACTAATTCTTTATCTATTTCAGTAACTGCCGTCAGATAGCTTTGCTTACCGCTGGTCCCTTTGGGTGGCGGCATAATCGATTCCCAATTCGTATTAACAATACGTTCGACGCCACTAACCAGAAAGCCCTGCACAGAACGGTTATACTCGGAGATGATTATAAAGGCAGTAGACAAGTCCGGGATCGCTTTGCCACCTGTTGCCAGACTTAAATCAATCACTGAAATTGTTTGCCCGCGGATGTGCGCAATACCGCGCACGTAGGGGTTGCGCTTCGGCATTGCCGTCAACCTAGGGCACTGTAACACTTCACGAACTTTAAACACATTAATGCCGTACCGCTGACGGCCATTGAGCTTAAAAAGTAAGAGCTCCAGGCGGTTCTGCCCAACCAGCTGCGTACGTTGGTTAACGGAATCGAGAATACTGGACATCAATTGTTCCTCACTCAGCTAATGGGCGTGGTACTTGCATAACTCGCCTAACAGCTGGTCAATGTCAGAAATCTGACCATGATTGGCGTTGACAGCATGTTATAACCCTTTACCAGTAAAGCATAGCCAAACCATATGAAAAAGTACGAAAATTTTATCCGGTGCCTTGTGTTGAGTTGTGGTATTAGCTTAGCTCTTGCCACGCCTGCACTTTCCGAATCCACTGCGCAATATACACCAGAACAGCTGACTGATCTGGCGGCAGCCTGGCTAGAGCAGACCTTAGATGTGCAAGCTACCGATCTCGAAATACAACTCAGTGCCCTAGATTCTCGCATTGGCAGTAAAGACTGTGCACATCAGCCCACTTTTAACTTACCTAACAACTATAATCCAAGACAAACGACAGTGCAGATCAGCTGCTCAGCACCTCTTAGCTGGCAACTTTTTATTCCCGTACGCTTGACTGAGTGGTTAGAGGTGGTCGTCAGCAGACAAAATATTACTCCAGGAACCATGCTTACTGCCGATATGCTAGAATTACAACGCCGGGAGAGACGGCTGGTACGCGGGCTAATCGTACAGGATCCAACACAGATTATTGGCAGCAAAAATAAACGTAGTTTGAGTGTGGGCCAAGTGATAAGCTTACAAGAACTTTGTCTTGTCTGCCGTGGTGATGTTGTTACAATACAAATTAATCAGCAAGGGTTGGCTGTAAGTACTACCGGCATAGCCCAACACGACGGAAGTTTGGGTGACACAGTTCAGGTAAGAAATCAGCAATCAGGGCGTTCGATTAGCACTGAGGTGGTTGGCGTTAATCAGGTGCGGGTAAAATTTTAAAAAAATAGCTAAAGTTTTATCCGCGACGGCCGTTAACCTAAACATAAGGACTGTGTTTAAGGTGATGAGGTTCTATTATGGCAATTAATATCAATAACTTGCAGAATTCTCCGCAAGTAAAAGCAGACAAGGCTGATCAGTTGGTACAGCGGCAACAAACTGCTGTGCAACAGAATGCCGCGGGTCAGGCTGCCCAGAAACAAGACTCTGTATCTATTACACCCCAGGCGCAGCAGTTTAGCAAGCTACAGGAAAAAGCCGCTAACAGTAGCGGTATTGATCAGGAGCGGGTAGATAAGATCAAGCAAGCGATTGCGGAAGGCAAATACAAAATCAATGTTGAGATGTTAGCTAAACGCATTATGCAATTTGAAGGTGATTTATTTAACCGGAAATGAAAACTCAGCAGCCAGAACTCATCACACTTTTGAAGCAACAACAAGCGCAGCTGGATGCGCTTTTGTTGTTACTCGAAGCCGAGCTGGATGCTCTGGTTGGCCGCGATACTGTTCGGCTAGACCAACTCGTTACCGAAAAATCGGTGTTATTGGCAAATATCTCTCATCTTGATCAACAACTCGCTCAAGCTCCTGAGTTACCTCAGGCGACCCAAGCAACCTGGTTTCGAACCTGCGTCTCGGAAATTGAACAAAAGCTAGCCGCCTGCAAAACACAAACGGCTGTAAACCAAAAAGTACTTGAACAAAGTCAACTCACCCTTCAGCGGTTCAAAAACGAAATTCTGGGAGCCCAAGGTAAGTCAGGTTTAACCTATACCAGCAAAGGTCAACCGGCTGTCGAAAATAAAGGCCTTGGTATAAAAGCATAATCGCGGTCAACTCGTGGTCTGAATCATTCAGCAAACATATCACCACAGATAACGCACACTACGGATATTTTGTCTTGGTTGCGTATGTTGAAGTGTCGCAAAAACTTCAGCGAAATTCAGCTCAAGTTCTGTTACGTAAGTGTCGTCTACCGCGTAACTTTTAACGACTCTGGCACCACGGATTACGCCCTGAACCGACGCCTCCAAAACATCATTTTGCGCAATCATCGCACTGACTGTATTTTTGCTGTCAATTCTTTGACCATACACACGCTCAGCCAACTCACGATAGGCCTCTAGCTTTGAAGCCCGCATCGCCAACAACATGCGTTGGGTTGGATCCGTAGCTTGTTGCGCGGAAATGGGCGCGGCCCCCAGGGCTGTCAGCACTGGAAAACTTACTGGTGTTTCCTGTTGATATTCAATATGCCGGTCCGCAAACTGACTACAGCCAGTCAGTACGCCACACAGTGTTACTACCAAGCTTATGTTTCTCATCATCATACCCTGTTTACCTAGCTGAATGCGTTATACAACGGCAACCACTGTCGTTCGCCTTGAGTCACAGTACGCAAGCAAAATAAGTGCCATAAAACCTATATTATGAACAGTCCAATGACGGCATAGTCTTTGCTTGGTTTATCAAAGTAGATCTTGAGTTTTGGGGTGCTGTGAATGATAAAGAGCTTAGCGACAGTGTTGCTTTCTAGTCTAATGCTGTGTTGGACTCAGCAGGTTAATGCCGGATGGTACGAGGCGACAGGTCAGGCACCTATTGAAAAGGGTAACCTGAATGCTGCTCGTCACGCAGCAATTGAAGATGCCCTACAAAGAGCCAGTTTATTTGCCGGTGCCAGACTGCAAAGTGAACAACAGGTTATTCAGGGAATTTTACAGCATAGCCAAATTACCCTAAGTAGTGCGGCAGAGTTAAAACAAGTTCAACTGCTGTCGGAGAGTCATAGTCAACATCAAGTAACGGTTACACTGCGTGCTCATATCATTGCAGAGGCCTCTAATTGCCGCAACGACTTACGTAATCCGCTGCACCTAAGCACTATCCATCTTGAAGCCCGACGTGATGCAATCTATGGCCAGCTATTTCAATTGGGTGAACACAGTACCCGCCAGCTTAACCGTCACTTGCGTGATTTCGCACCCGGGTTGTTGCTTAGTCCTGAGGTACAACAATTGCAGCCACAGCAGCTTACCATCGAAGTGGCAGATGCACTTTTCGGCCAAGGACAACAGTTTATCGTTCTGGCCAGTATTACTGACTTATCCTTGGGCCAGAAACTTAGTAAATTCTGGCAGAGCGAGGCATTTGAGCGCTTCTTTGCACTCGAACTCTGGCTATATGATACCTTTGAGCGAAGATTCCGCTTTCAGCAGGAGTATCGAACAGCCAGTCACTGGACAGAATCCCGCCCCTCACCGGCTAGTCATAGTATGGCTTTCTGGCAATTGCCATATGGTCAGAAAATCGATCAGGTTTTAAAAGCAGCTGCACTGGACATTCAACAACAACTACAATGCCAACCCTTACTTACACAAATAAGGCAAGTACGACAACAACAAATACAGCTCGGCTTAGGTGCGGTACATGGCTTAAAAGTAGGTGACAAGGTAAAATTGATACAAGTCCAGCGCGACCAGCATGACAGCCGGATCCGCCGGCTAGTACACAGCCCAATTGAGTTAACTATTACAGAAACAACCGCCGATGGCGCCTGGGCTGCCTCAGCATCCCAACAACTGCTTAATCATATTCAGGTCGGTGATATCGTCAGTCTAGCAGCAAACTAACCACAGACTGAAAAGATTCACATAATCTTTTCAGTCTGTTAGACTCTGTGCCGCCCGCCCCATAGTTAAATGGATATAACGGCCCCCTCCTAAGGGGCAGTTACAGGTTCGATTCCTGTTGGGGCGGCCATGTCCTAGCGCAGTATTTGCGGATACAGCGAGCTAACCACAAAATGTGGGATCAACTGCTGTGAACTGGCGGCAACCACCTTGGTGCGAAAGTTAATCACTCTGGCATTCACCATAATACCTCTTGGGGTAAATACCATAGTTCCTGATAACACATAATCAATTTGCTGCATCATATCGAGCTGGTTGTGCTGCCGGCTAAAGACAAAATCACCGCTCGGTGTCACCTGAATATCGCGGGTGGTTTTAAAATCGACAACCTGGATACCGAACTGCTGGAACTGATGAATAAAGGCTTCTGCCAGCTGGTTACCAATAATATTGGTGCGGTTTAACTCACTGTCTAAATCAACAAAGGATGCCACGGCCACGCGGGATTCGACCGGGAAATAATGAAAGGTTTCAACCAGCTGCATCGCCATCTGCGCCACATAGTCATTAAGCTGCTTATTAGCATTTAAACTGGTGACATACTGGTGTGGCACCATCCAGCCATTCTGCCGCAGCGGGCTGGCGGCCTGACCAGAAGATACCGGCATAACCCGGTCGGCAGGCGCCTGGTCCTGTACCTGGCGGCGGACCTCAGTCCGGCAATTGCCTTTGCTATCACACTCCGTTCTTTGGTAACTGTAACAGCCGCTTAGCAAGACGGCACCGGCAAGCAATGCCAGATAGTTGCTTTTCATCATACGCTCCTGACCCCAGATTTAGGCTAACCTCTACTTGTCGGCGGCCTTGGCTTAAACTTTAGCAAAGCCTCAGAAAAATAACGAGGTTTGTACGGAGCATATTGATGTTAACCGCTAAGATTGTGTATTGCCGGGTACAACACCGGCAATCAACCCTGTTTCAGTTTTAGACTGTTGTCCTGGCGTTGTTGCAGAATAGCGTTATAAACCGCCGCCGGCACAAAGGTACGAGCCGCCGATACCACCCTTTTATTGTCGATCTGGATTAATCTGGCGTTTAACATCACTCCAGCCTGATGCCGCGTTACAGTACCGGTAACCACGTATTTGATCGGTAACTCTGCCGATAACTCGCTAAAATCACGACTCAGTACAAAGTCACCTTGCTCCGTCACCCGGATATAATCGGTGACTTTAAAATCCAGTACCGGCACGCCAAACAGATGCAAGTCATAGATAATGGCTTCGCTCAGGTGATTGGTAAATACCGAGCCGTGCTGCAGATCTGAGTCCAGAAATGCCAGATCCGTCACCGCAACCATGGCTTGCTCTTCTACCCGGTGATGATTTGCCATCAAATCATGCACCAGATTACGAGCATAATGGTCCAGCGTGATAACTGGGGTTTGTCGCTGCTGCGTCGGGGCCGACTCAACCGCGAACGCCTGCTGCTGTAAAATACGCTCTTGCCGTGCCAGGTCGCCGCGCATCGACACCGCGTTTTCTGGCACTACCTTGGGTTGTGCCGCTTGCTGGGCACAGCCGGATAACGCCAATAAGATGGCTACACTGACCGCCGATTTATTCATGGCCGTTCTCCAATTCGATCACTCCGATATAAAAAATTGCCTCTTTTCAGCATCTTCTCCGCACTCCACAACACATTATCCGGCACATAGTCGGTGGCCGCAGCCAGCACCTGCTGACTTTGGATATCAATCAGTCTGGCATTGACAATCCAGCCATCCTCCTGCGGTACAAAGGTACCACTGAGTAATACCCGGGCTTGCTGTTGTTGCTGTAGCTCGTGCAATAAGCGGGAAAAGGCTTGTTCATGATCCTGTTGCAGTAGTACTGCAGCACGTAACCGGATATCGACGACTTCATAGCCGCGCTGTACCGCTTCGGTGAGTAAGCTTTCCGCCAGCTGATTGGCTAAATCCGTTTGCTCCGTACCAGCATTGACCAGTGACAATTGCCGCACCGGTACAAAACTACTGATGGCAATTTTATGCCGCAACTGCGGTTGTTGTCCGGCAGGCGTTTGAAAAAGCTGTTCCGCCAGACGCTGAGTATAAAATCCCAGTGGCTGTGGGCTTAAGCCAACGGCAGAGACCTGACGAACCGGCATCGACACTGTCGGTTCAGGTTGCTGATGCGCGCAGCTGGCAAGCAATGCCACTAGCGGCAGGCCAAGACACTTGTTCATAATCACCTCTTGCTGGTTATCAACTTGCTTCAAGCAAAAAGCAGGCCACAACAAGAGATGATTTTTTGACTAGACGCTAAAAGGGTATTTAATCGGCGGGTGGCACTGATAATCGTGTAGCACAAAATCATCCGGTGTTACCCAGGTTTCCAGATCGGCTAAGCTTCGGATCTGTGGGTTGACGGTCAACCGCGGTGAAGGGTAAGGCTCACGCTGCAGCTGCATTTTCATCAGCTCCAGTTGATTCTCATAAATATGCGCATTAACGATCTTATGATACACCTTGCCCGGCTTAAGACCTGTGATCTGTGCCATCAACGCCAGCAATACAAAGCATTGCACCTGATTAAAATTCAGGCCAAGCGGCACATCACAGCTGCGCTGGTAGGACGTCAGATACAGGGTATCGCCAAGCAGGCTGAAGGTATGGGTGTGCATACAAGGCCGCAGACAACCCAGCTCGAACTCTCCCGGATTATAAAAGGTCAGGATTTCCGCCCGGTCATCAATGCCCTGACTAAGATTAGTCACCACCTTTTGTAGCTGATCCAGGGTGGTACCATCTGGTTTCTGCCAACGCCGGCCCTGCACACCGTACACCCGCCCCATATCATCCTCACCTTTACGATGCGGATTAGCCAGCCAGGCGCGATTTTCGTTCGCATTGGCATTCCAGGTATTGCAACCTAGGGCGCGAAACTGTGCCGCACTGTCGTAGCCGCGTAAATAACCCAGCAACTCGGCAATCGCCGCCTTGTAATAGCTTTTGCGGGTCGTCAGCAGTGGAAACTGATTATTTGCCACATCATATTCCAGATCGGCATTAACGACGGTTAAGCAGCGGGTACCAGTGCGGGCATTCTCCACCCAAGTGCCATGCTCAATAATACGCTGACATAATTGAAGATACTGCTTCATGCTTTAGCTCCGGCAGTTGCGGCACGGGAGCGGGCGAAAACAATAATCGCCAGGCCGGCAATTATCATCGGCAAGCATAGCCACTGCCCCATCGTCATGCCCAAGGATAAAACGCCAAGATGTGCATCCGGCTCACGGAAAAACTCGACGCTAAAGCGCGCCATGCCATAACCGGCCAGAAAGACGCCGCCCAGGGTGCCGGTTGCCGGTTTAGCACGGCGCACCAGCATAATGATCGCAAACAGCAACAGTCCTTCCAGCGCAACATGATAGAGTTGTGACGGGTGGCGGCCAATGTCGCCACCGGTCGGGAACACCATTGCCCAGGACACATCAGTCGGCCGGCCCCATAATTCACCATTAATAAAATTACCGATCCGCCCTGCAGCCAGCCCAAGCGGGATCAATGGTGCAACAAAATCGCCCAGAGCCAGGTAAGACTTGCGATACTTGCGGGTAAACAGCGCCATTGCCGCCAATACCCCAAGTAAGCCACCATGGAACGACATGCCCCCTTCCCAGATCCGCACCAGATAAAGCGGGTCCTGCAGCACATAGTTAAACTGGTAGAACAGAATATAACCCAGGCGGCCACCCAGCAGCACCCCCAGAAAGCCGTAGAACAACAGATCGCTGACTTGCTCCTTGTCCCAGCCGGAACCGGGTTCCGCCGCCTGACGATTCGCCAGCCACCAGGCGATAGCAAAGGCCACCAGATACATCACACCATACCAGTGAATTTTCAAAAACCCGAGGTCCAGTGCCACCGGATTAATTGCATGGGTGTAAAAAACTTCAGTTGTCATAATGTCCCTACTTTAATACGGTTGACGATCTCAGCTCAGAATCATCCGCGCCGCCACCAGTAACAAAAATACGCCAAATACCCGCTTAATGGTCAACACCGGCAACCGCTGCGTCAGGGTGGCTCCGATAGAGGTGGTAAACACCGAAGTACTGATTACCCCCAGTAATGCAGGTAAATAGATATAACCAATAAAGCCCTGCTGCAAGCTATAATGCTGCCAGCCTGCGCTGACGTAGCCGAGGGTACCAAATACTGCTATCGCAATACCGCTGGCCGCCGCACAACCGATAGCCCGGCGCATGTCGACACTAAAATAGTTCAGCATAGGCACAATCAGCGCACCACCGCCAATCCCCAGTAAGGCGGCGAAACTGCCCAGTAATGCCGACAGTACGGCCAACAGCGGCCTTGCCGGCAGTGGTAGCTTGCCGGTGGCACTTTGCGCACTTAACATTCTAAGCGCCAATAAACCGACAGCGACACCAAAAATAAGTTGCAGCGTCTTGCCACTTAAATTGTGCGCCAGATAGCCGACCAATAAGGCGCCGCTCCCTGCCCCCAGCATCACCGGCACGGCGATATGCCAGCTGACGTTATTCCGTTTGTGATGCGCCCGCACTGACGAGAGGGAGGTAATAATGATCGAAGCGAGCGAGGTTGCAATGGCCACCAACATCGCATGTTCAGCCGGCACTACTGCAAAAGCCGGCAGCATCACCACCAGCACCGGCACTATGACCAAACCGCCACCGATACCCAGCAAACCGGCCAATAACCCGACCAGTGCGCCCAACAAGGCGGTTAACAGGAAAATGGATAGCAAAATGACAACTCAGTTAGAAAAGTGCGCCCAGTGTAGCAGAGGCAACAGCGCTTGTTGAGCCTTGCTGCGGTCTTTGTCGGTATTCCTGGCGTGGGAAACTGTGAACTGGTCTGGGCTATCAGCGCCTGGGCCATTAGCGCCTGACCTGTCAGGTTCTGACCTGGGTTAGCAACTGCTTATGCTCAAGGAAACGCTGAACCTGCAACCGCACCTGTTTTGGCGAATGGCAACACAGCACTTCAGGCAACAACAAGGCCAGTTCAGACAGCTCTACCCGGCGCAGTAACCATTTGATCCGCGCCAGGTTGCTGCTGTTCATACTAAAGCGCCGGAACCCCATCGCCGCCAAGAGTAAGACCCCAGCCGGTTCACCGCCAAGTTCACCACAAATACTGATTGGAAACTGCAGTGCCTGCGCCTGTTGCCCTAATTGGTGCAAGGCTCGTAATACTGCCGGATGCAGCGCATCATACAGGTTTGCCACCCGGGCGTTATTGCGGTCAACGGCTAACAAGTATTGGGTTAAATCGTTGGTACCCACGGAGCAAAAATCGACCCGGGCTGCCAACTCAGGCAACAGATAAAGTACCGACGGTACTTCAATCATCACCCCCACTTTCGGCCGGGGTACCGCAATGCCTAACTCGTCACCAACCTCGAAGCAGGCTTGGCGGATCAGCCGGATGGCTTCATCAACTTCCGCCAGATCCGACACCATCGGCAATAAAATATGTAGATTATCCTGTCCGACATTGGCTTTTACCATCGCCCGGATCTGCACCAGGAAAATTTCCGGATGATCCAGCGTCAAACGGATCCCCCGCCAACCCAGAAACGGATTTTCCTCAATGATACTGAAATAAGGTAACGCTTTGTCGCCCCCAACATCCAGAGTACGCATCACTACCGTTTTCTGCGGGTAGCTGCTTAACACCTTGGCATAGAGTTCGATTTGCTCTTGCTCAGTCGGGAAGCGGCTGCGGATAATAAAAGGAAATTCGGTTCGATACAGGCCAACGCCATCGGTGTACTGCGCATGCTGATTCTCCAGCTCAACCGCCAGACCAGAGTTGACCATTAACTTAAAACGTTCGCCACATTGTGATTGTGACGGCAGCGCGATTTCTTGCTGATAGCGGGCATGCATGGCCTGATCTTCACTGATCAGGCGTAAATATTCATTGCTCAACGCCTCAGTTGGCGACAACAGGATCAGCCCCTGATAACCATCGACAATCAGTTTCTGCTCATGCCAATGCAACAGCGGCAGCTCACTGACGCCCATTACCGCCGGGATCCCGAGGGCTCTGGCCATAATAGCAGCATGTGAGTTAACCGAACCACGCAAAGACACTACTGCAACCAGTTGTTCACGCGGGATTTCTGCCAGCATGGTTGCGGTGACTTCATCAGCGACCAGCACCACCTGCTCGGGTAGTTTCGCACGCCGCTGTTCCGTATCCAGTAAATTATTCAGTACCCGCTGCCCCAGATCGCGGATATCCAGGCCACGCTCGCGCAGATAGGGATCTTCCATATCATCAAACTGGCGGGCAAAGCGCTCTACCACGCGTTTTAACGCGCTTTTTGCACACCAGCCTTCTGCGATCTGCGCTTCAATTTCCCGCCCCAGGCTGGCAGCATCAAGCAACTGATGATACACATCAAAAATGGCCAGTGCATCTTCAGGTAAATGCTGCGACATGCGTTCGGCCAGCCGGTTAAATTCCGCTTTAGTGATTTTGACAGCACGGTAAAAGTGCGCCAGCTCTTTTTCCGGGTCCTCGGCTTTTTTCAGCGAGATCGCCGCAAAATCACTGGCTGGTTGCAACACATAGGCCTGACCAATTGCCATACCGGGCGCGCCGGGTAAGCCAGCTAGCTGAGAAACCTGTTGCTGATAACCGGAACTGCGACTGGCCGCGTCGCGCATCTCGGCGTTAGCCAGCACCGACGCCAGCTGTACCCCCAGGGTAACCAGAAAAGACTCTTCATCTTCGCTAAATACCCGCTCGGCTGATTGCTGAATTGTTAGTACGCCTAATACTTTGCGGTGGTGGATAATCGGACACCCAAGAAAAGCTGAAAAGCGATCCTCGCTGACCTCGGGGGTGACTTTAAAACGCGGATGCAGGTGAGCCTGCGCCAGGTTGATCGGCTCTTCACGCTGGCCAACCCAGCCAATCAAGCCTTCAGAAAAACCAATGGAGACTTTGCCGACCGCATCCTGATTCAAACCATCGGTTGCCATCAGCATAAAGTGCTGTTGCTGATAATCAGCCAGATAAACCGAACAACATTCGGTTGCCAATGCATGCTTGACACTACTTACCAAGCCAGCGAGCGCCTTGTTAAGTATCGGCTCCTGTGCCACATCCTGAACAATTCGCCGCAACTGGCCTAGCATGCTAACCTCTTCACATTAAAGGTTGTTTATACTTTACGTTTACTGCTGTCCCGACGAACAAAAGGCAAAGCGACCGGAGCGAATTCTTTCATAACCTTGCGATAGACTTCCCGTTTAAAGGAAACCACCTGTCTAACCGGATACCAGTAACTGACCCAACGCCAGCTATCGAACTCCGGGTGACTGGTTTTCGCCAGATTGACGTCTTCTTCCCGACAGGTCAGCCGCAGTAAAAACCACTTCTGCTTCTGCCCGATACACACAGGGTTACTATCTTTACGAATCAGTCGTTTGGGTAACTTATAGCGTAGCCAGTGTTTGGTTGTCGCTATAATTTCCACATCTTCAGGCCTGAGCCCAACTTCTTCGTGCAGTTCGCGGTACATGGCCTGTTCCGGCGTTTCGCCATCATCAATGCCACCCTGTGGATATTGCCAGGAATTCTGACCGTATCGTTTCGCCCAAAACACCTGTCCAAAGGTGTTACAAATCACTATGCCGACATTGGGCCGGAAACCCTCGGCATCGATCACACAAACCTCAAGCATCTAAATTTCTGCTATACAAGGATTCTTTCATAAAGTTGTCGTGGCGGCAAACGGTATTTTCAGCCAAACATCACACAACTTATCCACAATGAGCAGAAGATAAGCAAGGGTACTGTGAGTTTTTTCACAGCTGCTGTGCATAACACTCTGGATAAGCCTAAGTTAATCACTGAATAACTTTAGGAACTTTAACAACCCGCATCAAAATAAATGCTTTTTTACCATTAAATTCATAACATTAAGTGAATCAATCAAGGTGTGATTATAAATTCTGACTGTGCATAAGTTAGTTTGTTGGCTTTTTAAGCAGCCGACAACATAAAAAAATGCTAGGGTAATCATTCATTAAGTCAAAGAATTGTCATATGCCCACCTCGCCTGCTTCTGTTACAGAGTTATTAGAGCGCTGCGCGCTGATTGCCGGTTTAACCCTGGGTCAGTTAGCGGCGCAATTGCAGGTACCCGTGCCGGCCGATTTACGCCGTGAAAAAGGCTGGACCGGACAACTGCTGGAAATGGCGCTGGGGGCAACTGCAGGTTCGCAGGCGGTACAGGATTTTCCCGAGTTGGCAGTCGAACTGAAAACCCTGCCGATTGACCAATATGGTAAACCACTGGAAAGTACTTATGTCTGCGTGGCGCCATTAACGGGTGCTACCGGTCAACAATGGCAGGAGTCGTGGGTCTGTCGCAAACTAAGCCAGGTGCTCTGGTTACCGATCCTGGCTGAGCGGCATATCGCGCCGGCAGAGCGCATTATCGGGCAGGGTTTTTTGTGGCAGCCGAGTCCCAGTGAGGCGGCGTTGCTGCAGCAAGACTGGGAAGAGTTAATGGAGTTAATCGCGTTTGGGCGCCTGGACCAGATCAAAGGCGCCCATGGTAAGGTGCTGCAGTTAAGACCTAAAGCCGCCGACAGTAAAGCCCTGACTGCGGCCATTGGCCCGGACGGTCGCCCGGTACAAAGTCTGCCGCGGGGTTTCTACCTGAAAACTCAGTTTACCGCGGCGATTTTACAGCAGCAGTTTGCTCTAGCGCACCGGTAATTCAAACTTACTGAACATCCGATCTATTTCTTCCTGGCTACGCAGTGCATTGGCCCGCTCTACCACATCTTTGGTCAGATGCGGCGCAAAACGCTCTATGAAGTCATACATATAACTGCGCAGGAATGCGCCTTTGCGAAAACCAATCTTAGTCGTCGAGGCCTCAAATAAATGGCTGGCATCGATGGCTACCAGGTCCTGATCCAGCTGCGGGTCGATCGCCATAGACGCAATAACCCCTACCCCTAAGCCCAGCCTGACATAGGTTTTAATCACATCCGCATCGGTTGCGGTAAAGACAATTTGTGGCTCCAGCTGATGGGCGGCAAAAGCCCGGTCCAGCTCGGAGCGACCGGTAAAGCCAAATACATAGGTGACGATGGGAAAACGCGCCACATCTTCAATCTGTACCTTGGCGGTCAGTTGGGTCAGCGGATGGTCTTTGCGGACAATAATGCTACGGTTCCAGTGGTAGCAAGGCAACATCACCAGATCACCATACAGATGTAATGCCTCAGTGGCGATGGCAAAATCCGCATCACCACGCGATGCGGCTTCAGAAATCTGCTGCGGCGAGCCCTGATGCATATGCAATGATACCCGTGGAAACTTTTGCATAAAGGTACGGATCACCGGCGGTAACGCATAGCGGGCCTGAGTATGTGTGGTAGCGATATTCAGCTTGCCCTGATCCGGTAAGGTGTGTTCACGGGCGATGGCTTTGATATTTTCCACCTTGGCCAGGATCTGCTGCGCAATATCAATCACCTCTTTGCCGGCCGGTGTAATATGAGTCAAATGTTTGCCGCTACGACCAAATACCTGAATACCGAGTTCATCCTCGAGCATGCGGATTTGCTTGCTGATGCCCGGCTGGGACGTGTAGAGACTTTCGGCAGTAGATGACACATTAAGATTGTGGTTCATCACCTCAACAATATAACGTAATTGCTGTAATTTCATCACTAAAGATCCTTTTGTTCTCTGCCAGTCACTATACCTGATGACATAGATATTCCAACTTCTTTCTATAATAGCAGTATCTATATCAAAATGTTGTTAGGCGAAAGTCTTAAGCCACTGAAGAAAAACCACTGAATTCTGGTGTGGTTTTTGCTAGGCTAACTCGTGTCTAATGACATTAGCCAATAGCAAGGTATCAGCGCCGACTGTTATTTGCTGTTTTTTCGGATTAAGATGTTGCTCTAGTATAAAAAACAGAGGTGTAAATGGTCTTACCCCTGATCATCACGCTAATCATCGCGCTGATGATTATCGCGATCACCGTTAACGTAGTGCAGCAACACCGGGAGCGTATTCGTGCGCTGAAACGGGCTGAATTCACTAAGTTACGCCATGGTTTGGAAGAGACAGAAGAAATTTTGTTTAATGCTGCCAATGTGCCCCTGTCCGCCGGTATTTCACAAATGCTACTGCGTCGTATTGCTTACTTATTACGAGCAATGGTCGAACTTGAGCCTGAGGTCAAAGATCTTAAGCAACGTTTACAAGACACAGAGCAACGACTAAGTGAGTTGGCTAAAAATGCGCCCACCGCCATGGACGCAGCCGGTTTACCTGATAATGACCAACAACTGCTCGCGATGGTGAAAGGCATCAAAAAATTAAGAACAATGCTCAGAGCAGAGCATGCTCGTGGCAATGTTGAGACGCAGCTAGTCATTGATGAAGATCGACGGTTAGATTTGCTTCAGTTAAGAATCAATGTCGAGAGCCAGTTAAAGCGGGGCAGAGATGCCAGAGCAAATAAAATGCTAGGGTCTGCCAGACAATATTTTGAGAAGGCGCTAACTTTCTTGCGTACCACCAGCCATCAGCATGAATACATTGTTAACCGGATCTCAGAAGCGCAGATGGCATTAGAAGAAATCACGATGGAACTCAAACAAGGCAATGCCCGCGATATCGAGAAGCGTGGCGAAAAGGACAATAAAGATATTGACGAGTTATTTGCGCCGAAGCGTAAATGGTAACAGGGGCCTAAGCCCCTGTTGATATTAGCTAGTCTTACTTACTGCTGACCACCCAACGCCCATTTTCATACCAGGCCGACCAGGCTGTGGCTTTACCATTCTGCTCCGTCATCACATATTGCTGTTTGGTCTTGCGACTATAACGCACAATCGCAGGGTTACCCTGTGGATCCTGCTCCGGCGCTTCGGCCAGATAGTGGAACTTCGGCGATAGCCGGTCTTTAAAGCGTTTTAACTCGCTGACCAGAGGTGCCCGGGTTTCGCGGGATTTCGGAAAATTCGCCGCCGCCAGAAACACCCCCGAGGCGCCATCACGCAACACAAAGTAGGTATCTGACTTTTCACATTTCAGTTCCGGCAGATGCACCGGATCTTCTTTTGGCGGTGCCGCTTCGCCGCTACGTAACAGCTTACGGGTATTTTTACATTCACTGTTGGTGCAACCAAAATACTTACCAAAGCGGCCGGATTTCAGCTGCATCTGAGCACCGCATTTATCACACTCGATCTCTGGCCCTTCATAACCTTTCAGTTTAAAGGCCCCTTGTTCGACCTGATAACCATCACACTGCGGGTTATTACCACAGACGTGTAGCTTCCGGTGCTCATCCAGCAGATAAGAATCCATTGCCGTGCCACATTTTTGACAACGTTTTTTCTGCCGCAGCGCTTCGGTTTCCAGCTCGTCATCAGCCACTAACACCGCCTCTTCACCCGACACCAGGTTCATGGTGGTGGTACAGCGCTCTTTTGGCGGTAAGTTATAGCCTGAGCAACCGAGAAATACCCCGGTAGAGGCGGTACGGATCCCCATCTGCCTGCCACAGGTTGGACAGGCGATATCGGTTAATACAAACTGATTCACCCGCATACCACCGAGCTCCGGCTCCTGCTCAGCGGTCTTTAATTTTGCGTTAAAGCCCTGATAGAACTGGTCCAGTTCTTTACGCCAATCTAATTGCCCTTTTGCAATATCATCGAGCTTCAGCTCCATATTGGCGGTAAAATCATAATTCATCAGATCATCAAAGTTTTCTACCAGACGGTCGGTAACGATTTCTCCCATTTTCTCGGCGTAGAAACGCTTGTTGTCAACCCGCACATAGCCGCGCTCCTGAATGGTAGAGATGATAGCAGCATAGGTCGACGGCCGGCCGATGCCCCGTTTCTCTAACTCTTTAACAAGACTGGCTTCGCTAAAACGGGCCGGCGGCTTGGTAAAATGTTGTGCCGCATGCAAATCAACCAGCGCCAGACTCTCTCCGGCTTTAACATCCGGCAATTCCAGCTCTTCTTCGCCTTTGCGCTTTACCGCCGGTTGTACCCGGGTCCAACCGTCGAAGCGCAATACCCGGCCTTTGGCTTTTAACTCAAAATCCGCGGCTGCGACAGTGATATTGGTTACATCGTACTGCGCTGCTGGCATCTGACAGGCAACAAATTGACGCCAAATCAGCTCATAGAGCTTTTTCGCATCGGCTTCCATATCGCCAAGTGCTGAAGCCAGAACAGACACATCTGATGGCCTTACGGCTTCGTGCGCTTCCTGGGCATTGGCTTTGCTACCGTAACTTACCGGCTCTGCCGGCAGATAGGCGGCGCCAAATTGTTTTGCAATATAATCACGGCAGCTGGATACCGCTTCCGCACTTAAATTGGTGGAGTCAGTACGCATATAGGTAATGTGGCCAGCTTCATATAAACGCTGCGCCAACATCATGGTTTTCTTCACGCCATAACCCAAACGGGTACTGGCTGCCTGCTGTAGCGTCGAGGTAATAAAGGGCGCCTGCGGTTTGCTGCTACTGGGCTTATCTTCCCGTTCCAGCACCTGATAGCTGGCCTGCCGTAATATCCCAAGTGCGGCATCGGCCTGGGCTTTATTAACCGGATTAAAAGCTTTGCCGCCTTGTTTGACTACTTCCAGCGGCAGTGCCTGCCTTGCCTGGGTCAGTGTATCGGCATCAATACTCCAATACTCTTCGGGCACAAAGGCTTTAATTTCCCGCTCCCGCTCGACTACCAGGCGTACCGCTACAGACTGCACCCGCCCCGCAGACAGGCCACGGGCGACTTTTTTCCACAGCAGCGGCGACACCATAAAGCCAACCACCCGGTCCAGAAAACGTCGCGCTTGCTGCGCATCAACCTGATCCAGGTTCAACTCACCCGGCTGTTCAAACGCCTGGGTAATAGCATTTTTGGTGATTTCGTTAAATACCACCCGCTTAAATTTTTCAGGCGTACCGCCGATCACTTCGCGCAAATGCCAGGCAATGGCTTCTCCTTCACGGTCTAAGTCGGTTGCCAGATAAACGGTATCCGCCTTTTCTGCCAGCGCCTTGAGCTCTTTAACGACTTTTTCTTTGCCCGCGAGAATTTCATAACGCGCTTTCCAACCGTGCTCGGGATCAATGCCCATCCGATCAACCAGCGCCTGATATTCTTTCTCGGCTTTACTTAAGCTTTTATCGGCGCTTTTGGCCTTGTCTTTACTGCTGCTACTGGGTAAATCCCGGATATGCCCGACACTGGATTTCACGACAAAGTCGTTACCCAGATACTTATTTATCGTTTTTGCCTTAGCCGGTGATTCAACTATTACCAGTGATTTTGCCATTTTTAATCCAAAGATCCTTAGCATTTGGCCGTAAACGGCGCCCCTTTTTAAACGTATATCCGCAAACCGCTGTTGTGACAAGTGCTCAAACTGATTATTATGCCTGTTGGCTGGTTTTTTCGCTGAATCGACCAGTCTCTGACCATAACAAAATGAAGCACATGATCCCGCGACCGTAAAAAAAACAAAAACAGCGTCGCCACAAATAAGGATAAAACTTAATGCAAGCTTATGAAGCCAATTTCGACGGCCTGGTTGGGCCGACGCACAACTATGCCGGTTTATCAGTAGGCAATGTTGCCTCACTAAACAATGCCCGTAATACCTCCAGCCCGAAACAAGCCGCCAAACAAGGACTGCAGAAAATGAAAGCCCTGCATGACCTTGGCATGGTACAAGGCGTGTTAGCGCCGCAGGAGCGGCCTGACATTGCCGCGCTGCGCCGGCTGGGTTTTACTGGCTCTGATAACGAGGTTATTACCCAGGCGGCCAAACAGGCGCCGGAAGTTTACCGGGCGGTCTGCTCGGCGTCCAGTATGTGGACCGCCAATGCAGCGACAGTCTCACCCAGTGCCGATACCGCTGACGGTAAAGTACACTTTACTCCGGCTAACCTGACCAATAAATTTCACCGCTCGTTAGAGCCTGAGACAACAGGCCGGATTTTGCGCGCCATGTTCAGTGATCAGCGCCACTTCGCCCATCACCAACACTTACCAGATAACGATCACTTTGGCGATGAAGGCGCTGCTAACCATACCCGCCTGTGCAGTGATTACGCCAAAGCCGGCGTCGAAATCTTTGTTTATGGCCGTCACGCCTTTGATAGCAGTAAGCCGGCACCGTCGAAATATCCAGCGCGGCAACCCCTGGAAGCCTGTCAGGCCGTCGCCCGCTTACATGGTTTAAGTGAGCATGGCACCGTCTATTTACAACAAAATCCAGCGGTAATTGATCAGGGCGTGTTCCACAACGATGTTATCGCTGTGGGCAACCGCAACGTGCTGTTTTACCATCAACAGGCCTTTTTGGATACGACACAAAAACTGTCTGAGATCCGGCGTAAATTTGGCGACGACAGCAGCCTGCACTTTATTGAAGTGCCGGATCAGCAAGTGTCGGTTGCCGATGCGGTTAATACCTACTTATTTAATACCCAGCTGATCAATTTACCCAACGGCGAGATGGTGATTATCGCGCCAACCGAATGTCAGGAACATGCCGGTGTACACCGTTATCTGACCGAGTTATGCCAACAGGATACCCCCATTCGCCAGGTAAAATACTTTGATGTTAAACAAAGCATGCGTAATGGCGGTGGTCCAGCCTGTCTGCGGTTAAGAGTGGTCCTGAACGAGCAGGAGCGCCAGGCCGTTAACCCTGCTGTGCTGATGAATGAGCAGCTATTTGCCACGCTAAATAGCTGGGTTGATAAGCATTATCGCGACCAGTTAAGCGAAGCGGATTTGGCGGACCCACAGTTAATGATTGAGTCCCGCACCGCTTTAGATGAGCTGACGCAAATTCTGAAACTGGGGTCGGTATATAGCTTCCAGCGTTAAGCATAATTACCGCCGACATTAACTCGTCGGTGTATTGATACAAAAAAGGAGCCAAACGGCTCCTTTTGTTTTGCTGGGCTATTAACCAGGGTTGGCACAGTTGGCGGCTACACCGAACGGATTGCTTGGTGGGGCCACGTTTTCTTGGGAAATATCAGCCGCCGCAACAGGCAGCTCAAACTCGCGGAAACTGATATTCTCTGTGCCAGAAGCAAAGCCCGATACCTGCAGTCTAACATCTAACCAGGGCGCAACATCACGTGGGTAGGTTACGTGGAATACGGCAATACCTTCGTTATTTGACGTCACTGTGCGCGGTACTGTGGCCAGATTGCCCGGTGTTAGCTGACCGTCGTTATTAAAGTCTTCTCCGGCATCCAGAATACCATTGAAATTAACATCTTCAGTTACGCAGTTCGCAGTCACCTGCGGCGCCCAAATCTTAAAGCTTTCTGGTGGCGGAGGTGATTTAACCCAGAAACCTTTGCGATAGCGCAGCGATACCGCAGCAATATTTAATTGCTGGTTAATCACCGGATTGCCAGAAGCGTCAGTTACCACAACTGAAAACTCTTTCCGATACAGGCTGGCACTGGGGGATTCCACCACATTACCGGTGCCAAAGCGGAAGAATAAGGTACGGCCACCAACACTGATATCTGTCGAGTCAGACACTGCGTTATTATTCGCCAAGGAAGCTTTTACCACCAGGTTACGCTGTTGTACGCCAGCACCAGTACTCTGATCAGCGGTAAAAGACGTGGTCGCCACCCCCTGTGAGTTGGTTACTGCCGTACCCGCAGTGATAGAGCCACCGGCACTGTTATCCAGTGAGAATGCGACTTGCTGATTCTTAACCGGGTTATTGTTGGCATCGCGCACAATAGCGCGGATCGCACTACTATCACCAGGAACCACTTGTGCCGGAAACGCCTGCACTTCGATCTTGGTGGGGTTAGTCGCGACAAATTCAATCACTCGCTGGGTATTAACCTCGTTATCGCCACCGCGCGCTGAAATAGTCGCTAAACCGGCGAATGCCGATTGAACAAAGACCTCCGCCTGACCATTTACTCCTGTCGTATTCTCGGCAACGACCTGATTAGTAGCCAAGCCGGCAGCAGTGTTGGCAATAAAACCGCGCGTGGTAGAGAACAGCACATTGCGATTGGCATTAGGGACGTTATCAGTTAACCATTCCAGAATCATCGAGGTTGGTGTATTCAGAGGAAACTCGAGGATTTCCGGCTGCCCCGTCTGCGGTAAAAACACAAAGCTGTCAGCTTTAACGCTGATGGCAAACTGCTGGTTAATACCCAGCGCCGACACAGTTAAAGTATCATTACCGCTGGTAGCCGCATCATACTGCACAGTCACCTGACCATTAGCTCCCGTCACCGGGTTGGTTACACTCAGCGGATTACCCAGCGCCGAGCTCACCGCTAATTGTTGATTGGGGATCCCCAGCCCTGCGGCATCCTGCAACGAGAAGTTAAGCGCAACTTTGTCTCCTAACACCACAGCTGATGGAGCTAGAACTTCCAAAGTGGTACCCACAACTCTAACCGAGACACGATCTTCAATGGTACCGACCCGGGCGGTAAGATTAATATCACGTAAAGATTTATCGATCTGACTGGTTAATCGGGCTTTCGCGACGCCATCCTGTTCTGTTTCTGCCGCAACAACGATCAGCTCACCGGAGTCAGCAGAGAAGGTGACAGGAATGCCGGCTAGCAGCACATTATTACGGTCACGTACCAAAGCAGATAACTGGATACCATCGGCAGCACCAGAGCCTAACTGAGTGCGATCAACCAGCAAACGGACACTGGCAATGTTAACGACGGTTTCACCACCACCATCACCGGCAGAAGTAAATCCAACAGAGCGAGTGGCTCGCGGTGTAGCGTCGGTCGCAGTACCCTCAGAATAAGTGGCCACAAGATTTCCAGCACCACTGACAGTACCAACGTTTAGAGTGATGGTAGCAACCCCATTAGCGTCAGTTAAAGCCGTACCTGTTGAGGTGGACAGAGTTGCTAATCCGCTTGGAGTAATGTTAAAAGCTATTACCTTGCCTGCAACTACTGCATTTTGCGTGGCGCTTAAAGTCGCCCGGACAGTAAGGGGTTGACTGGCTGATAGACTAGTACTGGCAGCGCCGCTACTATTTAGTAACTCCACTTGCAGTTGATATATCGGCGCAGTGCCAGTACCACCGCCTCCGCTACCACCGCCACCATCTAAGGTTCCCCCACCACCGCAGGCGGTAAGGGCAAACATAACAAACACAACCCAGAGTTGCCGGATCTTCAGCATGAAAACTCTCCCTAGCACTTTCTTATATAGTTTTGTTAATTCTGTATCTTAAACTAATAAATATCCAGCCGGCAGCGATATTTAAAAAAAATTATTCACCGGCTGCAAAGCTGCCTGACAACCTGCTACCCTAGGAACCTTTGCGAACAAATTGATTTTCAGCCTTATGACAACCAAAAAAAAACTTAGTCTCACCAGCCGCATCGTAATAGGTATGCTTGCCGGTATCGCTGTCGGTATCTTCTTTCAGTTTATTCTGGCCGGTGCTGAAGAGCGTCAGCTATCATTGTTGGGGCTATCGATACCGCTGCGCGCTTTCTTTGTCGACGGTATCTTTCACATTGGTGGTGAGATCTTTATCGCCAGCTTACGGATGCTGGTAGTGCCGCTGGTGTTTGTATCCTTGGTCTGCGGTACCTGTTCTTTATCCGATACCAGTAAACTGGGGCGGCTTGGCGGTAAATCGATTGGGCTTTATCTGATCACGACCGCGCTGGCAATCAGCTTGGCGATGGCCTTAGCACTGCTTACCGGGCCTGGTGTGGGGGTTGAGCTGCAGGCTGAGTCGACCTTTGATGTCAGTGCCGCACCGTCACTGGCGCAGGTGTTTATAAATATCTTCCCAACCAACCCTATCCAGTCAATGGCCTCTGGCAATATGTTACAGATTATTGTCTTTGCACTACTTTTCGGTATTGCCATGGCGCTTACCGGTAAAGCGGGAGAGCGTCTGGCGGGGATCTTTAATGATTTAAATGAAGTGATACTGCGTCTGGTCACCATATTGATGAATCTGGCACCCTATGGTGTGTTTTTCCTGTTAGCCAAACTCTTTACCTTTATCCGCTACGAGACCATCCTCAACCTTTTTATGTATTTTATGGTGGTTTTAACGGTGCTGCTGGTGCATGGCTTATTGGTTTATCCGGTCATTTTAAAAGCGCTGACCGGCTTAAACCCGATTATCTTTTTAAAGAAAATGCGCGAAGCCGCACTTTTTGGTTTTAGCACTTCCAGCAGCAGCGCCACCTTACCCATCACGATGGAAACCGTGACCAAAAAGCTCGGTGTCAAAAATACCATCAGCTCTTTTACTGTGCCTCTTGGTGCCACCATCAATATGGACGGCACGGCCATTATGCAGGGTGTTGCCACCGTCTTTATTGCACAGCTATTCGGCGTCGACCTTAGCTTTTCTGACTTTTTAATGGTGATCCTCACTGCAACACTGGCGTCAATTGGCACCGCCGGAGTACCGGGCGCGGGTTTAATTATGTTAGCCATGGTCCTGCAACAGGTGGGGCTGCCGGTTGAGGGTATTGCGCTGATTATCGGTGTAGATCGCCTGCTCGATATGACGCGCACCGCGGTCAATATTACCGGCGATGCCATGGTGTCAGTCGTCGTCGGTAAAAGCGAGGGCGAGTTTGATGAAAGCGTCTTTAACGATCCGCGCGCTGGCTTAAAAGAAGAAAGTATCGACTTTCATCACCTGCGGGATTCCTAAGCGTAACTAAGCAGGAATAGTAATGGCAGCTAGCCATTGCCAGGGCGTGTTGACACGTCAACACGCCCTATTCAATTAACCAAATTTTTTCCCACAGTTGACTGGTCGCCAAACGTCGGCGGCCAAATTCCTGACCGGTAATATCCAGGCTTTGCAGCAACGTGAGCTGATAGCCTGAAAATATTTGCGCTAATTCATCCGGCAATACCGCAAAAGGTGGTCCCTGACGCTCTGCCTCGGGATATTCAAGGCTAATCAACAACACCGAAGCGCCCAGCGCCAACCACTGCTTTAATTTATCTGCATAGGCCCGGCGCATCGGTGCGGGCAAGGCAATCAATGCGGCACGATCGTACAACAGCACCGAGCGTTGGATTAATGCCGCAGGTACCTGAAAGAAGTCACCCTGCCAAAGCACTATGTCTGAGCTTTGATACTGCACAAAGTCCGGCGCAGCAGCGGGTGACCTATCTACTGTAACGCTAAGCCCCTGTTCGCTAAAGAAATCATGGCAGGCAATAGGTGATAGCTCAAAACCTGTTACCGGCAAAAACTGGCGACAAAACATCAGATCCGGGCTTTTACCGCATAATGGCAGCACTATGCTGTTTAGCGCACCCGCTTTGCTGGCAAGCACGTCAGCCAGATGTGCCTGTAATAACGGATGAGGTTCAGCGAGCTGAAAACCAAGCTGCTGCTGTTGCCAGCATTGATGCCAAAATGCCTGTTCCATTAGCTTAATGCCAACGCCACTGCTGCAGCTTCTGCCACAAGGCGGCGCCAAAACTGGCCCCCGCTGTACCCAGTTTCTCTGACAGACGCTTTTTCTGGCTGTATTTAACCTGCAGTACCTGTCTCTGCTGACAAGCCTGACATAAATAATTATCACTGGTACTGATTTCATCAATCAACCCCAGCTCCAGCGCCTGATAACCAAACCAGTGCTCACCGGTCGCCACTTTATCCAGCGCTAAGGCTGGCCGATGCCGGGCGACGAAGGCTTTAAATAGCTGGTGGGTCTCTTCTAATTCTTGCTGGAATTTTTGCCGGCCTTTATCGGTATTCTCGCCAAACAAGGTGACAGTACGTTTAAATTCACCAGCAGTAAATTCTTCAAAGTCGACATCATGTTTTTTCAGCAAGCGGTTAAAATTAGGTAACTGCGCAATGACGCCGATGGAGCCAATAATCGCAAAGGGCGCCGCGAGGATCTTATCGGCAACACAAGCCATCATATAGCCGCCACTGGCGGCCACCTTGTCGACCGCCACAGTAAGCGGGATCTGTTGCTGTTTCAACCGGTCCAGCTGCGAAGCAGCAAGGCCATAGCCATGTACCACGCCGCCACCACTTTCCAACTTCAGTAAGACTTCATCCTCTGTGGTAGCAACCGACAGGATCGCTGAGACCTCTTCACGCAAGGCTTCAGCCTCATGCGCGTCGATACTGCCATTAAACTCCACCACAAACAGACGTTTGGGTTGCTCAGTTAACTGGTCATAGCTTTTCTGCGCATTCTTCTGCCATTTTTTAAAGGCTTTTTTTGGCAACAAATAGTGCTGTAACAACTCTTGTTGTTGCAAGTAGGCTTCATTCAGATCATGGATTTCAAGCTGGCCTTTGCGGGGGCGCTGTTTCAGTGCGACCCCTGCGATTAACGCAATGATAATGGCCACCGCAAGAACCAGAGTTGCCGCCTTAGCCAAAAACAAGCCATATTCATAGATAAATGCCAAAGTATTCTCCTGCAGCTGCCGCTGATGCTATTCCAGCGCGACTTAACGATGGGGGTTGAGCATCTATTATGCTTAACTGCTAAATCATAAAGCAACAGCCCGGCGCATTCTGCAGCCGGGCTGTTAGGGGTAAGGTCACTCAGACCTTAATTACCGGCAATAACCGCCGGATTCTGTACACCAATTTGCGTACCACGACTCAGGAAAAAGGTAACAGTTTGGTATTGCATTTCACCCGTAGCTGCAGCACTGGAAGCAGGATTCAGGATTGAACCATGATCGCCGGCATTAAAGCGAGTAATGGCATTACCCGTTAACACCACACCGGGTGCTTGCGCAGGTACTGATGCGGCATTTAATAAACGCGCCAGGGGTTCAGTACCAGCCAGTGCCATACGGCCTTGCGCCAGGGCTGTCAGAGGATTAAAGAAACCATTAGGTATCACTTGATCCGGTTTGTTTTCAGCACCATTGCCAACCACTTCAATTATGTAAGTCGGTGTATTACCAGCAACCAACATCTGTGCATAGTTATTCGGATCACCGCTGTCGGTTACGGTTTGCGCAGCAAAGGCAAACTGAGATAGCGTTGCCGTAATACGCGCTAACTGGGCAGTGTTACCCGTCTCCTGTAAACTGGTTAGATACTGATTGACAACTGGCGCTGCGCAAGCCGGCCAAGTCGCCAGATTTGCCGCAGACGGCGTGCTACACCCCGTATTAGCGGCAACATAGGTTACAAACTGACTGGTTAGTTCACCACCGGCACCCAACATTACGCTGGCTTTAATCAGCGGACCAAAGGACGGCGAATCTAACAGGAAGTTCGCCACAGCACCACCTGGCATCGCTAACACAGCAGATTCAACCTTGAAAGCCGCGTCTAAGGCCGTGTTGCCAGTAGGCGCATTAGCCAATGCCACCATACTTGCGCCGGTAATACCACCTAACGAATGCCCTAAGAACTGAACTCTACTAGTATCAATAGTCACACCACTGATATTGTTCAATGCGAAGCGTAGTCCCATCATATCGGCAATACTCTGCCGCAGGTTGTCACGAGTGACCAGCAGGTTAGATAAGTTCATATAGTCCGTTGCAGCGTTCGTTGACGCGTTAAACGTCAAAGTACGGTCTGTAGTGGTAAAACTGAACCCCCGACTGCCGTGCAATGGATGATCGATTGCGACTGTTGCAAAACCTTGTGAAGCCAGAGTTCCTGTGATTGCTAACATGTCTTCTTTGCGAGATGTGATGCCATGCTGCAAGATCACTACCGGCCAGCCAGTTTCTGGCATTGGAATAACATTACTATCAGGTACGGTCATTTGTACCGCGACAGTCTGGTAACTATTGATCTTTGGAATTAAATTAAATTTCGTTAAATGACGGGCGCTATCTAACGCTAAATCTCTTAACGCTCCGTTACTGACCGCACTACAAAAACCGTCGTTTTCTGAAACTGGCGCCGGAGGTTTCATACTGGGTGGAACAGCAGCAATAATGGCACCACTGTCGCAACGCGCCAACCAACGAGTATTCAAAGGTGCGGTAATATTTTCAGCAGAAGGTACCCCTAAGAAGTACGGAAGTGTCAAGCTACCTTGATAAAGTCGTGTGATCTGAAAGGCTGGAGAGCCCGCAAAGGCTGGATTTACCTGTGCTACGGTAAGACCGGTATTTTGTACCACCAAGGCACCAGGGGCATAGCCAGTAGGTGTTGGAGCTGCCATCAACTGTTTTAAATTTGCCAACACGGCGCCTGTTGACTGTGTGGTGATAGCTGCAGAATAAATAATGTTCTCTTTAGGTAAGCCCTGGCCGCTAATCACCGTCTCAAAACTATTAATTACCGCTTGTAAGCCGCGCTGTGCATCTGTTGCAAGGGGCTTGGTAGCTAAATCCTGTTTCACCAACTCATAGGTAGTGGAGGGTTTAATTGTCGCGCCAGTACTGTCTTTCAGACCATTGGTCATGGCCAGCAAATAGGTTGTCGCGGCTTCCAGGGGTTTTAATGGCACGACAGCGACATTGTTACCACTGCCGGCGGTAACGAAATCGACACCGTATTGCAATTCAGACACAATCTTACAGGCTAAGCCGCGTGGCACAGCCCGACAGGCTGTATCAGGCGAAGCAGGATCTCCCATTAGCGCTTTAAACAGCCGAACTGAGCCTGGCGCTCTGGCCGAATCCATATTTAAGGTAATTCCAGCAGGAAAACTCAAAGCAATACTGAATGGATTCTGCGTTGACCACCCATCAAGCGCGCCCAAGGCAACCTGAGGATTGGTATAATCAGGAGCAGCACCGGCATCAAGCGTAAGAGTGCCATCGGTAGTACCCTGAAATAATAAATCGTTAGGCACTGAAACTTGCCCCGCAGTCGGGTCAAATACAACCCGAGCGCTCGGAATAACCACACCGCCTTGACTAACATCCTGTTTGATGTCGTCTAACGAATCACCACAGCCTACTAGACCGAGCGCCGCGGTGACCGCGATACTGATTGCCAGCTTCTTCATATTTTCTCCCCTGTCCATCACTGGTATTTTTTATTGCAAAGCAAAACCTTACTCTGCTTATTTCTAAATTGGGCGGCTGTTAGTGGTAACAGCTACGACCAGTTAAAGTTAACTCAAAGTTTTCAAGATCGCTAGAGCAAAAACACAGATATCGTGAAGAAAGGTGCAAAATTAGGGGTTTCGGCGTATCCTGTCGCCATTTTTTCAGCTCGGGAGTGTTAAATGCAAGTTCCATCATCATACGAAGCACCAGCAGGCGTGCTGAAAGACAAAATCATTTTGATTACAGGTGCCGGCGACGGTATAGGGAAAACCGCAGCCCTCACCTTCGCACAATATGGTGCTAGTGTGATTCTACTGGGTAAAACTACTGCAAAACTGACGGCGGTTTATGACGAAATCGTCGCTGCAGGCGGGCCAGAACCAGCGATAGTGCCATTGGATTTAAAAGGTGCGACCAAAAAACACTATCAGGACCTCGCTGCGACTATTCAAGCTGAGTTTGGTAGATTAGATGGTCTTTTACACAACGCAGGATTGCTTGGAGTGCTAACCCCCTTTGAGCATATTGATTTGCCGACTTGGCAAGATATCATGCAGGTCAATGTTACTGCACCAATGTTACTGACCCAGGCGTTGTTACCGGTGCTAAAATTAAGCACAGCCCCCTCTATTGTATTTACTTCTTCAGGTGTCGGTCGTAAGGGTAGAGCGTTCTGGGGGCCTTATGCGGTTTCTAAATTTGCGACGGAAGGCTTGATGCAAATTATCGCAGACGAATACGATAATAGTGCGATTAGAGCTAACTGTATCAATCCAGGTGCAACTCGAACCAGCATGCGAGCTAAAGCCTACCCCGGAGAGGACGCACAAAAACTTAAAACACCTGCCGATTTGATGTGGTTGTATTTATACCTGATGAGTAATGACAGTGTCGGCATCACAGGACAATCTCTGGATGCGCAACCCAAATAAGCGATTAATAATAAACCCGGCCAATGCCGGGTTTATTATTAAAATGAGTTAACCTTAATTATGACCGGTCAACTTAACGCTGTTCGAGTAGCTCACCACCGTTAACTTTTGCCCAATCATTCCATACCAACACTTTTTGATTATAGTTGGCTACGGCTTGTTCTGTGGCTTCAGCGATTAACCGTTCAATATCTTTAGCAAACTTTTTATCAACTTTTGCCGCAGGAACTACCTCAATACCACGTTCCTGTAAACCCTTTTTCATCGTGTGAGTACGTAATAACTGTAGTTTTCCATTCTCTACATAAAAGTACTGACTATCTTTATTAAGGGTCTTAAATTTTGGTTTAATCGGCCGCTTTTCATCTGCGACAACACTGGCTTGTTCTGTCGCAACAACTTCAATAACTTGCTTATATCCCAGTTGCTCCAGTGTAAATCCTTTTTCACGGGCGAAGCGTTCAATTTCATTGATCGCATCCAGCTCGGATTGGCGTTCTGCCAATACAGCTTGCAACGTATCCAGAACATCATTTAACTTGGCCAGCGTTAATTCTTTTGCGGCTTTTTTCAACTCACGTTTATCAAGTAATAAAGACATCATAGACTCCCGTTTAATAATCAGCACTATCATAACGGATATATTGTTCTAAAAAAAGTAAATTTCTAAAATCAGTATATTAAGCTAAAATAATACCGCTATAGATATAGCGATATCTTATCCGAAAGCTAATTCCTACCCCGGAGTCCAACTTCCGCCATTGTTACACAACGGCTATTGCTATGCTGGTCAGTGTTGTACTTTCCGCTAAATCCGTTATTGTGTCGCGATTTTGTCTTCCATGGATCAGTAGATGCCAGATTTTAACAACCTTTTTAGCAACAATAAAAACTGGGCCGACCGCATAGAGCGTGAACAGCCCGGTTTCTTTAAACAATTATCGGAACAACAAGCGCCGGAATATTTATGGATCGGTTGCTCTGATAGCCGGGTTCCGGCTAATGAAATTGTTGGGCTAATGCCAGGCGAACTCTTTGTGCATCGTAACGTGGCCAACCTGGTGGTGCACTCCGATATGAACTGCTTGTCAGTATTGCAGTACGCCATTGATATTCTTAAAGTAAAGCATATTCTGGTGGTCGGCCATTATGGCTGTGGTGGCGTGAAGGCTGCTTTGCTGAATCAGCGGGTCGGCTTTGTCGATAACTGGCTACGTAATGTCAAAGATGTGTATGCCCTGCACCGCCAGCAAATTGATTGCCTGGAAACCGAAGACCAACGTGTTAACCGCTTGATTGAGCTAAATGTGGTCGAGCAGGTTAAGAATCTTTGCCATACCAGTTTTGTGCAGGAAGCCTGGGAGCGGGGTCAGCAACTGTCGGTGCATGGCTGGGTCTATAGCTTACGCAATGGCCGGGTCAAAGATCTTAAAGTTAGCCACTCCAGTCTGGAACAAATCGATAAGATCTACGCCCTGGACCCGCAGGAGCTGCCTGATACATACTAAAACAATACCCGCGAGCCTGTACAGCTTAGCTCAGACATCGGCACTGGCCCGGGGATGCATGCAGCTTACAGGATCACGGTTTTGTTACCGTGCACAAAGACACGATCTTCAGTAATAAAGGCTAAGGCTTCACTTAACGCCGCTTTCTCGACATCGCGACCAGCTTTCTCCATATCCTCTGCACTGTAACTGTGATCCACCGGTAACACTTTTTGCTGAATAATGGGCCCCTCATCCAAATGATTATTCACAAAATGGGCGGTGGCACCAATAATTTTTACCCCACGTTCAAAAGCCTGCTGGTAGGGTTTAGCCCCGATAAAGGCCGGTAAAAAGCTGTGATGGATATTGATAATCCGGTTTGGGTAACGGGCAACAAAGGCCGGGGTCAGGATACGCATAAATTTGGCCAGGATCAGATATTGCGGCTGATAAGGCGTAATGACTTCCAGCAGCGCCTGCTCGTGCGCCTCGCGACTCAATCCTTGGTGACTGACAAAATGATAGGGAATATCAAAACGCTTTGCTAACTGCGCCAACTCTGGATGATTGCCGACAATAGCGGCTATCTCCAGCTGCAGCGAGCCGTCGTAGACTTTCATCAGGATATCGCCCAGACAGTGCGCTTCCTTGGTAACCATGATGACGACCCGCTTTGCCTGTCGGCTTAGCAAACTACGGCTGCTACCTGCTGGCAAAGCCCGATCCAGATCGGCCAGTAAGGTCGTTTCATTAAAGATGCCGTCCAGCTCGGTGCGCATATAAAACTGCCCGCTGACCGGATCAACGTACTCGGTATTACGGCTGATATTCAATTGGTGCTTGTAGCAAATATTGGTGATCTGCGCGATCAGCCCCTTGGAGTCGGGACATTCGGTTAATAGGATGCGCTGTTCCATAAGGTCATTCCACTGCAGGTTTGGCTTATCATCATAGTCCGCATTCTGACAACATATCCATCTGGCGTCAAAACCATTTAGATGGCCAAACCAACTTTGCTTGTTGTTTGCCGCCCCGGCTTGCATAATAAAGTCTGAATAAAAACGCTGACTTAACCAAGCGAGCAGGATGACAGAGCAGTATCAGATGCAGGTGATCGGTTATATTGAATCACCTTATAAACAAAAGTTTGCGATCCCACGCCAGCCTGGCCTGATTGCGGCAGCGCATGGCAAACTGGTGTTGCGAGCTCCCTTTGCAGACGAAACCTTTGTCCGGGGTATTGAGGCCTTTAGCCATTTGTGGTTGCTGTTTGTGTTTCATGAAACCGCGGATAAGGGTTGGTCACCATTGGTACGCCCACCTCGCTTAGGCGGAAACGTCCGTAAAGGCGTCTTCGCCACCCGGGCGACATTTCGCCCCAACCCGATAGGTATGTCGGTGGTGAAGCTGGAAGGCGTGAGCCAGAAAAAGGGACAAATCGAGTTGCTAATCAGTGGGCTGGACTTACTACACGGTACGCCCATCCTTGATATCAAGCCTTATCTGCCTTACTCAGACGCCTTGCCGCATGCCAGCGGCGGCTTTGCGGATGCGGCACCAGAAACCACTATGACCGTCAGTTTTTCAGAGGATGCGGCCGGCTTTTGTCAGCGCCAGCGTGCTTACCCTGATCTGCAGAATCTGATCGAACAAGTGTTAAAACAGGATCCGCGGCCGTCTTATAAAAAGCAGCGCCAAAGTGAACAACATTACGGTATGACACTGTATAACTTTAATATTAAGTGGACTGTTAATGGAGAACATAACCATGTTACTGAAATCCTTCAGTTGCCTGAGCCTGATTGCCAGCAGTAGTCTGGCACTGGCGATCCCGGCGTTACCCGAACCGGTCAGTAACAATGCCGTTGCTGCAACCAGTATCCGGGATAAAACCTATATTTTATCGGTTGGCGGCCTGGGGCCCGGTAAACAAATCAGTGATCAGCACAATAAAGTCTGGCTGCATACGCTGGGAGAATTTAGCTGGAGCACTTTACCTGCCTTACCGAGCCAGCAGCGACTGGCTGGCCGTATCGGTAGCAGTGCGGTGGCACTGAATAACAACTTCTTTATTTTCGGCGGCGCTTTTATGCAGTCCGATGGTAATGTGACCACCGCATCAGACAGTTACCGGCTGGACCCTGTCACCCGTCGCTTTACCCGCCTCAACGATATGCCGGTGCCGGTTGACCATGCCGCGGCAGTGCCACACCAGAACAGGTATATTTATCTGGTCAGCGGCTGGAGCGATCATGGCACCGTCAATCTGGTGCAGGTATTTGATAACTTTACCCAGCGCTGGGCGCAGGCCACACCTTTTCCCGGTGCGCCGGTCTTCGGCCATGCTGCCACCATCGCCGCCAATCAGTTAGTGGTTTGTGATGGAGTCACCCTGCATTACGCCCAAGACCAGGCGCCAGCGTTACAAAAATCGCCGGCTTGCTGGGCCGGTACTCTGGGTAGCGATCCGCTTAAAATCAGTTGGCGCCAGCTGCCACATCCCGATCAACAGGGCCGGTATCGTTTAGCCGCCAGCACAGTGCGCTTAAATGGTGAAGAATTCGCAGCCTTTATTGGCGGCAGTACTACCCCTTATCGCTTAAATGGTGTCGGCTATCAGGGCGAGGCCGCAGAACCCTCGGCTGCGGTGTGGCTATACTCACCAAAGCAGCAACGCTGGTTTAAAGGCGAGGCCGCCACCGCAGTGATGGATCTGCGGGCTTTAGTAGAAATCAACGGCAGTTTTTACAGCCTGGGCGGGATGCTCGCACAGCAGCAAGTGACCAATCAGGTAATTAATCAGCAGATTAAACTTCTGCCCGAGTAAAAGCGTTGCTAGAATAGCCGCCACTTAAGAATCAGCTTTTTGCAGAGAATCGCATGCGCACCAGTCAGTATTTATTATCGACCATGAAAGAGACCCCGGCCGATGCCGAGGTGATCAGCCACAAACTTATGCTGCGCGCCGGAATGATCCGTCGTCTGGCCTCGGGGATGTACACCTATTTGCCGTCTGGTGTGCGGGTGCTGCGTAAAGTTGAGCAAATTGTCCGCGAAGAAATGAATAAAGCCGGCGCCATTGAAGTATTAATGCCGCTGGTACAACCGGCTGAGCTGTGGCAGGAATCCGGGCGCTGGGAAAAAATGGACGCTGAGCTGCTGCGCTTTGTTGACCGCCACCAGCGCGACTTTGTGCTGGGGCCAACCCATGAAGAAGTGATTACCGATCTGGTACGCCGCGAAATCACCAGTTACAAACAGCTGCCACTGAATCTGTATCAGATCCAAACCAAATTCCGCGATGAGCGCCGGCCACGCTTTGGCGTAATGCGCGCCCGTGAATTCCTGATGAAAGACGCCTACTCTTTCCACTTAAGTCAGGAATCGCTGCAGCAAACCTATGATGCGATGTATAGTGCCTACTGCAATATTTTCAACCGCTTAGGTCTGGACTACCGGCCGGTGCTGGCTGATACCGGCGCTATCGGCGGCAGCGTCTCGCACGAGTTCCACGTCTTAGCCGCCTCAGGTGAAGATGCGATTGCCTTTTCAGATACCAGCGATTACGCCGCAAACATCGAAATGGCGGAAGCCAAGGCACCGGCAGGCCCCCGCCCTGCCCCGACGCAGCAGCTGACACAGGTAGCAACCCCTGGCGCGAAAACGGTCGCTGAAGTTGCCGCACTGTTACAGCAACCGGCCAGTCAAATCAGCAAAACGCTGATTGTCTATGCTGCCAAAGCCAGTGACGATGCGCCCCAGACGTTGGTCGCCCTGGTACTGCGTGGCGATCACGAATTAAACGAAATTAAAGCCGAAAAGCTGCCACAAGTTGCCAGCCCGCTGGTGTTTGCTTCGGAAGAAGAAATCCGCGCCGTGATGGGTGCCGGCCCGGGTTCATTAGGCCCGGTAAAGTGTCCGTTGCCGCTGATTGTCGATCGTAGCGCGGCGCATCTGGCCGATTTTAGCTGTGGTGCTAATCAGGATGGCTTCCATCTGACCGGTGTTAACTGGGACCGCGATGTCACCGATTATCAGGTTGCCGACCTGCGCAATGTGGTGGAAGGCGATGCCAGTCCCTGCGGCTTTGGTAAGCTGGTGATCAAGCGCGGTATTGAAGTGGGCCATATCTTCCAACTGGGTGACAAATACTCACAGGCGATGAAAGCCGGCGTACTGAACGAAGAAGGTAAGCACCAGATCATGACCATGGGCTGCTATGGCGTTGGCGTGTCCCGTATCGTGGCTGCAGCCATCGAGCAAAACCATGACGAGCGCGGTATTATCTGGCCTGACGCGATAGCGCCATTTCAGGTGGTGTTAATTCCGATGAATATGCACAAATCAGTACGGATTGCCGAAGCCACTGAACTGCTGTACCAACAGCTTACTGCTGCCGGTATTGAAGTCCTGTTTGATGATCGTAAAGAGCGCCCAGGTGTGATGTTTGCCGATATGGAGCTGGTCGGTATTCCGCATCATATTGTCATCGGCGAGCGTAACTTGGATAACCGTCAGGTGGAATATAAAAACCGCCGCAGCGGTGCCACCGAGTTGCTGGCTATCGATGAGGTGCTGGCCTTTGTTAATCAGCAGCTCAAACGCTGAGTGACCGCTTGATAGCATAAAGGCAGCCGAGGCTGCCTTTATTTTTTTACGCTTTGAGATGTCAGAGCGCACCTTTTAACGGGATCTTAATATAACGGCTGCCGTTCGCCTCCGCCTGCGGTAACTGCCCGCCGCGAATGTTCACCTGCACCGACGGATAAATCAGCCGTGGCACCGCCAGGGTTCTATCGCGCGCTTCACGTCTGGCGACAAAATCTGCCTCAACCGTATCGGCTTTGACATGGATGTTGTGCTGTTTTTGCTCGGCGACGGTGGTTTTATATAACAGCTCGCGGCCATTCGGCTGATAATCGTGGCACATATAGATCACGGTTTCCTCCGGCAGCTGGTAGATACGCTGGATCGAGCGATACAGAATATGGGCATCGCCGCCCGGGAAATCACAGCGCGCTGTGCCTGCGTCAGGCATAAACAAGGAGTCACCCACAAACAAATTACCGGCTATCAGATAACTGACGCTGTCGTTGGTATGGCCAGGCGTATTGATCACCTTAGCCTTAATGCCACCAATCTGAAATTCTTCATTATCAGCGAATAACTTATCAAAATAATCGCCCTTGGCCAGCAACTCCTGATCACTGAGATTAAATACTACCTTAAAGGTTTGCTGCACCTTACGGATCCCCTCGCCAATGGCAATACTGGCGCCGGTTTGTTGCTTTAAATAATGCGCTGCTGATAAATGATCGGCATGAGCATGGGTTTCCAGCACCCATTGCAGTTTCAGGTTGTTAGCCTTTAAAAACGCCAGCATCTTATCGGCATCAATGGTGCTTACCGCGCCAGCTGCTGCATCATAATTTAATACTGGATCGATAATCGCAGCTTGACCTGTTGCTTTATCTGCTACCACATAGCTAAAGGTGGAGCTGTCGTGATCAAAGAACATTTCAATCAGCAAATTTTGTTGTGACATCGCATTCACCCTCTAAAATTAGTTAATACTAAATTTTAGTTGCAGCTTAGCGAAAAGGCGCCTAGAATGCAAACAAGTTATAAGCATATTCCAAAATAGAATATGGGGTGATTATGTTAGTTCTGCTTGGTGCACTCATTATCGGTATCAGTTTAGGTCTGTTCGGCTCGGGCGGTTCTATTCTGACGGTGCCGGTGCTGTTGTATTTACTGCAAATGCCGGCGGAGCTGGCCATTGCCTCCTCCCTGCTAATCGTGGCCGGAATAAGTTTACTGGGATCAGTGCAAAACGCCTGGCAAAAGCGCATTAGCTGGCGTCATCTATGGTGGTTCGGCTTACCTGGTATGCTCGGTACTTACGGTGGCGCCTGGATCGGAACTCTGGTCGATAGCCGCTGGCAGCTACTAGTCTTCGCAATCCTGATGGTGGTTGCTGCTATTTTTATGTGGCGTAACAACCAGCAGGAAACAGCAAATCAACGACCATTTCAACCGGTAAAAGTGGTTGCGGATGGTCTGATTGTTGGCGCCATTACCGGCTTTGTCGGTGTTGGTGGCGGCTTTTTAATTGTGCCAGCGCTGGTACTGATGGGCGGCTTGCCTTTGGGTATCGCCGTGGCGACCAGCCTTGGCATTATTGCAATGAAGTCTTTTGCTGGCTTTACCAAGTATTATCTGGCCTTTAGTGCTGCTGGCATGAGCTTTAACTGGCAGGTGATTGCAATAATGGTGGTGGCGGGTTTTATTGGTAGTTTTGCCGGCAACTGGCTCGGTCAAAAATTGCCAAAAGCAAAATTACAAAAAGGTTTTGCAATCTTCCTGGCGATAATGGCAGTAGTGGTGATTAGCCAGTCGGTACTGAAATAACTTTATGCTTGCAACTTAACGGAGAGCACTATGAAAACCTCACAACAGCTGGTTGCCGAAGCTAAAGCGGCAATTAAAGAAGTCGATGTTGCTCAGCTTGCTGCTTACCTGCAGCAGCAAAGCGAACCCTTACTAATTGATGTGCGTGAACCGGCGGAGTTTACCCAGGCGCATATCGTTGGTGCAGTAAACTATCCGCGTGGCGTATTAGAAATGCAATTACCCAATCATCCTCTGGTCGCCGCCAGTGGCTGCGCTGCTGAAGTGGCATTAGCGCAATTGGCAAAGCAACCGCTCTATCTGATTTGCCGCTCCGGTGCCCGCTCGGCGCTGGCAGCAGAATCTTTGCAGCGTATGGGCTTTAGCGATGTCTATTCCGTTGCCGGCGGCATGGTGGCCTGGCAAGACGCCGGTTACCCGGTTAAAGCTTAGGAGGTTTAAATGGAAAACTTTACTCCGGTATCCGCACTCATCGGCGGTGCGTTAATTGGCTTGGGCACCTTGTTATTATTGGTTGGCCTGGGCCGGATTGCCGGTATCTCCGGCATTACCAGTACTTTGCTATTTCAGAAAGAAGATAAGCTGTGGCGGCTGGCCTTTGTGCTGGGCTTAGTTGCAGGACCACTGTTAACAGCTTTGTTTTATCAGGACTTTAGCTATAGCACACCTGAGCTTAGCCCCTTTACGCTGGCCGCGGGTTTGCTGGTTGGCCTCGGCACTGCCTGGGGCTCAGGTTGCACTTCTGGCCATGGCGTGTGCGGGATTGGCCGCTTTTCGCCACGGTCCTTAGCGGCCACCCTGGTTTTTATGTTGTTTGGCGTGCTGGCTGCCAGCCTGCTGTTTTAAGGAGTCAACCATGAAACTCTTAATCGCTTTTCTCGCCGGTTTACTGATGTCAGTGGGCATGGCCATCTCGAAAATGATTGACCCACAGAAAGTGCTGGCTTTTCTTGATCTGAGTGGCGACTGGGACCCAAGTTTAGCACTGGTCATGGCTGGCGCCCTCGCGGTGTATTCTGTCGGCTACCGGTTATTTATCCATAAACCAGCGCCATTGTTTGATAAACAATTTTATCTGCCTACAGCCCGCTATATCGATAAACCTTTATTGATTGGTGCTGCTGTATTTGGCTTAGGCTGGGGTATGGTCGGTTACTGTCCGGGACCTGCTATCAGTGCTTTATCCTCAGGCAGTAGCGGTACCCTGGGTTTTGTTTTGGCGATGATCGCAGGCTGGTTTATTGCCCGAAAAATCAAACTTCCTTTCACACAAGCCTAAATTTCATTGTCTGGCTCCCGGCCAAACCACCGGGAGTCTTTCTTCTTATCGTAACGCTATCTTGGCGCCAGCGAAAAACTAGGCTATTGTCTGTAGCAACAGTCTGAAACCAGCGTTTTGGCTCGGGTACACTATTTGTTTTGTCGCCACAAGACGTTAAACAACAGCGAACCCCGCCGAGATCAAAGTTTCGCTTATCCTTTATGTTATGCTGCTTGAAAAACAGAAGAGGTCTCAGTCGTAATGGAGAGATTCATGGCCCTGTACAGCTTTATTGAGCGTAGTTTTTTCTTTACCCTTAACCGAAAAATTGCCGGCAATATGCTGTTTATTGGTATTTTCTTTGGTTTGGCGTTATGGATGGCGTATCCGGCTAATGGCGATGCGACACTTTGGTGGTTGTTATTGTTAAGTGGCACAGTCGCTTTTTTGTTTACCGGGTTTTATCTGCGGCACCTGATTGTACGGCCGGTACAGGCGCTGGTTGGCACCCTACATGAAAGCAATCGTCAGGGCGCTGATCTCAGTCAGCGCTTACCGGCCTTCACCTTTGACGAATTCCGCACCCTGTCGGAAGAGTTTAATCATTTTGTTGGCCAGCTCAGTGAAGTATTAACAAAAGTTCACGTACAAGCCAGCGACAACCATCAGATCAATGAGCAAGTATCTGACGCTGTAAAACATACCCGCCGTAATTTACAGGATACTGAACATCGGAATCAGCAGATCCGTAAAGACAGTGATGAAGTGATCGAGTACCTGGCCAGGATCGTGCAAAGCAGTGACCAAATGGGCCAGGTCACTAATCTGGCAGCGGATAAAGCCAAAGTCGCCAGTGGTCAGATGCAGCAACTGAATCGCCAATTAGCCGCTATTGCCGGCCTACTGGATTCCTTTGGCGCCACCATCAATGGTCTACAGAAAAACTCGGAAAACGTGCGGCAAATCCTGGTCATGGTCGAGGGTTTTTCTGACCAGACCAATCTGTTAGCGCTAAATGCCGCCATTGAAGCTGCCAGAGCCGGGGATGCAGGCCGTGGCTTTGCCGTGGTTGCCGATGAAGTCCGTACGCTGGCCGCCAAAGTTAATGATGCCACGAAACAAATTTCAGGCTTCCTTAATGATATGGAGCGGCTGGTCAAGGAAACCAAGCAAGAATCGGATAGCCTGAATCAACAGGCTAAAGATGCCAGCAGCCAGATCCATGACACCAATCGCGAATTTTCATTGCTGCAAACCGAGTTACAGTCAGCCCAGGGCGGCATGAAAAATATCAGCGGCAGCGTATCCAGTCTGGAACAAAAATATCAGCAAACGCAGGGACATTTGAGCGCCATCGAACAGATGACCAATCAGGCCTATCAACAAATGGCCGCCATCGATGAGGCCGCCCGCAACTTACTTAATGGCACAGCAGCAACGCAGGCGCAATTAGCGCGCTTCGCCCGAAAAAATTAGTCATGGGCTTGCCAGGGAAAATGCAACGCCCCTGTAGTACGGACTATATTGACACCGCCCTGTTGGTAAGGCGGTGCTAACCATGCTGGTAAAATTGCTCAGCCGTCGCCATCGTTGGTTACTTGGGTTATTTAGTGCGCTGCTGTTTGCTGGCAGCATTATGCTGGTTGAGTTTTTTCACCAGAACCTATTACAGAAACTGACGCTTGAGCAACAGCAAAGTCTGAGCCGGCAGTTATCCTTGGTCAGAGCTAATATTGAGTCTGAACTTAATGCCAATATTTTTCTGGCCGATAGTCTGGCCACCATTATCAGCGTTAACCCCTCTTCTGGCCCTGACGACTGGGAGTTACTAGCACAGGCCCTGATGCGAAAAGCAACCAGTATCCGGAATATCGCCGTGGCTCCCGATAATGTGATTCGCTTTATTTACCCAATAGAGGGCAATCAGGCCGCGCTCGGCCTGGATTACCGCACTGTCCCGGCACAATTTCGCACAGTGGAGCTGGCTCGGCAGCGTCAGGATATTATGATCGCCGGCCCCCTGACCTTGGTACAGGGCGGTAGTGCGGTAATCGCCCGGATGCCGATTTTTAATGATGCGCCAACCAATCAGCAATATTGGGGCACTTGTAGTGTCGTTATCGATATCGACAAACTGTTCCAAAGCACAGGTTTATTCGAACTGGCTAGCCAGGGCCAGTTGGCGATGCGTGGCGTGGATGGCACCGGTGCTGAAGGAGAGCTGTTTTTGGGGGATGCAGCCGTCTTTACCAATGCCTTTGCCATCGAGAATATTCGCCTGTTAAGCGGCAGCTGGCAAATTGCTCTCGCCTTACCTCAGGATCAACAAGGGCAGTTTGGCTTAAGTAGTCTGCTAGTCAGGCTGGTGGGTTATAGCCTGTGTATCTTGCTCTTTCTGGCACTATTTAGTCTTTACTACGCCTATCGACAAGCACGCTTAAATGCATTACAAGACCCGCTTACTTTGCTACCGAATCGTCGCTTTGCCATGCAATTGCTGGAAAGACTGGTTAATGAAAAAGCGGAATTCAGCATTCTTAGCCTGGATTTGGATAAATTTAAAGAAGTGAATGACAACTATGGCCATGCTGTAGGGGATGCTCTGTTACAAGAGGTCGCCAAACGACTGCAGGCCGGCTTGCGGGCTTCAGATCACGCCTGTCGCTTATCTGGTGATGAGTTTCTGGTGATCTTACCTCGCGTGTATCGCGAGCAGGATTTACAGCACATCATCGAAAAGGTATCGGCCCAACTTAGCAATACCGCTTTTATATTTAGCGACAAACAGTTTCAGATTCAGTACAGCCTTGGGTATGCAAGCTTTCCTATTCATGCTACTGAGCTTGATAATTTACTGCATTTCGCCGATTTGGCGATGTACCAGCAAAAAGCCGCACATAAAGCCAATACTTAACAGACTAGCTGGCTGATTCTTAACAGAGAGTAACCGACTGAACTACCGCTTAGGCTTACTAAATTGCTTGTGGAATTAAAGTGGCGGAGCGGACGGGACTCGAACCCGCGACCCCCGGCGTGACAGGCCGGTATTCTAACCGACTGAACTACCGCTCCGCGCTGGAGTGAGCTACTGCTCAAGTGATAACTTACTGAAGTGGCGGAGCGGACGGGACTCGAACCCGCGACCCCCGGCGTGACAGGCCGGTATTCTAACCGACTGAACTACCGCTCCGGATCAGGAAGCTGTTTCGATGCTAGTGGCGGAGCGGACGGGACTCGAACCCGCGACCCCCGGCGTGACAGGCCGGTATTCTAACCGACTGAACTACCGCTCCGGAAAGCATCGAAAATTGGCGGAGCGGACGGGACTCGAACCCGCGACCCCCGGCGTGACAGGCCGGTATTCTAACCGACTGAACTACCGCTCCGCGCAGTGCACCAAACTATCAGATGGGTATCGTCTGGTGCGGCGGGAATGATACGGATATGGCTGAAGGCCGTCAACATCTTTTTTGTCGCTTTTGCCTATTCCTTAATCATCCGGTAACGAAAGGTCCAGAATATCGTCTTTTTCCTGTGTTTTTGCTTTTACGGCTTTATTGCCCGGATCAACAGGCTTTGTTTGTGGGACACTTTTTCTCCAGAATATCAGACTATTAAAGCTTCGCCCCGTTAGCACCAACCAAATAGCGATACCACCTATACCGAGAATCGCCAAGTTTGATAGGATTACTACCCCCCAAGGAAAAGGTGTTGCGACTATGACGTCCTCGGTTGTTGCAACTGCATCAGGGACTGCATTCGGTAAATCGGGTAACGCTGGCGCATCATGAGCCTGTAACATCACCAGAAAACGTTCCTCAGGCAAATTTAAAACGAATTCACGACCATCGGTCATTTCACCGAAAGCGGCAACGTTCACTAAGTAGCTACCTGGCCCTTTGTTTAGCAATTCGAGTTTAAATTTCTGCGCTGGTTCTGTAAGCGAAAATTGTGACATCTCACCATCCGGGTAACGGACGACGCCTTGAAATAATAAACTCGAGGCAACCACTTGTTCTGACACAGGAGTAAATACTATGTGATGTGGTGCATTTACTTGTGCTGCCTGCACAAACTCTATCGATACTGGCGCAGCAGCTATCAGTACAGGCGCCAATTCCACTTCCCGAGTGTAAAGCGGTGTTTTCACAACAAAGCGCGGTATCCACTCGCCTGCGCCAAAATTAAGATTTACTTCACCGGTAAAAATGCCATCACGTGCAGTCGCATCAAAACCACGCCCATCATCACGAAACGTAGCTACTTCGACCAATCCTCGACCGAAATTATCGAACTCGCGGTTATTGGTGCTGATAAATAGTACTTGAAGGGTGAGAATTTCACTAAAATCGCGGGCGTTGACCACTGATTCTCCATCCATTAAACGCGCGGTCAGCTTAAAGGTTTCACCTACCATCAATGCCTCTGGTAACGGATCGACTTTAAGCTCTACATCTGTCAACACCAAAATCCGACTCTCAGGCAGAATCCTTCCTACCGCCTGCCAAGGACCTGGCATCGGTTCATTAATTTCTATCAGATCGTAAGTTGCGGCATCATGCCAGCGCATATTGTGTTGTTTAGCTGTATTATAGAAGACCTTACTACCGTCCGGACGTACTAATACGATAGACGCGGTGCCCGGGCGACGGAAAAACACCAGTGTAATGCTCTTGACACCATCATCAATCCGGAAGCGGTTATTAAGTAAGGGGATCTGGTTGTGAGTCGGCAGTTGTTCCAGAATCGTCAGACCAGGTTCATCCCGCTTTGGCGTGTTATCATCCTGAGCCTGGACCGGCAGCAGTAAAGATAAAAATAGACACAGTACTAGACGCGCCACAGGCAGGTTCCCCCTTTTTTCTGCACCAAATCCAAACGGCTCTCATGTGCAGCGACTTCCGACTCTGACGCCCGGATCACCTTTAAACGCCCCTGGCGCTGAATATGCAGTGGACTTTGTTGCTCGAGCTGTTCGGCTTGCTCTTCGGCCGCCAGATTAAGGCTGACCTGACCACCGGTCATCAGCAGATACACATCTGCCAGAATTTCCGCATCCAATAAAGCGCCGTGCAAGGTCCGATGGCTGTTATTAATATCGTAGCGTCTGCAAAGCGCATCCAGATTATTCTTTTGCCCCGGGTGCAGTTCACGAGCTAACAGCAAGGTATCAACGATAGTGCAATACTGGGCGACCGGCGGCAGCGCCGGCCGGAGCAAAGCAAATTCATGATCAATAAAGCCGACGTCGAAGGCCGCATTGTGGATCACTAACTCGGCACCCTGAATGTACTGGTAAAAACTCTGCGCTATTTCCCGGAACTTCGGCTCAGCAGCCAGACGCTCATTAGTGATACCGTGTACCGCTATCGCCTCAGCATCAATTTCCCGCTCCGGATTGATATATACATGGAAGTTGTTACCGGTGAAACGGCGGTTTACTAGCTCGACGCAACCGATCTCAATAATGCGGTGGCCTTCTTTTGGACTGATGCCGGTGGTTTCAGTATCGAGAATAATTTGTCGCTTTGCCATCTACTGTTTCGCTTTTTCACTGGATTTACGCTAGATTATACGCCGTTTTCAGCTTAGGAAAGGCCAAATGCAGAAAAGTGTTGCAATCTATACCGATGGATCCTGTCTTGGCAATCCGGGACCCGGCGGCTATGGTACCATTCTGTGCTACCAGCAACATCGCAAAGAGCTGAGTGCAGGCTTTCGACTGACGACCAACAACCGGATGGAACTGCTGGCCGCAATCATCGGCCTTGAGGCATTAAAAAGTCCTTGCCGCGTCGATTTAACTACCGATAGTCAATATGTCAGGTTGGGTATCACCCAGTGGCTAGCAGGCTGGAAACGCAACAATTGGAAAACCAGTCAGAAGCAAGCGGTGAAAAATCAGGACTTGTGGCAACGCCTGGATGCAGCCTGTCAGGGCCATCAGATCAGCTGGCACTGGGTAAAGGGTCACAATGGTCATCCGGAAAACGAACGCTGCGATGAATTAGCCCGCAATGCCGCCAGTGCAACACCGGCGGCCATTGATAGCGGCTTTGAGGCGAGTCAGGCCGCTATTTAGCTATTCGGCTTGTAACAGCTGTTCCAGTTCCGCAATAAATTTCGGATCCGTCGGATTCACCCGGCTGCCAAAGTGCAGAACTTTCTGCTCGTCTTTGCTGACCAGATATTTGTTAAAATTCCAGGACGGAGCTTCACCCGTTTTGGCAATCAGCGCTTTGAATACCGGATTAGCCTTATCACCACGCACACTGGTAGTAGAAAACATCGGAAACTCTACACCATAAGTCAGATAACAGACTTCGGCAGTCTTTTCTTCGTCACTGTATTCTTGCCGAAAATCGTTAGATGGAAAACCTAACACCACCAGCCCCTGTTCTTTATAACGCTGGTACAGCTGCTCCAGTGCTTCAAACTGCGGCGTAAAACCACACTTGCTGGCTGTGTTGACGACCAGTAAGGTTTTGCCCTGAAATTGCTCACACAGATCAACGGTTTCCCGGGTTTTTAACTGCTGGACTGAATGGCCGAGAATATCACCACACTGCGCCGCCTCAGCGGTCGCAGGTAACAGACTTAAGGTGATTAAACCTAAGCCGAATGCCAAAACTTTCATGCTGCTCTCCAAATTTTATTATTACGGACAGTGTCTACGGCTCTAAGCTTAGCTTAGATCGCTTTTGATCCGTGATCCTTTTCACCAAAAACCTTTATCGAACCGGAAAAAAATTTTCACTGTTACTGGCGCCAGTTTGGCGCTAAATAAGCAATAGCGAAAGAGGTATCACGCGATGACGACAATACAGCCAACTGAATTTGAAGAATTTAATGAGGACGCTGAACTGATTGAGCCAAGCAGTGTGAAAGACACTAAAGCCCAGCAAAAATATCAGGCGCGGCGCCGGATTGACGAACTACTGGAACAGAAACGACTGCGCGAGCTAATTGATGATTGGGAGTTATTGGAAGATTAACAGCGATTGCTATCGATAAGTGCCAGATAATGCTAATATATTTATCAGGTATCTCGACCAGAAACTAACAGGCCAGCGCCAGTGCTCAGCTTCCGCTCATTCAGACTTACAACTCTGCTCCCCTTGTTGGTGTTAATCTGCAGCGGCTCGCTGAGCATCAGTTTGCTGCATTATCTTGCAGAGCAACGACAGCTGCAACAGCAGTTCCGGCTAAATGACCAGGCTCAATCCTACGCCGGAGCTATCCAGCAGGAACTGGTCCGTACGTCGACAGCAGCCTATGCCGTAGCGGCATGGCTTAGATTAAGGCAAGGTGATCTTAACGAATTTCCAGTCTTTGCCCAATCTATCTACCCCTATTATCCTTTTCTCACCGCCATCTCAGTTGCACCAGAGGGCGTAATCCGGGCGGCCTATCCGGCCGAGCAAAATCAGGCATTACTAGGCTTTGATGTGTTTAGGGATCCGCTACAGGCCGAAGCTGCCAAACGCAGTCTGAATCAAAGTCTGGTTTATCTCAGTGGCCCCTATCAGCTCAGGCAAGGCGGTGTCGGCATTATTGGCCGCTTACCGGTAACACTGCCGCAAGATGATGGCGAACAGCGGTTTTGGGGCTTTGTTAATGTCACCTTTAAACTGGACGAACTCGCCAGCCTGCAGCGGATGGCGCAACTCCCTACTCAGGGCATTCACTATCAGCTCTGGCTGGATCAGACCGAACAGCCGACGCTGATTTTATCCAGCAGTAACAGTACATTTCAGCCGACAGCGGAAGCACAGATCCAAACGGGTACCGTTAACTGGCGCTTACAGCTGGCCGCACCGACCAGCCAGTTTAGTACAGTGCAAATTTGGCAAGTTGCTCTGGCAGTAATCTTCAATCTGTTGTTAGTCAGTTTAAGTTACCTGTTAATGCACAATTTAGTGCGCAAAAAGGAGCTACGCCACCTGGTTAACGAGCGTACCGCAGATTTGCAAACACAGCTGGCCCGTCACCGCAGTTTTATTGTCGCCAGCAATACCGGCAGTTGGGAATATGACCCTGAGCATCAGCAACTCAACTGTAGCCCGGAATACTTTTCGATGCTTGGTTATCAGGCATCGGAGTTTGCCGCTTATACCGAACACAACCTGCAACAGCTCTGGGCTGAATTACTGCATCCGGCAGATCGCGACAAAGCCAAAGCCGTATTTGAGCAGTATCAGGCATCAGAGCAGAGCGGACTCTATGAAAATCATTTCCGGATGCGCCATAAGCATGGCCACTGGGTATGGATATTATCCCGCGGTCGCAGCATTGTCACAGAGCAGGGTAAAAAGCTGACTGTCGGCACCCATATTGATATTAGCGACCGTAAAGAATCAGAATTAAAACTACAGCTATTAGCCCGGCTGTTTGAGCAAAGTTCAGAGGGGTTACTTATCACCAATGCTCAGCAACAGGTCGTGATGGTAAATCAGGCCTTTTGTAGTATCAGCGGCTATCAGGCAGAGGAGGTGATCGGTAAAGATCCACGACTCCTATCCTCAGGTAAGCATGATAAAAACTTTTATCAGCAAATGTGGCATGCTATTGCTGAACATGGCGTCTGGAAAGGTGAGATCTGGAATAAGCGGAAAGATGGTAGTCTGTATCCGGAATGGTTATCGATCAGCAAAATTGAAGGGCCTGAGCCTGGTGAAATCTACTACGTCGGTCTATTCCGCGATATCAGCCAGTATAAAGAAGATGAAGCACAAATCCGTTTTCTGGCCCAATATGACGCGCTAACTGAACTACCCAATCGGGCGTTATTGCTGGACCGCACTGAGCAAGCACTGGCCGTTGCCAAAGACCAGCAACAGCAACTGGCGATGCTCTTTATTGATGTTGATCGCTTTAAACAGATCAATGACTCGCTGGGCCATCAGACTGGCGACCAGCTACTGATCCAAATCGCCCGGCGTTTAACTTCCTTATGCCGACCAGAAGATACCCTTTGCCGACTCAGCAGTGACGAATTTGTGTTATTAAGGCCCAATACCAATGCGGAAATGGCTGCAGAATTAGCTGAGCGGATCCTACCGCTAATGCTTACGCCTTATCAGGTCAGCGGTCATGAGCTGGTGCTATCAGCATCGATTGGGATAGCGGTGTTCCCTCAGGACGGCCAAAATTTCCATGAGCTGTACCGGCACGCCGATATCGCTATGTATCGCGCCAAAGAGAATGGCCGTAATACATACTGTTTCTTTACCAGTGAGATGCAGCGCTACCATGCCCGCCATCTGCTACTGGAAAATGCCCTGCGCCGGGCCATTGAAAATAACGAGCTAAGCCTGGTTTATCAGCCACAATATTCGCTGCAGCAACAAAAGCTAACTGGCTTTGAGGCGCTGTTGCGTTGGCAGCATCCGGAATTAGGCTTAATTTCCCCCGGCGAATTTATTCCGCTGGCTGAACGCAGCGGCCTGGTGATCCCGCTGGGTGAGTGGGTACTAAAAACCGCATTAGCAGAGCGGGCCTCTTGGCAACAGCTTACGCCGGCGCCATTAACGGTAGCCATCAACCTGTCCCCCATCCAATTTCGACAACCTGGCCTGCTGACGTTAATTGATAGTCTGCTGCACGCCTCGCAGTTGCCCGCAGAGATGCTGGAGTTGGAAATTACCGAAAGTGCCATGGTCGAAGATCCGGCGCATGCTGCCAGCTTGTTGGATGCCTTCCGGCAACGCGGCTTGCGGATCGCGGTAGATGATTTTGGCACCGGTTATTCTTCGCTGAGCTATCTAAAGCGCTTTGCGCTGCATAAACTGAAAATTGACCAGTCGTTTGTGCGGGATTTACTGAGTGATGCCGATGACAGGGCCATAGTGCAGGCCATTATCAGTATGGCACATAGCCTGGAATTGGACACCATTGCCGAAGGGGTAGAGACCGCAGCACAACAAGCCTTACTGCAACAATTAGGCTGTCAGGCAATTCAGGGATATCACTACGGTAAGCCATTGCCGGCAGAACAGGCAAGAGCCTTTATTCAACAACAACTGCAGACCTGACTAGCGATCTGCAGTGTCTGCCCTCAATCAGCGCGCTAAAAACTCTGCCCGGGTACGGGCGTCTTCTTTAAAGATGCCACCCAGCGCTGTGGTTTGCGTTTTAGAATTGACGTCCATTACCCCACGCGACTTGACACAATAATGCACTGCATCCATGGTCACCGCCACATTATCGGTTTCCAGTAAGGCCTGTAGTGCGATTAGCACCTGTTGCGTCAAACGCTCCTGCACCTGCGGCCGCTGCGCAAAAAAGCGTACGATACGGTTAATTTTTGATAAGCCAATGATTTTCTTGCCAGGAATATAAGCCACTGTCGCGCTGCCATCAATGGTAACAAAATGATGCTCACAGGTACTGGTAAAGCTGATATCTTTTACTTTTACCATTTCACTGACTTGCATCTTATTTTCAATCAGGGCAATTTTTGGGAAGTTGCTATACACCAGACCGCTAAATACCTCGTCAACGTACATCTTGGCGATACGGTGTGGCGTCTCACTTAAACTGTCGTCGGTTAAATCCAATCCCAGCGTCTCAACAATCTCGGTCATCAGCTGACTGATTTTTTGATACTTCTGATCGCGGGATAAGCCGTTATCGCGCATAGGAGTTTCCAGACCTCTGGCTTCCAGGGCACTACGCACTAACATTGCTTCTTCAGTTAACATACTTTTTTCCAACACCTGACTCTGATGCAGCTTCTACGCCCTAACCCGGCATCCAGTTTAGTGGCTATTGCACAATAACTGCTATTTTACACCCATAAAACACGAAAGCCCAGCAAAGCCGGGCGTGGGTAGGCTAACCGACAGGCTTACTGCACGCGGGCTAAGGCTTCCAGCAGCTCACGCGGCTCAACTTCAGGGCCATTTAAAGACTCATCCCAGTTAGTCCCAATCAACACACCGTCGTCGTACATTTCTTTTAACCAACCTTCACAAAACACATCCAGCGGGATGGCTTCCGGCTTATAATTTTCCCATTCGTCTGAGCAATGGGCCTGAGCGTCCGCTTTATTCGACCAGAACGGCATCACGTCAGTTTCTTCAAATTCTACCGATTCCACTACCAGTAAATCTTCACCATCCGCCAGGGTCCAGACCACCCCTTCGGTTTTAGCTTCTTCGACAAAACGCTGAAAACTTGGATCATGTGCAAACTCAGACATACCTAACCTGCTTTAAAAGAAATTCACCCTGCTATTAAAGCAGAGATCGGCAACGAAAAGCCAACTTTATTAGCAGTAATGCCCCTTGCCTACCCCCTGGCATGAAAATGACGTACAATCAGCCCGATGTATCAATCCATCTGAACGGTAATTGAAACCATGGCGCAATATATTTTTTCAATGTATCGGGTATCGAAAGTTGTACCCCCGAAACGTACCATCTTAAAAGATATCTCTCTGTCGTTTTTCCCCGGCGCAAAAATTGGCGTCTTAGGTTTAAACGGCTCAGGTAAATCCACGCTGTTACGGATTATGGCCGGCGTAGATAAAGAATTTGAAGGCGAAGCCCGGGCACTTAGCGGCACCAAAATTGGTTACCTGCCGCAAGAGCCGGAGCTGGATCCGAATAAAACCGTAAAAGAAATCGTCGAAGAAGCGGTAGCTGATGTGAAGCAAGCCTTCGCCCGTCTGGACGAAGTCTATGCCGCTTACGCCGATGAGAATGCTGATTTTGATGCATTGGCGCGTGAGCAAGGTGAACTCGAAGCCTTAATTCAGGCTAAAGATGGCCACAACCTGGAGAATACGCTGGAGCGCGCCGCAGATTCACTGCGTTTGCCGCCCTGGGATGCCAAAATCGAACATCTGTCGGGTGGTGAACGCCGCCGGGTCGCGATTTGCCGCCTGGTACTGGAACGCCCGGACATGCTGTTACTGGACGAGCCAACTAACCACCTGGATGCTGAATCAGTTGCCTGGTTAGAGCGCTTCCTGCACGACTACCCTGGCACTGTTGTGGCCATTACCCACGACCGTTACTTCCTCGATAACGTCGCCGGTTGGATTTTAGAGCTGGACCGCGGTGAAGGTATTCCATGGCAGGGTAATTACTCCAGCTGGCTGGAGCAAAAGGAAGCTCGCCTGGCGCAGGAAGAGAAGTCCGAGAATGCCCGCCAGCGCTCTATTAAGCAGGAATTGGAGTGGGTACGCACTAATCCGAAAGGTCGCCATGCCAAGAGCAAGGCACGGATGGCCCGCTTTGAAGAGCTGCAAAGCCAGGAATTTCAAAAACGTAACGAGACCAATGAGCTGTTTATTCCGCCTGGGCCGCGCCTGGGTGATAAGGTGCTGGAAGTTAGTCATCTGCGTAAAACCTTTGGCGATCGGGTGCTGATTGATGATTTAAGCTTTAGTATTCCGAAAGGCGCTATCGTCGGTATTATCGGTCCGAACGGTGCCGGTAAATCGACATTGTTTAAAATGATCACCGGCACCGAACAAGCAGATGGCGGCAAGATTGAAGTAGGTGAAACGGTACAGATCGCCAGTGTCGATCAGTTCCGCGATAAGATGAACCCGAAAAACACGGTCTGGCAGGAAATTTCCAACGGTCAGGATATGCTGCAAATCGGTAACTTCCAGATCCCAAGCCGGGCTTATGTCGGTCGCTTTAACTTTAAAGGCAATGACCAGCAGAAATTTATCGGTGAGTTATCCGGCGGTGAACGTAACCGGGTGCATTTAGCGGCGCTGCTCAAAGCCGGCGGCAATATGCTGCTGCTGGACGAACCGACCAACGATCTGGACGTGGAAACGCTGCGGGCGCTGGAAAACGCGCTGCTGGATTTCCCGGGCTGTGCCATGGTGATCTCGCATGACCGTTGGTTCCTCGACCGTATCGCCACCCACATTCTGGATTACCGCGATGAGGGTAAGGTGAACTTCTTCGAAGGTAACTACTCGGATTATGAAGCCTGGCTGAAGCAAACCTACGGCGCGGCGGCATTAGAGCCACACCGGATTAAATACAAGCGGATCTAACCACCGCCCTTTCTTTGACGCCTGCGCTTGCAGGCGTTTTTATGTGCGCCCAGCATGGGCGCATTCTTGGAGGTGCAAGTCCTCCCATAAGCTGGCTACAGCGAATGAAGTGAAGCGCAACTGCAGAACGGCGACGGACTGTGGGGAGGAAGCGTGGAGCGAAACTGCGAGCCGATGAACAAGAATCGGATATGAGGCGTGACTGAGCAGGGCGAGCAGGCATAATTCTGCGAAGCTCTTGTAGCCAAAGCTTTGTGACGTAAATCCGGCGGTTGTGCAGTGAAGGAATGCGTTCTTACCTGGGGAGATCTCGCCTCATGCCTGAAAGGGCGACGTAGTGATACGGAGCGAGAAGTCAGCAGAGGCCGTAGTAGTGGATAACACGAAGGGCCGAACGAGAAGGAGTGTGAAACGCGTTGTTGATGAATAACGTCATGCATCAGATGTCCAAAGAGTTGGAGCGAGGTAAGCAAAAGCAAGGTGAAGCCTTGTTGATGCCTACCCGTGATGAAACGGTATTCCCGCAACAACAGTTCAAACACACAGGGCAAAGCTTGCTTGAGCAGGCGCTTGCGAGGGAGAACATGCGCTTAGCGTGGCAACGCATTAAAGCGAACAAAGGTAGCGCCGGAGTAGATGGTCTGACGATAGCACAGACGGCAGAGCACCTTAAGGTGCAGTGGCCGGCTATCAAAGCGCAGCTGCTAAACGGCAGTTATCGTCCACAACCGGTACGCCGGGTCGGTATCCCGAAGAGTGATGGCACCGAGCGCGAGCTGGGTGTCCCAACGGTGACGGACCGACTCATCCAACAAGCGTTACTTCAGGTACTGCAACCGAAACTGGACCCACAGTTCAGTGAGCACAGTTATGGCTTCAGACCTGGCAGACGGGCCCAGAGCGCGGTATTAGCCGCGCAACGTTATGTGCAGGAAGGCTACCAGATAGTCGTTGATGTTGACTTGTCGAAGTTCTTTGACCGGGTGAACCATGACATTCTGATGGACCGACTGAGCAAACGGCTGGACGATAAAAGCGTACTGCATCTTATCCGGGCTTATCTGAACGCCGGCATCATGGCTAATGGCGTGGTGATAACGCGCCAAGAAGGCACACCACAAGGTGGACCGCTCTCGCCGTTGTTGGCGAATGTGCTACTGGATGAGGTTGATAAAGCCTTAGAGCAACGCGGCTATCGGTTCGCCCGTTATGCAGACGACTGCAATGTGTATGTCCGCAGTCAGAAAGCGGGAGAGCGGGTGATGGCGTGGCTGCGCAGGCTTTATGCGAAACTGCGTTTGCAAGTGAATGAAAGCAAAAGTGCGGTAGGCAGCGTGTTTGGCCGAAAATTCTTAGGGTACAGCCTGTGGCGAACCCGAAGAGGCGAGGTTAAACGCGCGGTATCTGAAGCGGCACTGATGCGTTTCAAAACACGGGTAAAGCAGTTAACACGCCGACAGACAGGGCGCAGCCTAAGTGAAGTCATTGCTGGGTTACGTCGCTATATGCTGGGTTGGAAAGGCTACTTCGGGTTATCCCAAACGCCCTACATCTGGCAAAGGTTAGATGAATGGATAAGACATCGTCTGAGAGCTATTCAGCTAAAGCAGTGGCGGCATGGCAAGCGCGCGTATGAAATGGTACGCAAGCTTGGCGGCACAGAAAATGTCGCCAAGCGGATTGCCGGAAACTACCGAAGTTGGTGGCGAAACAGCCAGATGTTACTCCATACAGTACTGACGATAAGCTACTTTGACAAACAAGGTCTTATAAGACTCTCATGACCTCAACTTCTCGAACCGCCCGGTGCGGACCCGCATGCCGGGTGGTGTGGCAGGGGCCAGTCAGTTACACTGACTGCCCCTATGCCGATTTGCGCCCGGCATGGACGCCTTTTGGCACTGCGGCCCTTGCCAATTGCAAAAAAAAGCGCATAGTAATTGATAATCATTATCAAATAAGGAGTTCATAATGAAAAGCCTGCTTATCGCGACCTTAGTGGCAACCCTAAGTTTGACTGCTCAGGCCTCTGAGCGCCCGGCGCATTTTAAAGGCGCGGAAATCAGTTCTGCGCAACAAGCGCTGAGTGTGCTGCAAGAGCAGAATAGCAAGCTGGCAGCCTTACTCGCTGGCGAGCTCAATCCAACCAGCATGACCGAAATTCATCAGCTAACCTATACGCTGGAAAATGCGCTGGCCAAATTACCCGCCGCTTCGGATGAGATTAAAGAAGTACTGGAAGAAGTACATCAGGGCTCAGAAACAATGGACTATCAGCGGGTTAAGGATAATGGCGCCTATTATCTGCAACTGGCAAAAGCCCTGTTAAAATAGCACGCTAGTTATATTCTCCCGACAGCTTGGCAGCAAGCTGTCGCGGCCGCTACAATGTCACCGCCTTAGTCTGATCCCGTGCTGTTATGACATCTTTGCAACTTGTTAGCTGGCTTGTCTTTATTGCTTTGTTGCTGCGCTTTTACCCGAAAGAGCTACTGCCACGTTTGTTGCACGTCCCGGGATACCAGCCGCTAGTGTTTGGCTCTGCTGTCGCCCTCACCTTGCTGTGGTCAGTCCGTGCCGGTATTGAATCAGGTCTGGAATTGTTTTTTCTGGGCATCACCACGCTGGTGTTGTGTCATGGCTGGCGTATTGCGATCTGGATCTGTTGCCTGCCGCTGCTGTTACTACTGGCCTTTGGTATTGTCGATTGGGCCGATGGCGGCGTCTTTGCGCTGACGACCTTTATCCTGCCGGGCCTATTCAGCTATGCCATCTTTGCCTGGTCGTATCACTATCTAAGCCGGCACCTCTTTGTTTATATCTTTGTCGCCGGTTTTATCAGTGCCGCCCTGACCATCAGCCTGAAGATCCTGCTGACCTCGCTCTGGTATTACCTGCAGCAAGACTATAGCTGGCATACCATCTACCACAATTATACCCAGCTGGCGTTACTGATCTGGTTTGGTGAAGCCTTACTCAATGGCATGGCCATCACCCTGATGGCGGTATACCGGCCACACTGGCTCAGAACCTTTTATGATAACGAATACCTGTCACCCGACCGCTAAAACAACGATAGCCACTCCTCGCCAAATAAAAGACTAAAAATTAGCCAAAATCACGATATTTTAGCAATAAGACTGTTACCTAAGGTGGCAGCTGTTTGTGCCACCTTAGAAATATCATTAATTTTCATAAAGTTAATAAAAATTAAAAGTTGGCATATCGCTTGTAATAGTTAGGTCGTAGTAAACCACTAACCTTTAACTAAGCGAGAGAGATATGAAAACTGTAACTAAATTGATGATGGCCACTGTACTGGGTTTAACCTTAGCGGCACCTGCCAGTGCCAACAGCCTGAATAACCTGAGCGAAATGACCAGCGACCTGCTTAGCCGCCAACTGATAGAGGTGCGCGAATCGATCAAGGTGCAAACCAAACAGGCGCTGGAAAATAGCGTGCGTCTGGTCGCTGAACAAATGAAACTAAGCCAAAACACCGAGCAACAGGCAGAACAGACCGTTAGCGCAGAAACGGCTAACACAGCGGCCCAGCCTAAGGCGGAATAATGCCTTATTACAGCAGCAGGCGGTTTAGCAGTACGCCTTCAGGCCCCAGCGGCATCAGATTCGCCGGGGCCTGTCAGCCGCAATCTTAACCTTTCAATACCGTCGCCACGGCTTTGGCGAAGTAATCAATATTGGCATGATTTAACCCGGCAATACTGACCCGGCTTGACCCCACCATATAAATGCTAAATTCATCTCTTAGGCGATCAATCTGCGCTTTGTTAATACCGAGGAAACTAAACATACCGTGTTGACGGGCAATAAAGCTGAAATCCTGCGTAATGCCTTCGGCGGCAAACTTATCGATAATTAACTGCCGGTAGTTATTGATCCGATCGCGCATTTCCGCCAGCTCCTGATGCCAGAGTGCCGTTAATTCCGCACTGTCCAGAATATGGCTAACGATAATGGCACCATGTGCCGGTGGCATAGAATAGATCGAACGGACCACGCTCAGCAGATTCACTTTAGCCAGCTCCATCACCTGACTGTCAGCAGAAACGATACTCACGGCACCGATACGCTCACGGTACAAGCCAAAGTTCTTCGAACAGGAGCTACACAGCAACAATTCAGATACCCGTTCCGCCAGATAACGCAGGCCCTTTGCATCTTCATCCAGGCCGCTACCAAAGCCCTGATAGGCCATATCAACCAGCGGCGTAAAGCCGCGCTCCAATGCCAGCTCGGTAAAACGCTGCCATTGCTCAAAGTTCAGATCCATACCGCTTGGGTTATGGCAGCAGGCATGTACCAGTACCACATCGCCGGCGGGTACTTGCGCCAGTTCAGCGAACATCTGCTCGGTCTTCAGGCCCTTGGTATCATAATCGTAATAGGCGTACTCTTTAACTTTTAAACCCGCCGCCTGAAACAATGAAATATGGTTAGCCCAGGTCGGGGTAGTGACCCAGATGGTGGCATCAGGATTAGCGCGCTTAATAAACTCGGCCGCCACCCGCAACGCACCTGTGCCGCCAGGCGTATGCGCTGTAGTTACCCGGTTTGCCAGCAACACCGGATGGCTATTACCAAACGCCAGCTTTTCAATATGGGCGTTAAAGCCCAGATCACCGGCCATGCCGATATAGGTCTTGCTGTCTTCCTGTTTCAGGCGCAGTGCTTCTGCTTCCTTAACGCACTTCAGCACCGCCGTATGGCCCTGCTCGTCTTTATATACCCCAACACCTAGGTCAACTTTCAGTGGATTCGGGTCTTCACGGTAAGCCGCCATCAGACCCAGAATAGGATCAGTGGCAACGGGTTTTAACTGAGCAAACATAATGTTCTACCTGGATTATTGTGCTAATAAAAGGCCATCTTATACGGCCGGTAAATAGTCCGGAATGGTCAGACACACCGCCACCAGTAACGCCAGCGCGCGCTGATCAAATACCTCTGCTTGAAAATCTTCGGCATCGACAATGCCCAGTATTCTGCCCGATTGCGCATAGAGTGGCAAACAGGCTTCGGCCTGGACTTTCGGATCACACGTATAGTATTCGCCACCCTGTTGTAAATAACTGGCGACACTGTTAATCACCCGCGCTTTGCCGCTTAAGCCAACACTGCTGTTGTTACTGATGGTGGCAAACTCAGGGGTGAGAGGGAACTCGGCGCGCGAGGGCGCACCAAAGTAGCTGAGTTTGACCAATACCGCTTCGCCAGCTGGATTGGGTCGCGCCTGGTAGATACCAAACCAGGCCACGCCGGCCTGCTGTTGATAAAAAGCGGTAATTTGGCTGAGCCTGGCCAGTGCTTGTTGATTCGCCGCCGTTTGACCGCCCAAAATAGCGGTTAAATCATAAGGCTCGGCTGCCAACACGCCAAATAATGAACAGGCCCCACCCTCGCCAAGCTCGGGCACCTGGTACTGCCAATTTACCGTTGGCGCCGAGACTTGCTCAAGGTACTGCCGCAAGGCCTGCTGTTGCTGTGCTACCGCGGCAGCAAAAGCTGGCGTTGTCAGCTCGGTTAAGCCACTTAACTGCAGATACTGGGTCAGAGAGACAGAGTTACTCAAAATATAGCCGTCCAGATTTCTAAAATAATGGGCATCATTCTACCAGAAGCCACTAAAAAACCAAGCTGACCACAGAAAAACTTGCCTCTGTTCATCGCGCTCAGTAAGCTCTGCGCTATTCAAACTGACAAGCCATTTTCCGATGAGTAAGAAGATCTCGCTTGCCGACTGGCAAGCTCAACTTGGCGCCAGCACAGGCGCGGAGCCTACGGCGCCAGCCCATGCTGATAGCGATCTGGTTTATTCTACTGCCAGTGGTCGTATTAACAGCAAGGCAGCGCCAGAAACCCTGGGTACCGCCTACGCCGATGGTGCGCTGCGGGTAAGACGTGAGACCAAAGGCCGGGGCGGCAAAACTGTGCTCACCATAAGTGGTATAACCGGCAGTGCAGAGCAACTGAATGCCCTTTGCTCTGAGCTAAAAAAGAAATGCGCCTGTGGTGGTGCGGTAAAAGATGGCGTGATAGAGATCCAGGGCGATAAACGCGACCAGGTTACGGCTGTACTGCAGCAAAAAGGTTATCAGGTAAAACAGGCCGGTGGTTAGCGGACCTGCAAGTTAACAGTAAAACGGCAGCCAAGGCTGCCGTTTCCAGACTGCTGACAAAGTCCTGGACGCCGATCCAGGACTTTGATCTAATAAGGTTAGTTGATTTGAAGGCTAACCATCATGCTCAAAACTCCCTCTCCTCAACAATATCAGTTAGAAATGGTCACGCTCGAAGAGCTGGTACCGAAGAACCATTTGGTTCGCAAGGTCGATGCCGCCATTGATTTCGAGTTCATTCGTGCTGAAGTCGAACATCTCTACTGCAAAGATAATGGCCGTCCGCCGATTGACCCTGTCCGTTTGTTTAAGATGATGATCCTCGGCTATCTGTTTGGCATTCCCAGTGAGCGTCGTCTGGTACAGGAAATTCAGGTTAATGTGGCTTATCGCTGGTTTTTGCGGATGGGATTAACCGAGAAAGTGCCTGATGCCTCCACGCTGAGCCAGAATCGTATTCGTCGTTTTAACGGCACGGATGTGTTTCAGCGTATCTTCGACCGGATAGTTGAACAGGCGTATGAGCAGCGTCTGATTGGTGGTCACACGCTTTACACTGACAGCACACATTTAAAAGCCAATGCCAATAAGCGCAAGGCGGTGAACAAAGAGGTGGCGGTCAGTGCATCGGCGTATATCGCTGAGCTCAACAAGGCGGTTGAAGAGGACCGGTTAGCCCATGGCAAAGCGCCACTGAAGCAAGATGACTCGAAGGAGCCCGAAACCAAAAATCAAAAGGTCAGCACAACCGACCCTGACAGTGGCTTTATGACGCGGGAAGGCAAACCACAGGGCTTCTTCTACCTTGACCATCGCACCGTGGATGGCCGCCACGGCATCATCACGGATACCTTCGTGACGCCGGGGAATGTGCATGATAGCCAGCCCTATCTGGCCAGATTAGACCGTCAGCTTGAGCGCTTTAAGTTTAGTCCGATAGCCGTTGGTTTGGATGCGGGCTACTTTACTGCACCGCTTTGCCATTTAATCCGGGAGCGGCAAATTGCACCGGTTATTGCCTACCGTCGTCCCAATGTCACCGCTAATCCGATTAAGAAGAAGCAATTTACCTACGATAAAACAACCGATACCTATCGTTGCCCCCAAGGTGAAATCCTGACTTACAGCACGACAGACCGTCAGGGCTACCGGCATTATCAATCTAACCCTAAAGTGTGTCAGGATTGCCCGCTACGTCAGGACTGCACGAAGAACAAGCAGTATAAGAAAACGATAACCCGGCATGTCTGGGAAGAGGATAAAGAGCATGTGAGTGGTTTGCGGCTGCTGTCGTGGGGTAAGAAGATTTACAACCGACGAAAAGAGACGGTTGAACGCAGCTTCGCAGACGCAAAACAGCATCATGGCCATCGCTATGCACGGTTCCGTGGTCTGGCGAAAGTGCAGATGCAGTGTTTACTGGCGGCGGTAGCGCAAAACATCAAGAAAATGGCCTTGCTGGCCTTTTTATCGCTTTTTTATGGCCTGAAATCGGCACTATACACCTTTGCAGAGTGCATTCTGCGGCATAACAAATCCGAGATTCAATACTGCCAGATTTAATAAAAGAAAGCAGAAAACACAGATCAAAAAAGATCAGAATCCAGAAAACACAAACCCCGGCCAAAAAACCGGGGTTTGTCATTAATCTGAAAACGGCAGCCAAGGCTGCCGTTTGTGTTTAGGGCTTATTACTCGGAATTATCCGGCCGGCCGAAAACGCCGGTGAAGAAACTCTGTTTCCGCCACAGCGGCCGCTGAGCGGTATTCGCAACATCCAGCGCAATATTAAAATTAATATTGGTAAAGACCGCGCCGGCATCATAGCGGATCGGGCCGTAGTCCCGTTCCAGACTCGGAATATCATCTGAGGGCTTATGATAGTGCTTGGCAAAGAAACTGCCCCAGATCTTACCACCATCCTGAGTCGGATCCTGCGAGGTAAAACCCGTCATTAAAAAGACCGCCGGCACACCTTGCTGCACTAAACGGAAATGGTCAGAGCGGGTAAAAATCGCCTGCTCTGGCATCGGATCGGCACTCAGCTTAATGCCCTCTTTTGCTGCCGCGCTGGCGACAACATCACCCAGCGTAGAATGATTGGCACCAAAAGCAATCAGATCAGCAAACGGATATAGCAGTACCGGCATATCCAGATTGACGTTCGCTACCAGCTTTTCAATCGCCAGCGGCGGATTCCTGGCGAAGTAATCAGCACCCAGTAAGCCCTTCTCTTCGCCAGTCAGCGCAGCAAATAAAATTGAACGCTTCGGCGCCTCAGGCAGGGCGGCAAATAAGCGCGCGGTTTCCAGTAAGATCGCGGTACCGGCGGCATTATCCATAGCACCGTTATTCACTTTATCACTGGTACGTAAGTCGTTAGCCAAACCAATATGGTCTGAGTGCGCGCTTAACACCACGACCTCGTGTTTTAACGTCGGATCTGAACCCGGCAGCAGCGCCAACACATTAGGACTGCTAATGCTTTGATGGCTGCTTTCGCTTTGCAGATTAACAATACCGTTCAGGGCAAAACCTTGCGGCATGGCATCCTGTTCCAGTTGTTGAAAAATCTCATCCAGTGCTTTGCCACTTGCTGCAAACAGCGCCTTCGCCGCCTCAGGATGTAAGTAAGCACTCCCTTTTAATTGGGCAAAGCCGCGCCCCGGTTCGCCGGCTTCATTAAGCCAGGTCATACTGGGCGTATTTAAATATAGTAAACTGTTGGCATAAGGCCGGGTTTGTTCCTGCTGCGGGGTATGTACGGTTAAAATCCCGACGGCACCGCGCTCAGCGGCAAATTCCGTTTTCATACTGCCAAGGTAAGCGCGCTCTTCACTGGGTAGACTGGCCGGCAGGCCTGCCAGCATCACCACCACCTTACCTGCAACATCCAACCCGGCATAATCATTTAACGCAAAGGCATCAGACACCAGACCATAGCCAACAAACACCATCGGCGCACTCAGTGCTACTGAGGTTTGCTGTAAACTGGGCCCCGTAAAGAATTGCTGCGGATAGCTGAGCTCTTCTGTCTTATCAGCAAACTGAAAACTCAGCTTGGCACTACCAGGCACTAATAATGCCTTACGCAGTGGCACCTGCTGGTAATATCCACCATCCGCTGCGGCGCCCTTCAGGCCCAAAGCCCGGAACTGCTCGGCAATATAGAGCGAGGCAATCTCGTGGCCGCGGCTACCGGTATCCCGCCCTTCCAGCAAATCATCGGCCAGAAAACGTAAATGGCTTTCAATTTTAAGCGGGTCCGCTTTAGGCTTAGAAAGCGGTGCAGGCTTACCGCATGCCAGCAGCGTCAGAGCGGCAGCCAGCACCAGCATTACAGGTTTTTTCATTGGGTTGTTCTCTTCTACATCAACAATTTAAAAACAAAAAAGGTGCCAGAGCGGCACCTCAGAACTTAAGCGCCGGTCTCAGGGCTGGGCGCTTTGGCTTGGCTGCTGATAACGCTGTTGATAGCGCCGATGCAGTTGCTTGTGCCGGTTATCTAAATCCACACTACGGCCGTCGATCCACATCTGTTCAACCTGATGGCCGCGATAATCAAAGATATCACCGCTGGATACCACCAGACTGGCGCTTTTACCAACTTCAATCGACCCTAAACGGTCGGCAACGCCGGCAATGGCAGCGGCATCCAGCGTCAGGGCACGTAGCGCCTCGGCCTGATCCAGACCATAGCGGGTAACATGACCGGCAGCGAATACCAGGTTCCGGGTATCCCAGAAACCATCCAGCGACAGCGCGAATTGCACCCCGGCGCGTTTTAACACGCCCGGCGCACTAAAGGCCTGATCGTAGGCTTCATCGCCACGGGTTGGCAAACCATAGGGCGCGGTATAGATCACAGCGACCTTATTCGCCGCCAGCTCATCGGCAATGCGCCAGCTATCGCGCCCACCAACAATCACCAGCTTGACACCATACTGCTGAGCTAACAGCATCGCCTGGCGCATTTGCCGCGGGTCATCAGCATGCACAAACAGCGGTAATTTGCCTTCGAAGAAGCTTAACATCGCATGCCAACGCGAATCCCGACCACGATTCAGGCCCGCTTGCTCAGCCAGGTAATAGGCATGGGCGGCGCTGAAGTAATCCTGCAGCTTTGCCAATTGCTCTGCCTGACGTTTTTGCTGCTGCTCGACACTGTCACGCACCCACCAGCCGGTTTGAATCCCCATCCGCGGCCAACTGACATGTAAGCCAACACTGGACTGCACCAGCGCGTCCTGCCAGTTCCAACCATCCAGTTGCATCAGGGCTGAGCGCCCGGTGATCAGCGAGCCGGACGGGTAAATCAGGCTGTGACTAAAACCATTGCTCCGGATCGTTGGGATCACGACCGAATCGGCATTAAAGGCCACTTCAGTGCGTAGATCCGGATTGGTCGCGCTGATTTCCCGATCGTCACGGGTAGCCCGTACCGCTTCCACCTCAATCAAGCCTAGTTGATTAATCAGCGCAATCAGTCCCGGATACAGGTTCTTGCCGCTAAGATCCTGCACTCTGGCATTGGCAGGTGCCGTCAGGTTAGTACCGACGGCAGCAATTTTGCCATCCTGAATCAGCACATCCTGCACCGCAGGTGCAGCAACCACAGAGTGCACAGTAGCGTTTTTTAGTAACAAGGGTTCAGTCTGTGCCGTACCCGGGACCGGATTCACCGCACCAGCACTGCCGGCTGCCAGCACACAGGCGGCAGCCAGTAAGGATTTAATCAGTTTCATCAGTGTTGTCCTCCGTGGGCATGACCATGGCTATGTAAATGGTCGCCAAAACCAAAACGCAGTTTCAGCCAGTCGTCGTTATCCTCACAATGCCAGATCGGATCGTCCTGTTTGTAACTGTTAGTACTGCCCTGACGTGCCGATTCACCGGCGGTCAGCACTTTTTGGATCAGCTGCTGGCGCTCGTTTTCCAGTTGCTCACGCTGTGCCAAGTCGCTATTACGGTCAAAGTAGCGAGCGCCTTCAATCCAGGTTTGCTGTACCACACTGTAAACCGACAGCGGATGCTGGTCCCACAGCACAAAGTCGGCCTGCATACCCTCAGCGATAGACCCGACTTTGTCGTCAATCTTCAGCTGTTTGGCCGGATTAATAGTGACCATCTTCAACGCTTCATGCTCATCCATATTGCAGTACATGGTCGACTTGGCCGCTTCCTGATTCAGCCGGCGCAGCAGGCCCGGATCATCAGAGTTAACACTCACTAACAAACCCTGCTCATGCATCAGACAGGTATTGGTTGGGATGGCATCATTCACTTCCATCTTAAAGCCCCACCAGTCGGCGAAGGTTGACACGCTGGCACCGTGTGCCTGCATCTCACTGGCCACCTTATAGCCTTCCAGAATATGGGTATAGGTATTGACCTTAAAGCCCATCTCATCGGCAACTTGCATCAGCATCAGAATTTCTGAGGCAACATAAGAGTGGGTATGGATATGGCGTTTTCCTTGCAGAATTTCGACTAGCGTTTCCAGCTGATAATCACGCCGCGGTGGCACGGTGCGGCCCTGCTCGCGACGCGACAGCTTGTTGTAAGCCTGCCAGGCAGCCTGATACTCTTTTGCGGCCTGGAACTGGTCGCGGATAAAGGTTTCAACGCCGATGCGGCTTTGCGGATAACGGGTATTAAATTCCGTGCCCCAGTTTGACTGTTTCACGTTTTCACCCAGTGCGAACTTGATGCTCGGTGGCGCGTTACGGAACTTCATGCCCTCGGCATCCGCGCCCCAGCGTAAGCTGATAATCTGCGCCCGGCCACCAATAGGGTTAGCACTACCGTGCAATACCTGTACCGTGGTTACACCGCCTGCCAGGGCACGGTAGATATTAATATCATCCGGATTAATCACATCGCCCAGATGCACTTCAGCAGTATTGGCATGCGAACCTTCGTTAACGCCCTGCTCAGTAGCAATATGCGAGTGCTCATCGATAATACCTGGGGTTAAATGTAGTCCGGTCGCATCAATGACACGGTAGCCTCGCGGCGTTGTCAGATTCTGGCCAATCTTCTCAAACTTACCGTTACTGACCAGCAAGTCAGTATTTTGCAGTACACCAGCGCTGCTTGCGGTCCAGATAGTGGCATTTTTTATATGCAGTTTTTCCGCAACCGGCAAGGCGCTCAGACCAAAGGCACGGTTTGGATAGGTCAGTCTGGAGACTTGCGTTGCCGGCTCTGCAGCCGCTTTGGGGGCCTTGGGCTCTACCGCACTGCGTTGCAGTGTCAGCGGTTGCTGCTTACCGGTGGCATCCAGCCAGTAGCCGCTTAACTGCTCGCCAGTTAAAACACCATTAAACTGCAGCACTATCGCCTGCTCAGTTAAGGCTTTTAACGGCAAACTAAATTGCAGCCGCTGATCTTGCACCCGCAGATGCTCCAGTTTCGCTTTTTTCTCACCCAGTACTGCTTCACCTGCAAGCTTGGGAGCTGTGCCGCTGATCGTGATATCGATGCTTTGACCGTCGAGATTAAACTGGTACTTGCCGGCAAAAACCGGCGGCTGCACCGGCGCAAAGCGGTTTTCCTGCCCGCGCAGCCAGGTTGCGACAATTTCGCCCTCGGCGAACAGGTCACCGCGGCTGATCACCAGATCAGCCTGATAGCCCGGCGCCACCTTACCGAGTTGTTGCCCCAATCCCAATAGATCTGCCGGCACAGTGGTCAGCGCGGCCAGCGCCTGTTGCTGACTTAGGCCATGCTGCACCGCTTTACGCAGATTGGGGATAAAGTCGGCTTTCTTTGTTAAACCATGACTGGTAAAGGCGAAGCGCACACCCGCTTGAGCCAGTACCGCCGGGTTCGCCGGTGCCCGTTCCCAATGCCGTAAATCTGCCAGATTGACGTCCAGTCGCTGCTCAGCGGTCGTGACATCCGGCGCAGCCGGGAAATTGAGCGGTAATAGTATCGGCTTGCCGGTCGCTTTAATCTGCTCCAGCCGGCTGTACTCATAACCCGAGCCCAACAATAAGGCATTGCTGATATCAAATTCGGCTAATAAGCGGCTGGCCCGCAGCAAAGAGCGCTCATCGCTGGTATCGAACAATACGCCCTGCTGCTTTATCGTCGCCAGACCCGCCAGAGCGGCATTAAACTCCAGCGGCTGACCATTGACAGTAGTCGCTTCGCGCGAGGTCGCCGCCTGATACCAATTGGCATCGGATAAGGTCTGACGGATCAGCGCAATAGAGCCCATCAAAGACGAGGGATAGGTTTGTTTCGAACTACCCTTGCTAAAGGCCATAAAATGCTGCGCATCAGCCTTTAGTACCAGATTATTGGGTAAATCATCAGCCAAAGAAGCAACAAAAGCCGTACCGCGGAAAATGCCATCCTGCCGCGCACTTTGTACCACGGTAATACCCTGTTTCAGAAAGTCAGCAGCGGCCTTACTATCCGGCTTAAACTGGGTTACCCAGCGCTGCTGCGCATGGATCGCATCATTGGCAGCATTACCACCACGGCGCTCGTTTTCATACACCGGGCGGCGGCCAAAACTAAAACCTTCCCCCTCACCTGCCTTTGGCACCCCATACTGAGTATAGGGATCAATAAAGCCGGCATAGACCGTATAACCGCTGAGATCCCGCTGCTGATAGCCCGCAGGCACCCGGCCATTACTACTGACGGCCTCAATTTTACCATCCCGGATCAGGATGGTAGCGCCGGTTAGGGTTTTACCGGGTTCAGTTTGCACAGTGGCATTGGTCAGCGCGACCAGATTTGGTGTTTTATCGCGGATCCCAAGCTGCGGTGTTGTCTGAGCCGCGATACCGGCAGCACTATAGCCACCGAGTAATGCCAGGCTCAGCAAAGACAGGCGAGCTGATATCATAACGTTTTCCTGAGTGAAGCGGGGTTTACCCCTGCGTATTTATAGTAAAAGTAAGGTGGCTTAACTCCTGCTCGGCCAGCGGCATACTGTAGTAGTAGCCCTGTACCAGATAGCAGGCATTTTGCTTTAAAAACTCGGCCTGAACTTCTGACTCTACCCCTTCCGCCACCACCCGCAGTTGCATCTTCTGCGCCATAGCGATGATAGCAGCCACGATATCCATATCGTTTTGATCGTCAGGAATATCCTTTACGAAAGAGCGGTCAATTTTCAGTTCATCAACCGGAAAGCGTTTTAAATAATTAAGCGAGGAATAGCCTGTACCAAAGTCGTCAATAGATAAAGAGACACCGAGACGTTTTAACTGATTTAGCTGTTTAATAGCCGCATCTATGTCGCCCATTAACATACTCTCTGTGATTTCAAACACCAAATAAGCTGGATCGACGCCTGTGCGCCGGATAATTTGTTCGATTGTTTGTGTCAGTTGTTCATCATGAAATTGTCGTGCAGATAAATTTATTGACACACTTACTGCATATCCACGGCTATGTTGTCTGGCTAAAAAGCGGCACGCCTCTAGTATAATCCATTCGCCTATTTGGACTATCAGGCCGGTACTCTCAGCAATATGAATAAAACGATTGGGCGGGACCAGGGTATTATCTGGGCGCAACCAGCGAATCAGGGCCTCGTAACCAACTAACATATCGGCAACTAAATCAATTTTAGGCTGGTAATACAGCAGAAATTGCTGCTCTCGGATCCCTTCACGAAGTTGACTTTCAATTAATAAACGTTCATTTGCCGCTTCATTTAACTGTGGTGAAAAGAAGCGATAAGTATTTTTGCCGCGGGCCTTTGCTTCATACATAGCGAGATCAGCATGTTTAAGTAATAACTCCTCATCGACAGCATCATCTGGCGCGACCGTAATGCCAATTGATGCACTGATCGAAACATCCTGCGCACCTAATCTGACCGGATTTAAAAATGCCTGTTGCAGTTTCGAGGCAATGGACCCCGCTTGTACCTTATCTTTAATATCACTCAAAATCACCGCGAACTCGTCCCCCCCCAAACGAGCAATCAAATCATCATCACGTAATCGGCTTTTTAACCTTCTGGCAATTTCTATCAGTAACTCATCACCGGCATCATGACCTAAAGTATCATTAATTAATTTAAACTCATCTAAATCAAAATATAACAACGCAAAACTGTAGTAGCCTCGTTGCGACATTGATATCGCTTTGCGTAACTGATCTCGAAAATAACTGCGATTTGCCAGGCCAGTTAATGCATCGTAATAGGCCAATTGCTCCATTTTTTTCTGGCTTTGCTTGATGAAAGAGATATCCTGCAAAGTAGCAACATAATGTGTAACTTCCGCCTTCTCATCTCGGATGGGCGCAATCGCTAATGACACCCATTTAGTCGATTCTTCCTGCGGTATGACTTTTAATAACAAGTCACCATGCCAATGTTGACGCATTTCAAGTGCTTTTAAGATTTCATCGCTAAGCGGTTGCATATCGGCAATGAAAAAATCAAACAGTAAAGTACCTTGCCAGTTTTGCTTGGGCTGTTCTAACATCATCTCCAGATAGGGATTAACATACTCAACTTCCAGATGCTTGTTAGTTATCGCAATACCAGAACTTGAAAACGATACTGCTTTACTCAGCTTCCGGGCTAACAGTTCAGCTTGTTCCTTTTCATTAATCTTTAGCTGTAAACCATCCACCAGCTGATTAATTTCGTTAGACATTCTGACAAAGGCGCGATTTAACATCCCCAGCTCATCCGGTTTGAAATCAAGGAAATAGCTGTGAAGTTCCCCATGTCCCAAGCGCTCAACCGCTAAAGATAATCTCTTCAAACGTTTTAACAGTATTTGATGCATTAACAGGTACAAAAAAAAGCAACGTGAGTAAAAAGGCAATCGCGATAGTAAGCGACAGGGCTTTTAATTGGTAAGCACCTAACATACTTAGCAATTTATCGCGCTCTTGAAACAATACAAGATACCAGTCAAGTTTGGGAATGGCTGTAACTGACGTTAAATATGATGGTGCTAAATCCATTAATTCTGCAGCTGAAAGTCGGTTGGGTAGACCTTGCGCCACCAGCGCTAGCTCTGGATCTGCCGGAACGGGTCCGCGATACAGGCTTAACATTCTTGCCTCGCGATCTAAGCGATAGGCATCTAACACCCGTCCCTGACTGTCGAGCATAATGCTGCGATTAAATGAACTCCAATAGCCAATATTACTGCGGTTAGCAAGCAAATCATGTAACTTTAGGCTAAATGCCATTACACCGAGAAATATATCTTGCTGATAGACTGGTATCAGGATGGATACCTGCCAACTCTGCCAGATATCATCATAATAGGGTTCGCTCCAACGGATCTTCCGTTCCGGGTTGGCTTCTGGTGTTACTCGCTGGAACAGCATATTATCCCGGATCGCGAAGTCTGGATTAATGTGCAATGCCCACTCCGCAGGAGCAACCCGCACGTAATTATCCAAAGCCAAGAACAGTACACTCGAAAAATCTTGTTGCAACAATGGCATCATTTGCTGCCATGCAAGCGCTGTGGCGGCTACTGAACGCCGCAAGTTTCCGCTATTTTCAAAGCCTGGAGAGTAAAGTCCCGACCATTCATCAATGGAGCGAATTGACGTCCCTGTAATTATTGGGCTCTGCACACTATAGAGCTTAGCATTACTCTCGCTTAGGGTACGTACCAGAATCTGCTGCGCCCGAACAGCTTTTTGTTCCAGCTCATTTAAATAGCGATCAAGTTGCTTTTGATAGTTTTCTGCCGTTCTGTTGATCGCTTGTTGCTGTTGTTGCAGTATCAAACTTTGATGGTAAGAGGTAAAGGCGTAAGTAATGACCAAACCACAGCATAGTACGGCCAAGAATACTAACAGAGAAAATTTCAGCCCTAGCGAATTAATCCCTGTTACTTTATGCTGGTTAAGATCCTTCACCTATATGACTCGCAACTGTTATAGTGAGACCAAGTGCCTTAGTCAGGTACACTCGAGACGGTATTTTACTTTACCTTGTTTTACGATAATCGAATAGAAGAGACTATACAAATGAACAAAGTACTAATTACCACTTTACTCAGCAGTTTGTTGGCGATTCCAGCTATTGCCAACACCGCCTTTACCAACGGCAAAGACGCTGTGAGTTACCGCCAGGCCAGTTTCCAGTTGATCCGCCATAATATGGGCGATATTCAGGATATGATCCGTGGTAATGTTGCCTTTGATGCAGAACGGGTGCAACGCCGTGCTGAAGCCCTGGCATTACTGAGTCAGTTACCCTGGGAAAGCTTTACGGTACCCGGTGCTCAGGAAGCTGGCGGCAAGGTTAAGCCTGCCATCTGGAACAACTTGCCGGAAGTTCAGGAGCGCGGCGAAAAACTGGCTGCTGACGCTGCAGCACTGTTAGCTGCGGCGAAAACCGCTGAACAGGCAGAAATTCGCAAAGCCTTTGGTGACTTTGCCCGTAACTGCAAAGCCTGTCACGACAAATATAAAGCGGATTAACCGCAGTTTACGTCTGACCAAGAGGGGCAGTACTCGGCACTGCCCCATGTCGACTAATCATTATTAGATAAAACGCAGTAATACTGCGCCCTGCCAGTAATAAAACAGCGCCAGCAAGGCCGCTACCAGCACAAAGTAGCTCCAGCTGGCACGCAGCTTTGGTGCATCATTGCGATTCGCTGTTTTACTGTAGCCACTTAACATCGCCCAAATCACGTTATCGTAGCGAATACTGTGCCAGAGTGCGGCCAGAATATGCACCGCTACGCACAGTAGGATCAGATCAATATTCAGCTTATGAATTTTTGATGCCAGTGACACCCATTCTTCTGATAAATAGCGTACCAGCGGGCCATCACTGATATAGCTATTATCAAAGGTCGCCAAACCGGTCAGTAATTGCAGACTCAGCAGCAGTATCAATGCCAGGATCATATAGCCTCCCGCCGGATTATGCCCCAGTACCGGTACCGGTCGCCGTAAATAGCGCACAGCCGCCAACGGCGACGCAACAAAGTGACTAAAACGGGCACTGGCACTGCCATAAAAGCCCCAGCAAATACGGGCGATCAGCAAGGCCGCCAGCGTATAGGCCAGTAGCTGATGCTGCGCCATCAGGCCTTCATTACCGGTATACCAGAGCCCAGCCAACAGCACGACTTGTGACCAATGGAATACCCGCACCGCTAAATCCCAGACTTGTACCTTGATCAACATTGAGCTTTCCTTTTGTTGTGCTAACCTTTTGATTTTATACCAGCGGATTAGAAAGATGAAAATATTAAGCTGGCTGTTTGCGCTACTATTACTGCTGATTTTAGTCTGTTCCGGCAGCCTGTATCTGTTTTTACGGGGCAGTTTACCTGACTATAACGGCCGCTATCAGGCGGCAGTGGCGGATCCCGTTACCCTGGCACGCGATGCTCTGGGCTACCTGGTGATCCGTGCAACGGAGCGTACCGATGCCGCCTACGCGCTAGGCTTTGCCCATGCACAGGAGCGTTTTTTTCAAATGGATGTCAGCCGCCGTTTCGCCGCCGGAGAGCTCTCTGCGTTATTTGGCTTACGTGCACTGGCTCAGGACCAACAGCAAAGACCCCACCTATTCCGTCGTCGCGCTGAGCAACTGCTAACCACACTACCGGCAGACGAATTGCAATTGCTGGCAGCTTATAGCCGTGGCGTGAATGAAGGTCTTGCCAGCTTAGCCCGCCCGCCTTTTGAATACAGCTTACTTAAAGCCGAACCTGAAGCCTGGCTGGAAGCCGATACCTTACTGGTGATCTATAGCATGTACTTGGATTTACAGGGCAAGGCAGGGCGTGACGAATATGCGATGACCAAGCTCAGTGCTGCCCTGCCCGCAGACTGGTATCAGTTTCTGCAGCAACACAGTGCCGACTGGCAAGCAGCCATTGATCAGAGCCGGGTTAACGCCGTCCCGGTACCCGATAGCCCTTATCCGGCGATCTTAAGACAACAGCTAAGCTGCAGCCATTGTGCCATTAAAGATGCCACTGACCTTGGCAGCAATAATTTTGCCGTAGCAGGCAGCGCCACCCCGCACGGTGCGGCTATTCTGGCCGATGATATGCACCTGTCACAGCGGGTACCCGGGATCTGGTACAAGGTACAGCTGAACTGGCAACAACAGGGACAAAGCCGGCAAGTCACGGGTTTGAGCTTACCCGGTACCCCGGCTATCGTCGTTGGCTCCAACGGTCATATTGCCTGGGGTTTTACTAATTCCACCGCAGACTGGCATGATCTGGTCAAAGTGACCTTGTCAGAGGACCAGCAGCAATATCTAAGCCCCCTGGGCTGGCAAGACGTAAAGCACTATCAGGAGCAGATCCACATTAAAGATGCCCCGACTGAGCAGCTAACGGTGCTTTACACCGAGTGGGGCCCGCTGCTCCCCTTTCCTGACGAGCAACCTTATGCGCTGCGCTGGATTGCGCATCAACCCTATGCGGTAAACTTTAATCTGCGGCAACTGGAAGTCACCACTGGCGCAGCCGAGGCCTTAGCACTGGCACCGACTATCGGCATTCCAGCACAGAATCTGTTAGTCGCAGATGCCGCCGGCAATATCGGCTGGACAGTGTTTGGCCCGATCCCGGAACGTCAGCTCGCCGACTGGGACACCGCTCAGGTCTGGCATCAGGGCAGCAATTTTTGGGGAGAGATACTGCAAGCCGACGCTTATCCCCGCGTCCTTAACCCGGACTCTGGCCATCTCTGGTCTGCTAATGCCAGAACCATAGGGGGAGATGCCTATCATCTGATTGGCAATGGCGGCTATGATTTAGGCGCCCGAGGCCATCAGATCGCCAGCAGCCTGCAGCAGTTAAGCGACGCCGACGAAAATGCTCTGCACCGTATTCAACTCGACCACCGCGCGGTGCTGTTAAGCCGCTGGCAACAGCTACTGTTAACCGAACTCAGCCCTGCTCTGGCAGCAGAAACGGGATTAAGCGATTTTCGTCAGTATATTGCCGAGTCCTCAGATTACGCCGCACCGGATGCCATAGGTTATACCCTGCTGCGGCAATTCCGGCTTAGCATGCTGGAGCTGACTTTTGCCCCCATTGCTGCGCTACTGGAGCAAGCCGGCGCCCGCAGCAGCGATCTAAAATATTCGATGGAAACCCCGTTCTGGCTGCTGTGGCAACAGCAGCGTCAGGACACCTTACCGGCGTCCTATAGCAGCTGGCAAGACTTGCTGTTAAGCGCCGCTCAGGATAGCCAACAGAAGATCCTGGCGCAGTATGGCAGTTTACAGCAGGCCAACTGGGGCAAACGCAACAGTGCGCGCATCGAACATCCGCTGGCTTCAGCCATACCATTGCTTGGCCGCTGGCTGAATATGCCCGTTACGCCGCTGGCCGGCGACAGCCATATGCCGCGGGTACAGCATGCGGCCTTTGGTCAATCGCAACGTATGGTGGTGGCCCCCGGCCAGGAGCAAAACGGCATTCTGGTGATTCCGGCCGGGCAATCCGGGCATCCGCTGTCACCCTTTTACCGGGCGGATCATCGTTACTGGCAAGCAACGATAGCGCTACCCTTTTTACCGGGGCCGGAAAAATATCAGCAACAGTTGCTGCCGGCCCCTTGACTTTGGCCATCCAGACGGATTATGGTGCTGGCATGAAAACAGTATCAGTTGTGCTCGGTTTTTTTAGCTTTACCACCTTAGCGAGGAGGTAGCTGACCGTGCGCGCGCGTTAAGCAGAAACCTCCCAAGTCGGGAGGTTTTTTTTTGAATCGTTTTTAATAGCTATCAGTACAGAGGCCGTTATGAAATTAGATCAGATCAGAACCGCGATCAGCGATACCGATCAGCAGTTATTGGGGTTACTGGCAAAAAGGCGTGCGCTGGCATTGGCCGTCGCCGAAGCGAAGTTAACGCAGAACAAGCCCATTCGCGATCAGAAGCGGGAACAGGAATTATTACTGTCGCTGATTGAGCAAGGTAAGCCGCTGGGACTGGATGCGCAGTATGTGACACGAATTTATCATGTCATTATCGAAGACTCAGTGCTGCAGCAACAAGCTAAGGTGCAGGGCCAGTTAAATGGTGAACATACCCCGGCAGTAAGGGTAGCCTTCCTCGGCGGTCAGGGCTCGTACAGCTATTGGGCAACGCAAAAATACTTTACCCGCCGCGCCGAACGCATTATTGAACTGGGCTGTGACAGCTTTAATGACATTGTCAAAGCGGTGGAAACCGGCCATGCCGACTATGCGGTATTGCCGATTGAAAATACCTCATCCGGTTCTATTAACGAGGTGTATGACTTATTGCAGCACACCCGCTTATCGATAGTCGGCGAGTTAACCCATCCGATCGAGCACTGCTTGCTCGGCCTGCCCGGTACTGACTTAAGCAAAGTACGCCAGGTCTGCTCCCATCCGCAGGTAATTGCCCAGTGTAGCCAGTTCTTACTGGGGCTGACCAACGTTAAAATTGAATACTGTGAAAGTTCATCCGCCGCCTTTGCCAAGGTCAAAGCGTTACAGGACCCTGCTATTATCGCGATTGGCGGCGAGGAAGGTGGCAAACTCTATGGCCTGGAGGTATTAACCCGCGAACTGGCGAATCAGAAACAAAACGTCAGCCGCTTTATTGTGGTCGCCCGCAAACCGGTGCAGGTGGCAAAAGCGATCCCGGCCAAAACCACCTTTATTATGTATACCGGCCAGCAACCCGGCGCTCTGGTTGAAGCGCTGCTGGTACTGAAACAACATGGCATCAGTATGAGCAAACTCGAGTCACGCCCTATTCCGGGTAATCCGTGGGAAGAGATGTTTTATGTCGATGTCAGCGCCAATCTGAATGACTACGCGATGACCCGCGCGCTGGAAGAACTGAACAATCTGACTAAGTTTGTCAAAGTGCTGGGCTGCTACCCGAGTGACGAGGTCACGCCAACTGAGATCCAGGCATAAGTCTGAACAGCCAGGCCTGAATAGATAATATTGAGGGCAGCCCAGAGGCTGCCCTCACTGTATCAGAACAGGATCTGCTGGCCCTGCTCCGGGATCTGCGCCTTAATACCGGCCTCTGCCAGTACCTCTTGCAGTATCTGCTGTGCCTCAGGTTCGCCATGCACCAGATAGAAATCGGGCGTGCCACCAATGGCGGTGGCCCAGCGTACTAGCTCAGTTTGTCCGGCGTGCGCAGAAAAGCCGCCAATGGTGTGCAATTTGGCTTTTACCACCGTGTCCTGACCGAAAATTTTCACCCGCTTTTCACCATCCACCAAACGCCGGCCGAGCGTGCCTCTGGCCTGAAAACCAACAAAGATGAGATGGTTAGTGTTTTTCCATAAATTATGTTTCAAATGGTGCACAATGCGACCACCATTACACATGCCGCTGCCAGCTATAATAATAGCGCCATGAGTAACTCTGTTGATTGCAGTGGAATCCTCAACGGTTTCTGACACCTTTAGCATCGGCAACAGCTGCTCCAGTGTCATGCCCTTCTTATAACCGATTTTGTCCAGATCTGCCTGCTCCAGCCGGTGCAGATACTCACTGTAAATTTTGGTAATACTGATAGCCATGGGGCTATCCAGAAATACCAAGCGCTGCTTTAGCCGCCCCTGGCGGTGTAATAGCGCCAGGTAATACAGAATTTCCTGCGAGCGCCCCAGGGCAAAGGCCGGAATAAACACATTGCCGCCATCGTTATAGGCTTGTTCTAACGCTGTCGCAAACTCCTCGATGGTATTATCCAGCGGTTGATGGTTACGATTGCCATAGGTACTTTCCATCAGCACAATATCGGCCTGGTCAATCTCGGTTGGTGCCGGCAGCAGTACAGTCGCGGGATTCCCCAAATCACCGGAGAACACCAGTTTTTTCATCGCCTGCTTACCCTTTAGCCAGAGCTGCACTATGGCCGACCCCAGAATATGGCCGGCATCAGCAAACTCCAGCTCAACGCCCTGCAGCGGAAAGGCCCTTTTGTTATAGCCCAGCACCCGCACTAAGTCACTCACCCGTTCAGCATCCTGCAGCGACATCACCGGCTCATAGATTTTCTTACCGGCACGGGCGGCTTTACGGTTTTGCCATTCCAGATCTTTTAAATACAGATTGACGGAGTCCTTTAACAGCACCGGTAACAGTTCGGCGGTGCCCGGGGTACAGTAAATATTGCCGCCAAAGCCTTTTGCCACCAGCAAAGGCAATAAGCCACTATGATCAATATGTGCATGCGACAGAATAACGGCATCAATATCTTTTGGTTTAAATGGGAAGCGGAATTTATGCCATTCTCTGACCTGATCCGCGCCCTGCACCATGCCACAATCAAGTAAAAACTGTTGTTGATTGATTTTTATCAGATAACAGGAACCGGTGACCTGCCTGGCGGCGCCGATAAAGGTTAAACTGGCATTAACTGGCATGGTTAATTTCCTCATGGTTCACCGCGCTAGTTTGCGGTGCTTGTTGGGGTCCATGCAATTTGGCAAGTGCCAGCATAGCCCGGGTTAATTGTTGGTTAAAACGACGCAGCTCGGCAAAACGCAACAGCTGATCGCCGCCGGAGTCATTACTTAAACGTTCGGTCAGCACCAGCAGATACAGCTGTTCTTTCAATTTTTGCCGTTGCCGCATCAAATCACGATAACAGCTACGGATCTGCTGGGCATCATCCGGCCAATGTGCCGAACTGAGTTGTTGCCATAAAGTCTGTTCTGGCACAAAGGCTTTTGGGTCGCGCTCAGCCTGCTCTGCGAGCTCAGGTAGTAACTGTAATGTCATTTCTAACCTTAGCTGATTTTTGATTAGTTCGTTTAATGCCTGCGATTCCTGCTCTGCCAGCTGGCTTTTGCCCAACAAGGTTAAATAGTGGCTGATCTCACTTTGTAGCTGCCGGATATGCTCAATACTCTGGCTTGATAATGTCTTGCCCTGACTTAACAGCAAAGCCTGACCGCTTATCAATTGCCCAACCCTTAAACTCTCCATACTCAGGGTCTTAATGGCTACTGCCGGAATACTCAGGCTGGAGGCATCCAACACTCGTAATTGGCCGGCTTTTTGTGCCCGAAAGCGGCTATTTAAGAACAATACCAACCTGCTGGTCAGCGGCCACATCAGAAGTACGCCCAGAATATTAAATAAGGTATGAAACAGCGCCAAGCTAAGCGCCGGATTCGGGTCGTGAAACAGCGCGCCCTGTAGCAAGCTGATTAACCACAGCAAGGGAGTCAGAATAATGATAGCGGCGATCCCGGTTACCACGTTAAAGATCACATGTAACATGGCTAACCGCTTGGCTTTTGCCGTCGCAGCTAAGGTCGAGATAATGGCGGTGGAAGAAGTAGTACCTAAATTTGCCCCTATCACAAAGGCAGCCGCCACTGATAAAGGAATAACACCAGTTGAGGTCGCGGTAATGACCAACGCCAATACAGCAATTGAAGCCTGCATCACCACCGTCAGCAAGGTGCCAATTAACACCCCAAGTAACAGGCCCCAGACACCAAGCTCGCTGAGCAGAGAAAACTCAATATCGACAAAGACGGTATCGAAACTGTCTTTTAAGTACGCCAGTCCCAGAAAAAATAAACCAAAACCAACCAAGGCTTCGCCAAAACCTTGCCGTCGTGCCGATTTTGCGAAGAGTTTTAATAAGGCCCCCACGCCGATCAGCGGCATCGCCAGCGCATCAATTTTAAATTGCATGCCGACTAACGCCACAAACCAACCGGTCAGAGAGGTCCCGACATTACTGCCATAAATGACAAAAGCAGCATTTTGCAGCGACAAGATACCAGCATTTACAAAGCCGATGGTGGTAACAGTAATTACGGTTGAGGATTGCACGGCGACGGTGGCGGCCGTACCAAAGAGCAAACCCTGCCAGGATTTTTGGGTGCTGCGTTCGAGGAATTGCATCAGGGAGCGACCGGCTGCAGCTTTTAGCCCCTTACTCAGCCAGTCCATACCCAGCAGGATTAACCCGAGCGCACCCAAACCAATTAAAATATCTGATAGCATAGCCTTCCTTTTTGCTTTTCTATGTTATAACCCAACTTTACAACGCCTTAGCTGTTTTGTATCAAAAAAGTAGTAATAAAGGGGATCTTGTCATGACCGAAAGCAATGCTTTATATAAACGCCATTTTGCCACGGCCCAGGAATCATTAGACGCTATCTCGCGACTGCAGGACCATGACTCCTACAAACTGGCCTTTGCCGATACCGGTTTTTTAATGCAGGATGAGCTGCGGCATGTCCGGTTACAACTGGAATATCTGAAACCGCAACTGGTGCTGGAGCAGCATCAAATTAATGCCACCATAGTGGTATTTGGCAGCGCACGTTTCCTGGCACCTGCTGATGCAGCAAAGCAGCTGTCGGAAGTGAAACAGTATGTTATTACAGAGCCAGATAATCCGGCTGCTATTCATGCATTACAGCAGGCCGAACGCGATCTTAAGAATAGTCGCTATTATACTGCGGCGCAGGAATTCGCCCGTCTGGTCACTCAGCATAGCTGTCAGCATCCTGACTGCGCGCTGACCATTATCAGTGGTGGAGGCCCGGGGATTATGGAAGCAGCAAATCGCGGTGCCATGGAGGCTAACGGTAAAAGTATTGGCTTAAATATTGTACTGCCGAAAGAGCAGCACCCTAACCCCTATATCACCCCGGAATTCTGTTTCCAGTTTCATTATTTTGCCATTCGCAAAATGCATTTCCTACAACGGGCACGGGCGCTGGTGGCCTTTCCGGGTGGCTTTGGTACGCTAGATGAGTTGTTTGAAACCCTAACCCTGATCCAAACCAGAAAAGCAGAACGGGTACCGGTTATCCTGTACGATAAAGCTTTCTGGCAACGCTTGATCAATTTCGAGATGCTGGCAGAAGAGGGACTGATTAGCCCGCAAGACCTGGAACTGATTCAGTATGTCGACAGCCCGGAGCAAGCCTGGCAGGTGATTTATGATTTCTATCAGTTGGGTAAGTAGTATCCATAATTTCGGGCGCTAACTGCGCCCGTCTGCCGCTTTTTGCAGTAATTGCTTACTTTCCTGCAGAAATTGCTGCGCCAGCTCGCCGAAGAACTGCTGGCCCTTGGCAAATTCCGCCATTAAACCGGCTTTATCCTGCGCGGCCAACAAGCCCAGCAGCTGAGTAAAACGCTGCTGATAACGCTGCAGCAGCGCCGTCACATCAGCGGATGACAACATAATATCGGCATAAAGTTCAGCGTTCTGTGCAAACAAGCGCCCCACCATCGCCAGCTCCAGCCGGTAAATCGGTGAACTGAGTGCCAACAGCTGATGTAAATCAGCCTGCTCTTCGGCTAGATGCACACCATAGACCAAAGAGGAAAAATGCCGCATCGCCTGGATCAGCTGCATGGCGCTATCATGCTCTTCCGCGTCCTTAGTCGTCAGCTCCGCGCCCCAGATCACCAGTTGCTTTAATAACCACTGATAATCTTCCGGCTGCCGGCCATCACAAACCACGACTACCTGCTTAATCAAATTATTGATGTCCGGACCAAACATCGGATGTAAGCCAACGACAGGCCCGCTATGCTGCGCCAGCATCGCTTGCAGCGGCCGTGCCTTAATGCTGGTTAAATCGGCCAGTACGCACTGTGCAGGCAGTGTCGGTAACTGCGCAATCACCTGCTCAGTCAGCGTAATAGGTACCGCCAGTAATACCAGGGCGGCATCCTGACATAGCTGGGCTGCCTGCGGCCAGTCCTGAGGTTCCAGTATTACCACCTGATAACCGGAGCGTTGAAATAAGCTGACAAACCGCCCACCCAGCGCCCCGGCGCCGCCGACCACCACCACTTTGCCGCCACTGGGCCGGCAACAGACAAAGTGCTGATCCTGGGTAGCATAAGACTCGCGCATCACCCGGCGTAACAAGTCCTCGACCAATTCCGGCGAGACGCCTTGCGCCAGCGCTTGCTGTCGTCTGGCGGCAAGTAATGCCTGCTCACGCTCCGGCACATAGACCGGCAATGCATATTGTTGCTTCACCTGCCCAACCTGGGCTGTGACTCTGGCCCGGCGCGCCAATAGCTCGACGAGTTCACTGTCCAGCTGATCAATTTGCTCTCGCAGCGGCTGTAACGCCGCTGCAGCTACATCACTGGGCTTCACCTCAGGCCACCGCCGCCAGTTGCCGCATTTGTTGCGCTAAACTTTCCAGTAAATCTGCGGTTGTTGACCAGTCAATACACGCATCCGTGACTGAGACACCGTATTTTTCCGCTTTGCCATTGACGATATCCTGCCGCCCGGCCTGTAAGTGGCTTTCCAGCATAATGCCGATAATGGCATTATTGCCGGCCAGGCGCTGCGCCAACACCTCTTGTGCCACCTGCGGTTGCCGGTTATGGTCCTTATTGGAATTGCCATGGCTACAGTCTACAACAATGCCGTGCGGTAATTTAAGTTTATCTAACTGCGCCAACGCAGCCTCGATGCTGGCGGCATCATAATTAGGTTTGGCACCACCACGCAGGATAATATGCCCATCCGGATTACCGGCGGTTTGGATCAGGCTGACCTCACCTTTTTGGTTAATGCCAAAGAAGGTATGACCGCTGGCAGCCGACTGCAGGGCATTAAGTGCGACACTTAAGCTGCCATCAGTACCATTTTTAAAACCAACCGGCATTGATAAACCACTGGCCATCTCGCGGTGAGTTTGCGACTCCACAGTACGGGCACCAATCGCCGCCCAGCTAATCAGATCCGACATATACTGCGGGCTGATCGGATCCAAGGCTTCGGTCGCCACCGGCAATTCCAGCTCGACCATTTTCAATAACAGCTCACGGCCCCAGGTTAAGCCGGTCTCTAAATCGAAAGAGTCATCCAGGTGGGGGTCGTTGATAAAGCCTTTCCAGCCGACTGTGGTACGGGGCTTTTCAAAGTATACCCGCATCACGATATACAAACTGTCCTGATAGGCTAACTGCAGTGCTTTTAACTTATTGGCATATTCAATGGCAGCGACAGGATCATGGATTGAACACGGACCTGTTACCACTAACAAACGTTTGTCACGGCCGTGAATAATATTGGCGATGTCAGCGCGGGCCTTGGCAACAAAGTCCGCGCCTTGCTCCGATAACGGCAATACCCGTTTTAATACAGCCGGCGAACTTAAAGGTTTCTGCGCCACTATGCGCAGGTCATCGACGATCATGGACACGATTGAGCTCCTTTGCAGTGCTGCGGAGACTAAGCATAGGCAAGAGTCTGGGCTTATGCCGCCTGCCGACGCAAAAAATCGTTATTTTTCGCTATCTGCGCTAAGCAAGCTGTGCAAAAACTCGATCCAACACCGTAAACTTATCGATACAGCACGTATCTATAAAATTACAATAAGCCGGAGTTTACGGATAGATGGCTATCAGGTCAACCCTGAAAAGCAATAAAAATAAGGATAAGTGCGCTTTTAGCGCAGAAACGTAAAAGTATATTTAACTTTACAGCGGCGTAGCGAAATAGCGAATTCAGCTAATGAACAGCAGGAAGAGGTTACAGACGCTGTAAGATTTTTTGATACGCCAGTGAGATACGGACAAAGGTGGTTTTATCGCCGCCCCGATCCGGATGATGTTTTAGCGATAAACGCCGAAAGGCTTTTTTTAGATCGCTCAGGCTGCAAGGCCAATCCAGTTGTAGCAGCTGTAACGCCTCATCATCATTGAGCTGGATAGTGCTGCTGCTAACGCCATGGCGCTGCTGATAGTACTGCCAGAAGCTCGCCAGTCGCTTACTTAATGCCACCGGCGTCATCCGCCAATAGTTTTGCCAGTCGGCATAATAGGCTGCCTTGCTATCGGTAAGCAGCGGTAGATGGTCTTGCCAGGGCGCAATTTTAATCCGCGCCAGGCCAATATCCAGATAAGCGGTACTGCTTAGCGCCCAACGTTCTGCCAGTCGGTACAGCAAGTGATACAGCACAAAATGGCGTTGGAACAGTGCAAACTGGCTGTCTTGAATGGTGGTAAGGGGTTTTAAATCCAGCAGGGTCAGAAGTTGCTGCTCTGTCAGCTCGCCAAAACGGCGTAACAGGATCTGCTCCAACCGAAGCTCCAGTTGTTGCAGCTGAGTGGGATTAAGCGGTGCTGTAGCAGTCAGTTCTGCCATAAAAAAACAGGGCCGGCATAGTGCCGGCCCTTAACAGCTTAGTTAAGCTTTTCGCGGATACGCGCTGATTTACCTGAACGATCGCGTAAGTAGTAAAGCTTAGCACGGCGAACGGCACCACGACGTTTAACGGTGATGCTGTCTACCAGCGGGCTGTGCGTCTGGAATACACGCTCAACACCTTCGCCATTAGAGATTTTACGTACGGTGAATGAAGAGTGCAGACCACGGTTACGCTTGGCGATAACAACGCCTTCGTAAGCCTGTAAACGGGTTTTGTCACCTTCTTTAACTTTAACCTGAACCACTACAGTGTCACCTGGAGCGAATGCAGGAACGTCTTGTTTCAGTTGTTCCTGTTCAAGTTGCTTGATGATGTTTTGGCTAACTTTGCTCATAACAATCTCACTTTACCTGGAGTTAACTATCTTGCTGCTGCAACGCCTGGTATTCCTGTTGGAATTCTGCCAGTAACTTGCGTTGCTCCTTAGTCAGAGCCAGGGAATTTAACATATCCGGCCGTCTTAACCAGGTTCTACCGAGAGCCTGTTTCAGACGCCAGCGTCTAATTTCTTCATGGTGCCCACTCAGCAATACGGCGGGTACCTGTTTGTCTGCTAACACCTCAGGGCGGGTATAATGTGGACAATCCAACAAGCCGGCTGCAAACGAATCCTGCTCAGCAGATAAATCATGTCCCAAAACCCCGGGCACCAGTCGCGACACGGCATCAATTAACACCATTGCCGGCAACTCGCCCCCACTTAGTACGTAATCGCCGATTGACCATTCTTCGTCAATTTCGGTTTCGATCACGCGCTCGTCAATTCCTTCGTAACGGCCTGCTACCAGGAGCAGTTTCGGATGTTTTGCCAGTTCAGCCACACCTTGCTGGTCTAATTTGCGGCCTTGCGGCGACAAATAAACCGTATGCACCTTACCTCCCGCTGTGGCTTTCGCCGCACGAATGGCATCGGTCAGTGGCTGCACCATCATCAGCATACCGGGGCCGCCGCCATAAGGCCGGTCATCAACAGTCCGATGCTTATCCGTGGTAAAATCCCGCGGGTTAAAACACTGAAGCTGAATAATGCCCTGCTTTACAGCCCGACCAGTGACACCGTATTGCGTAATCGCCTGAAACATCTCCGGAAACAGTGAGACAACGCCCACCCACCTTGGTTGTTCCTGCATTAAAACGCCGGATCCCAATCTACTGTGATTTGCTTCGCGGTTAAATCCACCTGCTTGATCACGGTCTGATCAAGATAGGGAATTAAGCGCTCACCCTTACCAAAGGCATCAGTCCGGTTGGCTTTCACCACTAACACATCGTTAGAGCCGGTTTCCATTAAGTCGGTTACCACGCCCAGATCATAGCCTTGCTCATTCACTACTTTCAGCTCCATCAGATCTTTCCAGTAGTACTCGCCATCGTCCAGCGCCGGTAAGGCATTGGCAGCAACCGCGATTTCAGCATTGACATAGGCCTGCGCCTGTTCCCGGACATTAATGTCAGTCAGTTTGGCGATTAAGCCATTACTATGCCGTTTCCAGCTGCTGACTGTTACTGTCTGCCAGTTACCCTGAAATTTGACCTGCCAGGGTGTGTAATCAAAAATCCCTTCCGGGATGTCCGTGTAGGAGTTAATTTTTAGCCAGCCATTGATGCCATAAACCGCACCAAACTTGCCAAGTACTACAAAATCTTTTTCACTCAACAGTGACAACTCCACACGCCTTGCTAATTAAGCAGCTGCTTTCTTAGCGTTTTTTACCAGAGTGGCCACGCGATCACTCAGTGCAGCACCTTGTGCTACCCAGTGGTCAACGCGATCCAGGTCCAGACGCAGTTTCTCTTCAGTGCCGCTGGCGATTGGGTTAAAGAAACCCACGCGCTCAATAAAACGGCCATCACGAGCAAAACGGCTGTCCGCTACCACAACTTGGTAAAATGGACGCTTTTTCGCGCCACCACGTTGTAAACGAATAGTTACCATACCGTCCTCTAATTTCAATCGTTCAGGTTTTAAAAAATAACAAAGCCCGCAGTCGGACTGCAGGGCTGCTGCATTGTACGGATTTTTGCCGCGAATGCAAGGCATTTCGCGGCCTGGCAACCCGTCACACCAGGATCAGCGCGGTGGTAACATACCGGGTGGCAACTTGCCGCCCATGGCCCGCATCATCTTCATCAGGCCACCTTTACCACTCATCTGTTTCATCATTTTCTGCATCTGGGTAAATTGTTTCAGCAGCTGATTGATCTCCTGCACCTGTGTGCCGGAGCCGGCCGCTATGCGTTTTTTACGCGAGCCTTTTAGCAGGTCCGGAAACTCACGCTCTTTGGGCGTCATCGAATTAATAATGGCTTCCATCCGCACAAACTGCTTTTCATCTAACTGACCGGCGGCACCGGCCGGCAGATTTTTCATCCCCGGCAGCTTGTCCATCAGTGACATCATGCCGCCCATGCTACGCATCTGTACCAGCTGCTCGCGAAAATCTTCTAATGAAAAGCCTTTGCCTTTCATCATCTTCTGCGCCATTTTCGCGGTTTTTTCTTTATCGACTTTCTGCTCAAGCTCTTCAATCAGGCTTAGCACATCGCCCATACCTAAAATGCGCGAGGCGATACGATCCGGATGGAACGGCTCTAAGGCATCGGTTTTCTCACCGGTACCGATAAACTTAATTGGCTTACCGGTGATATGGCGGATAGATAAGGCGGCACCACCACGGGCATCACCGTCTGCCTTAGTTAGGATCACCCCGGTTAATGGCAAGGCTTCATTAAAGGCTTTAGCCGTATTAGCCGCATCCTGACCGGTCATGGCATCGACCACGAACAGGGTTTCAATTGGTTTTACCGCGACATGTAGCGCCTTGATTTCATCCATCATCTCGCTGTCGACATGCAGACGACCGGCGGTATCGACCAGCAGCACATCAAACATCCGGGTTTTGGCATGCGTGATGGCAGCGTTAACAATAGCAACCGGCGCCTGTGAGATGTCGCTGGGGAAAAACTCAACATTGACCGCTTTGGCCAGGGTTTCCAGTTGCTTAATAGCAGCTGGCCGGTAAACGTCGGCCGATACCACCAACACTTTTTTCTTTTTCCGTTCGGTCAGAAACTTTGCCAACTTACCAACAGAGGTGGTTTTACCTGCCCCCTGTAAACCCGCCATCAGAATCACCGCCGGCGGTTGGGTATTCAGGGCCAGCTCTTCATTCGCCTCGCCCATGGCTTCTTCCAGGGCTTTACGGACGATTTTTAGAAATTCCTGCCCCGGGGTCAGACTTTTGCTGACCTCCAGACCAACAGAGCGCTCTTTGATCTGGTTGATAAAGTCTTTAACAACCGGCAATGCCACGTCAGCTTCGAGCAGTGCCATTCGCACTTCCCGTAGCGTTTCTTTAATATTGTCTTCAGTAAGACGACCACGACCACTAATATTTTTCAGGGTCCGGCTTAAACGATCTGACAGATTTTCAAACATAGCGGAGATCCAATTCGGTAATTGCGCCGATTATAGCGCGTTGTACTGTTATCGTCAGCCTTAAGCGCATCTTACTGTATGCTGCTGGGCTTTACCCGAAACTTGCAATACAATAATCCACTTACTGCGTCACAGGAGTGTTAAGTATGCCGATGTTGTTACCCGCGCTGGCTTTGGTTGCCTATACGGTTGCAACTGTTACCCTGCTATTGCGGCTATTCCATCCGGCCGGGCCAAACTTTAAACTGGTTTTCAGTGCCGGCACCCTGGGTGTGGTATGCCATATGCTCAGCCTGGCAGGCAGCATCTTTACCGAGCAGGGACAAAACTTCAGTCTGTTGAACGTTAGCTCATTGGTCGCCTGGCTGTTAACCCTGGCGGTAACCCTGATTTCCCTGCGCAGTCCGGCTGTGTTGCTATTACCTATAGTCTACACCGCCGCCGCCTTACTGCTACTGGCTGGTCTGTTTATTCCCGGCACAGTGCTGTTACAGCATTTGGGACAAAGCCCGGGGCTGCTGGCCCATATTGGTTTGGCTTTTAGCGCCTATGTGGTGCTGATTATGGCCACGCTGTACTCAATTCAAGTGTCTTATATCAGTTATAAACTGAAACATAAAAATTTCTCTGGTGTCAGTCGCTTTTTGCCGCCATTATTACAGGCAGAGCAACTGCAATTTCGCTTGCTGGCAGCCGGTACCGCCTTGTTAATCCTGGCACTGGCTAGTGGCGTACCCTATATGAAAAGTTGGGTCGACCATAAAACGCTGCTTAGTTTGCTGGCACTAATTGTATTCGGAGTGCTGTGCTGGGGGCATGCCCGTCAGGGCTGGCGCGGTAGAGCCGCGGTATCTCTGACTTTAGTCGGCAGTGTTGTCCTCACCCTGGCCTATTTTGGCAGCCGCTTTGTAAAAGAAGTCCTGCTGGGCAGATTCTGAAACCGCTCTACACTTTGTCAGGCAATAAAGGTAATTAACTTTTGGACGCAATCTCAACCAGTACACTCTTTATTATTTTGGGAGTGCTACTGTTCATCTCGGCCTATTTCTCGGGTTCAGAAACAGGCATGATGTCCGTTAACCGCTACCGGTTAAAACACCTTGAAAATGAACAACATAAAGGCGCAAAGCGGGTAGCCGAATTATTGGACCGGCCAGATCGGCTGATCGGTTTGATCCTAATTGGCAACAACCTGGTGAATATCGCTGCCTCAGCGATTGCGACCATCATCGGGATGCGACTGTATGGCGATGCCGGTATTGCTATTGCAACCGTGATCCTGACACTGGTGATCCTGGTATTTGCGGAGGTCACGCCAAAAACCCTGGCGGCACTGCATCCGGAGCGGATCGCTTTTCCAAGCTCCGCCTTACTAAAACCGCTGTTAAAACTATTTTATCCGCTGGTCTGGTTAATTAACTGGATCACCAATGGCTTACTGGCCGTGATGGGCATTAGCCCGGAAAAACATCAGGGCAACAGTCTGAGTGCAGAAGAGCTCAGAACCGTGGTGCATGAAGCCGGCGCCCTGATCCCGGAACAACATCAGAATATGCTGGTGGGGGTACTGGATTTAGAGAATGTTACCGTAGATGACATTATGACGCCGCGTAACGAAATCGCCGGTATCGATATTAACGACGAATGGAAAGATATCGTGCGCCAGCTGGCAAACGCCCAGCACAGCCGGGTATTGCTGTATCGGGACAGTATCGATGATGCCCTTGGATTTATTCACCCACGGGATCTGGTGCGGCTGCTGCTTAAAGATCAGTTTAGCAAAGCAACCTTGCTACGCTCTGTACACGAAATTTACTACATTCCGGAAGGCACACCACTTAATACGCAACTGCTGAAATTTCAAAGTACCAAGGAACGTATTGGTCTGGTAGTTGATGAATACGGCGATATTCAGGGGCTGGTAACGCTGGAAGATATTCTGGAAGAAGTGGTGGGTGAATTCACTACTGATGTGCTCGAAGATAAACACGAGGCGATTATTCAACAACCGGACGGTTCTTACCTGATCGACGGCAGCATCAGCCTGCGGGATTTAAACCGGCAAATGCAGCTGGAATTTCCAACCGACGGCCCGAAAACACTGAATGGCCTGTTACTGGAACATCTGGAAGAGATCCCGCAAGGCGCAATGAGCGTTAAGCTGGCCGGCTATCCACTGGAAATCGTCGATGTGCAGGATAATATGATTAAAACGGTGCGGCTGGTTCTGACACGCTAACCAGCCACCAAGCCACAGACTAACCAAATAGCAGGCGGCGTAACCAGCCGCGCTGCAGTTCTTTCTCACAACCTTTTAATTGCTGCTGGTAAATCCGGGCTCTGTCGTCAACCTGACGCGCGGTTCTGAGCAACCAGGCCTTTTGCTGATGGCTGCCGCGCCGGTAACCACCCCAGCCCTCGTGGTAGTTCAGATAAAGCCGGTACGCATCATCTTTCGGCACCTTATTCACCTGATGGGTTTTATCGATATACCAGCCGATAAAATCCACCGCATCCGCAAAGTTACTGCGGCTGGCAAACAGTCGACCGGTATCCTTGACATAGTCGTCCCAGGTTGGGGTTTTTGCCTGAGAATAGCCATATGCGGAGCTCGCCCGACCATAAGGGATAAAACCAAGAAAATAACGCATAGGCGGCCGGGCGTTGTGCCTGAAACCACTTTCCTGATACATAAAACTGATCGGCACAGCGATCGGCACGCCCCATTTGTCACTGGCATTGGCGCTGGCTTTATACCAGGAGCGGTTCTCACGAAAGATCTCACAGATATCGCTTTTATTCTGCGGTGGCGGCGTCGCGCAGCCGGTTAGGACTGCAGATAAACCTATGATGATCAGGAGTTTATTTTTTTTAATCTTTTTTTGAACTATCAGCATAAGGGGGATTCTAACAAGGTGCATGGATGCAACCAAGTTTTTTGTTTTCCCTGGATTCTCCTTTACGGCTACCACCTGGTAGCCGTTTTTTTATCTGCTATTCGGCGGTACAGGCTGGTACTTCTCGAAAGTAGTCAGCCAGGTACTGTTCAAAGCTCAGGGTATCAGCCGCTTCGATTTGCTGCTGCCGTAGTAACGACTGTTCCGCCGCCGCAGCAAAGTCCTGTTCGCTGTAGTATTGATATGGCTCTGTCAGTAGCTGGCTACGATAGCTCTCTGCCAACTGTCGCATATAGGGACCATTGTCCTGCCGGGTGCTCAGCAGATGGTTGAGGATCTTACCGGACGGCGTTTGTGCCGGATCTAATAAACTTAAATAATACTGCCGCATTGCCGCCTGATAGCGGTCGGTCTGATACGCCTGATCCAGCCATTTGGCTATTGGCATCATATCGGCAAACAGTTGTTCAGCCCAATCCTGCATCAGGCGTGGCTGACCGTCCTGCAACAGCTCCAGATTCGTGCGCCGGCCATCAGTCACCACCTTTTTCAGGTTCTGCTCAGTAACCTGCTGCTCGGCAGCTGATAACGGCGGGCTTTGCTCCAGTAAACAGTACAGTAGGAACACATCCAGAAAACGCATTTGTTCAGCACTAATACCAATACTACTGAACGGATTGACATCCAGCGCCCGGACTTCGATATATTCCACGCCCCGCTTGGCCAAGGCACAGGTCGGCCGCTCGCCCGATTCGGTGGTGCGCTTAGGACGAATAGTCGAGTAAAACTCGTTCTCAATCTGCAGCACATTACTATTCAGCTGCTGAAAAACACCATCCACCTTGACACCAATGCTCTGATACTCGGCAGAGGGCTGGGTAACAGCCGCATGCAAACCACTGATATATTCCGGCAAACTATTATAAGTAATATTTAAACTGGATTGAGCGCTGTTGGTATAACCTAAATCACTCATCCGCAGTGAGGTCGCATAAGGCAGGTAAAGCGAACCCTTACCCAGTTTCTGGAACGCATAACGCGACTGTCGCCCTTCTAAAAAGGACTGACACATCGCTGGCGACGCGCCAAACAAGTAGACAATAAGCCAGGCAACACGCTTGTAGTTGCGGATCAATGACAGATACTGTGCCGAAACAAAATCTTGCAGCGTCGCGTCGTCCTGTAACAACTGCTGATACGCTTGCCAGAAGCTTTGCGGTAACGAGAAATTAAAATGCACGCCACTGATGGCCTGCATCATACTGCCGTAGCGGTTTTTCAGGCCTTGCCGGTACAGAGTTTTCATCTTCCCGACATTCGACTTTCCGTACTGTGCTAACGGGATCTGGTGCTGGTCGGTAATAAAACAGGGCATACTGGCTGGCCATAACCGTTCATCACCCAGTTGTCGTACCGTAAAGCGATGAATATCCGCGAGTTGCGCCAGAGTTTGTTCAATGTCCTCACCGGCAGGGGTAATAAACTCGAGCAGTGATTCTGAAAAATCGGTGGTGATCCAGGGGTGTGTCAGGGCAGAACCCAGCGCACTGGCATGGGCGCTTTGTGCCAGACTGCCATCCTGATTAACGCGTAAGGTCTCGCGCTCGATCCCACGCTTAATACCAAGGATACTCTGCTGTCGTCCCTGCTGTTGCAGCGACGACAAAACTGCGGTGATGCTAGCGCTCAAGATGATTCCTTACTAAGAATGGCGTTCCCCAATGATTGGGGAACGCCAAGCTGATATCAAGAGGTGGAACACAAAATTGGGTATAACGCTGTGAGCCTGGTAGCAGGATCAGTTGCCGGCGTCAGTTTTTTCGGGTTTGGCGCTCTCCGCTTTAGCTGCTGTCTCATCCAGAAAATCAGCATCTTCGGAATCGCCCACCACATGCTCCAGTTTAAGTTTGCGTACGCTACGAAAGGTCGTAATGGGTCCCGAGCAGGCATAAGCAAAGAAAATGATAAATAACATTTGCGCCGGCCGTGCAGCGATGACCACAAAGACCAGCACCACCAGCAAGATCGTCAGAAAGGACACCCGATCACGCCAGTTCAGGTTTTTAAACGAGTTATAGCGGAAATTACTGACCATCAAAAAGCCAGCGGTGATGGTCAGTAAACCCACCAGATAGCCGTACTTATCACCATCAATCTCAAAACTGGCACCGTTCCAAACCATACCGGCCACCAGGGCAGCCGCTGCCGGACTTGCTAAGCCCTGAAAGAAACGGCCATCTGTTACGCCCAGATTGGCGTTAAAGCGCGCCAAGCGTAACGCGGCACAGGCAACATAAATAAAGGCCGCCAACCAGCCGAACTTGCCAAGATCTGCCAGCGCCCAATTATAGGCAACTAACGCCGGTGCCACACCAAAGGCCAGTAAATCAGACATACTGTCGTATTGTGCCCCAAATTCACTTTGGGTATTGGTTAAACGCGCTACGCGGCCATCCAGGCCATCAAAGATCATTGCGATAAAAATCGCCACAGCAGCGGCTTCAAAACGACCGTTCATTGATGATACGATGGCAAAGAAGCCTGAAAAAAGCCCGGCGGTTGTCAGCAAGTTAGGTAACAGATAGATCCCTTTACGCGGACTAGTATCACTGTTTTTTAATTCTGTCATAAGGCAACTTCTAAAATAACGATTACACTGATTATAAGGGACATAACATAACATGGATAGAACCATGGCAAAAGTGAAGTACATCTTTCTCGGCACCCTGTTATGCCTTGCTCCGCTGACCATCGCGCAAACGGTTTATAGCTGGCAGGACGCAAAGGGTGTGATCCATTTCTCGCAACAGCCGCCGGCTGAGGGAGAATATCAGTTAGTCACGATTAAGGTCGGCAGTGGTTCATCTGCCGTCACAGCCGTCGCACAAGGCGTAAGCTCAGGCGCGGTGCTGGATCCGGTGTTGTGTCAACAAGCTCGCGACCAGCTGGCGCTGTTAAATAGTGAACAGGAACTCTTTACCAAAGAAGCGAATCAGGAAGCGGTGCGCTTACTGACGGCAGAAGAGCGCCAGCAGCAGATCCTACTGGCGAACTTTGAGATCAGAAGGCGCTGCCCGGCCACACCTTAGCCGGGCTGCTTCACTGACGCTAACGCCGGCTCTGCACTGTAAACTGCTGACCATCATGGTCAACCACTATCGTGCTACCCGGCAAAAAGTTGCCTTGTAATAACGCCTGAGCCAGTGGGTTCTCCAGATACTGCTGAATCGCCCTCTTTAGTGGCCTTGCACCATATAAGGGGTCAAAGCCAACCTCTGCCAGTTTCTCAAGCGCCGCATCACTGACCTCCAACAGGAAATCACGTTGCTGCAAGCGTTGCCGCAACCGCTGCAACTGAATACCGGCAATTTGTTTAATTTGCCGATCATCCAGCGGATGGAATACCACCGACTCATCCAGTCGGTTTAAAAACTCCGGCCGGAACTGCCTGCTTAGCACATCCATCAACATGGTTTTCATTTCGGCGTAGCTGTACTCGCGATAATGCTCCTGGATCAGATCTGATCCCAGATTCGAGGTCATAATGATCACAGCGTTTTTAAAATCCACCGTCCGGCCCTGACCATCAGTCAGACGACCATCGTCCAACACCTGTAATAAGATGTTAAAGACATCGGGATGGGCTTTTTCAACCTCGTCCAGCAGGATCACTGAGTAAGGCTTCCGTCTGACAGCTTCGGTCAGATAACCGCCCTCTTCATAGCCAACATACCCCGGCGGTGCGCCAACCAAGCGGGACACCGCATGTTTCTCCATAAACTCCGACATATCGATCCGCACCATTGCATCCGGGCTGTCAAACAGGAACTGCGCTAATGCCTTGGTCAGCTCCGTTTTACCCACCCCGGTTGGCCCAAGGAATAAGAAAGAGCCAATGGGTTTGTTCGGATCAGATAAGCCGGCCCGCGAGCGGCGGATTGCATTCGCCACCGCACTGACCGCCTCATGTTGCCCCACTACCTTATCGTGCAAGGCCTCCTCCATCCGCAGCAATTTGTCACGCTCGCCTTCCAGCATTTTACTGACCGGAATGCCGGTGGCTTTTGATACCACATCCGCAATTTCCTGATCGGTCACCTTGTGCCGCAACAGCGTCATCTCCTGCATTTCCGCCTGCGAGGCTAAGTCCAGCTTTTTCTCCAGCTCTGGAATGCGGCCATACTGCAACTCAGACATCCGTTGCAGATCACTTGCCCGCCGTGCGACTTCCAGATCCAAACGAGCTTGCTCGAGATCGGCCTTAATATACTGGGTGCCCTGCAATGCCGCCTTTTCGGATTCCCATACCTCATCCAGCTCGTTGTATCGTTGCTCCAGCTCGTCAATTTGCTCACGAATACTATCGCGACGCTTTTTGCTGGCCTCGTCGGTTTCTTTTGCTAAGGCATTATCCTCCAATTTCAACTGGATAATACGCCGCTCTAAGCGGTCTAACTCTTCTGGTTTGGAATCCATCTGCATCCGGATACTGGAAGCCGCTTCATCAATTAAATCAATGGCTTTATCCGGTAACTGCCGATCACTGATATAACGGTGTGACAGTGTTGCGGCCGCGACGATCGCCGGATCAGTGATCTCTACCGCATGGTGCAGCTCGTAACGCTCTTTTAAACCGCGCAGAATCGCGATGGTATCCTCAACCGTTGGCTCCTCAACCAACACTTTCTGGAAACGCCGCTCCAGCGCAGCGTCTTTTTCAATATATTTGCGATATTCATCCAGGGTGGTAGCACCAAGACAGTGCAACTCTCCGCGCGCCAGCGCTGGTTTTAACATATTGCCGGCATCCATAGCACCATCAGCCTTACCGGCGCCAACCATGGTATGAATTTCATCAATAAACAGGATGATCTGGCCTTCTTCTTTGGCAACTTCGTTCAGTACCGCTTTTAACCGCTCTTCAAACTCACCTCGATATTTGGCTCCCGCCAGCAGCGCGCCCATATCCAGTGATAATACCCGCTTATCTTTTAAGCCTTCAGGAACTTCTTTATTAACAATGCGCTGCGCTAAACCCTCGACGATGGCGGTTTTACCGACACCGGGTTCACCAATCAACACCGGGTTATTTTTAGTGCGTCGTTGTAATACCTGCACGCAGCGGCGAATTTCTTCATCCCTGCCAATCACCGGATCCAGCTTGCCGGACTCAGCTCTGGCGGTCAGATCAATGGTGTATTTGCTCAGCGCCTGACGGGTATCTTCCGCATTGGCATCATCCACCTTCTGACCAGCACGGATTTGCTCTATCGCAGCGCTGACCTTGTCTTTATTTATCCCCAATAACTGCAGAATGCGGCCCAGCTCTGATTTATCCTCAGTCGCGGCCAACACAAACAGCTCACTGGAGATAAACTGATCTTTACGCTTTTGCGCCAGCTTATCGCATTGCTGCAACAGCTGAGCTGTGGCTGCTGATAACTGTAAGCTACCGGCATCACCTTCTACTCTTGGCAGACGCTCTATAGCCTGGCTGACTTTTGAGCGCAGTTCATTAAAGTTTACCGCCAGCTTGTTTAATAACTCGCGTACAGTACCGCCTTCCTGATTCAGTAAGGCAAACATGATATGTACCGGCTCGATAAACTGTTGATCACGCCCCAGTGCCAGCGATTGCGCATCGGCAATGGCTTCCTGAAACTTACTGGTGAATTTATCTAAACGCATTGGCAGGCTCCCGCTCTTACCCTAACTATGATGTGTAGTAAGATTGGGCGCTGTTGTGGATTTTTCAAGCAGCAAACGTCAAAAAATTGACTTACATCAACTTAGCGCGGCTACCTCAGGGTTCTAACCAGATAGCGCTGGCCTGGCGGCCGGTTTGACCATCACGCCGGTAGGAGAAAAAACGTGCTGAGTCAGTAAAGGTGCAATACTCTGCACCATAGATGGCTCTGACTCCGGCCCGCTGCAGCCGCAGACGGGCCAGCGCATAGATATCTGCCAGATACTTGCCGCCGGCTGAGCCGGTAAAGGCCGCTTCAGCCTCTGGCATCATCGCCACAAAGGCCTGACGCACCTCAGCGCCAACTTCAAAAGCCGCCGGCCCAATTGCCGGCCCGAGCCAAACCAATAACTCTGCTGCCGGAGCCTGAAAATGCTGCAGGCTTTGTTCAATCACCCCGCCAGCAAGACCACGCCAACCAGCATGCACCGCGGCGACTTCGGTGCCAGCTGTGTTACAGATCAACAGCGGCAAACAGTCCGCTGTCATCACCAGACAAACCTGTCGTGGCTGTCTGCTGTAGCTGGCATCTGCAGTCGGTAATGGCTCAGGCGAGTGCTGCGGTAAAGTTAGCACCTGATTGCCATGCACCTGATTAAGCCAAATCGGGGTTGCCGGCAGTTGCGCTAACAGCCCAAAACGTTGGCGATTAGCACTGACGTTGGCAGCATCATCCCCAACATGCCCACCAAGGTTCAAACTGGCGTATTGTCCGCCGGATACCCCGCCAAGCCGGGTTGAACTGACCGCTTTAACGCAAGCTGGCGCCGGCCAGTCAGGGTAAAGCAACTCCGATGGCAGATCAGGGCGCATAACGTTAATCAGGTCCATACTGTGACTTACACAAAGTCCATACCGTGTAACTGGGTATCGGCTTTTAAAGCGGCATTCAGCGCTACCATATCGTCCGGTAATGGCGCATGCCACTCCAGCAACTGGCCGGTTATCGGGTGCGCCAGCTTAAGCATAATGGCATGCAGCGCCTGGCGTTTAAAATTACGCATTAACTGCAATAACTGTTCGCTGGCCTGGCGTGGCGGTCTGGGCCGGCCACCATATACCGGATCGCCAACCAGAGGATGGCTAATAAAGGTCATATGTACGCGGATCTGATGCGTCCGACCGGTTTCCAGCCGCAGCCGCAGGCGGGTATGCGCCCGATACTTTTCCATCACTCTATAGTGGGTAACAGCCGGTTTACCATTTTCATTAACTGCCATCAGGGTTCTTTTGGTCTGGTGCCGGCCGATCGGCTGTTTTACGGTACCACCGCCGGTCATAGTGCCATAGCAGACCGCTTCATATTCACGGGTAATTTCCCGCGCCTGCATCGCCTCGACCAGATGGGTTTGTGCCGGAATAGTTTTCGCTATCACCATCAGACCGGTGGTGTCTTTATCCAACCGGTGCACTATACCGGCACGGGGGACTTCTGCAATACCAGGACAGTGATGTAACAAAGCATTGAGTAAGGTACCGTCCTGATTGCCTGCTCCCGGGTGCACCACCAGATCGGCAGGCTTATTGATCACCAGAATATGTTCGTCTTCAAACACGATATCCAGAGCGATCGGCTCGGCGTCAAAACGTTCCTCTTCCGGCAACTCAGCCAGGATATCGATTTGCTCTCCGCCCAACATTTTCTGCCGCGGAATGGCACAAGGTTCACCGTTCACCTGCACGCTGCTGGCCAGGATCCACTCTTTTATCCGCGATCGCGAATAATCCGGGAACATTTCGGCCAGAACCTGATCTAAGCGCTTACCAAAAAGGTGCTCAGGTACGATTTCTGAAAGTTTTAGCTGTTTTGTCATAACGGAAGCAGTTATCCTGTGTGCAACCCCGCGATATCTGGGGTAGAATCGCATGAGCGGGTATTTTAACGATTTTACGCCGGACTAGACAGCCATTTAGCCGAAGTAGTAACGGATTTTTACATGAAACTAAAATTTATTCTGATAGCCCTGTTAGCTGTGACCCTCACCGCCTGTGCCGGAAAGCCCAAGGATGAGCAAATTAATCCCAACCAAACCGCACAAGGGATGTATCAACAAGCTAAGGATGTTTTGGATGCCGGGCTCTATAATCGGGCAATTGAACTGTTAAAAGCGGTTGAAAGTCGCCACCCTTTCGGACCAATAGCTCGTCAAGTGCAACTAGATTTAATCTACGCCTATCACCAGGCAGGCAACTTACCACAAGCTTTAGCAACCATCGACCGCTTTATCCGGCTGAATCCGAATCAACCGGATCTGGACTATGTATATTATATGCGCGGTTTAACCAACCTGAAGGCCGACGAAAACGCTTTTCAGGAATTTTTTGGTATCGAGCGTTCCGACCGTGATCTATCCAGTACCCGGCAGGCGTTTGATGATTTTCGTATCCTGTTAAATAACTACCCAGAGAGTAAGTATGCTGCCGACGCCCGGGCAAGGATGGTTGCGATTAAAGATAATCTGGCCCGGCACGAGTTACTGGTAGCAGACTATTACCTGCGCCGCGGTGCCTTTCTCGCCGCTGCCAACCGGGGCAAATATGTTGTTGAGTTTTACCGTGACTCTCCGCTGGTAGAGCAGGCTCTGGAGATTATGGTGGAAAGTTACGATAAATTAGGGCTGGATAAGCTCAGAAGTGACACCGAGCAGGTATTACGGCTTAACTTCCCGCAGAATCGTCGCTTCCGCTAAGCTCATAAGTAATACCCTCAATATAAGCGCCTCTGCCTACGCAGAGGCGTTTTGTTTTATAGCGCTTCCAAGGCCTCAGCCAGGCGTGCCACAGCGACTACTTCCATCCCGGCAATAGGTTCCTTCGGTTTATTAGCCAGCGGCACTATCGCCCGTTTAAAACCATGCTTCGCGGCCTCTTTCAGTCGTTCCTGACCACTGGGCACCGGCCGGATCTCACCTGCTAATCCCACTTCACCAAATACCACTAAATCATTCGGTAATGGCTTATCCCGAAAGCTGGAGACTAACGCCAGTAAGGTCGCTAAATCTGCACTGGTTTCATTGACCTTGACTCCACCCACCACGTTAACAAACACATCCTGATCCGCCATCTGGATCCCGGCATGGCGGTGCATCACGGCCAGCAACATGGCAATCCGGTTTTGCTCCATTCCCAGCGTCACCCGTCGCGGATTATTCAGAGGCGAATAGTCAACCAGCCCCTGGATCTCTACCAGCAGAGGCCGGGTGCCTTCCCATAGCACCATAACGATACTGCCGGATTGATCTTCCTTACCACGGGTCAGAAAGATCGCGGAAGGATTCTTCACCTCCTTCATCCCCTGGCCAGTCATGGCAAACACTCCCAGTTCGTTAACCGGACCAAAGCGGTTTTTATGGCCGCGCAAGGTGCGGTAGCGATTGTCAGCGTCACCATCCAGCATCACTGAGCAATCGATACAATGCTCTAATACCTTAGGCCCGGCCAGAGATCCATCTTTGGTTACATGCCCGACCATGATAATAGCGATATGGTGCTGCTTGGCGAAGCGGGTTAAATGCGCCGCGCTTTCCCTGACCTGTGACACACTGCCCGGAGCCGACTGAATATCAGCCAGATGCATCACCTGAATTGAGTCAATCACCATAATGCGCGGCTTTTCCTGCTGCGCCAGCTGACAGATAGTTTCGACGTTCGTTTCAGCCAACATTTTCAATTCAGACATCGGCAATCCCAGGCGCTGTGCCCGCATCGCAACCTGCTGCAACGATTCTTCCCCCGTCACATACAGTGCGCCGCCCTGCGCGGCCAGGCCGCACATAATTTGCAGTAACAAAGTACTTTTTCCGGCACCGGGGTGACCACCGATCAGGATTGCGGATCCCGGTACTATGCCGCCGCCCAGTACCCGATCAAACTCAGCAAAACCCGAGCTAAAACGTGGCACATCCTGTAAATCGACCTCATCCAGCCGCATCACCCGAGCCACAGTAGCACCAGCATACCCCCCCAGCCGACTGCTACCGGCTTTCACGGCACCCAACCGGACTTCGCTGATACTATTCCAGGCACCGCACTCTGTACACTGCCCCTGCCAGCGCATAAAGTCAGCACCGCACTCATTACAAACGTATGCTGTTTTGTTTTTGGCCATTTTCTTTCCCGTTGTATTAAAGGCACAGATATTGCTTTTCACTTTATAACATCGTAGCTTAACCTAATTATAACCGGATGCTGCCATTTATTTGGCAACTGAATCAGCTAACTATGACGTCATCTGACTTAAAAGCCTATGTTGGTATTATTGAGCGAATGAAAGGTTTGATACTCTTACCGGAGTTTGAGCAAACCTTCGCTAGCCTTACCGCAGGTTTACCCAAATCCAAACAATTTTTACTGAAAATGGAATTGAAAAGGTTAGCTCAACCCTGTAATTATTTTATTGATTTGCGGGGGCATGTCGACGGTGAAGTTAAGCCATTTCAATATCTTGATAAAACTCACTACCTGGATGACACTGCCCGCCAGATCTTTGAGTCCGGTGTACAAGCCTATGGTCTCTATACCTTAGGCGTTTATGAAGATGTGATGAATGCCGATAACAATTATCGCGTTCGTCACCGTAAGGAGACAGAGGCACGGATCCGCAACACACTCGAAAACCTCAGACGCGGTCCAACACTACCGGAAGAATCAAGTAGCCAATCTAACGAGTTAATTGAGCAAACTGAACAGGCCAATCCGAATAAATTTGTACAATTTGGTAATTATATTAGCCGCAGTGAAGAGAGGATGAACTTTGGCATTGAGGTTGAAGTCCGGCAGGGAGAAAGCCGTTATCCAGCTCTGACTAGCGACTTGTCGATCTCAGGCTGCAAACTGAAAGTGCCATCGGATAAGGTGGTGCGGGATGGTGAAATTATCAATCTCGCTTTAAAAGGGCTAGAAAAAGAGTTTACCCTTAATTTGCCTGAAGGATTGAATTATCAAGTCGTAGGACAGGAGATACAGGATAAATACGCTTACTGGCGCTTAAAGCGTATAGATCCTGAACTACATCCAAAATTTAATCATTTTCTGCAAAGTTTTATTAATGGCAACAAGCGTCGATATAAAGTTAACCTCGATAATACTACTGACGCTGTGATTACTAAAGGTTACGAACAATATTATCTGCCACGAATTAACAGCTTACCCGTTTATCTGAATATTACTGAAGGTCAAGTCACCAGTCGTTTTGGTCTGACAAGTGATTACAACAAAGGCATATGGCATTATTTTTTAGACGAACAACAGCAATCTGTACTCAGTCAGGTATTATCAGCCCGGCGATTAAAAGCGTTAATTAGTCTTAAGGTTAACGAGCGTACTGATATCTTGTATTCCTTTACGCATGCTGCTAAAGGTAAGCTCTACTTCTATGCGGCTTTGGCCAGCGAGCTCGAAACCGAGCCAACACTGAAAAGTATGTTTTTTGGCTTTGGCGCGGGCAAACCTAGCTGGCGAATATTTCACCTTAATCTATTAAAAACGAACATATCTCATAGCCAAAGCGAATTCGCATTACCTGGCTCAAATAGTGTACAACAAACCTCACCATTATTACGGGGGATGCTCGAAGATATTCACTATATCGTTGCTTTAACCGAAGTCGGTGCCAACGAATATCGTTACTGCTATACAGCACACCCTTATGATAGTACGCAACTTGCCGCCTTAAACAAATTTGGACTGAGTAAAGTCTTGCCGAGAACTTCGTGTGAAGCTATTCCGATTCATTACGTTAACTTGCGAGCCGAATCACGCTATCTTTACAAAACGACAGTGTTACTCCGAAATAAAAGCGACAGCGAACCCATAGCGGCCTTTAGCCGTGATTTCTCTGCTGGTGGATTGCAACTGGAAACTACCCAAGCAGTGAACTTACAGAAGGGTGATGTTATTCTGCTTGATCTGCCTGATTTGCAAAAAATCACCACGAAACATCAGTTACAGAGACTTCCCTACGAAATTATGGCTGTAAGTAAAAGCCGTACAATTATGAATTTAAAAGTAGCCAAAACTGATCATCATGAGGGAAAGTTATTTTTCCAACAATTAATCCAGAGTAATCGTAACAAGCTAACAGTAGCAGAGGAAACGCCAAAGTATCCTGGCCTTTCAGATGCTCTGCGTAATATGTATCTAAAAACGCTTACTAATTTTGCTATCTTTGTACACCGGAAGGGTTTAAGGCATGATATCTCAGTACTTGGACAGGGTGCACAACCAAATCCGTTACATAGCCTATTGCTGCTTGCTCAGGAACCTGGCTCTGGATTAAACTTTGAACTGCTGACCAAAGCTCATGCTCTTAATTATGAATTGGCGAATCAACTCAAACAGATGAAACGTCAGGACCCGCCCAAAGCCTACGAACTCTATATTCGCGTTTCACAAGTAGCCGGACAACAACAACTAAGTAGCTATTTCAATTTTGAGTTTGAGAATGCTGAAGATCTCAAGGTCTTTGCATTAGACGCACTGGAACATCATACTTTATTTGCTTTCCGCTTCTTTCTGACCAGGACGGGGAAATTAGATTCCGATTATATCGCTAAGGAATTGGGCTATATTAGCGTCTATGCCATCCACAAAGCCAAGTCGCTGGAAGAAGAATTGTGGCACGTTGAGGGGGTAGCAGATGGTGTAGAAATCTCAGCAGAGTTAGTTAACAGATATTCCCCTGAGCGCAGTCGCCAACAGCAGCAACAACGCCAGGCCGTTCTTGCTAAATTAACTGATTAAACCAACTTATCAATTCGGCAAAATGTTCCTGTTTGGCCGTGTCCGCAGTCAGCATCGAAATATGATCATAAGGGTGCTGATAGCCATTCGCGCGGCTTAGCAAGGTATAGCGCCCCTCTGCCTGAGCAGCTTCGTGCATAAAAGCCTGCACATCCTGCGGATGCCCGAGCAGCTGGTCATGTTCCGCCGCAAAATGCCACAGCGGCGGCCAGTTTAGCTGCTGACAGGCTGCCTGATAGTCAAAACCATCACTACAATCAACAAAGGGGGCGCCCTTGATCCAGCGTACGGTATCACACAGGAATTGCGTGGGTTCATCGTCAGCACCAAAACGCCAGCGTTTAGCGGGCACATAACCATAGCGTTGCCCCAACCAAGGCGCCAGGGTGTTCCAGCACAGGTCGATTTTTAATTTTCGCGCCAGGCTGTTCACACTAATCACTCTTTTGGTACCAAAACAGACCTTAGCCAGCACTTTGTCCGCCAGCTCAGGAAATCGCGCCAGACTGGCTGCTGCCAGCACACCGGCCCAGGAGTGGCAAATCAGAATCACCTTTTGCTGATGTTGCTGGTAAACGTAATTCAGTAGCGCCGGTATATCCCGGCAAATCATTTGTTGTTGATCCTGCTGCAAGCCTTCCGCTAAGCTCGGCTGTGACAAGCCCCGACCGGCAAAGTCAGCGACATAGCCGATAAAGCCCCGATCCGCCAGAAAGCAAGCCAGGCCTTTACCGTTCTGGCTGTAAAAAATCCGGCCATTCTCTACCGCACCGTGCAGATATAATACCGGCGCCAGAGTTGTCGCTACCGGCTGTAGCTGCCGCAGATGCAAGCGGTAAGGTGGCAGCTCAAGAAACAGCGAGGCTTGCTGATGGTTCACGGACAATCCAACAGATACAACAGTTGTAATAAGGAACCTGTAGTAATCGCCGCCTTTGCCGCCGCCTGCACCTTCGGCTTAGCATGAAAAGCGACGCCTAGCGCAGCCTCGGCCAACATCGGTAAATCATTAGCGCCATCACCAATAGCCACGGTCTGCGATGGCGCTATCTGATAACGCTGCGCCAGTTCACTCACAACTTCAGCTTTGCGTTTCGCATCAACAATATTGCCAAGCACCCGGCCGGTTAATTTGCCGTCAACGATCTCCAGCTGGTTAGCAAAGGTCGCACTCAGGCCAAGCCGCTGCTGTAGCGCCTCGGTAAAATAGGTAAAACCACCGGAGGCAATGGCAAGCTGCCACTGATGCTGTCTAAGTTGCTGCACCAACTCCGTTAAGCCCGGCATTAACGGCAGTGTTTGTAATACAGCGGTTAATACTGACTCTGGCGCACCGGCTAAGGCCTTAACCCGCGCTAACAGACTTTGCGCAAAATCCAGCTCGCCGTTCATTGCTCGGGCCGTTATCGCAGCCACTTGCTCACCGACACCCGCCAGAGCGGCAATTTCATCGATACATTCAATTTCAATCGCCGTAGAATCCATGTCCATCAACAGCAAACCGGGTTTGCGTAACGTCGGCTGCTGCGCCAGATAAACCAGCTGACAGTCGTGATCAAGGGCTAAACGACTGAGTAACGCCGGCGTAGGCTGATAAGTCAAAGGCAGGTGTAACCGCAGTGCTGCCGGCAGCGCCGGATGCGGCTTACTCTGGCTAAGCGTATAGCTACCTGATGGTAAGGCGAGTGCCTGCGCCAGGGTGTTAAGCAGCTGCCAGCTGAAGTCACGGCCAAAACAAAGCAGTACCGGCAATTCGGGTTTAAGGTCTGCTACTTTCACCTCGCTAAACTGACCGGCATGCCAGTTAAGGAGACACTGCCCACCATATGCTGTAACTAACTGCAGTGGCGCGAGATCATTGAACGGATTGGGCTGTACTGATGAGTTCAAGTTAAATCCTGTATTTTACTGTCTGTACTTTATTATCTGTGCTGTATTGACTGAGCTTTACCTATTGCGCTGTGGCAACCATTCGCCTTAGCAGGCAAAACGGTTAAATCTGTACTTATTTGTACATATCTTTACTTTTCTGTACTTGGAGCAACAGGCATGGCATCCTAGCGCCAATTCAGGCGAACCGGTATTGTCGTTAAGAAATATGCAGCACCATAGCTTATCCGCTAACCCTTCTTCAAGTGTTATTACACTGCTACAGCTGGCGCTGGCTGTACTTGGGATCTGGTTTATTCTGCACAGCTGGAGTAGTGCCAGGGCGGAAGGACAGCAGGTACTACAACAGCAAAACCAGCTGCTGATGCGTGAGACACTGAGTGCGCTGTCTCATACCGCCGGCTACTTACTGGAAAATGATCAGCTGGAAGGCTTGCAGCAACTGACACAACATATTGCAGAAAATCCGTTTCTGCATGATGTGGTGGTTTACGATGCCAACGGTGTGCGCCTGAGCTGGTCTGAAGCCAATACGCCGGCGCGTTTACTGTATAGCCCGGATCAGGCATTACCCTTGATCCCAATGGTAGAGGAAATCCGGGTTAATCAACAATTGCTCGGCTACATTAAGGTGAGCCTGTTACATGATAAAAACCTGTTCCCGGGCTATGACTTCTGGCAGCAACTGATGCAGCAGATGCTGGGACTGTTTTTATTAACTGCCGCCATCGGCATGTTGTTAAAACGTAGCTTTTACCGTCTGACCAGCCGCTATCGTAAGCTGCCGGTCAAGCAGCAAACCTGAGTTACCGTCTCAGCGGCTTAATCTCAGCACTGTCAGGCTATTCTGCCATAGCGCCGTAGCAAGATGCTCTGGTGGCTCTGGCCGCAAATTACATAAGCTTTCAAACACCCGTCGTAATTGTGCCGGCGTATTGGTTTGCCCCTGAAAGCCAGACAGCGGCATTGCCGGTGCATCCGTCTCTAGCACTAAGGCCGCAAGCGGCAGCTTTGATACCGCTTTACGGGTTTTCTCGGCACGCTCGTAAGTGATAGTACCACCAATACCCAGTTTAAAACCCTGCTCGATAAAGGCCATCCCCTGCGCATAGCTGCCTGAAAATGCATGCAGGATGCCGCCCGCGGCAAAACGTTGCCGTTTTAACTCCGCCAGCAGTTGCACCTGACTCTTGCGATGATGCAGGATCACCGGCAGATCCAGGCGGTTAGCCAACGTCAGTTGGGCACTAAATAGCTGCTGCTGCAGCTCGAAGGTGTCGCTATCGAGCGCAAAATCAAGGCCAATTTCACCTACTGCAGATATTTGCCCGCGGTGTTGTTCCAGTAAGTCAGCCAGCTGTATCACCTGCTGCAAGCTATGCTGCGCCGCCCACCAGGGATGTATCCCCAGCGCAATTTGCCAAGCCGGTTCTGTGGCCCGTAGTTGCAGTAAGTCAGGCCAGGCTGCAGCCGAGACCGCCGGGATCAGTAGTGCTTTGACACCGGCCTGCTGTGCCTGCTGCCAATGCTCCTGCTGCAGTGGTGCCAGTTGTGGTAAGTCGAGGTGACAGTGGGTATCAAAAAGCGCCAAGCCGCCTGATGGCAGGCGGCTTGGGTTAATTGTTGCAGAGCTAAATGAGGCCATGGCTTAATTAAGGACACAGCCGCTCAATTTGCCAACTGCCATCTGCCTGACGCTGATACATAAAGCGATCATGTAAACGGTGTTCGCCCCCCTGCCAGAATTCAATTTTCGACGGCTTCACCAAAAAACCGCCCCAAAACGAGGGCAAAGGCACTTCGCCATGCGCAAACTTATGTTTGATCTCGGCAAACTTTTGCATCAGGGCATGCCGGGTCGAAATTGGCCGGCTTTGCTCTGATGCCCACGCCGCCAGCTGGCTTTCTTTGGGTCGCGACAGAAAGTATTTTACTACCTGACTGCTGGGTACGCGCTCGGCGGTGCCGTAAACAATCACCTGGCGCTCCAGTGGATGCCAGGGAAAGTGCAGACTGACCTTCGGATTAACCGCCAGCTCAGAGGCTTTACGGCTGCCAAGGTTAGTATAAAACGTAAAACCACTGCTGTTGACGTCTTTTAACAGCACCAGCCGTTGCGACGGCTGGCCTGATGCATCCACCGTCGCGACGCACATTGCTGTCGGATCCGGCAATTCAGCAGCAATCACATCTTTTAGCCATTGCTCAAATTGCACTATCGGATCAGCGGCTAAATTATCCGCATCCAGCTTATCTTTGGTGTAACTACGGCGGATATCATCAATTTTCATCTTACATACGCTCCATCTATTTGAATAAGAATGGACTAACACTTGCATTTAGTCTGGCAATCTCACCTAAGTTATGTTGCAACTCACTATGGGACCAATGAGTATTGGCATTCCCACGACAATCATCGACCAATAGATGCCCAATAGTTTCATAACTTTTAGCCATAGCTCTTTTTATCGATTCCGGCTCACTCCTTGCCCCAAGAACATAAAATCTATCACACAATTCTTGAGGACATTCTTGTTTAAATTGCTGTATCCGACCCTGATAATCGTTATCAAAATCAACAAGAAGAACTAAATGCATTTTAGGGTAGTTTCTTAAGTCTTCAATTAATAAGTTTTGGAATTTACTTAAAACCTTTAACCACCCTCCTTCTGGGTTCAGAACCTGAATAGCTCTAGGTTTCACTGAAAAATGTGTTATAAACCCGTTCGCGAGCTGGCGGTTAGCATCGTCTTCTGGGACAACTAGCACATGATCTGAATACCTGTTCACAGCCATGCTAAATGTCTCCGACAATTAATGACTCAACTACGCCTTTTGGTGGATTAATTTCATCCAACAGCCTAATCACCGTAGGTTCTAGGTGGCTCTTTCTTGACATGACCCAAGTATTTTCGTTAGAAAATCGCCTAATAGCCTCTTCATTATGTGATGTCATTAGAATCTGCCCATTACCACCGAACCCTTGCCTAAGCGAAACAATAAAATGTCCTACTTCGCTCAATGATAAATAATTGTCAGGTTCATCCCAGAAACAGAACAATGGACCATAATTTTCTTGAGCAGCTAAAACAACTGCACAGATAAAGAAGCATTTTTCACCATCAGAAAGAACATCAAAAGGGAACTCAATTTTCTTACTTTCGGACTTGAACCTTACAAAAAGATTTTTTGAATCTTTCCCTAGCTGCTCAAATCTGAAATCCATAAGATCTGGCATCGTCTCTTTCAGATGTTCAATTATCGTTGCATAAGACGCTGGATACCTAGCTAGCACTCCCGAAAGCCAGTCCGAGAAATTACTGCCATTTTCTTTTGGTGATAAAGAAAAGCTGTCCGTATAACCATTGATTAACGAAGGAATCGGCGCTAATAAAACTAACTCATCAAACCAAGTAATTAGCTTATCCAAAGAAGACGACGGCTCTCTAATAATAGGAAGTGCAATCATATGCCAATCCATGAAAAACTGAGATTCCCCGCCGTCTGCTCTGTGAAGAACAACATTAGCAGAATCACGCATGAATATTAGCCGTTCTCCTTGTTCCAGCTTCTCCTCTTTTACTCTCAACTCTTTAAAACCATCAGGCAATTCTAATGAAAGAGAATATTTAAATGATTTTTGATCAATTTCTATTTCAACTTCAAAATTGATTGGAACTTCTTTCCTACCCAATGAAAAATCAGAAAGCGATATTAATGAAGAAAGACGATTTGTTCCACGTCCTATGCTTTGAAATATCTTCAGCACATTTAGTAGTGTAGATTTACCTGCACCATTTTTGCCCAATAGTAAAGCTGAAGAGCTTTTCTGCTTAAACTCAAAATTTTCGAAGCAACGATAGTTATGAACATAAAGTCGTTTAAGCATATTTATAATCATCCTATATTTTAATGAGTGTCATATTTACATATACGATGTCATGCGCAATAAGGAATTGCGAATATTACATGCGCTCCATAACCTCTATACCAAGTAAATCCAACCCTTGCCGCAGTAACTTGGCGGTGAGAATACTCAACATTAAACGACTGTCGCTAACTTTACGATTAAATCTCTCTCTGAGGATTGGGCAGGCTTCATAGAAGGTCATAAATAAACTAGCCAGTTCGTACAGGTAGCTACAGAGCAAATTCGGTTGAGCATCCTTCATCACCTGCTGCAGCGTTTCTTCAAAGCGCAGGATTTTCACCGCCAGCAGCCTTTCCTGCTCCGCGGTCAGTACGATAGGCGCTTGGAAGCTGTCTGCAACCTCAGCTTTACGCAAAATGCTGCGCACCCGGGTGTACGCGTATTGCAGATAAGGAGCCGTAGCGCCTTCAAAAGCCAGCATCGCATCCCAGCTAAAGATATAGTCACTGGTGCGGTTCTTCGACAGATCAGCAAATTTCACCGCGCCAATCCCCACTTTACGCGCGATTTCGGCGATCTCCTGCTCCGACAGCTCGCTGGATTTTTCCCGCACCACCGCATCCGCCCGCACCACGGCCTCTTCCAGTAGTTCAGCCAGCTTGACAGTGCCGCCGGTACGGGTTTTAAATGGCTTACCATCTTCGCCCATCATGGTCCCAAACGGGCAATGATCATAAGCGGTGTCGGCACGCAATAAACCAGCTTTACGGGCCGTTAGTTCAACTTGCTTAAAATGCAGCGCCTGGCGGGCATCGGTAAAGATAATAATCCGGTCCGCCGCCAGCTGTTGGCTGCGATACTGACACGCAGCTAAATCAGTGGTGGCATACAGGAAACCACCGCCGGTTTTCTGAATAATAAAGGGCGATGGCTTGCCTTCTTTATCGGCCAACTCGCTTAAAAACACCACCAGCGCGCCCTGATCTTCAACCGCAATGCCAGCTGCAACCAGTTGGTCAACAATAGGCTGTAGCATCGGGTTGTAGGCGCTTTCCGGTTTGATATCGGCATCGGTCAGCGTCACATTCAGCTTCTGATAGACTTCATTACTGTGCTTAACCGAGGTATCGATAAAGAGTTGCCACAGTTTTTGACAATGTGCATCACCGCTTTGCAGTTTCACCACGTAGTCTCGGGATTTATCCGCAAAGCCGGCTTCATCATCAAAACGCTTTTTCGCCTGACGGTAGAAGTCCTCCAGGTCGGCCAGCGCGACGCTTTCCAGATCCACGCCCTCGGCCAGTTTATCTTCCAGATGCGCAATCAGCATCCCGAACTGGGTGCCCCAATCCCCCATATGGTTTTGCCGGATCACTTTATCACCCCAGAACTCCAGGGTACGAACCACGGCATCGCCGATAATGGTCGAACGCAAATGACCGACGTGCATTTCCTTCGCCAGGTTTGGTGCCGAGTAATCCACCACTACGGTTTGTGGTTGCGGATTCGCGCTGACGCCCAGGCGGGCATCACTGGCGGCTTTGGCTAATTCGCCGGCCAGCCACTCGGGCTTTAAGGTCACATTAATAAAGCCAGGCCCCGCGATCTCAACCTTGCTGGCCAGGTCATCCAGGGCTAACAAGGCAACCAGTTGCTCAGCCAACTGGCGTGGGTTGGTTTTTAACTGTTTAGCGGCGCTCATCGCGCCATTGATCTGGTAGTCACCAAATTCCGGCCTAGTGCTTTGTGTCACCGCCGGATTGGTCTCAGCCGGCAAGCCTAACTTAATAAAGGCGTCCTGAGTTTTATTGGCTAAAAGCTGTTTAATATTCATTACTTAACCTGTTAGTGTTCACGGGTTTTGAAGAATTTGATCTTCGGATAACGCTCCATCGCCAGGTTAAGGTTAACCATGGTCGGTGCAATATAGGTCAGGTTATCGCCACCATCCAATGCCAGGTTACTGCTGGCTTTGTTCTGGAATTCCTGCAGCGCTTTAGCATCATCGCAATAAACCCAGCGCGCCGTGCTGACGTTGACGCTCTCATACAAGGCATCAACGTTATATTCTGATTTTAAGCGATGCACCACCACGTCAAACTGCAGTACGCCAACGGCACCGACTATCAGATCGTTATTATCCAGCGGCCGGAACACCTGTACTGCGCCTTCTTCTGACAGCTGAACCAGGCCTTTTAATAATTGCTTTTGTTTCAGCGGATCACGCAGCCGGATGCGGCGGAACAATTCCGGGGCAAAGTTCGGGATACCGGTAAACTGCATATCTTCGCCAGTGGTAAAGGTATCACCAATTTTGATCGTACCATGGTTATGCAAACCGATAATATCACCCGGATAGGCTTCTTCCAGATGCTCGCGGTCGCCAGCAAGGAAGGTTAAGGCCTGCGGGATCAAAATATCTTTACCAATCCGGACATGCCGTACTTTCATACCTTTTTCATACTTGCCCGACACGATACGCAGGAAGGCGACGCGGTCGCGGTGCTTCGGATCCATATTCGCCTGGATCTTAAATACAAAACCGCTAAAGCCGCTCTCTGTTGGCTCAACCTTACGACTGGTGGTTTCACGCGCCTGGGGTGCCGGCGCCCAAGCCGTCAGGCCATCCAGCATATGGTCAACGCCGAAGTTACCCAAGGCTGTACCAAAGAATACCGGTGTTAATTCACCTTTTAAAAATAACTCGCGGTCAAATTCATGACTGGCGCCCTGCACCAGTTCCATTTCGTCCCGCAATTGTTGCGCGAAATAGCCAAGACGTTGATCCAATTCAGGGTTATCAATACCTTTAATGATATCGACATCCTGAATGGTATGGCCAAAACCCGATTTATAAAAAATGACCTCATCGCGTAGGATATGGTAAACGCCCTTAAATTCCTTACCCGAACCAATAGGCCAGGTAATAGGGGCGCAGGCGATTTTCAACACACTTTCCACTTCATCCAGCAAATCAACCGGATCGCGGATATCCCGGTCCATTTTATTCATAAAGGTCAGAATAGGTGTATCGCGTAGCCGGGTAACTTCCATCAACTTGATGGTGCGATCTTCAACACCTTTGGCGCCGTCGATCACCATCAGGCAAGAGTCTACTGCAGTCAGGGTGCGGTAGGTATCTTCCGAGAAATCTTCGTGACCAGGGGTATCCAGCAGGTTTACCAGGCAGTCTTTATAAGGAAACTGCATCACTGAGGTAGTAACCGAGATGCCCCGCTCTTTTTCCATCTCCATCCAGTCTGAGGTGGCATACTGGCCGGATTTTTTGCCTTTAACGGTACCGGCTTTTTGAATAAGTTGCCCGAATAACAACACCTTTTCGGTGATAGTAGTCTTACCGGCATCCGGGTGCGAGATAATAGCGAAGGTTCTGCGGCTGTCAACTTCCGCAATAAAGGCTTGATTGGTCATAATTTCCGTAACTAATAGCGCTGAAAACTTTTGTCGCAGCTGTATTGGTAAATGCCGGCTATTATAGCAGCCGTAACGGCTCACTCACAGCATCTTGAACAGCAAGCAGCTGTTACAGCGGTAATGCCATTAAAACGGCGGCTTCACGACCCGCGGCATTAACGTAATAATTGGCGCGGCGGCCGGTTTCAATGAAACCATACTTTTGATACAACTGAATAGCATGCTTTGCTGATTCTCTCACTTCCAGCCAGGCGTCCAGCACCTGACGTTGCTGGCACTGGGCGATAAAATGCTGCAGCAGCTGAGCCCCCAGCCCCTGCCCTTGCGCATCTACCCGCACACAGATATTAAACAGTTGCGCTTCGACTGCGATATGCTGGCCAAAATAGAAACCCTGTAATTGTCCCTGCAGATAGATACCAAAACTAAAGTAACGCTCGCTAAAGCAAGAGGCGAATACCTTCTCTGACCATGGATACGGATTGGCAGCCTGTTCAATCAGATAAAGTTCGGCTATCTGTTTAGGCTCTAACGGGCGGATCTCAGTCATTGATATAATCACCCAGCAGTGCCCAGAGTGCACGTTTTTGTTGAGGAGTAAATTGGAACTGGGGATCGAGCAGTAATTGTTGCTGCTGCACGCTAAACGCATTCTGTTGCGCCGCTATGCGGTAACCTTGCAAAGAGGTCAGCGTCAGACAGGTTTCCAGATCAGCAACTAGCTGGCCACTCAAGCTTTCACCAGCTGATGGCAGAGCCTTTTCCGGCATAGCGAAAAAACCTTGCTTCGGCTGCAATGGCTTAATACCAAGTTGCTGTAACAGTAATAATTGAGTTGAATTAAGATTTGTCATATCAGGAAGTGGCAGGGGCAGAGGGATTCGAACCCCCAACCATCGGTTTTGGAGACCGCTGTTCTACCAATTGGAACTATGCCCCTAGCGTTGGAGCCGCCATTATACAAAGAAGCCAACAAAGGTAAAGCAGAAAACTGCAAAGCATTATTCAAGTGCATACAAAACATACATTATGTGCGATTAAACTGCACCTTAGCATGCTGCTCTGAGCGCTGCAATGCTGGTTAACCGGATTGCGAGAGCGGTGTAGTTAGGTATTGGCATTAATTCGTATGGCTTTGCAGATAGAGGCAGCTTGGTCGTAGTTCGATGTGTCATTGATGGCGCGGATATGGCTCGTTGTTATTGGTCTGCTTTGCTGTCTCGCTTGCGTGTCTTTATCACTATCGCAGGATGGCTCCGGTACGGCGGGCGTACCGGAGTCTGAGTGTGGTGTAAGGGTTTAGTTTGGCTCTTCGTGCAAGGGGCGCTTATACCATTCCATCTGATTTTCTGTTCTAATTATGCTAACCGAATTAGTCTAATCTTAGCTTTATGAATCAGACCTCTGAAGATATTCTTAAACTTTCCCGCGCTGAGAAAAATGCGCGTAAACGCATGCGTTTACTCGCGATCGCGCAATTCCTTGAATGTAAAAACCGCACACAAGTCGCTAATCAATTGAAGATCAGCAGAACTAGCGTCAATAACTGGGTGTCAAGTTACCTTGAAGCGGGCTTGGATGGTCTTGAAGCCCGCAAAGCAAAGGGGCGGATTCCTTATCTCAGCGCACAACAGCAAAAGCAATTAGGCGAGTTTATTGAATCGCATAGCCAGAGTGAGCAAGGTGGCAGACTGACCGGCGAGAAAATTCTTCACTACATCAAAACCGAGTTTGGTGTGGAGTACCACCACAACGCT
>NZ_AHTH01000004.1 GCF_000245735.1 Alishewanella jeotgali KCTC 22429
GCGGCGACGCGTTGTAATAACGGCTGTTCGTTAGCGGCGACCGGGCCGTGTGCCAACCAGTGTTGCAGTAATTGCTCGGCATTAACCTGCTGACCGCTGTTGTGCTTCATTGATAACAGCGCTAACTGCACCTGCTGCTTTTCGCTGGGTTCAACCTGAGTTGCACCCTGCCCGGTTAACAGCTCGAGGGCTACTGTCAGTTCACGCCGGCTCAGTAGCGGCGTTGTGCCCTGTAAAGCATCACGATAACCGGCGGGTACCAACTCTGGACGCCACTGGCCTGCAGCCAGCGCTTCGAATAACTGATTTAACTCGGCTTTGTGTTTTTGCTGGCGCATACCGGCGGCTTTACTGGCTAATTCTGCCGCCAGTTGTTCACGCGCGGCCCGGGCTTCGGCAAGATCCGGTAAGCTCAGCTGCTGCAATTGCTGTTGCAGCTGTTGTACCGTGCTTAAGTCTGTGGCAGCAGTCAGCGCCTGAGCAATATCTTGCAGCTGCTGTTGCAGAGCCGACCACGCCTGTTGCTGCGCGGCTTGCTGCGCCTGATGCTCGGCCTGACGTTGATTAAAGAACCCATCGCACAGTGCGCGGAACTCTAACCATAAGCTCTGATCCTGTTGCTTGCCAGCAAAACCCAGTTGTTTCCAGCGTTGCTGCAATTCTTTTAACACCGACGCCGTTTGGCCAGCATCGGTTAGCAATAATGCGGCTTTGGCATCGTCAATCAATGCCTGTTTTGCTGCGGCCTGGGTTTGCTGTGCCTGGTTTAAGCGGGCTTTTAACTGCTGGGTAAGTTGCTGATACTGTTGCTGTAACGCCTGATAATCCTGCCGGTTTACCGCGCCGGCCTCACGCCAGCGTTGGGTTAACTGACGCAGCGATTGTTCCAGCGCTTTTTCCGGCAACTCTGTATGCAGCAATAACGCCAGTTCGGTCAGAATTTGCTGCCGCTGCGCCAAGTGTGCAGCACGTTCGGCATCCTGCTTGGCAAAAAACTCGCGACACGGGGCAAAGGCAGCTTCACAGGCCAGGTCAAACGCCTGATTCAGGCTATCGTCTTCCGCCGGATCGGCTTTACCCAGTGAGTTCCAGTTAGCGCGGCTGAGCTTCACCTGTTCAGCGCGCGCTTTGGCATCGGTTAGCGGCTCAGCAGAAAGTTGCTGCATCTGCTGCAACATCTCGCGTTTTCGTGGCGTGGCAATATATTGTTGCAGCTCGTTCAGCGCCTGATACAGTGCGCTAACTTCGCTAAAATCCCGCTCGGCTTGCTGCTGTAAGCTGGCATCCAGCTGCTGATAATCCTCGGTCAGACCTTTAAAGAGTCCAAACAACACCTTATAACGGCCGGCACTGTGCAAGCGTTTAAACTCTGCACATTTGCTGCGTAATTGCCGTAACTGGCGTTGTTGCTGTTGCTGCAAGCCGGTCAGTGCCTCTTTCCAGCGTTGCTGCAGTTGCTGGCGCTCGGCCAGTAATGGCTGTGGCACAGGTAAACCCAGCCCCTGCTCCAGCTGCCGCCAGCTGGCTTTAAACTGCGAATAATGGTGCTCCGCCACTGGCAAATCGGTTGCGGTTTGCGGCAGTGCTATAGCGCTAAACTCTGACACTAACAGCGTTAGTTGCTGCAACTTTGCCGCAGCTGCCGGCAAGGCGCTAAGCTGCTGCGCCAGATTTTGTAGTTGCGCCGCCAGCTGTTGTTGCTCTCTGGCGGCCAGCGGCGCGGCAGAGAGCTCCTGCACCAGTTCACGGTGCGCCGCTTCTAACAATGACAGCTGTTCTGGCGTCAGAGAGGATAGCGCAGTCAGTTGTACACTGATTTGCTGCTGTAACGCCGTTACCGCCTGATTTAACTGCTGAAAACTGGCTGCAGCCTGAGCCTGCTGCTCGGCCTCCCGCTGCTTTGCTGCAATTTCGGCTAATTTGGGTGCTAACCAGAGGGATAACTTGCTGTTTAACTGCTGAAACTTATCCTGATACTGTGCCGCTTCGGCCTCAGGTAACAACGGCAGATCGGCAGCCAGCTGCTGCCATTCGGTCGCCAGTTGCTGTTGCAGTGCCGGCACGTCGCTCAGGTTAGTGCGCTCGCGAAGCGCATTTAACTTGGCCAGTAACAAGGTAAGTTCTTTGCGCAGTTTTACCGGGCGCTGCTTATCTGCCTGTAGCTTGGCCAGTTGTTGTGCCGCCTGCTCGGCCAGTTCGCCCGGCAATTGCTTCGCCAGCTTATCGAGCTGCTTTTCATCCTGGATGTCGGTAAGTAAGCGCGCTTTTAACGCCACCGGGAAATCGGCATCCTGCAGGCTTTGCAGCACCAGATCCTGCCGCTCCAGCCGCTGTAGCAAACTAAAGCGCAAACTAACATCGCTATCCTGCAGTGCCAGTTGCTCCAGAATACTGCTACGCTGACATTGTTCGATAAATTTCTGTTTTAAACCTGCGGCCACCTTACCGGTTAGCAACTGCTGGATCAGCTGTTGCTCGGCATAAAGTTTTAAGCGCTCGGCGGCGTCCTGCTTACTGGCTTGCCACCACAGTGCAAAATCATTTAAGCGGTGCAACGCGGCCTTGCGCACCGCTTCGGCGCCATCATTAAAGGCCAGCTCATGCAGGGTGTTTTTATGTTCGGTATTTTGCGGATCCAGACTTTCCAGCGCCTGTAGGCGTACTGCGGCATCCTGATGTTGCCATTTGGGTTTAAACCAGCGTTTAAAGATCATCGTGTGAAAACCTTGCGATAGCGGCAGGATCAGAAAATTGCTTTTTCAATTCAGCTTTGGATTTATGGACAATTTGACCATCGGCGCCAACAGTAAAAATCTCGTCCGATTTCATTACCTTGGCCTGATAAGCCATCACCAGTTGCAGGGTGTGCGCTTTTTGCTCGTCAGACAGCGGTGTGCCGTCGGCCCAGCGGCCAGTTTCGGCCGCCTGCGCCAGTTTTTCGTAGGTGTCAGGCGCCATAGCGCTGACCAGTGCATTAAAATCCATACTACTTCTTACGCTTTAACCAGATAATCCGGGCGCGGCAAACCACATACCAGATAAAACCCAGCGCGATCGCCGCCGTTGAGACATATTCGTTATAGCTGCCGGTTTCCGGTTGCCACCAGTACAGAATACCGAAGCCACCCAGAAACAGCAGTAACGCCAACATCGACTGATTCATCAGTGATTGTGACTGTCTGAGCATCCGATCCCGGTGCTGCGCCGCCAGTTTCTCCGGCGTGGCCGCAGTCAGATCGGTTTTACACTTCGGGCACTCTGCTGCTTTGTTAGAAACCCGGTGTTGGCACACCGGGCAGGAAATAATTGCCATCTGCTGTTCCTGTGTGGTTAGGTTGTTATTACTGGCCTAAATCATCAACTACGGCCAAAATCGCCGTTAATGCATCCTGGCCCAGTTTCATTGAGCGTACGTCTGACCAGCCATAGGCTTCATCCGGCAGGTTGGCGTTATCTTTAAACGGCATTTCCAGCGTATAGGCCAGGGTTTTAAATTGCTCGGCAACCCAGTTTGAGCACACGGTTAAATTGGCTTTACCCGGCTCATCGCGATCATAGCCGTAAGTGGTTTGGAACTCTGGTGTTACCGCCAGCAGCGCTTGCTTAAAGCTGGCTTCTAACTGCGCCATTTTGGCGTTATAAGAAGGCACGCCCTCGGCACCGGCAACAAAGTTGTATGGCAGGTTTTCATCACCATGCACATCCAGCAGCATATCCAGTCCCAGCTCCAGCATCTTCTGGCGCACCAGGAACACTTCCGGGCTCTGTTCCATACTCGGGTTTTGCCATTCGCGGTTCAGGTTAACCCCAACGGCGTTGGTACGCAGATGACCACGCACGCTGCCATCCGGGTTCATATTAGGTACTATGTAGAACACGGCTTTGGCCAGCAGGCTACGCGCTACGCCGTCATCTTCATCCAGCAGGCGATCTAATAAGCCTTCGACAAACCACTCGGCCATGGTTTCACCCGGGTGTTGCCGGGCAATGATCCAGACTTTCTTTTTGCTGTCATCCGGCTCACCGACTACCAGCATGCTCATATCACGACCATCCAGGGTTTCGCCCAGTTCAACCAGCTGACAGTTGTAATCGTTTTGTGCCTGATGCAGCAGATCCATATGCCGCTCGTAGCTATATGGCGCGAAGTAAGCAAAATAAACTGACTCGGCTTCCGGATAATGGGTAATGGTCAGGGTATTGCCATCATATTCGGTTTCGACCCGGAACCAGTTCTGCCGATCATAAGAGGCCACTGCCTGATAGTCTTTCCAGCCATCCGGATAGGCCGAGGTGCCGGCATTGGTAATATGCAGCTTGTGCACCTGGGCATGCGGGCTGTTTAAGCGAAAATGGAACCACTGGTAAAAATCCGACATATTGTCTTTACGGATCGCCAGTTGAATATTATTCGGATCGGTGGCATTGATAACTTCGATATTGCCACTGTCAAAATTTGCGGTAATTTTCATAACAAAACTCATTGGTTGTAGGCTGATACGCTGCGGCAATCGAATAGGATCGCGCAGCCTGTTATTCTTCTGTTGGCGGATTCTCGCGCACAAAGGCGATCTCTGCAAACCCAAATTTACTAAATGTTTGTAATCGATAGTTTTTAATTGCCGACTTATCTTTAGCGGTTTGCATTAATTGCTTTTCCATCGCCAGAAACTGCGTTAAGTCAATGCCCTCTTCCGCCGCGGCGGCTTCATAAGGGTCGCGAAAGCGATCAAAACTAAAGGCAATGACTTTGCGTTGCCCCTTGTATAAGTAGGTGACCTGTCGTGCCATATCGGTTTACTCCTGTCTTGCCGGCCGGCATAACCAAAGCGACGCCAGCAAAATTACCGAGCCCAAAGCCAGAGACCAAAGATTGGCGCTGCGGTTCCAAATTAACAGATTTACCAGCAAACCCGCCGGGATCAGTGCATTATTCATTACGGCCAGGGTGCCACTGGAGACCAGACTGGCGCCTTTATTCCACCAGTAATAACCGCCGCCGGAGGCAACTAGCCCGAGCCATAATAATACGGCCCACTGCGTGGCATTAACCGGATATTGGGCTGTGCCGAGGATAAACCAAGCCGGCAGTGCCACCAGCAGTGCGCCAACATAAAACCAGCCAAACTGCTGGTATTGCAAGCTGGCAGGCGCTTCACCTTGCTGCATTAGCCGTTTATAACCAACCTGCCCGGCAGCAAAACATAGGTTAGCGCCCTGCACCACCAAAAAGCCAAGCCAGTAATCCGGTGCCGGCATGCCATCACGCATAATCGCCGCGGCCACTACCGCCATTGCCGCCGCCAGTAAAAAGCGCGGCTGAAAGCGCCCGGCCAGCACATCGTAAAGCAGCGTAATATAAACCGGGGTAAAGATGGTAAATACCAGTACCTGTGGTACCGACAACAACAGAAACGACTGATAATAAAACAGATACATCAGCCCCAGTTGCACCGCACCAAGGGCGGCCAGCTGCAGCGCCAAGCCGGCTTTTATCGGATAACGCAGCAACCAGGGTAAAAATACCAACAGTGCCAGCGCCACCCGGGTCAGAACGGCAAAGTAGGCATCGACCTGCCCGGCCAGATACACGCCAATCAGGCTAAATGAAAACGCCCATAACAGCGTAACACCAACGAGATAGCCCATCAGGCGTTAGCTACCGGCCTTTCAGCCGCTTGTGCATGCTGTTTCAGCACCGGGGCAGCATACATTTGTGTTAAAAACGGCTGCGACTCCGGCGGTAACGCATCCAGCCTTTGTTGCCAGCTTGCCTGCTGTGCGGCATCGGCTTTGGCGCTGTCACCTGCGGCCAGATAATTAACCGGAAACAGTTTATAGTTTTGCCAGATCTGCTGATCAATCATCGCGGCCAGCGCGTCAGCATCCGCCGGAATATCAGTTAACGGTTTAGCGAAAGCAACATGCACCCGGCCTTTAAAGCCGACAATGCCTTTGATAATGGCATCGATATCTTCAAACTCGCCTTTTTGGTAATTACCATGCTGCTGTTTGTGAGAAAGTTCTCTGGCTTTATCCTGATCGCAGGGATCTAACTCATACGATAAACACACCGGCACGATATTCAGGTGGCGCATATAGTCAGCAAAGCTGTCACCGCGCTTTTTGCCTTCCATATAAAACATTTTCAGAATTGCCGGATCGGTTTCATCATTGCCATCTTTGGCGCGGCCTTCTTTTTGCGCGATCCAGATAGATTGCTGTTCATCCAGCGAATGGCGGATATAGGCCGAGAGTTGCGACAGGTTTTTCAGCATTTCCCGCGGCCCTTTGGCGCCACGTTTGACGATAAAGCTTTTATTCAGCTTCATCAGCTCGGTCGCACAGGCTTTACGCAGCAGGTTATCGCCAATAGCGATCCGTACCGTATTAAAGCCATGCTTATGCAAACACCAGTTAACCAGCGCCGGATCCATCGCAATATCGCGATGATTGGAGATAAACAGATACGCCTGACCAGGCTTTAAATGTTCTATCCCGCTAAAGGTCATGGCGGTAGTCGAGGTTTTTAGCATCCGCTCCATAAAGGCGGCAACCTGCAGCTGCACCTGTTCAATGGAGCGCAGCTTGGCCCATTTGCGCTTTAGGAAAAACTTGACCGCCGGCGCTAGCAACCAGCCAAAACTGCCGGCCAGATGCGGAAAGCGGTAATGCAAAATGGCAGCAATAAATTCCTGATCGGCAATCAGCCGGCCAATAGCGGCTTGAACTTCATGGTCATGATAAGGCCGGATATCGGCAAAAGGATCGTTCTGGATGTCGCTCACAAGCTTACAACACTGCTAATTATTATAAAGAGGCGTATTCTACTCTTTCAGACAGAATTCGCCAGCATCGTTATAACTTTGTCTGAAACATCGGAGCAGCAGCCTTGGGTAAAAAAGCTGCAGTCACACAAAAGCGCATTGCATTTCATACCGAAATCATTATGATACGCCCTACGTCGGTACGTAGCGCAGCTTGGTAGCGCACTGTCATGGGGTGTCAGGGGTCGTGGGTTCAAATCCCGCCGTACCGACCATTTAACCCTCTGCTTTAAATAGTGTTTTTCTTTCCTATCGAAATTAATCGAGTTTTTGTGTAGCAAATCCGTACCAATACACAGTATTTCAGATTAAGCGCATTCTACCGGTAGCTTTCTGGCATATAACGGCTCTGCACTGCTTCTCAATCAAGCTAGTGTAAATCGCAGTAACCAAAACCTGTCACAGAGCCGCTTTGTAACTATTTCTGGTTACCGCCAGCAACCAAGCTTTGTACGTTAATTTCCTGTATGGATAAATCAAAACTAATCCCAATTCAGTTTATGGGCGTATTTTCATGTGAACTCAACGAGTTGAACACGGTCTGAACCGCTTTGATGGCTGCTTTGTTCGCCTTTTTTCTTTCAAGGAGTCTGTATGTTGAAATCTACCCTGCTGAAATCCGTCAGCACCGCTGCCTTATTATTGGCTTCGTTATCGGCTTTTGCGGCCCCTTTTACCCTGGCCCCCTTGCCTTACGCTGCCAATGCGCTGGAGCCGGTAATTGATGCTAAGACCATGGAAATTCACCATGGCCGCCATCATCTTGCGTATGTGAATAACCTGAATGCGCAAATCGAAAATTTTCCAAAGCTGGCAGAGCTGAGCCTAGAGCGGATGATGCAGCAGATGTCGTCTTTTAATGCAGCGGTGCGTAATAATGGTGGCGGGCATTATAACCATCAGCTGTTTTGGCAGTTAATGGCGCCGGTTGGTCAGGGCGGCACACCTTCAGTTGCCTTAACTGCAGCTATTGAACGTGACTTTGGTTCATTGGATGCGATGAAAACTGCCTTTAATCAGGCGGCGGCCAGCCGCTTTGGTTCGGGTTGGGCCTGGGTAATTGTAAATAAAGACGGTAAGTTACAGATAACGTCAACGGCTAATCAGGATAACCCGCTGATGGATGTCGTTGAGGAGCGCGGCACGCCGATTCTGGCGCTGGATGTTTGGGAACATGCCTATTACCTGGCCTATCAGAACCGCCGTGGCGATTACAGTCAGGCCTGGTGGCAGCTGGTTAACTGGAATAAAGTGAATAAGTTGTTCGAGCAAGCCAGTACTAAGTAACAGCCAAGCGAAGTTGCATTGCCAAAGGCCGCCGTGCTTTGTACACCGCGGCCTTTTCGTATCTGACTCAGAAGAGCATCTGATGGCACTTAAAGCCACTGTTTATAAAGTCCAACTGCAAATAGTTAGGCTCTGCACTGCCCTTGCAGCTTAGTAAAAACCTCTGCTACAGCAGCTGCTAAGTCGGGTATCTTAAGTGCAGGTTATTAGCCCTGAGATTGCGCCGTAAAAGAAAGTAACCAAGGGGCCGGCTTACTCGGCATCAGCTACGCTAATTATAATGCTATACGACCAAGGCTAGCCCCGCCCAGTAGGCTTGCTTCACTGGTTAGCAGCAGATCACCCTGATGCCACAGAATGGCCTCCCATTGCCGCGTGGGTCGAATACTATGATACTGTCCCAATTCCCATTGTGGCGTATTATTAACAATAGGAAGCTGCCAAATAAAAGCAGCCACATTCAAAAACCCTAATCGATAGCCGACTAACGCCAGGCGTTCGGTGTCAGGGTCAAAATCGGCGCCAGTGATTAAACCATTTGTAAAAAACCGCTCACTACTGACCACTTCCTGAACTGCTGTGGTTTTATCTAGCCGGTATAACCGGGTATGACGATCTTGCAAGTTTTTAGTAAACAGCCACAGTTCATCACCCACCACCGTCAGCGCTTCGCAATCATCGTTATGGGCATGCGGACGGGTTGAGGGCTCGGTATCTGCCAGCCGAAACATGATTCTTTTCGCAACCACTTCGGCGCCGTCCTCAGCCTGTTCCAAATCTTGCCAGGCTACTTTATAAATTTGCATCCAGCTGCGATCACCGATATTGTTACCGCAATCAGCGATATACAACCAGTCGCTATCCTGTGCCAATGCTTCCCAATCGTAATTTGCCGCATTTTTAATATGCACCCGTCGGCTAATCGCATCGCCAGCCTCGGATAACTGATACAAGGTAGCGGCATGGCCGCTGTCGTTATGTGTCCATAACCTACCATCACGCATTGCCAGGCCCGATGATTCATCAACCTCAGTTGGTAACGTAGCTAATAAGGTCACATTTAAAGCACTGGATTCGGCTAACGGATAATGAGGGCTGGCAGGCGATAACGAACAACTGGTGAGTAAAAACACAGCATAGATCAAAACAAAACTAATCCGTTTACAACCAGCCATAATCAGCGCTTGCCTCCTTAACCAATGCGGGAACTAACAAAGAAACCGAACAACGCCGAAGGTTACACCGCCAACGAAAATTACACCACCACCCAACACCACAACAAAAAATACCACCGCTTCCGACTCCGGCATGATTACGTACCAGAGTCAGGCCTTCGATGCTGAATTTAGCTGAAATTTTATGGCTTTGCGGTTAAAAGGAATTACTAGGAAGCAGATTGCGTTGTTCCAGCGCCGAAATCAATTGCATCGCAAAATTTTCTAACAACGGCGTAAAGTTAGCTGCGCTATTAAGTGCATCAGCCAATAGCTGCAAGTCTTCTATATATTCATGCACCATTTTGTTTCGCAGTTGCCGGGCCAATAACCAATTTTCAGCAGATTCTAACCAACCAAAACGCTCCGCCTTGTTTAGATTATCCAAGACCGGGCCCTTGTGCTCACCCAATGCAGCCAAGGTAGCCGGCAACAACTTATCGCCAAGGTTGTCTTGTAACCTGGCAAAACGGCTGGCAAAAGCATCAAGTTGTTCGGAAAACGCTGGATCAGTATCCAGTTGCTGCAAACGCTCGGGTGTGAGTGGCGCATTAAATAAGCGTTGCAAGGTTACTGTGAGTTGTTTCCGCTCCTTGTCGATAACACGAATTAGAAAAGCCAGCCGCAACTGTTCATCAGATAGTGTGGTCATAGCGGTATACCCTTTGCCGCAATCTGGTGAATTGCTGAGCGTTGCAAATTTGGCGCTTGTAATAACACATCAATTTTTTGTATGCCGATACGCTGTATTATTTTAGCTTCCAGGCGGGCAGCAACTAAAGCGGGCTGACTGATTTCATTAGTGCTGCTTACCAGTAAGTCAATATCCCCGCCCCGGACGTCATCGCGTTGCCGCGAACCAAATAACGTCACTGTCGCCTGACTGCCAAGCTCTGCAGATACCACGGCTTTAATTTGCATAATTTGTTGTTCAGTCAAACGCATAGTGCCCCACTCCCAGAGGTTTTAGTATATACCAAAGCGAAGGAGGAACAACCATTTGGGGCAGATTACATAACAACTCCCCAAAGCGCCTCAGGTTGAATGACTAAAGCACGACTGCACGCATTGCCAAAGGCCGCCGTGCTTTGTACACTGCGGCCTTTTCGTATCTGACTAAAAGAGCATCTGATGGCACTTAAAGCCACTGTTTACAAAGTCCAGCTGCAAATTGCTGATATGGATCGGCATTATTATGCAGACCACAGCCTGACGCTGGCACAGCACCCGTCGGAAAATAACGAGCGGATGATGGTGCGCTTACTGGCTTTTGCACTGAATGCCAGTAACACCCTGCAATTTACCAAGGGGCTAAGCAGTGAAAGCGACGAGGCAGAGCTATGGGATCTGGCGCTGGATGGTACCGTTAACCTATGGGTCGAATTTGGTCAGGCCGATGAAAAATGGCTGAAAAAGGCCTGTAGCCGGGCAAAACAGGTGCACTTATATTGCTATGGTGGCCGGGTGGTACCGATTTGGTGGCAGGCGAATCAAAGTGCGCTAAGCCGCTATCAGCAACTATCAATTTGGGACATTTCGGAGCAAAGTGTGCAGCAGATGGCCACGTTGGTACAGCGCAGTATGAACCTGCAATGTAATATCAGCGAAGGCCAAATCTGGCTATCAGATGACAGCCAGAGTGTGCTGATTGAGCCCGTGCTGTTAAAAGCCGCCAGCCGCTAAGCCCGGTATTTTTCCTGAATATGCAACTGTGAGCTAACTGGCGATAACCCTGTTATTCTGATACGCTCTTGTTATATCAAAACTTATTTTATTCAGACTGATGACTAACTCTGAGCCGACAATATCTCGAATTACGCAGCTCGCAAAACAAAACGCGGATATTGGGGCTATCTGGTTATATGGCTCAAGAGTACAAGGACGAGCCAGGCCAGACAGTGATTATGATCTCGCTGTTGCTTTTAATGATTTCGCACTCGATAACTTAGCGCGCTACAATCGTCCCCACTGTCTGGCACTTGATTGGGCCGCAGAGCTCGCCCTGTCTGAAGCCAAAATATCTATCGTCGATATCAACCAGGCGCCGATTTATCTGGCGTATCAGATTATTGATACCGGACAACTGATATATAGCGATGGTAGTGCAAGAGCATGGCAAGAAATAACGCGGATTAATAGCTTATTTGAGTATCAACAAAGAGAAGCAAGTCATGAGGTTTGAAGATGCCGGCTTAAAGCTTTATTTAACTGAAGCCGCCAAACATAAACAAGACTACTGCCAACAATTAGATGAATTGCGTGCAGACTTAGCCCTGGGGGAACTACGCCGGCGTGACTACCTGGCTATAGAACGTTTATTACAACTGCTAACAGAATTGAGTATTGGCCTGGCCAAGCATTGTTTAAAAAGATATCAGCAACACAGCTCTGTCGACGCCTATCAAACTTTCTCACAGCTACATCAGCACGGCATGATTACGGCTGACGAGTTGTCAGAATGGCGCCAGATTATTGGTATGCGAAACGGGTTAGTACACGATTACTTAAATATTGATGTCAACATTGTGCGTTTGATTGTGGCGCAAGGGCGTTATCACACCCTTGCAGACTTTTGTGACAAAGCAATCCTATTTTTACGATAATGCTATTGTTAACGTATACACCGAATATCGTTATCTTCTGACTCAGGCCAGCCGCGGATCAGAGACTGCGGCGCCGGCCTTTTGCTGATTGGCAGCATGAAACGCTAGTAAGGCCGGATAATCTTCCAGATCCAACAATTCGCGGAATATCACCCAGTCCAGTAAGCAATACAGTGCCATCGCCGGATACTGCCAGTTGGCAAATTCCTGATTAGCGGCCTGCTGCTCCAGCACAAACATTGAGGCGGCAATCCGCTCTTTTTGCGCATTAAAGAACAGCCGATCTTCATTGGTATTCAGGCCGCTGCGGGTACATAAAAATAGCGAGACCAGCGAATCATTGACTGCATTAATCAACGTGAGTTGATTTTCCTGATACCAACTTAATGCTGCCAGGCCCATTTTCGCCGCCAGATAGCGGTAGATCACATTAGAATCGAAGATAATCTCGTCGTTATCCTGCAACATCGGGATTTTTAACGTTGGGTTCAGCGCTAATAACTTCTGCCGATCCGCCTCGGCAAAAATATTCATATTGATAAACTGATGTGGTGTTTCAGCCAGCAGCAGCCGGATCCGTCTTACATAGGGTGAAGTCTGTGAACCGTATAGTTGCATTGCTATCGCTCCCGGTTGGTCAAATCATTGTCAGAAAATCGAATAATGCTACGCCAAACGGCGTTAAATATCGAAAATAGCTGCCAGCGGCATTGCCAAGCTATGCAGCTTTATTGCATAATCATACCGCTTCATTTTGCTTTATATAAGCTTGCTGCCCACGTTTTTGCGTGGGCTTTTTCTTTTTAGCGCGCTCTATTGTTACAACGCTGTCTTATCATCCTGACTAATACGGCTGGCGACTGCCCCGCTCTGCTCTTTATATTTGGCATCGCTGCGCTTGTTATAAGGCTTATCCGCCGGTCCCGTCATCAGTTCAAAATTCAGGGCGCCAATTTTCATATTGGGCCTTAGCGCCAGCGGCAACTTACCACTGTTAAAAAACTCCAGTACGATATTACCCGACCAGCCCGGATCAATGCGATGCGCGGTCACATGCACCATTAAGCCTAAACGGGCTAAAGAAGAGCGCCCGTCCAGCCAGCCGACGATATCTGCCGGCAGCGTTACCGACTCCAGCGTAATACCCAGCGCCAGCTCAGCCGGGTGCAAAATAAAGACACCATCGTCCTCCAGTACAATTTCATCACTCATTACGGCATTTAAGGCAGCATCGACTTCAGCACGGGGGCCACTTAAATCGATAAAGGGCGCGGTATGCGCCTGAAATACCCGAAATTTATGGCCAAGCCGAATATCAACACTAACGCCACTAATCATTTCGGCATCGGGTGCCGGACTGATGCGGATTTTTCCCTCGGCCAGGTAGGCGGCTATATCGCGGTCACATAATCTCATTACTAATCATCCGTTATAACAATTTCCACGCTCTGGCTGCTGGCACCGGTAAGTTGCCACAGCAAGGCACGACTAATTTGTTGATAATACTCCAGCAAGCTGGCATCTCCGGCCGTTAAGGCAGTACCACTATCGGCCTGTTCCCGCAGCGCAGCTTGCAGCGGTAACTGGCCTAGTACCGGCACCTGATAGCGCTCGGCCAGTTTTACCCCCCCTTCGCTGCCAAATACATCATCGCTGGCGCCGCAGCTGGGGCAGATATAAAAACTCATATTCTCAATCAGGCCCAGAAGAGGGATTTTCACCTGTTGAAACATGGTAATCGCCTTGCGGGCATCGGCCAGCGCCAGATCCTGAGGTGTAGTCACCACCACAGCGCCCGTTACCGGCAGCTTTTGCGAAATGGTGAGCTGAATATCACCGGTGCCGGGCGGCATATCCACCAGCAGGATATCCAGCTCAGGCCACAGGGTTTCATTCAGTAACTGCAATAACGCCTGGCTGGCCATCGGGCCGCGCCAGACTGACGCCTGCTCCGGATCAACCAAAAAGCCGATCGACTGTAAACAGACACCATGCGCCTGTAGCGGATGCATTAATTTATTATCCGGGGACGTGACTTTCTCACCGGTTAAACCAAATAGCGTGGGTACCGAAGGCCCATAAATATCGGCATCTAACAGGCCGGTGCGCACACCCATTGCTGCCAGTGCCATCGCCAGGTTAGCGGAGGTGGTAGATTTGCCGACCCCGCCCTTACCCGATGCCACCATTACTATGGTTTTAATCGACTTAAAAGCACCGGGTCTGGCTCTTAAGGCTTCAATAACGCCGCTTAGCTCATTCGCGCCCGGCTCGGGCTCGCCTGCTGCCTGAGTTTTCTTTTTTAGCCAGTTAAACATGGTCACTCCGTTAAAAGGCTTTTTTGTAGACTAATCGCTTTTGTTGACAAATCGTTGGGAAACGCCGCTTGTGCGGATGCGATTTAATGCCGGTTATAGTATCATTAGTTCATATCTTTTCAGTTATTTATTCTCAAGAGCAATCGTCAATGTCGAGCCGGAAAATTCTGATCACCAGTGCGTTACCCTATGCCAATGGCCCTATTCACCTCGGACACCTGCTGGAATATATCCAAACTGACATCTGGTCACGGTTTCAGAAAGCCCGCGGTCACCAGTGTTACTACGTCTGTGCTGATGATGCGCACGGCACCCCTATTATGCTAAAAGCGCAGCAACAAGGCATCACGCCGGAGCAGATGATTGCGCAAACCAAAATAGAGCATATGGCTGATTTTGCCGGCTTTGGTATCGCCTTTGACCATTATCACTCCACGCACAGTGACGAAAACCGGTACTTTGCCAACCTGATTTACCAGCGTTTAAATGATGGCGGCTATATCAAGCGCGATACCATCAGCCAGCTGTATGATCCGCAAAAAGAAATGTTCTTACCGGATCGCTTTGTTAAAGGCGATTGCCCGAAATGCGGCGCGTTAGACCAAAATGGTGATAGCTGCGATGTCTGCGGTGCCACCTACAGCCCCACCGAAGTAAAGAACCCGCGCTCGGTCGTATCCGGCGCCACGCCAATTCTAAAAGACAGTGAACACTACTTCTTTGATTTACCGGCTTTTGCCCAGATGCTGCAGGACTGGACCCGTAGCGGTGCCTTGCAGGATGAAATGGCTAACAAACTGCAGGAATGGTTTAAAGATGGCCTGCAGCGCTGGGACATCAGCCGCGATGCGCCTTATTTTGGCTTTGAAATTCCGGGCGCACCAGGTAAGTTCTTTTATGTGTGGCTGGATGCACCTATTGGCTATCTGGCCAGCTTTAAACACCTGTGTGAAACAGCCGGTATCGATTTTGACAGCTACTGGGCACCGGATTCTGACGCCGAGGTCTATCATTTTATCGGTAAAGATATTATCTACTTCCATAGTCTGTTCTGGCCGGCGATGCTGCACGGCGCGGGTTTCCGCAAACCTAATGCCATCTTTGCCCATGGTTTTGTCACGGTAAATGGCGCCAAGATGTCCAAGTCACGTGGTACCTTTATCAAGGCCCGTACCTATCTGGATAATCTGGATCCGGAATATCTGCGCTATTACTTCGCCTCTAAGCTAACCAGCGGCATTACCGATCTGGATTTAAATCTGGAAGACTTTACCCAGAAGGTTAACGCCGATCTGGTAGGTAAAGTGGTGAATATCGCCAGTCGCTGCGCCGGTTTTATCAGTAAGCGCTTTGACGGCACGCTTTCTGCCAATCTGAGTGAACCGGAGCTGTTCGCCGACTTTATTAACACTGGGGACAGCATTGCGCAAAGCTATGAGCAGCGGGAATTTGCCAGGGCCATCCGCGATATTATGGCGCTGGCCGATAAAGCCAATCAGTATATCGATGCTAAGGCGCCCTGGGTGCTGGTAAAAGATGACAGCAAGCAGCAGGAGGCGCATGAGGTGTGCTCAATGGGCCTGAACCTGTTCCGCGTGTTAATGCATTATTTAAAGCCGGTGCTGCCGAGAATGGCCAGCGACAGCGAAGCCTTTTTAAATACCGAACTGCTGTGGGCCAATTACCGCGAGCCGCTGTTAAACCATGCTATTAACCCCTTTAAAGCGCTGATGCAGCGCGTCGATCCGCTAAAAGTGCAAGCCATGGTTGATGCTTCAAAAGAGAACTTACAACCTACTGCTGAGCCGGTTGCAGTCGCTAAAGCTGAAACAGCTAAGGCTGAGGTTAAAGTTGTTAGCGGCGAACGGGAGCCGATTAGCGAGACCATCAGCATTGATGACTTTGCCAAGATTGACTTGCGGGTCGCGACCATTATCGATGCCAAGCCGGTGGAAGGCGCCGACAAACTGGTCCAACTGCAACTGGATATTGGCGGCGGCGAAACCCGACAGGTGTTTGCCGGTATTAAAGCCGCTTACACGCCAGAGAGTCTGGTTGGCCGGCAAACGGTGATGGTGGCTAACCTGGCTCCGCGCAAAATGCGTTTTGGTTTATCCGAAGGCATGGTACTGGCCGCAGGCCCGGGCGGTAGCGATATCTTCCTGCTGACACCGGATCAGGGTGCCAGCGCAGGTATGCGCGTTAAGTAAAGTCGTTTACAGGAGCTTAGGATGGCCTCACCGTTTCGCAGTTTTTCGTCCCTGTTCTCCAGCACCCTGATTATGGTGCTGGGGTCCGGTTTGCTTACCACCTACCTGGCATTGTCATTAAGCCAGGATGGTGTCGAACAACTGTGGATCGGTGGCATGATGTCAGCTTACTACTTCGGGCTGGTCGTCGGTTCGAAAGTCGGTCATAAGCTGATTGCCCGGGTTGGTCATATCCGTACCTTTGTGGCCAGTGCCGGCATTGTAACGGCGTCAGCGCTGTGCCATGCCTTAACCGATGTGCTCAGTATCTGGTTGTTACTCAGGTTAATCGTCGGCACCGGCATGATGTGTATGTATATGGTGCTGGAAAGCTGGTTAAACGAGCAGGCCGATAGCAGCCAGCGCGGCAGTGTCTTTGCCGGTTATATGATTGTCTCCTATATGGGGATGGTGGCCGGGCAAACCGTATTGTCGTTCTTCCCGGAACTGGGACTGCAACCGCTGCTGTTGATTGGCATTTGTTACGCGCTTTGCATCTTGCCAATAGCGCTTACCCGCCGCATCCACCCACAGCCTATGCACCCAGCGCCGCTGAAAATTTTGCCGTTCTGGCGCAAGGTACCGCAATCCCTGACCACGATTTTGATCGCTGGCGGGATTTCCGGCTCTTTTTATGGTCTGGCGCCCGCCTTTGCCGCCAGTAATGGCATGGGTACAGCCGAGGTTGCCAGCTTTATGTCGGTAACTATTCTGGCCGGGTTATTAGCCCAGTGGCCAATGGGTAAACTATCGGACCGTATTCCACGTAGCCGTTTGTTACGCTTTAACAGTGCCCTGCTCGGCATTTTAGTGTTAGTGATCGCACTGCTACCACTTAAAGGCCTGGCACTGCTGATCGCCACCTTTTGCTTTGGCATTCTGGCCTTTACGCTGTATCCACTGGCCACAGCACTGGCTAATCAGAATATCGAACAACCGGAACGGGTGGCCCTGTCGGCGACCATCCTGCTGACCTTTGGCATCGGTGCCACCTTGGGGCCGTTGGTGGCATCTTTTCTGATGCAAATGCTCGGTAATGCCATGCTGTATGGCTATATGTCGGTATGCTGTCTGATCCTATTCCTGCGCTTAGCCCGGGTTAACTATAACCAGAAAATGGCCAAGCGGCTGCTGGCCGAACAGCAACCTTCAGATTATCAGCTCGCCTCTGGCGATCTGGTGTCTTCCCCGCTGGCTGCAGCACTGGATCCGCGCGTTGATGAGCAACTGGTAAAAGAACAAATGCTGGATGAGCCTGCAGTGGAAAAGCCTGATACACAGGCCGCAGATCATACGGATACTGACGTAGAGCTAACTGTGGCGAACAACGAAGACATGCCTGAGACGACAAGCGACGGAGAGCTTAGCGAGCAACCCCAGCTGGCTGATGCCGCTCCAGAAACCATGGTTACTGATACTGCGCCATCAGCCGTGCCTAAAACGGGAGATGATGACACTAGCACGTTAGAGCGGGCGGCCCAAGCCCAGCACAAGCAGCCTGGGTCCTGAGCAAAGTACTAGTTTTGAATAATCACAGCTTTATTCCACAGATTCTGGTTTTTCTGATTAATAAAATAGTCATCCGGATGCCAGCAACGTGGTAATAGTGGCGAAGCCATCCGCTCTTCAAAGTTGTAGACCAGGCGGCGTAAAATCTCGAGCAAGCGTTCTTCAGGAACTACCTCGAGCTTTTTTCGCCCTTGCGGGAAATACAAATTGTTTTCCGCGCTGACAATACAGCCACGAGCGGAAGCCTGGTAAGTTAGGCTATAGGTTACCATTCGACAAATTGGCTTGCGAAAATCCGGTGGATACAAACCGGTGACAATCGCATATTCATATCGCTCCATATCGTTGCCATCTGAGTCTTTAGGAATATAGGTCACGCCATAACCTTGCGGGAACAAGCCAACGATCCTCAAAAAAGCGGCTACTGCATTTTTGCTTAACTTACCAAGTTCGGCTGTCTTTTCCAAAGCTAATGCAGCCTTGGGTAGATCTTCATAGTTATAGCTACTACGGGTTGATAACACCATACCGGTATAGATTTGGGGAATGCGCAGAATACTCCCCAATACCTCCTGAGGACGCACCGCCTGTTTTATTAATAGCTGGATTAACTCTCGCTTTTCAATTTCAAATTGAACAAACCTATCACGCTCTTGCTTGTTACGGCCAGTGTATCGTCCTACCGTAAGCGCATCTTGCAGAAAATTTAATGTTTCCGTGTAACTTGTCTGCAAGAACAGATTACGCTCTTCCGCTTCCAATTCGCGGAATTCATCGTAGGTGCCATCAGCCCCCCGCAGAATATTTTGACAAACAGGATGGCAGCGACCGATATCCTGTAACAGTGCCGCCATCAAAACCGGAACATGCACATCATCACGATAAGGGTGATAATCTGTTTCGTCGGTATATGGCAGCGACTTACCCTCTTCGTAACGCTCCAGAATAAACGGATGATCGATCAGCCCATCCATAACCATGCGATCTAATAACCTGATGCTCAACACGGCTTTATAAAGATGTCTCGCTTTCTGATTTTCTTTGGCAATATTTCTGCCTCTGGTTGGGCAAATCAGTTGAATAGTACCCAATAGCTTGGCGCTCAGGTTGTTCGTATCGGCAAAACTGTCCGCCTGACATAGCGAAAGAATATCCCGACACAGTGCGTGTAAATCACTATATCGTTGAAATTTTGCTTCTTCGATTTCGTTGCTGAAATTTTTATGCTGGTCTTCAGCTTGTTTCAGATTTTTGGCAATCGCGGCTTGATCGCCTTTCTTAGACTGCTGTTGCCGGTTTTCAAATAGAAATAACTGTTGCTCAAGCTCCGTTGCTTTCTGATCGCGTTGCTCTTTCTCGGCAAACCATTTAATGGCTTGTTCATAAAACGAGTCCTGCAACGGACTTTGATGATATACCCGCTCAATTAAACGCTGAACAATTTTGGCGTACGCCGCCTTTCCAAAACTCAATGACATCCGGATGCTGTTCCTGGGATCAATAATATTAACTAATCAAAGCTCACGATTAACTTGCCAATAGTCTGATTGCTGGCGAGTAATTGGTGCGCTTGCTCTATATCTACGGTGCTAAATACCCGATCGATTAGCGGCTTAATGTCGCCAGCGGCCAAATCGGCCGCAAAGTCTGCCCCAAATTGCTGTGTTAACTCTGCTTTGTATGCGCTATTGCGATTTCGTAACGTTGAGCACAAAAGTTGACCGCGCTTTCTAAACAACACACTCAGGTCAAACTCAGGAATTTTTCGCCCTGCCATCATCGCATAAATAATAATTTTACCATCTTGCGCCAACAAACTCGCTTCCGCATTGAGATAGGCTCCAGCAACGGGATCAAGGATCAAATCTATGCCGGACGGCCAGTGTTGGGACAACAGCTGTTTAAAATCCTGTTCTCGGTAATTTATCGCGATGTCAGCCCCCAATTGCTTACATACCGCGGCTTTGTTCGAGTTGCCCACCGTGACGGCTATGTGTAACCCCATTGCCTTCGCTAACTGAATCGCTGCCGTACCTACCCCACTCGCACCAGCGTGAATAAGCACTCGCTGGCCTTGCTGCGCCTGGCCTAAAAAAACCAAAAGCTGATACGCAGTTAAAAAGGTTTCTGCTGTGGCAGCGGCTTGTTGCCATGTCCAACCAGGTGGAACAATCATTGCCTGGCTTGCAGGCATTGCAGCGTATTCAGCGTAACCACCACCGTTTACCAAACCAAATACACTTCGACCTATCCAGGGGGACAAAGACTGGTCTGCCACTGCAACAACAGTACCGGCAACTTCTAATCCCAAAATTTCGCTGTCACCGGCGGGCGCCGGATATAACCCCTGTCGCTGCATCAAATCGGCACGATTAATACCAAAAGCGGCAACTTTTATCAGTAACTCACCAGATTGAAGCTCTGGCAGTGCCACATTTTGCCAGCTAAGCTGGCTTTCCGCTCCGGGTGATTGCACTACTACAGCCCGCATAACTCTGGGCAAGGTTTCAAGCATAGGTGTCCTTAAACTGGTGACGAACGTTAACAGATGGGCTCTATAAACCGATTTTCCTTTAGCTTTACCAGTCACTTCTCTAAAATGCAGCCTTTAGTCTAGCATAGCGACCTACCAGATATGAATAATAGCAGCGTACCGGCGGTGATCCTGGCCGAGGGCCGTGAAAAAGCCCTGAATCGGAAACACCCGTGGATTTTCTCTAACGCCATTGCCAAAGTCCATAATACGCCAAATCGTGGCGACACCGTTGCTGTCGTCAGTAGCAAAGGCGAATGGCTGGCCTGGGCAGCCTACTCACCTGCATCGCAAATTCGTGCCCGGATCTGGAGCTTTCAACAACACGAACAGATTGATCAGGCGTTTTTTAAGCAACGTCTTCAGCGCGCCTGGCAACTGCGGCTTAGCTTGTTCAACACAGAGCAGACTAATGGGCTACGGGTAGTGGCTGCGGAGTCAGATGGTCTGCCAGGTATTACTATTGATAAATATCAGGACGTATTGGTAGTGCAGCTACTCTCTGCCGGTGCCGATGCCAAACGCAAACAATTGGTCGCTGCGCTGCTTGAGGTATTCCCGGAGCACAGTATTTACGAGCGCTCCGATGTGGATGTGCGCAAAAAAGAAGGCCTGCCGCTGGTAACCGGCTGGCTGCATTTACCGCGTGGCAGTGGTGAGGTGCTGATTAAAGAGCACGGTATGACGCTGGTCGTCGATGTGGTTAACGGCCATAAAACCGGCTTTTATCTGGATCAGCGGGTAAACCGCGCCGCATTGCGCCGTTTTGCAAAAGACGCAGAAATATTAAATTGCTTTAGCTATACCGGCACCTTTGGCGTTGCAGCCTTAATGGGCGGTGCCAAACAGGTGACTAATGTCGATCTGTCTGAGCTGGCACTACAAACCGCGGCGCGTAATGCCGAACTTAATCAGTTAGATCTAAGTAAACTGAGCAATCAAAAAGCCGATGTGTTTAAACTGCTACGACAGTATCAGGAGCAAGGCAAAACCTTTGATATCGTGGTACTGGACCCGCCGAAGTTCGCGGACAACAAAGCCCAGCTTAACAGTGCCTGTCGAGGCTACAAGGATATTAACCGGGTGGCGATGCAACTGGTAAAGCCAGGTGGTCTGCTGTTTACCTTTTCCTGCTCAGGCTTAATGGAAGAGAGCTTGTTCCAGAAGGTGGTCGCCGATGCGGCACTGGATGCGAAACGAGATTGCGTGTTTATCGAACGCTTACAACAAGACAGTGATCATCCGGTCGCCAGTTTCTACCCTGAAGGCTATTATCTGAAAGGGTTGATCTGCAAAATCTATTAAGCTAGCGCGGGATGACTGCCATTGTGGTCGTCATCCCGCTGCCGAAGCCTAATTCAATTCCAGAAAAGCTAGCCCAAGCTGATAGCAGTCTTCATTTTCCTGACTGCAGCGCATCACCTTAGCAGTGGCATCTAACGGGGCCACACTGGCGTCGGGCGACTCTAAACGAACCCGGATTAAGGTGCCCATCTCCAACGGTTCATCGACTTCTACCGCCATACCGGAAGCGCTAAGATCGCGGCACACCCCGTCTATTACCCGGGCGGCCTCAGGGTCGTTGATCATCACCTTTACCTCGGCATTGACCATCATGCGGTAAAAGTGGCGGTTATCATTCCTGTGTGGCATACACAACTCCTTCGCTACGCTTTGCATCATCTTAGCAAGCTGTGGCGACGACGCAAGTTTATTATTTAAGCTCCTGCACCGCATGCAAAATTCGCTTTACCGAAATCGGATAAGGGGTACCCAACTGCTGCGCATGCTGTGACACCTTGAGCTCTTCCAGCATCCAGCGGATCTGACTGACCGGCTCTGGAATGGCCTGACCGGCATATTTACCGAGTAAATTCTGATAGGCCTGTTCAGCCTTTTGATACTCGTGCATCAATAAACGGTCGCGGTTCGGATCGACCGGGAGCTTTTCCAGCCGCTTTAACATCGCCTGCAGATAGCGCTTCAGATCATCCAGCCTTGCTGCACCATGTTGACTAACAAAGCCTTTAAAAATCAGCTGCTCTAATTGCTGTTTAATATCGGCCTGCGCCTGAAAGTGTGCCAGATCCACCTTACCTTTTAAGCGCTTTTGAATGTCGTGATAGACCGTTAAAATTTGCTCCACCTGCAATGCGATCTGCCGTACCCGCTCATTCAGCTCAGCACGTAGCGTTTCGCGTAACCGCTCAAAGGCGGCTTTGTCCTGCACCGGTAACTGCTGGCGGATCAAGGCATCTGTTGCGGCGGCGATACAATCATCGATCAGTTCCAGCACCTTACCAAAGGGGTTAAAGTACAGGCCCAACTTGGCTTTGTTCGGTAACGACTCCTGCAGGTATTTTACCGGTGAGGGCACATTCAGCAGCACTAAGCGGCGCAACCCCTTAATATGCTCCTGCTCTGCCCGCAGCGGATTATCCAGCAGCTTAATGGCAACGCTCTGCCCGGCGTCGACCAGCGCCGGAAAGGCTTTAATTTCAAAACCGGCCTGCAGCTTAATATATTCTTTAGGCAGCTCGCCAAAGCTCCATTCGGTCAGTTGCTCCTGCTCAATGCCCTGCTCAGCCACTTCACTGAGGCTTTGCTGCACTGCGCCCTGTAATTGCTGTTTCAGTAGCGCCAGAGAGCGCCCCTGCGCCACCAGCTTACGCTCATCGACAATTTTGAAATTTATTTTCAGATGCGCCGGCAGCTCTGTTAACTGCCAGGCATCGTCAGGGATAGTTATGCCTGACATCCGCTTTAACTTGCTGCTAATCGCAGTCAGCAGTGGCTCGCTAAAGGGCGTCAGGCTTTGCATTAATGCATCAGCATAATTCGGCGCCGGGACAAAGTTGCGTCGGTATTGCTTAGGCAGCGATTTAATCAGCGCCACTAATAGCTCATGGCGCAGCGCCGGGATCTGCCAGTCAAAGCCCTGCTCTTCGACCTGGTTTAATAATGCCAGTGGGATCAACACGCTGACGCCATCATCCGGCTCACCGGGGGCAAAATGATACTCCAGCGGCAGCGTTAAATTGCCCTGGCGCCAGCTTTCCGGGAAGCGCTCGGCACTGATATCAGAGGCATCGCGCTGATACAGCAGCTCTGGGTCGAAATTCAGTAACGCTGGCTGCGTCTGGCGGGCTTTTTTCCACCATTTGCTAAAGTCGATACGGTTATTGGCCCACTGCGGAATACGTTCGGCGTAAAACGCGGCCAGCGCATCTTCGTCTACCAGGATATCGCGGCGGCGGGATTTTTCTTCCAGCTCCTGTACCTTGCTGATTTGTTGCTGGTTGTAACTTAAAAAGGCTTCATTTAAGCCCAGTTCGCCATTGACCAGGGCTTCCCGGATAAACAGCTGATGTGATACCGCCTCGTCAATCCGGCTATACAGTACCGGTCTTTTACCCACGATAATCACGCCGTACAGCGCGACCTGCTCGTAAGCAACGACGGCGCCTTTTTTCTTTTCCCAATGCGGTTCACTGTAGCTGCGATTGACCAGATGCGCAGCTAACGGCTCAATCCATTCCGGTTCAATTTTCGCTACTGTACGCGCATACAAGCGGCTGGTTTCAACCCATTCGGCCGCCATAATCCATTTCGGTTTACGCTTAAACAGATGGCTGCCGGGAAACACATAAAAGCGGGTTTGTCGTGGTCCCAGATAGTCGGCATCGCTGTCTTTACTGCCGATTTGCCCCAGCAAGCCGGTTAAAATGGCGCTGTGAATAGCCTGATAGCCCGGCGGATTGGCGTTAAAGCTAAGCTGTTGCTCCTGCGCGACCTGAGTTAGCTGCGCCACCAGGTCCTGCCACTCCCGTACCCGTAAATAATTTAGCAGCTCTTGCTTACACAGCCGGCGGAACTGGTTATTACTCAGCGCATCCTGTTGTTGTTGCAGGTAATCCCAAAGCTTTAACCAGCTGCTAAAATCAGAATCCGGATCCGCAAAGCGGCCATGCAGCTCATCGGCTTTTTGTTGCTTATCCAGCGGCCGCTCGCGCGGATCCTGAATGGATAAGGCAGCAACAATCACCAATACTTGCTGTAAGGCGCCCTGCTCGCTGGCTGCCAGCACCATCCTTGCAAGCCTGGGGTCTATTGGTAAACGCGCCAGCGTTTTGCCCAATGGCGTTAAACTGAGCTGTTGCTTACTACGTTGCTGTGGGATCGCGCCCAGCTCTTCCAGTAACTTGATGCCGTCGTTAACAAAGCGGCTGTCTGGTTTTTGCAAAAATGGAAAGGCTTCGATATCACCCAGTCCCAGTGCCAGCATCTGCATAATGACTGACGCTAGGTTAGTGCGCAGAATTTCCGGATCGGTAAACTCCGGCCGGCCTAAAAAATCCTCTTCGCTGTAAAGCCGGATACAGATCCCCGCCGCGACCCGGCCGCAGCGACCTTTACGCTGATTGGCACTGGCCTGACTAATGGCTTCAATCGGTAGTTGTTGTACCTTGGAACGGTAGCTGTATCGCGAAATACGCGCCGTGCCCGGATCGATCACATAGCGAATACCCGGCACAGTAAGCGAGGTTTCGGCGACGTTGGTCGATAAAATAATCCGCCGCCCGGCATGCGTTTGAAAAATGCGGTTTTGCTCTGCTGCACTTAAGCGTGCATACAAAGGTAACACTTCGGTATGCGGCAGCTTCAGTTTTTCCAGCGCATCGGCGGTATCACGAATTTCCCGCTCACCGTTTAAGAAAATCAGAATATCGCCCGGCGGCTCACGATACAGCTCTTCTACCGCATCAAAAATACCCTGCAGCTGGTCGCCATCTTTATCATCCTGCTCGGTAAAAGGCCGGTAACGGACTTCTACCGGATAGGTGCGGCCTGAGACTTCAATAATGGGGGCATCGAAAAAATGCCGGGAAAAACGCTCAGGATCGATGGTGGCTGAAGTAATAATCAGCTTCAGATCCGGCCGCCGTGGTAATAACTGCTTTAAGTAGCCCAGCAGAAAGTCGATATTCAGGCTGCGCTCGTGCGCTTCATCGATAATGATGGTGTCGTATTGGTTTAAAAAGCGGTCTTGCTGCATTTCGGTTAGCAAGATGCCGTCGGTCATCAATTTGACCAGCGTTTGCTGATTAGTATGATCACCAAAGCGAATTTTATAGCCAATTTGCTGACCAACCTGGCATTGCAGCTCTTCAGCTAAGCGGGCACAGACACTGCGCGCTGCCAAACGTCTGGGCTGGGTATGACCAATAGTGCCGGCGACACCCCGCCCCAGCTCCAGACAGATTTTCGGAATTTGCGTGGTTTTACCAGAGCCGGTTTCGCCGGCGATAATCACCACCTGATGGGCGGCAATAGCGGCTTTAATTTCGTCTTTTTTCGCCACCACCGGCAGCTCAGCCGGATAGCTTAACTTCGGCATGGCAGAGAGCCTGGCCGCTCGTAGCGCAGAGGACTGAGCGATTTGCGCTTCAAGTTTGCTCAGTTGCGCCGCAGCTTGCTCTGGTGGCAGCTGTTTTAGCTGGGCCAGTTTACGGCGTAGCCGGAATTGATCTTGCAGCAGACACTGACCGATTTGGGCCGACAAGGTGGAGACAGTGGATGGTGTTTCGACAGACAAGTTAGCGCCCTCAGCTTTCAGAGGGCGCAATGCTATCAAGTTAGGGGTTAGGAGTGCAACGCTACTGCAGCCTTAGCGCCAGCTTTCTTGCGTCCTGCTCCGCTTTACCGCTAGCCAGCTTTACTCTAACCAGCTTAACTCTAACCCGCTTTGCTATAGTGCGAGTGAAGTTCTTTATCTATGGCGCCTAACACATCAGAGCGGGTAATAATTCCCAGCAGATGACCGTTATCATCAACCACCGGGTAGAGCTTGGGTTTGGCCTTTAACATGGTTTGCGCCAGATCGATAATGCCGTCGTACTCTTTTACCGTCAGCACCTCGGTCCGCATCACATCACTGACCCGCGCGGCCTGCTGGTCATGATAAGTCGACATCAGCATCCGTGCCAGGCAATCCTGCTCGGAGATAAAACCTATAATTTTGCGCTGCGCATCAATCACCGGGCCACCGGTTTGCCGGCCTTTAATCAGCCGATCCACCGCCATTTCCACTGGCATTTCAGCATCAAAGGTCACCGGATGACGATTCATATAGTCGGCAACTTTTAGTAAGTCCATGCGTCCCCCTTATCTTCTTAATACAAGGTGCGGTTGCCGCAATCCTGTTACACCGGACTTCCAGCTACCGCTTAGTTAAGGTTAGACGATGAAACGCCGTTTTGCCTGCTATTCACGCGTTATTCGGCTTGAAAAATCTCAACTTTAAGTGGTGTCGTATCGCCCAACATCGCCCGGTACATACCCTCGGTATTAAAGGCCCAGCTTAAGCGCCCTTGCGGATCCACTACAATTACGCCACCCGTGCCACCGACTTGTGCCAGCTCAGCCATCACTTCCGTTGCCGCTGCACTGGCCGTTTTGCCTTGATACTTCACTCTGGCGCAGATATCTGAAGCAACCTGATAACGGATAAAATACTCACCATGGCCGGTAGCGGAGACCGCACAACTTTGGTTGTCGGCAAAATTACCGGCACCAATTACCGGGGCATCGCCAATCCGGCCATAGCGCTTGGCGGTCATGCCACCTGTTGAGGTCGCGGCGGCCAGATTACCGGTCTTATCAATCGCCACAGCGCCAACGGTGCCCATACGCCAGGCAGGGTCAAAAGGAATGGCTGCCTGATGTGGCTGTGGTTGCAGTGCTTGTTTGGCGCGTTTTAATGCCTCATAGCGAAATTCAGTGTTGTAATAGCTGTTGGGAACCCGCTCCAGCTGAAGGGTATCGGCAAAGGCCTCAGCGCCGGCACCGGCGAGCATCACATGCTCGGATTGCTCCATCACTGCCCGTGCCAGCAAGATTGGGTTTTTGATGGTACTAACACCGGCAACGGCGCCGGCTTGCCGGTCTTGCCCCTGCATAATAGAAGCATCCAATTCATGGCTTTCATCATAGGTATAAACCGCGCCCTTGCCGGCATTAAACAGCGGCGAGTCCTCCAGAATCATTACGGCGCGAGTTACCGCATCCAGGCTGCTACCACCTTGTTGCAACACGGCATAACCCTGTTCCGCAGCATGCTTAAGGGTTGCTTCATACGCCTGACGTTGGGTATCTGTCAGCTGAGCTTTGTTAATGGTACCGGCACCACCGTGGATCACAATACCGGATGGTGCAGCCGCAAAAGACAGAGCTGGGACGAGACAAAGCGCTGCTAACAAAGATTGAGGTTTCATAATTCGACTCCGGATATAAAAAGGTTACTGATTGTTGTAAGACATTATCAGACGCAGAGCAACTTATTCCGGCTGATGGTGCTTTTATTGCGTTGGATCAAGGCGTCGCAGCAGCAGCACGTTAGACTGGGGCCTGTTGTTATACGTACTGCGTAAACCTGACGCTTGGCGCCCCTCTCTGTGGCGCCTTTTTTTCATTGTTTCTTTTCCATGCGGCTGATGCTAAGGTTTAGTTTATCGTTAACTCGCCGGTCTCAGCCTATGCTATTGCGTCAAATCAGTCTGATTAGTTGCCTTATTCTGGCAAGTCTTAACCTTAACGCGACAGCCAAAACACAGCAGCTCACCGCTGCCGTGGCCAGCCCGGATCAGTATGGTGCGCAAGTGGCGGCTGAAATCTTGCGCCAGGGTGGTAATGCGGTCGATGCAGCTGTTGCCACAGCCTTTACCCTGGCAGTCACCTATCCGGAGGCAGGTAACCTGGGCGGCGGTGGCTTTCTGACTTTATGGTTTAATGGCAAGGCCTATTTCCTGGATTACCGGGAAACGGCTCCGGCCCGGGCGCACCGCGATATGTACCTGAACGCTGAAGGTGAGGTGATTGAAAACCTCAGTTTAATTGGCCATCAGGCGTCCGGCGTGCCGGGCACGGTAATGGGCATGTGGCAATTACATCAGTTATTTGGTAGCAAGAGCTGGCCGGAATTGCTGGCGCCAGCGATCCAATTGGCTGAGCAGGGTTTTATTGTGCCAGATAAAGCCTATCTGTATGAAGGCGATATGCTGCAACGCTTTGCTGGTAAAACCAATTTTGTTGCTTACTTTGGCAAGATGCAGCCGGGTGAACGCTTTGTGCAAGCTGAGCTGGCCGCGACGTTAAAACGCCTGGCTGCCGAGGGCCCGAGCGACTTTTATCAGGGCAAAACCGCTGAGTTGATTGTTGCCGAAATGCAGCGTGGTGGTGGCTTGATCTCAATGGCCGATCTGGCTGCCTATCAAGCAGTCTGGCGTACCCCTCTGGTAACGCGCTGGCGTGACCGGCAGCTTATCACCGCACCGCCCCCCAGTTCAGGCGGAATTGCCTTACAGCAGTTACTGACGCTCAAAGAGCTAAATCAACAACATTTTCAGGATGTTGCACACAATTCCGCCCAGTATGTACACCTGATGGCTGAGATTGCGAAACGGGTGTTTGCCGATCGGGCCGACTATCTGGGCGATCCGGCCTTTACCGAGGTGCCGAGCCAAAAATTGCTGGCGCCTGACTACCTGGCCCGGCGGGCCCAGGAGATCAATCCCAAAGCTATATCGGCCACTGAGACCATTAAACCAGGTCTGGAATCAGAGCAAACTACGCACTTTTCGATTGTTGATCATGCCGGCAATGCCGTCTCCAATACCTACACCCTGAATCTGGATTATGGCAGTGGTGTGGTAGTCAGCGGTGCTGGTTTTTTATTGAATAACGAAATGGATGACTTTTCTGCCAAGCCAGGTGTGCCTAATGCTTTTGGCGTGGTCGGCAGCGATGCTAACGCCATAGCACCGGGTAAACGTATGCTGTCTTCGATGACACCGACTATAGTGTTAAAAGATAATCAACCGGAGCTGGTGATCGGTACGCCGGGTGGCTCGACGATTTTTACCAGTATTTTTCAAGTGATAAATAATTTGTATGACTTTAACATGACAGCAGAACAAGCTGTCGCCGCACCCCGCTTTCACCACCAGCTGCTGCCAAAAGATCAGATCCGGATGGAAAGTGTGCAAGCTCTGGCTGAACCGGTACAAGCTGAATTAACCGCCCGCGGTTATTCGTTGCATACGCCAAACTGGGACTTAGGCGATATCCAACTGATCCTGCTTAATCAGGATGGCACACAAGCGGTGTCCGATCCGCGTGGCCGCGGCGCGACCAGGCTTATCGCCGCGTCGCCTAGCCAGCCATAACGGTCGCCCTATGCAGTATCTTTATTCCGGTCTGTTGTTGGTTATTACGCTGCTTTGGCAAAACAAGGCCACGGCTGATAGCGCCAGTCTGCGTTTTTGTTATGAAGATAAACCGCTGTTACCCTTTTATAATGGCCACGGTGACTTGCCTGCGCCACAGCCTGGCGCCGCTATCGAGCATCTGCAAGCAGTAGCAAAGGCCACTAACATCGAGCTCGTTCTGATCCGCCAACCTTGGTTACGTTGTCTGGCGCAACTAGAAGCCAATCAGGTCGATGCGCTGGTAGCGGAATATGCCAGCGAGCGCGACTACTATATGCAGGCGCCACGCCGCCCTGACGGTCAACCCGATGAGAGTCTGGCCATGAGTAGCTTTAGCCTGTGTCTGACTTATCATCAACAGGGTTTGCTACCGGAGAAACTGAGTCAACAGCGCGAGTTTGCCCTGGCCCGCCCACTTGGCTACCGCCCCTTGCCGATGCCTGGCCCTCATATTGAGGTATCAGCCGATTCAATTAGCCATGCGCTGGAATTAGTCAGCTCAGGACGGGTGGACGCGACCACAGTACTCTGTGAGTTGAACGGCATTACTGTCGAGCCCGCCGAACTACTGCTGCGACCGCTGCAGATCTACCCGACACCGGTGTACCACTCGGTTGGTTATTTAATGTTTAGTAAGGCCTTTTATCAGCAAAATCCGGATCTTGCTGTCAGGATCTGGCAACAGGTGGCGCAACAGCGGGATACCAACCGTTATCTGGACTATTTACAGCAGCCACAGCAATAGCAGCTGTACTAAAGCATTATTGCCAGACGTGACGCAGCAACTAAGCTGGTAGCGTATTTTCTTTGGAGTGACTATGCGCCCTTTTATTCCCAGTGTTTTCAGTACTGCCATGCTGTGCAGTGTCGCCGTACAGGCTGCTGCTCTACCCGAATTACAGGCGATCCCGGAGCTTAAGCTGTCGCCGTCGCTGACGGTGTCGGGGTTATCATCCGGCGGCTATATGGCAGCACAGTTCCATTTGGCGTTTGCCCCTGAGGTTTCCGGTGCGGCCATTCTGGCGGCAGGCCCGGTGTACTGTGCACGTAACGATTTACGTCAGGCCTTGGCGCACTGTATGAATCAGGCAACCGCCGCACCTGATCTGAAGGCGATCAACGCTTACCTTCAGCAACAGCAACAAGCCGGTAAGCTGGCAGCACCGGCAGCGCTGGCAAATAGCAGAGTCTGGATCTTTAGCGGGAGCGCCGACAGCACCGTGTTGCCGCAAGTCAGCGCCGCCCTGTACCAGCAATATCAGCAATGGTTGCCGGCGGAGCAGTTGGTATGGATTAACGACCAGCCCTTTGCCCATCATTTCCCGACGGCAAAAAGCGGTTTAACCGACTGCAATAAATCCGAGGCACCCTTTGTTGCCAGCTGTGAGTATGACGCTGCCGGCAAATTGCTATCCCATCTGCTTGGCGAGCTACAGAACGCCGCCAGCAACAGCAGTGGCACCTTGCTGAAATTTGATCAGCACCAGCTGGCCAGTGCTGCCCGCGGCCAATTAGCACAGTACGGTTATCTGTATGTGCCAACGGCCTGTGCCTCCGGTAACAACTGTCGCTTACACGTCAGTTTTCATGGCTGCCGTCAGGACGCCAGCCAGGTGGGCGATGCCTTTATCCGGCATACCGGCTTGAACGAATATGCCGATACCAATCAGCTGGTGATCCTGTATCCACAGGTTGAGAAAAGTGCAATGTCGCCCTTTAACCCGAATGGCTGCTGGGATTGGTGGGGCTATAGTGGCGAGGATTACGCAACTAATGCCGGCGCGCAAATAAAAGCAGTAAAACAGTTAGTGGATGCCCTGCAACAGCGCCGCTAGTGCTGTTGCAGTTAACTGATGTCACTTTAGGTTGCCGGTGTTAACTCACTGGCTGCATTTTCATCAGCACTGTGCTGCAGCAGTTGCTCCAGACAGTGCTGACGGACCCCATAAAACTGCTTTAAGGCGGCAATCTGTGCCAGGATCGGCGCTCGGGGTTTTGGTTTTTGTCGCCGGGTCGCCAGGATCATTTTATTTTTACTGGTATGCTCCAGTGAAATAAATTCAAACACCTTGGTATCGTAACCATGGGCTTCCAGCAGCAGTGCGCGCAGACTGTCGGTCAGCATCTCAGCCTCCTGACCCAAATGAATACCATGCTGTAACATGGGTGACAGTACTGCAGGTAGCTGCACCTGTGGCCGGATCTCCTTGTGGCAACACGGTGAGCACATAATGATTTCGGCGCCGGTGCGAATACCCATATGGATAGCATAATCGGTGGCGGTATCGCAGGCGTGCAGCGCCACCATCACGTTAATGCCCTGAGCTTTAAAATGCTTTACATCGCCTTGGGCAAACCGGATGCCATCGAGCTGCAACTGAGTCGCAGTGTTATTACACAGGTCAACCAGCGACTGTCTGAGCTCCACCCCTGTTACCTCCGCCGCGATGCCGGCGCTATGCCGGAAATAGTCATGCATCGCAAAGGTCAGATACGCCTTCCCTGAACCAAAATCCGCCACATGCAGCTCAGCGCGTTCTAACAAGCCGGTGTCTTTTACTGCGCCGGAGAGAATTTCAATAAACTTATTGATCTGCTTCCACTTATTCGACATCGACGGAATGATCTCACCACGGCTATCGGTGACGCCTAACGCCGTTAAAAATGGCCGGCTTTGTTCAACGTAGCGTTGCTTGGCTCTATTATGACTCTCGATTTTGGCCGTTTGTGCCTGTTGCTTAGTGGCCAACAGATACTTACCTTTTTTACTTTTCGACAGTTGCGCGCTATGTCGGGTACTTTGCAGATTAGCTTGCGCAAACGCTGTCAGCAGGCCATCCAGCACAGTCGCTGCCTGCGCAGCCGGGTAGTTCTTAGTCACATGGTTGGTTTGATACTGATACAGAAATTTCAGCTGCCAGCTGTCCTTTAACTGTACCGGTGTAACCTCCAGCCGTTGTAATGCTGGCTCCGTGCCCTGGTATTTACTTAAAACCAGCTTGACCAGCTGCTGCTGGTGCAGACTGTCGTTTAACAGCGCGGTAAAACTTAGCCAAGCGGCCTGATGTTCAGCCAACAGTGTTCTCCTAAAAATCGCGGCTATAAAACCGGGGCCATCAAATGCGCGGCGCGCGATACTGCGCGCCGCCACCAGGGCCGTTCAATAATCTCCGTCAGGCTCATTTGCCGGGAACGCTGAAAATCAGCAACAAACATGGTCGCAACCTCAGCATTAAAGGCCTCATCTAACAGCAGCGCGGTAATTTCAAAGTTTAGCCGGAACGAGCGGTTATCCAGGTTGACGGTGCCAATGGCGCTGAGCTGCTGATCGACCAAAAAACTCTTCGCATGTAAAAAGCCCTGCTGATAGCGATAGATTTTAACACCAGCATCCAGCAAAGGGCCAATAAAGGCGTAGGCCGCCTGAGTGACCAGCAGATTATCAGTGCGCTCCGGGATCAGGATCCGGACATCCACCCCGCGCAGCGCTGCCAGCTTCAGTGCCGCCAGGGTCCCCTCGTCAGGTACAAAATACGGACTGGCGATCCAAATCCGCTCGCGCGCACTATGCAGCGCATGTTGAATCAGTAAGCTGGCAGTTTCAAAGCGATCAGCTGGTCCGGATGGCAAAATCAGCACCGGGATATCACCATCAGCAGCTGCTTCTGCCTGCCAGTAAAGCGCCGGGATGGTTTCGGCGGTCCAATACCAATCTTCGACAAAAGACAATTGCAGTGCCAGCACGCCGGGACCAGTGAGTTTTAAATGGGTATCCCGCCACTGGCCGTAACGCGGGACCTGCCCTAAGTATTCATCACCGACATTAAAACCGCCCAGCCAGCCTTGTTTACCATCTGCAATCACGATTTTACGGTGATTACGAAAATTCAGCTGAAACCGATTGCCCGCGCCCTTGGTGGAATGAAAAGGCCGTACTGCGACACCGGCATCGGTCATTGCCCGTAAATAGCTTTGCGGTAAGCGATAACTGCCGATTTCATCATATAAAAAGTATACCTGCACGCCCTGACGGGCTTTTTCAATCAGCAGTTGCTGTAACTGCCGACCGAGCTGATCATCACGCACAATATAGAACTGCACCAGCACATACTGCTGTGCCTGGCGAATACCGTCAAAGATACTGGCAAAGGTTTGCTCGCCATCGATTAGCAGTTGCGCGCTGTTACCGCGTAAAAACGGCATCTTGGCCAGGCGTTCCACTGCTTGCAAACTGCCGCGATCGCGAATGCTGTGTAATACAAAATCCTCAACCCCGGATGCTTTTAACTGATGCTTGTTAAACAGCTCATGCTCGGTTTCCTGACGCGAGATAACATAGCCCTGAAAACGACTGCGGCCAAAGATCCAATAAGCAGGCACTGCCGCATAGGGAAAGGTATTGAGGGAAATAATCCAGGCGATGCTGCCCTGAGCTGTGCGCGACGACATCAGGGCATCCAGCGACGATAAGGCACCTGAAAGGTGGAATAAGGCTAACAGCAACAGCAAAAAGCGGCGCCTTTTACTAAGGCCGCCGACCCGCCTGCCATCAACCAATGGCTGCCGGGCAAAGGCTTGCTGTAACAGAGATTTGATTTTTAACATGCGGTAACAACCAGCTCAGAGCGGCCTGACACTGTGTCTGCAGTTGAGTATGTGACCGCATCAGGCGGTACGGGCATAACCGACATCAACCTCAGTCGGCAAGGCGCGGTTGCGCAGCACGCGGATCACGGTATGGCGGCTAAGCTGTTTGCCGGCTAAAGACTCGCCGTCTTCAAGCAACAAGCATTCGACACATTCCAGATCCGAGGCCACAACCAAAGCCAGTAAGGTATCTTTACCTTGCAACTGCACCAATTGATACAAACCGCTATCCTGCGCCCGCTGGGTCGCGAAATACCAGCTTTTATGGGCACTTAGTTGCCGGTAACGATTAGCAAGGGCATGTAAACAGAGTTCAAAGCGCAGAGCGTCATCAGCAATGACTGGCTGCAGCGCTTCATGAAAACGCCAGAAAGCTTCCGCTTCCGCCAGTGAAAATGGCTGGCGGACGGGTTTGTCATTCAGGTTGGCAGCAGACAGCTCAGAGCTAAACTGCAACTGGTCATCAATATCCAGTAGCAGCCGATCTTGCTGTGGGCAATAATACCAGGTCCATTGCTCTGACGGCGTTAACATCGCTCTCCTAAATCTGGTCAGACTACGCAGTAATTAGCACTAATATAGCACGCTGATCAAAAAGTTAAAGATTATTTATGTCTAAAAAATGTTGATCAGCGACGGATCTTTATAACGCATCAACGATTGATTTTACCAGCGCCGGCCCGCCGTAGATAAAACCGGTATACAGCTGCAACAAGTCGGCGCCCGCCGCCAGTTTTTGTTGGGCAGAGCTGACATCATGGATCCCGCCCACACCAATAATCGGAAAATCATTGCCGACAGCCTGGCGCAGCTGGGTTAATACCGCTGTGCTACGCTGTTGCACTGGCTTACCACTTAAGCCACCTGCTTCGTCCGCATATTTTAATCCTGCTACCAGGCTACGATCCAGGGTGGTATTGGTGGCAATGGCGCCGTCCATTTTACTGCGCAGTAAGGTCTCTGCCACCTGCTCTACCGCGACGCTGTCCATGTCCGGCGCGATTTTTACAAAGACCGGCACATAGTTATCATAGTGTGCCTGCAAATCTAACTGTTCATTCTTAACGCTTTGTAATAAATCAAATAACGCTTCACCGAATTGCAGGTCGCGCAGACCGGGGGTATTGGGCGATGAAATATTGACCGTAATATAGCTGGCATAGGGATAAACCTTACGCATACATTGCACATAGTCGTCTTTGCCCTGTTCGTTTGGCGTGTCCTTATTCTTGCCGATATTAATGCCTAGCACGCCTTTAAACTGGCTGTGTTTGACATTGTTAACCAGATAATCGACGCCTTTATTATTAAAACCCATGCGGTTAATAATGGCTTCAGCCTGCGGCAAGCGGAACATCCGTGGTTTCGGGTTGCCCTCCTGCGGCCTTGGCGTCACGGTACCCACTTCCAGAAAACCAAAACCCATCTGGGCAAAGGCAGTAATACAGTCGGCATTTTTATCCAGCCCTGCAGCCAGACCAACCGGATTTTCAAAGCGGATACCGGCTACCGTTTTCGGTTTGGCGACCAACTGTTGCCGCCACAAGGCTGACAGTGGCGTATTTACCAGCCGCTTTAAACTGCCAAGGGCAAAATCATGTGAGCGCTCGGCATCACAACTAAACAACACTTTTCTGGCAACTGGATAAAACATAACAAATCCTGCAATAAAAAATACCCCGGCTAAGCGGGGTATTGTAATGACTTCAGACTAAAGTTAACAGCATCAGACCGACTGACTTAACAACATCAGTTCACGCATTGCTACTGAAAACTTCGCAAACTCATGGCTTTGCGTAGTCTTAAACTCTGACAACATTAACCGCCAGCGTTCAACCAGATGCTGATGCTGATCCAGCCAGTTCTGGATAATGTCATCGGCATTACAGACACTGCCACAGCTCTTCACTACCACTGAGGTTAAACCACGTTGTTGCCAATCCAGCTCCTCGCGGTACGAAGCCCGTGCCAGCGCCTGCCAGTGGTTTGCCACCGGTTGGCGGGTAATTTGCTCCAGGAACCAATGCAGATCCAGTTTATCACCCAGTTTGAAGTAAATTTCCGCTACCATCGGTAGTGGCGTCTGCTGGGCATCGGCAACCTGTGCAATATCCATTACCGAGAATACGGTGCTTAACTGCGTCAGATAACGTGCCACAGTTGCCGGGATCCCCTGCTCTGTCAGCTCATTACATTTCTCAGTCAGCTCCTGCATCTCACGCTCGGCCATATAGTTAGCCAGATCGTTACTGATGCTCTCGTAAGCCGGTTTAAAGAACTTGATGGTCTGGTTAATATCCAGCGCCTTGTCGCGGTGACGCACAAACCAGCGGGTAGCCCGGCGCATGGTACGACGTAACTGGAACAAGACCCGGCTTTGCAGTGCCGCCGACACTTTATTATCCAGTTGTTCCAGCTGCTGCCAGTACTTGGCCACATCGAACAGTTCACGCACTATGGCATAACAAATAGCCACTTCCGCCACGCTGGCACCGGTTTCTTCGAACATACGCTGCACAAAGTTCGGGCCCATTTCGTTAACTAGCATATTTGCAAGCTTGGTGGCCACGATCTCGGCTTTCAACGGATGCTGACTGATTTCCTTGCCAAACTTCTGTTGTAATACTGCCGGGAAGGCACCGGTTAACAACTGCTGGAAGTAAGGATTATCCGAAATCTCCGGCGTCACTAAACGCTCTTTTAACACCATCTTACCGTAGGCAGTCAGGATCGCCAGTTCAGGACGGGTTAACCCCATGCCTTTGGCCATCCGATCGGCCAGGTCGTCATCTGATGGCAGGAATTCCAGCTCACGGTTTAATTTGCCGTCTTTCTCCAGGGCATGGATAAAGCGGGTATATTCCTTGATCTGTTCAGAACCTAACAACGACGACAGACTGATACTCTGGGTTTGCCGGTAACAATCGCCGATCACGATCGCAGCCACATCATCCGTCATATCATTTAGTAATTTATTACGCTGTTTCAGCGTTAAATCACCGGCTGCCGTCAGGGAGTTTAACAGGATCTTGATATTAACTTCGTTATCCGAACAGGTTACACCGCCCACGTTATCGACGAAATCGGTATTGATACGACCACCGTTGGCCGCATATTCAATCCGGCCACGTTGGGTACAACCCAGGTTGCCCCCTTCACCGAAGATCCGTGCGCGCAGCTCGCGACCATTGACCCGCAGTGCTTCCGAACCACGGTCACCGACTTCAGCATGGGTTTCGTTGCTGGCTTTGACGTAGGTACCGATACCGCCGTTCCAAATCAGGTCGACCGGCATCATCAAACATTCCCGGATCAGCTCATTTGGCGTCATGCTCGTTTTGGTCGTGCCCAGCATCTCTTTCATTTGCGGGCTTAACTTAATTGACTTGGCGCTACGGGCGAACACGCCACCGCCTTCAGAAATCAGTGCTTTATCATAATCATCCCAGGTAGATGTCGGCAGATTAAATAAACGCTCACGCTCTTTAAAGGAGCTGGCCGCATCCGGATTCGGGTCAATAAAGATATGCATATGGTTAAAGGCAGCCTGTAAGCGAATATGCTTAGACAGCAACATGCCGTTACCGAACACGTCACCGGCCATATCACCAATAGCAACACAGGTGAAATCGGTGGTCTGGCAATCGATACCAATTTCGCGGAAGTGCCGTTTTACTGCTTCCCAGCCGCCACGGGCCGTGATGCCCATTTTCTTATGGTCATAGCCGTTCGAACCGCCGGAGGCAAAGGCATCGCCCAACCAGAAACCGTAATCTTCCGAGATACCATTAGAAATATCCGAGAAGGTCGCAGTACCTTTGTCGGCCGCAACAACCAGGTAAGGATCATCTTCATCTAAACGCACCACATCTTTTGGCGGCACGATCTGACCCTGTTTAATATTGTCAGTAATATCCAGCAAGCCACGGATAAAGGTGCGGTAACACTCTTTACCTTCATTGATAAAGGCTTCGCGACCGCCGGTTTCCGGCAACTTCTTACAAACAAAACCGCCCTTGGCACCAGATGGTACTATTACGGTGTTCTTCACCTGCTGTGCTTTTACCAGGCCCAGCACTTCGGTACGGAAATCTTCGCGTCGATCAGACCAGCGTAAACCGCCACGGGCGACCTTACCGAAACGCAGATGCACACCTTCAACCCGTGGTGAGTAGACGAAGATTTCAAACATCGGCATTGGTAACGGCATTTCCGGGATCAGATCAGGTTTGATCTTAAAGGAAATATAAGGTTTTTCAGCACCATCGTCATAACGCTGGAAGAAGTTAGTACGCAGGGTAGCGTTAATCATATCTACAAAACGCCGGATAATGCGGTCGTCATCGAGGTTAGCCACATTTTCCAGCTGAGCAGCGATTTGCTCTTCCAGTTTCTCCAGCTGTTTGGCGCTGGTTTTTTCGCTGGGTGAGAACTTGGCATTAAACAACTGTACCAGTAAACCGGCCAGGGTCGCATAACGGGCAAAGGTGCTCTCGACATAGCTCTGACTAAAGGTGCTGCCAATCTGGCGCTTATATTTGGCGTACGCACGCAGAATAGAGGCTTCACGCCCGCTCAGACCGGCACCGAGGATCAGGCGGTTAAAACCGTCATCTTCCAGCTGGCCCGCCCAGACTTTCGTCAGTGAGTCCTGGAAGCTTTGCGACGCAGCGGCGAAATCGGCAGGCACTTCACCGTTTAACTCCATTGCGAAGTTCAGGATCCAGCTCACCGAGCCGTCCGGGCACTTAACAGCATAAGGTGTTTCACCGATAACCCGTAAACCGAAGTTTTCCAGCATCGGCAACACATCAGACAAATGAATTGGGTGATCTTTATGGAACAGATTCAGCCGCACAGCTTTACTGTCCTTGCCCTCTTCCTGTGGCCGGTAGAACAACATTTCCAGTTTATGTTCGGCAGATAAAGACTCCAGTTTACCGATGTCGACCAGCGCATCATTCGGTAACATGTCTTCTTTATAGGCGCGCGGGAAGGCATTAACATACTTGCGGCTTAACTCGCGACCGCGGGCTTCGCCGTACACACCGATCAAAGCTGTTTCCAGTTTATCTTCCCAGGTGCGGGCGGCTTCAACCAGATTACGTTCGATTTCTTTCACATTATACTCGACTTGGCTATCGTTGATCCGCACCAGATAATGGGTGCGAGCCAACACAGATTCTGAAAAATAGGTCGTAAATTCAACCGGCTCGGTTGAACCAAAGGCCTGGGCCAGGATGGCCTGGGTGTCTTTACGCAACTGGGTGTTGTAGCGCTCACGCGGTACATACACCATCGCCGTGACAAAGCGGCCAAAGGTATCTTCACGCACAAACAGCCGTGTCATATCCCTTTCCTGCATTTGTAACACACCACGGCTTACGTCTAACAATTCGTCAGCATTGGCCTGGATCAGCTCATCGCGGGGATAGGTTTCCAGAATATTCAGTAAGGCTTTATAAGCATGGGTTCCCACCGCAAATTCAGACTGCTCCATCACCTGTTGCAGTTTGTTTTTCAGCAGTGGAATATCGGCGGCGCTGTTGTTATACAGACTGGATGAATATAAGCCGATAAAGCGATCTTCACCGACCACCTTGCCGTTTTTGTCAAAGCGCTTCACACCGATATAGTCAATATAGGCCGGACGATGGACCCGCGATTTGGCATTGGTTTTCGTCAGGATCAGCAAACCGCTGGACAGGGCTTGCTGACGGCCGCGCTCCGGCAATTCTGACAGCATCAGATCTCGCGGCTCAGAGCGGCGCATCAGACCCAGCGCCGAATCACGGTCACCGACAATCTGGTAATCACCTTTTACCGGCTTGATTTCATAAGAGCGGTAACCCAGCAGCGTAAAATTATCTTTTACCAGCCAGTTTAAAAACTCGGTGGTTTCGGCCAGCTCGGCTGCCGATGCCTTACCGGCATGTTTAGGTAAGGCTTTGATCACATCTAACAGCTTTTGCCGCGCCGGCTGCCAATCCTGCACCGCCAGCGACACATCTTCCATGACCGACAGCAGTTCGGCTTTTAACGCCGCTATTGCATCGGCATCGGTCATACGATCAATTTCAATATGGAATACGGTTTGCTGAGTACTGGCGTCGGCTAAGCGACCCAGCTTAGCGAACTCAGTGATGGCGTTTTTGCTATCACGTTTGGTTTGCAGCGGATAATGCAACAGTAAATGCGCAGTAATATTGTGCCGGTTTAGTGCCATCCGCACCGAATCGACCAGAAATGGCATATCCTGCACCACGATTTCAACAATGGTGTGTTTGGATTCCCAGCCATGACGGGCAATTTCCGGATTGAACACCCGGATCCGCGCTTGAGGTTCGGCATGTTGGTTAAAGGTTTGCCACAAACTTAATGCCGCACCGTACAGATCACTGTCGTTACGACCTACCAAATCTTCACTGGAAATATTGCCATACAAAGTATGGGCAAATTTATCGACCAGCTCGACCTGCTCTTTTACTTTTTGTTTGATGAGTTTGCTGACATTTTGTAGTAGTACTGAGGGTAGACCGTCTATCTTTGCCATTATTGCATCCTTTTATCAATCACTGCGACATTGCAGGATCCACAAAATTAACGGGGATGTTTTAAGCTGCGCAGTGTAGTAGCTATTGTAGCGCTTTTGAAGCGATATTTGTGGCTTTTAAGCTGGTTATACCACTGAATTGCAGGCAGTTCTGGCTGATTATTCAATGGCTCTAAATAGAAAATGGCCTTTCGGCCATTTTCTTGGTTTTCATTGCATAATTATTTGCAAAAATATTTTTTAATTATTTTTGCGCCAGAAAAATGCAGCCAGTGCCGGTAGTACTACTATCGCCCCTAACATGTTTACAATAAACATAAAGGTCAACAGGATCCCCATATCTACCTGGAACTTCAGCGCTGAGAATACCCAGGTGCTGACACCTATCGCCAGTGTAATACCGGTAAAGAGTACGGCGCTGCCGCGCTCTTTCAGCGCTTCAAAATAGGCCTGCCGCAGCGGCATACCATCGCGCAGCTGTTGGCTCATCGTCGACAGGATATAGATACCATAGTCAACACCGATACCGACACCCAATGCAATAACCGGTAAGGTCGAAACGGTTAAACCGATTTGTAGCTTGGTCATCAGTGCCGTTGCCAATACCGACACCACATACAGTGGGATGATCACGGCAGCGGTCGCTTTCACAGAGCGGAAGCTCAACAAACAAAGCACGATCACTGCAAGATAAACGTACCACATCATCGGTTGCTGGGCGGCGCTCACCGCCTCGTTGGTTGCGGCCATAACACCGGCAGGCCCGGTGGCTAACATAAAGCGGGTCTCGGCATCACCCAGTTCAGTACCGTGTAGCTTGGCAGCGCGCACAACCCGCTCAATGGTTTCAGCTTTGTGATCTTCCAGGAAAATCATTACCGGCATCACCGAGCAATCGGCGTTTAACAAACCGGTACTGGTTTCAACCCGTGACGAGGCTTGTACCAGGCTTTGGGTATTGCGCGGTAATACCCGCCATTTCGGATTGCCTTCGTTATAGGCGGCGTTAATCACTTTCGATACCGAGGACAAAGACACCGCTGACTGTACGCCGGGCACATTCTCCATTAACCACTGGAACTGATCGATCCGGTCCATAATGTCATGGCTGGTACAGGCACTTGGGATACTTTCAACCATCACATTGATATAGTCTACCGAGATCGCAAAACGGTCGGTGATCAAAAACGTATCTTGGTTATAGCGCGAATCTTCATGTAGCGCCGGTGCGCCGGCATGCAGATCGCCAATTTTCAGTTGCTGGCTCTGCCAATAACCGTAAGCGAACAGCGCGGCTGTACATACCAGGATCACCGCGGCGTAACGACGGGTCGCAAAGGCCGATAACGCATACCAGACTTTCTCGGTAGCCGGGCTTGGCTCTGACACCCGCTGCTGATAGCTCTTGCTAAAGCGCACAAAAGACATTAACACCGGCAACAGGATCAGGTTAGTCAGGATAATCACCGCCACACCCAGACTGGCAGTAATCGCCAGTTCGCGGATCACGCCGATTTCGATAATCAGCAGCGTCAGGAAACCGACCGTATCTGATAACAAGGCCACGCCGCCCGGTACCAGTAACTTACGGAAACTGGCTTGTGCGGCGGCCTTGGCATTCATGCCGGCGGCAACCCTTTTCCCGGTGGAGTTGATCATCTGCACGCCATGGCTGACGCCGATGGCAAATACCAGGAATGGCACCAGAATCGACATCGGGTCGATCCCAAAGCCTAGCACGGTTAACAGCCCCATCTGCCAGACCACCGCAATCAAGGAACAGGCTATCGGTAGTACCGTTAACATCACCGAGCGCGAGAACAGGAACACCATAATAGTCGTAATCACTATGGCGATACCAAAGAACGCCACTACGCCCTTGGCGCCTTCAGCGACATCGCCCACCATCTTGGCAAAACCGATAATATGGACGCTGATCTGCTCACTCTGATATTTACCGCGGATGTCATTTTCCAGCTTGCCGGCAAAGGCGATGGTATTAAGTGGTAGGTTGGTTTCCGGATCGATCTCCAGCAAGGAGGCGGTGATCATCGCACAGCTATAATCATCTGCGACCATGCGACCGACAATGCCCGCTTTCTCGGCGTTTTCTTTAACCCGGGCCAAACCTTCCGCATCGGCGGTAAAATCAGCCGGGATCACCGGGCCACCGGCAAAGCCGTCTTCTACCACTTCAATAAAGCGTGTACTGGGGCTAAACAGCGATTTAACCAGTACCCGTTCCACCCCCGGCGTATACACCACATCATCGTGAGCACGGCGGAAGTTATCAAAGAAGTTAGCATTGAAAATATCGCCACTGGCATCACACATGGCGATCAAGATGTTATTGGCGCCACCAAAATCCTGCTCATGCTTGAGGTAGGTTTGCATATATTCATGCTTGAGCGGAATATTCTTACTAAAGGCCGCGTCGAGCTTGATGTCGGTGGCCCGCCATAATAAAAACAGCGTGGCCAGCGCAAACAGCACCAGCACCGCCAGGCGATGTCGAAACAGGCTATATTCGAACTTATTAACCAGCCAATTTATACTCATATTATTCAGACTTACTTATCGAGGTTAATCTCACACCAGTTTCCGTCACCAGCACCAACTGTCCTGCCAGTGGCAGACCATTTAAAATTGCCCGACCGTCAGTTTGCGACAGATCGCGAAATGTTTGCCCATCATCGCTACTGAGTAACAGGGTGCCGGCATTCCCGGTCAGGAAAAGTTGTCCCTGTTCATCTTCAAAGATGCTATTAAGCGTCGCCGATTGCGGTAAGCTGATATCTTGCCAGCTTTCGCCGTCATCTGTGCTGCGAAACACATTACCGCGTAGCCCCGCTACCAGTAACGAACCCTGCTTGGTGCGATGCACATCAAACAAAGAGCCGTTATAAAAGTTTTCCAGCCGTTGCCAATTTTCTCCGCCATCCTGACTGACAGCAACAAAGCCCGCCTCGCCCACCATCAGGATTTCATCGCCTTGCACCATTAAGCGGTTAAAGTGCGGCAGTACCGACTCGCGCTCCAACAAATAGCTTTCAGGATCAGTCTCTGCTAACTCAGCCAGAAACTCCTGATCTTCTTCCGAAGCCAGTGCCAGATAAAAGGCCTTGTGCCAGCTGTCACCGCCATCCTGAGTGGTATAGTACATGCCGTAAGCACCAATGGCCATGCCACGCTGGCGGTCAAAGAAATAGACATCCATTAACGGCTTGTCGAGTTGTGGCAGAAATTGCTGGATCTGCCAGCTCTTGCCGCCATCCTGAGTGTGCAGAATAGTGGCATCGTGCCCAACGGCCCAACCATAATCCGCATCGACAAAATAAACGGAGGTCAGCAGTGCCTGCACCGGTACCTGCGCCTGCTGCCACTGCCGACCATCAGCACTTAACAATATATGACCGCGTTCTCCGACCGCAGCAAAACCAGCCGTTGGGATCGCGACCACATCCGTCAATAAACTGCGTTCGGCCAGTGGTACCATAAAGGCCGCCTTGGGTGCGGCATCGGCAATTTCATCGTCAGTTTCGGCAACGGCAATGGCCAGATGGGTCAGGGACAACACCGACATACAGCCGGCCAGAAAATACTTATGCATAGCTTAGTTACACGCTCTGATTATCAAGCGCAGGCTGATGCCTGCAGTTAAAAAAAAGGCTGGCTCGAGCCAGCCTTTTTCCGGCACCCGGTTTAGCGGGTACCCTCACGACGCAGCGATGCTGGTGTGAAGTCGTTATCAGATAAGGTGACAGAGAAGTCATACATCTTATCTTCGTTATCCAGACCAATCGCGATATAACGGCGCGAGTTCAGGTCATGATAAACTTCCAGCGTACTCCAGTGCGTTGGTACTTCGTAGTAGTTTAAACCGTGCGCCACGGCAACGCGGTACAGATCACCACGGTTGTCGTACAGATCGGCAACATGGATCTGCCAGCTATCCTCATCGATAAAGAACACCCGTTTGCCATAAACGTGTCGGGTACCCTCTTTCAAGGTCGCTTCCACTACCCAGACCCGGTGTTTCTCATAACGAACATGTTCAGGATTAATATGACCAGGCATCAGAATATCTGAGTACTTCAGATTATTGCTGTGCAACTTGTAGTCATTGTAAGCGATATACATTTCGCGCTTACCTTTTAACTCCCAGTTGTAACGGTCAGGCGAGCCGTTAAACATATCAAAATCATCGGTAGTACGCAGACCATCCGATGCCGTACCTGGCGCATCGTAGGCCACGTTTGGCGCGCGACGCACCCGACGCTGACCGGTGTTATAGGTCCAGGCCTGACGCGGCGTTGCCACCTGGTCCATGGTTTCGTGTACTAATAAAGCAGTACCGGCCAGACGGGCTGGCGTGGTGACGCTTTGCTTAAAGCGGAACAGAATATTTTCAGACTGCAGTACTTCCGGGGTCGCATCCGGGTGGGAATACTTAAACATAATCTGCTCGTCAAAGCCGATAATGGTATAAGCGCCCTGCGCAGTTGGTGCAGCCTGGCCACCATTACGGCTGGCCGCAACACCACGGTAACGGACGACATGGTTCCATATTGCTTCCAGACCGTTGCTTGGGATTGGGAACGGGATACCAATGGCAGCATTACGCAGACCATTACCACCCTCAACTAATTCGGCGTTAGCGGCAATCTTCTTAGTAGCATCATAAAAATATTGTGGAAATGAAGCACTACGACGAGTTGGGTAGATATTCATTTTGAACGTATCAGGATACAGATCAAACAACGCAATCTGCCCCGGGCTCAGGAATTGCCGGTATTGCTCCAGGTTGGCTTTGGTAATAGTAAACAGGATTTTATCATCCGCAAACGGATTAGGATGATGATCACCTGGCTTATAACCCGCTGGTGCTGCCAGAATACCGCCAGTCCACTCTGGAATGGTACCGGCAGCATTACCTGCTTTCTCAGCGCCAACCGGCGTTAAGTCCTGCCCCAGACGCGCCACCTGATCTGCCGGTAACTTTGCCAGAGCATTACAACTGAACACCAGCGCAACAGCTGATGCTAATAGGGTGAGTTTTTTCATAATTCGCGCTCGTCCCTTAAATAGAGTACTTGATATTGAAAGAAATAAAGTCACGGTCAGCGGTGTTATTGGTAGTGCCCACGCCGCCCCAGAACCAGTTATAACTTAATTCGCCAGACCATTTGTTCAGGTAATCGAAAGACACAGCGTAAGACGCAGACTTACGATCTTTAACAAACATAAACAGTGGATCAGGTGTAATACCGTTCACATCATGTGAGAACACCAGACGCTGTGATAAGTTCACCCCAGCAAACACGTTGTTGTAATCCGCCTTGGCTAACACCCGGTAACCCCAGGCCGATGCCGTTGGAAACGGGTTAGTTTCAGGGCCATTCGATAAACCAGTGTGTAAACCTTGTGACGGACCATTAGCACCAATTAATGGCGCGCCGCTACGGTCAGTATTAGGACCATTTAGCCGCAGCACGTCCTGCGCTGGCATATTGTTAATCCGCACGCCACCCACTTCCGCTAACATTGTGAAGTTATCTGCACCCAGCGTCGGGCCAAACAGATGAGTAATGGTTGTTTGTGCTTGCACGGTATCACGTAAGATATAGCCTTGGGCATAATCTCCCGGTGTCGCTTTGGTACCAATAAAACGACCAAGTTGCGAGATACCGACCAGATCCGGACGAATACCGGCATTACCTAGCTGCTCTGGCATACCGGCATACAGAATTTCCACGTCGTCGATCTGTAGCGGTTCATCTTTACGGTAAGCGATTTCACCGGCGACCGAGGTCGTACCCCAGTTGGTGTTAAAGCTAAAGCCGTAAAGTTTGATATCTTCCGGATATTCCAGTAAGCCTTTAGAGAAGGCCCGCAGGTTCTGTACATTGTCTTTGTTCAGATTACCGGCGTTTTGTACCAGATAACCCAGGTCGGCCTGAATCGCCTGCTGGCGGAAATCTGAGGCAATACCTGAGATCACCGGCACCCGGCTGTGATAATTCATGTAATACAGCGCAAACTCGGTATCGCCTAAGTTAGGCGCGAAATATTCCAGTTTAATACCGTACTGACCGCCATCATCGGGCTTAATTTCACCGGCATCACCAAAAGGCCGCAGTGCAACCTTGGTAGGATACGCCAGATAAATTTGTGATGCCTGGGCAGCAGAAATCTGACCGGCCGCTACCGCAGCACCTAAACCATTCAGATTTTGCAGTATGAACGCCAGGTCAATATCCGGGTTACCGGAGAAACCTAACTGAATATTCTGGGCATAACCACCGCGGCCAGCAAAGTCGTTAGTTGAGAAGTAAGTGCCCGGAGGTGGCAGATAGCTTTCCTGCCAGCTGTACTGATAGAACAGCTCTGCTGACAGTTGATCGGTCAGACCGACAGCCAGCGTTACCATACCGGTAGGAATAAAGGCTTCTTTTAAATCCGCACCCGGTGCGCGCAGGATCCCGACGTCGACCGGCGTAATATTGATACCGTGCGGGATAAAGGTGCTTTCACCCCAGCTCAATACCTGATTACCCACCCGGATAGTGACCGGATTCATACCATCGTTAAAGGAGAAATTGCCGTACACAAAGGCATCAAGTAAACGTATATCTTTACAGGCGAGTTCGCGCGAGCGTTTATCGTCACAAGGATCAACCTTGTTACCACTCAGCGGATTAGTATAGGCAAAGCTGCCTCTGTTCATTGCTGTGTCATAGAAGTACATAAAACGGCTAAAGAAACCGATGTTATCTTTCTTAATCGACAACTCGTGCAAGCCTTTAAACATACTACTGAACATATCACCACGGTCGAAATTCAGGTTGCCGGCGTCGCCGTTGCTGGAATAGGCGCCCGGTCTGAGCCAAATTTCGGAGGGAGTATAGATAACGTTAGTCGCAGCGTTGTAACCGGTCCAGTTAAAGCGTGGATGATTGACTTTGGCAATAGTGTCCCAATTACGCTCCTCAGTGCGCCAACTGGCACCGTATGAGAAGGTCGAGTCAAACACCACTTCTACATCACCGAAATTAAAAGTGGCTGCCTGAGCCGGTGCATAAGACAGCGCGAACAGCGCGGTGGCAATACCGGCTGCCAACGGACTTTTTGCAAAGCGGATTGGCCTTTTCTTCATGTTGTTGTCTCCCCCCCTGTCCCGACAGGTAGTGTTATGTGCTTTTTTATTTATTGTGCTGGTAGCTGAGCAGAGCTCAAACCAGTTCCTTTCATTAAAATAATTACATCATTTACCGGCGTTAGCAAGGCTTGCCTAAATGTAAATCTGTTGATTTTTATTCAATTTTTAACCGTATTGCGGTATTAGGCGCTGGCATCGACGGTTTACAGTTTAACCTTGCAGGCCGGACCAGCTACACCTAAAGCTAAGCTAATGAAATTAAAGGTCAAACCAGCTAATAATGCAAGTTAATGTTTTAATCTCTTGTTTAAAGTATAAACTCTAATTAATTTTTTCCAGTTGCAAAAATTCTCCATTGTCCGTTACCGTTAACCGGAAACGGCCACGGATGCCAATGGCGCTGATAAAGGGTTGGAAATGCCGGAAAGCGAGCTGGATCCGCTCGCCACTGTCCGCGGTAACCAGCACGTAGCGCGATTGCCCTTGGTAATAACGCTGACATTTTTCAACTGACAAAAATGCCCCAAACAAATAGCTGCGACTCATACCAGGCTTCTACTAACCTTCTCATACAGGTCATCGGATAGATCACTACGCTTAGCCAATTGCTGTAGTAAGGCGATTAAAATCTGCTGCCGCTGCTGATCATAGCGCTGCCAGGATAACAGCGGCGTAATTAAGCGTGCCGCCAGCTGCGGATTAACCTGATCCAGCCGGCCTACGACATCGGCCAGCAGACGGTAACCCTCACCATCAGCCCGATGAAATTGCGCCGGATTACGCTGTGAAAATGCGCCATACACCGCCCTGACCCGGTTTGGATTCTTCCAGCTAAAGGCCGGATGCTCGGTTAACTGCACCATGGCAGCAAAAACTTGCGCTTTGGGCGAGCTGACGACCAGATTAAAGTACTTGTCCAATACCTGCACATCATCAGCAAAGCGCGCCGCGAAATCCTTTAGCAAGGCGGCTGTTTCAGCTACTCCTGCTAACTGGCCACAACGCAAAGCCGCCAGACGATCGGTCATATTGTCAGCACTGTGGTATTGTTGCTGCATTAAAGCAGCGCCTGCTGCGCCGTGCACCAGATAGCTTAAGCACAGATTCCGTAGCGCCCGGCAGCCGACTTGCGTTTGTTCATAAACATAGGGTGTTACAGTTAAACGCTGGTAACAGGCCAACCAATCTTCATACAAGGCCGTGGCCAGTTGCTGCTGCAGGCTGTCCAGCGCCTGCACCAGCGCCTCGACCGGGATCTGCTGATATTGCTCGGCCAGACTATCAAAATCCGGCAGCTGTAACAGTTCCGCCGTTAACGCCAGATCAGCCAGCGGCTGTTGCAACCAACGGCGATACAGCGCAAGCAAAGCCGGACTTAACGTGGGTAGTTCAGCCGCAGCGATGGTCTGCTGCAACAACTGACTCCAGTATTGCTGCATCGCATCCCAGCGTGCAAAATCATTACTGGCCAGCTCGGCAATGCTCAGCCACTGCGCGGCAGTATACTGGCAATGTAACTTAACCGGCGCGGAGAAATCCTCCAGCCAGACCACTAACGGGTTATCAGCAATGTTATCAAATAAAAATTCGGCCGACTCGGCGCTTAGCACCAATAGTTGTTGCTGGCGGCGGCCCGTTGCGGGTTGCAGGATCTCAATTTTTACCGGGATCACCAAGGGTAACTTTGACAGCTGATCAGCTGTTGCCGCAGTGTGTTGACGCAGCTGTAGTCTAAGCTGTTGCCTATCCGGATCGTACTGACTGGAAACGGTTAATTCCGGTGTGCCGGACTGACTATACCAGCGGCGGAACTGCGTTAGATCCTGACCAGTAGCATCCTGCATGGCCTGCACAAAATCATCACAGGTTACCGCCTGCCCATCATGGCGCTGTAAATACAGACTATGGCCTGCAGTAAAGCCGTCACGTCCGAGTAAGGTTTGCAACATCCGGATCACCTCTGCGCCTTTATCATACACTGTGACCGTGTAGAAATTATTCATTTCCAGCACTTGCGGCGGGCGGATCGGATGCGCCATCGGGCTGGCATCTTCGGCAAATTGGGCAGTACGGATCAGCTTTACCGCATCAATCCGGGTCAGGGTGGCAGAGGCCATATCGGCGCTAAACTCCTGATCGCGAAATACTGTTAAGCCCTCTTTTAAACTCAGCTGAAACCAATCGCGGCAGGTGACACGGTTCCCCGTCCAGTTATGGAAATATTCATGACCGATAATAGATTCGATATTAAAGTAATCGCGATCGGTGGCAGTAACATCATCTGCCAGTACGTACTTGCTATTGAAAATATTCAGCCCTTTATTTTCCATCGCCCCCATATTAAAAAAATCAACGGCGACGACCATATAGCGATCCAGATCATACTCCAGACCAAAGCGCTGCTCATCCCAACGCATCGCCCGCATCAATGACGACAGCGCAAAACCGGCACGACTGCCCTTACCTTTCTCGACAAAAAACTCCAGCTCTACCTCACGGCCACCGGCAGTGGTAAAACGATCAGCCAACCGGTCAAAATCGCCGGCAACCAGCGCAAACAAATAACTGGGTTTGGCAAAGGGATCATGCCAGGTAACCGCTGTACGGCCATCGGCCAGTAGCTCGGTTGCAACCTTGTTACCGTTCGACAGTAAAAACGGCAACTGCACCGTATCAGCGACCAGCGTAGTGGTAAATACTGACAGTACATCGGGTCGGTCCGGGTAATAGGTGATCCGCCGAAAGCCCTCTGCCTCGCATTGTGTGCAATATACCCCTTCTGCCAGATATAAGCCTTCCAGCGCAGTATTCTGCTCAGGATTTATTTCAGTAACCAGTTGCAGGCTACCGCTTGCCCCCGGATCGGTGATCATCAGTCCTTTGTCATTCAGCTGATACTCTGTCTGCTGCAGTGGCTGCCCATTCAGCTCGATACTGATTAAGGTTAAGGCCTGACCATCTAACCACAAAGGTCCTGCACTCTGGCGTCGGAATACTAACTCAGACTGCACGCGGGTTGCGGTCGGATGCAGCTCAACCCGCAACCTGGTTTGCTCAATCACAAAGGCCGGGATCTGATAGTCCGCTAAACGTTTTGGCTGACGAAGATCGCTCATACGATATATTCCTACTTCTACTGCTGTCTGATGTTAAAAAGCCTGAATCACTTCAGGCTTTTTTGCTAGCTATTTTTACCGGCTAAGATGGGGGCAACCGACTCCGGCGGCGTTAGGCGTAAGATCTTAATACCCAGATAGGCATAGATCACCGCCAGCACCGGATTAATCAGGTTAAAGAAGGCATAGAACAGGTAATCCAGTGGATTAACGTTCAGTACGCCGTGCATATAGGCACCACAGGTATTCCACGGGATTAAAGGGCTGGTAATGGTGCCGCCATCCTCCAGTGCCCGCGACAGATTAACCGGCGCCAGGCCCCGGCGCTCATACTCTTCTTTATACATCCGACCCGGCATCACAATCGACATATACTGATCAGCGGTTAAGATATTGGTCGCCAGCGAAGTTGCCATAGTGCTGGTAATTAACGAACCTGTACTGCGCGCAAAGGCCAAAATCGACTCGACAAACTTACGCAGTAAACCAATATGCTCAACCACAGCGCCAAACATCATGGCCGAGAAAATTAACCAAATCGTATTCAGCATGCTGGCCATACCGCCACCACTTAGCAAACTGTCCATATCGTCATTGCCGGTACTGATACTAAAACCGGCAAACAGTGTCTGCCACACCAGTTTAAATACCGCCACCAGTGCCGGTAATTGCTCATCCGCTAAGCGGCTAATCAGCTCTTGCTGGAAAAATAGCGCCCAGACACCACCGAGTAAAGCACCGATAAAGACCGTCGGAAAAGCCGGGATCTTACGCATCGCCATCAGCAGTAGTACTGCCAGCGGGACCAATGTCCACAGACTAATATTAAACTGACTCTGCAACACGGCACTGATTTGCTCAATGTGCGCCAGGTCGGCACTGACGGTACTGTTAAAGCCGATCAGCACAAAGCCAAGCAACGCCAGTACTATGCTGGGAATAGTGGTCCACAGCATATGCCGGATATGCTGGAACAGATCGGCACCCGCGACAGCCGGCGCCAGGTTAGTGGTTTCACTCAGTGGCGAAATCTTATCGCCAAAATAAGCGCCTGAGACAATGGCACCGGCGGTAATAGCCGGCGATAAACCCAGGCCGGTCGCGACACCAATCAACGCCACACCTATAGTCGCGGCAGTGGTCCAGCTACTGCCGATACTCATGGCCACAATACCACACAGAATACAGCTGGCGGCATAGAACCAGCTCGGGCTAAGCAGCTGTAAACCGAAATAAATCAGCGTAGGAACAGTACCAGACAACAGCCAGGTGCCAATCAACGCGCCCACCGCCAGCAGAATTAATACCGCTGCCAGCGATAGCGAAATCCCCTTTACCATGGCCTGTTCAATCGACTGCCAGCTATGGCCATTTTTCAGGCCAATCACCACGGCAACCGCAGCCGCAATAAAGAGCGCAATTTGGTTCGGGCCATAGGACGAGTCATCTTTAAACAGGATCACTGACGCTGCCAATAAGGCAATCAGCACCACCATCGGCAGCAATGCATCAAGCAAACTCGGCGCTTTTTGTGTTGTGTTATCCATTTGCTGCTTCTCCGTTAGTTGCCGCTAAAGGCACGGAAGATATCCAGCACCCCAATCAGATTGAAAAACACAATAATCACTGCTACCGGCGTGATCCAACGGATAGCAAAGCGCCAGCACTGATACGCCAGCTTGCTGGTCGCCAACTCTTCACGGCTGGCCCGCTCCGACATCACCCAACCGGTAAAGATCGCGATAAAGAGCCCACCAATTGGCAACATAATTGCCGAAGTCAGATAATCTTTCAGTTCAAATAAACTGGCAATAGGTTTGCCGAGCAGAGTCCAGTCCAGCGTCGCCCAGGCAGCACCAGAGAATGAGAACACCGTTGCCAACCCGAGCAACCATAAAGAGATACCAGTACCTAATGTTGCCTGGTAACGCTTTAAGCCTTTCGTTTCAACCAGCCAGGCAACGGTCGACTCGATCATTGCTATGGCGGAAGTGAAGGCCGCAAAGACTAACATGACAAAAAACAGCGTACCAAATAAGGTACCAAAGGGCATAGCACCGAAGGCAATCGGTAAGGTAACAAAAATCAGGCCCGGGCCCTCGGCCGGGGTTAAACCATAACCGAATACCAGCGGAAAAATCGCTAAGCCGGCCAGTAAAGCCACAGCGGTATCACAGAGCGCGATTAATAGCGTGGTTTTGCCGATAGACACATTAGACGGTAGGTAAGCACCATAAATAATCATTGCACCTGAGGCCAGGCTTAAACTAAAAAAGGCATGCCCAAGCGCCAGCAGTACCCCATTCATAGTCAGCTTGGAGAAGTCAGGCTTAAACATAAACTCCAGCGCTTCGGCAAAGGCGCCGTTTAAAGCAGAGTAGATTGCCATCAATAACAACAACACAAACAACGCTGGCATCAGATAATTAACGGCTTTTTCCAGCCCCTTATGCACACCGCGGCCAACCACATAGATCGTCAGTGCCAGTACGACGGCGGAGAATCCCATTAATAAATAAGGATTACTGATAAACTGGCCAAATTCAGCGCCGACTTCGGCGGCTGGCATATCAACAAAGGTGCCGACGGCCGTTTTGTACACATAGTACAGCGCCCAACCGGCGATCACGGCATAGAACGACAGGATCAGGTAGCTGGCCGCCAGGCCACTCCAACCGGCGAGTTGCCAGCGGGTACTAGCATTGGCTTCCAGTGCCAGGGTTTTCACCGATAAACCGGGGCTTTGCCGGCCACGCCGGCCAATCAGCACTTCCGACATCATCACCGGAATACCGATTAGAAAAATACATAACAGGTAGACCAATACGAAGGCACCGCCGCCGTTTTGTCCCATAATGTAGGGGAATTTCCAGATATTACCTAAACCGACTGCAGCTCCGGTGGCTGCAAGAATGAAAGCCAGACGGCTCGACCAGAGGCCGTGCACGGATTGACGAGTTCCCGACATAGTTAACCTTTATAATTATTATGTTGTTGTAATACGTATTATTATTGAGAAAAGGCGGTAAAAACCGCCTTTTCTTGCTTTGGCTATTTCTTCGCCAGCCGGTTTAACTGCAACCAGTCAGACGTAATATAAGCGGCCTCTTCCAGTAGTGGATCCAGCTTGGTCAGTACTTCCGGCGCATCATCTACCGACTTCACGGTAGGCAGGGCCAACCGCTTCAGACGCTCATTAGTGCGCTGTAGTGCTCGCGCTTCGTCGGCTTCGCGTTTGGCAATCCGCTCCGCTTTGTTCAGTGAAATGCGTTTATCATCTTTCTGTTGTTGATATTCAGCAATATCCGCCAGCAGATAACTAAACTCTACTTCATTGGCAATGCGTTGCTGATGTTTCTTCACCAGGGCCGGTACCAGCTGCTGAATGTCCTGCTGCGCACTATACTGTGCCGGGGCTATGGCATCCCAGGGTAAAGCATAATCTTCTTTGCTCTCACCCCATTCCGCCGGATCAATCGCCGATGGGAAGCTGATATCGGGGATCACACCCTTGTGCTGAGTACTGCCGCCGTTAATGCGGTAGAATTTGGCCATCGTATACTGCACGCTACCCAATGGCTGCTCAAACATATCGTAGATGCGGCCAATACCACGGTGCTGCTGCACTGTACCCTTACCGAAGGTTTGCTCACCAATCACCAGGGCCCGACCATAGTCCTGCATCGCTGCGGCAAAGATCTCAGACGCTGAAGCACTGTACCGGTCAACCAATACCGTTAGCGGACCATCATAGTAAGAAATGCCATCGCGATCGCCATTTAAGTCAATTTTGCCATCACCGTAACGGATTTGTACCACCGGACCGCGTTCAATAAAGAGGCCGGTCAGTAGCGTCGCTTCCTGCAGTGAGCCGCCACCGTTACCACGCAAATCAACAATCAGTGCCTCGACTTTCTGTTCATTGGCTTCGGTCAGCAACTTTTTCACATCTTCAGACAGGTTATTGTAAAAGCCCGGAATGGTAATAACACCTACCTTGCTTTGTAACTCGCCCAGCTTCGGCTGTAACACTTCAAATTTTGCAGCCCGATCTTCCAGTCGGATCTTGTCGCGCACAATCTCAACGATCTGTGTTTGATTATTCAGATCACTGCCACCTAACACCTGTAACCGCACCCGGCTGCCTTTGGGACCTTTAATTAAATCCACCACGTCATCCAGGCGCCAGCCCACCACGTCTACGAAGTCTTTGTTATCCTGCGCCACACCAATAATCCGATCCTTCGGCTTTAGACGCTGGGTTAAGTCTGCCGGACCACCGGGTACCAGACTCTGGATCACGGTATAGTCTTCTTCAGCACGCAGCACGGCACCAATACCTTCCAATTGCAGATTCATATCCTGCTGGAAGCGCTCTGCATTGCGCGGCGACAGATAAGAGGTGTGCGCTTCCACTGCCCGGCCGAACGAATTCATCACCAGCTGGAAAACGTCTTCGCTATTGGTTTGCATTAAGCGTTTTTGGGTATTGCGGTAACGCTTTTCCAGGATCTCTTTCGCTTCATCCAGCTTTTTGCCAGTCAGCTTCAGATTCAACAGGTCAAACTTGACTCTCTGCCGCCATAACTCATCCAGCTCGGCATTATCGACCGGCCAGGCCGCATCTTCACGATCGTAGACATAATAGTCATCGGCTTCAAAGTCATGCTCCTGCGCCAACTGGGCAATGGCAAAGTCAAAGCGTTCAAAACGGCGACGCTGCGCCAGATTAAACATATCAAAAGCGAAACTCAGATTGCCGCGGTTAATCGCATCGTCAAACTGATTACGATATTGCTCAAACTGCGCCACATCACTGGCCAGCAGATGATTGCGGAAAAAATCGAGGTTTTTTAGGTAGAGGTCGAAAATTCGCCCTGACAGCTCATCATTTAACTGTACCGGAATATAGTGAGCCCGGGTAAAGGTGGCTGCGACACGCTTACTTGCCGTGGCATGCTGCGGTGACTGATTGATCACCGGCAAGGCATTGATATCCGGCGGACTCACCGACTCCGCTGCTACACCTAAAGCTAAAAATAATCCAACCGCTATCAGGGAAAATTTCTTCATAACTCTCTCGTTTTACGTCAGGCTTGATACAGGCTATCCTGACGGGTTTTGATGACCATGCCTGAACTCAACTGCACTGTCACATCAGGCAAATTGACTTCGGTTACCGTCGCCGGCATTGGGCTTGAACCAAGTTTAACCAGCACCGCTGCCCCTACTTTCAGCTGTTCAGCAACCAAGGCTGTTAGTTGTACTACTGGCTGTACCACTGCAGGCTTTTCTGCTGCACGGGCTGGTTTTGCCGACCGCTGTGCAGCATTAGAGGCTGCTTTTGGATTTTTGTTCGCGTTTTTTTGTACCGGTCTTGCCACTTTGTCTTTCGCAGCTGCTCTGTCAGCCTGAGGCTTAGCAGTTTGCTGTGCCCGTTGCTCCTGCTGTTTTACCTTACGTTTCTCAGCGGCTTTTTGTTTACTTTCCGCCAATAATTTTGCCGCATGCTCTGCCTGTTGGGCGTCAATCAGCTCGGCCGGTTGGCCTTCCAAATCAATCCGGTTTACGCCTTCTTTAGTCGCCTCCAGGTAACGCCAACTGGACGTGTAAACGCGCAGCGCCTGGCGCAGCTGGGTTTTACTCACCGTCGCGTTTTCACCTAAGCGGGCGGCCAAGTCCTGAAAGATACCGACTTTTAATGGCTGTAAAGGTCCGCTGCTAATAAAGCATTTCGGAAAGCTCTGACATAGAAATGCCAGTACATCTTTAACATTAGCAGGTTTTTCTGATGTCGGAACAGCTTGTTGCTCGGTTGTTACTTGTTCCAGGGTTGTTGCTTGTTCCGGGGTTTCAGCCGTTACGGGGGTTGCAATGGTCATGCAGCATTCACTCTTCTTCGTCAGCAGCAGGCTCGTCATCAGCCATGCCTTCTTCTATTTGTTGTTGGATATAGGACAGCGCCCAATCAATCAGTTCGTCTTCGTCAGCGTCCAGTAATACCGTATCGCCGCGCAGCTGTTCCCACAATTGTGGCATCAATTGCTGGATTTGGGTAATACTCAGGCTGTCAGGCAAGGCATCCCATACACTATGCACTATGGCATTAAACTTATCGGCAACCAGCTCTTCTTCGCCGTCCCAGTCACCGACTTCTTCCACCTGCAGCAGGTAATCCTGTACCGAGAGCAAGTCTTTCATCAGGCGGCAACCAAGGCTTGTTCAAACGCAGCAACCAAGGCAGCCAGGCCTTGCTGATCGACGTCGTCAAAGCGGTTAAGTGACGGACTGTCGATATCCAGTACCGCAATAATGTCACCACCTTGCCTTACCGGTAACACAATCTCTGAATTACTGGCGGCATCACAGGCGATATGACCCGGGAATTCATGCACATCGGCAACGCGTTGGATTTCCCCCGTTGCGACACAGGTACCACAGACGCCCTTGCCCACCGGGATCCGTACACACGCCACCTTACCCTGGAACGGGCCCAGTACCAGTTCCCCCTGACGCATAATGTAAAAGCCTGCCCAGTTTAAATCAGGCAGGCTTTGAAATAATAAAGCACTGAAATTGGCCATATTGGCAATCACATCGGTTTCTTCCTGCAGCAAAGCCTTAGCCTGCTGCAGCAATTCAGCATAGAGTGCGTGTTTTTCGCTCGACATCTTCGTTCGTAAAGTGAGTTAGGGTCAAAAGCAGTACATTACTTGTTTTAAGCACTAATTTAAACCTTTTTTAGCGCGTCGCGCTGGCGGCCAGGCGCAGTCAGTACACTAAACAGCGTTAATTGCTGCTTATTTCAGCAAGGGCCGCTCGCGGCGTTAAACTGTAATGGATTGGCGGGATACAACAGCTGTGGTGCCTGACTCTGATGACTGAACTTGCGGGTGTCTTTATATGGCAGCTTCATAAAGCCCCCAACTCCGTCACCACTGATTAAACCGACCTTACTGAGAATACTCTGCAGTAGCCGGTTAAATTCTGGTTCAGCCGCCGGATCCAGCAGGCGGTAGTAGCTGTGGATTTTCATATATAAGGGCGTGACCTCAAAGATAATACAACCGGTATGCCGGATCAGGTTAAGCCGCGCGATATCGTCCATAATGGCATCGGGTAATACCAGTTGCTCATCCGGATCCTTGCCATCTTCAAAATAAGAGTGCTGCTTACTGGCCTCTTCTGCACTGAGTACCGGCGCCAGCTGATACGGAATTCGACTCTCTGCTGGCGCCACAAAGGGCTCAGCTTCCGATGCGCGGCTAATATGAATAGTATTGCGGGCATTAAATAAACAGGCTTTAAAGATCCCGACCTTGCCAATAGCGCGGGCCAGCGTCACCACGTTATTGACCGCCAGCGCGAAGGCCTGACTCAGGCTCTGATCATATAAATTCAGACTGCTGTCGATATAGATGCCGCCGGCCTGCCAGTGGATGGCTAAACCGCCCACAACCGGATAGCGCCCGAGCCGGCTGACGGCAGCGATAAAGGCTTTTTCGGTTTCGCCCATCCCTTCCAGATAGTTTTTGTAATAGCGTTCCAGCTGCACATCATCGATGTAGGCGATATCCAGCTCTTCGTTATGCTCGCGTAAAAAGGATTTGCGCGACGAGTACACCACGGTATCCAGCTCACGCCGCTGTGGGCTCACCCAAACCGGCAATACGGGGCTGTCATCAAACAGCGGCAGTTCCGGTAATACCAACTGCTTTAGACGCGGCATCTGCTTAATAAAATAATCACCGGCCTGCTGGCGTAATGTCAGATCATCGGCCAGCATACTATCAAGCATGGTGGCAAACTCCAGCGGCAAACCCAGACTACGTGCCGGAATAGCTTTGCGGCCGAAACGGCAGGCCTGCCCCGAGGCCAGCGCATAGAGGGTACTGGCGACGCCCTGCTCGTCAAAGCGTGGGCTGGATAACTGCCCGCTGCGCTGTTCCGGGCCAATAAAGTAGACATCGCCCATCCGGGCATTGGAGTGTTGCAGATCGGCTGACATCAGCTGCATCACATTATTCGACAGATAATGCCCCTCGTGATCCAACTGAGCAAACACCGAGGAGCCCCAGTCAATCAGGCTCAGGTGGCCGCTTTGCTCCTCAAACACCAGATTGGACGGCTTAATATCGCCATGGACTATCGGCGCCGGCGCGCCGTCTTTTTCGATACTACGTAAATATTGCAACAACTCAGCCAGTTGCGCCGCCAAATCCACCAGCAAACGCACCGGCAGGCGGCCATGCTGCAGGCTGTATTGCTCTAAATCAATACCCGGCGCCCGATCCATCATCAGAATGCCCTGCTTGCGCACTACCTGATAAGTGATATAACGCGGCACCGCCGGATGTTGTACCTGCGACAACATATAGGCTTCATCGGCAAGCCGTTCCTGAATATGCTGCGGCAGATTAATCCGCGAGAACTTAAACACATAGCATTCGTCGTTAATGCCAAAGCCGGCAAAGGCAAAACCGTAAGCACCTTTACCGAGCAAATGGATATCCCGGTATCCCAGTTGTTGTAACTTGCTGATACAGAGCGCCACCCAATCTTTCAGCTTTTTCGCGTCATTGGCGTTCAGCAGATAGATCGACTGTTCTTCCGGGATATAGAAATTGCGCAGATTACGTTCTTGCATCAGGGCCATTACTCAGCAATTTGACTCAGCGATTTTATTCAACGATACCACGCGCCATCTGGGCACTGATATTAAAATACCAGTTAAACTCATGCTCATCGCGTGGATTAACGATAGTCATCAAATCAAAGGGTTGCTCCTGATGCCACACCAGCGCCTGAGCCTTAGCATTAAAACCATGCAGATTGATAAAGGTATAGAGCTCAGTGGTGCTGGTACAGAAAAATGCGGTTTCCGGCGTTTTACCATCACCACTTTGCCAGATTGCGGCCATCAGACCGTCTAACACTTCCTGATGATACTCGCCCTGCTCGGTATTGCCCGACTCAAACTGACAGACCATAGCACCATAATGGCCGTTTAAGCTGATAAACTGCTCCGCTAATAGTTTGGTAGTATGACTCAAACACTGCTGCCAGTCTTTTTTGGCGATGGCTTCAAACATCAGACTGGACAGTGCCCGCTCCACCATACTGTATGGCCGGTAAGCTGAGGTTTTGGTATAGGCCTGCCGCAAACTGGCCAGTCGCCTTGGCTCTGGTGCTTGCTGCACCTCTGAGAGCAACAGCTGATAGTGCTGGTCCGCCGCGTCTTGTTGCGCTCTCTGCGTAGCAGACATTAGGGGTGCAGCAGTCATTGGGGGCGCAGCAGACATCGCAGCTGCCGCACCCTGCTTTGATTGAAGCGGTTGGGCACAGCCGCTCAGTAATATCATTAAGGCTGTTAAAATACCGATCCGAAACACCATAGTAGTATCCTTTGCTAATGGTTTTATTCATCTAAGGGCAAGCGCCCGGCCCGCACGGTGCGTCTTTGCACCGCCTGTTTCAGCACCTGATAGTCTGGCACCACCAGAGTCAGTTGCTTTGCCGCCCGGGTAATACCGGTATACAACAGCTCGCGGCAGAGTACCGGGTTATCCCGCTCCGGCAACACCAGCACGGTATGACTGAACTCTGAGCCCTGCGACTTATGCACTGTCATCGCAAAGACGGTTTCAACAGCACCCAGGCGGCTAGGTAAGATCCACCTTAACTGGTTATCAGCATCAATAAAGACCACACGTTTTTGCTGATCCTGCGGTGAAATCAGGACAATGCCGATGTCACCATTACGCAAATTCAGATTATAGTCATTACTGCTAACCATTACCGGCCGCCCCTCATACCAGCTATCCTGCTGCAAACTGCGACTGGCCGGCAGTTGCGGCAAGGCCTGTTGTACCAGCTGATTTAAACCGACAACGCCAAAGGGACCTTCACGCACGGCCGTTAATAACTGAAATTGCTGATAGCTGTTAAGCACCGCCCGCGCCCACTGCTCAATAGCGCCCGCCTCGGCACCCGCGTCAGGTTTGGCCGCTAGCTGCTGCCAGTAGGCGGCAAAGCCACGACGGCACAAGGCTGCTAACTGTTGCAGCGGATCTTGCTCCGGCTCCCCGGCTAATAACTGCAGATCCTGATAGCCCGCCTGACCTGATAACAAATAATCGACCTGCGCCTGCTCACCCTGATTGACTGCGCGGGCCAGGGCGCCAATACCACTGTGTTGATCAAAACGCCGGCTAACCCGCAACATCACCACCTGTTGTAGCCGCTGCCGCGGCGTGCTGGTTGCCAACTGCGCTGGTATGGGTGCGGCGCTGAATTGCTGCAGATAAGCCATAGTTTCTGCACTATAGCCACCCTGCTCGGCATCCTGACAAAGCTGTCCTAAAATAGCGCCGGCTTCTACTGAGGCCAGCTGATCCTTATCACCTAACAAAATCAGGCGGCCATCCGCCGGCAGTGCCGCTAGCAGCGCCTGCATCAGCTCAATATCAATCATACTGGCTTCATCGACAATCAACACATCAAGCGCCAGCGGTTTACTGCGCTGATGCTTAAATTGCCGGCTGCCGGCTTGTACCCCCAACAGTTTATGCAGGGTCGCGCTGTCGGCGCGGATCGCGGCAACCGCGCTCTGCCAGTCCTCTGCCAGCGCTTGTAAGCTTTGCATCGCCTGGGTAATCGCCTCTTTCATCCGCGCCGCGGCTTTACCGGTGGGTGCTGCCAGCTTGATAGTCAGTGGCGTGGCCGACAAACGCTGTAACAGCGCCAGTAAGCGCACCAGGGTATAGGTTTTACCGGTGCCCGGCCCACCGGTGATCACACTAAAACGGCTACGCAAGCTATTGGCACAGGCCAGCTTTTGCCAATTGATCTGAGCGAAGGCATCGCCAGCGCTGGCGGCTAACGACTCAGCGCCAAACAGCTGATCCAGATAACGTTTTAGCTGCGCTGGCTCAGCCAGCAGCGTTACCGCTTGCATTAAAGCGCGCAAGTCGGCGGCGATCTGTTGCTCTGCTGACCAATAGCGGGCGAAATAGAGTATCTGTTGATCTAATACCAGCGGCCGTCCCGGCGCTGCGCTGGCAATCGACTCAGCGTTGGCCGGTGTTACGGTAAGCACCGTATCACACTGTGCCAGGCTGGCCTCCAGCTCTTCCAGACTATATGACGCCAGCAGCAGCGCCGGATCCGGTAACAGACTGCCATCCTGCTGGCTTAACGCCTCAGGGGTTAACTGCGCACTCTGGTAATTGAGTAGCTGTGGCGCATCGGCCAGTAAATCCGCCAGTGGCAAACAGACATGGCCGCGGCCAACCTGCCGTGACAGTAAGGCAGCAAGCAACAAACTCAACGGTTGTACTGTGGGTGCGTTCTGCGCCAGAAAGCGGGCAAAGGCCAGGTCAAGCTGACTTAACAGCTGCTGGCGCTGATAGGCGGCCAGTAGCGCCAGCATCGCCTGACGATCCTGCAGCCGTTGTAATACCTCAGGTAGCATTGTACTAATCAGCATCGGCGACCTCCACAGCAGACTGTGGCTCTTGTTGCATAAAGTATTGCTCTAAACTTAGGATCAACGACTCCGGTACCCGATCGATAAAGGCGCCCCGGCTGCTGGCTTGCTGGCCACGCAAAAACAGATATACCACGCCGCCGATATGCTGCTGATAGCTGTAAGCGCCTTTTAAGCGGGCTTTTAAAAGCTTATGCAGGGCCAGGCTATAAAGCACATATTGCAGCTCATAGCGGCTTTGTAAGATTTTCTGTTGCATCGCTGCCGGGTGATAAGCCGCATCATCCGGCCCCAGATAGTTTGATTTGTAATCCAGCACGTAGTACTTACCCTGATGTTCAAACAGCAAGTCGATAAAGCCTTTTAACATGCCATTTAAGTAGTTGCGGCTAAGCTCAGGTCTGGCGGCACCGCCCAGCACAGCGGCACTAACCCACTTATCCAGTTGCCGGGTACTGACCCCCTGCACGGCGAACCAGAACTCAGGCTCAGCCCGATAGCTACGCAAGGCATTAAGTGCTACCTGCCCCCCCCCCGGTAACGGAAAACTCAGCTGCAGATAGCCATGTAACCAACGACTTAATAACTCTGCGCGCTGCGCCCAGCTGCCGTGGCGGCAGCGCCGGGCAACCAGGCTTTGACACAGCTCAGGATCTGCAGCCACGGCGGCGAAGCCGTGCTCGGCTGCATCCTGCAACAAGTTATGCAGCAAGGTTCCTGGCCCGGCGCCGCGTGGAAAGTCATGCAAACTGACTAAGTCTGGCGTTGCTGGCAAGTACTGCGCTACAGCGGCAAACTGCGCTGTACTGTCTGCTGCCAGGGTTGCCGGGGAGGCATTCGGCATGACTTCTGCAAGCAGCGCACTGGCCTGTTCTTCCAACAGGTTATGTTCCAGCGCGGTATCGCCCTGACTGGCAGCACCATAGGTTAACGCCGAATAACTTGCGATCCACCAGGGCACAAATGGCTGCGCGGTATTGCGTTGCCGCGCGGCAAACTGTGAGGCTGAGCCACTAAGCACCGGCGGCAAATGCTGCGGTGTGCTAAAAGCAGGCAAGGCAACCACCTGAATGTCTTTGCCATTAGCAGGCCACAGCGCCTCGGCTTGCTGTAGCAGCTGCAGCGGCTCTGTCGCCTGATCACAGCCCAGCAGATAGGCCAGCGCTGAGCGCTGCCAATCACCTACCGGACTTAAACTAAGCCAGGTCGCATATTTGGCCCGGGTCACCGCCACATAGAGCTTGCGGATATCTTCGCCCAGCCGCTCCTGATCGGCGGTTGCCAGTTCAAGCTTACCGGGCGTCAGGCTTTGCACCAGTTCACCGGCTTCATTATGAAAGCTTACCAGCCGGTCATCATGACTTACCGGACGGCACAGGCTGATAAAGGGCAAGAATACCAGTGGATACTCCAGCCCTTTCGATTTATGGATGGTGACAATTTGGATCAGCTCAGCATCACTTTCCAGCCGCACTATCTGATCATCGGCAGGCTGGGCAATGGCTTCCTGCTGGTACAGATGCTGATAGAGATAGCGCAGCAAAGCATGCACACCATCCAGTTTGACACTGGCCTGCTGCAACAGCTCGGCCAGGTGCAGTAAATCGGTCAGATAGCGCTCGCCACCGGCGTTCACTAACACCCGCTCTGCCACCTGAAACTGCTGCACTAACTGGCGGATCAGCGCCAATACGCCGCGCTGCTGCCAGCAGTGGCTAAACTGATAAAACCATTCCTGATACTGCTGCCAAAGCCTATCGTCATGCCTTAGCGCATCCAACTGCGCCAGCGGCAAGGCCACCAGTGGCGTATAGAGCGCGTTTAGCAGCGCCTGCTGATTGGCCGGCTCGGCACAGGCCTGCAACAGCAAATACAGATCGCTGGCCACTTCACTGTCGAACACGGAATTACGATCCGATAAATACACGCTGGCCATGCCGCGCTCACGCAGCTGCTGCTGGATCAAATGCCCTTCCTGATGGGTACTGACCAAAATCGCAATATCTTTGCTTTGCAGCGGTTGTAAGGTCGGCGCTGTCGCAGCCTCCTGCTGCAGCATAAAACCCGTGCGCCCGACGGCCGCACTGCCCAGCAAAGCGCCAATATAGTCAGCAACCCGGCCCGCCAACTGCTCCCGGTACAGGGTTTTACTCAGTGCTTTGCTATCGTCTGCACCCTCGTCGAAACTGCCGACGCTGGCGGTCCACAGGGTTAAGGCAGCCGCGGCCGCTTGACCGTCAATCACCAGTTCAGCTTTAACGCCCCTGGCGTTAACTTCAGTAAAGGGCAACGGGTTGCCGCTGCTGTCAGCGAATAAAAATGCCTGCCTGGCGGCGCTTTGCTCCGCCGGACGAAACAACGCATTAACGGCCGCCACCATCTGCTTACTGGAGCGGAAATTGGTGGTCAGCGTATAGTGGCGCCCTACGGTATCGCGGCGGGCTTGCAGATAGGTGAAAATATCGCCGCCACGAAAGGCATAAATCGCCTGCTTCGGATCGCCAATCAAATAGACTGCCTGTGCCGCTGCATTGCTGGCCAGCTGGTATACCACATTGAAAATGGCGTACTGCGCCGGATCGGTATCCTGAAACTCGTCAATCATCGCCACCGGGTACTGCTGGCGTAAAATAGCGGCCAGTGCCGGCCCGGCATCACCCTCCAATGCACGCCGGCATTGCTGGATAATGTCATCAAAGCCCATTTTGGCTTGCTGCTGCAGTTGTTGCTCCAGCCGGGCCTTACACCAAGTTACCGCCTTTGGTAACAGTAATGGCCGCAGCGCCGGCCCCTCGGAGAGTAGCGCAACCAGATCCAGCAAGGCCGCCGGCCAATCCGCTGCCAGCGGCTCACCCTGATAATGCTGGTAAAACTGCTTGCCATAATTATCGACAAAAGAGGTTTTTAGTTCAGGTAACTGCGTTACGGCCTCAGCAACAGGTAAGGCCGTCCAATCCAGCAAGGGCGCAAAATCCTGACGGGCTTTTTTCAGATTATAGGTTCTGGGTTTACTAAAGCTGCCGGCCGCTTCGGCCGCGGCAATCCAATCCAGCCAGGCCGGTAACGCCTGTTGCCAGTAGTAAAAGGCGCTACTTAGCCGCTGCTGATAAGCTTGCTCAGCCGCCAACAGCAGCTCAGCTAATTGTACCGGCTCAGAACTGGCACTGGCCTGTGCCCATAGTGGCCTTAGATCATCGAGTAAGGCTTCCGGTGTACGGTATAAAGCCTGGATCTGCTGCAGCTGTGCTTCAGGTAGCGGATAGCAGCAGCTGCGCCAAAAGTCTCTTACCGCCTCTAATTGCAGGGCGCTAAGATCGGTCAGCAACTCCTGTTGAAACAAACTGCCGCTATTAAACGCATGCTCGCGCAGCACCTGCTGGCACCAGCTATGGATGGTTTTTACACTGGCTTCATCCATGGCTTCGCTGGCCATTTGCAGCGCATAGGCACATTCCGGCCAATGCTGCGGGGCAAAATCGACTTTTAGTGCCTGCAACACCGCATCGGCGCTGGCCGAAGCGTCACGAAATACCGCCGCCGCCTCCACTAAACGCTGACGGATCCGATCCTTTAGCTCGGCCGTTGCCGCCTTGGTAAAGGTCACCACCAGAATATCAGCCGGCAATAGCGGTGTGCTGCGACTGGCCGCCGCTGTCAGCCTCGGCAGATGCGCCAGAATAAAACGTAAATACAGCGCTGCTATGGTATAGGTTTTACCGGTACCAGCACTGGCTTCAATCAATACACTGCCGTGCAGCGGCAATTGCAGCGGGCTGGTTAATTCTTGGCTCATGGCTGCTCCTGGCTCGTGATTGCTAATGACTCATGCTGCGCCTGAATCATGGCTGCGCCTCCGCTGTTATATCCCCGGAATTCATATCTAAAGCACCTAGCGATGCCACCAGGGCACTAAGCGGTTGTGCTGTTGCTGCCTGCAGCTGTTGGAAGAACGGCCGGTAATACGCCACCCTATCGCTAAAGCCGGCATCCAACAGTTGCTGTGCCTGCGCGTAATAGCGCGCCAGATAAGGCGTATCGGCCCGCACCCCCTCCTGATACGCGTTACCGTGATAACGGCCGGCAAGTTTCGACAGACTGTACTCTTCCTGCTTCTGCTCGGCTTTATACCAATCAGCCGCCAGCTCTAATGCCAGCGGTAATGGCTGACACAGCGCCTGTTGTAACCAAGCCGCAAGTTGCTCTAGCTCTGCCCTGGCTTGCGACGCGATTAGCGGTGCCAGGGTCAGAAAACCATCGGCGCCCAGGATCACCGTGCTGGGTGCCTGCTTCAGCACTGTGCAGGCGACCAGATGTTTCAGATACCCCGTAACCAGATTACGCCACTGATAACTGACACTGCGCGGTTTGACTTCGACCACCTTGCTGGCGGTCAGCTCCAGTTGCAGAATTGCCTCTGGCGTGGCATAGAGTGTATTGAGCTCCGCCTCCAGCAAGACGTCACCCAGTTGCAGCTGATAAGTCTTGGCCGCCAGCGGCGTACTTTGCTGCACCAGCGCAGAGCGTGCCTGATATAACGCCAACACGGTTTGCTCGGTGCGGGCCAGATCCGGCCCGGCTGCTGCACCATAGGGTAAGTCACCGGCTTGCTTCAGACGTTGTTGCTGCTGACGCAGCAGTGCTAAAGCTTGTTCATCATTTTGCGGCTGCTCTGCCAGCAATGCTGTCAGTAGCTGATGTTTCACCTGCCACACCGCCAGTCCGTTCAAAGCAAAGGGCTCAACATCCGGCAAGGCCTCAGGCGTACTCTGCAGGTAAACCCCTAAGCGGCGCCGCGCCAATAACTGCGCCGGCTCTTTTAACAGCAACTGTAAATCCAATAAGCTAAAGGGCGCTTCGGCTTGAAATGGCGCCAAAGGTTCAGCCCTGCCACCGGTAACGCGTACCGCTCCACCCGACAACTCGGTTACGCGTTTCAACGGAGATTTATCACTATCCTGATGAATACTAAGCCATTCTTTGGCATAGCTAAAGTAAGGCGAGTTTGGTTCGGCAGCAAAGTATGCCGGCGCAAAAGGCTGCAGCTTATGGGCGGTGGTCAGGCGTGCAGCCAGTGTCGGGGTGCCCGCTGGCGCTGGCCAAAGTGCATTCAATTGGTCCTGTAGCTGGCCGACCAGCACCGAAGGCGGCAGTTCACTGTTATCCTGGGCACTGGCGCCAACCCAGCTGATATAGAATTGTTGTCTGGCCGATAACAAGGCTTCTAAAAACAGATAGCGGTCATCTTCACGACGCGAGCGATCACCGGGCCGGTAATGCAGACGCATAAGATCAAAATCGGTTTTCGGGCTTTGCCGCGGGTAATCGCCCTCATTCATCCCCAGCAAACAAATGCGCTGAAACGGAATGGCCCGCATTGGCATCAGCGTGGCGAAGTTCACACTTCCGGCCATAAACCGTTGTTGCAGGTTGGGCTCGTCGACACTGGCAAGCCACAGCTCCGCGACGATACTAACAGGTAAAACCGCCGTGAACTGTGCCTCCTGGGTGCTTTGCAACCAGTCATCCAGCGTATCGCGTAACCTGGTCAGCAGTAACATTTCCTGCTCATTGTCTGCTGTAAACAGTTGATCTAACAGGTTACTCAGCAGTTGATGCCAATTGGCCGGGCTGCGCTCAACCTGCAGCTGCTGCCAGCAGTGCTGTAAGGTTTCCACCAGTGCTGCCAGCGCCCCTATCGCTTGCGCTTCCAGTGCAGACACCTCAGCATAAGCGGCGATATCTTGCCAGGATGCGGCCGTGGCGCCGGCAGCATAACCATAAAGCAAGCGGTTCAGCGCAAACTGCCAGCTGTTTTGCTGCCAGCTATAACTTAACCCCAGCCCCTGACGCTGAGTGGCATCCAGACCCCAGCGTGCCCCTGCGGCAGCTGCCCACTGTTGTAGTTGACTGACCTGCTGCTCGCTCAGAACAAAACGACGCCGCAGTGCCGGGACCTGCAGTAAGTCAAACAGTTCACTGTGACTAAAGCGCTGCGTTGGCGCCTGTAGTATCAGCTCCAGCGCCTGCAATAGCGGGTTGCGCTGGCGCTGGCCCTGATCGGCCAGCGTATAAGGGATATAACGCGGATCATCCGCCGCCAGCCGGCCAAACACCGCAGTAATATAGGGTGCATAGCTGTTGATGTCAGGTACCATCACCATAATATCGCGCGGTTGTAAGCTGGGATCGGCATCAAAGGCGGCCAGCAAATGGTCATGTAACACTTCCACTTCCCGCAAAGCACTGTGACAACGCTGAAACACTATCGATTTATCGGTTAGCGGATCCGGCGCTGGCCAATGTTGCTGACTTTCCTGATTGGGCCTGAGGTGCAGAATATCGTGTTGCAGGCGGCCTAATAAATGCGTTGGCTCCGCCTCATCAAACAGATCAAACCGTAAATTGGTAAAGGCAGCCGCTTTAGCTGCCGTTTCATCAAATTCATCTAACAGTCGGATATAATCCCGCCCCTGTTTGCCCCAGGACGCCAGCAACGGCGGCGCATACTGATGCAGCTCTGACAGCAGCAGCGAGCCGGAGCTTTGGTTTTTGCTGCGAAATCTGGGCTTAGCATACTGGCGCAACAGATCGCGGCCGGCAATAATATCGGCCCAATGATACTGACAGGGGTTATGGACGCAGAGCACGATCTGACATAGTCCTTTCAGGGCATGTAGCACTTCCAGCGTTTGCCGGGGTAACGAGGAAATACCGAATACCACAATCCGCGGTGGCACGCCGTCGGGGCGCTGCTGCGCCGTCAGGCTGGCCGCAGCACTTAAAAAACGCTGATGCAGTGCCGCCCTGTTGCTGCAAATCTGCTCGGCACCGATATCCTGCACCAAAGCCTGCCATAGTTTTGCCTGCCAGCGCTGTTCGTCAGGCAAGGGGATATTCTGCCCCGACTGGGCCAGTACCAGCTCACCACGGCCCCAACTATCCAGCCAGTCCGCGCGATACACCTGATACTGGTCAAACAGATCGGCCAGCTTGTCGCTTAACTGAAATAATTTGCGCTGCTCAGGCCCGGCCAGACTGCTTTGCTGCTCGTCGGTGGCAGTTTGCAGCTGATGAGCCGCAGCGCCGGGTTGAGCCGCGGCCTTATCTACCGGCGCGATATAATGCGCCAGCGCTTTAAAGTCTGGATCCGCAGCGACCAGTGCCGGCAATAATCGGAGAATACGCCAGCGGAGCCGCTGCTTATCAAAGGGGGAGTGTTTCGGAATATCCGGGCCCAGCACACTGCGATAAAGCCGCCATACCAGACGCGCCGGCAAACTGACTTCCAGCATAGTCGCAATACCGGTCTGTCGTGCCAGCGCCTGCTTTAACCACTGCGCTATACCATTGGATTGCACCAACAGCACTTCCTGCTCCAGCGGTGGCAGTGGATAGCGATCCAGCAATTCGACAGTTAGGGCGGTCAGATCTTCGAGGCGGTGGCTATGCGCAACAATAAAACCGGGCGTCAGCATCAAGATTCCTTTTCACAGGCGACAGTTAACAGCAGGCAGACAGCATAGAAGATCCGGTTTCAGCTGTCAGACTGTAAATATATCCACTGTACCCTAAACCAGCAGCAGTGCAAGCCTGACACCGCTAACTGCCCGATATTTATCCAGATTATTTAAACTTAACCTCAAGTGGCGCCACCCGGCGATAGCTGGCGCTGTGTCCTGTTACCCATTCACCGTTTTGCAGATAACGCGCGCTCACGGTTAAGATATCGCCAGTCAGGGTACTGACTGACTCCACCATCGTAATGCCGTTGGCATTATTTTCGACTGCCTCGCGCGCGATGATCCGCTGGTTATTATCTTCAAACGTCATACTGCCGTGGGTATAAAAACCGGCCGTCGTAAAATAGTAGTAATTAATACTTTGTTTGGCTTCATCCCAATAAATAATCGACTCGCCGCCATAAACACCATCATTAATCGAATGCACCGTTTTTATCGCATTGCCGTTTAAAGCCCGTTGCCAGTGTGAGCGATCAATCATTTTTTCGGCGGCGCCGCTTTGGGTCAGATCGCCCTGCCAGTAGGTATCCAGATAGGGTCTGAAGGGTTCAAGTTTTGGATGTAATGTAGCTTGCTCAGCCTGTAGCGAGAAGCTAAACAGGCTCAATAGCAGGATCAGCAGGACTTGGTTTGCTCGCAGCATGGGGTACTCCGTTATCGTTATCATTATTGAGGATCGGATCCTAAGTAAAACCGATCAGGCCAATAACTGCAACTCGGCAAGCTCGCGATAAAGCGGACAGGTCGCTACCAGTTCGCTATGGCTGCCACTGGCCAGCAGCCGCCCCTGATCCAGCACCAGGATCCGGTCAGCATTTAATACCGTGCTCAGCCGATGGGCGATAATCAGCGTGGTTTTTTGCTGCATCAACTCCTGCAACGCCAGTTTGACCGCATGTTCACTGGCAGCATCCAGCGCACTGGTGGCTTCGTCCAGCAACAAAATTGGGCGATCCGCCAAAATGGCCCGGGCAATCGCAATACGCTGCTTCTGACCGCCAGACAGGCGCACACCCCGCTCGCCCAGTTGAGTCTGATATCCTTCTGGTAAGTCGCAGATAAACTGATCAGCCCGCGCCGCAACACAGGCGGCAATCACCTGCTCCAGACTGGCCTCTGGCCGGCCATAACGCACGTTTTCCAGCACCGAGTTGGCAAAGATCACTGCCTCCTGTGGCACCAGCGCAAATTGACGGCGCAGTTGTGCCGGCTCGAGCGCTGTGATCGGCAGTTGGTCCAGATAAATCGACCCGGCGCTGACATCATAAAAACGCTGCAGCAACTGAAAGAGGGTACTTTTACCCGCGCCACTGGGGCCAACTAACGCCACCCGCTCACCCGCCTTGACCTCAAAACTAAGCTGCTGCAGCACCGGCTGTGCCGGCGACAGCGGATAAGCAAAGCTGACGGCGTCAAAACGTAAATCGCCGCTTAGCTTTGCTGGCAGTGCAATCGGCTGCGCAGGCGCAGCGATTTGTACCGGTTCACTGGCCAGTTCCTGCAGCCGCTCTGCTGCACCTGCGGCCCGCTGCACTTCACCTATCACTTCGCTAATAGTGGCCATGCCGCCGGCGACCATCACCGCATAGAATAAAAACGCAGTCAGTTGGCCGGCGCTGATACTGCCAGTTAACACATTCTGCGCACCAATATAGCCAACTACTGTCACCGCGCCGATGCTAAGTAGCATCACCGAGGCAATAAGTAGGGCACGATAAAAGATCCGGCCCCGTGCCGCTGCCAGTACCGCATCGATTTTTTGCGCAAAATGCTGTTCATCGCGCAGTTCATGGCCATAGGATTGCACGGTATGAATTTCATGCAGGCTTTCATCAACATGAGCGCCAATATCAGCCAACCGATCCTGACTTTGCCTGGCCAGCTTGCGCACCTTTTTACCAAGGATAAAAATCGGTGCCAACACCAAGGGCACTGCTAAAAATACCAATAACGTCAGCTTAATACTGGTAAAGGCCATCATTGTCAGGCCACCGATGGCGGTAACCGCTGAGCGTAGCGCCATCGACAGGCTGGAGCCGACCACGCTTTGTAATAAGGTGGTGTCGGCAGTAAAACGCGAAATCACCTCGCCGGTACGGGTTTCACTGTAAAACGCCGGTGATAGCTTAAGTAAATGTTGAAACACCTGGTTGCGCAGATCGGCACTGACCCGCTCACCGAGCCAGCTCATAAAATAGAAGCGGAAAAATACCGCCAGAGCCCCCACCAGCGTGATAGCCAGTACCAGTAGCGTCAGTTCGTTTAAACGGCTGCTATTGCCGGCAACAAAGCCTTCGTCTACCAATAAACGTACGCCCTGCCCTAAAGCCAGCCAGGCCAGCGAGCTAAGCAGTAAAAACAGCAGCGCCGCTAACACCCGGCCGCGATAAGGATTTAAAAAACCGGCAACCCAGTGTAAAACACCTGGCTGCTGTTGTTGTGGCGAAGCACTCATCATTAATTCTGCAATTCTGCTCGGCTAAAAGCTCAGAAGTGGCGTTGTAACCGGCATTAAACAAGAGGCCAATAGAAAATTTCTGCATCCGCTAAAAATGCAGCTCAAATCTGGGCGGCGACAGCCGATATAAAAATACTGACGTTAAACCCGTTCTGATCGGAGCTAAGCATGGCCAAATTTCATCCGCAGGCAATTACCCCGGAGCAAACCTCGGAACTGCGTTACTTACATAAAGTGATGCAGGCACTGGATATTCTGGGGGAGCACCCACAGCTGCATGTGGTCGCCTACGGCCGGATCTGGCGCTATCCTGATATGCTGCAAACCGCCATGCGCTATGCCTATCTGGCGCAACTACACGGTTTTAATATTGAGCCGTTCCGGCGCTGGTATAACCGCGATGCGGAAATCTTCTCACACTATGGGATCCAGTGGTTTAATGGTCAGCAAGTTTGAAATAAACAGTTAAAATCTTGCTTTTTAATTGCTAAAAGCTATTAGGCTATTCGCTTTAAGTTATTTTTCCTTTTCCATATTGGGGTCTATAGTTATTGCAACTTATTGACGTATCACGCGTCGTACCCTTTGCAATAACCAAAACAGGAGTGACCCATGGACAAGAACACCCCCTCCACTGGTAAGTGCCCTTTCGCGCACGGTGCTAATACCAGCAGCAGCGATAACGTGATGGCCTGGTGGCCGAAAACGCTGAACCTTGACATCCTGCACCAGCACGATAGCAAGTCTAACCCGCTTGGTGCCGACTTTAACTATGCGGCCGAGTTCGCCAAGCTGGATCTGCAAGCCGTTAAAAACGATCTGAAAGCGCTGATGACGCAAAGCCAAAGCTGGTGGCCGGCAGACTGGGGCCATTATGGTGGCCTGATGATCCGCATGGCCTGGCACAGTGCAGGTAGCTATCGCATTGCTGATGGCCGTGGCGGTGCCGGCACCGGCAATCTGCGTTTTGCCCCACTTAATAGCTGGCCGGATAACGGCAATCTCGACAAGGCCCGCCGTCTGCTGTGGCCAATCAAGAGAAAATACGGTAACAAAATTTCCTGGGCCGATCTGATGATCCTGGCCGGTAATATGGCTTATGAGTCGATGGGCTTTAAAACCTTCGGTTTTGCCGGTGGCCGTGAGGACATCTGGCATCCGGAAAAAGACACCTACTGGGGTAGCGAAAAAGAATGGCTGGCCAAATCCGGTAGCGAAGGCAGCCGTTACTCTGGTGAACGCGATTTAGAAAATCCGCTGGCTGCGGTAATGATGGGTCTGATCTATGTCAACCCTGAGGGTGTGGATGGTAATCCGGATCCGCTGAAAACCGCCCACGATATGCGCGTTACCTTTGCCCGGATGGCGATGAACGATGAAGAAACGGTGGCGCTGACCGCCGGTGGTCATACTGTCGGTAAGGCGCATGGTAATGGCCGTGCCGAAAATCTGGGCCCGGCACCAGAGGGAGCTGAATTACATGAGCAGGGTTTTGGCTGGATGAACCATAAAACCCGTGGTATTGGCCGCGATACCGTTACCAGCGGTATTGAAGGTGCCTGGACCAGCGAACCGACCAAGTGGGATAACGGCTACTTTAAAATGTTGCTGGAACACGACTGGGAGCTGAAAAAGAGCCCGGCTGGTGCCTGGCAGTGGGAGCCGGTAAACATTAAAGAGCAGGACAAACCGGTTGATGTTGAAGATAGCGCCATTCGCTATAACCCCATTATGACCGACGCCGATATGGCACTGAAGATGGATCCTGAATACCGTAAAATTTCGGAGCGCTTCTACCAAGATCAGGCCTACTTTGAAGATGTATTTGCCCGGGCCTGGTTTAAACTAACCCACCGCGATCTGGGGCCGAAAAGCCGTTATTTAGGTCCCGATGCGCCAGAGGAAGACCTGATTTGGCAAGATCCGGTACCCGCTGTTGACTACACCTTGTCGGATGCAGAAATCAGCGAGCTAAAAGCGAAAATTCTGGCTAGCGGTTTAACAGTAAGTGAACTGGTCGCTACCGCCTGGGATAGCGCCCGCACCTTCCGCGGTTCAGATTATCGCGGCGGCGCGAACGGTGCCCGCATCCGGCTGGCGCCACAAAAAGATTGGGAAGCCAATGAGCCTGTAAGGTTACAAAAGGTACTGAAAGCGCTGGAGGGCATTCAAGCTGGCCTGAGTAAAAAAGTCAGCCTGGCTGATCTGATTGTACTGGGTGGCTCGGCGGCGATCGAACAGGCAGCTAAAGCGGCCGGTGTGAACATCACAGTACCTTTTGCACCGGGTCGTGGCGATGCGACTCAGGCGCAAACTGATGTTGAGTCATTCGAAGTGCTGGAGCCGCTACATGATGCCTACCGCAATTATCTGAAAAAAGATTATGTGGTACAGCCTGAGGAAATGATGCTGGATAAAACCCAGTTACTGGGTTTAACCGCCCCGGAAATGACTGCTTTAATCGGTGGCATGCGAGTTCTGGATACCAACTTTAGTGGCAGTAAGCACGGTGTCTTTACCGATAAGCCAGGGGTGCTGAGCAACGATTTCTTCGTCAATCTGACCGACATGAACTACAGCTGGCAACCAACCGGTCGCAACAGCTATAACATTGTCGAGCGCAGCAGTGGCAAAGTGAAATGGACCGCGACCCGGGTCGATCTGGTGTTTGGTTCCAATTCGATTCTGCGCGCTTATGCTGAGGTCTATGCCCAGGATGATAACAAACAAAAGTTTGTACAAGACTTTGTTAACGCCTGGGTAAAAGTGATGAATGCCGATCGTTTCGATCTGAAGTAAGTGGTCTTTACCCAAACAGGCCGGTCACCAGACCGGCCTGATTCGTTATCATCATCTCGCCTAAAACTTCGGCACCTGACCTTTTGATAGCCGTTTCTGTACCGCTTCTGCCGTTAACTGTTCAACCCATTGTTGTCGGCTGCGTTCTGTGTGCACTATCGCGCCCAGATCCATTAGTTCGCCACTAAAGCTACTGATCGGATCGCCCGGGAAAAAGTAACTCAGGTAACTACCACAGTCAGTAAATTCTTTCGGGAATAATCCCTTACCAGTATTATTGCCGGCCCGACTGCTAAAGAACTGCTCCGCACTGACATTGACTAACACACTTTCACCAAAACCCGGCGCAATATTCACCTGCGGCTCATTCTTATAATCCCGGGCTTTCAGACAGGACATCTTGCCACTCGCTTCCCATACCGGCTGATCTTTTTGATTACGATTAAATGCCGTTGGTTGACCATAACGTGCCGTAAGAGACTGCATAAATTGCGCTGACGCCGGCTGGTTGCTCAGGATCAATCCCTTGCGGGCCACGCCAATTACCCGTACCTCGCCCACCGGACCAGAGAAGAATACCTTTAACACTGCCCCCTGATTCCCCTGCAAGGCTTCTATCCGATCTAAAAATTCCGGGCTGGGCTGCAGATTAGCGCCATCGTTGAGGTCAAACACCGTAGCAACTTCTTCAATCTGTAGCTGGGAATCAAAGGTATTAATGGCTGCCTTGACTTCATCAACCGTCATACCAAGTTTTATACCGGCAATATCCAACTGCTCTGCCGGCACTGCCTGAACCACGCTGGAAAAACAGAAAAGTAGGCTAATCGCTGATGTTCTGAGGATTTTATGCTTCATACTGGCTCTCCTTGATGCATATTGCTGATAATGACTACCAACCGAAGCGACATCAAAACGCCAGCTCTAGTATAGACGCGGAAAAGACCGCCGTATTACCGGCGGCATAAAATAGGTTTAAAATACCGGTGCCAGTTTCGGCAATTGCACTGTCGTTTGCTGTGGCTGCTGGCCGATTTCTATCGCCAGCCTTGGCACATCCTGCTCGTTTAATAAGTCTTTATGCCAAACCCGCAAAGTATAACTTCCGGCCGGTACCTGCTCCAGCCTGGATAATCCCTGCTGATCACTGCGGCTGTAATAAGGCGTATCCAGCGCCACCACCCAGGCAATCATTTCATCGTGAATATTGCAGCCCAGCACAGCAACGCCACTCTGGTCAAACAGCACTGGCGCCGACGGGGTACCAACATAGAGCTTAATTTCAAACGGCTTGATGGCAGAAAACGAATACACATGATGCCGCACCGTATCTTCGTTGGGAAAATATACAGCGGTACCGCGCGGGATCACCAGCACATCCGGGATAAAGGTTTTATCCTTTTGCACAATACGGGCATCGTCGACAGGCTTTACCGCTGCACTGGCAGCAGCGGATTCTAAAAACACCACTGCCCCGGCAACCGGTTTGCCCTGCTCGTCAATTACCTGTACCTGCAACCCGGCGGCCAGGCTAACACTGCTAAATAGCAGCGCCAGCGTCAGTAGGATGGTCAGTAGTTTAAGGTTCAATGGCGATACCCGTTATCGTGGTCGGTAACTCGCCAAGTAACAGTGTTTTACCACTGGCCAGATCCACCTGATACAGGCTACTTACCGTAGCGCCTTGTTTGCTGACTGCCAACAGACCGATATTACGCAGATCGGAGATATCAAAGGCGACGTCGCTAAGTGCAGCCAAGCCCAGGCTACCCACTGTGAACAGAGTACCGGTATTGGGTGAAACAGCCGGCTCCTGGCCTTCAATACTGCCCTGAGTCACCAGCGTGCCTTGTGCCAGATCGATAGCATAATTGGTGGTGAGTTTCTCATTTTGCTGATTGTAGGTATAAGCGGCAGCGACTATCGTTGGTTGCTTATTCGCATTGACGTCGTCCGCGGCATAATGCAGCTTGGGATCGGTAAAGGCCAGCGCGCCGGTTTCCGGATGCAGGCGTAAATTTTGTCCCTGCACATTAACGACCCGGATCCGATCTGCCGCCGGGTTAAAATCAAAACCATAAGCAGCGTCAGTCAGAGTACCTGCGGGTAATGCAGTACCAACTTTAGTCAGGCTACCGTCTGTCGTATTGATCTGATAGAGCTGGCCCTGATTTGATAAACCAAACAAAACGCCGTATGCCACCCGGTAATCAATACCAATTAACTGCTCCGCTGCAGAGAGTCCCTGCAAGGCGCGCTGCTCGATAATTTGCTGTGGCGCCTTGGCCGCAACTTTAACCAACTGCTGTTCAGCCGTTAATAACCACAGCTGTTCATTGCCTTTTAGTTCTGGCATTGCCTGCAAATAAAGGGGACTTAACAATAGCGCTGCTGCAATACTACAGGTCTTGGTTGTTACCGTCATGGTTGTACCTCGCTTTAAGAACGCCAACTGGCAGTTACACTACGGTACTGACATTTCAGCGGTTCAGCAAGGGATTAGCGGCTAATCAGTCCTGCCAGCAGACCAAGCACACCACCAAAAACCCCGCCCCAAACCACCAGCCAGCCCAGATGCTCGCGGATCATCCGTTGAATAATCTGTTTTACCAGCTCGGGGGTCAGCTCAGCCAGCCGCTGTTCAACAATTTGTTCGATCTGTTGTCTGAGCTCGGCTAATTGCTCCGGACTGTCCAATTGCGTCAACAGCAACTGGTTAAACTGCTCACTCTGACTAATCTCAATCAGTGCGCTCTGTAATTTTTCAGTAAAGGGCTGTTGTAAGGGTTTTAGCATCGCACTGCCGCCGAACATCGACAGCATACTGCCAAAAGAAGATTGCTCCACGGCACTGACCAGCGCATTAAAGGCCGGACTGAGATCGGTTTGCCTGATTACCGGTTCAAAATCAAAGGCCCGGCTGTGTTGTTGTTTTTTCTCCGCTAAAAAGCGGTCGATATTTTCACTGCTAAAAAACTCGGTCATCACCAACTGATAGATCCCCTGCCGGAATTCCACAAAGCGCGCCGGGATCACACCTGAGCCATACAGCAGAGGCACCCGCTCAAACAACATATGGATAGCCAGGGTATTGGTAATGGCGCCGGCCAAAGCAAACATACCGATACTCAGCAGCAGTGGCTGAGCAAGCAGCACGCCGCCCAGTACCAGCACCAAAGCCGCCCCATTAGTCAGTAGATTTTTATTCACCATGCACTCCGCTTAGCGTTGAAGATCCAGGCCGGCGATTTTATGCAGAAGTACCGCCTTTGGCAACGTTAGCCGGCACAGCATTTTGGCGTGGGCGTGCGGCTGGTCTTTCTGCCCGCAATACGCGTATACTCAAACCATAACAGCAGTTTGGAGCCAGGTATGGCCGTATTACAAAAAATTGTGCTTCTAAAAAGCCGCTTACGCAGCGCTGAACTGGCGATAGCGGACTATGTACTGGCGAACTCAGCACAAATTCGTCAATTATCATCACAGGAACTGGCACAGGCCGTTGGCGTTAGTCAGGCTACAGTGGTCCGCTTTACGCAAAAGCTGGGTTATAAGGGCTACCCGGATTTTAAGTTTGCAATTAACGACAGCCTGCACCAGCAAACCAGCCCGAAAAGCATTAAATTGCATGGTGATATTGCGCTGAATGATAATTTTCAGGAAATGGCGCGCAAACTGCTGGCGGGTAAAATTGAAGTTCTGACCAATACCCTTAGTGCCAATGAGCAGGCCAGTATGGAGCAAGGCTGTCAACTGCTGACCCAAGCCAGACGCATTATGCTAACCGGTAAAGGTGCCTCCTTTCTGGTGGCACAGGATTTTTGCCTGAAGCTACGCAAACTGGGGCTACAAGCCATCGCAGAAAGTGATAACCATATCCAACTGGCTGATTTAGCCCACTACAACAATAAAGATTTACTGGTGGTGATCAGTGAATCCGGTGAAACACCGGAGATGATCGTCGTCAGCCAGTATGCCAGTAGCCGTGGCATTCCGCTGCTGAGCCTGACCGGTTTTGCGCCTAATACCGTAGCGAAACTCTCAGTGCTAAATTTAAAAACCGTCGCCAATGAAAATGCCGCCCGGCTGTCGTCTATTTTGTCACGTAATGCTCAGGAGCTGGTCATTGACCTGCTGTTTATTATGCTGACGCAAAGCTCAGCACGCGGGCGCAAAATGGTCGAAGCCTCAAATCAGGCAGTAGCTGAATACCGTAAACGCTAAAGCATGCACACAACCTAGCCAGAGCGGGAATATCTGAGTAAACTACTCAACTATTCTGTCACTGCCTTAGAGCCGTTATGTCATTATTTCAGGTTGAACATAGCTACCGAACCCTCCCTGCTGCCTGCTACGCCGATTGTGCGCCAACGCCGGTGCGCGCCCCGGCCTGGCTGGCATTTAACCAGACTCTGGCCAGCGAACTAAAGTTGCCAGAACAGTATCAGCGCACAGCTGAGGGCTTAGCGCTGTTTAGCGGTAACAACCTACCCGATTGGACATTGCCGCTGGCTCAGGCCTATGCTGGCCACCAATTTGCTAACTATGTTCCCCGCTTAGGCGATGGCCGGGCGCTGCTACTGGCAGAGCTGCGGGCCAAGGATGGTAAGCTTTACGATCTGCAACTAAAAGGCGCCGGTCGTACCCCGTTTTCACGCAGTGGCGATGGCCGCGCCCCACTGGGCCCGGTACTACGCGAATATCTGGTTAGCGAAGCCATGTATGCCTTAGGCGTACCCACCACCCGGGCGTTAGCAGCCGTTAGCAGCGGTGAGTTGGTGTTCCGTGATGAAACACTACCGGGCGCTATCTTAACCCGGGTTGCCAGCAGTCATATCCGGATCGGTACAATGCAGTATGCCGCCAGCCAGCCTGATCCGGCTGTGCTGCCCGCACTGGCAGACTATGTGATAAACCGTCACTATCCACAGCTGTGGCAACAGGATAATCCGTATCTGGCGCTGTTACAGCAGGTAGCGGAGCGCCAGGCGCAGTTGGTCGCACACTGGATGAGCCTGGGTTTTATCCACGGTGTCATGAATACCGATAATATGAGCCTGAGCGGCGAAACCATTGACTATGGTCCCTGCGCCTTTATGGAAGCCTATCAACCGCGGCAGGTTTACAGTTATATCGATCAACAGGGTCGCTATGCCTATCAGAATCAGCCAGCCGTTGCGCAGTGGAACCTGGCCCGGCTGGCCGAAGCCCAGCTGTCCCTGATTGACCCGGATCAAGAGCAGGCGATTGCGCTGGCAATGTCGGTGCTGAACGCCTTTCCACAGTATTATCAAACTGCATACCGGCAGCGCTTTCGGGCCAAGTTGGGATTAACGGCACCGGCACAGGAGGAGGCGGACGATCAGCTGATCGCCGATTTTCTTGCGTTACTGAGTGCTGGCCAGGCTGATTTTAGCCAGAGTTTTTTCGCGCTGCGCCAAGGCGACAGTGTCTATTTAACGCAGCAACTGGACAAACAACAGTTCAGTGCCTGGCAGCGGCAATGGCGGCAGCGCCTGAGCCAGCAGACTGCCGATCCGCAGGCTATTATGGCAACCGCCAACCCTTATCTGATCCCACGCAATCACCTGATCCAACAGGTGATAGACCAGGTTAGCCAGCATGGTGATTTAGCTTTGTTCCAACAATTGCAGCAGCTATGGCAACAACCTTATCTGCAATCCGCAGCAGGTGAGCCATACAGCCTGGCAGCGCGCCCGGAACAGCGCGTCTGCCAGACTTTTTGTGGTACCTAAAGGATCCAGCTTTGGTAAAGTGGAATACCGATTAAGATATTAAACGGGAAGGTGATCCCGAGCGCCGCCAGCATCGACAGACCGATATCAGCCTGCGGAATGGCGGCACGGATCGCCGCGGGTGCCGCGATATAAGAGGCACTGGCCATCAGCGTCGCAAACACCAGGGCACTACCCGCTGGCATACCCAGGATGCCGGCAACCAGCAGTCCGACACTGGCCAGCACCAACGGCGTAACCAGTGCGAAAATCATCAGCCGCCAATGCTGCCACGGCAACGGATTACAGACCCGGGCCGTGCACAGGCCCATTTCCAGTAAAAACAGCGCCAGCATGGTTTTAAACCCACCCAGCAATACCGGGGTAATTTCCGATAAGCCCTCATTACCATAAAAGGCCCCAATCAACATGCCACCCAATAGCAGCAGCACACCGCGGCTGGTCAGGGCTTCATGTAAAATTGCCAGACCATTGGCCTTGGTGCCATTAATAAAGCGGTACAGCCAGAGCATTACCACGATAGCCGGTAACTCCAGCAGTACCAGATACAATGTGGTCTGGGCGGATAATTCCAGATTATTCGCCATCGCAACCGCCAGCACCACCGCAAAGGTACCAGCACTAACGGAGCCATAGTGCGCGGCAATACTGGCAGCGTTGGCACTATCCAGCTTAATCAGGCGTCTTAACAGCGGATACAGCAGCAGTGGGATCAGGGCACCACAAAATACGATTAGCGCCAGCTCCGGCAGCAGCGGCAACAAGGGTTCACCATGTAGCGCCATACCGCCTTTCAGGCCAATTACCAACATCAGTAAAATTGACAGGATTTCATAAATCGACACCGGCACTTTGAGATCGGATTTCACCAGGCCGGCAATTAAACCCAAGGCAAAAAACGCTATAACCACATCTGGCATTAAGTTCTCCCCGTTCTAGAGCATCATGTAGTTTTAGTTTGTGTAAATATCGGCGCCGATCTTGCCTGCAACCTACCCTTTATGCTAATTAATAATTTAACAAATCACTATTGATAATTATCTATGGACGCCCGTCATCTTAGTTTCCGGCTATTACAGGTTTTCCGCCAGGTTGCCGAAAGTGGCAATATTACCGCCGCTTCCCGTTTACTACACCTGACGCAACCCACGGTATCATTACAACTTAAAAAACTGAGTGAAATCATTGGCGAGCCGCTGTTTGATTATCAGCAACAACGCTTACAACTGACCGCCAGTGGTGAACTGCTGTATCAGGCGGTGCTGGATATTGATGAACGGCTATCAGAATTTAATCAGCAGCTACATCAACAGCGCCGTGGCGATGCCGGCACCATTTCGCTGGCGGTAGTCAATACCGCCCAATATCTGTTGCCACAACTGCTGGCTGATTTTAGCCGTGACTATCCGAGGGTGGTGATCAACCTGCAGATCGGCAACCGGGCCCATATTTTAAACCGCTTTGCCCAGCAACAGGATCACCTGTATTTATTTAGTCACCCACCCGGCGGGGAAAATGTTAAAGCCAAGGCCGTAGTCGCCAACCCGCTGTATCTGGTGGCCCCGCCCGGGCACTGGGCCAGCCGGCAAAGCGGCTTAAGTTTTGGTATGCTGCAGGAGGAACGCTTTATTCTGCGCGAACCCGGCTCTGCCACCCGCATGACCTTTGATAGCTGGCTCAGTAGCCAGGCCACTGAAATCAAATATAGTATGCAAATGGAGTCAAATGAAGCGATCCGGCTTAGTGTGATGGCTGGTCTGGGCGTAGCCTTGTTATCTGCCCATACCTTGCAGGGACAGCAACATCTGCTGTCTGTACTGGAGGTAAGCGGTTTTCCGCTGCTAAGTCACTGGTATCTGGTACGGCACAGTAATAAACGCTTGCCGCAGGCCGCCGTCAAACTCGGCAGCTTTATTGAGCAGCAGTTGGCGCTGTGGCAGGATCCACTGCAGGCGGAAAGAAACGCTCGCCCTGGGTCGCAAAATCCTGCAACCACTGGCTAAAATCTTTGGCGGATAACGGTTTGGCGAAGTAATACCCCTGCACCTGCTGACAGCCGGCATCCAGTACCCGGCTTAAACCGGCATGATTCTCCAGCCCTTCTGCCGTAACGGTCAGCCCCAGTCCTCCCGCCAGCTGCGCTGTCGCCTGCACAATCAACGCATCCTGTTGGTTGTGTTCGATATCTTTGATAAAGGCGCGATCGATTTTCACTTCATGTACCGGCAAATTCTTCAGATAAGCCAGTGATGACTGCCCGGTACCAAAATCATCAATCGCCAGCTTGATCCCGGCCTGCTTTAATACTTTCAGATTAGCGATAGCCCGGCTGGCATCCTGCATCACCGCACTTTCGGTCACTTCCAGTGTTAAGGCACTCACTGGCACAGCGGCTTCAGCCAGTGCGGCCAAAATACGCGCCGGCAAAGCATCATCCAGCAGATCGGCCGCCGATAAATTTACTGCCACTGCCACTTGCGGGTGCAGCTGTTGCCAGCTGGCGAGTTGCCGGATCACCTGCTGTAACATCCAGTTCGAGATCAGGCTAATATTGCCGGTTCGCTCGGCCAGGGTAATAAACTCCATGGGTGAGACAAAACCCAGTGTAGGGTGTTGCCAGCGGATCAACGCCTCTGCCGCCCGACAGCGGCGGGCAACGATATCGACCTTCGGCTGGAATACCACAGAAAACTGACCACTGTCTAACGCCTGTGGCAGATCGCGGATCAAGGTCAGCTCCCGCTGATGGCTTTCATCCTGCCCGGTGCGATACCAGGCTTGCGGCAGATTGTCCGCTTTGGCGTTAGCCAGGGCAATTTCCAGCCGCCGCAATATCGCATTGACATCCTGCGCCAGCGCCGTGGTGGCATAGACACCGGCCACCAACTGTAGATTAATCGCCGAACCGGCCAAATCGAAGGGTTGCGCCAGATTAACCAGCAAACTATTGATCTGCTCCTCTTCCAGCGTGGAGGGGATCACCAGTAAAAACTCATCTGCTCCCAGCCGGGCACAAAAATTAATTGTGGTTTCATTGTTAAGCCGCAGCGCCAGCTGTTGCAATAACAAATCACCACTGTGATAGCCCAGACTATCGTTCACGTAACGAAACTTTGCGATATTTAATAGCAATAAAGTCGACGCCTGTTGCTGCAGCCTGACTGCCAGGTGCTTCTCGACCGCCAGCCGGTTTGCTAACCCGGTTAACGGGTCGCGCTCCACCTGCTCCAGTAGTTGCCGCTCCCGCTGCTGAATTGCCGCACGCATCTGGGTAAGGGTATTTGCCAGCAAGCCCACTTCAGCTAGGGCTACTGCCGGCGGCTGTACTTCCTGACCACGCCCGATCGCCTTGGCGTAGCGCACCAGTTTATCCAATGGCCGGGTGACACTACGGGTATATACAAAGGCCACCACCAGCGCCAGCGCCAGGCCCAGACTAAAGATCTGTAGCAGCTGATTACGCAGTGCCTGATAATTTGCCAGCCACTGCGCATTTGGCAGGTGCAATACGCCCCATAACTGCTGGGTTTCACTAAGCGCAAATAGTTGACTGATATGCTGGGGTAACAACTCCGGCAATACGCGTTCATCAAGCATGATAGGTTGCAGCTGCTCGGCCAGCTGCTGTTTGGCCGCTGCCGAAAGCGTGGAACTTAGCACCAAACGTTCGCCGCTGAGCCTGATAAAACTCACCTGCAGCCCGGTTAAATCGGCGATTTGGCTGGCAAGTTGCTGATCGACACTAAAGCCCATACCAACCCAGGCAATAATATGCGGCGCCCGTACCGGCACCAGCACTAACTGATAGGCACGCTCTCCCACGCTGAGTACGCTGGCCTGCGAACCTTGCTGAGCACGGGCTTGTTCAAATAAACCGGGTAATACGGCGTTATCCTGCACCGCAGCGGTACTGGCCAGCATCCGGCCATCCGGGGTAAACAAAAACGCCAGATCGGCGTTAATCCGGGCGCCATGATTTTCTAAAACACTGCTGATGGTTTCCGCTTCGGCGGTGGCCACGGCCTGACGAAAGCCAAAGTCGGCCGCTAACAGGCGGACGCTGTCAGTTAACTGATCACTGCGCACTTGCAGCGTTTGGCCGGCGGCGTTACTGGCAACCTTGAGCAGCTGGCGTGCTTGCTGCTCACTGTCGTTACGCATAGTATTTAGGGTGGCATAACCGGTAAATACAGCCAGCAACAGCAATAAACCGACCAGCAATAAGGTTAACTGACTACGTAACGACCTTAACATCGAGCCCCCGGGCCTGCGATTTGCGTTTAGCGTTTAAACCGATGAACCAAATCGGCCAGATTATCCGACACTTTTTTCAGCTGGCTCAGCGTATGGGCCGCTTCCGTCGCCGCCTGAGTGCTATGTCCCGCCAACGTGGAAATGCTGACAACCTGACGGTTGATATCGTCTGCCACATGGGCCTGCTGCTCTACCGCAGCTGCCATCTGAGTTGACATATGGGCAATCTCATTCACTGCGCCATTGATACCACTTAACATCTCACCACTTTCCAGCACTTTTTGTAAACCATTTTCTGCATCCTGGGCCCCTAACTGCGCCACATGTACCGCGTTATTCGCCCGCGCCGTCAACTCCGCGACGATAGCATAAATTTCTTTGGTCGATTGCTGAGTACGCTGCGCCAGATTACGCACCTCCTCCGCCACCACCGCAAAGCCCCGCCCCTGTTCGCCGGCGCGAGCCGCTTCTATCGCTGCATTTAACGCCAGTAAATTGGTTTGATCAGCAATTTGCTCAATAAACTGTGCCGCCTTGGCAATCTTATCGGTTTGATCAGACACCTCAGTCACCGACTGGCCGATACTGCTGACCGTATCGCGTAATTTCTCAATCGAATAGCGGGTGGTACCGGCAATTTCATTGCCCCGTGCCGCTAATTTGTTGGCTTTATCGGCCTGGGCTGCAGTATCAGTAACATGGTGCGCCACTTCGGCGATAGTCGTCGTCATTTGATTCATCGCCGTGGCCACCTGCATGGTTTCGGCCTGCTGGCGATCAATCTCCTGGTTGGCTTCCTGCGTCAGTTGTAAGCCGCGCAGTGAGTCCTTAGCTACGCTACTGGCCGCATTTTCAATCCGAGTTAGCATGGCACGCAAATGCGAGCGTTCGCTCAGCACATTCACTTTTAACTTGCCTACCGCATTACGATCATCGGTATAACTTAGCACCGCCAAGCGATCACCAAAGGCACCGGGTAATAAGGCATCCAGCTCACTAAAGAGTTTGGCCTGCTGCCATTTTTGTAACAATGCCCAGGTCAGTGCCGCAGCAGCGAGCACCCACGCCAGCGCCATTAAACCGCCTTGCCACAGCGCTAAGCTAGCGACCAGCAGCGTCAATAAACCGAGCCCCGCCTCCACCGACCAGCGCCTTGCAGCAGCTTTGTCCTGATTGATGTGTTGATACAGTTGTTCAGCGCGGGTGACATCCTGCTCTTTCGGTGCACAACGCACCGACTCATAACCCACGATCTGGCCTTTTTCAAAAATCGGCATCACATAGGCATCCACCCAGTAATAATCACCGTTTTTACAGCGGTTCTTCACCAGGCCCATCCAGTTTTTACCCTGCTTCAGGTAACGCCACATGGTTTCATAGGCTGCCGCAGGCATATCCGGATGCCGTACCAGATTATGCGGCTGTCCCAGCAGCTCCTCTTTGCTGTAGCCACTTACCGCGACAAAAGCCTCATTACAGTCAACAATAATACCGCGGGTATCGGTAACCGAGATTAACCGCTCCTCAGGGCCAAATGTACGGCGTTGATTGGTAACAGGCAGGTTTTTACGCATGGTGTAAGCTCTTTAAATAATTAGAAAAACACATAAAACATTGTAGCGTAATTTACCACCTTGGAGGTAGAAAAGCGTGTAGCAGCGCTTTTTATCCGATTAAGTGAGCTGCGGCTTACCATGCTGAGGACTCCCGCCTGACTGTACCTGCAGGCCGGCGATCGGTTATTATGCCGCTATATGCTCTAATGTTAGTAAGCTGCTGAAAATCCGGACAGGAACCGCCATGAGCCAAGCGCCAAGCTTTTATTTCTATGACTTTGAGACCTGGGGCGCCGATCCGAAAAAAGATCGCCCGGCCCAATTTGCCGGTATACGTACCGATCATGAACTGAATATTATTGGCGAGCCCGAGATGTGGTATTGCCAGCTCGCCAACGACTACCTGCCCCATCCGGCAGCCGCCCTGATCACCGGTTTAACCCCGCAGCTCTGTAATAAAAAAGGCTTAGTTGAAACCGAGTTTATGCAGCGGATCCTAAATGCCTTTAGTACCCCCAATACCTGCGTGCTGGGGTATAACAGCCTGCGCTTTGACGATGAGGTCACCCGCTACGGCCTGTATCGCAACTTTTATGATGTGTACGGCCGCGAATGGCAGCAGGGCAATAGCCGCTGGGATCTGATTGATCTGGTACGCGCCTGTTACGCGCTGCGCCCCGAGGGTATAAACTGGCCACTGCGTGATGATGGCAGCCCCAGTTTTAAGCTTGAGCAGCTAACCAAAGCCAATAATTTAGAACATAGCGCCGCCCATGATGCGCTGTCTGATGTGTATGCCACCATCGCTATAGCCAAACTGATTAAACAGCAACAACCTAAACTGTTTCACTATCTGTTTGAACTGCGTAAAAAGCAAAAAGTCGCCGAGCTGATTGACGTTGCAGGCTTAACCCCCCTGGTGCATATTTCTTCAAAGTTCCCGGCGACTCAGGGCTGTGCCAGCTGGATAGTGCCGCTGGCCTACCACCCAAGCAATAAGAACGCGGTTATCTGCTATAACCTGCAGCTCGACCCCAGAGCGCTGCTGGATGATGATTTGGCTACACTGCAACAAAAACTCTACCGTAAGAGCAGTGAACTGGCCGAAGGCGAACAGCGACTGGGGTTAAAACTGATCCATCTGAATAAATGCCCGGTGCTGGCCAATGCGAAAACCCTGAGTGCCGAACGCGCAACCGAGCTTGGCATTGACCGCAACCAATGCCTGCACCATCTGGAATGGCTGCGCCAAAATCGCCAGTTACAACAAAAAGTGGTCGAGCTGTATCAACAAGCCGGCGACTACGGCGCTGAAACCAACCCCGATTATCAGCTGTACAACGGCTTTATCAGCGACGCCGATAAACAAAAAATGCAACAGCTGCACCAGCTGGATCCGGCCAGCTTAACCGCCGATAGCCTTATCTTTAGCGAAGAGCGGCTAAACCGCTTATATTTTTTATACCGGGCACGTAATTACCCGCTCAGTCTTACCGATAGCGAGCTGCAAAAATGGCAACGTTACCGCACTGACAAGCTGATGCACGGCCTGGATAATCCCAACCTGACGCTGGAGCAATTTAGCCTGGCACTGGAAAATCTGGCGCATGAGCACAGCGCCGATGAGCAAAAAATGGCGATTTTAAAAGCCTTGTATCGCTACGCAGAAGCACTGTAACAAATCCCATCTGATTGTCGGGTGGTCGCAAAAGCGGCTTTTTTGTGCGCCATAGCGCCTATTGCTTCGTATACTAAAGTGATTTTAAAGCAAAGCAGACGAGGTAAAGATGCGTACCACCCTGACTAAAGTCAGCCAGTTAAGTTTACTTGCTGCCGCACTCTGGGCTGCCAGCGCCGCAGCCCACCACGGCTGGAACTGGACCGAACAGCAGCAAACCGAGATGAGCGGTGAAATTACCGAAATCTATATTGGCCCGCCGCATCCACGTTTAATGATCAACACCCCGGATGGTGCCTGGCAGGTCGATCTGGGCAATCCACGGCAAACCCGGGATGCTGGCTTTGTCGAAGGCGAAGCCGCAGTCGGTGATACCGTGCTGGTGCGTGGCCATCGCTCGGCAAAAACAGATGAGCGGATTATCAAAGCGGTTCGCGCCACCATTAATGGTAAGGTGTATACCTTTTATCCGCAGCTGCTGCGCGAAGACTAAGCCTTGCTGGCAAACAGCCTGATCAGCCTGTCCGAACTGGCGCTCATTAACCTTATCCGCCAGTCGGCACTGGCTTATCCGGCGCTGAGCGCGCTGCATATTCTGGGCATCGCCCTGCTGCTTGGTAATATACTGCTGTTGGATCTGCGGCTACTCGGAGTGCTACGCCAAAGCGCGTTATCAGACTTATTTAAGCTGTTTAGCCGGCTGGCCGGCGTCGGTTTACTGCTGGCTATCGGTAGTGGCGTGCTGTTATTTAGCGTGCAACCCCTGCAATATGTTAGCAATCAGGCTTTTTTGCTGAAAATGCTGCTCCTGGCCCTGGCACTGCTTAATCTGCTAATAGTGCACCTTAGCCAGGCCTGGCGGCAGGCCTGCAGTGGCGGGCCAGTCAGTAACAGTCTTAAGCTCACCGCCGCCAGTTCGCTACTGCTCTGGCTAACCATACTTGTCGCCGGGCGCTGGATTGCTTTTGTTTGAACAGCAAGTACTTAAAATCCTAGCCTATAACACATCACGATACTTTTCATTTGCCTGATATGCTTCCACCTCCAGAGGGGCGTTGTCATAGCCATAGGTCGCCAAGTCGCTAAAATGCTGTGTGATAACTTGCTGCAAACTGGAACGTTCAATTTGCAAAACATGCACCAGCTCATGTGCCAGACGTGGCGTAGTAAGCGGGTAGTCTTCGCGGACATAAATGGAATAGCCAAATACCTGAGCATTATTGACAATACCCTCGCCGATAAAGCCCACGGCTTCACCCACTGTTTTTAACAGCAGGTTATCGTACGGAAAAGGGACTTGATCAACAAAGACCAGCCTCACCTGTTGCGGGTTTTTGATACCAATATCTCGGGCAAGTGCCAACTGTGTGTCATCCAACGGCTGGCCAGTTTGCAGGCCCAACAGTTCAGTGTCGGTGGCCCATTCAATATACTGCGGCAGTATCAGTGCCGAAATCAGATTTTGATGGAAAAATACGATGCCACTCCCCATGGCGAGCACAAAACCCAACACCAATGTCCATTTTTTTACTGCGCTACCTTGCATATCCGCTCCTGAAAAGAGGCAACCTTTACTATTTTGGGCTAATCACAACGACGCGCCCTGCAACGGGAGAATAATTCGCTATGCAGGGCCAAAGCAGTCAGTATTATGACTGACTGCCAGTATGACAAGACTGTGATAACACTTTCAATTTAAAACTGCGTAGTCCTTAGCAAAATAACTCCGATTCCGCCCGGCTTCCTTAGCTTGGTACAGCGCCTGGTCTGCCAGTGTCAGCAATTCAGCAAGCTGCTCGGTGTCGTGCTGTAATCCGGCAACACCTGCGCTAAAATGCAATGGATAATCCGGCGCCAGCTTCAACCGTTCGGCAGCCGCGGCACTGCGCAACCGCTCCAGTATGGAATTAGTCTCGTCACGATCTACTCCCTGTAATACCAGCAAAAACTCCTCGCCTCCCCAACGGCCGAATACATCCCCCGGGCGCAGCACTTTATCCGCCATCTTGGCGAAGCATTTCAGCGCCTCATCCCCGGCATCATGACCATAATGATCGTTGCAGGTTTTAAAGCGATCCAAATCAAGTAGTGCGACAAATAGCGGCTGTTGCCGAGCTTTGGCATGGGCAAAGGCTTCCTGTGCTCGCGCCTCTGTATAGCGGCGGTTTGCCAAGCCGGTTAAGGGATCAGTAAAGGCCATCTGCCGGTAAAAACGTCGGTGTCGCAGCAGCATCATCACGATAATGCTAAGCAGCAGCGTTACTATAACACCGCTCACCATGAGTAAGCGGTGGCGGCGATCCTTTTCTACCGCCTCTAGGGTTTTGCGCTCCAGGCTTTGTACCAACTGTTCTACACGAAACCGCGCCTGTATGAGCCTGTTATTGCGTGCCCAGCTGTTATCGCCAAACTCCAACAGTTCGCTTAAGGCGACATTAAGATCTGACACCGCAGCTTCGTAATGACCCAAAGCGGCATAAGTTTGCCCTCTGATAAAGTAATACCTGTAGCCATGATAACCGACGTCCCAGCCTGGCCAGTCCTTAGCTAACGATTCAAGGATCACCATGGCTTGCCCGGGTTCTTTATTCGCCAGCAGCGCCGCCGCATAATTCACATTAGTGCTGTATTCGGTGATATGCCAAATACCCTTTAGTTTAGGTAAGCTGGCGCGGCAGCTTTGCAAAGCCTCTGCAACCCGCCCTTGCTGCTCCAGCACACCACAAAGCCCGGCTTCGGCGTAGGCCTCACCAAAAGGATTGTCGGCCCGTTGTGCCGCTTCGGCAGAGCGGCGAAAGAGCTGTTCGGCGTTTTTCAGCGATTGGCTATCCCGTTGCCTCCACCAGGAAAACGCACTCATATATAACTCATTGGCAACCATATCGTGCATTTGCTGAGCCTCGAAGTAACGCAGCGCCTCTTCGCTCAGCGCCCGACCGTAGTCACCATCTGTTCTCAGGGCAATCTGCCCCAGCACTGATGCTGCTTCGGCACGCATCCAGGCCAGCGACTCATTATCCGCATTCCGGTAAGCATTTGAGGCCAATTCAAAGGTTTCGCCATTAAGTGCTTCGATGTCTGCCATAACGGAGGCAAGACGAATTTTCAGACAAAGCGAGGTCGGTTGATTGACAGGCAATAAGGCAAGCTGCGGTAGCAGCCTATCGAGGGTTTCATCAACTGAGGCGCGTAAGCCGCCACCGTAAAGATTAGCAATCTGCAGATGCAATAATGCCGGATGATCGGCCGGCAGTACCTGCGCCGCCTCTAAAGCAAGCGGGAGCTCGGTTTTCTCCTGGCCAAGCATGCGTTTAGCTTGAGCGCGCGCAGCTTCCAGCCAGGTGCGCCGCTCAATCGTCAGATCTGTCTGGCCCAATACTTGCTCAATCGCAGCTAAAGCCTGATAAGGTTGACGGCCGATGTCTTTGGCAAGTGCCTCAATCTCCGGATCACCACTACCCAGGCAACTGGCGGACGCCGAGGCATTAAGAAACAACAAACCGCTGCAGAGTACAATTCCTTGCCAATCTAATCTCATCCCTTCTCCCTACGACCGCTCGGGCTGGCTTGCTCAATTCACTTTAAACAATAATATTCACAAGCTCAGCCATATCGCAAGCGACTACAAGTACTGATTATTACCACACCAAAGCAGCGCTGTTAGCTGGTACTTGGTTAAACGTCAGGCTACAGCTGAAATCTGCTAATTGTTGCTTCCGGTTTATTGCATTGAATGCAGGCCAATCAGGTTGCCCTCAGTGTCACGCACCAGCGCGCAAAACCCATGCTCACCAATAGATTGCTTCTGTTGCACGATCTCACCGCCATATTTTTTGGCACGAGCTGCCTCTACGGCGCAATCCGCGCAGGCAAAATATACCAGGGTGCCGCCGGCTCCTGGAGAAAAGCCATCCATTTTCACCAACATACCACCAGAACCATACTGCGACATCCCGGCTTCTTTATCCATTGGGAAAAACCACATATCCATTTCTACCTCAGGGATCGGACTTGGCATATTCTGCAGCGTCGTGGCAAAGACGGCTTCATAAAAGGCTTTTGCCTGGGCCATATCAGCGACATAAATTTCAAAATGCACAACAGGATTGGTTTGCATCTTCGTTCTCCAGCGTTCGGTGTTTAAAAGTTTTACACCTTAAGAACAGTATATAACCCAACTATAGAAGGTATTCACCCAATATGAGTAACTTGGTGACCCAAAGCGCCAGCAGTGATACCTGCGTTAAGCCCAAACTCACCGGTTTGAATTCAAACACCTCGTAACAGACGCTGGTAAAAAAAAGTGTCGGCTTTCTTTACACTTCATATTCTAATTATATCTCAATCCAACATAAGGCATTGAATACATTGTTTTTTTAAAACTGGAACGCTTCATGCATTACGAGAGTCAATAGTACTTTATACGTAGTTTGTTATACACCAAGAGGTGACCAACATGAATATGAAAACAAAATACCTGTGTACTCTGATGCTGCTTGGCACCAGTTATTCCGCTTCAGCGGCCTTGGTGGATCTTACCGGCGCCGGTTATGTGACCTACGGAGATTTTAATTCCTACTCACTGCCTATTGCGTCACTCCAAAACGGTTGCTACCCATTCAATAACTCCTGTCCGCTGTACATACCAGGTTCAGTTGGACAAATTAGTGACAAAATTGTGATTGCCAGTGGTGTTCCCGGTGCAGGTATCAACACCAGCCTTAGCGGTGTGGAACGTGCTTACGAAACGCCTAATAGTAGCTCTCAAAATTTCTTTAGTACTGCCATTAATCCAGATCCGAATGGTGCTGGCGAATTCTTTGGTGACAAAGCCAATACCTGGGACATTACATTACTTGCCTTACGTAATTATCTGGCTGGCGAAAGCATGGCGTTGTTTTTTAACAACAACAATAATAATGGTGGTAATTTACAAAGCCTGGCAGCCTGGGCGCAGTTTGAAGTTACCGACAATAACGGCAATCGTCTGGGCATTTTCGATTTTACTAACAATGGCGGTGCATATGATCTCATTTCTCAAGGCGGTGGCGGGCAATTTCTTGGCGATCCCACTGCGTACACCTCAACCGGTGCCGGTCCACTGATTGGTAACAACAGTAGCACCGACTATGTATTAGCCGGCGGACCAATCTGCCTTGATACCACCAGTGCAGCAGTTCCAATTCCTGTTCCTTGTGATTCTCCACTTAAAGACTTTGGCCCGGTTAACCACAACTTGGGCTCAAATGCTGCAGCCTACGCTGTCGTTGCACCAGAGCTTAATGCGCTGCTAAAGAATCTTTTTACATTGGACGACGCTCTACTGGCAAACTACACCATGCATGTTGATCTAAGACTGGGTTGCGATCCTCAGTTTGGCGCTGTGAATGATGAGATTTGTACCGGTGCGACCTCAGGTTTTGGTAAGAACCTGAATAATGGCTATGAGCAGCTATTTATCGGCACAGCCAGATTCAGTGATGATCGGCCACCAGTCGATGTTCCGGTGCCAGCGGTACTGTTTTTATTCGGCACTGGCTTGCTGATCATGCGTCGCTTCTCAACTAAATAAAGCGGTTAACAATCTCTAACACCGAATATGCGCCCCGTTCAGGGGCGTATATTTTTCTACTTAGCTGCAATTTTTGCCACATTAGGTGCAACTAGCACTCTGAATTGATTCTATAAATCTGCCCTAATCCGACATCCCAATCCTTCCACACCGGCTGCAGCCCGCGGCTGGCCATGCTGGCCGCAACCTGCTGGGCAGAGCGCTGATCATCGGTGCTAAACTGCTCCAGACTGGCCGTTACATCGGCATAAGCGCCGGGGGCAGTACGCGAGCCGGCACTGATACTGGTAATGGCCAGCGGCACCACATGATCGCGAAAATGCGCCGATTCCCGGGTGGATAAACTGAGCTCCAGCTCAGGATCAAATAAGCGCCAGGCGCAGATCAGTTGTACCAATTGTTTATCGCTGATCAGGGTATCGGATTGATGTTGCTGTAACACCTGATCGGCCAAGCCACCCGCGCAGGGGCGCAGTCGTGGAAACGACATATTGTAGCGGCTGCGCCAATAATGTTGCTGCAAGTAACGCAGGTGCAAGGCCAGATATAACGAGTCGAGCCGCCAATCGCCTAACCCCAGCAAAGCGCCAAGGCCTATTTTATCAACCCCGGCCTGCCCCAGTCGCTCTGGTGTTGCCAGGCGCCAGTCAAAATCCATTTTTTTCCCTTTTATATGGTGTTTGGCATAGCCGTGGCGATCATAGGTTTCCTGATACACCAACACGCCATCCAGTCCATACTGCCTGAGCTCAGCATAGTCCCGGCTGGCCAGCGGCTGTACTTCTAACAATACATAGCTAAAGTAGCGCTTTACCACCGGCAGCACCTGCTTAAAGTACGACAGCCCGACTTTTTTTTCATGCTCGCCGGCGACCAGTAATACCGTTGCAAAGCCCTGTGCCTTAATCGCCTGACATTCTTGCTCGACCTCAGCCAGAGTCAGGGTGCGCCTTTTTAGCGCATTACTCATCGAGAAACCGCAATAACTGCAATCATTCGCGCATAAATTGGATAAATACAGCGGAATATAAAACTGCAGCGCATGGCCAAAACGCTGGCGGGTAAGCAGCTGCGCCTGGCTGGCCATTTGCGCTAAAAAAGGCGCGGCCGCCGGTGAAATTAACGCAGCGAAATCATCCAGATCACGGCGCTTTTTTGCTAAAGCACGCTGCACCGCAGCTGCATCGGCCTGCATAATTTTTTGTTGCCACTGCTGGCTATCTTGCCTGGCCAGCAGCAAACTAAAGCCGCAGGGCTCAAGCTGCAGCGCTTGCGCATCATTCGCCATGGTTGCATCGGCTAAGGCATTGCTTGTCATAGGCTCTCCAAAAAGGCCGTTAACGGGCTGCTGGCTACGGCTTGTTGCTGACGGGCAGCTAAACCAGCTTGCTGGGCTAACTCCCCCGCTTCACAGGCCAGTTTAAAGGCTTGCGCCATCGCAATAGGATCAGCGGCACTGGCAATGGCGGTATTAACTAATACCGCGGTAGCGCCTAACTCCAGCGCCTCGCTGGCATGACTTGGTGCACCAATACCGGCGTCAACTATTACTGGTACTCGGCTTTGCTCAACAATAATGCGCAAGAAATCGCGGGTTTGCAGGCCCTGATTTGAGCCAATGGGCGCGCCCAGTGGCATCACCGCTGCGCAGCCAACTTCTTCTAAACGTTTACACAGCACCGGATCGGCGCCGCAATACGGCAACACCACAAAGCCTTTGGCCACCAACAATTCAGCGGCTTTAAGCGTTTCAATGGGATCGGGCAATAAATAGCGCGGATCAGGGTGAATTTCTAATTTTAGCCAGTGCGTTTGCAGTGCTTCACGCGCCAGCTCAGCCACAAACACTGCTTCTTCGGCGGTGCGAGCACCAGAGGTATTTGGCAGTAGCTTAACGCCCAGTGCGCTAAGCACCGGTAAAATTTCATCCTGACGTGTCATCAAATCGACCCGCCTAAGCGCCATGGTGACCAGCTCGGTACCACTGGCTGCTAAACTTTGCTGCATTAAACCAGCACTTTGAAATTTACCGGTGCCGGTTAGTAAACGTGATTGAAAAGTGTGTCCTGCTATTTGATAGGCCATATTTACCCTCCAGCTATGGCAGTAAACAGCATAATCGTATCGCCATCGTTAAGCGGCTGAGTATCCCAGCAACTACGCGGGATCACCTGCTGATTAATGGCAACCGCGATACCGGGGCGTAGTTGTTGTTGCGCGGCCAAAAATTCTGCCACAGTGCAAGGCGGCGTTAATGAAAAAGGTTGTTGATTAAAATAAATCAGCATCGCGTTTGCTCTCTTTAATCGAATTAGGGCGAAATAGGTCGGCTGTCGCCGGCGGCACAGATCGGACATGCCGGATCCTGTTGCAGCTGTAACTGACTACTCTGGCCGCGCAGGCCATCAAAACAGTGCAAGCGGCCAAAGGACAGATCGCCTATTTGCAAGAGGTGTTTAAGCGCCAGCAGCGCCTGCTGACAAGCAATAGTGCCAACCATGGGTCCTAATATGCCGCCCGCTAAACAGCTGGGGCTATCCTGCCAATCGGGGTATAAGCATTGATAGCAGCCCTGCCCCAGCCAGGGTTGAAGCGCCAATAGCTGCCCCTGCCAACCACTGGCGGCACCGCTAATCAGCGGCACCTGCCCTAAATAACTGGCCTGATTAATCGCTAAGCGGCTGCTGGCATTATCAGTGCAATCCAATACCAGATTAACCTCAGGTAACAGCGCCAGCAGATCAGGCAAGGTTAAGCGTGCAGCCAGAGGGGTAATGGCAAGATCCGGGTTTTGCGCCTGTAACCGCGCTTTGGCAGCATCGACCTTTAACTGGCCAACCTCGGCCGTGCTATAGAGTAATTGCCTGGGTAAATTGCTTAAGCTAACGCGATCATCATCGGCCAGCAGTAAATGCCCCACGCCAGCTCCGGCTAAATAGGACGCTACCACGCTGCCTAAGCCGCCTAGACCGATAATCAACACCTTGCTATACGACAATCGCAATTGCTGGCTCTCATCCATTTCCGGCAGCAGCAGTTGTACGCTATAGCGCAGCTGCTGGGCTGCTGTTAGTTCAGACATACTGCGTTGACCTCGTTTATAGCCTGCGCAAACTCTTTGGCTTGCGCCAGTTGCCGAACGTGTGCCTCCTGCTTAGCTTTTGCCAAGAGCGCCATCAGCAGCTGGGTTGCCTGTTCAGGATCGGCTGCTTCGGTAATGGCTGTTACCACCGCAATACTATTTACCCCGGTAGCAGCCACCGCCGCTATACGCTCAGCATTAATGCCGCCAATCGCTACCGTTGGATAAGGTGCTGCCAAGGCTACATACTGCGCCAGTCTGGCCACGCCTTGTGGCTGCGAGGGCATTTGCTTGGTTTTGGTCGGGAAAATATGCCCAAGCGCAATATAAGACGGCTGCAGCGCTTTGGCGCGAAGCAACTCAGCATAGCCATGGCTCGAAACCCCCAGGCGAATACCGGCTTGCTGTAAAGCATGAAGATCGGCGGTTGCTAAATCTTCTTGCCCCAAATGCACGCCATAGGCGCCAAGCTGCAAGGCCAGCTGCCAGTGATCATTAATAAACAGCTGCGCCTGATACTGCTTGGCCAGCGCAATGGCTGCCGCAATTTCAGCACTCAGCTGTTGCTGATCAGCCGTTTTAATTCGCAGCTGGATGGTGTTAACCCCCAGCGGTAATAACCGCGTTAACCAGGCTACCGAATCAACTACCGGGTACAGCCCCATTTCCGCTTGCGCTAAAGGCGCAAAAGCGGCGGATGGCGGTGTTAAATCCGCTAAGCTCGCCCCCTGATACAGCGCCTGTACCTGCGCCGTATTAAGCCAAAGTGGAAAATGTTCGACGGCAACAGGCAATGGCAAGTGGCTTAAGGTGCCAGGCCCCTGCCCCGTGGCATAAGCCGCACTCAGCCCGCGGTTAAGATAGGCTTTGGCTAGCACAACGGCATCATCTAACGGATATCCTAGCGCCAGACCACTGGTAATAGCACTCGCTAAACTACATCCTGTGCCGTGATTATGCTCGGTATCAATTCTGGGGCTGGCTAACCAGTATTGCTGCCTGGTCGATGCCAGATAATCCAGCGCCAGCTGTTTACAACCACTGGCATGACCGCCTTTTACCAATACCGCTCGCACCCCTTGTGTCAGCAAGCACTCTGTCGCTGTGATGATCTGTTCAGGGGTTGTTACCGCTAAGCCGGTTAAAGCGGCTAATTCCGGCAGGTTGGGCGTCAGTAAACTGGCAAAGCGATACAGCGCTGGCAGCTCAGGCAAGGCATCCGAGCCTGGATCCAGCGTTAGCGTATCACCGCAACTGGCAATTAACACCGGATCGATTATTACCGGTATCGTTGTCGGCAAGGTTGCGAGTAAAGTTGCGAGCTGCTGCTGTTGCGCGCGGCTCGCCACTAAACCAATTTTAATGGCGACTGGCGGTAAATCGGCCAGTAAAGTTTGCCACTGCGCGGCCAGCATCTGTTCAGATACCAGCTCCACCCGCGCCACTTCTACCGAGCTTTGCGCCGTGATTGCAGTGATAAGGCTACAGCCATGCACGCCAAAGGCGCGCATGGTCAGTAAATCCGCCTGAATACCAGCGCCACCACCCGAGTCAGAGCCGGCAATAGACCAGACAATCGCTTTGGTAGCCTCAGTTTTATTGCTACTCACTTTAGCCGCCTGCGGCATCAACTCAAAGTGTGGCGGCATAATCACGTACATCCTGAGTAATTTTCATGGAGCAGAACTTCGGGCCACACATTGAGCAAAAATGCGCGCTCTTGTTCGACGCTTGCGGTAAGGTTTCATCGTGATACTGACGGGCAGTTGCCGGATCCAGCGCCAGATTAAACTGATCTTCCCAGCGAAACTCAAAACGCGCCTTCGACATCGCATTATCACGAATTTGTGCACCCGGATGCCCTTTGGCCAGATCCGCAGCATGGGCAGCTATTTTGTAGGCAATCAGCCCCTGTTTCACGTCTTCTTTATTGGGCAGGCCTAAATGCTCTTTTGGTGTGACATAACACAGCATGGCGCAGCCAAACCAACCGATAAAGGCGGCGCCAATGCCCGAGGTGAAATGATCATAACCCGGAGCAATATCGGTCGTCAGTGGTCCCAGGGTGTAGAATGGCGCTTCATGGCAGTGTTTCAGCTGCTCATCCATATTCTGCTTAATCAAATGCATCGGCACATGGCCCGGGCCTTCAATCATCACCTGTACATCATATTCCCAGGCGATTTTGGTTAGCTCCCCCAGGGTCGCAAGCTCAGCAAATTGAGCCTGGTCATTGGCATCATAAATCGAACCCGGACGCAGACCATCGCCTAACGACAGCGACACATCATAAGCAGCACAAATTTCACAAATTTCCCGAAAATGCTCATATAAGAAATTTTCGCGCTGATGCGTTAAGCACCACTTGGCCATGATCGAGCCGCCACGCGATACAATGCCGGTCAGACGCTTGGCGGTCATTGGCACATAAGCCAATAACACCCCGGCATGGATAGTAAAGTAATCAACGCCCTGCTCGGCTTGCTCTAACAAGGTATCGCGAAAAACCGGCCAGGTCAGATCTTCAGCCACGCCTTTGACTTTTTCCAGCGCTTGATAAATCGGCACTGTGCCAATAGGTACCGGGCTATTGCGGATAATCCAGCTGCGGGTTTGGTGAATATCGCGCCCGGTAGACAGATCCATCACCGTATCGGCGCCCCAGCGCGTGGCCCACACCAGCTTTTCCACTTCCTCTTCAATGCTGGAGGTCACTGCCGAGTTGCCGATATTGGCGTTCACCTTTACCAGAAAGTTGCGGCCGATAATCATCGGTTCGGCTTCAGGGTGGTTAATATTGGCCGGAATAATGGCCCGGCCAGCGGCCACTTCGGCGCGGACAAACTCCGCTGTGATTTGCGCAGGTAAGGCCGCGGCATAGGGCTGCCCCGGATGTTGATGCGTTAACAAGGCACTTTTAACCTGATCGCGGCCCATATTCTCGCGAATGGCGATATATTCCATCTCCGGGGTGATAATACCGGCGCGGGCATAATGCAATTGCGTAACCCTTTTACCCGGCTTGGCTTTCAAAGGTTGCCGGTTTAACCGATGCGGCACTGGCGCTTCCAGCTGTTGCTGCTGACTAAAGCGCGAACTTAGCCCCGATAATTGCTCAGTATCCTGCCGCTCTAAAATCCACGGCAGGCGCAGCGGCGCTAAGCCATCTTCAACACTGATGCAGGCTTGCGGATCGCCATAAGGGCCTGAGGTATCATATACCGGCACGGCTTCATTCGGCTCAGTAATGGGCGCTTCGGGCGTGCCACCAACCACCGTATCAGCCAGCATAATCTGGCGCATTGCCACCTGAATATCCGGCCGGCTGCCCGGTAAATAAAGGCGCTTCGAATTGGGATAGGCCTCGCCTTGCAGCTGAGCAATAAAATCGCGTGCCGCCTGGCGCTGTGCGCGACGTGACGATATGCTGGACTCAACAAGGTTAGATGTCGCCTGAGTTGGGGCTGTTTGTGATTCTGGGGTAAATAATTCTGTGTTTGACATAGCAATCTCACCAAAAAGTTAAGGGAAAATGCTTGTCAGGAGTGTTGGATAGGATTAAGTGTCAGCAGCAGCAAAATCAAACTGCTATTCAGCAGGTCTTGCCTTGCTTATCAGATGACACAACTCAGAATAGAGATTTGTAAGCCTCGGTATTCGTAGCTGGTCAGCTGGTACATAATCACTACTTGTTCCCTTCGCAGGTATTAGCCTGATCAGGTTCAACGGATCCCGCAATGCGGTCTCAGCTTCAGGGCAATATCGCCCTGATGCACTCCGACAAGTTTGTATCTTGGTCTTGCCTTTTTAATTAACCATAAATTTACCGAAAAGAAAAGCCCGACTTGCGGCCAGGCCGGCAACAATACACACCGGTTGGCTTCGCCGGCATAACCCCGTATTATGGCGGCGAATTTGGACAGAGTAAGAATCTATGCTGCAAAATAACCCGCTGTTAGCCCAGCTGAAACAGCAACTGCGTGAATCGCTGCCCGTTAAAGAGGGTGTGGTCAGAGCCACCGCCAAGAACTTTGGTTTTCTGGAAGTCAGTGATAAAGAAAGTCACTTTATCAGCCCGCCACTGATGAAAAAGCTGCTGCATGGCGATCGCATTACGGCAGTGGTCCGTGAAACCGATGATAAAACGCAGGCCGAGCCGGAAGCGCTGTTAGAGAGTGGTCTGAGCCACTTTGTCGGTCGGGTAAAACGCTTTAAAAATCGTCTGCAAGTACTTCCCGACCTACCGTTATTTAAAGACGCCTTAAAAGCCAAGGCGGTAAATGGCGTGGAAGATAAAGCACTCAGTGAAGGCGATTGGGTGAAAGCCAGCCTGGTGCAGCATGCCTTAAAAGACGAGCAGTTTCTGGTCGAGGTGACGGAGCTGATTGCCAAAGCCGATGATGCCAACGCGCCCTGGTTAGTGGTATTGGCCCGGCATAATTTACCTAAAGCCGCGCCTGAACTTAGCGCCGAATTAACCCAGCTTGAGCTGGAACGCGCCGATCTTAGCGCCACGCCGTTTTTTACCATCGACAGCAGTAGCACCCAGGATATGGATGATGCCATTGCAATCAGCGAAACGGCCGAGGGCTGGTTATTGCAGGTGGCGGTCGCCGATCCGGATGCCTATATCCATGCCGGCTCAGCGCTGGATAGCATTGCCGCCGAGCGGCTATTTACGACCTATCTGCCAGGTCGCAATGTACCGATGTTACCACGGCAACTGGCCGACGAGCTCTGCTCATTGCACCCCGGCCAGTTGCGCCCGGCGCTGGTGTTACGCCTGCAGATCCTAAAAGATGGCAGCATCGGCTCGGCGCCAGAGTTTCAGCTGGCCACCATTTGCTCACAGGCACGCTTTGATTATCAGCTGGTGTCTGATTATCTGAGCGGCACTGGCGACTGGCAACCTGACTCTGAAGTAATGGCCAGCCAACTGCATAGTCTCTGTGCGATGGCAAAAGCCCGCCAGCACTGGCGTAAAACCCATGCCATCGTATTTCAGGATAAGCCGGACTACCGCTTTGCATTAAATGAGCAAGGTCAGGTAATCGCCATTCACGCCGAACACCGCCGTATTGCCAATGTGATGGTCGAAGAAGCAATGATCGCCGCCAACCAGGCTTGTGGCCGTTATCTGGCAGAGCAGCTGGGATTTGGTGTCTTTAATAGCCACAGCGGCTTTGAAAGCAGCAAACTTAACCCGCTCAATGAGCTGTTAGCCAGCTTTGCTGCACCAGTGCAGGGTGAAGCGTTGACGCAACTCTCCGGGTTCTGCCAGCTGCGTCGCTGGCTGGATCAGCTACCCACGCCTTATCTGGATAACCGGATCCGCCGCTACCAGGCTTATGCCGGCGTCAGTATCACTCCGGCGCCGCACTTCGGCCTGGGCGCCGAACACTATGCCACCTGGACTTCGCCGATCCGTAAATACAGTGATTTGGTCAATCAGCGCTTACTCAAAGCCATACTGCTGCAACGCCCGGCAGAGGCGCCATCAGAAGAACTCGCCAAACGTCTGGCAGAGCAGCGCAAAATTCAGCGACGGGCCGAGCGTGATATCGCCGACTGGCTATATTGCCAGTTTTTAAGCAGCGCCATCGACAGCGGCCAAACCTTTACCGGTGAAATTCAGGATATCAACCGCGCCGGGATCCGGCTACGGTTACTGGAAAACGGCGCTCAGGGCTTTATCGCCCTGACCAGCATCAACGACGAGCAAAACCCGCTTACGGCTAACTGGGAAGAAGGCCGCTGCTATCAGGGTGATACAGTACGGTTTGAGCTGGGACAACAGGTACAGGTAAAAATCAGCGACATTAATCAGGAAACGCAAAGCATCAGCCTGGCACTGGTGCAAGCGACGGTAGAGACAACAACAAGCGCCGACTAACTGCGCTGCCAGGGACTGCTACTCGCCAGAATAGCAGTCCCGCTCTGTGCTTTATCTGTAATTTCTGTGTAATTTATCTGTGCTTTCGCTGCGCTTTCTCTGTGCTTTAATAAAAGTGTCACCTTAGCTGACTAGGCTATAATTACACTTTATTATCATTTGTGCGCCTTATGTTAGCATCCTTATTGCTTATTCTCAGTTTGCCCCACGCCGAGCTCGGCCCCCGCCCCGGCTATTTAACCGACTTACTGCCTGAAGGTGACCTTAAACAGCAGCTTAGCGCCTGTTTACAGCAACCGGCGAAACGCCACCCGTTTTCAATTGGCCACCGCGGTGCACCCTTGCAGTTCCCTGAACACAGTAAAGCCTCGTACCTGGCGGCGATCCGCATGGGCGCCGGCATTGTCGAATGTGATGTCACCTTTACTGCGGATAAACAGTTGGTTTGCCGGCATGCGCAGTGTGACCTGCACCAGACGACGGATATCCTGCTGCGCCCGGAGCTGGCCGCTAAATGCAGCACACCTTTTACCCCGGCAAGCAACGGGCAAGCCGCCAGTGCCAAATGTTGCACTTCCGATATCAGCCTCGCTGAATACAAAAGCCTTTGTGCAAAAATGGATGGCGTTAATCTTCAGGCTGATAACTTAACCGATTACCTGAACGGCAGCCCGGACTGGCGTACTACCCTGTATCAGCAATGCAGCGCGCCACTGAGCCATCAGGAAAGTATCGCGCTGTTTCAGCAACACGGCGTAATGATGACGCCAGAGCTAAAAGCGCCGGAAGTCGCTATGCCATATCAAGGCGACTACAGTCAGCAAGACTATGCTCAGCAACTGATTAACGAGTATAAAGCAGCCGGCGTGAAACCTTCCGAAGTATGGCCGCAATCCTTTCAGCTGGCGGATATCCGTTACTGGCTTAAACATGAACCGGAGTTTGCCAAACAAGCCGTGTTTCTGGATGATCGCGTTGACGCTGAGCACTATGATCCGGCGCATCCGGAACAACTCAGCCCAAGCTTTAGCGAGTTAAAGGCCGAGGGCCTGAATATCATAGCGCCACCGCTATGGGTGCTGGTTAGTGTCGAAAATGGCAAACTGGTCCCCTCCGCCTATGCCAAAGCAGCACGCGCCGCCGGCTTACAGCTCATTACCTGGTCATTGGAGCGCTCAGGCCCACTGGCTGCCGGTGGCGGCTGGTACTATCAATCTATCAGCAGCATTACCAGTGACGATAGCATGACATTGCAACTGCTCGACGTGCTGGCACAACAGGTCGGGGTGATTGGCGTGTTTTCAGATTGGCCTGCCACCACCACCTTTTATGCTAACTGCATGTTATAACATTGCATATTTAGTAAATATTTCATCAAACTGAAATTCAATTTAAACTTTTCTGTAACATTCCAGCGGCACACTTAGCCTCCGTCATACTGGGCTGACCAGTATGACGGAACCTATAACCATAAAGCGCTTCTGGAGAATACCGTGCGACATTTTAACGTCAATTTGCTCACCCTGGCGGTGATCAGCGCCCTCAGCTTTCAAGCCCTGGCCGACCAAACCACGACACAAGCAGCATCACAGGATGCCGGACTGGCCGATGAAAAAGCCGTAGAAGTGATTTCTGTATTGGGTAAGCGCGTTAGCTATGCCAATAACACTACGGATGAAAATATGAAGCTGTTACAGGCGCCAATTGGCAACGTAATGGATCTGATTAATAATTTACCCGGTATTAACGTTGGTCAGGGTGATGCCTTTGGTAGCGATGATTACACCACTACCATCAGCATGCGTGGCTTTGTCATTGACCGCGCCGACCAGCAACTGGGCATTACTATAGACGGTATCCCGAATGGCGGCTCGGCCTACGCAGGTGGTAGCAAAGCCAACCGCTATCTGGATGTTGAGAACACCCGTCTGGTTGAAGTTGGTCAGGGCAGCGCCGATATCGCGTCCGCCTCACTGGATGCCCTGGGCGGTACCCTAAACTTTGTCTCTGATAATCCACAAACCGAAGCCGGTGCCCGCTTTGCTTATACCAGCGGCAGCCATAATGCCCGTCGCTACTTTGCCCGCTATGATACAGGCCAGATCGGCAACACCACGGCCTATTTCAGCGTGTCAGACAGCTTTAATAATCGCTGGATGGGTACCGGCAGTAATGGCCACGCAGATCGCCTGCACCTAGAACTAAAAACCGTCACCGAACTGGATAAAGCGCGCATCACGACCCGTTTATCCTATGACGATGCGCATGAAGACAACTATCAGCCGGTTTCTCTGGCGCACTTTAAACGCACGCCTCGCTGGGATGGCTTAACCACCGTTTGGACCGGTGATCCCGAAATCGATCAAAACTTTGCTGAAGCCTGGTCTACACTGCGTGAAAATACGCTGTTTTATGTGAAAACCGAGTGGTATCTGTCGGATAATCTGGAGCTGGATATTACCCCTTACCTGCACCTGCAAAATGGTCGCGGTGACTGGTTACCACCGTTTCAGGTGTATGCCACTGACGCCAACGGCAACCGCCTGAATAAAGGCGCTGGTGTCCGTCGTCAAAACTATACCCATGTTACCGCCGCCGGCATTCCGATCCTGGATGGTAATAATAACCAGCCGGGTGCCAAGCGCGTGTCATCATACCGGCACACCCACTATGATAAAACCCGCTACGGTACTACTGCCAACCTGACCTGGGATCTGGATAACCACCGTTTGCGCAGTGGTGTCTGGCTGGAATCACAGCAACGTAACCAAACCCGCGACTGGCATGATGTTGTCGATCCGCGGGTTTCCTACGAGTTTAATGCTCAGCCATACTGGGTACATTTTGATGACGACTATAAACACAACGTCGCCAAATTCTATCTGCAGGATCAAATCACTCTGGGTGATCTGCAGCTAACCCTTGGGGTGCAAAAATACCTGGTCGATATCAGCCGTACCGACAACTTAAATGGTAAGGGCAAGGACAAAATTGACAGTAACTCATCCGTGTTACCCAGTGCCGGTGTGGTTTATGCCCTGAACAACAATCTGGAGCTATTTGCCGGCTATTCGAAGAACTTTAAAGCCATTGCCGACAGTATCCTCGAAGGCAAGGCGGCAGCCGAGCTGCAAAACCTGAAGCCGGAAACTGCGACCAATATGGATCTGGGGATCCGCTATTTCGGTCAGCAGTTTAGCTTCTCCACCGCTATCTATAATGTCAAATTTAACGACCGGGTGGTATTACTGCGTTATGCCACCGCAGCCGATGGTACGCCAAACTATCTGGCCGCCGGTGATGGTAACTTTGACAACGTCGGTGGTGTTAATGCCCGCGGTATGGAAAGCAGCCTCGACTGGCGTCTTAGCCAAAACCTGAGCCTGACCAGTTCTTTAACGCTTAACCGTGCCGAGTACTCGCAAGATGTACTGGCCAGTAAAACCACGCCGGCCGGTGCTCCGGTATTGGTAAGGGATTACCGTAAAGGCGATAAACTGGCGGGTATTCCGGAGAAAATGTTGTCATTAGCGCTGAACTATCACGATGGTAACTACCGTGCTGGTGTAAGTGCTAAGTATGTTGATAGCTATTTTGGTGCCGCAAAACACACCTTTGCCAGCGACGGCAGCGAAGTGTGGAACCGCGACAAACTGCCTACCCACACCCTGCTAAATGCCTATCTGGGCTACGAAAAAGCCCTGGATAACAGCAGTTTCTTTAGCGGCGTAGATTTAGCTTTTGTGATCAATAACCTGACCGACAAAGACTACATCACCGGTGGCAGCGAAGGCGCTTACCTGATTGGCGCCGGCCGCACTGCCAGCTTTACTGTAAGTTTAAACTTCTAGTAATAACCCACCTCTTATGCTTATGGAGGTGGTTTAAGATTAACTACCAGATAGCGGCCTGCTCTGCAGGCCGTTTTTTTTCAGCCCAAATAACCCTGCTGCTGATAATACGCCAAACCAGCCGCTGTTAAGGAGGCTAGCTCTGCAAATAACTCAGGCTCGACGGTTTTAAAATTAAAACAGGATTTGCCCTGCATCCGCGCCCGCAACGCCGCTGAAATACCATCTAACAGTTCGGGCGCCAGATAAATCGGCATCAAATGGTAGCTGACATAGTTTTTCTTTAGTTGCACCGCACCGAAAAACAGTGGCTTTTTATTCTGTTGCAAAAAGGCAGTATCCAGATATAACTGCTCTGGCTCATCATGCGTTACTACCAGAACAGCAGCATGCTGCGCCAGCAGTGGCCGTAACGCCTGATACACCTGTTCTAAATTTGCCATCGTCACTCCTCGGGCAACAAGCTCCCTAGCCAACATTAGTGCGGCGCAGCAAATATTCCAGATGGGCGCGCACCTCTGGCCACTCTGCCTGATGCAGGCTATACATGACGGTGTCGCGGATAGTACCGTCACGCCGCAATGCATGGCCGCGGATCACGCCGTCCTTTTTCGCGCCCAGCCGTTCAATAGCGCGCTGGCTGGCAAAGTTAAAGTTATCCGTCCGCCAACCGACCACATTACAACCCAGCGTATCAAAAGCATGACTAAGCAACAGTAGCTTACAACAGGTATTAACATGGCTGCGCTGCACACTTTTGGCATACCAGGTATAGCCAATTTCTAATCGTTTCACCTCGGGTAAGATATCATGGTAACTGGTGGTTCCCAGTACCTTACCGCTGCTGGCCTCAATTACAGCAAAGGCAAAGCGCTGCCCGGCCGCCCGGCTTTGCAGGGCGCGTTCAATATAGCCGCGTGTATCTTCTGCGGTCGGCACCGAGGTAACACGCAGTTGCCATAACTCACCATCAGCCGCTGCCGCTTGCAAGCCGGCTTCGTGTTCAAGTGCCAGCGGCTCCAGGCGCACATCGTCCCGCTGTAATATTACCGGCCGAACAAAAGTCATCATCTTCCTTATTTAGTCACGTGTTAACACTAAGTCGTAAAATCGACCAACGCAGCACCAAGTATTCGATGCGCACACTCATCACAGCTATACTCACTTTACGCTTTGGTCAGTCAGGTCGAGCCACATTGCATACTTTGGTTTTGGCGACATAGTCATGCAGGCATCTTCTCTGCTTACCAAAAATCATCAAGGGGTTTATAAAACCAACTATGATCTGGCCGATAATCGTTAATTGATGTGTAATCGTGACCGGCAGCATCCGTAAGAAGACGATTCTTTTCCAATCAGCTTTGGTACCATCGAGGTTCTCAATTCTGATAGACATTAAATACTTACCAATGGTTTGAGCGTTGGTGTAAAGCAGATAACCATGCAAAACGGCAACCACTACAAAGCCATATAATATACTGCCGAGAATAAGCGACAACGTTGGCTGCCGAAAGGCGTCCAGGCCAACGTAAAGAATCATTGGTATACAGGCGATTGCATTAATCAATCCATCAACGACTACGGCAAATAACCTATCAACTCGAGATGCCAAACTCCCTGCCGGATTAGGATTAAGGGTAACTTGCGGTGGCAGCTCTTTTTCCTTTTCAGCGATACGTTGATCGATTTCCCGAGCGCGGTCCGGATAGGCCTCTCGATCTATCGATTCGGCCACAGAATATAATTCATCCAAAGAGTATTTTGAAAAATCAACATCCAATTCCATTCTACAACTTCCTTTTTATAAATAGCGGCCTGTTAAATTCAGGTCTTAGATTGAGCTTAGTAAGAGTGATTATTCAAAGATTACACAGCAATCAAGCTTTAACGGCCTTATTGCTACGTACCAAAAAGTAAAAACACGCAGCCAGCAGCAGATAACGCGGTAGCATAACCAGCAGATTATCCAAAATGATGGGCTGAGCTTGTAGCGTAAAGTACAACTGCGTTAACACCAAAGGAGCTAACAGCAACAAATAACAGCTAACATCAGGCTTTTTAATCAATAATTTAACCACAAAAGCCAAGATTAAGAAGGCGGCAGTCAAAGGTACTGCGATGGTCAGTACATCAACCAGGGTAAAAGCAAGCACCGTTGATACCTGCGCCAGGGGTCTAAGCAGCTCAGCCGGGATAGCGATAGCTGCGCCAACGCCAATAATCCAAAGCGCTGCATACGCCAGCACCAAACCTAGGATAAGGGCGGTAGCCCGATTTTTTAGTTGTTCCATAACATTTCACCTTATTATATTCATAGCCTGGCGGCTGCATTCACCATGCTTATTCACCATGATATGAGCTAAAAGCCGTTACAACGGCAGCTACTGCAGTTATAACCGGGTACCAGCAAACATTAGAGCAAGCGAGTTCCCAGCGGCACCTCCTGATCCGGCACACAAAGCGCGACATCGCCGGCCGCGTTATGAAAACCGGTTACCAAACACTCTGACATCAGCGGGCCAATCTGCTTGGCAGGAAAATTGGTTACCGCTACCACCAGCCGGCCAACAAGCTCATCTGGTTGATACAGTACGGTAATTTGCGCACTCGACTTGCGTACCCCAATCGCCTCGCCGAAATCTACTTCCAGAATATAGGCCGGCTTACGTGCCTGCGCAAAGACTTTAGCACTGATGATGCGGCCAACCCGTAGCTCTACCTGCAAAAAATCTTCAAAACTAATGGTTTTCATACGGCTCCGTTAATCTATTATCCGCTCGTGTTGCTTGCCATAGCATCACAAGGTTGAACTCATCCTACTCGTTTCGCGGCGCAGTATCTTTATCTGAGCGATTAAACAACCACAACATCGCCTGGCGGTAACTCTCCGTACTACTGGCAGCATGAGTCCCGTTATCTAATGTAATCACTCGAGTTTGCCATGGTGCCTCGGCTTCAGTCTGCCAGTGTTGCTGCCAGTTTAACGCTGCCTGACGTAGTTTGGGCCAATCCCGTGCACCACTGGTGAGCACCAGACCCAGATCTGGCTTCGTTGCGGACGGCGGCGCGCTAAAAAACATCGCGGCTCCCGGCTCAAAGGTCGGATTACTGGCTATTCGCCCCCAGAACAAATCAGGCTGGGTAAACGCAGAATAAAGTACAAAATACCCTCCCCGACTCTGACCAAATAAAATTTGTTTGCCACTATCAATTCGATAACGTCTGGCCACCTCTGGCATTAATTCCAACTCCAGAAAACGCTGAAAGGCCGGTGCGCCACCTTGTTCTACCGAGGCATCAGCTGTCGGCGCCGAAAAATCATAACTGCGTTTATTTACGCTACTGTCAAAAGCGCCATAGGCAATACCGACGATAATGGCTTCCGGTAAGTCCTCATCATAAGTTAGGAATAAATGATTTGCCGCCAGGATCGGAAACAGTGAATCACCATCCAACAGATAAACCACCGGGTAGCGGGTCGTTGCGGTGTCATAATCGGCAGGTAGACGCACATAAATATGAAAAGGTCTGTTGACCTCGGCAGAATCGAATTTAAAGTAGTCGCCCTTTAATGCCGGCAGAAAACTTAACGGCGCGCCAGCCGGCGCTGATATATTTTTTAGTATTGCCAATAAGATAGCAACACCCAGCATTAAGGCAGCCCCCCCAATAAACGCCAGATAGTGGCGAGAGGCGCTAACCGCTTTCGCAGCAAAATGACGATGCCATTGCCAGGGTAGCAAGAGTAGCGGCAGTGACGTCAGCACCAATAACCAACCAAAGCCAGTAAAGGCCCTGGCGGAAAAAACGTATTCAGCGCTATAGATAAATGCCAGACCGACCAGCATCCGGATCACAATTTCCAGATAATGCAGCCGAGCAGAGCTGGCAAAACCGAGCAAAAAAGACTGCGCTTGCTGGGGTCGCAACAGCGCCACTAGCCCAAGCGCAACCAGATAGCCGCCAGTCAGGCTTACGAGTAGTAACGCCAACAAAGCAATCATTTCATTAATAATCTGTGCCAATAAAAATTCCGAGTTTATTGCTCAACCGGCTTGTCACTCTATCACCTGCGCGTAACGCCCCAGGTTGCTTACATACTGATGAGCACGGCGTAAATGACAACGCCGATTAATCTAACAGTAGCGCAATAAATACGCCAGCCAATGGCAAGTCAAACCCGACCAAACAGAGTATCCAAGCTCGCGGCTCTGATTTTGGCGACATGATTAAGCTGTAACACCGGCGATACTGAAAACAGCGTACAGATGGCGCGCCAGCCATCTATATGCGTTTAGTTTTTCTCTTCTATAGCCTTTACTCTGGCCCGGATATCGTTGATCACTAAAAAGGCGCCAAAGAACACAGCACCAAAGATCGCAGCAGCGAAAAGTCCAAAGATGGCGCCGAAAAAGCCGCCGCTTTGCCAGCCGGCAACCAGGCCAACCAACAAAAATAGCCACAGACCAATTTCCAGCAGCACGGTATAAAGGTTAATAACGATTTTAGATAACATAGTATTTCCTTCTTTCCCCCGGTTATTGTTTTCCGTATAAGTATCAGCGAGGGTTACTGACCTTATTACTTATTAGCGATACTGCAGCTGAACATGCGTTGCTTGGTAATTTGCGCCTTAAAAGAGCAAACAATGCCCTGAGAATACTTATACTTTTGGCCTTTGCTATAACCTTTTCTCCATTCTTAGCAACGGCCAGATATCGTGGTTGGGAATACAGGTTAAAACACCAATCTGCCAATAAAACCGGCAACGACTAACAGCACACCGATAAGTAAAAGCTTTTCTGAAAATATTTCTCTGCTGTTTCGCATGGTTAGTTTGAAAGCCTCAGAGAGTTTTAAAAACGCAAACTCAGGAATTAAAGCGAATGAGACCAGCAGTAAAACACTACCAAAACCTGAAACCGTTTCGAAAGAAACTGCGCCATACTCATATACATTGATAACCGAGCCGGCAAAAACCACCGCAGCCGTCAGTAATAAGACGCCGGAAAAAATTTTATGCTTTCGTTCCTTGCCAAACATTTAAACCACTCCAATAGCCGTAGAGCCAAGCTTTGTTATATCGCGCAAAGTTTTCATCATCATCCTTTTATGTTGTTGTGTCCTTGGTCAAATTTATACAGCTCCACGAATCGGCACTTAGCGCGTAATTCAAGACCGAGCTTTGTTCGCTGCAATTTCTTCCAATCGTTCAGCCAACCAAACCTTGATAATTGACTGGCGGGTACCGCCGATCCGATTGGCCTCTTGATCAAGTGACTCAATCATCCAGGCAGGAAACAATTTAAGGGTCAACCAAATCTTTACGCGTTACTGTCTTTCATCCTGTCGTGGTTAGTGCCGCTTGTCAGATTCGAACCACCACGGTCTTACCGATAAAGTCATGAATTGCCCGGCGTTTGTCGTTAAACAGCATAGTGACAAATTCTGATACCGCCCAAACAAAAGCAAACACTCCGAATCCGAGCACTAACAAAGCCAGATTTTCAGAAATATCGCCGTGCAGCTCAAACGAACCCCCCACCGTCAAAATCAGAAAGAACCAGACAATATTTAACCCCAAATTAACCGACTCTCTGCGCAGGGCTTGCGTTAGATTGATCTTTGTTTCGGTATCGTGATTGAGTACCTTTACACCCATCGCCATTTTGCCGAGCGTCTGCCCAAAAAAGCCATGCATCAGAATGGCGTAAATGGCGAATTGCAAACCGTTTACAGCCTGTAGAAAATTATCATTGGCATCGTATTCAATACCAAAAATTAAGCATTGCACATATAAAACAACAAAAAACACCAGGCCATCGAGCATCGCAGCAAAAAATCTGGGCCAGAAAGTTGAGTACTTACTGATCGGACGTTCTTCTTCTGGCACCTCCCTGGGTTCTGCCGGTTGCACTCTGGTTTGTAACAGATTAACGATTTCCGCATAACGCTCAGGGTAGGCTTCTTTATCGATATGCTCTTTTGCATCAAGCAGGTCTGAATATGAATATGAAGAAAAGTCTGGCTTATCAAACATCTTGAAATACTATCCTTGTAGTGAAGAAAGCTCGCAACAGCAGCTTGTTAAAGGTTTGTTACATGTTATCCGAATATTAAAGTCTATTTTTTTCAGCTAATTTTCGGAACTAAAGCCAATATTAACGTCGCGATTGGGCCTAAAATTAATGAGTCTAGGAACCAAACTAAACTGCTACGATTTTTGCCCTGGGCCAGTACTGTATTGATCAGCATTAACGTTCCCCAACCGACCACTGCTGCCAAGTGCCTACTGCAAACAGGCTACCGATAAGTAATACCCGAACTCACCAACCAAAAAGTCAAACTGTTTTTCGGCAACACTGGCGTTAAACGAATAGTGTCAGCACCACGCACTAGAAATATACTGCAAATCAGGATTACACCCAAATTGCTAAGTCAAAGAAGACCCCATACCCACCCTCAGCCTGTAACCGTCAATGTTTTTGGGAGTAACAGTAATGAGTACTATGTTCTAATGTACACAATACAGGGGATAACAATAACTGAAGGAGTTGAACCTTCGAGGCATGCCCCTACACCTCACCTTAGTACAACTTAACCCAGTTGACGGGAAACATTCGCCCGAATACAAACTTACCGTACTTCTTTACTCAATCAAATCTACAGTCCAGTTCAATGCTTGTATCCTTACGTCAAGCTCACGGAACTGTTTGGCATAGTCATCGGCCTGCTTCTGAACGGTCTTTACATCCACTGCAGGCATAAACTTGATTTCTAACTTTTTATAACGATCTTGGGAAACAGTGGCTTGTTTGGCGAGTTCTCTATAGAGATCTCGCAAAGAAGCCAACTGCTCTCGCTCTGCCAAGATGTCTGCCATCGTATTATTTTGGTCAAATTTCAAAACATTATTTGTTTTATTTATTTTTTTAACCAGAGCAACAAGCTCTTTCGAAGCCTGGTTTAAATCTAAAAGTAGTTCATTCGGATCTTCAGCTGGTTTCTCATCAACTTGAATCTTTGCATTCCTCAAGATCCGTTCCTTTAATTGACTTACCTTTCTCTGTAAGTCGGCTCTTATACTTAGTGCTTCTGCAAGTTTCAAATTTATCTCCTTAAGAACATAAGGCTTCAAACACCTTAGGGGCATAGCGACATCTGCGTATTTTAACTTGTGACATTCGCACGCACGGCTTGTGTTCTAGCTTCCGCGATATTTGCACTATGTTTCCTTGAAATTTAACCCCAAGCTCAGTGACACCGAAAAGTTGCTAACCTTTTCGGCATCAGATGCAGCAACTGGTTACGCCTCATTCTCGACTACCTGAACTACTGGCCCCAGGGACTCGAGTTCGCGTAGTTCATTATCATCAACGCATCGTCCGGTGACGACGAGGGATTTCAAACCCACAATCCGCGCAATGGACATCAGCATGGGCGCCGAAATATGGGCGACGTTGATTGCGATTAGTTCAATCCCGGACAGTTCGAGCAGTACTGTTGCATCCTGCTCGGAGACTGCAACATCCATTAAAGTGACCGCGAAGGTTTCCGCTTCCCAAACGAAACTACCACCAAGGCGCTCGACTTCAACTAGAATTATCTCGTTCCTGGCCTGCGCGTCTGGAGTCATCTAATCCCTTTTGAAGCAAAACGAGCCTGCAGAAAAACCTATTAAGAACACAGCATTTCCACTTCGGCCATTCTGTTTCTTATTTGTTATCAACTCTGCAGGTTTCTGGTGGGAATTTCAAGACAAGATTTATTCGGATAACTGCTAAATACCAATAGTAACAAACTGGTTATCATCATCGGGTGCTTAGCCCTGTAATATTGCTTGTAAGCTGTGTGGACCAAGCCATTGTGCACTATAAACTTCGTATTTTGCGGATTACTGATCCAGCAATAACTTTGGCGTGCTGATACACCCTTTGGATATTGTGGCCAAAGGTATCTGCCAGCCGAACAGCTTTTTCGTCAGGCGGGCTACTTGTAGCTATGCGATATTAAACAAAAAATAGAAAAAGCCAACAAAGAAAATCACGCCAACAATAACCATTACGGTAAGTGTTTTTGAGCGCTTCATGGACTGGAACAAGGCGTATTCTGTTAATAACCCGGTTGCAATAAGCGCTGTGGTTTTTAGGTTGTCTTTATCTTCGGTTTTCACTGTAAATCCTTATTTCTTCAGTCCCTACCTTAATGGCTCCACGAATCGGCACTTAGCGCGTAATTCACGACCGAGCTTTGTTCGCTGCAATTTCTTCCAATCGTTCAGCCAGCCAAACCTTGATAATTGACTGACGGGTAACGCCGATCCGATTGGCCTCTTGATCAAGTGACTCAATCATCCAGGCAGGAAAGTCTACATTCACACGCCGCTGTGCCTGATTTGGACGCTTAATTGTCGACAGATCAAGGTCATCAATAATGTCGACCGCATTATCATCAAACTTTTTATCGAATACTTTAGCTTTCATAAATTGCCACCTCCGCTTTACGCGACCGCCTGACCGAGATTATTCACGTAGGTATATAAACTATACCTTAATAGCGAACTTTATAAATGTAAGCCAACAGATTACGTTTGCAAGTTGGAGAAAACATTTAAGGTTCTGCTAAATCCTTAGCCACTACTGTCTCTAACACCGACTGCTTAATTTCCGTTAGCAGCGAATAGGGATAATTGTCGATATCATTCGAAGCGGTAAAAATAAATAAGCCAACTTCCGGATAGTAATCGAAGGTTGCATAGGAGTAACCGTTTGAGCCGGTGTGATTAATCCTGTTAAAGCCATGCTGTTTGTCGATAGCCCAACCATAGCCATAATAGGAACCTTTTTCAGTATTCTCGGCAATATGCGGTGTAAACATCAGCTGCCAGGAGGCTGCGGTTAAGATCTGGCCTGCCTGCATTGCCAGGTACCAGGCCTGCATATCTTGCGCGGTAGAGACAAAGCCACCAGCACCTTCGAACCAGCGCTTGCCCGGTTGTTGGCGCAGATGCTGCAACGAGTCACCAACACTGCGGCTCTTGGCTCGTAACCGAAACGCCCGTTGTAACCAGTTGGGATCAGCACCGTAATTTATCGCCAACCTGTGTTGCGGTATATCCGCCAGGCGGTAGCCGGTTGCTGTTAAACCTGCCGGTAACAGGATGTGCTGTTGAATGTAGGCTTCCCAATTCTGGCCTGATGCCATTTCAATTAGCTGCGCCAGCAAGTAATAACCCAGGTTCGAATAGTGATAGCGCTCGCCAGGGGCGGCAACTAATGGCAGCTGCAGCACCTGCCGCGTGTAACTCTCGCTATCGATAACGTCGTAAAAACTGATGCTGGGCGGGTTAGTCGGCAAGCCTGACGAGTTACTTAATAAATGATGGATGGTGATCTGTTTTTTGTCGGCAGGAACATCCGCCAGGTAGTTATCGATAGTTGCCGTAAGTGATAACTTGCCCTGCTCTACCAGCTGCATGACTGCTGTCGCGGTAAATTGCTTGGTGAGTGAGCCGATATCAAATACCGTAGTATTATCAAAGGCGCGCTGGTTTTCCCGGTCGGCCAGGCCAAAGCTTTGCTGAAAGATTAGAGTATCGGATTTAGCAATTAATACGGTGCCGGAAAACGCCGATTGCTCAAGTTTTTGCTGCCACGGCGGCAGCGGTTCGCTGGCGGATACCGCTAAGGTGGCAACTAGCGTAAATGCGCCGGCGATAATCGAGCGGAGTTTTGGCTTGGTCCCCGCGACCATCGAACGCGAGTTAGGCATTTTTTCTACCCAAAACCGACCACTGCTGCCAAGTGCCTACCGCAAACAGGCTACCAATAAACAAACATATACCCGAACTCACTAACCAAAACGTCAGGCTGTTTTCCGGGAACGTTGGCATTAAGCCAACAAAAGCGATACCTCGCAGTAAAAATATACTGCTAATCAGCGTTAGCGCTATTTTTGTCAGCGGCAAAGGTTTAATAACACCGGCACCTGATAGGCCATAAAGCGCCCATACCAGAAGTACCAGTACGATAACTGAGGTAACGATTGTCGGATACCACAGCCCTTGCTCTGCCATGCGGGCCATTTGCTCACCAGCACCAAAGAAGCGATACCAATCGCCGCCGAAAACAATGCAGCCAAGATGAGCCAGAGCGGCCAAAAAGCAACAGATTGCTGCAACGAGAAGAGGTTTATTAATGGTTGACTGCATCTTTTCTTCCTTGAATGTTAACGATGCCAACACGCTCAGTTTTGTAGTTGAGGTGAAGCCGTAATGAAAAAGTTGTTGCTGTGATTGGCCTGGTTAGAGGGCTTAACTATGCGTCTGGCCTTAAAACTTTGCCTGCCTTCGCGCAAAGAGCCCTAAGATCCAAAGCCCCACAAGTATCCCACCTCCGAGAGCAGCCACTGCAAATGCGCTCACCAGACCGACGCTACTTCCCCAGAGTTCGCTCGTCAATAATCCTGCACCCGTCGCAAGCACTCCATAACCGGCCATATGGAAAAATTGCTCTGGCCTTGAAAAATCAAAAGGACTATGGCTCCAATAATGCTCTGACAACTTCAGCTTTGCGCTACGGAAAGGCAGAAAAACGCAGAGCCCTATACATACGATAACCGGAAAGAAGAGAAATCCAACAAGCACAGCTTCCAATCCAACTAAGACCTGCATAGAGGGATCTGCTGGAGCAAGGGCTGAAGATATACCCGCAAACCCTATAATTACTGTCCTCACAATAACCCAGTGATTCATTCAGTCCCTGTAATGCCCGCGACACAGGAAAAATTGGCACCTAGCGGAAATTTTGCCCCAGTGACTGCTTTTGTTAGACATTTTCATCCCCGAACAAGTCATTTTGCGCTTCAAATAATTTTTGAGTGTGGCGATATCTTTTACCCTGTGGTGTTTCATTCGGTAAGCCCGACTCAATATTCTCTAAAACCACATCGACAGAGTAACCTGATGTAACTACTTCACCTAAATAACTGTT
>NZ_AHTH01000003.1 GCF_000245735.1 Alishewanella jeotgali KCTC 22429
ACTGCTGCTCGCTAATAGACAGGATTTTGCCTGGCATCTGCCGTGGCCAGCGGAACTTTTCTTTTTCAAGCCTTTTGTACCACAGGCAAAAGCCGGTGCTATCCCAGTACAGCACTTTTAACCGGGTACGCTGCTGATTACAAAACACAAACAGTGCGCCACTAAAAGGCGAGAGCTGCATCTCTTGCTCGACTAGCAACGATAAGCCATTAATGGATTTACGAAAGTCGACCGGCTGTTTATGCAAATAGACCTTAGGCACATCGAGGAACATTTTCATGGTCAGAGCGCCCTGAGCAAGGCCGCTAACCACAGCGCATCGGTGCCGGCTGGAAACTGCAATTCCACATCACGCTTGCGTAGTAAAATGGATTGATTCAGCTGCAAGCCCTGTGGCGTCAGCTCAATAAAGCCACCGTCATCATCCTGAAACGCCAACAATTGTCTCTTGCGATAACTAAAATATGTAGGAATGATGCCCTGACGTTTTGCAAATTCAGTTTGGGTGAGGCCACTTTGGGCTTGCTCGGCGAATAAAGCCAACCATTGTTCTTTGGTGCGGTGCATGATGATTACCCTGGCAGTTGATAATGGCAGACAGGGTAAAGTTGATCAGTTAGGATTGGAATGTGTGGTTGGCGTTACGCTTACTCAGCAGTGGCAGGATATCGACATGTTTGTGCGCTCTAACTACTACGGCAGTTTCCAGGGTGTGCATGCTGATGATCCAGACTTAACCGGTAAGGGCTCATCCAAAGTGACCTTTGATGTCGAGCTGGCCTATCACTGGAATGATAGCTTCACCGTTGCCGTCGGTGCACAAAACCTGTTTGATACCAAACCAGAACGTTTACCGCAGTGGATGAGTGACATTCTGGGTGCCAAGTACTTTGAAACTTCGCCGATGGGTATAAATGGTGGTTACTACTACCTGAAAGGCGTGTATCGCTTCTAAGCTGGTAAAACACTAAAAAGCCATCTCTGCATGAGGTGGCTTTTTTATATCTCCGCCTAAAGTTGCATATTAAGTTCGCTTTGCTAAATTCAATACAGTGAGGTCGAAATCATTCACTGATAATGGAAACTCTTATGCAACAGGAATCGTTAGTCGGATCTCCACTATTTTCTGAGTTACTTCATCAACTGTACGGGAGTGTAGTTGTCGGCGATTGGCGGCCATTTTTACAATTGATTATGGAAACGACTAATTCAAATAAGGCATTTGTATCATTAAAAAAGACAGATCCGAATAGCCCTTTGTTTATGAATATTACAGCCAAATTTGATATGCCAGTCGATGCACTTGTCTATTATCAGCAAAGACCATTCGATGATCCATTTTTTTTCGACTACGTTCGATATCTTCCAGAGGGGGAAACTATTCGACCAGATGACTTTATAAATATCAATGAATATAGTACTAGCGAGTTCAGTAAGAAAGTTCTCACTCCGCTAAGATGTCATTATGTTCTTGGTGCCCTTTTGTTACGGGATCATGAGCATGATGCATTTTTCATTCTGAATCGAGGAGAGGAAGATGACCCTTTTAGTTATCGTGAGCAAGAGCTAATCGAACAGCTTAAGCCGCATATCCAACAGTCAATGCGCTTATTTACATTGTTTCGGGATGTTACTAACAAGAACGATATGTTAAGTGTAGTGCTAAATCAAAATGATAAAGCACTGCTTGTTATCAATAGTAATAGAAAAATCAAGTTAAGTAATCATAAAGCAGATGCATTACTAGATAATATGCCTTGTTTTTCTATTGCAGGTAACCGGTTTCGTCTTAAAAATACTGCTGAAAACCTGCGATTTCAACAATTAATTGAAGCATACTTACAGAACGATATTTTGAACAATGACCGTCTCTATTTACAGCTCACTGAAACAGGTATACAGCTATCATTGTCTATCGCTCCATTACGATGGTTAAAGCTCGATTCATCAGAGGAGAGCTTATTTTTACTTACCATTAGTTACCAACAAAATATATGCTGGCAGGGAGTAAAGGAGGAGTATGACCTAACCTCTCGGGAGCTCGAGTTAGTGATAGCATTGCATAGCAATCAGAAATTGAAGGATTTATCAGCCGAATTTGAGATTAGCTACAGTACACTTAGGTGTCATCTTAGGGCTATTTTTAAAAAGTGCAGGATAAATTCACAAAGTGAACTAATGTTGCTTTTAAACCAATTCAGTTGAAGATATGGTGTTGTAGGCGTCGCTTTATACCTAAATAGAACATTCAGCTCTCTGAAGAGGTAATCAGAATTTATGGCGAATGCGCGAGCCATATACTTCAAATGTGGTAGTCGGACTTCTGTACAATTTCTTGTTCCTTCCATATAAAGACTGTCATATGCGTTTGAAATAGATAGAAATAAAAAACTGGAATAAATTTTGCTCCCACACCTCATCTAAAAACTAGCTGAACACCAGCCTATGTTAAGTAACACTCTGATCAGCATCACTGACTCAAATGAGACTCCAGCTAAAACAACCAAGCTTTTTAAAGCATAAGTGTTTCGCATAAAGACTGATTGATGCGATCTGTATAACAGTAATATCAAGGTAGTCCTCTTATTGATAGTTAAATTCTATTTACAGTCTCGGAGAATATACTATGTACACCCAAATGACACCGTCAAATAAGCTTCTTTTGTTAACTTTGCTCATTCTTCTTACAAGTTGCGGCGGTGGTGGCGATTCCAGCTCTGGCGGTACTGGTAATTCCCCACAAACATATGTAATAAATACAATTGCAGGTAACGGTGGTACGATCACTCCAGCTAGCAGAACAGTAAACCAGGGACAATCTGCAACTTTTACAGTCACGGCAGATTCAGGATTTACTATAAATGTTGTTACAGGCTGTGGCGGCTCTTTGACCGGCAATACTTATACAACCGGCGTAATAAATGCAAACTGTACTGTAAATGCTAGCTTTAATCCGATTAGCTTTACTATCTCCGCCACGGCTGGCGAAGGCGGCACGATAACCCCCACTAGCCAAGTGGTGAGTTATGGTGCAACCACCAGTTTTACCGTTACACCCAATACCGGGTACAGCATCAATACAGTGAGTGGTTGTGGCGGTTCTTTAACTGGCAATACTTACACCACTGGTCCGATCAACACAGCTTGTAATGTCAATGCTAGTTTTAATGCAGCTAGCTATACCATCACCGCCACGGCTGGCGAAGGCGGCACGATAACTCCTACTAGCCAAGTGGTGAGTTATGGTGCAACCACCAGTTTTACCGTTACACCCAATACCGGGTACAGCATCAATACAGTGAGTGGTTGTGGCGGATCTATAAATGGTAACATCTATACTACCAGCCCAATAAATGAAAGCTGCAGCATAAATGCTGCATTTAACCCATTATCATTCACCGTCATTGCTGTTGCGAGTGATGGCGGGAAAGTAACTCCTGCTAGTCAAATGGTCGATTACGGAAAAACAGCAACTTTCAACCTAGTACCTGATGAGAATTATAGTATTGGTAACGCATCTGGATGTGGAGGGAGTTTAACAGGCAACACTTATACGACAGGACCCATAACTCAAGCTTGCGAGATATCCGTAGTTTATACACCTGTTGTCACATATCACAAAGTCACCGCAGTTGTTATAAATGAGGGCGGATTTATCACTCCAAATTTACAAAACGTTGCACATGGCGATTTTGCATTGTTTAGGCTAATAACTGACTACACAAAATTTAAAATTGATAGTGAATCTGGCTGCGATAACTTAACAATAAATGGTGATGAACTAAAATATGGCCCAATTACACACGACTGTAACTCTGAAATAAAATTAAAACCATTAAGTTTTGGCAACTTAAAAGATAAATATTACATAAACGATAAACCGAGTAACGAACATCCTCAACAGTCCATATCAATAATTGCAGATAGTGGCCAAACTGCAAGTTTCGCTTACTCTGACAATCATAAAGATGAGCAAGTTTTATTCTACGTAAATCAGGAAATGCTTCCAGATGGGCGAAATAACTACATATTGACATTCGAGCCAGGCAAGCTAACAGCAAATAAAGACTTAGAGCTTGTAGCAAAAGTTTACTCTGAGACTTTAAATGGAAAAGAATTTAATTTCAGTATTGCAATAAACGCTTCGCCTAATATTGTTTTGAAAGACTATCCAAGCAAAGTTTTTACCTTGGAAAATGTTTTATATGATGCCTCAGAATCGAAAGACTCTTCTGGTGACAAGTTAAGATATGTTTTCTATGAGATTAAAAATGGAGAGTTTAAACCAACAAACCAAACTGGACCTATTTTTAGCATAGAAACGCCGATTGTCTCATGGGCTGAAGACTTCGGCTACAGAATAGAAGTATATGATGAATATGACGCATATGATTTCGTGAATATCATTCTAACCGTCGAAAATAGACCGCCTTTGATTTTTGATGTGCCTAGTGAGATTGTGAAAATGATGTCGTATGATGACATTTTTATAAACTTCAAAGCTGAAGATCTTGATGGGGAGATAGTTGATATCATAGTAAGAAATATAACATTTTCAGGGAGTGAGGAATACGATGGCACTATTCGACTAGAAGGAAATAATCTAATAGTTTTCTCCCCTGGTTTGCCTATTGCAGAAAGTTTAAACTTGCATGGAAGACAAGGTTACACTCTTGAGGTTGAAGCTAAAGATAGTTCAAACAAAAGAACGAAACATGAAATTAGTATTATATTGAAAGCGCCATGGGAAACTAAGTTTACTAGCAAAGGCTGCGGATACTTCGACTACAACCCTATTGATGTTCATAATTTTGAAAGCATTTACAATCTGAAAAAAATTGGAAGCGAAGTGTATTATTCATATTATCTCCAAGCTATTCCATACTCTATTTTTAATCCGGACGATAATTTTCATATTATAGATGGCTCGATAGTTGATGAATGTGGTTCTTATGAAGAAAAAGAAGCGGTAATAAGAAAGAATATTCTAAGAAATACGCATGTGCAGCCTTCTGGCATTGGTGAGTTGAAAGTAAATGAAGGACAAAGTTATGATACTGAAAATTTCTATCTTAACGCGGCACTCAACAGACGCAGAGGGCCTGTGTCATTTTACAAAATAGATTACCTAAGCAATGAAAAAATTACTACAGTTGAATGCTATGGTTTCTGTGATAAAGATAAATACAAAGACACAGATCTAAGCGACTTTCCTTATTATTCTTTAAGTTTTTACAATTCAGAACCAGAAAATAAACCAGATTTCCAATTTGATGTATTCTTTGGTGTCGGTAGAACACCATTTATTGAAATTAATGGTTATAATCGTTTCCGAGGAAGCCTGGATATCGTTGACCTGGAAAATATTAATAACAATGAAGTTACATTCATTGCAAAACCAGTTGATGAGCCGGCTGATTGGTATCTTTACGATGCAAACGGTCTTGGCTCAGTTGGTGGTTTTTTTTCAATAACTGCAAACTCTTCAGGCAATGCTGTAGCCACAAACATAGAGCCACTAACAGCTTCAACACCTATATTTACGCATCTTGTCAATAATGAAAAGTACATTATATCTGTTAAAGGTAATTGTGACGATCTCGATCCATTAGAATGCGACTATTCACCCAGTTACTCATTAATGAAACAAGCTGGAAATATATATGTGTCATTATCAGACATAGAAGCTTCGCCAAGTTTTTTAATTGATAATAGAGAAAACAATATAATAAGACGCTACTATGGAAAAAGCTCGGTTAGATTAAAGCGAGAAAACCTACAAGTTGAACTTCACAATGGCAAGAAAGGCGTTCTTACCAGGAGTTACAAATGGGATAATGATAAGTTTGGGCGCTTTATTTTTACAGAGTTTAATGAGGAAAGTTATACATTAGCCCCATTCATAGAAGTTTTCAGTGAAATTAACGATGAAATGATTCAGGATTATTTCACCTTTGATGCCAACGATGATCAGATAAGTGACTTTGTTTTTGTCGCTTTAAATGAACATAATTTTCCTTATGTATTCTCTTATATGAGTACATCCAGTGGATATGAAAGAATTAATCTTGGCAACCGTTCAGCCGGTTTAGCTCTATCTGAATTAGTGTTGTCAGATAGTTGCCATATTGAAGGAGCTAGATGCGTTTTTGCGACCCTTTTAGGTAAAAGTTTAATCTCAATACCATTAATCACTGATGGCTTAAAACACGTTGTTGTCATTAACGATAGAGGTTTGGCTGGTGGAGACAGGATGGTATTGAGCGATGTTTGTGGCAATGATTCAAATGACCTAGTTGTAACTAGTGTCGACAATGGCCACATATACTTATATAAAGACATTACTAATAACATTAGCAATCCTATATTGCTTGACTATGGCGTTGAGCAATTAGCTGCCCTTTCTTTTATAGATACTAATAATAAAGGTTTACAAGATTTATTTGTTAGTTCAGTATACTCTGGCATTCCATTTTTGCTGCTATATAAAAATAACGGTTGTGATTTCTCTGAACCTGAAAGAATAGAAGTTTATTCAGATGAAATAAATGGCGGGATCGGTTTTACAAAAATCAAAGAAGTATTGGTTCATGACCTGAATGATGACGGCTTTCAAGATATCATTTTAACAATTGAAGGTTATCAAGAATCTGGATTTTTCGGAAACCCTTACTACTTTCTAGAAAAAATAACAAATGACGGCAATGGCGGGTTTACTAGCCCTGTAGTTTTTAATAAATTCCCTTTATACTACGGCGGGCCAAATTACAGTAAGTCAAAAACAGACGTTTCAATTTACATCTCCACTGATGATGACATTAATTATTTATATGTTAACACTGCAGTAAGCATACTACGTTTTACTTTAGATAACCTAAGTGGTGATGGGGAATTATTATTTTCAGTAACAGATGAATATCGTCTTGATGGATTGGTTGTTGAAGATATTAATAATGATGGCGTCCCAGAGATTATATTTTTGTCTTACAGAGGGAATCTTGATGAGGCACCATTATTTATTCTTGAAAAAGATAACAATAATAATTACTCTCGGGGTGTAATACTCGGAATTTCATCCAATAGTTTACTAAACCTAGCTTTTAAAACAGATATAAAAGCCATAGACTTAAACAATGATTCATGCGTTGATTTATTTATATATTCATTTTTATATCTGAATAATTGTTCAGCAGGGTTTAAAAAAGGAGTTCCGACTCGTTTAGGCTCACAATCGATTCCTGCAAAATCTATATTATTCTATGATCTGGACAAAGATGGTGACAGTGACTTCATCATTTTGTCTCACACTACATTAGGTATTATTGAAAATATTTCGGATAAGATTAATGTAGATTAATTTTTAAAATCTAATTCCAGATTAATCTTTGGGATTGGATTTTAAAGTCGTAGTTACATAATGTTCCGACTTAAAATTTGTAACGCATGGTACGTGCCACTTAAATAGCGGTGGCACTGACTATAGTGTTTGTTACTACAACCATGGGCAACACTTGCTAATTTCAAGCTAAGAATATACCGAAATCTATATTTAGCTGTGTTTTTTTAAACCAAGGCTTGTAACAGCGCCTGCAGCGGATGGCGCGGCTTATCACCAACCAGCCGTTTTACCTGGCTGCGACAGGAGAAACCGGTCACCAGGATCCGCTCATTACCCAGCTGGGTTACCGGAGCGCGCCAACTAAGCTCAAACAGCGCTTTGCTGTTCTCAAGTTGCTGCTTTTCATGGCCATAGGTACCGGCCATACCACAGCAGCCAACGCTGACCGGCTTTAATTCCAGCCCCATCTGGGCAAAGATCTGCTGCCAATGCTTTTCACTGGCAGGTAAGGCGGTTTTCTCAGTACAGTGCGCCAGTAACGAGAACTGCTGTGTCTGCGCCACCTTAGGCAAGCTTTGCTGCACTAACCATTCCTGTAATAACAGTACCTGAAACTCACCCCGCGCCTTGCCAAGCGCTTTCACATACTCGTCGCGATAGACCAGCACCAATGACGCATCCAGGCCTAACAATGGTAGTTGATACTGATTTAGCTGGTTGAAAAAGGCTGCCGCCGTGGCAGCGGTCGCCGCAAATTGCTTTAAAAAGCCTTTGACGTGCTCCGGCTTACCGTTTGGCAAAAATGGCAATAACAGCGGCTGATAACCCAGTTTTTCCAGTAACTGTAGCGCGTCGGCCACCAGTTCCGCTTCGTAAAAACTGGTAAAAGGATCCTGCACCAGCAGTACCGTGCGTTGCCGCTCCTCAGCAGTTAACGCGTTTAGTTTATCAAACGAAAAACTGTAACGTCCCTCTAACCGCTGCGCCAGTGTGGGTACCGATAACAGTGGCGTATCGACATAGCCAACACCATGCTCCAGACCTTTTTGCAGCCAGCGCTGCCCGAGGAAAAAATTCACCAGCTTAGGGGCTTTCGCCAGTAAGGGCGCGGTACGTTCAATATTGGCAACCACATAGTCTTTCGCCGGCCGTAAATAGCGACTGTGGTAAAGCTGCAGGAAACGGGCGCGGAAGCTTGGCACATCAACCTTGATCGGACATTGGCCGGCACAGGCTTTACAGGCCAGACAGCCTTCCATTGCCTCCATCACCTCATGCGAAAAATCCGCCTCGCCCTGGCGTTTAGCCAGCGTATTCTTTATTTTCTGCCAGATACTGCTGATGCTCTGCCCTTCTTTTAGCAAACGCTGTTCCGTTTGCAGAATATCTTCGCCAGCCTGCTGTTGTAAGCGCAGCCACTCGCGCATTAAGCCGGCGCGGCCTTTCGGACTATGGCGCCGATCTTTAGTAACCTTACTGGACGGACACATCGGCGAGCTTTCTTCATAGTTAAAGCACAGGCCATTGCCGTTGCAGTTCATACTGCTGTCAAAGCTTTCACGCACCGCAACCGGAATTTGCCGGTCAAACCAGGCACGCTTCTGACCGTCAACACTGACCAGCGCATCGTGACTTTGATAAGGCGTACAGATTTTTCCCGGATTGACGCGGTTGCGCGGATCAAAAGCCGCTTTGATTTTCCTGAGCTCAGTAAAGAGTTCCTCACCGAAAAACGCCGGGCCGTATTCACTGCGATAGCCCTTACCATGCTCGCCCCACATCAAACCGCCATATTTGGCAGTTAACGCAACCACCTGATCGGAGATGGTTCTGAGTAAACGTTCTTGTTCCGGATCGTATAAATCCAGTGCCGGCCGCACATGCAGTACCCCGGCATCAACATGACCAAACATGCCGTAGTGCAGGCCATGTGCATCTAACAGTGCACGAAACTCGAGGATAAAGTCAGCCAGATTTTCCGGCGGCACCGCGGTATCTTCGGCAAAGGCCACCGGTTTATGATTGCCGGCGGTATTGCCCAGCAGCCCCACCGCCTTTTTACGCATGGTGTAGATCGCATTAATCGCTGCCGCATCATAGGTCAGCTGATAGCCAATGATGCCGCCGTGCTGCTGTTCGATCGCCTCGTCTAAACGCGCAGTCAGAGCGGAAATTTTGTCGTGAATTTCCTGCTCAGACTCGGTGTTATATTCAACAATATTCAGGCCCTGCATCTCCTTGCCGGGCACATCAGTAATCAGATCTTTGACCTGATGCCAGACAATATCGCTACGTGCCAGGTTCAGCACCTTACTGTCGACGGTTTCCACCGAGGTGGCGGCCGCTGCGACCAGGAAAGGCGAGTTACGCAGCGCACTTTCAAAGCTGTCGTATTTAATATTGACCAGGCATTTGTACTTGGCGATCGGCGTGATATTCAGCTTGGCCTCGGTAACAAAACCGAGCGAGCCTTCCGAGCCGGTAATAATCCGCGACAGATCAAACTCGGTCAGCTCGGCGTTAAACACGTGCTCTAAATCATAACCGGTTAAAAAACGGTTCAGACGTGGAAATTTATCTAAGATCAGCGCCCTTTTATTACGGCAGCTGTCCAGTACCTGGCGGTAGATGCGGCCGATGCTATTGGGTTGCTCGGCTCTGTGCTCCGCTTCAAACAGCGGCATCTTACGGGTATTCAGCACATTACCGTCGATCAGCACCGTTTTCAGGGCCAACACATGGTCACTGGTTTTACCATAGACCAGTGAGCCCTGACCTGAGGCATCGGTATTAATCATGCCGCCGATAGTGGCGCGGTTGGACGTTGACAGATCGGGGGCAAAGAAAAAGCCATAGGGCTTTAAAAAGGCATTCAGCTGATCTTTAATCACCCCGGCCTGCACCCGTACCCAGCGCTCTTCGACATTCAGTTCCAGAATTTGCCGCATATGGCGCGATAAATCGACCACGATATGCTCGGTCAGCGCCTGGCCGTTAGTGCCGGTGCCGCCGCCGCGTGGGCTGAATTTTAAATGGCTAAAGCTGGAGGTTTGCGCCAGTGACGTCATAATCACTAAATCATCGGTGCTGCGCGGCAGTAACACGGCTTGTGGCAAGGCTTGATAAACACTGTTATCGGTAGCCACGGCCAGCCTGCTGCCATAGCTGGTTTCGATATCGCCGGTAAAGCCGGCATGTTGCAGGGCTTTGGTAAAGGCAACCACGCTGGCGTCCAATGCCAGCTCAGGATTCAGCTTCGCAATCATAATTCTGCCACTTCAGCTTAAACTGGCCGCAGTATAGCATTGCGTCAGGTTATGCCAAAGTGGGCTTCGGACTTTAGTGGTAAATTCCTGCTTACTCCATATGCCCAAGTTTTGCGGCCTTAGTCGCCAGATAGCGATGTGAATGCGCGGTGGTTTTGACCCGGTGCTGTACCCGCTCCAGCACATTGACGCCGGCATCCTGCAGTGCTTTTAACTTGCGCGGGTTGTTGGTCAGTAAGCGGATTTGTTTTACACCCAGTTGGGCAAACATGTCGGCGGCAATACCGTACTCGCGCTGGTCCGGCAAAAAGCCCAGAATTTCATTAGCTTCTACCGTATCCAGCCCTTTATCCTGCTCGGCATAGGCGCGGATTTTATTGATCAGACCAATACCCCGACCTTCCTGGCGCAGATATAAAATCACACCGCGACCGGTTTCGGCAATTTTCCGCATGGCGGCTTCCAGTTGCGGGCCACAATCACAGCGCAAGCTAAAGAGCGCATCACCGGTTAAACATTCAGAGTGCACGCGCGCTAATACCGGCTCATCGCTGCTAATATCACCGAGGGTCAGCGCGACATGCTCTTTACCATTTGCCGCTTCAAAGCCGTGTAAACGAAACTCGGCAAAAGGCGTCGGTAACAGGGTGGAAGTAACCAGTTTAATACTCATTTAAATTCTCAAATAAAACGCTGACGACACAGTAGCGGAAATTGGGATCCCCAGTCCAGGAATCAAGTCTTAGCGGCAGCGCTCTGCTAAAAAAGCCCCTGCAGCAATTGTTATATTATCACAATTCCGATAATAACGGTTAAGGCTTTTGCCCGCCGGATCGGTTACAATCAGCAAGATGCCGCATCTGGCACTTTGTTGTTTTATGTTTGGCTATTTCGTTTTTAGCTATCCCGCTTTTCTCTATCGGATTAATTCGCATGCTAGGTTTTTTTGAACGCTTAACGCGCCCGTTTCCAGAACAACAACCCTCGCAACCGCCACAGGGCCTGCTGGCCTTTTGCCGCCACTATACCAAAGGTATGGAGCTACCGCTGCTGGTGATGTCGATAAGTTCGGCACTGTTAGCGATCCTCGAAGTGTCGTTATTTAGCTTTATGGGTCAATTGGTCGATTGGCTGGTAGCGAAAGAACCCGAAACATTCTTTAGCGAAGAACGGGCTAACCTGATTTGGATGGCGTTAGTTACGCTGGTCTTATTGCCGCTGTTAACGCTGTTTCATTCCGCGCTGGTGCATCAAACCCTGCTCGGCAACTATCCAATGTCTATCCGCTGGCTGGCTCACCGTTATCTGCTAAGACAAAGTATTGGTTTTTATCAAAACGACTTTGCCGGCCGCATTGCAACCAAAGTAATGCAAACGTCGCTGGCAGTGCGCGAAACCGTAATGAAGCTGTTGGATGTGCTGGTGTATGTGCTGGTGTATTTCTCTGCAATGCTGTTTTTTGTTGCCGATGCCGATTGGCGCCTGATGATCCCGATGCTGATCTGGCTGGTCTGCTATATTGGTTTACAACTGTATTTTGTACCGCGTTTAAAGCGGGTATCAACGGAACAGGCTGATGCGCGCTCAGAAATGACTGGCCGCATTGTCGATAGCTACACCAATATCAATACCATTAAACTGTTCTCGCATACCCGGCGCGAAGAAGACTATGCCCGCGAGAGTATGGAGGTATTTTTAAAACCGGTATACCGGCAAATGCGGCTGGCGACCGGCTTAAGTGTGTCGGTACAAAGCCTGAACTATCTGCTGGTGTTTGCCGTCGCCGCCCTGGCGCTGTACTTATGGGCTGGCAGTGCCATCACCGTTGGTGCCATCGCCATTGCTGTTAGTCTGGCACTTCGGTTAAACGGCATGGCACAGTGGATTATGTGGGAGGTCAGTAGCCTGTTTGAAAATATCGGTACTGTCGCCGATGGCATCACCACCCTGTCGCAACCGGCCAGCGTGCTGGATAAGCCCAATGCCAGTGAGCTGGTAGTCAGTCAGGGCGAGATCCGCTTTGCTGCCGTCAGCTTTAACTACGGCAAGGCCCTGAACACCGCAAAATCGCCGGTGATCGATGGCTTGAACCTGACGATTAAACCGGGTGAGAAAATTGGTCTGGTTGGCCGCTCCGGCGCCGGGAAATCGACGCTGGTTAACCTGTTACTACGTTTTTATGATGTCCAAAGCGGTCAGATCCTGATTGACGGCCAGGATATCAGTCAGGTCAGTCAGGAAAGTCTGCGCCGGCAAATCGCGATGGTCACGCAGGACACCTCTTTGTTGCATCGCTCGGTACGTGACAATATCAGCTATGGTAAGCCGGATGCCAGTGAGCAGGAACTGCTGACAGCCGCAGAGCAAGCGGAAGCCTCGCTGTTTATTGATGAGCTGACCGATCCTAAAGGCAATAGCGGACTGGATGCCCAGGTGGGTGAACGCGGCGTTAAGCTCTCTGGCGGCCAGCGGCAACGTATTGCCATTGCCCGGGTGCTGCTGAAAAACGCCCCTATCCTGATCCTGGATGAAGCGACGTCTGCGCTGGACTCTGAAGTCGAGGCTGCGATCCAGGCCAGCCTGAATAAACTAATGACCAATAAAACGGTAATTGCTATTGCACACCGGCTGTCGACTATTGCCCAGATGGATCGCTTAATAGTGCTGGACCAAGGTAAGATCGTTGAGCAAGGTACGCATGCCGAACTGGTTGCCGCCGGCGGTATTTACGCCCAGCTTTGGGCGCATCAAACCGGCGGTTTTATCGGTCTGGATTAAACCGCCTGTACTCCGGTACGCAGGTCGGCAGTGATAGTGCCGACCTCTGGGATCAGAGCATCATGTGCCTTGTCCAACCAGGGTTCAGCCAATGCCTGCTGATACCAGTCCTGCATTGCCGGCAGTTGCAGCAAGCGGGCAAAATAGGCATTGACCTCTTCGCTTAAACTCAGGCCATAGCTTTGCAGACGAAAAGCAACAGGCGCATAAAAGGCATCTGCCGCAGTGAACTGTGCGCCGGCCAGAAAGGGGCCGCCAAATTTATGCAGCCCTTCAGTAACCAGCTCATCCAGCCGGGCCAGATCCCGTAGTAAAGGCGCACTTTGTTCATGCAGCTGAATACGCAGGCCGCAGTTCATACTGCAAATACTGCGTAACGCATTAAAATTAGCGTGAATTTCTGCCGCTGCGCAGCGCGCCCAGGCCCTTAGCCGACGATCTGCTGGCCACACCGTCGGATAATGTTCATACAGATACTCGGCAATCGCCAGCGAGTCCCAGATCACCGTATTGTGCTGCACCAGACAGGGTACCTTGCCACTGGGTGAGAAACTACGGAATTTAGCAAAGCTATCTTGTTCGGCAAAGGGAACCAGTTGCTCGGTAAAGGCGATATCCAACTGTTTCATCAATAGCCAGGGCCTTAATGACCAGGAAGAATAGTTTTTATTGGCGATATAGAGTTCTCGCATAACAGACTCCGTCACTTGTTTAGGTTTACCCCTCAATGCTTTGGGGCTTAACTGGTATGATGTGTTTCTGTAAGTTGTCAGCTTAGCCGAAAAAACAGCCCCGGCAAGGGCCAGGGCTGATATATATCAAACATCATCGCGATTCAGCTTTGCTGCTAAGCTTAGTCGCTGCCTTTTTGCTCCGCCTGAGATTTGGCTAAGCGCTGCTCCCAAAAGGTCGCATTTTTAATGCCTAGTTTAACCGGGTCAAAGCTGATTGGGCCGCCGGCTTTCTTCTGTTCTTCATAGTCCTTCAGACACAGAATGGCAGGCTTATGCAGGAAGAAAATCACCAGAATACCCAGCACGTTGATCCAGGCCATTAAGCCTACCCCAATATCACCGATATCCCAGACATAACCTGCTGCATTGACAGTGCCGTACGCCACCATCGCCATCAGCACAATTTTAAACACGATCAATGGTAGCTTGTTATTAAACAGACGGTTTAGGTAAGCGACATTGGTTTCGGTAATGTAGTAATAGGCCAGGATAGTGGTAAAGGCGAAGAAAAACAGTGCCAGACCAACAAAGATTTGACCGAAGTTACCAAACACTGAATTCAGCGCCATCTGGGTAAAGGCGGCAGAGCCAATGACGGTATCCGCGGCCACATTCTGTACGATAAACTCTCCGGCTGGTAATTCACCGACCACATTATATTGCTGGGTGATCAGGATCATCAGCGCCGTAGCGGTACAAACAAAGAGCGTATCAACATACACCGAGAACGCCTGCACTAACCCCTGCTGCGCCGGGTGTTCCACCTCTGCTGCTGCGGCAGCATGTGGCCCTGTACCCTGGCCAGCTTCATTGGAGTAAATACCGCGCTTTACACCCCAGCCAATGGCCGCGCCAAAACCGGCTTGTGCAGTGAACGCATCTGATAAAATCAGGCCAAACACACCCGGTACTTTATCTAAGTTTAAGAACACGATAATCAGCGCCATTACGATATAGCCCAGCGCCATAAAAGGGACAACAATCTGAGTAAAGTTAGCGATGCGCTTAATACCACCAAAGATAATAAAGGCCAGCACAATTAAGATCAGTGCCAACGCCGCCAGTTTATTGGTACCGACTTCGCCAAAACTGGTGGTCACCATATTGCCATCACCAAAGACCTGAGTTACCGCATTGCCGACCGCATTCGCCTGCACGCCAGGTAAGAAAATACCACAACCGATAATCGCTGAGACAGCGAATAACACTGCCAGCCAGCGCCAGCCCAGGCAACGCTCGAAATAATAAGCCGGACCGCCACGGTACTGACCATTTTCTTCAACTTTGTATACCTGACCCAGCGTTGACTCGGCATAAGCGGTACTGGCGCCTAAAAAGGCCACCACCCACATCCAGAATACGGCGCCCGGACCACCGAAACCGATGGCGGCAGCAACACCGGCAATATTACCGACACCGACCCGGCCGGATAGCGATACTGCCAGAGCTTGAAACGATGAAATGCCTTTATCTGAACTCGTATTGTTAAACAGCAGCTTGCACATTTCTTTAAAATGCCGCACCTGCGCAAAGCGGGTCATGATGGAGTAAAATAAACCGGCACCCAGACACAGATAAATCAGTGCCTCACTCCAGATTATGCCGTTAATGGTATTCACCAATTGTTGCATTACGTTCCCCTGAATTGTTGTTATTGTTGTCGAGCTAAAGCCATCTGCGCCCAGCTCTGTGCCGCCCTGGCAGGCTAACACCCTTAATTTGCCATAAGCGCGGCGCTATGGCTATGCTGATATAAAAGAAATCCCGCCAAAAGGCGGGATTTTAACACCGATAGTCTTTAACGTTTGTTATAGAGGCTTGCCATATTTTTCAGCAAGATACAGCCAGGTATCGACCACAGTGTCCGGATTTAACGACACACTTTCAATGCCCTGCTCCATCAGCCAGGCGGCAAAGTCTTCATGGTCCGAAGGTCCCTGACCACAAATGCCGATATACTTGCCTTTGGCTTTACAGGTCTGAATTGCCATTGACAGCAGCTTTTTAATAGCCGGATTACGTTCGTCAAACAAATGCGCAATCAAACCGCTATCGCGATCCAGCCCCAGCGTCAGCTGCGTCAGATCGTTAGAGCCAATCGAGAAACCATCGAAATATTCGAGGAATTCTTCAGCCAGCAAAGCATTAGACGGCAGCTCACACATCATAATCACGCGCAGACCATTTTCGCCGCGTTTTAAACCATGTGCGGCCAGCAAGTCGATCACCCCGGCGGCTTCTTCCAGGGTGCGCACAAAGGGGATCATAATTTCGACGTTACTAAAACCCATCTGGTTACGAACCCGCTTTAATGCCTCAACTTCTAACGCGAAGCAATCGCGGAAATCCTCTGACAGATAACGCGAGGCACCACGGAAACCAATCATCGGGTTTTCTTCGTGCGGCTCATACTGCTGACCACCAATCAGGTTCGCGTATTCGTTGGATTTAAAGTCTGACATCCGTACTATGACTTTTTCCGGTGCAAAGGCACAGGCCAGCGTGGCGATGCCCTCGGTCAGCTTGGCGATATAAAACTCCACCGGATCGGCATAACCGGCTGTCATCTCATCGATGGTTGCTTTTAACTCGGCACTTTGACTGGCGTAATTTAACAGCGCCTTGGGATGCACGCCGATCATCCGGTTAATAATAAACTCTAACCGGGCCAGACCAATACCGGCATGCGGTAAACGCGAGAAAGCAAAGGCGCGTTCCGGATTACCGACGTTCATCATCACTTTCAGATCCAGTTTTGGCATCTGATCAACCTGGCTGGTCACCACATTAAAGTCCAGCAGGCCCTGATAAACAAAGCCGGTATCGCCTTCGGCACACGACACGGTAACTTCAGTCCCAGCCTGAATTTTCGCCGTTGCATCACCGCAGCCAACGACGGCCGGGATCCCCAGCTCGCGGGCAATAATGGCAGCATGACAAGTACGACCGCCACGGTTAGTGACGATAGCCGAGGCGCGCTTCATAATCGGTTCCCAATCCGGATCTGTCATATCAGTCACCAGCACATCGCCCGGCTGAATTTGATCCATCTGTGAAATATCACTTAGCACCTTGGCGGTACCGCGACCAATCCGTTGCCCGATGGCCCGGCCTTCAACCAGTACCGCGCTTTTCGCCTGTAACTGGTAACGCTCAATACTGTTGCTATCTTCGCGGCTTTTTACCGTTTCCGGCCGTGCCTGTACAATATAGAGCTTGCCATCTACGCCATCTTTGGCCCATTCGATATCCATCGGCCGGCCGTAATGTTTGGCAATAATCACCGCTTGCGCCGCCAGTTGCTCGACTTCGTTGTCGGTTAGTGAGAACTGGCGTCTGGCGCTTTGCTCAACATCAATAATTTTTACCTGCTTGCCATGCCCCTGTTCGCTGGAGTAAACCATCTGCAGCAGTTTACTACCCAGGTTACGTTTTACCACCGCCGGCCGGCCGGCTGCCAGTGTGGGTTTGTGCACATAGAACTCATCCGGATTCACCGCGCCCTGCACCACCATTTCACCCAGGCCGTAAGACGAGGTAATAAAGACCACATCTTCAAAGCCGGATTCCGTATCAATACTGAACATAACGCCGGATGAGGCCCGATCGGAGCGTACCATCCGTTGCACGCCGGCGGAGAGGGCCACACCACGGTGGTCATAGCCCTGATGTACCCGGTAAGAAATAGCACGGTCATTAAACAGCGAAGCAAACACATGTTTAATCGCGGTAATGACCGCATCATAGCCACGGACGTTTAAAAAGGTTTCCTGCTGGCCGGCAAAGGACGCATCCGGCATATCTTCAGCTGTAGCTGAGGAGCGCACGGCAAAAGAGACATCCTGGCTGCTGTCCGGGTGTAATTGCTGGTAGGCTGCGCGGATCGCCTGTTCCAGCTCAGGCTGAAACGGCGTATCGATAACCCATTGCCGGATCTGCTTGCCGGCTTCTGACAGCGCCTGAATATCACCAACATCCAGCGTATCCAGCAGTTTATAAATACGCTCATTGACGCCGCTTTGCTCTAAAAACTGATTAAAGGCATAGGCCGTGGTGGCAAAACCGCCCGGCACCTGCACCCCGGCCGAGGCCAGATTACTGATCATTTCGCCCAAAGAAGCATTTTTGCCGCCGACCCGGTCAACATCATGCATGCCAAGGTCCTGATACCAAATGACGAATTCTTGCACCTTTCTCTCCAATTTTTGTTGCCAAGCAGGTAAGCTTACAGCAAGGGTTACAATCGCAGCGATTTTACACTTTGGCTGCAAGTAAGAAAATCTTTAATTTTCATGTAGTTTTTTTACAAGAAATGGAGCTGACGTGCGCACTGCTTTTTATATTTCCGATGGTACTGCCATTACCGCAGAAGTCTTTGGTCATGCACTATTGACGATGTTTCCTGCGCAATTCGAGCACGTTACCATACCCTTTGTCGAAACACTCGCCATGGCGCAGCAGGTGGTACAACGCATTAATGACTGTTATAAAACTACAGGTTTAAAGCCGCTGGTGTTTCATACCTTCGTTGACGAGCAACTCAGGCTACAGATCAGCCAAAGTGACGGCATCTGTTATGACTTTTTAAATGCCTTTGTCGCACCGCTGCAACAGGAGCTACAACTGGCGCCGGTGCCGAAAACCCACCGCACCCACAGCATGCATGAGAAAACCTACGATTTTCGGATTGATGCGGTCAATTTTGCGCTGGCCAATGACGATGGCGCCAATATGAAGAATTTTAGTCAGGCCGATATTATTCTGATTGGCGTCAGCCGCTCCGGCAAAACCCCGACCAGTCTCTATCTGGCGCTGCAATACGGCATCAAAGCAGCGAACTACCCCTTTGTCGAAGAAGATATGGAGGCTCTGCGATTACCGCCGGAGCTAAAACAACATAAAGCTAAACTCTTTGGCCTGACCATCAGTCCGGAACGCTTAAGCCAAATTCGCGAACAGCGCCGGCCCAACAGCCGTTACGCCTCGGTGCGCCAGTGCACATTGGAGCTAAAAGAGGTGGAACGCCTATATCAGCGCGAGCAGATCCCGTTTTTAAACTCCACCCAGTTATCGATTGAAGAAATTTCGGCGAAAATTATCGCTATGACCGGCTTAAAACGGCAGAAGTATTAGCGCGCTTGGGGGAGCAGCAGGACAGAGAAAAAGCCCTGACCAAAGAAACAGTCAGGGCTTAAGCTTATTTACGGGCAGCGCTTAAGGTGTCAGCAATTAAAAACGCCAGTTCCAGTACCTGATCGGCATTTAAGCGCGGATCGCACTGGGTGAAGTAACGACTGGATAAATCGCTTTCACTCAGACCATAGGCGCCACCGGTACACTCGGTAACATGCTCACCGGTCATCTCCAGGTGAATGCCGCCGGCATGGGTACCTTCAGCCTTATGTACGGCAAAGAAATTGCGAATTTCCCGCAAAATGGCTTCGAAATCCCGCGTTTTATAATCATTGCTGGCTTTCACGGTATTACCGTGCATCGGATCTGAGCTCCAGACCACTTTACGGCCTTCCTGCTTCACACGGCGAACCAGGGCCGGTAGTTTATCGGCCAGTTTATCGGCGCCCATCCGGGTGATCAGGGTCAAACGGCCCGCGGTGTTATCCGGATTTAGCGCATCAATCAGACGAATTAAATCATCCTCCTGCATGCCTGGCCCTACTTTAACCCCGACCGGGTTATGGATGCCGCGGAAGAACTCAATATGCGCATGATCCAGTTGCCGGGTACGCTCACCAATCCATACCATATGCGCCGAACAGTCATACCATTTGCCGGTTAAGGTATCCCGCCGGGTCAAGGCTTCTTCGTAATTCAGTAACAGAGCTTCATGCGAGGTAAACAGCTGGGTTTCGCGGATCGACGGCGAATTTTGCGCGGTAATACCGCAAATCTCCATAAAGCGCAGCGCTTCCTGAATGCGGTTTGCCACACTCATATAACGCTCTTTTAGCGGATTGCTTTCAACAAAGCCCATATTCCAGCGCGCGACCTGGTGCAAATCGGCCAGACCACCCTGCGCAAAGGCACGCAGTAAATTCAGCGTTGCCGCAGAGTGATGATAAGCCGTGATCAGCCGCGCCGGATCCGGCTCCCGCGCTTCGGCGGTAAACTCAAAGCTATTGACGATATCACCGCGATAGCTCGGCAAACTTACGCCGTTAATGGTTTCCAGATCGCTGGAGCGTGGCTTGGCGTATTGCCCGGCCATCCGCGCCACCTTCACTACCGGTAAACCACCGGCAAAGGTCAGCACTACCGCCATCTGCATTAATACTTTAAAGGTATCGCGGATCTTCGGCGCATTAAAATCGTTAAAACTTTCGGCGCAATCACCACCCTGTAGTAAAAACCCATTACCCTCGGCCACCTGGCCGAGCTGACTAAACAAATCCCGGGTTTCCTGAGCAAAAACCAAAGGCGGGTATTTGTGCAGTTGTTGTTCTGTTTGGGTTAACAGTTGCTGATCCCGATACTGCGGTTGCTGCTGGATCGGCAGGTTGCGCCAGCTATGTGGCGTCCAGGTGGTCACGATGCTATTCCTGTAAGTTAGTTACACACCCGCTAAACTTATAGACTTCTGGACGTAAATTCAATCCTGAGCGGGCACTTTTTCGCAGCAAAGTGCCTGCTATCGCGCTGATTGACCCTCTGGCTCAGCTAAGGCCGGCAATTGTTGCAGCAGCTGCTGACAGCTTTCTTCCAATAACCTTAACACCAGCTCGAAGCCTTTACTGCCGCCATAATAAGGATCAGGTACTTCCTGATAGCGCGGATATTCAGGATGAAAGCTTAGCATTAAGCGCAGTTTATGCTGATAGGGCTCTGGGCAACGGCTCGCTAATTCCCGCAGGTTTTGCTTATCCATCGCCAGAATCAAATCGTAATAGGCAAAGTCAGCATCCATTACTGGTCTGGAGCGCAGCGCTGAAAAATCATAGCCGGCCGCCGAACCAACCCGTACCGAGCGCGGATCGGGTGGCTCCCCCTTATGGCTGGCGCTGGTACCGGCAGACTCGACTTCTAACTCCAGCCCCCGCTGCACCGCTAACTGTCGCAGCACAGCATGTGCCGTTGGTGAGCGGCAAATGTTACCTAAACAAACAAAAAGTATTCTCTTCATGCGTCTTTGCTTTTCAAATTGTGGTCTGACGTTATATAGTTAGAGTATTCGCGATAAGGGTAGCTGTTATGGAAAGGTTTTCACGCCTGATATTACTCACTGATGAAACTGAACAACTTAGTACGTGTCGTCATGCCCGTGCCGTTGGCATTGATGTCGAGCAAACCACCCTCGCCGCTTTCACAGCGCAGCGCCAGTATAAAGGTATTCTGGCCGGATACCAATTCAGCAGTGAAACCTCGGTCAAGAAAGGATTTTCCGCTAAATTACTCAGTGTCAGCCGGCAGGTGCCCTTGTTTTTATTTCAGGCCGAGCGCCAGTTGATTGATCCAAACCGCGCTTTGTTCGCCGGTTTACGCGGCGTGATCTACAACGATGAAAAACCCGACATTATCAAAATTGCCTTGCAAACCCTGATGTCTGGTCAGCTTTATTACGGCCGCAAGGTGATGTCTGATGCGCTGGATGCGTTGTTCCAGTTGCGTGAACAGTCGAATAAACGGATTAAACTGCCGTCGTTACTCACCGATCAGGAGCAACGCATTAGTATGCTGATCGCCGAAGGCGCCCGGAATAAAGAAATTGCCGAACAGCTCCAAATCAGTGCCAATACCGTAAAGGTCCATGTATCTGCCATCTTTAAAAAAACCCATAGCCGGAACCGGACTGAACTGGTACGGTGGCTACAGGAAGCATCAACCTAAGGGTTCAGGAGTAACAGCCCTGACCATAGCAATTTTTTAAGGAGTCAGGGTGTTAGCCGAGCTACATCATATCGAACAACAACTGAATCAGGTCATTCTGGGTAAAAGCCTGCAGATCCGTCTGGCGTTAACTTCAGTACTGGCGCAAGGCCACCTGCTACTGGAGGATTTACCCGGCATGGGCAAAACCACACTGGCGCATGCCTTAGCCAACGCGCTCGGCTTAAGCTACAAGCGGGTACAATTTACCAACGACCTGCTGCCCGCTGATCTGTTGGGAATGAATATTTATGATGCCCGGTCAGCGCAATTTTATTTTCAACCGGGCCCGGTGTTTAGTCAGGTATTGCTGGCTGATGAAATTAACCGCGCCAGCCCAAAAACCCAGAGCGCACTGCTCGAAGCCATGGAAGAGCGTCAGGTCTCCATTGATGGCGATAGCCGGCCCTTGCCAGAGCCGTTCTTCGTGATCGCCACCCAGAATCCGCATTTTCACTCCGGTACTAATGCCTTGCCGGAGTCGCAGCTGGACCGGTTTTTATTCCGCTTATCGCTGGGGTTTCCTGATGCGGCCGCAGAAAAGCAGCTTCTCCGTGACGACAGCAAGGGATCACGCCTGAGCTTTATCAGCCGCGCGCTGTTACCGGAGCAACTGATCGCGATGCAGCAACAGTTGCAACAGGTGAAACTCAGTGAGCCGTTGCTGGACTATTTACTGGCGTTGATCCGGGCCAGTCGTGGCCAAAGCGGTATGCTGCCGTTATCGCCGCGTGCTGGCAAAAGCCTGGTGCGGGCCGTAAAAGCCCTGGCCTTTTTACAAGGTCGGGATTATGCCACCGCCGAAGATGCACAAAGCGTCTTTCCGTACTTAGCCGAGCACCGCTTAAACCCGCAAAGCGTGGCAGGCTTGTCGCCACTTAGCCAGCAGCTGCTGGAACAAACACCCTGCCCGGTTTAAGCAGGCTTTGTTATTTATGCTAAAGCGGCTGTTGCAGCAAAAGTTTCAGGCTTATCTGGCGCGTAGCCAACCGGCGCAACCCAGCGTCTGCCTGACGCAAAAGCGGATCTATATTTTACCAAGCCGGCTTGGGCTTTGGTTTGCATTGTTGGTGCTGATTCTGTACTTACTGGGCACCAATTATCAGAATAATCTGATCCTGCTAAGCAGCTTTATGCTGCTGAGTTTATTGTTGCTGACGATGCTACTGGCGTTTTATAACCTGTACCGGCTTGAACTTAGCATGGTTGCCGATGCCGAAACCTTCGCCGATCAGCCTGCTGCTCTGCCGCTACGGCTTAATAGTGCAAATTGTCAGATGCTGCAACTGGGTTTACAGGGGCAACGGCTGCAACAATTGGTGCCAGTCATTTCCGGTCAACTGGCGTTCGCGTTGCAGTTACCGCAACTTAGCCGTGGCTGTTATGAATTACCGCGGCTTAAACTCAGTAGCCAGTTCCCGTTCGGACTGTTTAATTGCTGGAGTTATCCGGCGCTCAGTGCGCAGCTTTGGGTCTATCCGGCAGCGCTGGCGCCGACCGGCCAGCAAAACCTCGACGAGGATCCGGATAATCAGGGGCAGACGCAACCGCTGGAAGGCAGCGAATGGTTAAAACCGTATCAGGCGGGTGACCAACCCCGACGCATACTGTGGAAAAAACTGGCGACCAACCCGCAACAGCCAATAGTCCGCCAGCAACAGGACGGCAATACCGTAAATGAGCAGTGGGTTAAGGTGCCGAACGCCAGTGGCGCGGCGCTGGAACTGGCTCTGCAGCACGCCTGTTACCGTTTACAACAGCTGGAAGGGGCCGGTTCACGTTATGGTTTATTATTACCGGGCAAAACCTTGGCCCTGGGCCAGGGCGCGCAACATCTGCAACGTTGCTTACAGGAGTTGGCGTTATGTTAGCCCAGGAGCTGCAACTTAGCCGCCGCTGGCAGCAGCTGGCTGTGGCGCTGCAGTTCAGTATTCTGTTGCTGTTTCAGAACGCCTTTACCCTCTGGAGCAGCGCTTTATTCCTGTTATTATTTGGCTGGTTGCTGCTGCGGCTTTATCAGCAGGCAGAACCCCTGAGCCCACGCCAGATCAACTGGCTGCTCGCACCGCTGTTACTGCTGCTATTCTGGCAAGCGCGCAGTATCGGTGCGATGAATCTGATGTTTCATATTCTGCTGCTCTCTGCGGTAGGACGCAGCTTTAGCCTGAAATTACGCCGTGATGCGATACAACTGCTGTGGGTGCAGTATTTTGCGCTCAGTTGCGGTTTTATTTTTTATCAGCAAATGCTAATGGCACTGCTGATTTTTGGCTTGTTAGCGCTGAACTTGATGCTGCATTTTCAGTTATTCGCCCCGAATAGTAGTCAACTTAAGCTTAAACCGTTATTAAAAACCGTGGCACTGGCGTTGCCGATCTGGCTTGGACTTTTCCTGTTATTCCCGCGCTTACCACCGCTGTGGCAAATGCCAAATCAGCAACAAGCCAGTACCGGCCTTGGCAGTGAACTGGATCCCGGCAGTATTGAACGGCTGGTGCAAAATGATGCCCTGGCTTTTCGGGTCAGTTTTAACGGGCCGCCGCCAGCCCGCGAACTTTGGTACTGGCGTGCTAAAGTCTATGAACACTTTGATGGCCGCCGCTGGCAGGAGCATAGCCGTTTTGACCGGCGACAGCAGCAGCTCACGGCGTTGGCCACCCCGGCAAGCAGTAATAGCCAAAACCGGCTCGACTATCAGGTACTGGCAGAGAGCAGTTTTCAGCGCGATGTGTTTAGCCTCGGCCTGCCGTTGAGCTGGAGCGAAAACCTGCAGCCGCGTCCGGCAGCGCTATTGCAAAGTACGCAACTGATCAGTCAGCGTCTTAGTTATCAGGTCAGCAGCCTGTTAAGCCCGTTACCACTGGTGGCAAACGCTGAGCGGCAGCTTAACTTGCAACAAGCCGGCAACAGTAATCCTCGCAGCCAGCAATTGGCCATGCAGCAGCAACAACAATATGGTAGCGATGGTCATCAGCTGAGTGCAGCCCTGGCCACGCTATTTCGTGAACAAGCCTTTTACTACACGCTGGAGCCCCCAAGACTAGGGGCCGATGCCATTGATCAGTTTCTGTTTCAAACCCGCAGCGGTTTTTGCAGCCACTATGCCTCAGCCAGCGCGATGTTACTCAGGGCTGCCGGCGTACCGGCACGGGTGGTTGGCGGCTATCAGGGCGGCGACTGGCAAGCCAGTCAGCAGTATTTAATTGTGCGCCAGCGTGACGCCCATGCCTGGGTTGAGTATTTGCAGGATGGCTACTGGCATTTGTTTGACCCCACTGCGGCCATTGCACCTGAGCGGATTTTACAGGGGCTGGCGCAGGCGCTAAGTGAACCGGAGCGCGCGTTACTCAGTGGCTGGCAACCAGGTTGGCTGCAACAACTGGCATTACAGTGGTCACATCTGGATTATCTGTGGTCGGTGTGGGTGTTAGGCTTTGATCAAAACCAGCAATCGGTGCTGTGGCAGCAACTCGCCGCGTTATTGCACTATTGGCCACTGCTTGTCGCTATCTCACTCGGAGTGCTGTCACTGCTGATGGCTTATACGCTTCTACGCTACCGCCAGCAGCGGCTGCGACAGCAACAGGCGCCGGACCACTGGCGACGTCAGGTATTGTCCGTGTTGCCGCCACCCGGGCAAAGTGCTGAACCACTGAGTCATTGGCTAAACCGGCTGGCAACAGCCAATCCGGGTCAGGCTGAGCTACTGCAGCAGCTGCGCCAGCACTATGAACAGCTGATCTTTGCCGGTAATCAGCAGGCGGCTTACCCGTTGCAGCAGCTTATCAAGCGTGAGCGTAAACAATTACGGGCGCTAAAGCGCCCGTAATATGCCGTACAACAGCACTTAACTCTGATGTGCACCCAAAATGCGCAAAGTGCTTTGCAATTGCTCCGCACAGTGGATCCCGAGATCAGTCAGATAGCCGCCGTCCGGTTGGCTGATCAAGCCTTTGGCATAAAGGCGGCTAATAGCCGCCAACACTTCAGGTTGCGCGACCTTGTGCGCTTTGATCCCGGAATTGATGCTGTCCAGATTAAACAACGCCAGCACCCTTAACTCTTCTATCAGCTCAGCACTAAATGGCATAGTCACTCCTTCTCTGCCTTTTTTATTCAAGATACGCCGGGGCAGCAAAAAAGCAAGCTTAATCAGCGTTTAATATCCTCAGCTATCGCCGGTGTCAGCGGTGCCGCCCGCAGCGGTTGTACCGGCTGGCGGCTTAACTGTGTGGTTAAATAGTTAAGTGCCGCCTGCAACTGGGCATCCTGGCCGTTAAAGCTGGCATAAGGCAAATTCACCACCTCAATATCCGGTTCTACGCCATAACCTTCGATGATATAGCGGCCATCCATGGCAAACTGCGGAGTTTCCGCTACCCGCGCCACACCACGGTCGGCCAGTAAGTTACGACCGGATAACCAGACACCGGCACCAGCGGTACGTTGCCCTATCACCGGGCCCAGGCCCAGCGCCCGCACGCCGGCGGAGAAGGTTTCGCCATCAGAGTAAGTCAAGGGGTCAGCCAGCACCACTAAATGGCCGCGGAAGGCTTGCTGCATATTGGTGTAGGGCGCGCCATGGGTTGGCTGCCAGAACGACCAGGCCCGGCGTAACAGCTTCTCAATAATCCAGCTGTCAATATTGCCGCCACGGTTGCGCCGCACATCGATAATCAGGCCCTCTTTCTGGAAATGGGCATAAAACTCACGGGCAAAATTGGCAATATCTGCCGGCCCCATCGCATTCAGATGCAAATAGCCAAAGCGCCCGGCTGATGCCTCAGTGACCTGCTGCAAATTGCGCTGTACCCAGTCCTGATAACGCAACATCGATTCCTGCGCCGCCGGCACAGGTTCGACAATACGCTTCAGTGCGGTATTACCGCGCTTTAGCTCCAGCAACACCTGACGCCCCGCTTGATTGCGCAGTGCTGTGGTCAATTCCGCCAGATTGCTGATGCGCTGACCATTCACCGCGATAATCACATCACCGGCCTGAATATTAACCCCTGGTCTTGCCAGCGGTGAGGCCTGAGCCGGCAGTTCCGGATCGGTCTGATAAATATGCGCGACCTGCACCCCGCCCGGCTGATTGTTTAAACGCGCACCCAGACTCGCCGCACCGGGCGCGGTAGGATCGTCACGATATTCTCCTCCGCGCACCTGCGAATGCAGAGCGTTTAGCTCGCCCATCATTTGCGATAACAGGTCGTCCAGTTCGTGTCTATCTGTAACGCGCTGCAAGAGCGGTAAATACTTGCTGCGGGTCGCTTGCCAATCCAGCCCCCGCATATTTTTGTCAAACAGAAAATCGCGGTGCATCAGCCAGGCGTCATTAAACATCTGCCGCCACTCGGTTTGTGGCACCACCGCGAGGCGCAGTGCTGCGGTATTTAACCGGGCCGTGCTCAGATCCGCCGGTAACTTATCGCTGGCCGGCACCAGTAACAGCTCGCCACTGTTATCCTGAGCCGCTTTTTGAATAAACAGGGTTTTGCCATCGGCACTTAACTGATAACGCGCCACGCCTTTGCTAACGCTGCTGGTTTTCACCGCACGCTGGGCAATATTAACGGTCAGTAATTCTGACGCCTGCTCGCCCTGCTCGCGACTTAGCAGATAAAGCCGTTCATTATTCAAACTTAATTGCCGGTAATTGCCGGCGCTGACAGGCACCTGCCATAAACGGCTGGCTAGCCCTTGCCAATCGATACGCTGCGCGCGACGGCCCTGCATCGTCTCGGTGGCAGCCTTGTTATCGCAGTTAACCAGCTCTTGCGCCGGCGCAAAGGGGAAACAGGCGTCGGCTTTCAGGCTAAGGGCAAAGATTTCTGCTCTTTTATCAAACATCGGCCCCAGGTTACGGTCGCCCCAGGGGCTTGATGGCGTGGCGCGGAACTGACGATCAGAGAGAAAGTACAACCAGAGACCATCCGGGCTAAAGGCCGGGGCATAGGATTCATATTTATCGCTGGTCAGTACTTCGCTGCGTTGCTCAGCCAGACTGTACAGCACCACCTGACTGCGCGGTCGCTGTTGATGATTCAGCGTAAAGGCCAGTAGCTGGCTATCTGCTGACCAGATCACATCGGCGTAGGGTGAATGTCCCCAGCCTTGCTGATAAATTTTGCGATTACTGCCAGTTTGCAGATCGAGTAACCAGAGATCGCCGTTTTTATCATCGTGCGCCAGATAGCGGCCATCCGGTGACAGATGTAAGCCCCAACGGAAGGTTGACCCGTCTTTGGTTAATTGCTCAGCACGGTTAGCGCCATCGGCAGCAAAGCGCCAGATCTCGTTTTCGCCACTGGCATCGTTAATAGCGTACACCCAGTTACCATCATGACTCAGCAAGGCTTGCCGGGAGCGACTGCCTTCTGGCGTTGCGATCTGAACTGTGCGTCTGTTGTCCTGGCCGACCAGGATAATCTGGCTTCGTACCGTTAAGGCCGCTTGTTTGGTATTGGCATTAGCCGTGACGTCAGTGAGGTAACTCAGCGGCTTATCCAGCCAGCGCTCGCGTTGTTGCAGCCGATCCGACGCCAGTTGTAATGGTAGCGTCTGGCTTTGCCCCGTCTGCAGATCCAGCTGCACCAGATCGGCACCCAATTGATACACCGCCTTACCGCCACTGACCGATAAGCGGCCAATACGCCAGTCTTGCTGTTGCGTATGCTGTTGCAGATCCTGACCAGCTAAGGTGACTGACCAGATATTACTATTGCCATCGGCATCACTGACAAAGTAAACCCGGCCATTAGCCACCTGTGGCTGACTAATAGAGCCAGTATGTTCCGGCAATAAGCGCTCGGCCTCTACGCTTGAGCCTAAAGTCCAGCGCCACAGCTCGCCCATGGCGCCGCCGCGGTAAACTTTGGCATTATCCCCGGTCAAATGCAGGCCAAAACGGGTAAAAAATAGCGTATTACTGCTCTCATCCAGCTGACCGCTATTGGCATCGGCCAGCGGCAGAATGGTACTGAGGCCGGTTTTTGGATCGAGTAAGGTCAATTGCCAGAAATTCGCCGGGCCACTGGCGTTATCGGTAGCATATAGCAACCGGCCATCGCTCAGGCTTTGTAACAAACGCACCCGGCTATTTTCAAAGGTCAGCCGTTGGGCCGGGCCACCGCTCAGTGCCAGCTGATAAACCTCGTCCGTCCCCTCGTAATTGGCGACAAAGTACAGCGTCTGACCATCAGCGGCGAGCAAGGGATCGCGCTCCAGTGCCGGATGGGTTGTCAGGCGCTGCGCCTGTTGCTGACCAAGGCTGCCCTTCCAGATATCACCTTCAGCGGTAAACACCAGTTGTTGTTGCTGCAAAGCCGGAAAACGATAGTAGCCTTCGCTTGCTGTGCTGGCCAATGCCGGGTTAAAGCAGCTAGCAAAACACAGAGAAAGTAGGGTTAGTGGGAAACGGCGGCCAATAGCCATGGTTAACACCTCATTGCTGTTATATTGTTATTCTAATAGCCAGAAACTAACAGAATGCCGCTACCACGGGTAGTCACAGCCGCTCAAATGCCCGGAAAAAACGATAAAAAAAGCCAGCACTGAAACGCTGGCTTGTTGCTAACCATCAACCCGAACTAACGCAGAACTTCACTCAGCGCCTGTAAACACAGCGCCACATTTTCCCGCCTGGCGCCAAAGCCCATCAGGCCAATGCGCCAGGCTTTACCGGCCAGATCGCCAAGGCCAGCGCCAATCTCCAGGTTATAGTCGTTCAGCAAACGGCTACGCACAGCGGCATCATCCACGCCGGCCGGGATATAAATGGCATTAAGCTGCGGTAAGCGATAAGGCTCGGCCACCACAAAGTCGATACCAAGCTGGTCTAAGCCCTGCTTTAATTGCTGATGCATCGCCTGATGTCTGGCCCAGGCTTGCTCCAGGCCCTCTGCCGCCAGTAAGCGTAGCGACTCATGCAGCGCGTACAGCGTGTTAACCGGGGCGGTGTGGTGATAAGCCCGTTTCGCACCACCACTCCAATAGGACATTACCAGGCTTTGATCGAGGAACCAGCTTTGCACCGGCGTCTTACGTGCCTTGATTTTTGCCACCGCAGCCGGCGAGAAAGACACCGGTGATAAACCCGGTACGCAAGACAAACATTTCTGACTGCCGGAATAAATGGCATCAATGCCCCAGTCATCCACGCGCAGCTCGACACCACCAAGTGAAGTGACAGCATCCACAATACTCAGACAATCATACTGCCTGGCCAGCGCACAGAGCGTTTTGGCATCTGATAACGCCCCGGTTGAGGTTTCCGCATGCACAAAGGCCAAAAAGCGCGCATCCGGGTGCTGTTTCAACGCATCTTCAACCCTAGCCGGATCGACCGGTTCGCCCCAGCTATGATCGACCGTCACGGCAATACCGCCGCAACGTTCGACATTCTGCCGCATCCGTTCGCCAAACACGCCGTTACGACAAACGATCACTTTCTCACCCGGCTCTACCAGGTTGACAAAACAGGCTTCCATCCCGGCTGAGCCCGGTGCGGAGATGGCCAGCGTCATCTCGTTGCGGGTTTGAAACGCATATTGCAGCAGTTGTTTCAGTTCATCCATCATGCCGACAAACAGCGGATCCAAATGGCCGACAGTAGGTTTACTTTGTGCTGCCAGCACGGTCGGATAGACATCAGAAGGCCCGGGGCCCATTAAAATACGCCGCGGTGGATTAAAAGCCGCGATAATAGGTGCGGGGATCAGCGCCAGGGTCATAAATAAGCTCTCCTTAACATAGCCTGCAGCGTGCAAGGCAAAAAAGCGAACTGGCAGCATAGCAAATTATCCGGCCAAAGACGGTGCAGGCGCGGCATTTAGCTGAATAACGAAGATAAAGCGGCGAAATAGCGGCACGACAGCCGTGCTGTTGTCGGCTATAATCGCCGGTTTCGTCAGTGGGAGTACCCTATGCAAACCCTACCCGCCTGTCCCAGTTGTCAGGCTGAATACACCTATCAGGATGGCGAGTTGCTGCTTTGCCCGGCCTGCGGCCATCAATGGTCTGCGACTGACAACGCAACCCCTGAGCAAGGACTGCAAATCCGCGATAGCGCCGGCAACCTGCTGCAGGACGGCGATACCGTTACCGTAATTAAAGATCTAAAAGTGAAGGGCTCTTCAGCAGTAGTGAAAATTGGCACTAAGGTGAAGAATATCCGGCTGGTGTCAGGCGATCATGATATCGACTGTAAAATTGATGGCTTTGGCGCCATGAGCCTGAAATCGGAGTTTGTACGTAAGGTTTAACTGGCGGTAACGCACCAGATAGCAGACACCCCGCTAGTGCGGGGTGCTGTCGGTTAAGGCTTAATTGCAGACTTAAGTTAAGGCTTAAAACTGCCGGCTGTTTTGCAACGCAGCAATGCGTTTTTCCAGCGGTGGATGGCTTAAGAACAGTTCTGATTTGGCTTTCTTACCGGAAATACCAAAGGCCATCATACTGCCTTCCAGGCGGCTTTCATGGTTATACTTTAACCGCTCCAGCGCTTTAATCATCTTACCGGCACCGGCTAAACGGGCGGCACCGGCATCAGCCCGGTATTCTCGCTGCCGCGAGAACCACATCACAATGATGCTGGCCAGAATACCAAATACCATTTCCAGTACGATAACGATGGCAAAATACGCCAGCTGGCCCATTTGCTGGTTGTTGTTACGAATCACACCGGCAATTAAACGCGCTAAGAAAATCACAAAGGTATTCACCACGCCCTGGATCAGCGTTAGCGTCACCATATCGCCATTGGCGATGTGAGACACCTCATGTGCCAACACCGCTTCGACTTCATCTTCGCTCATATTGCGCAGCAAACCGGTAGATACGGCGACCAGCGCATTATTACGGTTAGCCCCGGTAGCAAAGGCATTCATTTCTGGCGAGTCATAGACCGCCACTTCCGGCATACCAATGCCTGCCGCTTTCGCTTGCTTGGCCACGGTATTCATCAGCCAGTGCTCAGTAGCATTACGCGGCTGAGTGATCACCACAGCGCCGGTAGAGCGCTTAGCCATCCACTTAGACATCAGTAACGAGATAAAGGAGCCACCAAAGCCAAAAATCGCGGCAAACACCAGTAAGCCGCCGATACTGCTATGGTCTATTCCCAGAAAGCTGAACACGATATTTAATACAATGCTCAGAACTAAAATCACCGCTAAGTTAGTTGCCAGAAATAACAACACCCGTTTCATCGATACACCCTCTTAAGATTTACTGCACCTGTATATATGGGCATAGACCATGAATTCAATTTCTGGTTGCCGTTTTACGGCAAAAAATATGAAAAGTCAGGTAAAACGTGTAAGTAAATATAAGCACTCACAACGGCCTAAGTCAGATGTTGTTCTAAGGCTGCCGCTAACTGAAGCGCGATTTCCGGCTTAGCGACAGCGGCATAAGGCACAGTAGCCAGCAAGGGCGCCTGAATACGCTGCGTTAAGTCCGCAATATTTTGTGCCAGATACAGCATATCCGGGCTGATAATATTGGCGACCCAACCAAGGATCCTGGCACCACTGCGCTCTAATTCCCGCACCGTGAGCATGGCATGATTTAAACAGCCCAGCTTAATGCCTACCACTAACACCACCGGCAATTGCTGTTCCAGCACCCAATCCGCCAGATAACGCTTATCCGATAAAGGTAATAACCAACCACCGGCGCCCTCGATTAAAATGCGCGGCGCCTGAGTTTGCTGTAACTGCTGCAAATGTGCAGTCAGTTGTGGCTCATTCAGCCTGATACCAGCGGCGGCCGCCACCAGATGCGGTGCGGCTGGTTCGGCTAAACACACCGGATTATGCTGCACATAAGGCAACGCGATACCAGAATGCTGCTGCAACAGTAACGCGTCACTATTTTGCAGGCTGCCATCCGCCGCCTGCTCTGCACCCGCTGCCAGCGGTTTCGCGCCCAGCGCAGTAATGCCCAAAGCGGCATAGCCTTGTAACAACAAGGCACTGACATAGGTCTTACCGGCATCGGTATCAGTGCCGGTAACAAAAAAACAGTGTTGGTTCATCATTAATCCCTGCATGGCTTGCTAAGCTGTAACACCGCAACCTGATAGCTGGCCGTTAAACCTGAAGCACTGGCATTCGGATAGGCCGCCGCAACCTGTTGCCAGTAACCCTTGCCGGTTAACCCCTGCCGCCCACGATTGGCAATATAACTGGCGCCCAATTGTTTTAACTCTTTTGCCAGCGCAAAGATATCCGGGTAGCTAAGGTCAAGCTGATAGCTATGCACTTGCCAGCTTGCGCCTGAGGCCTCTGCGGCGGTGCTGAGTGCATTGAGGGGTAAAAAATGTTGCACATGCTGGTGCTGATCCACCGCAGCAAAGGCGGTCTGCAACTCGCTAAGGGTGCCGGCAACTAAGGTCGTGACCACAGCCCGACCCCCTGGCGTCAGTACCCGGCTAATTTCGTGCAGTACCTGGGCTGGCTCAGGGCACCACTGCAGCATTAAACTGGAAAATACGGTATTGATACTGGCATCAGCCAGTGGGATCGCCGCCGCATCGGCTAACAGATAATGCGCCGCCTGCCCCTGTGCCTTGGCCGCAGCCAGCATGCCGGCACTAAAATCCAGCGCAGTCAGCGTTTCGGTATGCGGTGCTAACTCCGGATGCAGCCAACCCGGGCCGCAGCCCAAATCGAGCGTGTTGCCCAGTGTTGTGCCTGTAAGCGAACCGGCAGCCGTTAAACCGGCCAACGCCTGATAGGCGACCTGGCGCTGTAAGCGGGCCGCGTGCTGATAACTGGCCGCGGCTTTACCAAAACAGGCAGCGATGGCGCCCTGAGAAGCTTGCATTACAGCTTGCATTAAAAATACTGCCTTAAGGTATTGATTAAAAACCGGATATCGTCCGGCTGATGGCTGGCGCTCAGCGTTATGCGTAACCTGGCACTATTAGGCGGCACCGTCGGTGGCCGGATCGCGGTCAGCCAAATCCCCTGCTGTTTTAAGGCCTGGCTCAGTGCCAAAGCACGACTGGCTTCGCCTAATAGCAGCAGCTGAATGGCACTGTGCTGGCTGCTATCCAGCCAACTGGTCGTCGCCTGTTCTGCTTGCAGCAGCGGTAAACCGGCCTCTGCTGCCAGTTGTCGGAACAAGCGGATATTGTCCTGTAGCTGGTCACGTCGCCACTGCTCAGTGCGAACTAAACGGATAGCACAGTGCACTGCCGCGCAAAGTGCCGGTGGCAGCGCTGTGCTGTAAATATAATGTTTGGCAAACTGTTCCAGATACTCGATAACGGTGCTGTTCGCTGCCAGAAAAGCACCGCTGGCGCCCAGGGCTTTGCCAAAATTCGCCATAGTGCAAAACACTTCGCTGCAGGCAATGCCCTGAGCCGCAGCAGTACCGCGCCCCTCTGGCCCCAGTACGCCTATACCATGCGCATCATCCAGTAGCAGCGCGGCCTGATGCTGCTGACACAGCCTCAGCATAGCCGGCAGATCCGGACTGTCGCCATCCATACTAAACACACCTTCAGTCACCACCAACTGATGACTGGCGCTGGCGGTTTTTTGTAACAGCTTTTCTAAGGATGCCAACTCATTATGCGCAAAACGCCGCAGTGGCTGCTTGACCTGTGAAGGATGCTGCTGTGCGGCGCTAATCAGGGAGGCATGACAGAGCTTGTCGAGCAGCAGCTGATCATCGGCACTGGCCAGACACTCCAGCATACTTTGGTTAGCGGCAAAGCCCGAGCTAAACAGCAAGACCCGCTCAACACCAAGCCAGTCACAAAGCTCAGCACTTAATGCCTGATGCGCGGCATGAAAACCTGTTACCAAAGGCGAGCCGGTACTGCCTACCCCATATTGACTGACCGCATCACACAGCGCTTGCTGGACTTTGGGCTCGCTGGCCAACCCCAGATAGTCATTACCGGAAAAATTCAGATACTGCCGGCCATTGACATGCAATAACCGGCCAGAGACGGCGCCAAGTGCCCTGGTGCTACGCCTGAGCGCCTTAGCCTCGCGCTCGGCAAGTGCCTGTTGCATGGCGGCAAGCTGCATGGCGCTTAGCCTGCAGCATGATATAGCGGCGGATTTTGCTGCTCTTTAATGGCATCGGCCAGTGCCAGCGCATGGGCTTCATCCGACACATCCTGGCGCTTTTCCGGCACGATGCCGAGCTTGGCAAATAATTGCATATCCGCATCCGCCGCCGGGTTTTCGGTGGTCAGCAGTTTATCACCGTAGAAAATGGAGTTGGCGCCGGCGAAAAAGCACAGCGCCTGCATCTGTTCATTCATCCGGCTGCGACCGGCCGATAAGCGAACATGACTTTTTGGCAACATAATACGGGCCACGGCGATGGTACGGATAAACTCAAAACCGTCCAGATCGGCGACATTCTCCAGCGGCGTGCCTTCTACCTTGACCAGCATATTAATTGGCACGCTCTCCGGATGCAGCGGCAGATTGGCAATTTGCATCAGTAACGCCGAGCGGTCATTGGCACTTTCCCCCATACCGACAATGCCACCACAACAGACTTTCATGCCGGCATCGCGCACATGGCTCAGCGTATCCAGTCGATCCTGATAACTGCGGGTGGTAATAATTTCACCGTAAAACTCCGGCGAGGTATCCAGATTATGGTTGTAGTAATCCAGGCCTGCTGCGGCCAGTGAATGCGCCTGCTCCGGCTCCAGCTTACCCAGTGTCATACAGGTTTCCAGACCCATGGCTTTTACGCCACGCACCATTTCAATTAAATACGGCATATCGCGCTGCTTAGGGTTACTCCAGGCGGCGCCCATACAAAAGCGACTGGCACCCTTGTCTTTCGCGGCTGCGGCCTGGCGCAGCACCTTTTCTACCTCTAACAACCGCTCACGCTCAAGGCCGGTATTGTAATGACCACTTTGCGGACAATATTTACAATCTTCGGCACAGGCACCGGTTTTAATCGACAGCAAGGTGCTAACCTGTACCTCATTGGCATTAAAATGCGCCCGGTGCACCGACTGTGCCTGAAATAATAAATCATTAAAGGGTAAGGCGAACAGCGCATTAACCTCGGCTAAAGTCCAGTTATGGCGGGGAGTAACCTGAAAAGATGTGGCCTGCATGGGGATCCCTGTTATCAGCGTAGCAGCATTGAGCCGCAATGGTTTTTCCGCTAGTCTAGCGACCAACCCCGGCTTGTCAACGCAGACCAGCCATCAAAGTTTACTATTGATTATTTTATGAGCATAAATCTGGATTTTGATCGCCAGCATATCTGGCACCCCTATACGTCGATGTTAACGCCACTACCGGTCTATCCGGTAGTGCGGGCCGATGGCTGCGAACTGGAGCTGGAAGACGGCCGTAAACTGATTGACGGTACCGCTTCCTGGTGGTCAGCCGTGCATGGTTATAATCACCCGCGGCTGAATCAGGCCATCAGCAGCCAACTTAGCCAGATGGCGCACGTGATGTTTGGCGGCATTACCCATCAGCCGGCGGTGGCACTCTGTCAGCAGCTGCTTAAGATGGTTCCGGCCAATCTCAGCAAGGTTTTCCTGGCCGACAGCGGCTCTATTGCGGTAGAAGTGGCGCTGAAAATGGCGCTGCAATACTGGCAAGGTGTCGGCCAAGCCCAAAAAACCCGGCTGATAAGTCTGCGCAAAGGCTACCATGGGGATACCTTCGCGGCGATGGCGGTCTGCGATCCGCATGACAGTATGCATAGTATGTTTAGCCAGTTACTGCCACAGCATTATTTCCTGCCGGCACCACAGAGTGCTTTTGCCGGCCCCTTTGACGATAACGATCTGACGCCGCTACGTGACCTCCTGCGCCAGTCTGCCAATGACATCGCCGCCATCATTCTGGAGCCGATCGTTCAGGGCTATGGTGGTATGCGCTTTTATCATCCGGATTATTTACGCGGTGTACGCGAGCTCTGTGACCAGTATCAGGTGCTGCTGATTGCCGATGAAATTGCTACCGGCTTTGGCCGCAGCGGTAAGCTGTTTGCCTGTGAGCATGCGGCAGTTAATCCGGATATCCTCTGTCTGGGCAAGGCGTTAAGTGGTGGCTATCTGACGCTGGCCGCCACGCTTTGTAGCGATGAAATTGCCCGCGGTATTAGTTTAAGTGCGGCCGGCGGGTTAATGCATGGCCCGACTTTTATGGCCAATCCGCTGGCTTGTGCGGTAGCGCTGGAGAGTATCAGCATCATTGCCGAAGGGCACTGGCAGCAGCAGGTAGCGTCGATTGAACAACAGCTTACCGTGGAGTTAGCGCCCTGCGCTAAGCTTGCCGCCGTAAAACAGGTGCGGGTGCTGGGCGCCATAGGGGTGCTGGAAATGCGGCAAAAAGTGGACGTGGCGAAATTACAGGCTCAGTTTGTCGAGCGCGGCGTCTGGATCCGGCCCTTTAATAACCTGATCTATATTATGCCGCCCTTTACCATTAGCAGTGCACAGCTAAGCCGTCTCACTTCGTCGATGTACGAGGTCGCCTCGTCGTGCTAGAGTAAACTAAACAGCAAAACAGGCCGTAGTTTTTGTGCCTAAACTATTGGAGCCGATAATGAAATTAACTAAAACCCTTAGCCTTTTTACCGGCGCAGCCCTGCTACTTTGTAGTAGCGTGGCGTTGGCCAACCGCTTTGCCGATGTACAGGTTAGTGCCACCCCGTTAAAAGATAATGTCTATATGCTGACCGGCGCAGGCGGCAATATGGCTGCGGTCGCCGCACCTCAGGGCGTGCTATTGATTGACAGCCAGTACGCGGAGCTGGCGGAGAAAATTCGCGCCAGCTTAAAAACGCTAAGCCCGGCTGAACTCACAACGTTGATTAATACCCATATGCATGGCGATCATGTTGGTGGCAATGCCGCCCTGGCCGCGCGGGCTGACATTATTGCTCATGCCAATGTTAAAACCCGGCTGGCCGCTAACGCCAATTTCGATCCGGCGGGCTTACCGAAAACCAGCATCACAGAGAAAACTACGCTTAATCATTATGGCGTGGAGCTGGTGCTGGAGCCGATGCCGGCCAGCCATACCGACGGCGACTTGCTGATTTGGTTCCCGGCACAGAATATTGTGCATATGGGCGATCTGATGTTTCAGGGCCGCTTTCCGTTCGTTGATACCAATAATGGCGGCAATGTGCAGCAATATATTGAAAATACCCGCTATGTGATTAGCAAAATTGATGAGCAAACGCAGGTGATTCCGGGCCATGGTGAGCTGACTAATAAAGCCGGCTTACAGCGAGAACTGGCTATGATGGAGCAAACGCTGGCGCTGGTGACTGCCGCCAAACAGCAAGGCGTCTCTGAAGCCGAACTCATTGCCAAAGGTCTGGGTGACGAGTTCAAAGCCTGGCACTGGAACTTTATTACCGAAGAGCGCTGGATCAAAACCCTTTATCAGGCGGTACCCTGATGCTAAAACGCCTAAGCCTGCTTGGCGCACTGTTTTTCAGCGCCGCTATCTTGTCACAAACCCCGGGTGAGCCAGTGCAATATCTGTTGTCGGAAATAAATGGCAGCAGCACGAACCAACTGGCGCTGACCGATGGCAGTCTCTGGCGTTTAACGGCACCGCGGGCTTTAGCCCGTGGTAGCGCTATTCTTATTAGCGGCCGTAACTTACGTACTGGCAACGTACAGGCATTAAGTGGCGGCTTTCAGTTTGATCTGAGTTATCAGGATGGTCAGCTGCCGGCGCAACAAGGTTATAAGCTGCAACTGATAGCCAGTCAGCAGGATGGCAAGCAACTGCTGCTGGAAAATAATATCCGGCTTTGGGTGCTGGATGCGGATCGACTCGAAAGCCGGCACTTTCGGGGTACCGCTGAGGTGATCCTAAGTGCCGATGGTCAACAGCTTATCTATTTACCTAATTTGAAAAAGGTGCAGGTCCGTCAGGTCGCCACGCCCTAGTACGCAACTTTCTTCCGGCGAGCCAACTCTTTTCTGCTGGCGCAATTTTTTGCTTGTATTCAGCCTTGCGCCAAGTATCATTACTGCTTTAATTCAACCTGGGCGCTAGAGCTGATGCTGCCCCTGCTTGTCCCTTTGGAGTTGTTTGCATGACGCATGCTGTTATTAAAGATGTTCTGGCCGGTCGCTATGCGGTTGGCGAAAAGATCACGGTAAAAGGCTGGATCCGCACCCGCCGCGATTCAAAAGCCGGTATTTCCTTTTTAGCCGTGCATGACGGCAGCTGTTTTGATGCGGTTCAGGCCGTGGTTCCGGCCAATCTGGCCAATTACGAAACAGAAGTAAAGCGTCTGACCACCTCTTGCTCTGTGGCAGTTTCAGGTGTGATTGCCCGCTCTGAAGGTCAGGGCCAGGCGTATGAAATTCAGGCTGATGTCGTCGAAGTGTTAGGCTGGGTAGAAAACCCGGATACTTACCCTATGGCCCCCAAACGCCACAGTATGGAGTATCTGCGCGAGCAGGCGCACCTGCGGCCACGTACCAATATTATGGGTGCCGTCACCCGGGTGCGGCATTGTCTGGCACAGGCCATCCATCGCTTTTTCCATGAACAGGGTTATTACTGGATCAGTACGCCAATTATTACCGGTTCTGATACCGAAGGGGCCGGTGAGATGTTCCGCGTCAGTACGCTGGATATTCATAACCTGCCACGTAACGACCAGGGTAAAGTCGATTTTAGCCAGGACTTCTTTGGTAAAGAAACCTTTTTAACGGTATCAGGTCAGCTGAACGGCGAAGCCTATGCCTGTGCGCTGTCAAAGATCTATACCTTTGGCCCGACCTTCCGTGCCGAGAACTCTAACACCAGCCGCCATCTGGCTGAGTTTTGGATGATTGAACCGGAAGTCGCCTTTGCTGAGCTAAAAGATATCGCCCAGCTGGCCGAAGATATGCTGAAGTACGTGTTTAAAGCGGTACTGACCGAGCGCGCCGATGATTTAGCCTTCTTTGCCGAGCGGATTGACGCTGATGCAATTAACCGGCTGGAAAAGGTGGTGAACTCCAGCTTTGTGCGGATGGACTACACCGATGCCATCGAAATTCTGAAAAACTGCGGTAAGAAATTCGAGTACCCGGTGGAATGGGGTGTCGATCTGCAGTCTGAACACGAACGCTATCTGGCCGAAGAGCATATTGGTGCCCCCATCATTATGCAAAACTACCCGAAAGACATTAAAGCCTTCTATATGCGCTTAAATGAAGACGGTAAAACGGTGGCAGCAATGGACGTACTGGCACCGGGCATTGGTGAAATTATCGGTGGCAGTCAGCGTGAAGAGCGCCTCGAAATGCTGGATAAGCGTATGGATGAGATGGGCCTGAACAAAGAAGATTACGGCTGGTATCGCGATTTACGCCGCTACGGTACTGTACCGCATGCCGGTTTTGGCTTGGGTTTTGAGCGTTTAGTATCTTATGTAACCGGTGTCGGTAACGTGCGCGATGTAATTGCGTTCCCACGGACACCGGGTAATGCAGAGTTCTAAACACTGACTGGGCAAGGCTTCGGCATCAGCATTGCCGGGAAATCAACAGTGCCGGGGAAAGCCCGGTACTTGCAAAAAAGAACCCGCAACAATTGCGGGTTCTTTTTTGGGTGAGGAATAAACCGTTGGACCGGATTGTCCCACTACGCATGCCAGCGACTAAAACTCGCTAAAGAAAGCGTCTGCATCCAGCGGCGTACGATTAGGCGCACCGCCATTTGGCGTGCCCAGATATAAAAAGCCAACAATTTCATCATCCGCTGCCAGCTCAAACGCCTGCTTAACATAATCATACTGAGTGTAAGCGCCGGTGCGCCAAATGCCACCATAACCTAAGGCAAAGGCCATTTGCTGCATTGCCATCACCGCACAGGCGGTTGATTGCACCTGCTCGGCTGCCGGCACCTTGGCATGCTCGGTAACTTTGGCGATACAGACGATAACCATCGGTGCCCGCAATGGCAATTGCCGGGCGCGCTCCTGCAGCTCCAGTGACAAGGTTGGATCTTCTTCAATGGCGGCTTCGGCAAAGACATCACCCAGCCGGGTTAGCGCTGCTTTACCCTGCACTACCACAAAACGCCACGGACGTAAGGCGCCATGATCCGGCACCTGCACCGCGGCACGTTTAATCAGTGCCATAGCCTCAGCTGAGGGAGCCGGCTCTGTTAGGCGCGGCGAAGAATAACGGCTGGTCAGAAGAGTTAATGCATCCATAAACTTACCTGTAAATAGCGAGAGCTGTTGCTGCGCAGGCTATCAAAAAAAACCGTCTGACTCACGGCAATTTTGCAGCAAGCTGCGCAAGTGGCGATTAACTCCGCGAAAACTGCTCAGTCAACGCCTGTTGGTAAAGCTGAATATAACTTTGCACCGAGCTTTGCCAGCTAAAGTTCTGCTGCATACCGCGTAATTGCACCGCCTGATAGGCTGGCTGTTGCAGATAAAGTTGCTCGGCTTGCTGTAACGCCGACAGTAAAGCGGCGATACTGACATCACTAAAACCAATGCCCGTTGCGGCCTGGTCTGGCCATGGGACAACGGTATCTCGCAACCCCCCGGTTAACCGCACCAAAGGCACAGCGCCATATTTCAGACTATACAGCTGATTTAAGCCACAGGGTTCGAATAACGACGGCATTAAAAAGAAGTCACCGGCCGCTTCAGTCTGGTGTGCCAGGGTCTCATCAAAGCCCTCAAAAAAACGGAACTGCGCCGGAAAATCCTCCTGTAACTGATAGAGTTGCCGGCAATAATGTTGCTCGCCACTGCCAACAATAAACACCTGTACCGGGCTTTGTAGCAAAAACTGGCGCAGTGCCGGGATCAGATAATCATAGCCTTTCTGACCGGTGATCCGGCTTACCGCTACCATTAACGGCACGTCCGCCGCCGGCAAATGAAACCGGGCTTTTAGCTGTTGTTTACAGGCTGCTTTGCCGCTCAGATCGGTGCTATCGAAATTTTTAATCAAGGTTAAATCGGTGGCCGGATCCCACTGCTGATAATCGCAACCATTCAGAATACCGACAAAATCAGCTTGCCGTTGTTGATATAAGCGGGCCAAACCATTGGCCGCTGGCTCCGATAACAACTCGTCACGATAGCCCTGGCTGACCGTATTCACTTTGGCCGCATAGCGAATGCCCTGCTCCAGCATATTCAGAAAGTGATCCTGCTGCTGCGCCAGTTCCAGCTTACCAAACCACTCTGCACCGGCCGTTAACTGGTAGGCGCCATTATGGATAGTAAACACAAAGGGGACCCTGCCAAGTACCGGGTCCTGCGCATAATGCTGTTTTAAATAGGCCGCTGTCACTGCGGTTTGCCAGTCATGGCCATGGATCAGATCGACATCCGGTAAATACTGGCGGCACCATTCCAGCGCGGCTTTGCAGAAAAACGCAAAGCGCAGCGGATTGTCGGCATACCCCTGATCACCATCATCATAGGGCCGCTCACGATGAAAGAAATCATGATGCTCCAGCAGGCGGATATCCACCCCACCCTGACTGGCTTGCGCCAACTGCCGTACCGCGCAGCCCAGTGGCCGACCGCCTAAATGAAAATAAACCGAGTGCCATTCCCCGGTTGGCCGGCTGTACAGATTGGTATATTGCGGCAATAAAACGGTGACCTGATGGCCAGCATCAACCAGCCCCTGCGCTATGCCGCGACAGGCATCTGCCAGCCCACCGGTTTTGATCAGCCCTTCATATTCACTACATAACAACAGAACTCGCACCAGGCAGATCCTTTTTTTAGCGGGCAGCCTTAGCTGCCACTGTCATCATCAAAACCCACTTTGGCCCCTTTCGGGATCACCACCACACCACCTGGCGAGATATGAAACCGCTTGCGATCCGCTTCAATATCCTCACCAATCACGGTGCCGGGTGCTATCTTAACATCTTTGTCGATGATGGCACGGCGAATACGGCAGCCACGGCCGATATCGTTATTGCCCATCAGTACGCATTTTTCGATATAGCTATGGCTATGTACATGCACGTTGTAACCCAGTATCGACTGATAAACGATAGAGCCGCTAACAATACAACCCGCTGCGACCATTGAGCTAATCGCCTGCCCGGTACGGTTCGCCTGATCATGCACAAATTTCGCCGGCGGCATCGGTGGCGTATAGCTACGCAGTGGCCAGTAACGGTTGTATACATCAAACGGCGGATCAATAGAAATCAGATCCATATTGGCTTCGTAATAAGAGTCCAGCGTACCAACATCGCGCCAGTAACCGGAACTGCTCTCCGATTCACCACGGATTTTATTAGTCGAGAAATCATAGACAAAGACTTCACCGCCCGGCACCAGGCCCGGAATAATATTATGGCCAAAATCATGTTTGGAGTCCGGATTATCGGCATCGTCGTTTAACACCTTAACCAGACATTTGGCTTCAAAAATATAGTTACCCATCGAGGCCAACACCATATCGGGCCGGCCGGGGATGGTTTTCGGATCCTGTTTCGGTTTTTCCTGAAAACCGATCATCCGGCCGTCGGCATCGACTTCAATAATGCCAAACTCATGCGCCTGCGACACCGGTACCGGAATGGCAGCCACCGTCAACTTAGCCTGCTTTTTGCGATGAAAGTCCAGCATTTGCCGCACATCCATCTTATAAATATGGTCGCCACCAAAAACACAGATATGCTCCGGATCCAAGCCTTCAATTAAATGCAGGTTTTGATAGATGGCATCAGCCGTGCCCAAATACCAGTGCTTACCGGTTTGCATCTGGGCTGGGATAGGATCAATAAAACGGTTGGTAATGCCGCCGACCCGCCAGGCGCGGCTTAGGTGTTTCATTAGAGAGTGCGATTTAAACTGCGTAATCACAAAAATTTGCAGCAAGTCTGAGTTCACAAAGTTGTTTAAGACAAAGTCAATGATCCGGTAGTTACCACCGAACGGCACCGCTGGTTTCGCCCGCACGCCGGTTAAAGGCGCCAAACGGGTACCTTCACCACCCGCCAGAATCATCGTTAATACACCTGACATAGTTTCTCCCCTTTAGCACTGTGCCTGGCACAGTGGTTCCATATAATGAAATTGATACTGTGTTATCCCCGGGGTTGGTCTTGGTTGTGCGGGGTTCAGGCGATTGCTGCAGGCTTTTCACTGCACTGCTTGGCCTTCACCTGCTATGCAATAGCAATACCAATATCTGACTACTGCTTGGCGGCTTTGCATTTTATTAGTGTTAATGAAACTACTAATAAAGATAGCAGCTAATACTGCGTAAAAATAGGGCAAGTAAAGGACAAAAAGATGACAAAGAGATGACCGGTCGCACTTTTTTGGTGCAACCGGCCAGTCAAAGGTTGGGAACCTAGCCTGAGCCAGGCAAAAACGACTAGATTTGTGCCGCCAGCTCCGCGCCCTGACGAATGGCGCGCTTGGCATCAAGCTCGGCAGCAACATCCGCACCGCCTATTAAATGCACTTTCTGCCCCCGCTCAATTAAACCTTGTTGCAGCGCCCGCAGCGGCTCCTGACCGGCACAGATCACCACATTATCCACCGCCAGGCAGCGCTCTTCGTTATTAATGCTGATCCAAAGCCCGGCATCATCTACTTTCAGATAATTTACGCCGGCCAGCATTTCCACGCCTTTTTTCTGCAACGAGGCCCGGTGTGCCCAGCCCGAGGTTTTACCCAGGCCAGAGCCAACCTTGGTATTCTTGCGCTGCAACAAATAGATCTTGCGCTTGGCTGGCTCAGCCGGCTCGGCTTTTAGCAAGGCACCACGCGCCTGATACGCCTTATCAACGCCCCAGTCTTTTAACCAGGCATCCGGTTGCAGCGTCAGTGAATGCTCTTCGGTCAGATATTCCGATACATCAAAGCCAATGCCACCGGCGCCAATAATAGCCACATGCTTACCCACGGCTTTATGGTCGCGCAGCACATCCAGATAACTCAGTACTTTCGGATGGTCCTGCCCCGGCAAACCAATATCACGCGGCACTATCCCGGTGGCCAGAATAATCTCATCAAAGCCACCAGCGCTTAACGACTCCACGCTTTGCTCGGCATTTAAATGCAGCTTAATCGCATGTAGCTCCAGCATCCGGCCGTAATAACGCAGGGTTTCGTGGAACTCTTCTTTGCCCGGAATTTGTTTGGCGTAGTTAAACTGGCCGCCGATTTGGTGCGATTTATCAAATAAGTGCACCTCGTGGCCACGCTGCGCAGCATAAACACTAAAGGCCAGGCCAGCCGGGCCGGCACCGACTACCGCCAGCTTTTTGCGGGTTGTAGCCGGGGTGAAATTTAGCTCAGTCTCGTAACAAGCACGCGGGTTAACTAAACAGCTGGCGCGCTTTTGCTGGAAGATATGATCCAGGCAGGCCTGATTACAGGCAATACAGGTATTAATCAGATCGGCCTGATCAGCAGCCGCTTTATTCACAAAGTCGGCGTCAGCCAGGAAAGGTCGCGCCATACACACCAGATCGGCCTGGCCGTTAGCCAGAATATCTTCCGCTACCTGTGGATCGTTAATGCGGTTAGTGGCAATCACCGGCACGGACAGCTCTTTGCGCACCCGCTCCGTGATCCAGCTAAAGGCAGCCCGCGGTACCCGGGTGGTAATGGTCGGGATCCGTGCCTCATGCCAGCCAATGCCGGTATTAATCATCGTTGCCCCTGCCTTGGCAACGCCCTTACCTAAAGCGACCACTTCATCAAAGGTATTACCATCTTCTACCAAATCGAGCATAGACAGCCGGTAAATAATAATAAAGTCCTTACCACAGGCTTCACGTACCGCCCGTACCGTTTCCAGCGCAAAACGGCTGCGGTTATCAAAGCTACCGCCCCATTCATCGTTACGCTGGTTAGTGCGCTGACAAATAAACTGATTAATCAGGTAGCCTTCCGAGCCCATAATTTCCACACCATCGTAACCGGCTTTTTTCGCCAGTTTGGCGGCATTGGCAAAGTCTTTAATGGTGGCACGCACCTGACGGCCAGACAGCTCTGACGGCTTGAACGGAGTAATGGGTGATTTAATTTTACTGGGGGCGACGTTAAACGGATGATAACCATAGCGACCGGCATGTAACAGTTGCAGGCAGATTTTGGCGCCATGCTGATGTACAGCCTCGGTGACCTGCTTATGCTTGCCAACCTGCCACCAGAAACTTAGCTGACAACCAAAAGGTACCAGATTGCCGCGAAAATTCGGGCTGATACCGCCGGTAATAATTAACCCGACACCACCTTTCGCGCGCTCAGCATAAAAGGCCGCCAGTTTACTAAAACCATTTTTCTCTTCTTCCAGGCCGGTATGCATCGACCCCATAATCACTCTGTTGCGTAATGTTGTGAAACCGAGATCGAGCGGTTGTAATAATTGTTGATAAGCCACATAAACCTCTCTGGTCGTACCTGTCATAAATGCCAGACTCTAGCGAGTTTGGCGCCGTTTCGCAAGCGATATACATTTTCTTACAAATTCGGTTTCGACTTTGCAGCAAAAGCCGTTAGCATACTCAATGCGTAATAGTATTAGTTCGAGACACAGGAATATCTCATGGCAGAAAAAAAGAAAGGCATCATCCGGCGCTTCTTTGGCGCGATCTGGGCCGTCTATAAGGGCTTTCGCTCCACCGTGCTTAATATCATCTTTATTTTATTTGTGATTTTAATTGGCAGCGCCATCTTCGGTGGCGGCGACAAAGTCAAAGTGGCGAAAACCTCTGCCCTTTACCTGAATCTGAGAGGCGATCTGGTTGAAGAAAAACGCTTTGTTGATCCTATCGCCGCCATTATGAATCAGAGCCTGGGTGGCCAGGAAGAAACGCCGGAGATCCTGGTTAGCGATCTGGTTGCGGTAATTAATCATGCCGCTAAAGATAACCGCATTCAGGCCATGGTGCTGGATTTATCCGGCTTAGGTCGTGCTTCACTGGACAAGATGCTGGCCGTTGGCAGCGCGATTGAGAATTTCAAGCAAGGCGGTAAAAAAGTATTCGCCTACGGCGCCTTCTTTGCCCAAAACCAGTATTTTCTGGCCAGCTATGCTGATCAAATCAGCCTGGAGCCAATGGGTGCTGTGATCCTGGAAGGTTACGGCAGCTATCCGATGTTCTACAAGAGCGCACTGGAAAAACTGAAGGTCAGCACCCATGTGTTCCGCGTGGGTACCTATAAATCTGCGGTAGAGCCCTACACCCGCGATGATATGTCTGCTGAAGCCAAAGAAGCCAATATCGCCTGGTTAAATGCGCTGTGGCAGGAATATAAAGAACAGGTTGCCGGCCGTCGTGGCTTTGCACTGGATAACTTTGACGAAACCTTTGCCGGTCTGTATGCCAAGGTGGCTGCCGCCGAGGGCGATTTAAGCAAGTACGCGCTGGAAAACAAGCTGGTTGATAGTATCCAAACCCGCGAAGAGTTCCGTCGCAGCTTAATTGCCGTTGTCGGTAAGAACGACAAAAATACCTACAACCATGTCACCTTCGATGATTACAGCAAGCTGGTGTTACCTGCCAAGCAGTTTGATAACCCAATGACCGAAAAAGTAGCCGTTGTCGTGGCCCGCGGTATGATTATCGATGGCACGGCAAAAGCCGGTACCATTGGCGGTGATTCTACTGCAGCACTGCTGCGTCGTGCCCGCCACGATGACAAGGTTAAAGCCGTAGTACTGCGCATTGACAGTGGCGGCGGTAGCGCCTTCGCGTCAGAAGTGATTGGTCAGGAAATTACCCTGCTGCGTGAAGCTGGCAAACCGGTTATCGCTTCTATGGGCGCCGTTGCTGCCTCAGGTGGTTACTGGATTGCCGCGCCTGCCAATGAAATCTGGGCCGCCCCGACTACGATCACCGGCTCTATTGGTATCTTCGGTTTAATGCACACCCTGGAAAATGCGATGCAAACTCTGGGCTTAAACGTAGATGGCGTAGGTACCACTGAGCTGGCAGGCTTATCTGCCGGTGTTCCGCTGTTTAAAGGGTTAAATGACCCAATGAAAGATTTAATGCAGCTGCTGATCGAGCGCGGTTATTCCGAATTCCTGACCATGGTGGGTAAAAACCGCAATATGAGCGTGGAAGCGGTAGATAAGGTTGCCCAAGGCCGCGTCTGGACCGGCCGGATGGCGCAGGAGTTTGGCCTGGTGGATAAACTGGGTACCTTCGACGATGCCATTGCCCGTGCTGCGGAAATGGCTGGCCTGGATAACTACGATGTCAAAGTGATCCAGCAAGAGTTAAGCCCAACAGAGCAATTCTTTGTTGATATGTTTGGTGCGGCCCAGGCCAAAGGCTGGGTACCGAGCTTCGGCCAGTCGATGCAAAACCGTGCCCTGCGTCAGTTAAGCCAGCAGGTACAACAGGACTTCCTGTTAATGAACCAGTTTAATGACCCTAATGGTATCTACTCCTACTGCCTGAGCTGCCAGATCCACTGACAGCAAACGCAATAAGGATTACAATGCCCGGCTCTGACCGGGCATTTTTTTAAGGTTCCCATGCAAAGAAAACGTATTTATGTCGCCTATACCGGCGGTACCATCGGTATGCAGCAATCCAGCCGTGGCTTTATTCCGGTACCGGGCTTTTTAACCGACACGGTAAAACGGATGCCGGAGTTTTACCGGCCGGAAATGCCCGAGTTCGACATTCATGAGTATCATCCGGTAATTGACTCCTCCGACATGACGCCGGCGCACTGGTTAAGTATTGCCAAAGATATTCAGGCAAACTATCAGCATTATGACGGCTTTGTGGTGCTACATGGCACCGATACCATGGCTTACACCGCCTCTGCGCTGTCTTTTATGCTGGAGAATCTGCAAAAACCGGTGATTATCACCGGCTCACAGATCCCACTGGCGCAGCTGCGCTCCGACGGCCAGGTTAACCTGTTAAACGCGCTGTATCTGGCGGCCAATTATCCGATCCCGGAAGTGTCGCTGTTCTTTAATAACCAGCTGTTCCGCGGCAACCGCGCGACCAAGGCCGATGCCGACGGCTTTAATGCCTTTGCCTCGCCCAATTTACCGCCGCTGCTGGAAGCCGGGATCCATATCAAGCTATTAGCCGGCAAGCTGAGCAATAGCGCCGAGGCCCTGCCGTTACAAGTTGCTGAGATCACCCCGCAGCCGATCAGTGTGGTGACACTCTATCCCGGCATTACCACCGACGTGATCAGCAATATGCTGGCCGCACCGGTACGGGCGCTAATTATTAAGTCTTTTGGTGTGGGTAATGCACCACAGCGCCCGGAACTACTTAAAGTGCTGGAGAATGCCAGTAACAGCGGCCAGGTATTAGTAAACTGCACCCAATGCTTTAAAGGCAAGGTCAATATGGATGGTTATGCCACCGGTAATGCCTTACGCCGCGCCGGCGTGATCAGTGGCTTTGATATGACGCTGGAAGCAAGCCTGACCAAGCTGCATTACCTGCTAAGCAAACCACTCAGCCCGGAGCAGATCCGCACTCAGATGCAGCAAGATCTGCGCGGTGAACTCACCCTCTAAGCATAAAACAACCCCACTCCACGACTCCGGTATGCTTGCGTACCGGAGTCGACCCTGCGATAGTGGGTTAGAAACCTTCGGCGTGATATGTAATCAATCTTGGTGCGAAGAAATGCTGATTTGTGCCAAAAGCGGTCATTTCACTATACAGAAATTAAAGTCCGCTTTAGGTGTTAGCAGAACGCCTCAATAACCGGTAGCCGGAGCCTAGCGAAGTGCAGTGCAAGCTGTCCGGTGCAGCAGCATGAGCGTAGTTGGTTGGTAACGCCTGTAAACGGCGTGCGGAACAAGCGGCGAACACAGGGAGCGAATTTAATTGCTTTGTTAGGTACCGGAGTCGTGGTATGGTGTCGCTTTTGGTTACGGGTATAGGTTTCGATTACCGGGACGTAGGGCGGATGTTTTCTGTGCCTTTTACCTTCTGTAGATTTGATCGAAGATAGCGCCTTGCGCAAAATGTTTCTGATGTGCTGCTTCCCAGCCGGCAAAGTCTTCAATAGTAAATAAATTTAATGCCGGGAATTGAGCTGAGTACTCTTCGGCAATATTCGTGTCGCGAGGCCGGTAAAAATGCTTAGCGGCAATTTCCTGCCCGGTTGGCGAATAAAGAAACTCAAGATAGGCCTCTGCTGCAGCGCGGGTGCCCTTTTTATCGACCACCTGATCGACTACGGCGACAGAAGGCTCGGCTAAGATTGAAATGCTTGGCACCACAATTTCAACCTGATCTGCGCCCAGCTTTTTGATTGCAAGTAAGGCTTCATTTTCCCAGGCTATCAACACATCGCCTATTTGTCGGTCCAGGAAAGTGGTTGCAGCCCCCCTGGCACCAATATCGAGCACCGCAACATTGCGAAACAGTGCTGTGACAAACTGTTTGGCATAAGCTTCGTCATTCCCACTCTTCGCTAAGGCGTAACCCCAGGCTGCCAAATAGTTCCAACGCGCCCCACCAGAGGTTTTGGGATTGGGAGTAATAACGCTGACATGCTCTTTGGTCAGATCCGCCCAATCTTTAATGTTTTTCGGATTACCTTTGCGAACCAGAAAAACAATGGTGGAGGTATAGGGTGCCGAATTATGTGGTAACCGGGTTTGCCAATCCTTTGCGATTTTTCCTGCCTCAGCAATAGCATCAATGTCTTGCGCCAGGGCTAACGTCACCACATCAGACTCAATGCCGTTGATCACTGCAATAGCTTGCCTGCCTGAGCCACCATGAGATTGATTAAGCCGCAGCGGCTGATCCGCATTCTGGCTTTGCCAATGGTCGGCAAAGGCCTGATTAAAATCCTGATAAAACTCGCGGGTAGGATCGTAGGATACGTTTAGTAAGGAGAGCGGTTTGGCGATTGCGGTATTGGCAAATATTGAAACCGTTAACGCTATAAGTATTTTGCGCATATTAAGCACCTTTTTTATTTAAAGTTTTCGCAAAATTAGCATGCCTTATATGCCAAATCTAATTGCAAATTCCTCTCTTATATTCTTTATGGTTATATGTGATGGTATCGAGAAAATCGCTTGTCGGAGCGATCTTTGATGCGCCCACTACGCAGGACCGACTCCGGTACGACGCGCATACCGGAGTCGTGGACTGGTGTAGCGTTAAGATCGGTGTTTGGTTTGATAGCGCAGGAGCGGCTCCGGTACGGCGGGCATAGCGGAGTCGTGGCTTGGTGTAGCGTTAAGATCGGTGTTTGGTTTGATAGCGCAGGAGCGACTCCGGTACGGCGAGCATACCGGAGTCGTGGCTTGGTGTAGCGTTAAGATAGGTGCTTTATTTGATAGCGCAGGACCGACTCCGGTACGGCGTGC
>NZ_AHTH01000002.1 GCF_000245735.1 Alishewanella jeotgali KCTC 22429
ACTCAGACTCCGGTACGCCCGCCGTACCGGAGTCATTCTGCGATAGCGATAGAACAGATTAAGCCAAACGCAACCAAAGACTTATCACAGCGAGCCGTAGCAACGACATCAACCGCTGCACTTACGACCAGATAAGTCTAAGCACTGTTCAATAAAATACAGCTTTAAGTGACAACCACTGCTCTTTTTGCACCGTATACCTGAGCTAATGAATCTTAGGAAGTGTTATGACACAAAACAGCTCAAAGGTCCCTGCACACCGACTTTCCCGTTTTGGTAGCCTGGCTTCGTTAGCCGGCAGGGTCGCAGGTGGAATGTTAGCCGAAGGTGCGCGACAGCTTGTCAAAGGCCAGCTGCCAGCGAAACAGGATTTGTTGTTAACTCCTGGCAATGTTAAACGTGTCGCCGAGCAACTGGCACATCTGCGTGGTGCTGCGATGAAAATAGGCCAGCTATTGTCGATGGATGCCGGCGATCTATTACCGCCAGCGTTGACCGAGATTCTGGCAAGGCTACGCGCCAGTGCCAACCCCATGCCGGCCAAACAACTCGCTCAGGTTCTGCTGCAGGAGTGGGGGGATAACTGGCAACGGCATTTTGCTGATTTTACCTTTGTGCCTATGGCTGCCGCCTCAATAGGTCAGGTGCACCAGGCTTATCATGACAACGGTAAACGTTTGGCAGTTAAGATCCAGTACCCTGGCGTCAGGCAAAGTATTGATAGTGATGTTGATAACGTGGCAACGCTACTGCGGTTAAGCGGCTTATTACCAAAGGGTGTAGACTACCAAAGCTTACTTGAAGAAGCCAAACAACAGTTAAAGCATGAAGCGGATTATTTATTGGAAGCACGCTATTTAAGCCGCTACGGTCAACTTCTTGCTACCAGCCCTGATTATCAGGTGCCCACTGTTTTTCCGGAGTTGAGTACAGTCAATATTCTGGTGATGAGTTATGTGGAAGGTGCGCATATTGAAAGCCTGGCGCAGGCAAGTCAAGCTGAACGTGATAGGGTAATGACCTTACTGTTTCAGCTATTATTTCGGGAATTGTTTGAATTTCGCCTGGTGCAAACCGATCCCAATTTTGCCAACTATCTGTATGACAGTCGTCGGCAACAATTAGTCCTGCTGGATTTTGGCGCTTGTCGCGAATATTCTGCGGATTTTAGTGACGGTTATCGCGCTTTGTTTGGCGCAGCACTTAAAAATGATAAAGCTAACATTGAAACAGCCTTACAACAGATTGGTTTTTTCAGTCAGCATATTGTCGAATCCCAGAAAGTCGCGGTACTGGAGTTAGTTGCTTTGGCCTGTGAACCGTTGAAACAGCCGCATGCTTTCGATTTTGGAGCTTCTGATTTAGCCAACCGGCTACGCGAAGCCGGTATGGCCCTCAGCATGAAGCAGAACTATTGGCATACGCCGCCAGCAGATGCGATCTTTTTGCACCGAAAAATTGGCGGGCTTTATCTGTTGGCTGCCCGGTTAAAAGCGCGTGTCAATTTGCAGGCTATATTACACCCTTACCTGGTTTAAGCTAAGCGTAGTAAAGGGAGATAGTGAAGCTCGCTTACAGCGCAGGTGTTCAGCCTGCGCTTTTGTTGCCGGGATTTAGCGTACCAAATGCCACATAGTCTGGCGGCCAGCCAGATAAATCACCGTTTTACCGTCAAAGTAGGCGCTTTGCTCCAGTTTGATGTGGGCCAGTTGATTTTGCCACTCAGGAATAGCCTGCTTGATATTTCCCTCTATCGCATAGGCAGTATTGGCATAAAGTTTCCAGTCGCCTTGCACTGGCGTTGGTCCTTGGTTATCCCACATTCCGATGGTGGGCCCCGGAGCATGGCCGAAAAAGCCCAGTGGGTGTGAGTAAGTACTGCTGAGAATGCCGGCAGCCTGAGCCTTTTGCTGGGTCACTTTTAAAATCTGATTACCGGTACGTCCCGTTATAAACTCCTTTTTCAGAATGTCCTGCCAGCGGTTGCCGGTCGCCAGCGCGGCTTTTAATCCTGCAGGAGCATCCTCCTCATCGGTCTTGAGCACATAGGCCATTTCCTGGGTGTCGCTACACAGCTTTAGATAACAGATCCCAACGTCAGTATGCAGAATATCACCACGTTGAATAACGCCGGACTCGCCGCAAAATGCCGTATCTTTATCACAAGGTGTGCCAGGGCGCTGTAAGCTGACATAAGGCATAAACCAGATCGGTAATTGCAACTCACTAAAACGCTCACGCAGATACCAGGCGACATCTTCAGTGGTGGTTACACCAGGCGTAATGACCCGGCTACTAAAGCCCTCGGCAATGACGCCACGGGCAATGCCGATAATATGCGGATAGACAGCCAATTCAGTAGCAGTACGTTGTTCTAACCAACGCACCACCAGATTTTCCGCAGGCACCAGGCGACTTTGGTAAGCCTGTGGTAAAACTTCTTTTAAGCGGCTATGCAGGGCCGAGGTTAAACCATCCGCCACCGGCCATTCTTTTGAGACGTTAATACCAATTGTTTTTGGATCTTTGCTGACAATTAAATCAGCCAACGCCTGCCACTGCTCATCGAGGCTGCCGCCTTGCCAGGCCGCAGTGTAGGGCGCGCCCAACGGGTAGCGGTTTACCGTGAGTTTTTCGATAGTACCATCAGCCAAGCGATTAAAAACCAGCATAGTGGTGCGCCTGGCGGCAAAGCTGGGTTGGGGCACCAGCGTAAAATACACCGGATCTTCGGCCTTTTCGCGATTAAGTACCAACCACATATCCAGGTTTTGTTCTACCATCAGCTGTGGCAAGAGTTGCTCTAACCGCTCTGTAAGCATCGCGTTTTCCGGAGCAATACGCTCCCGCTGCGGTAGCACCGCAAAATCTGCAGCGCTATTAATATAGCGCCCCTGACTAAAGCTTGCTTCGGCGGCGACATGCAAGGGGTGGCAGATAAGTAAAGGCAGGCAGCATTTTAAAATTAAACGAATTTTATGCTTCATATAGTTTATTCTTCGTAGATGTGGTTTTAGTTATTGGGTCTTAGGTTATTCGCGTTGGCTGCAACAAGAGTTGCCGCCGACGGGCGATTAAATACGAAACTTCTGTACCAGTATATGCAGTTGTTCCGCCAGCTTTGCCAGCTCATTGCTCGAGGCACTGGTTTGATTAGCGCCGGATGATGTTTGCAATGAAAGATCTCGGATATTCACCAGGTTCTTGTCAACTTCCCGCGCTACAGTAGCTTGTTGTTCTGCAGCACTGGCGATGGTGAGGTTTTGTTCATTGATCTGCAGTACCGAAGCAGCAATTTGTTCCAGGGCTGCGCCGGCTTCGTGTGCAATTTGCCGGGTGCGATCGGCTTTTTCGGCACTAACGCTGATGGCTTTAACGGTATTACTGGTTTCCGCCTGAATGGCATGCATCATACTTTCAATTTCTTTCGTCGACTCCTGTGTTCGATGCGCCAATGCCCGTACCTCGTCGGCGACAACGGCAAACCCCCGGCCTGAATCACCTGCTCTGGCGGCCTCTATAGCCGCGTTCAAAGCTAATAGGTTAGTTTGTTCTGCGATAGCACGAATGACATCAAGGACTCTGCTGATACTGGTTACCCGCTCAGCCAGAGTTTGTACACCCTGGTGGGTATTGGTAATTTCATGCTCAAGTTCGGCAACAGTCGCGATGGTATGTTTGACCTTGTCCCGGCCAGATTTCGCCTGTTCCTCAGCAAGCTCTGAGTTCTGTGATGTTGCGGCAGCGTTACGGGCTACTTCTTCAACAGCAGTGGTAAGTTCGGTAACTGCAGTAGCGGCTTGCTCTAGTTCATCACTTTGTTGGTGGAGTACCCGGGTTGATTGCTCAGTAACAACTCTGAGTTCTTCTGCTGTTGTTGATAGCTGATTCGATGAATCATTAATGGCAACAATAGTGTGCTTCAGCTGTTGTTGCATCTGTACTAACGCGCGGATCATCGCCGCCATTTCATCGCGGCTCTGGTCATCAAAGTGTTGTGTCAGATCGCCTTTAGCGATTGTTTCGGTAGCACTCAGAGCCTGATTGATCGGTTGTAATAAACTGCGACTAAACACGAACGCAAAGAGGGCGACTAAACCAACCGCAATAACGATCGCTGTGATCATCATGGTATTGGCCTGGTTGATAATGCTATACACATCCGTGCCAGCAGCCTCCGCCCGTGTTTGTTGATAGCGCCCAAGTTGATTGAGAGCATCCGTGACCTGAAACCCCAGCTCAGTGAAGCCCTCATGCCGAAAACTGTCTGCGCGAGCAAAATCACCAGCGCGGACAAACTCCATCAGCCGCGCGTGCTGTACATCATAATTTCTCTTGCCGGTCATCACGGCCTCGAGCATTTGCCGACCCTCTGCGGACTCGACCAAGCGCCGCATCTTTTCATAACTAGCATTAAAGCTTTGCTCTAACTCAGTTAACTGTGTAAGGGCTTGTTGTCTGGCTTGTGGGTTGGGAGCGTAGATTGCATTGAGGGTATGCAGGCGGGTAAGTAAAAAGTCGCGCCTTAGCTCGCCAACGGTGATAGCTGCAGGAACTCTGCGCTCAACCAGGGTTCCAACCACTTGACCTGTCTGATGAAATTGACTAATGGCGATAATGCCGAGAATTAAGGTAATAAGCCCCAGTAATGCAAAAGCCAGTGTTGCGCGAAGTCCAATTTTGAGTTGTCTTACCATGGTGGTTCCCTCCAAACTTATATAGTGGTAGAAGTTATAGCAGGGTGTTACCAGAAGCTCAATTTTTTACCGTTTGCCAGTAAGATAATTGCGACCAACTTTTTATGACATCATCTTGAGTTGGTTTGGCATGTTAATTATTTAGAAAGTATGGAGAATTTTGCGAAGCCAGTTATCATGGCATTGACAGCTATTTTATTGTAAAGGACATTCAAAGCGTGATTGAATTATCAAATTTCGGCTACTTGCTGCTTAGTGTGCTGGCTTTACTGGCCGCTACGCTCGGTTACTTATTGGCCAGCGTTAAGCTGCGGCAAAAACTGGGGCAGCTTGCCACCGAATTAGCAACTCAGCAGCAAATAAGTCAGACGAGTCAGCAGCAACTTGAACAGCTACAACTGAGCCATCAAACAACGCAGATGCAACTACAGCAGCTGCAACTGGCCGATACGAAAAATACTGAGAAGTTACATTTTAGCGAAACCACTAACCAACGTGTTCAGCAAGAACTGGTGCAAGCGCAACTTGAGGTTAAACAGTTATTGCAGAAGTTGGAGCAACAAACTGGTTTTACGCATGAACAACAGCAACAGAACCAGCGTCTTAGCGCACAGCTTGAAGAAAGCGCTAAGCAGTTGGTGCTGCGCAGTTCAGAATTGGAGCAGATGCGTAGCGCCCGCGAGCAGCTGCAACAGGAATATCATCATCTCTCAAACCGTTATACACAGCTGAAAACCGAGCTCGATGAGCGTGAAGCCAGCCATCAGCGGGAACTGGTTAACTTCGAAAAACAAAAACAAAGCCTGGTGGAGCAGTTTAAAGCCTTGTCTAACGAGATCCTGGACGCAAAAGCACAGAGTCTGCAGGAGACCAGCAAGCTAAGCTTAAATGCGATGTTAAGTCCGTTTCAGCAATCAATTGAAGCTTTTAAAAAAGAAGTGCAGGATATCCATCACCGCGAAACCACGGCACAGGGTGAGCTGAAAAAAGAGTTGGCATCGTTAAAAGAGCTGAATCAGCATATCACCAAAGAAGCGCATGAGTTATCTACCGCACTGCGGGGGCAGAAGAAGTTGCAGGGCAACTGGGGCGAACTGGTACTGGAAAATGTGCTGGATCGCTCCGGCTTGCAGCCGGGTAAGGACTATCAGCGAGAGGTCAGTTTTAGTACCGACGACGGCAAATTCCGCCCCGATGCGATAGTATACCTGCCACAAAATAAGCATTTGGTAATTGATGCTAAGGTGTCACTCAACGCCTATACCCGTTATGTTAACGCCGAACAGGAGCTTGAGCGGCAACAAGCCTTAAAAGAGCATGTGCAGGCGGTGGCTAGCCGGATCAAGGAGTTGTCGGCGAAAGACTACTTCCGTTTGCCGGGTTTAAACTCGCCGGATATGGTGTTTATGTTTATCCCGATTGAATCGGCTTTTGTTGAAGCCCTGAAGGCGGATGAAAGCCTGTTTCAGCAAGCCATCGAAAATAATATTCTGGTGGCGACACCCACTACCTTGCTAACCAGCCTGAATATTGTGCGTCAGCTGTGGCGCTATGAAGATCAGAACAAGCATACTGCGGCTCTGGCCGACAAAGCCGAAGCGGTATTTAAAAAGCTGAACAGCTTTTTGGGGAACTTTGAAAAAATTAAACGTGGGCTCGACAGCGCTGGCGCGGCCTATTTGGCGGCTGAAAACCAACTGGTTAGTGGTCGTGGTAATCTGGTAAAACAGGTAGCCGATTTTAAAAATCTGGCACCCGCGATCAAGGCTGAGCTGCCACAGTATTTTGTCGAAAAAGCTGAGCTTGAGATTGATTTTATTGCTGCAAGCGACGGCGATAAACCACAACCTTTACCTTCGGAGTTTGCTGATGACTGAGCCCCAGGTTGAAATAAAACTCTTTTCTGCCAGCACCCCGCTAAATGATGCAGTATTGCGTACACTGGCTCATTTGCCGACCCGTAGCTTAGGGTTGCTTGTAGCCGACGAGTTCTGGTGCCGGTTATCTGATGCCGATTTGATGCGCATTGCGGTGTTACTGGCCGAGAAAAGCTACCTCGAAGGTGGCTGTCCGATTGGCGCTGTAATTATCGACAACGCCAGCCGTCGCATTGTCGGCAAGGGCCATAATACGCTGGTGCAGGAAAGCCATCCTTATAATCATGGCGAAACATCAGCCATTCGGGATGCTGGCCGCATCGACTTTAGTCAAACCACACTTTTTACCTCACTTAGCCCTTGTAATATCTGTACGGCGCTGTTGATTAACCGCGGTTTTAACCGGGTGGTGGTTGGCGATGTCAGCAGTGCTGGCGGCAATGAGCAAACGCTAAGCAATCACGGTGTTGCGGTCAAGGTGCTTGAAGATAGCAAAGGTGTAGCGCTGTATCAGCAGTTCCGGCGTGAGCAACCAGAGTTAGAGCGTGAAGACTGGCTTGGCCTGCGGCAGAACAAAGACTAAATCAGAGGCTGCACAGTATGGTTATACCCGAACCATACCGTGCGCTAAAAGTCTGCTATGGTAAGGATGTAAGCGTTTGTTGCAGCGCCGGGAACAGCCCTGGGCTCTTCTTCGATTGTAAAAGCTGCTGCGCAATACGAATATCTGCTGTGTAGTAAAGCGATGCAAAACCCAGCCGGTTGCGGCCTAAGTTGTGAAACACCATGCCAAAGGCAATGTCACCGGCGCTGAATTGTTGGTGATTGGCAGCAAAATAACTGGCTGGCCGACTAAGTTCTTCGTCGACCAGTAACGAGCGTACCCGACCTGGCCCACCATGATAAGCCTGGATCAGCAGCAGGCGATAAATTTGCTCCTGCTTGTCTTCCGGCAAATGCCCAAATTTTGCCACAAACACCGGCTGTAGCATGCGATGGTTACGTTCAAACAGCCAGAGTGCGCAATCCACCTGAGCAATGCGGTGTAAATGCTTATTTGCCGGTACGCCACAATCTTTTAGGGCGGTTGGGGTAAGCTGTAAAATACCCCGGGCATTGGCTTTGGATTTGGCTTCACGCACACCGCCGCTTTCGATAATCAGCATCCCCGCCAGATCCGGTAACAGGTTGGGGGGCAGTGTAATCTTCTTTTGCTGCACCCGGCGGTTGTAGACGGTTTGTAATACCTCATGCAGCGACGCCTGCTTCTTTGGCGTGCCGACCGAAATACCCTGCCAATTGCCAGACAGTCGACCATCCGGATGTTCACCCAGATAGCGGGCTATTGCGAGTGGTAAATCAACATAGGGTTGATGACAGCGAATGGCAAAGGGGTAACCGACGGTATTGCTGTTGCCGGCAACATAGGCCGGTACCAGGCCTTGCTGCGCCAGTTGCTGTCGGCTTTGATTTAATCGCTGCTGCGTTTGCAAAGAATTATCGGCATCTTCGACGTATTTTAAAAAGTTACCGCGCATATCGAACAACACATGACGCTTTTGCTCGGTACAGTAGCCAGAGCGGGTCAGGATCCAGCGCCGTACATTCATCATATTGTCGTAAACGCCCTGGCTATCATCAAAGGCCTTGGTACGGACCACATCGGTCCAGCTCTGAAAGGCCGCACCCTGTGCCAGGGAGGCCGGCGTAAAAAGCGACCATACCAGTCCTGCCAGGACCAGTGGCACATTATTGCGACGAGAGAAGAGTGCCATGCAAACTCCGCGAGCTGTTGCTATTTCGCTGAATAGTATTACTGAATGATAGCTGAACACAATACGGCATTAGGATGAGAGGCCGACTTTTTTACAGGTTGGAGCAGTGCGTTCTGTAATTGCTGTTCGCGCGGCAGCCAACCAATCCAAAGCGCCGCGACAACGTATAAGAGCGTAATGTCGTGAAGAAGGATGATGCGGTGAAAATTATTGTTAGCCTGGTTGTGGCGTTGTGTTTAGCCGCCTGTTCAGTGGTGGGGCGCAGTGAGGTAGAGATTGCGCCTTATCAGGTGCTTAAGGCCGATAGTAGCCTGGACATCGAAGTTCGCCGTTACGAGCCCATGGTGCTAGTGTCGACCAGTATGGCCGGCGATGGCAGAAATAACTCTTTTCGAAAATTATTCCGTTACATCTCGGGTGATAATGCCGGCAGCAACAATATTGCGATGACAGCACCGGTGTTGATGGCAGGAGAGTCAGTAAACCAGGGTACGAAAATTGCCATGACTGCGCCGGTATTTATGTCGGGAGCTAAGAGTGAGCCGCGGATGGCCTTTGTTATGCCAAAGCACTTTACTCTCGACAGCACACCCAAGCCGACCAACCCAGATCTGCTGGTTGAGGAGGTACGCGACTATACAGTAGCCGCTATTCGCTTCAGTGGCACTTTATCACAGCGCAATGTGCAGCGTTACAGTCAGCAATTGCAGCAATGGATTACCGCCAATGGCCTTACTGCAGTTAGCGAACCTGTTGCCGCCGGATATAACGGGCCTTTAACGCTGCCAATGCTCAGGCGGAATGAGATTTTGATCGAAATCACGCAGTAAGCATCCGGTTTAGCTGCTGTTTGGACAAGAGACTTTCAGCGCATTGATTTACAGCATAGTTAAGGCAATCAATATGTTGTATTAATAGCAATATAGTTAAATTGAACTTATATTGTATGTGGGATTAGCTGTTTGGTTGTCGCTGTGATGAAGAAAGGCGTTATTGTCTTACTTAGTTTGTTGTTGCTGTGCGCTGCAGGCCAGGTATCGGCCAGTTACGCCGGGGCACGAGATCCAGGCCTTGAGCAACGCCTGGACACCATTCTGGGAATAAACCTGCTAGCGCGTGATCGTGAAGCGTTAAGCCTGGTTCTGCGTGCGCTTAACGATCAAACCCCTACCGCCACTCTCGCTCGTGCCAAAGCCTATCAAGCTTTAGCGCAGGCAATTCAGGATAATGAGCCGGCGGCGGCAATTGCACTTCTTGATGCTTTGTCAAATGAGCCGGAAATTGCGCAGGATCCGCATGCACTTGCAGAGTTAAGTAATGCCCGGGGCGAAATCTACCTCCATACCCAAAATCGCGACGCGTTACGGCACTACCTTGGCGAGCTAAAAGATCAGAGCATAGCGGAACCCAAACTTTATTTTCACAGATTGCATCTCATCGCGCGCAGTTATGACTTGCTCCATGATTATGAACAAGCCCTAACTTATCTGCTGCGTGCGCATGAGATGGTTGCAAGTATACAAGATGAGCAGCAACAGCGCCGCCGGCAGTTTATTAACCTGCATATCGGTCGCACCTATGCCCGTTTACGGCACTTTGACAGTGCACGACAAAGCCTGGATAAAACCATTGCAGAATCTAACCGGCTTGGGGTGACAGAATATCTACCGGAATTACATATGGTGCGGGGCTTTGTGATCCAGGTTACCGAAGGGCCTAACGCTGCCGCTGAGGCTGACTTTTTAAAAGCAACCACGCCAGTCCGCGGCGAGCCAGTTGGTCGCACTCAAATGCTGGCCTTCAATAATCTGGGAACTCTTAAACTTCATACTGGCCAGTATGCCGCGGCAGAACAATATTTCTCACAAGGCATTGAAATAGCTCATCAAATAGATAATAGCTTTGAGCTGCATATAATGCGCTTTAACCAGGGTTACGTGATGGTTAAACAAGGTGGTTATGAGCAAGGCTTAAGTATTATGGAAGCTGCCTTTGCTGATTTCAGCCAGGTCGCGCCGCCCGGTACTCAGGCAGATATGCTAAATTATTTAGCCGACGCTTATGAAACGGCACATCGATTAGAGCGGGCATTGGGTGTGTTGAGGCAGCAGCTGGAACTACGTGAAACCGCTCATCGGGCTGAACGTGAACGCACCCTGGCTGAATTGCAAGTGCAACACGATGCTCAGGAAGCAAGCCTACGTATCCAACTACTAGAGCAGGAGTCTGCGCTACGCGAAGCGAAGATAGCTGAGCAACAACGCAATCAATATTGGGTTATCCTGCTCAGTAGTATCCTGTTCGTTGCGCTTGCATTATCTTTGTTCGCAGCCCGTTACGTACGACAACTTAACCGGCAGTTATCAAAGGCTAATCAGGAATTAACAGAGTTATCTCATCGCGATCCCTTAACGCAACTTTATAATCGCCGCGCTCTGGCGGGCTTTTCTGAACAACATGGTGATTTGCTGGTGCTGTTCGATCTGGACAAATTTAAGGGTATTAACGATCAGTTCGGCCATGATGTCGGTGATCAGGTGCTGCAAAGTGTAAGCCAACGAGTAAAAGCGGTGCTTCGAACGGAGGATTTGTTAGTGCGTTGGGGTGGGGAAGAGTTTTTAGTGGTTATTCGCCGGATCAACGAGTTGGGGCTGGATGTGATCAAAGCTAAGCTGCATAGCGCTATTGTGCATTCACCTTTTGCCGACATAACGGTAAATGCATCAGGTGGCGCCGTGTTTTTACAGGGGCAAACCAGTACCTGGCAATCGGCAATCAAGCGGGCAGATGAACTATTGTATCAGGCTAAAGCAAATGGGCGCGCCCGGATCCTGCTTGAGCACAACGGCGAAGTTCAAACGTGGCAGATGCGGGAAGCACCGCCGGAGAATAGTTAAAAAGCATGACAACGCACCTCATCCAAATTCGCCACCATTATTTGTTGGGCCTGCGGTCGGGCTTCAATTTTAGTCAGATCCAGGTTTAGCGCCTGCACGGCATAAGGTACTAGTGCTGAGCGCACAGAGAACACCCGTTTCCTCTCTTGAATATTGTAATCCTCGGCAATAATCGCGTTTTAATAGTCCGTCAGGCGGGAGTCGGGTACCAGTACGATATCAATCTTGTTATTCCAGCGTTTATCATCTGCTTTGGTAAAGTCCGCGTCACCTTCCAGACCATTAATGCGACGAAAGCGGCTTAACACAAAATCGCGAAAGGCCCGATTTTTCTCACAGTAAGCACGCACATGCCAGCGAAGTGGCCAGCCGCTGTCATCCAGGCAGTTTGGTAACTCAGTTTTCAGGTTATGCATCCCAGCTCCTGTAAATATGCCTGTTTACCAGACAGTCAATCAGCTTGATCAAGCTAACTATCTTAACCAGAGCGAACAGGAAAGGCACTTTACCTGGCAGGCTAATACCTGAAAAATAGAATGGTCTGCCTGAAAAACATACACTGAACACTTACACAGTGTGGCGCTATTTTGGTAACGGCGTATTCTGTAGCAACAGGACGTAATGTGTCGCTGCAGATAACACTTCTGGTGTGTAATGCAGTTGATAAAGGAGCAGGTGCCGGATGCACCAACACGGAACAGGACAGGGCATGATGCCGATAATATTACAGCTAAGTTTGGGCAGGGATGCCAAAACGCATTACAGGAGGCGACCATGAATATGCTGCAACAGGATCTGTTTTTAATTACGCTGGAATCGCAATTTCGTGACATCTTTCAAACCAGTAAGGCTGGTAAAGATAATAGCGAACAGCGGCTGCGTGCGCAGGGTTTTATCCATGCTGGTGAGCTGTTACAGCTTTGTACACGTCAACAGGTACAGCAGTTAATGGAGCGAGTACATCTGGAGGTATTTGGTATTCGTATTAGTGAGCGGCAACCTGCCGAGGCCAGACGTCGGCAACAGGCATTACAGCTTGGCGATTATGATTACTTTGATGAGCCGGCATTTATTCGATCACAGCGAGAGTGAAGCGCTGAAGCCAACAACAATAGCTAAACTGCGACGTATTTTGTCTTAGTAAGAGGTTAGACTGCCGTCACGATTAACTCCATCGTCTGATATAGCGTTTATTTAATGAGTAGGAGAGTACATTGAATCAACAAGCAACCAAAATCGTGATTATTAGTGGCGCTGGTATCAGCGCTGAGAGTGGCTTAGCGACCTTTCGCGATCCCGATGGCTTATGGCAGCAATATGCTCTGGAAGACCTGGCCACCCCACAAGCCTTTGCGCGTAACCCTGCATTAGTGCATCGCTTTTATAATTCGCGGCGCATACAAGCAGCGAAAGCCGAGCCCAATGCAGCACATTTAGCGATTGCCAAGTTAGAGCAAGCCTTTAACGTGGTGGTAGTAACACAAAATGTTGATGATTTACATGAGCGGGCAGGGTCGAGCAAGGTTCTTCATCTGCATGGCAAACTTAATGAAGCTCGCAGCAGCAGAAATCCAAATCTGATTGAAGTTATCGGTCAGCGCGAATTAAAAGTGGGAGAGCTCGCCGCTGATGGCTCAGCGCTACGCCCTAATATTGTCTGGTTTGGCGAAGAGGTACCCGCCATGGAGCCTGCCATTAAAGAGATCGCCAGTGCCGATAAAATTTTAGTTGTCGGCACTTCACTACAAGTTTATCCCGCTGCATCATTACTATTCTATGCACGCAAGGGAGCAGAAAAAGTACTGATTAACCTGGAAGCCACCGATAATGATGCCGGCTATCAATTTATACAAGGAAAGGCGGCTACGGAAGTACCGAAGTTGGTGGAGAAGTGGTTGGCCAAGCAAGAATGGTTTGATCCTAAGTCAAAACAAACTGGCATTTGAAAAGCAATTGCTGCTGGAAAATGGCTGTTGATTTCGGTAATGTCGGACCAGTTGCTACTGCCGGGCTAAATCTGTTCTAATGCAGTTACATATTCTACAGGGCTATATTCAGCATATTTATCTGGTGCAGCATAACGATAGTTTAATGCTGCTCGATGGTTGTAGTCGTGCTGATATCGCTACGGTAACGGATTTTATTCAGCAGCAACTGGGTTTGCCGTTGGAGGCGTTAAAGCTGATTATTGTGACCCATATGCATCCGGACCATGCGGGTGGTGCACATAAGCTCAGGCGTTTAACCGGCGCCCGTATTGCCAGCCACCCCAAAGCACGGCGCTGGTATAGTGGCCTGTTGGGCCGCACCGCGCATCTGATTGATGTTAGCCTGACCTGGTGGGTTGCTACCCGGCTGGGTAAGCCCAAGCGGCATATTTGGTATAACCCGCTGTTAAAACCAGACTTGTTATTATTGGACGGGCAACAGGTACCAGACTTTGCTGAGTGGCAAGTGCTGTACACTCCGGGCCATACCGATCATGATTTATCCTTGCTGCATCTGCCAACCAGGCAATTGTATATCGCTGACCTAATCGTATCGGTTAAAAAACGGCTGGTACCGCCATATCCGGTGTGTCACCCGAACCAATATAAGCAATCATTGCAGCGTGTGCAGGACCTTGCACCTAGCAAGATCTATTTTGCCCATCTGCCGGCACGTGCCGCTGAGAGTATCGACTTTGCCGCGATACTAGCGCAGGCACCAACCTTACCAAAAAATCATTGGCACTCGATGAAAAACCGTATCTTACACACGCTAGGTCGACAAAACCGGTCGCATTAAGCCTGGTCGTTGTCACTGGCTGTAATAATAATGTTCTGAAACAAACTTTGGCGTTTTGGTTTTTTGCGCAATAAGTTGTGCATTAAAAACTAATGCGCAAAATTTAATGCAAAAAATAGAAATTCTGAGTGCGCAACACCAGTTTGAGATGTCATTGGGGAAGTTAGTTAAGCATCAGCGGGCTCAGCGTATGGCTCAGGGCGAACTTGCTACACGCACTGGCCTTGGCTATTTTGTCAGACTGGGTGTGGGAGAAGGGGATGTCGAGCGCTTCCATGGCGTTATTCCACGTTTATAGATTTCAAATCTTGTTACATACGATCTTTAACAGTAAAAAGTGTATACTTTCTCAAGTCTTACTAACATTGTGAAAACATTGCCATGCACCTGCTTACTGAAAAAGTGTGGAATATGAAACCCAACAAGCCCTTAGCTAAACAGCTTGCTAAAAGGGATTTACCTGCTTTGGTGTGTGATGCCGTCAACCTGGAAGGTGTAGCAATGACTCTGCCGGAAGTGCAGACCATCCTTGATGGCATTACGGTGGGAGGTCATCGCATCAGTGATCAAAATATGGCAATTAACCAAGCTAAAGCTTGGGAGTATCTGTTCAGTCTAGTTGAGCAAGATAGGTTTACATTTGATAAAGTAACTGCCATCCAAATTCATAATATCGCCGGAAAAGAAGAGGCGTTAGAGTGGGGAAAGTTCCGCTCAGGCTATGTTTCTATTGCTGGCTCTGATTATGCCCCTCCTGCGCCTGAGATGTTAGACGATAAATGGCGTGAAATTGAGCAGCTGGTTGAAAGCGAAGTCGATATCTACGACAAGGCTATTACAGCTTTCCTTCAAATGGCTCGAGTACAATTTTTCTGGGACGTGAATAAACGCACTGGCCGTTTTATGATGAACGGTATTTTATTAGCGAATGGGTATCCTATCATTAATGTGCCAGCTAAGCGTCAGCTAGAATTTAACACCTTAATGCTTGATTTCTACGCGGATAATAATATGACCGCAATGAATAAGTTTTTAAGAAGTTGTATCGATGAAAGAATCATTCGGAATTTTAAGCTCGATTTGCCACTAGGTTAGTCTCCAACCTAAGTTTTACCCGTTAAAACGGTTTTTATCATGAGCAATACTTGGGTTGTCGACCTTCGCCATTATCTGAACGAAAACGGTGCTATTTAAATCCCATTAAGCCCGGGGTTGCGTTTGCCCGAGCAATTTGACGCTGCTCCTTATTGGGTGGGGCTACTTCCCAAATGACCACCTTTCTTTGTCTAAGGCGCGATGTTATTTCAGTCAATGGACAATGATTTCTTGATATCGCAGCTCCTTGCCATGAGTACTAAAGGGGCAAAAATTGATTCTTTGAAGCCAAATTTTTTGTAGAACGCTTGCGCACTGTTATCGATAGCATGTACTAAAATTCCGGCACCATCGACAGCATTCATTGCTTGTACTGAGCGAATAATACAATCTTTTAACAAACCTGCCGCAATACCGCGACCTTGATAAGCGCTTTCCACCCCAAGCCTTGCTAAAATTACCATCGGAATGGGATCAGGGCTATTTCTTCGTAGTGAACTAAATGCTTGCTCTCTCGATACCGAACTCATGGCAATAGCATAGTACCCAACCACCTTGTTGGCCGTAGTATCATTGACAACATACACTCTCGCGGTTCCTCGGCTTTGGCTCTTCAACGCCTGTATTCTTAACCACGTATCGAGCTCTTCAATACCACATTGAAAGTTATTAAGCTGACGCCCATCATTCAATAGCGTTGGCGCACTTATTCCCAAGGCGCTCTCCTATTGAACAGATCTTTCATGCCTTCAAGCGTCTGATGCTCTGCACGAAGTTCGGTATCGAAAGCTTCAAAAGCCTTTGCTTCAAGGACAAAATCCCGCTGTTCGGCCAGTATGCTATGCGCTTCATTGAGCGCGGCTTGCTGAATAAACACGGTCCTATCGACTTTTTTTAAACTTGCCGCTGCATCAATAATATCCCTCACCGATGGCAGTACTCGCATGTTGATTGACGCTGTTTTTGTAGTCATAACACACACCCTGTATATCTATTTAATACACAGTCTAGATGATTTATGCGTGTAGTCAATAGATATACGGATTTGTTCAAGGAACAGTGGGTAAGGTGGGTCTTGTAAGTTTGACTATGCTCGTCCTTTGGAATGTAGCTTTTAACGATACTGCCATACAGCAAACGTGAGGGACTTGGACGAGTTGTATGAAATACGCACACAAAGCTGTAGCATTCTGTTCTCAAAATAGCTTGAGCCGTTTCAAAAGTGATATGAAGCAATGTAACTATTTTAAGCTGAACTAAGCGGTATATACCGTGAGAAAGTTCTTAAATTGATGCGCCACAATTATTATTTCGCCATTTCTTTGGGACAGTCGTAATCAAAAACCGGCTAAATCAAGTCAAGCCAACCTGATAAGTAACGGGTCATCTGTAGTCGATTTTAAAAAAGTTAGCATAGGCTTGTTAAAGTATTTGCGACTTAAATTGTCGCATGCTTCTATATTCTGATCTTAAAGGTTTGGATTTCTATTGTAATTGGTAGCATTTTAAAACTGCGTCGCAGACGATTGCCAATACAGATGGAGCAATTACACCATTGTTGCAAAGCCACAAAGTCCAGTTTGGCAGTTCAGTATTAGTGCATATCTGTGCAGCGCCAGTTTTACTTTAGAGTAGTTTGAAGCGACGGGATTGCAATTAGCAAAGGCATTACCAAAAGCATCGCAGAACCTTCAAGGCGTGTCGATAAAACCAGATTATGCTGAACAATTTGTGTTACTCCTGTTAGTGTGAGATTTAGCAGTCAATCGAGTTAACTTACTGTTTTGTATATAAACTATGTAATATCGTAATCATAGGAATTGATATGTCAGCATCCCCAAGGCAGAACACCGTTGCCCGTCAGTGGCAACTGTTAAAGCTTATTCCGACTCGGGCACCAGGATTGGAAGCCAGACTTTTAACACAGCAATTACAGGATGCCGGTTTTAGTGTATCTAAGCGTACAGTTGAGCGTGATTTGTTGGAGCTCTCATTGCTGTTTCCATTACAGTGCAACGAAAAAAGCAAACCTTACGGTTGGTACTGGATGCAGGATGCCAGCCTGGATATTCCCGGCGTCACTCTAGCTGAAGCGATGAGTCTTACATTGGTCGAAACTCAACTTCGTCAGTTATTGCCAACACCGCTTTTTGATAGTTTGCAAGCCCGCTTTAATCTGGCAAAAAGTAAACTGAAAGCATTGGATTCGATGAATGTCGGCGCACGCTGGCCGAATAAGGTTGCGTCTGTATCAGCAGGCATGCAATTGTTACCACCCAAAATAGACGCCGACTTGTTACAAAAAGTACAACAAGCGTTGCTAGAGGATAAACAGCTGGACGTTAGTTATCATGCCTTGCACCAGAGTGCAGTGAAACATTATCGGTTAAACCCGCTAGGGTTAATCCAGCGTGGTCAGATAAGTTACCTGATAGCCTCGGCTGAGCCTTATTGCGACCCGCTACGTTTTGCCATTCATCGTTTTCAGCAAGTGGAAATAACCGAATACTCATCAGTGATACCTAAAGAGTTTAACCTACGAGGCTATCTGGCTAAAGGTGCGATGGAGTTTAGCGAAGGTGAAACCATAAAGCTCGAACTTACGGTAAAACCAGTATTAGCTAACTTGTTGTTGGAAACACCACTTTCAGCCGACATGAGCTGCGACGAGCTGGTAAATGGTGATTACCACATCAGAGCAACGGTACATAAAGGCTGGCAGCTGAATTTATGGTTGATGTCGCAAAGTGATTATTTAACCGTGTTAGCGCCGCAAGAGATGCGGGAAAATATCAAGCAACAGTTGGCAGAGGCATTGGCTAAGTATTAATAGCAGCCAAGTAGGATTAGTTGGTCTGCGCTGTTTTATTTGGAGCGTAAGAAATAATGAGGAGTTTTAACCTAAGCACCTTAGTGAAGTCTGACTATAACAAGAGGGCAATCGACATTGCGCTAAAGTTTATTGCGGATCAAGACGCATTTTTTATGACCATTGATAGTTACTCTGGTAATGGCGATGGCATGACGCATTTAATGATGAGTTTGGCGGGCGAACTTCACCGCACAGGTATGAAGGTTGTCAACTACAGTGCAGAGCGGTTGCTTAGAGAAGCTGCAGCAGATGCCAGCCAATTGGATCGACTGGCTGACAGTGATTGCCTGCTACTTGATGATATAAATTTCTTATTTGATAAGTGCACTTCAGTAAGCGAATCTATTTTCGAAATGCTGGGCACCAGAAATATTACCGGTAAAAAAACGATCTGCACGTTAGCGATAGCGGCTAATGACATCGAAAACACAATACCTCAATCGTATCTCTGCTTATTGTATTCAGGAACGGTATGTCGACTGAGGGCTCCAACATTTGCAGATAAATTTAGAATAGCCATGGCGAAAATTGATCACCTTGGCATTCCTTTCAATGCGAGCTTTAATGACATCATTGAACAGGCAGGAAATATAAGAGAGTTAGAAGGTAAGCTAACCCAATACGCTGCGTTACAAAGTATCCAGCGCAAAGCGCAAACTGGTGCCAAGAGCAGTTATGACTAAAGGGTAGCGCCAGTTAACACCGGCGCTTTGCTCTTTTGCTAAACCTGTTTTATCTCAGCTTTAAGTTGTGCAATTCTACTACCAAAGGCTTGCAGCAGTGCATCACTGTTTAAACCGAAGCGGCCGCTGAAAAAAGGCAGTACTACCAGCAAGGTGTTATCAACTTTGCTCCAGTATAATGTACGTTTTTCAGTGGCGTTGATGCTGATAACTTCACTTTCTATTGTTCTAACACCATCAGATCCGGCGAAAAACATCAGAAAATCTTTCAGGTAATTCACTCCGGTGCAGATAATCAGCTTAGGTTGATATTGCTTTCGCAATGCTGCATAAAATGGGAAGCGATTAAAAAAGCACCAATTATTAAACAGCAGCTTACTGGGGAAGCTTGTTGCTTCATCAAAACGGTACTGATGCCAAAGATCATCCGCGGTAGAATTAAAGGCAATAGGGTACAGGTTAAGCTTAAAAAGTTGTTCGCCACTAAGTTCTGCAACTGAACGATAAGACTGCACGGGTTGCTGGTTTATTGCCTGATACAATTTGGCAAAGCGCACTCCGTAGGGATAGCTTATGCTGTGTCTCCAATCAAAATTAGTCTTAGTTACCTTTACGGCACCCGCCTGCATTTGCTGCTTCAGTCTAGTGTAGTACTCGTCAGCAGCGTCTGGCTCAAGACCCCACTCAATACCACATAACCAGGTATCGGCTTCAGGGTTACCTCCATCACAACCACTAAAAGAGCAGGCCCACGGTTTAATTTTGTCCAGCATTGTCTATCTCCTTATTTTTATTGTTCAAACTTGTTCCTACAAATTTGCATTGCCCAGTTGTATCACCATACAGTTAAACTTGTAAATCTATGATAAGTTCATATGCGACACAATATGACGCAGATGTTCTATATGCTGGCAATTGGTCATGATAGGAGTCTGTTAATGCCTTACCAGCTGGCGATATTACAACTAAGTGGTTTTAACGCGACAGGTGCTAAATGGTCGCAGCAAGATGCTCTCGGCTATGCTGCTGCCGGTGAGGTGCCAATGCTACTGCAGCAAGATCAAGTTAATCAAGTGCTGGAGCTGCCATCGCCAAACAGTTTATTGCTGGCCGCTGATGGGGTATCTGCCAGCCCAGCAGCGGCTGTAGCAAGCTCCAGCGTTGTTAAGTATTTGCTACAGCACTGGCCTGGTACAGGGTTTTCCAGTAGGCAGTTACGTCTGGCCCAACAATATCTTGTCGATACGCTCGGCCGCAAACGGCAGAGTTTTGGGGCAGCAACTACCATAGCGGCATTGCATTTAAGCGCAGAGCGCTTTGTGGCAATTAATGCCGGTGATAGCCGTATTTGGCGTTTGCGAAATGGTCAGTTGCAACAACTGAGTGAGGATCATGACTGGCAGAATGATAGCGCAGAGCTAAAACAACAAACCGGCCTGGCTCAATGCTACCGGGCGTTAACCAGTTATCTGGCTGCCGATAGTGAGGCGGCTGATTTTACTGTTGCGGTATCAGATGGCGCCTTGCAAACCGGCGATCAATTTGTGCTCACCACAGACGGTGTGCATGACCTGGTTACACCAGAGGAGTTAGCTGAGATGTTTGCTGTTGCTGATAGCGCCACAGCGTTGCAACAACTGCAGAGCCTGATATTGGAGCGGGGCGCAACAGACAATGCTAGTTTATTGTGGCTGCGGCCGATGGCTAACGCTGGTGAGTGCTAATGTGCAGTGTGAGCTTTGTGGGTAGCTCAATTCTAATGGGGTATATGAACCCAGGCTGGGCTAAAGGTAAACAAAGCTTTATTTGTTTGGTGCGACCTTTAAATAGAATTGCGCCCTACGATCTTCGTTGCAGACTAACTGCGGTAGTAATAACAGGTTGCCCTGGCGCTCTAGCGGTAAAAAGGTACCTTGCATCATAAGCAATAAACGTGACTGATCTTCATTGGCCAGCTGATCTGCAAGTTGTTGTAAAATTTGCGTGTTGTAAGCTGCGGTTAACACAAACCAGCTTAGTTCATCCTGGCCTTGGGTAAGTACGTAGTCTTCTTCAGCCGCTATAGTGGGCAGGAGTAAAAAGTTACTAATACGTTCCAGCGCAATTGTGACCATGACTTATCCTCGGTATCGTCTTTAGAAGCAGCATAACGTCGCAGAGCGGCAGAATGTGTCGAGGGTTGGTTCCTGCCGCTCCAAAGGAGCCATATACTGACTAAAACTCCTCCATTAATGCATCCCAAAAGCCAGGTTCATCATGATGCTGGTTCTTCATCGCATGCTCTAAGGGTAGATAACAAAAAGTGACACCTTCGAATTTGCAGCTCCCATCCGGATGCTCCAGAAAGTGGTTTAACTTTATAAAGTCTGGATCAGATTCATCAAAAGGAACATCAACATAGATTTGTCCTTTATAGGACGACAATTCATATTCACTGGCAACATCACCGCAGGGGACATGATTGATGTGGTTCTTGTCGAGCCAGTCGATAATGTCTTGCCGAGTTTTCCAAGAGGACCAATCGGGGGTTGTAAAAGCCTGACTGTTAAAAGTGAGGTAGAGCACGTCTCGTTGTTTTTCTCGACAAATTTTATCAATGTATTGAATATGTTGTGGCATTTTAAATTGCTTCCCTTCAGGTTAATCCGCGCAGCCTAACGACTAAAAACGATCGAGTCAAAACGGATATGCTTGTTTTGCATACACTGTATGTTGAAACAGTATGGTGTAAATGTAAATACCGGATTAGGATTGCTGTCAATAATTAAACATTAACCTATCCTTAAGTTAACTTTGTTTTTGGCTTCGCCCTATCTCATACGAGGAAATTTATGTCTCAAACGATGTTACGTGACGGTGCCGGGCGGGTATACGCCTTTATCAATACTGAGCCAAATGGCGATCAAACTATTCGACCAGCCGATGGCGTGCCGATTGGTCGATACTATAAAGGTATGGATATGACCATGGATTTACGCAGTGGTCGTCAAATCGCAAAAGGGAATGCCTTGATGGCGTTAGTGCCGCCACCGGTGTACTGATGCGTCACTATGTTTATGTTTCAAAGAACTGAAATCTGTAATTAAGGATAATTAATGAAAGAAGCGGTATCTGCAATTCTAGGTTTTTACGAGGAAGTTCAACCTCGACTTCAGCATGAATATACCTGGAAAATTCCCGTTGTTGACGGGTTTTCTTCCACTCCACTGTCGGGTTATGACGCCAATGTTGAACTGAAAAAATTCTTAAACAAGGAATGGAAAAGTGCAGACTTTGAGAAGAAAAAAGAATTGGCGAGGTTTGTGGTGGCCGATTGGGGCGGCGTCAGAGCAAACAAAGTTGAAACACTTGATAGATACATAACACAGGCAGATCTCCAGAGACCGATTACGCCTCTGCAGGGAGTTGCAAGTTACTCAAAGATTTTTGCGATCGCAGCGCCAGAGCAATACGCTATCTACGATGCCAGAGTGGCAGCTTGCTTAAATGCCTCTCAATTCTTAAACGGTGTCCGGCGAGGACTTACGTTTAACTATGTTTCTGGCCGAAATAATATTATCGGGCATGCAACAAAAAAACAGGGATTTGTGTTTCACCCATCTTTCAAGTCAAATGCTTTACATACTGTTGGATGGGATGCCATTCCAAAAAATGAAACCTACCAAACTTACTTAACCTTGCTAAACAGCTGTTCTAAAGCGTTATCAAATATTCCTCTTTATGCTCTTGAAATGTGTTTATTCGCATTTGCCGAAGAACAATGTAATAAAGCGCTTGCTAAGTTCGCCAGCAGTTAAAACTGTGCCAGCACAATCTGAACATATTAATCAAGGTTTACCAGGGGGAGTGGGATGTGGTTTGAAGAGCTAACCGGTTTTATTGAACAGGATGCATCACAGGTACATCAACAGATTGCAATACAAGGCGACAAGCTATTGTTTAAAAACTCGGGTAAGGTGGTGCAAGCAGGGACACTTAGTACCCCATCGTTAGCGGAGTTAAACGAACAGGCGCAGTTGGTTTTGCATACCGATGCAGTGGTAACCGGCGTTTTGTCGCTGGAAGAAGTGGTAGCGGATGTACAAGAATTGCATGCCAACCCAGATAATGCCGGTGCTTTATTCCAGGTTGCATCGCAGTTTAATCTACTAGAGATGGTCTCACCAGATGTAACGCCGGAGCAGGGTGTTACCCGCTATCAAAACGACAAAACACAGGGGCCTGCCTGTGCCATTGCCTGCGGCGCGGGGTTAATATACCGCAATTACTTTGTACCAGTTGGCGAACAGCTGGGTCAAACAGCCAATAAGCAGCTTAATATGCTTGCTTCGCTGGAGCAGGCATTGGTGCGTTACTTCAGTCAACTGGCAGCAACGGACTATGCAAATATTACGTCACCCTGGGTAATGCAAAATGGGTATGCACTGCCAAGTAAACAGCAACTTATTCTGATCAATAAGGTGCTTGCAGGGCTAAACCCAACGGAATATCAGCAGTTAAAAGAGCTGGTTTGCATAGGGCTGCAATATGATACTCAGGTAACGATAAAGCAGGCATCACATTTGGTTACTCAAGCCTATTGCTCTGCAATGCCTGTGGCTTATAGCTACCACTCCAATGATTTATGGCAGCCATTGGCAAGCTTAATTCTGGAAGCTGCCTATGAAGCAACCTTTGCGGCAGCGGTTGTGAATGCAAAGCGCACCGGCAATAAACGGCTGTATTTAACGCTGTTAGGCGGAGGCGCCTTTGGTAACCAACCGCAGTGGATCTTAAATGCGATTAAACAAGCCTGTACTCGTTATAAAGATTACGCCTTAGAGGTAAAAATTGTGAGCTACCGGTATTCAAACCCGCAGCTTGCGGCGTTGCTCTCGTCATTAACCTAGTTCGCGCAGTAAGCCAGTGCTTGAATGCCTTTGCCTAAGGTAAAGCCTGGCTGCTTATACATCATTTTTCACTCTTATCTCATTGATTTTTCAACTTCGGTAATGGCGCGACATATCTTGTCGCGACACTGCCTTATGCTGGGTTATCTACTAGTCAGAGGTGTCTATGTCCGCAAATCGCCAGATCTTAACCACCCCAAAAGAGCTACAACAATTTCTATCGCTTCAACTTAAGTTGCTGGAAAACGCTGAGCATGCATCGCTGGTCGCGCCGGTGATGCTATGGGGCCCACCAGGTGTGGGTAAAAGCACTATCGTTCGTGAGCTGTGCAAAAAACAGGGGATTGGTTTTATCGATATCCGGCTTGCACAGCGTGAGCCGGTGGATATTCGTGGTTTACCGGTAGTGCGCGGTAATCAGGTTGACTGGTTACTCAGTGGCGAATGGCCACGCGATCCGAACAGCCGTGGCATTATTTTGTTTGATGAAATCACTGCGGCCGATCGCAGCCTGCAAGTTGCAGCTTATGAGATTATTCTCGATCGGCGGCTGGGTGATCTTTACCAATTACCCCCTGGCTGGTTGGTATTAGCGGCTGGGAATCGCAGTGGCGATCGCGCAGTGGCCTATACCATGTCTAGCGCCTTAGCGAACCGGTTTTGCCATTTGGAGCTTAAAGCTGACTTAAACAGCTGGACGCTGTGGGCACGCAATCATGAACTCGACGATGGCCTGATTGCCTTTTTACGTTATCAACCACAATGTTTTTTTGATATGGAAACCGATGTTGAGCGGGGTTGGCCCAGCCCGCGCAGTTGGGAGAAAGTATCGTTTTATCTCAAGCAGCGTGAGCAATTAGGCGAAAGCCTGCTGCAAAAAATACTCTGTGGTTTAGTGGGGCCGGGGGCGGCTTATCAGTTAATCGCCTTTTTAAAATCACGCTCTGAGATGCCAGATATTGATTTAATGCTTAACGGCAAAGTGCCTATAGAGATCCCAGAGCGGCCAGATATGCTTTTTGCTTTCTGCTCAGCGTTAAGTCATCAGCTTTGGCGGCAAGATACCATGTTAGACACCCGAATCGGACGTTTTCTGGATATTGGCGTTGCCATGAGCGCCGATTTCGCGACCTTGGCATTAGTAGATTGTTTACAGCATCCAAAAGAGAGTGAAGTGCAAAGAAGAACCGAATTACTGCTGGGGCATAGCAAATTTAGCCAGTGGTCTGATAAACACGGCCAGCACGTTAATTTGGGTAAAGGGGCTAACCTGGCCGAGGATGCACCAATATGACAGCGCCGCTCAGTATTCATTGCCGCTATCCTAATGCGCTGGAACTGCGGGATAAACAGCAGATGCAAGAAGAGTTAACGCAACTGCGATCGGATATGTTGCTGAGCCAGCCTTTTGTGGCGGTGCTGGCCATGCGTTTAAAAATGGTGGTGGTGGTGGATGATCGGCTGCCCACCGCCTGCACCGACAGCCAGCATATCTTTTTTAACCTGGATTTTATGCGTAAATGCAGTGCGCCACAGCGCCGTTTCGTTATCGCACATGAGGTGTGGCATTGCGTAATGGGGCATTTTCTACGCCAGCAACAGCGTGATCAACAGCGGTGGAATTTCGCCTGTGATTATGAAATTAATGGCATCCTGAGCTACTTTTTTAAACGTGATGATCTGCCCAATAATATTTTGTTTGATCAGAATTATCGGGGTAAATCTGCCGAGCAAATTTACACCTTGTTGGGTAAATTACCGGACAACGAGTGGACAGAAACCTACTATCAGCCTGGTAATCGATTACCCGCTGGCGGAGCACAGTTTGACCAACATCAACCTGACCTCAGTATGCCAGATTTAGAGGAATTTAAGATCGACCCCGATTTTCGACCACAAAGCCCCGCTGAAATGGATGTTGAACGTTGGCGCGAATTTACCGCTGCAGCGGGACAAGTCACTGGGATTACTGCAGGTAGCTTCGGGGCAGATGTGCAACAGGTAATAAAAAATGCGCTGAAACCACAACTGAATTGGCCTACCTTATTGCAACGTTTTATTCAGCGCACCATAAGTGGCAGTTATCAATGGCATAAACCGGCCCGACGCTATCTGGCCCAGGGTTTATATTTGCCAGGCAGGCAAGGGCAGTGTCTGCGGTTGACACTCGCCATTGATACCAGTGGTAGCACCTTACAAGACTTGCCAAAGTTTTTAGCCGAACTTACTGCCATCTTACAGGGTTTTGAACAGGTACAATTGCAGGTGATAAGCTGCGATGCCAGCATTACCGATGTTAGCTTTTATGATAAATCTGATCTGCCGGCGCTAACAAAGTGGCAAGCAAAGGGGTTGGGTGGCACCAGCTTTACTCCGGTATTTCATTATATCGCTGACGAGCCGGACCATGTGGGCATACCCAATGCGCTGATATTTTTTACAGATGGTTATGGCAATGCGCCAGTCGAGGCACCTGCATATCCGGTCATTTGGGTGCTAAGCCCTAATGGCGAGCCGCCGGTAAAGTGGGGCGAAGTGCTGCATCTTCAATAAGCCGGATAGAATAGTGGAATACACGATTATGGTTAAACCTTAAGCCAAAAACGCCAGCATTATAACGATAGCTGGCGTTTTGATTAAGTGATTAAGCAGATTTTGCCAGTGCCGCCTTGGTATACCATACCTTTACACTGTCATAGGAAACGTCTGCAAATCTTGTGATAAAGGGTAATTTACTGTCATAGGCCATGGCTAAAAGCTTAGGCCGAACATATTCCGGAAACACCCGCATGGCAGCAGGTAAAATGCCGCTAAGCAATTTAGGTGATACGCTTTGCAGCAAAAATTGGAACAGCTCTTTAAGCAGCTGTTGCTGGTCAGCGTTATCGGCTTCTGCTGTTGCGCTAAGCTGTTTAAAATAATGACATAACCGTTTTAACCCGGGTACTAAGTTTTCATTCAAATTTAACCAGGTATTAGTTTGTGCCAGTTTTTTCTGCGTCATTACCGCCAGAAAATCCAACTTCTCGTCCAACAACAGATGGACAGCCTCACTACTTAGCATGGTACACAGGGTAAAAAAAGCCACCGGCTCGCTGGTTAATGCCGTCTGTACCATCAAAGGCATAAAATCGTCTGCTTCTGGCAAGCCGTTACGCTTTGCTTTAAGCCAAAACAAAAAATCAGCCTCATAACTTTCAAAAACACGATCCACCTTAATATTCCAGCGCCAGTTTGATAGCTTAATGCCCGTTGGCTCTTGCCGGAAATGTACCTGGCGACGTTGGTTTTTAAGATGCAAGACCGCCCTGAGTTCCCATAATTTCTCAATATCGTAGTCAAGCTCGGCTAAGGCTTGTAATAGCATAATGGCATGGCCAACATTGTAGGGCTTGTATTGACGAAGAGCCTGTTGCAGCAATGCCTCAACCAACTCCTGATCCATATGCTCAGTCAGTTTTTGTAGGGTGTCACGAATCATGCCCTCGTTAATAGAAAAACTGGACTGATCCAGTAATTCCGGGGCAAAGATGCCGTTGGTAAAAATTAACGGCGAGCCAACGGCTAACCGTTGCAGGTTAGGGCAATCGGTGACATGAAGTTGATCAATTTGCACGGCAGCTAATTCAGTTAGCGCGCAACGGCGTAGTTTAACGCTTTGCCAGCGGCCGGAAAGAGCAACACTGCCATGCGCTGCATCAGTTAACTGCGCTTCCTCAGCGCTAAAATCAGCAGGCGCAGTGAGCTGACTAAATTGTGGGCACTGTTGTAGTTGCAGGCGTGCCAAACCCGGTTCTAATACCGCAATAGTGCGCAAGCCTATCGCCCGTTGCACAACAAGATGTTTTACCTGACTAACCGTTAGGCAATCGATCCCTGCAATATCGGTAAACAGCAGATGATCAATATTAGCAAAAGTAGGCACAACCGCTTGTTGATAGCCCCCGTAACACACCACCAAGCTATGGTCTGGCAATTCCTGCAAGGCAGAAAAATCGCTTACCGTCATTTGGCTTAAATCAAAAAAGACTACTTCATGAAACAAGGCCGCTTTAATCTGCGGGGTGAGCGTAAGCAGCTCGTTATCCTGCAGCCAGCACATATCCAGATGCGCTAATGGGGCTTCGATGGATAAGCCATGTGGAAAATTCGGTAAATCAAGATGCACCACCCAACGATTCTCGTTATGTCCACTGAGTTGCATAGTTTTTAACGCAGTTGCACCCTGTACCCGTACGTGCCGCTCGGCAGGCTCAGGGCAATGCAACGCTAATGTTTGCAATGCGCTAACCTGATAAAGGTCTAAATGTTTAAGCTCGCGCTGCTGAATATACACTTGCTCCACCTGGTTATCGGTTAAGCAACTGCTGTAATCCTGATTTAAGGGTAAAGGCGAGGTATCGCTAAAATGCTTAATAATCGTCATAGCGTATTCCCATTATTAAGCAAGGTTAGCGGTAGCTGCATTAAAACCAGCTAGCAGCTCAGGTAAACTTATTACCGTTAGCCGGTGGGTATAATATGCCCCGGTATCAATATAGACGCGGTTGGAAATATATTCGGGGGTTCTTACCACCACATGGCCGGATACCACGTAATCGATATTGGATACGCGTAACCTTGCTAAGTCATTTAATTGTTTAGCTTTTAAGATCCCACGACCAGAAAGTAAGCATCGTTGCCAACGCGGCTCGCCAGCCGCATTTTTCTCAGTTTGGTTACTCAACTCGGTATCATTTGCTAAATTGCGTAAACGCTGCCAGCAATTTTCTGGCACATCGCCATGAACCACACCGATACGTAGATCTGAGGTGATAAGTTCCAGCGCCAATGGCTCAGCTGCCAAGTGGTGTAATTTTGTAAGCACGGTATTGGCTTCATCGCGGTTAAAGGCTTTTAGGCGGTCAAACCAGTCGCCATCATTCTGCATCCAGTAATTGTAATCACCCACTGGATAATGGTCGTGGTTACCCGTTACCATTGCAATGTATTTTCTTTCTAAGCCTTCCAAAACAAAATCAACTACTTGCGGGCAATGGTCGCCACGGTCAATTAAATCACCTACCAGCACCAGCAGATCGCTGCTTGGGTCAAACTGACGCGTATGTAATGCCTGTTCAAGCAAGTCAAAACGGCCATGAATATCACCGCAGAAGAAAATATTGCGGTAGTGTTCAACATTGAGCACTTTGAGTTTGGGTACGGATGGCATCGGCATTTCTCCTGGCGGGCGATTTCGTAGTAACTCCCAAGTGTAAAGTGTGCCTGCGACAAGATGTGTCGAATCAGCTTTGCCCGTTGAAAATTAATCTATAAGACACGACGCAATTTGTCGCATTGTCCTGATAGTCTGAGAATGATGATGTTTCCTAGTTAAAGCAGAAATACTGATTTGGAACACCTGTAGGTTTTAACAGTTAGTAAAAATAAATTGGTATTTAATAACTCTTTAATGTTTATTATAACTCACTGATTAATTGTTGTTTGTCCAAAGCTTATAACGTGACTAAAGGTGGAAATGGATGATAGTACCTCTTGAGTATTGTGTTTCACTTAACTTCTTCGAACGTCAGCATGCTCTGCAGCTTAAAAATGGATTGGGTCAGCAGCACTTGGGGCGTCTTTCTTTCTTGGCCTTACTTGAAAGTCGTTTAGCGCTTCCTGTGATTGAAGAGCAAACCCGACAAGAGGCTATGTTAGCGCTACTCAATGATTCTCTTTCAATACAGGATGCACCCTACCAATCATTCCAAGTGAGCCCCAGCGTTGTCAGCCGGCAGTTACTGAGTTGGTATGACACACTCACGCTTGCTGGTTGGCAAGGTGAGCCTTTTAATGACAAGGCATTGTCTCGATTTGACATAATGGTAAAGCTCTATCCATTACTTGCACAAAGTTACGCAAAATGGAGTGAGGCCGCGCGTATTAATCGTCTTATTTCTGTTTTGAATACAGAACAAACTGGCATCAAGCGTATTACTCTTGAGCAACCGCAAGCGTTTTATCCAGCCTGCTGGCAAGCGCTATTTAAAGTTTTAGCGCAAAGTTTGACTTTGGTTGACGCGCAGCCACTATCTACTCTCTCAAATGATACCCTAAAGGCTGGTATTTATCGGGTCAAAACGGCTGGGGCTTTAGCAAGCTGCTATGCCGCTGCCCAACTATGGGATAATTACAAACCAAGCAGAGCTCTTGTGGTAACTGAGCTGGCCGAGTTATTTGATCAAGTCTTCGATAGCTATCAATTACCTGTTGTGGGGCTTAGCTCTGAAAATGCAAATCGTTTAGCCATACAAATCGTTAATCTGGCTTGTCGCTTATTCGATGGCCAATATCAATTTGAAACCTTACATGCCATTTTAGTGCATCCCCTGTGTCCAATTGATTTCTCATTAGCGCAACAACTAGCCAGAAGTTTGGCCAATAACAAAGGTTTTGCCGAAAATTGGCCGCAATTGTTTGCAGACTTGCCAGTCGACCAACAGAGCTGGTTACTGCAGCTTCCTAAACAAAATGACGAAAATAAAGAAAAGCTGATAAGCCTATTGAAAGCGGTACAGGCAAAATGCGCAAAACGCTATGCCGTAACTGAAGGCTCGCTGGATAAAGCACTTTACGGGAACTTAAGCGCTAAGCTAACTACGATTATCGATAAAATCGCGGTGTTATCCATAACGTCAACGCTTGAAATTTCCCGATTTCTGGAAGACGCACAACTTATACAGCAAGCAAGTCATTCAAAAATGGGCGCCGTAAACGCACAATACCGAATTGAAGGGCTAGCTCAACCAGGCATAGTGTTGCATCAACCAGACTTAACGCTTTGGTGCGGTCCTTATCTGCAAAGTGAGCATCAGTTACCCGATTGGCATAAATCGGAATGGCAAAGCTTGAATCAAAAGTATCCAGCATTTTCACCCGCTGCTTTACTACAGCTACAACATTATGATTGGCAGCATTTTTTAGCGAATGTGGCCCATAGCGCCAGTCAAACCGTGGTTGTTTTTGAGCACTCCAGCGAAAGTACCACTCATCCATTGTTTGATGAGATCTTGCATAAGTACAAACCGAAAACAATTGAATGGACTCAGTTACTAAATGGCTTAGCTGTTGAGACCACCCAAGCGCCGCTATGCGCTGATGAAGTAAAGCATCTGCCACTACCCGCTAACAATCGTTATCTTAAGCTGGACGTTGCTATTCCAGTCACCGATGAAATGTCAGCTTCGCGCTTCGAAAAGTTGATATTCAAACCCAGTGATTTTGTTCTGAACTACATTGCTAAACTGCGTAAGCAGCGCCTCGAGCAGGTTGAGGTAGATAATATGCTAAAAGGTAATGTGGCTCATAAAGTCTTTGAAACATTTTTTAAAGCATTCCCAAATAGCAGCCAATGGCTTGCAGCGAATACAAATCTCGATAACTGGATAAGCCAACATTTTACGGTTATTGCAGAACAGTACGGTCTGCCACTTTTAGAAGCGGGGCAGCATCTGGAGCAACTTAGACTCCAACAGACAATTCAAAGAGCGCTTCAGGCATTACTAAACTATTTCACAGCCAATGGTATTGTAAATGTGCAATCTGAACTGAGTTTACAGGGGATAGCGCTGAAAATTGGTCAGCATCACTTTAACTTATTAGGAAACATTGACTTTGTGCTAACGAACCAACAGGGTGAAGTGTTTCTGCTAGATGCTAAGTGGTCAAACAGTGGCGATAAAAAATCCAAAGAGTTGGAAGAAAATCGAGCAGTGCAATTGTATTTTTATGCTGCAGCTTATCATCAAGCCTTTAAGATTTGGCCAAAAGTTGGCTTTTTTATCGTCGAATCTACACACCTGGTTTGTGACAGTCTATCGGCTTCCTTTTTTCCAAGTAGCGACGTGCAGATGGTAAAAAATGCTGAACCTATTGGTCAAAGCTGGCAGGTATTTGAAACCCTTGCTAACTGGCGCTTTGAGCAATTTCGCAATGGGTTGTTAGAGTTGAACGATCCCAGATTTGAAATAACGGAACAACCGGAAGATCCTGCCGCTAAGGAAATTCTGGCGCGTTATCAAAAATCTCAAAAAGCAGATAAAGAACGAGATCCCTATTCTGATTATCGTTATTTAGTAGGTTGGGCCATTGAGGGAGCGCAATAATATGACAGCAGAAATTCAATTTATCAGTGCAGGCGCTGGCAGTGGCAAAACCTACACGATTACTGAGGCTTTAAATCGGGCCTTGTTAGAAGAAAACTTTAGCCCAGACAGCATTTTTGCTACAACCTTTACTAAAAAAGCCGCACAAGAACTGCTGCAGCGTGTACGCGAAAAAGTGCTACAAACAGTCGCCGCAGATCCTTCAAAGCAAACGTTGGCGCTACAAATTAATCAAGCAAAAATAGGCACTTTGCATAGTCTTTGTGCAATTTATGTTGAACGTTTCGCCTTTGAATTAGGCTTAAGCCCCAAACTCAATATTATAGATGAACAACATGCAGAGCAGATGTTGTACGAGGTGTTTGAGCAATTAGCAGATGTTGAGGCTGTGCAAAACATGATTGAGCGAGCCTTAGCAACAGGGATGCGTTTTGGTTTTGGTAAAGCCGGTTTTAAAGGTGAAAGCACCACTATTATTGATTTAGCGGTAAAGCTGGTACAAGAAGCACGCGCAAATGCCATCGCGCCTGAAGATTTTAAAAAAATGGCGCAAAGTAGCTGGCAAGCCTACGAGAGTCTTCTACCAGCAGTGGATGAAAACAACGAAATTAACCTTAAAAGCTATTTAGAATTAGCCAAAGCTACCGTGCGCAACCTTGAAGAGGTTTACGCTGCAAAAAATAGGGACTTTCCTGGGTGGCTAAAAAAGCTCAGAAGTAGCAGCTTTGTTGATCCACAGCGTTTCAAATGGTCTGATTGGGAAAACGATGAAGGGTTAAGCGGCAAAGCTGTGTTGCCATATACTCAGCTGCTACTTAGTTTTAAGGATCGTTATGCTGAATGTAGTGATTTTCGTAATGACCTAAAGCAATTTATCGAAGACATCTTTGCCTTGGCCGAAGGGCTGGCAGTTCGCTATCAGGCAGAAAAACGCAAAATTGGTTATATCGACTATGCCGATCTTGAAGCGTATTTTTTAAATATTATCCAAAATCCAGCCTACCTCAGTGCTATTGCTCCAGAGTTTGCCTTTGTACTAGTAGACGAGTTTCAGGATACCAACCCGATGCAGCTTGCTATTTATAGTGAGTTATTTAAGGTTGCCCGCAAAGTTACATTGGTCGGCGATCTAAAGCAGGCAATCTATGGCTTCCGTGGTGCTAGCCCGGAGTTAATGGAGCTACTGATCAATAAACTGCGTCAGCAAGGGCATAAAATTACTGCTTTGGAATCCTCGTGGCGCTCTACGTCTGAGGTATTGGCTTATTCTAATCAGTTATTTACTAAAGTGTTTAACGATCAACAGGTAGCACTCAATTTAGTTGAAAAAAATAACTGGCAGGTTCCGGCTGAACAATTCTTACCAGCGGTAAGTCACTGGCCTTTATTAGGGAAAAATGCAGCTGAATATGCCAAGGATTTGTGTCATAAACTGCAACAATTAATGCAAAAGCCGCCATTGATCCCTGCCAATAAAGATGTAGGTACAACAGAATCGGTCACGATGCGCCCGCTTCGTTGGCGAGATATCGTTATTTTAGAGAACTCCAATGCGGATATCCGAGCAACCGTGGCTGCACTTCAACAAGCTGGGATCCCTGCAGTAGCTGAGCAATCTGGGCTAACTGAGCAAGCCGAAGTCATATTGGCACTGGCTGCACTGCAGTTAGTAATAGAACCAGATGATACTTTAGCGCAAGCAGAGTTTATTACGTTATACCAGCAGCAGGGTTTAACAACCTGGCTGAAGAACGTTTTACAGCCAGAAAGTACTCTGAGCATAACTGAAGATGCCCAGCAAGTTTTGCGTGATCTACATCAGGCTAGATTACATTTGGCCCCTGAAGAACTGCTAAGTTTAGTCATAACTAAACTTAAACTGGCTGATATTATTGTCAGCTGGGATGGCTCGGCCTATCAGAGTGAGCAACGTTTAGCGAACCTCGATGCGTTGCTTAACTATGCACAAGACTATAGTCAATTAAAGCAGGCAATGCGTTTGCCAGTAAACATAAATGGTTTTTATAACTTTTTAAAAAATAAGGCGAAAAAGGATTTAGATCTGCAGCAAGGTAGTGCTGGGGATGCAGTACAGGTAATGACAGTGCATGCTGCCAAAGGCTTAGAGTGGCCAATGGTTATTGCTAATTTTCTTGATAAGCAGATAAAGCATCGCCTGTTCAGTGTTAAAGCGCTTAACAGCGATGTTGATTATCAGATTGAACAGCCACTGCAGGGGCGCGCTTTACGCTTTTTACCGTCTTATAAAGCCTCTCGAGGCACAGTCGATAAGAAAGACTCACTCGAAAAACGTATGCTGGAGCAGGGCCTTGGCGTCAATGAGTTACAACAAGCCTTATCTGAAGCCAAACGCGAACTCTATGTCGCGCTAACGCGAGCTAAACACTATTTGGTTTTAAGTCGCTTAGACGCCGAACCCGCCAACTTCAGCTTTTACGATAAGTTTCCGGAAATATTAACAGGGGTACCCAGCAACCTTACATTGCATGCTCCGGCAAATACCCAACCACAAGCCCAAATTCGTTGGCGAGCTATCTCGGCATTAGACCGCTCTGCAAGAAAAATTATCCCTTCGGCGATGCATGGCGGGCAACAGCTTTGTGTGGTGGTTAAGCAGCAATTTGGCCAAAACCTTACTATCCCCAAGCAGGTAGTCGCCAATAAACAAGAAAGCCAACTTGGCGATCGAATTCATCAGGTAGTTTCTTGGGCCGTTAGTAACCCAGGAGTTAATTTAGAAAAACGCTGTACAGCCTTATTAGCCGATTTTGGGATACAAGATCAGGAGTTTATCGCCGCCTTAAGCAATAATCTTAATGCATTTATCCAGCACCTCCATGCCGAAGGTTTGAGCAGCTGCCACAGTGAGTTACCCATTAACGTGGTAAATCCTGCAGGGCAGGAAATTAGTGGCAGTATTGATTTGCTGGTGCAGTTAGAAGATGGATGGCTGATCATTGACCATAAATTATTTTCTGGCCAAAACACGGAAACAGAGTATTTAGAAAATTATGCCGGACAGTTGCTAGCCTACAAGCAAGCCTTAATGCTTGCCGGTATGCCTGCCGCAAACATGGCGATACATGCAGTTACTAAAGGTACCTTGTATAAATTGGCTGAACATCAAGTTTAAATTAACGTAGCCTTAAAAAAGCTCATCGCTAATTTTTACTCGACGCAATTTGTCGCAGCTACCCGGCATACTGGTTCTCCATTACAGAGGAGTGCCACTATGCCGATAGCAAAGCGTAAACCACGTCGTCACCAGCCAGAGTTAGATGCAGCTGCCAATTTTGAGCATCTGCCGATTGGCTTGTTGTGGAACTATCGTTTAGTTCTGGAGTGTAATGTACTCAGCCGGTTCTTTGATCAGGATGGCGAGCTGGATCGCGAAGATGCACAAAGTGTAGGCATTCCGGATCAGGCGATGGAGTTTGATCGCGCCCAGATGCAGCGCTATCTAAAACAGCAAATCAAAGTACTGGAGCGGCAGGTTGAACAGGGCGTTCCCTTGTCATTGCGCAGTAATGCGCAACAACTGGCGCAGTTGGTTGGTTTAAACGACACTGAGCAACAGGTGCTGATCTTTGTGGCGTTGGTCAAGACCGAGCAAATCGTTAACAACCTCTGCGAGATGATTCGGGTTAAGCATCTGAGTAGCCTGTGTAAGCTGGTAGCGAAGGCGCTAAATTTACCGCTAGCTGATATCAAAATGGCCTTAAGCGATAAATCAGCCTTACTTACCACCGGCATATTAGAGCTGGAAATTCACAGTTTTGGTAACACCATTGCCGATTGCTTTGACTTTCTGAGTCAGAAATTCAGTGAATTACTGCTATCTGACAACGCCGAACCGACAGCGTTTTTTAAAGAAATTATCCAGCAAGCGCCGGCATCTACTCTTAAGCTTGAGCATTTTGCCCATGTGCAACAAGACTTGGATATCTTATTACCTTATTTGCAGCACAGCGTAGCGACCAGCAAAGCTGGGGTGAATGTCCTGCTGTATGGCCAACCTGGCACCGGCAAAACCGAACTGTCGCGGTTATTGGCACAGCAGCTCAATGTCACTTTACATGAAGTCAGTTGCCAGTGTGATGATGGCGATGCCATCGCCGGTAATGCCAGAATGCGGGCATACCGCTTGGCGCAGCGTTGTTTGGCCAATACCCAAAGCCTGTTGCTATTTGATGAGGTAGAGGATGTGTTTATCCAAAATCCGTTTGCCCGTCAGTCTGAGCAGCGTAAAGGCTGGTTAAACCGGATGCTGGAGCAAAACCCGGTTCCGACCTTATGGTTAACCAACAATCATCAGATTATTGATCCAGCCTTTATCCGCCGCTTTGATCTGGTTATTGAAATGCCAGTACCACCACAAGCACAACGCGCTGAGTTTTTGCATCAGGCTGCAGGTGGCATCTTAACGCCTAATGCTGCCATGCAGCTGGCGGCACACCCAAGGCTAACGCCAGCAGTAATCGATCGTGCCAGTAAAGTGGTACAAAGCATTCAGCTTGATACTGATAAGTATGATAAAGCGACGCTACTGCAGCGCGTGATGCAGCAAACCTTATCCGCGCAGGGGCATCAGCTACCCTTTGCTAAGGGCCAGGAATTAGGTGATGTGTACGATCCAGGCTTAATTAATACTGAAGCGAATTTGAGCGTGATTGTTGAGGGTTTAAAGATGCAGGGCTCTGGCCGCTTATGTTTGTATGGCCCACCGGGTACCGGTAAAACTGCCTTTGCGCATTATCTGGCCAAACAACTGGCTAAGCCGTTAATTATTAAACGCGCCTCGGATCTGTTAAGCCCCTATCTTGGTGAAACAGAAATGGCGGTGGCGGCAGCTTTTAATCAGGCGGCAAAGCAGCAGGCTATTTTGCTTATTGATGAAGTGGATAGTTTTTTACAGGATCGCAGTAAGGCACGGCAAAGCTGGGAGGTGAGTATGGTTAATGAGTTACTCACACAGCTTGAACGCTTTGACGGACTCTTTATTGCCAGCACTAACCTGATGCACAATTTAGATCAGGCGGCACTGCGGCGCTTTGATCTAAAAGCCTGCTTTAGTTACTTAAAACCGGCACAGGCGCAGCAGTTATTGCAGGCTCATTGCCAGCAATTAGGCTTAAATGTTTGTGATACAAGCTTGCAACGTGTCGCTAGCAGCAGCGTGTTAACCCCTGGTGACTTTAATGCAATACGCCGGCAGGCACGGTTTCAGCCATTTGCCAGTGCGCAACAGTTTGTAACAGCACTCTTGACCGATGTGGCGTTAAAAACTCAGCACCAGACTGAAAGCAAAGGGATAGGTTTTTTGCAATAAGCACTAAGCATTTAGCACAGTCGCGGTAAAGCACTTTAGCATGTTATACCGCGAAATTTTTGAGCATCCCATTCAATTTTTAAGCAGCTGTTTGAGGGAGAACACTTCAGGCAAGGACGCCTAATCCTCAGCGTAAAGCGCTGCGGCCCCGCGGATTTTATCAACTATTTCCTGCCTAAGCTCGGGTGGAGATACCACCTGAATAGCCAAAGAGTGAGATAAAATCCACCACTGTAATTGCCAACCATCAATAACAGTGGCGCTGAGTTCAAACCAGCCGTCGGCAGCCGGAGTAAGCTGCATATCTTCTGCTAACGGCGCTTCATGCAGAATTTTAGCCAGATGCGGGTTAACCCGGGCCACAAACTGTATGGCCATGCCACTGCCAAACTGCATAGCGCCCGCGTTAATATACTGCGCCAGTGAAAAGCCATCAGGTATTTTTATTGTTGTATCGGTTAGTGTTAAGGCATTAAAGCGATGTAATGCGAACAAGCGCTGATCGGTATAGTCGCCAATTGACGCCACCAGGTAAGTAATGTGGCCGCGTTGTACCAACCCCAGCGGGTTAATCTGATACTCTTTTTGGACCTGATCGTGGATTGCCGTATACACCGCAGCCAGTTGTTTGCCCTCGGTCATCGCCTGTTGCACTGCTTCGTAATGTTCAGCCGGCGTTGCGGGTGGCGTTAAGGGTAAAGCGGGTGAGACCACGGCAATTTTATCTGCCAACAAGCCTTTGCTGTTGCTGCCATCCAACGCATCAATTTTGCGTTTAGCCAAAGCAAAGCGATCTTTTAAGCCTTGCAGCATAGTATCTGGCAGGATAGTTTTTAAAGTGCCTTCAACCAGCTGTAACATCATCGCATCAGCAACGCTTACGCCAGGGATATGGCTGGTTTTATCCTCCATCCAGCGCCAATACTGGGCATTGCCTTCTTTATTACAATAAATGGGAAAGGGGATCGACAAATCAATCAGATCTCTATCCACTGTGCGGCGGGTCACCTCAAAACCAGCGGCAGCCAGTTTGTTATGAATATCGCTAACACTAATCCCGTTTCCTTGCGAGGGGATCATCTTTAGCACTTCCCACTGGCGGCTTATCGAGGCGTTATTTTTATTTGATGGCATCGCTGACTCCTTGCAAATCCACTTTGCCGTCATCTTAATGGCTGACTTAACAAATGAAAAGACTAAAATATCCCTAAAATCAGCACTTAACCATCTTGTTATCCGGTAGTATCTGCATAACGTTTTAGCTAAACCACATTTTGCTCGTCACATTTTGTCGTAGGCCTATTTTAGACTCACCAGTGATTAACCGCACAGGAACTGCAGCATGAAAATCCTCCATACTTCCGACTGGCATTTAGGCCAGAATTTTTACACCAAAAGCCGCAAAGCGGAGCATCAGGCATTTTTAGACTGGCTACTGCAGCAGATTACCGCACAGCAAATTGATGCGGTTATTGTGGCCGGGGATATTTTTGATACCGCTACACCGCCCAGTTATGCCCGTGAGATGTATAACCAGTTTGTGGTAGATATGCATAAAGCCGGTTGTAATTTAATAGTGCTGGGTGGCAATCATGACTCTGTTTCAGTGCTTAACGAAACCAAATCGCTATTAAAGCAACTGAATGCCTATGTTGTCGCCAATACCAGTGAAGATGCGGCAGAGCAGGTGATCCCGCTTTGTAACCGTGCCGGCGAAGTGGGCGCGATCCTCTGTGCCGTGCCCTTTATTCGGGCCCGCGATATACTGGAAAGTAACGCCGGTGACAGCGCCGATGCAAAGCGCGAGGCCCTGGCCTTGGCGATCAAACAGCATTATCAGCGGCTTTACGAAGAAGCACAGCAACAACAGGCCGCACTACCCAATTGGGTACCGATTATTGCCACTGGTCATCTGGCTGCTGTGGGGGTTACAGCTTCCGAAAGTGTACGCGAAATCTATATCGGCACCTTAAATGGCTTGCAAGCCGACACCTTTCCGCCAGCAGACTATATTGCGCTTGGCCATATTCACCGGCCACAGCTGGTAAGTAAAAATCGACCCATTTACTATTCGGGTTCACCCATTGCGCTAAGCTTCGATGAGCTTTCGCATAAAAAACAAGTCAATGTGCTGGAATTTACTACCAATAAAACACTGCAGCTGGACTTACTTGAAGTGCCGACATTTCAGCCTTTAGCTGTATTAAAAGGCGATCTGATGGCATTAGAACAGTCCTTGCAGCAGTATGCTGACCATAGCGGCGTACCAGTTTGGCTCAGCATTGAAGTAACAGGGCAGGACTTTTTAAGTGATATCCAGCAAAAGATCCAGCAACTTACACAAGACCTACCCGTAGAGGTACTGCAAGTTAAACGCAGCCGCAAGAACGTGCAGACTGACACCACTAAAACGGCCGAGCGCACCTTAACTGAGCTTACTCCAGAAGAAGTATTTGCCAAACGCCTGGCACAGCAAGATTTTACCAAGGATCCACAGCAGCCAGAGCGCTTAACCCTGCATTTTGCGCAAACCCTTGCCAGCTTGCACGAACAGGAGGCTAACGTATGAAGATTTTAACCCTACGCCTGAAAAACCTGAACTCGTTAAAAGGTGAGTGGAAAATCGACTTTACTGCCGCGCCCTTTGCCGACAGTGGCCTGTTTGCGATCACCGGGCCAACCGGGGCCGGTAAAACCACTTTATTAGATGCGATCTGCCTCGCGCTCTATCACGAAACGCCGCGCCTGGGCGCCATTAATAATAACAATAATGAAATTATGAGCCGCGGTACCGCCGAGTGTTTGGCAGAAGTGGAATTTGAAGTAAAAGGTATCGCTTATCGCGCGTTTTGGAGCATGCGTCGTGCCAGAAATAATGTGGACGGGCAGCTGCAGGCGGCTGCAGTAGAATTAGCGGAAGTTGCCACCGGTAAAGTGCTGGCCAATCAGATTAAGCCCAAATTAGATGAAGTGGAGCGTTTAACCGGGCTGGATTTTGGCCGTTTTACAAAATCAATGTTGTTATCGCAAGGTGCTTTTGCTGCATTTTTAAATGCAAGTGAGAGTGAACGCGCCGGGTTATTAGAGCAGCTTACCGGTACTGAAATTTATGGTTTTATTTCACAGCGGGTGTACGAGCGTTACACTGCAGCTAAACAGCAGCTGCAGGCCTTGCAGCAACAAGCCCAGCATATTGAACTGTTAAGTGAAGCACAGCAGCAAGAACTGCAGGATGCCCGTCAAGCCTTAATCACTGCCAACCAGCAAGCAGAGCATCAACTCAAAGCGCTGCAACAACAACTTAATTGGTATCAGCAGCAACAAGAGCTACTGAGTCAGCAAGCAAGTGCCCGGCAGCAAGTAACTGAGGCACTGCAAGCAGAGCAGGCAGCTGCTGCGGATCTAAGCCGCCTGAGTTTAAGCGAACCAGCAGAAATACTGCGTACGCCCTGGCATTTATTGCAGCAGGCAGAGCAACAACTTGCCGCCTTACAAGCCGAAGCCAGCCAATTAATCGCGCAGCAGCAAAAGCTAGGCGAAAATGTTGCTCAAGCACAGCAGGTGCAACAGCAGACTGAGCAGCAATTTAACCAAGTGCGCCAGGCACAGCACCAGCATGAGCTGCTGATTATGGATAAGGTATTGCCGCTGGATAGCCAGATCCAAGCTATGACTGAGCAGCTTAAACAAACGCAGCGGCACCAGCAGCAAAGCCAGCAGCAGCTATCTGAGTTAACTTTAGACCATAGTCGTTTAAGCCAGGCGTTATCCGTTACCCAACAACAGCTGCAAAGCACACAGCAATTTTTAGCTGAACAGCAGCACGATGACGCTTTAGTAAGCCTGTTACCGGCCTGGCAGCAACGGCAGCAGTATTTGCAGCAGCAACAGCATGAAATTCAAGCCGTAAAAGCACAGCTGCCAACGCTGGAACAGCAAATTAACCAACAACAGCAACAACATACGGGTTTAACTACCCAAGCTCAGCAAGCGTCAACAGAGCTTAGTCAGGCCCAGCAAGCGGCCGAGCAAGCTAGCCAGCAGCTGTCGGCGCTGCACCAAGATGGCGATTTAACCCAGATCCGAGAGCGGCTAAAACAACAGCAAACCTGGCTTGATGCAGTAAAATATGCACAAAGCACTCAGCAGGCTTATGGCCAACTTGCGCAGCAGCAAAACGGCTATCAGCGACAAGCCCAGGATTATCAGCAGCAAGCTGAGCAATTAGTGACCCAGCAAGCGGCATTAACTGCTCAGGTAGATCTGGCCAAGCAGCTTGTTCATAGCCTCGGGCAAACTATTGATACAGAAAGCCAGCTGGCCAGCTACCGGCAACAACTCTGTGACGGCGAAGCCTGCCCACTGTGCGGCGCCACTGAGCATCCAATGCGAGCACACAGTATTGCGGTACCGGAAATTATTCAGCAGCAAGCGCAGGCCAAAGCGCAGTTAGATAGCCTGACAGGTCAGTTACAGGCCACCACACTGAATATTGCCAAACTTGAACAGCAGCAAAGCTTATTGGCTGCAAGCGAGCAGCAAGCTCAGGAAAAAAGCGCTGAGCTCTATCAACAATTTAGTAGCTGGTGCCTGAATTTACCGGCAGCGCTGCTGGCGTTCTGGCAAGCAGCGATTGCAGGCAAGGGACAGCATGTCGTTTCGGAGGCTGCCTTAATACTGCAGCAGTTAGCCGAGGCAGACGAGCAGGGCGCCCGGGCGCTTGTGCCACACCCCGAGTTAATGACCGCGCTTAATACAGCGCTGCAGCAGGCCATCGAATTGGATAACGCACATTTAACGCAGCTATTGCAGGCACAGCAACAGCTAGCTCAGGCGCAGGCTGCGTTAAACACTAAGCAACAAACCCATACAGCGCTGACGAATCAACTGGCATTACTTGCGCAGCAACAGCACAGCACCCAAGCTGAGTTAAGCCGGCAGCAGCAACAGCTTAGTAAGTTAGAGCAACAAAGCGCGGCAGCCTTAACGGCACTTGTGCAAGATATTGCGCAGCAAGGCTTTAGCCTAAACAACAGCCTAAGCCTGCCGGAGCTGGCCAGTTGGCTAGCACAAAAAACACAAGATCTAACGCGTTATCAGCAATACCAGCAGCAAGGACAAAAACTGACACAGCAGCTTGCCGAACAGCAGAATCAGCTGTCTGGCCTGAGCGCACAACATCAAGCCGCAGAGCAAGGTGCAGCGCACCTGGCGCAAGGGCTTAACCGCTTAACAGAAAGCCTGACTAACCTAACTGCCGAGCGACAGGCACTTTACGGTAATAAGGTGGTAAAAGACGAAACGCAGGCCTTTACCGTGCGCGTACAACAGGCCGAGCAGCACCTGTCTCATGCTCAGCAGCTGTTACGCCAGGCCGAGCAGGCGCAGCAACACAACCAAACGGCTGCGGCGCTTAATCAAAGTAAAACCGCCGAGCAGCAAACCAGGCTTGCTGAACAAAGACGCGCATGGCAACAACAACGTGAAGCACAGCAGTTTAGCAGTAATGAGGCCTTTTTAGCGGCGTTATTGCCAGCAGAGGAGCGTAGCCGCTTAACGCAGCTAAAACAGCAGCTCTCTGAAGCAAAAACCACCGCACAAACGCTACTGTCGCAGGCCAGCAGCAAGCTTGAGGCGCTAATGGCACATACTGAAGCCGCAAACTGGCAGCAGCAAGTACCGGATGAGGTGGCGCAGCAGCACAATAACCTGCAACAACAGCGTGAACAGCAATTGCAGCGCCTGGGAGAAATGCAACAACAGCTACAGGAAGATGCGAAGCGCCGGCAACAACATGCGGCACTGCTCACCGAGATCACCAAAGCAGAGCTGGCCTTTGTTGACTATGACGCGATGAATGACTTAATCGGTTCCGCCAAAGGCGATAAATTCCGTAAATTTGCCCAGGGTTTAACGCTGGATAACCTGATTTATCTGGCCAATAAACAGCTGGAGCGCTTACACGGGCGCTATGCGCTAAGCCGCAAAAATACCGAAGGTTTAGAGTTATCAGTACTGGATACCTGGCAGGCCGATACGATACGCGATACCAAAACGCTATCGGGTGGTGAAAGCTTTTTAGTGAGCTTAGCCTTAGCACTGGCGTTATCTGATTTGGTTAGCCATAAAACCAGTATCGATTCGCTGTTTTTAGACGAAGGCTTTGGCACCCTGGATGCGGAAACTCTGGATATTGCTCTTGACGCGCTGGATAACTTAAATGCTACCGGTAAAACAATAGGGGTAATTAGCCATATCGAAGCCATGAAAGAGCGTATTCCGGTGCAGCTTAAAGTGACCAAAAAAAGTGGCTTAGGCATCAGTGAGCTTAACAAAGAGTTTCGGGTAGAGGCATAAAGCAAACGTAGAAGCCGGCATCGGAAGTAAGTAGCGAATTAGCAGGGTAAAGGCCTGCTTACTTCCGCCAAGATGCAGCAACCTAATCATCTAAAAGGGGTTATCGGCGCAGGCTAGTACAAAAGTTGTAGCTAAAGTACTTGCCTAAGCTGTACCTGATATGGCATTAATAGGGCCAGAAAAAGCAACCAGGAAGCTGATTCAAATGGTATTAACGGATTTAAGCTACAGCGCCCTTAAAGCCTATCAACGGCAACATCGTGATCATTTCCCGGAAAACCTGTCACTGCGGGTACACCGCGCCTTAAGTTGGCTAAGTAAAGCCGAACAAGCCAGGGCCAACAAAGATACCGACACCGAATTTATTTACTACTGGATCAGCTTTAATGCCGCTTACGCCAACGAATTTGGCGAAATCGACCGGGTCGGCGAAAGAGAACTGTTTGAAGCCTTTTTAAGCAAAATTGCCGATCTAGATACCAGCGAGAAGCTATACCAGCTTATTTGGCAACAATTTAGCGGCAGCATCCGCCTGCTAATGGACAATAAATTTGTTTACCAGCCATTTTGGGATTACCACCGCGGCCGCATCAGTGAAGAAGAATGGCAGCAGCGCTTTATGGCATCAAAGGTCGCACTAAACGTGGCGCTGGCATCAAAAAATGTGCCGGTAGCCATGGCTCAAATTTTTACCCGGCTTTACACCCTGCGCAACCAAATTATCCATGGCGGCGCAACCTACAACAGCCAGGTAAACCGCGAACAACTTAAAGACGCTTGTAACCTGCTAAATAAACTCATCCCCTTGATTATTGCACTGATGATGAGCGCACCGGATCAGCTTTGGGGGGAGGGGTGTTATCCGGTGGTTTCATGAATTTTTTATTGGCTACATAGCTATGTCTATGGGTTTATCTATATAAATCTCTACAAGACTTGCGTCCCTAAGTTACACCCAGACAAACATTTAACTACTTCAGAGAAACCAGTTGAAAATAGTTACATCAGGGATAGCTTGATATGTGATAGTTCCTGAATTAAAGCAAACAATGCTCGTCTCTTGGCTAGACTGCTTTTAAAAATTGATTGTTGAAAATGCAATTGATGCACTAACTTTAAATATAAATCGGAGAACCGATCATGTCGCTATGTTCTACAGAGCTTGATATCTTTACACAAAAATTTGACACTACCTATGAAGACAAAGCGTTAAGTGTCCGTGGACAATTTTTGTGTTCTTATCCGCTTAACAAACTCAAAAATATTACTCTCGATGAGTATGTAATCGGCAAGGGCACAGCGTCATTTTGTGCGTGTGTCGAAGCAAAGACCAAGGCTTGGGCAAATATGCAAGGTGCAACTGCAAACAAGTTTGGTATTTACTTCGGCAAGACAAAATCTGATCCAACAATGAAATACCGCTTTACTCAGAAGTTTGGAAAGACAAAAAATGAAGCTTTTAATGGAGTTAAGGACGCACTACTAGATCTTATCGAAGCAGGTAGGTCGAAAAGCTTTAGCGAGATTGACGATAACCCACTTTCTCAGATGTTCAAGGCCAAGATATTGAGCCTTTACTTTCCAGAGCTGTACTTGAATATATGCAGTTCCGAACATCTCAAAAAAATTGCTTTGGATATGAAAATTCCGGAGCAACAATTCGTGAGCGAGTATCAGCATTTGTTAGTCGAAAGAAAAATGGCGAACACGATCACTAAGAAGTGGAGCAACCCAAAATTCATGTCATTTCTTTACGCTAAGTTTATTCGTGGCGATTTGAACACAACTCCGTCAGCGGCAGTCAAAAAACCTCGACAACAAGTCAGGCAGAGAGTTAATTTCGAAGACATTGCTGCAAACCGAGATGCCATAGGTAAGGTAAGTGAAGAGTTCGCCATCGAATGGGAAAGAAATCGATTAATCGGCCTCGGCTATCAAGAGTTGGTAGCGAAAATAGAAGATAGACGTGACATTCCATCCTATGGATATGACTACCTTTCTTTTAGTGCACCAGGGCAGGAAAGATACATTGAGGTTAAATCAGTCGGCCGGGATAGAAAAGGAAACTGCTACCGGTTTTATCTTTCAGAGAACGAACTTTCGACTTCCAACTCTGATGAGAACTGTAATCAATACTACTTTTATCTAGTGCTCTTTGGTAAGGATGGAAAACCATGCGACCTTTTGGCGAGACACGCCAAAGAGTTTTATACGAGTAGTGAAATAAGTCCCTGTGCGTATGTGGTGAGGTTTGATCTTGAAGACCGTAGTTAGCCATTTCGCTCGTGACGGGTTTGCAAGACAATAAATCTGATTGCTTTACGCTGCATTTCAAGTGGCAAATTGTGGCGACGGCACATCCGTATTTTGCTCGTAGTTGACCACTACAAACTTTACCCTTACAGCGGAAGATTTGGCGCACCAAGTAGCAGCCCTTTAAGCTCAGCGCCATGTATAAAATAACTGCGCCAACACTTTGGCACTGATAATAAAAATAGTCTGCCTGAAAAACATACACTGAACACTTACACAGTGTGGCGCTATTTTGGTAACGGCGTATTCTGTAGCGACAGGACGTAATGTGTCGCTGTAGTTAACACTTCTGGTGTGAATTGCGGTTGATAAAGGGGTAGGTGCCGGATGCACCAACACGGAACAGGACAGGGCATGATGCCGATAATATTACAGGTAAGTTTGGGCAGGGATGCCAAACGCATTACAGGAGGCGACCATGAATATGCTGCAACAGGATCTGTTTTTAATTACGCTGGAATCGCAATTCCGTGACATCTTTCAAACCAGTAAGGCTGGTAGAGATAATAGTGAACAGCGGCTGCGGGCTCAGGGTTTTATCCATGCTGGTGAACTGTTAGAGCTTTGTACACGCCAACAGGTACAGCAGTTAATGGAGCGAGTGCATCTGGAGGTATTTGGTATTCACATTAGTGAGCGGCAACCTGCCGAGGCCCGGCGTCGGCAACAGGCATTACAGCTTGGCGATTATGATTACTTTGATGAGCCGGCATTTATTCGATCACAGCGAGAGTAAAGCACTGAAGCCAACAACAATAGATAAACTGCGACTTATTTTGTCGTAGTAAGAGGTTAGACTGCTGTCACGATTAACTCCATCGTTTGATATAGCGTTTATTTAATGAGCAGGTGAGTACATTGAATCAGCAAGCAATCAAAATCGTGATTATCAGTGGTGCCGGTATCAGCGCTGAGAGTGGCTTAGCGACCTTTCGCGATCCCGATGGCTTATGGCAGCAATATGATCTGGAAGACCTAGCCACACCACAAGCCTTTGCGCGTAACCCCGCATTAGTGCATCGCTTTTATAATTCGCGGCGCATACAAGCAGCGAAAGCCGAGCCCAATGCAGCGCATTTAGCCATTGCCAAGTTAGAGCAAGCCTTTAACGTGGTGGTGGTAACGCAGAATGTCGATGATTTGCATGAGCGGGCAGGGTCGAGCAAGGTGCTGCATTTGCATGGCAAATTAAATGAAGCGCGCAGCAGCAAAAATCCAAATCTGATTGAAGTTATCGGTCAGCGCGAATTAAAAGTGGGAGAGCTCGCCGCTGATGGCTCAGCGCTGCGCCCTAATATCGTATGGTTTGGCGAAGATGTGCCAGCTATGCAGCCTGCCATTAGAGAGATCAAAAGTGCTGATAAAATTCTGGTTGTAGGAACTTCGCTGCAAGTTTATCCGGCTGCCTCATTACTATTTTACGCACGGGATGATGCAGAGAAAGTCCTTATTAACTTGGAAGCCACTGATACTGATGCCGGGTATCAATTTATTCAAGGAAAAGCGGCTACGGAAGTTCCGAAGTTAGTAAAGAAGTGGTTAGGCTGATTGCAAATTAATTTCAGTTTCTCTAAAGTTCTAGCCGTTGCTCAGTTCAGCTGGGATAAGAGCATTTAGTAGCCGATACTTCGGGTGTTTAAAAGGATTTAAATGAAAGTCTATCAAATTTATGACGTTTGGATGGCGCTTCGAAAAGCCGGGGCTAACCTGTTAATTTTAAGCGTTATTGCAAGTTTTATCTGCTACCTGTTCGATTTGCTGCAATTTTTGCCGCTGATCCTGTTAGTGATCTTAATCCAAAGCACAATTATCTATCGGGCAAATCATCTTTATAAAATTGATCAGGTAACTCAAACCTTTACCTTTCCAGCAAGTGATCTTGAAAACAGTATTCTGGCCATTGTGTTAATGCAGCCGTACTGGAATTTGATGCGACGAAAATCGGTACCACTTTCTACAATTGAGAATCTGTATCTAGATACTCAGCGCTGGAACACTAAGCAGCAAGTTGTTACTGGAACAACTGCCAAAGGGAAGACAAAATTCAAACAAACTACTAAAAAGCATGTTCGATATTGCCTGAATGTAGCTGGTGCTTTTGGTTCAGCGAATCTTGATTTTCTAAGTCGTCAAAAGCGCGATGAGGTACGCAACGCGTTACAGCAAAGTGTTAAAAATGCCTCCATAGATAGCAAAGTTTCTGAGATGGCATAATTTTTAAGCAACAAGGATGTTTATGAAAGTATTACGTTTTATTGTTTTTATCATATTCTTTTTAGGCTCCGGCGTTTTCCTGTTACCACTGGCGTATGATTCGGTATTGTTTTTAGTGCACCAACATGCAAGTGAAGCTATTGCTCGAGTACATCTACGTTTTGTACCAGACAAAGAGTTCAATATTCACCTTAAAGCTGCGCTAGAGGAAAATGAAATTGAGCTTGCTAATATTATCCGTGAAATTGGCACAGAGCAGGGTATCGAATTTGAACCCGCTCTTATCAGCCAGCTTGATAAAGAGAATGGTTCCTGGCAAACGGTCTCACGCAACAGTCGTAAGGTTTTAGAGGGAGCTAAAACAGGCGAAATTACTTCAGGATATGCAATGGCTGGTGCTTTGGGCTCTGATCTATTTGGCATATCGGATTTTCGCGATCTAGCAAATGAATTCCAAGCTTATCCGGATTACAACTCCTTTAACGTGAGCTTGTCCCTAGTCGGCGTGGTTGGCACCGCATTGACTGTATCGGCAATTTTTAATGGTGGTAGTAGCGCTGTAGCCGGCGTGCCTCTAAGATCTTCTGTTACTGCCATAAAAGGAGCCAAAAAAGCCGGTAAATTATCAAAGAAACTTGAGAAATTTGTCTCAGGTCATCTGGACAACATCGTAGATAAAAATGCCGTTGACGAACTAGCTCTCGCTTTTAAAAAAATCGACATTGACTCAATCAATAAAAAGCAAGCCGATGAATTGCTTGAACTTAGCAAAAAGTCAGTCAACATTAAGGCTCTTGAACCTTTAGCTTCCGGTGTTGATGATCTGCGAGTTATCAGCGGTAGTTCCGGATTTCTGGGACTTTCACGAACCCTAGCTATTGCAGATGACTTTAACGATACCGCCCGTTTGTCAAAACTTGCTAAAGCTACGAAAAGCCGCTACGCAGGCTACATCACTCTGGCTCCGAAGTTGGCAAAATCTATCACTAAAGCACTGCGCATATTGCTTGAGGCTATTGCAACCCTTATTAGCGCCGTGATTTGGTTGTTGGGGTTAGTTTGGTATCTCTTCAGCGCAGTAAGGCTAGTTTTCAGGCGGACATAGTTTTTAGGTACTATGAAATTAATAAACATATGCACAAAGCTTGTAGATTAAGCGCTTATAATCATAATGCTTGTTTTTCATTTAGAAACATTGATTAGCTTAGCACGATTAAAAATTTATCTGCCACTAAAGAGACGCCCAAACTGTACAACAATGACTAATAAGGGTAAATTCAGTAGCAATCGCTAATTCAGGGACGAACTGATTTGTGCGGCAGTTTACAGTACATAACTTAAGCTAATGCCCAAGCCGACAGTAACAGGGAAAAATGCAAAAGATGATATCAACAAATTTTGAATTTTTAAGGCCGGAAAACGACAACCTGGCAAACCTGTGCGCCTTAGCTGAAGCAGTGTTGTATATCGATCCGGGTAGCACATTAGTGCGCCTGCGTAGCTTTGCTGAAGAACTTACCAAAACCATTTATAAAGAAGAATTGCTGCCGCGTATGCCGCAGGCAAGTTTTTATGAACTGCTAAAAAGCCCCGTTTTTGAAGATTGTGTAAGTAAATCCCTCATCTACCAAATTAACTTTATAAGGGTTAAAGGCAACGATACCGCCCACGGTGCTGAAGGGGAGTTACAAAATGCACAAATGGCACTGCGTACGGCTCATCAACTGGCCATTTACCTGGCGGTAAAATATTACAGTAAAGATCAAAATCAAATACCCGGCTTTGCCGAGGTACCGGATCCGAGCAAAACACTTAATCAGCTGCAAAAAACGGTATTTGAGTACGAAAAAGAGCTGAAAAAGCAGCAAGAAGATCTGGAAAAGGTTTTTGAAAAACTGGATGCCGAACGCGCTAAAAATGCCGATAAAATTGGCTTACCGCCTAAACCTGTACTGCAACAGCAGAAGCAGCAAAGCCAGCAAGTGGCTGATAGCCTGCAGTGGAGTGAAGCAAAAACCCGGGCATTAATGATCGATGCCATGCTATTACAAGCAGGTTGGGATGTCTCTGATCCGGAAAAGGTTGGGCAAGAAGTTGAGGTCGACTTTCCCAATAACCCAAGTGGCAAAGGCTTTGTCGATTATGTGTTGTGGGCTGACAACGGCCAGCCATTGGCGGTAGTCGAGGCGAAAAAGTCGGGTAACACCAGTTTACAGGCTGGGCGTGAGCAGGCGCGCATGTATGCAGACTCACTTGAACGAATGGGGTATCAACGGCCGGTTATCTTTTATACCAATGGTTATGAAACCTTTATCTGGGATGATACCCAATATAATACCTACCGGCCGGTATATGGCTTTTATAGCAAAGACAGCCTAGATTATTTGATTTACCAGCGAAACTACCGCGCTGCAGAGTTAGAGCGATTTAACCCAGATTTAAATATCGCCGATCGGCCTTATCAAATTGAAGCGATAAAAACCGTAGCCGAACATTTTCAGAACCAGCGACGTAAAGCATTAATCATTCAGGCTACTGGCACAGGCAAAACCCGTGTTGCCATTGCTCTGGCAGAATTATTACTTAGAACCGGTTGGGCCAAACGTGTGCTGTTCCTCTGTGATCGCAAAGAGTTACGGGTACAAGCTGACGATGCATTTAAACAAAACTTACCCTCAGAGCCACGCTGTGTCATTGGCGAAACGAATAAAATAGATCAAAGCGCCAGGGTATATATCGCTACTTACCCTGGCATGATGAACCGTTTCGCCCAGCTGGATGTTGGTTTTTTTGACCTTATCATTGCTGATGAGTCACATCGTAGTATTTACAATAAATACCGCGACTTATTCGAGTACTTTGATGCGTTACAGGTTGGCTTAACCGCAACGCCAGTGAAGTTTATTAGCCGCAATACATTTGATATTTTTGATTGCGAAGCCACCGATCCTACCTTTGAGTTTGGCTTGGATGCCGCTATTAATAATGAGCCACCTTATCTGGTGCCGTTTCGGGTAAAAGATCTTACTACGGATTTTTTGCGTGACGGTATTCACTATAGCCAGCTAACTACAGAGCAACAGCGTCAATTAGAAGAAGATTTGGGCGAAGACGAAGCGCGAAAAACAACCATAGCGGGTAAAGATATCGGCCGGAAAATTTTCAGTGAAGATACGGATCGTATCATTCTTGAAAACCTGATCAACAATGGCATCAAAGATGAAACCGGCTCCCTGGTTGGGAAAACCATTATTTTTGCCCAGCGCCAAGACCATGCTGAACATTTAGCCAAGTTATTCTGTGAAAAGTTATATCCACAATATGGCGCAAAGGTTTGCAAGGTTATCCATAACGATATTCCGCATGTTGAAAGTTTAATTAAAGAGTTTAAAAAGGCCGATAACGATTTTCGCATCGCCATTTCGGTAGATATGCTCGATACCGGCATCGACGTACCCGAGGTAGTCAACCTGGTTTTTGCTAAACCGGTTAAAAGCTGGGTGAAGTTCTGGCAAATGATTGGCCGTGGCACTCGGTTGCGGCAAAATTTGTTTGGCCCGGGTAAGCACAAAACAGAATTTCTGATTTTCGACCATTACGGCAACTTTGAGTTTTTCGAGCAGGAATATCAGGAGCCTGAAGATACCGGTGGAAAATCTTTACTACAATCCACCTTCGAAGCACGTTTAACGCTGGCACAGGCGGCATTAAAACATAATCATGCCGAAGCATTTGATGCCGCAGTGGCCTTGTTGCGGGCAGATATCAATGATCTACCCGATAACAGTGTCGCAGTTAGGCGGAAATTGCGTATCGTTCATCAACTACAACAAACCGATTTACTAAACAAGCTGGATGCGAAAACCCTGCATCTGTTGCTAAACGACATTGCTCCCTTAATGTCGGCTCGCGTACTGCGTGATAAGCATGCAACGCAGTTAGATAAATTGATGGCCACTATAGAGCGCTGCATGGTAGAGCAAGCCAGCTGCTTCGCAGATGGCCGCAACGAATTATTAGCTGATCTGGATAAATTGGCCGTCAATATTCAGGCTGTGCGGCAAAAAGATGAAATTATTGCCAAAGTACGCAGTGGCGCATTCTGGCAAAACCCCAGTATTCCTTCGCTAGAACATGTTCGGGAAGAGTTGCGTGGCATTATGAAGTACCGCCAACCAGGCACCGGCCCGTTTTATGAAACTGCCACAACCCGCACCCTGGATGGTGGGATAAAAGAAGCTGTGCGAGAAGTGAAAATTGCTGGTGCAGACGAGGCCATGTTATACCGGCGAAGGCTAAAAACCATTTTAGAGCAAATGATTGCCGCTAACCCGACATTGCAAAAAATCCGTAAAGGCGAGCCTATTGCTGAGCACGAGCTGCAAAGCCTTACCTCAACCATACTCACCAGCCACCCAGGCGTCAGCCTTGAAGTGCTAAACGAGTTTTATGGCAGAACCGCCAAAGAGCTGCATATCACAGTACGGGAAATGATTGGGGTAGATGTGCAAGCCATAGAGGAACACTTTAAACGGTTCCTGCACAGCCACCCGAGCTTAACAGCAAAGCAGGTAAATTTTATGAACCTGCTGAAAACCTATATCGCGCAGCATGGCAGTATTGTCATTGAAAAGCTGTATGACGCCCCCTTTACTGCTGTATCGCACGAGGGTATCGATGGCGTATTTGCTGCTGACGACATTACCGATTTAATTTCTGTGCTTAAACCCTTTATGCAAACTGTACCGCCAATAACATCAAACCAACCTATCGCTTCACAGGAGTGACAATGCAGAGTATTGAATGGACAACAAGCCTGATCGTAATGGCAGTTATTGCCGCCATAGTGTTACTGGCGCTGGGATATTTTATCGCCAAAGCAGTTGCTAGCAGTATGGTTGCCGCATTAAACGCGCAGTTGCAGCAAGCCCAACAAGCAATGGAGCAAGCCAATAGCCAAAACCAGCAGCTACAGCTAAAACTGGGCCAGGCAGATGATGCGCTGCGGCAAAAAGAGCTATCAGAAAGCAAGCTACAAACCCAGCTCACAGCAGCAGATGCCACCGAGCAGCGTTTAACCGCAGAGCTTGGTGACCGTAAAAATGAATTCAACAATCAAAGTCAGGTATTAGAAGTTGTAAGAGCGCAGCATCATAATGCGGAGAAACTGTTGGAAACGGCGCAGGCAGATAACCGCAGTCTTAAAGAGCAGGTTCAGGAGTTACGTAGCCGCTTAGATAAATCGGAGCAGGGTTTGCAGCAAGAGCGGTTACAAGTAAATCAGCTAAAAGATTTATTGGCGGAAGAGGGCAAAGCAACGGAGTCCTTGAGTAGTAAATTGGAAGAAGCTCGAAAACATTTCGCAGAACAAAGAGAAAGCCTGATGGCAGAAAAACAGCGGAATGAAACGTTACAAGCTGAACATCAAGCTTTGGTGAAAGCACATACTCAACTTAAAACAGAATTAGACGAACGAGAAGCTAGCCATGCTCGTGAAGTAGCCAATTTTGAGAAGCAGAAGCAGAGCTTAGCTGAGCAATTTAAAGTTCTGTCGAATGAAATATTAGAAGCTAAGACTAAGTCATTGCAGGAAAGCAGCAAGCTGACGTTAAGTTCGGTTATGAGTCCATTTCAACAGTCAATTGATAGCTTCAAAAAAGAAGTACAGGAAATACATCACCGTGAAACTACGCAGCAAGGTGAGTTGCGCAAAGAGCTGGAGTCACTGAAAGAACTTAATCAGAAAATCACCACAGAAGCGCATGAGCTATCAACGGCTTTGCGTGGACAGAAAAAATTACAAGGAAATTGGGGTGAATTGGTTCTTGAGAACGTGCTGGATCGTTCGGGCTTGCAGCTTGGAAAAGATTATCAACGTGAAGTTAGTTTTACTTCGGAAGAGGGCCGTCAAAGGCCTGATGCCGTGGTGTATTTGCCACAGGGCAGGCACTTGATCATTGATGCCAAAGTGTCACTTAATGCTTATACTCGCTTTGTTAATTCGGAAGATGAACTAGAGCGGTCTCAAGCTTTAAAAGAGCATGTTCATGCTGTAGGTAGCCGCATTAAAGAGTTAGCTGATCGCAATTATTACAAGCTGCCAGGCTTAAACTCGCCAGAAATGGTATTTATGTTTATCCCGATTGAATCTGCATTTGTTGAAGCACTAAAAGCTGACGAAACATTGTTCCAACAGGCGATAGAAAATAATGTTTTGGTTGCAACCCCAACCACATTACTTACCAGTCTAAACATAGTGCGTCAGTTATGGCGCTATGAAGATCAAAATAAACACACTGCAGCTTTAGCAAACAAAGCGGAAGCCGTATTTAAAAAATTAAACACCTTTCTGGGAAGCTTTGAACGGATTAAGAAAGGTTTGGATACGGCTTCTGATGCTTATTCCATGGCCGAAAATCAACTGGTTAGTGGTAAGGGTAACTTGGTGAAGCAAGTCGGCGAGTTTAAGAATCTTGCACCGGCTATCAGAGGTGAACTTCCAAGCTATTTTGCCGATAAGGCGGCGCTTGAAATCGACTTTATTGCAGCAGATCAAATGCTGATTAATGAGACACAATCCGAAATTAAGGATGCCAGTGCTGATAACATCCAAGAAACCGAAATTGAGAACAACTAAATGCTAACAGGCCAAATTCGTAATGATATCGACAAACTTTGGGAAAAGTTTTGGACAGGCGGTATCACTAACCCATTAACGGTAATTGAGCAAATCAGCTATCTGATGTTTGCCCGCATGCTCGACATGCAGGAAGACATGGCTGAGCGCAAAGCTAACCGTACGGGTAATGCCTTTTCTCGCATTTTTCCAAATACTCCTGAGGGGCAATTGCTGCGCTGGAAAAACTTTAAGCAAAAAAGTGGTAAAGAGCTGCAGAGCCATTTAAAGCAGCAGGTGTTTCCGTTTTTTGCCACCCTGGGTAAAAAGTCAGATCAGCAAGATGGCCTGGGTGAAGAGGGTAGTGCCATAGAAGCGCTGGGCCATATTGGTGAATATATGCAAGATGCCGATCTCGAAATTAAAAATGAATCGGTACTATCCAGCGCAATATCCATGGTTGATGCGTTGCCGCTTACACAAAGCGATGTAAAGGGTGATATTTACGAGTATCTGTTAAGCAAGCTAACGACCGCCGGCATTAACGGCCAGTTTCGTACCCCAAGGCATATTATTGATGCCATGATCGAGCTGATGGATCCGCAACCAACCGATGTTATCTGCGACCCGTCATGCGGCACGGCAGGCTTTTTAGCCCGCACTATGGAATATTTAAACCGCGTGTATTCCAGCGAAGCAGGCACCTTTACCGATGAAGACGGCAATAAGCACTATACCGGTGATAAGTTAGAGCCGTATCGCGATCATATTAACAAGCAAATGTTTTGGGGCTTTGACTTCGACACCACCATGCTGCGCGTATCCAGCATGAACATGGCGCTGCACGGCGTTAACGGTGCCAATATTCTGTATCAGGACAGCTTAAGCAAGTCGATTAAAGAGAATTACCCTCGGCAGGAAGAAAACTTCTTCGACGTAATTCTGGCCAACCCGCCATTTAAAGGCAGCCTGGACGAAACCAATACCAACCCTGATGTATTGGGCCTGGTTAAAACCAAAAAGACTGAGCTGCTGTTCGTTGCGCATATTTTGCGCTCACTTAAACTAGGTGGCCGGGCAGCAGTGATTGTGCCCGATGGCGTACTTTTCGGCTCATCTAAAGCGCACCAACAGCTGCGCCAGGCGCTTATTGAAAATAACCAGCTGGAAGGCATTATTAGCCTGCCAAGCGGTGTGTTTAAACCCTACGCTGGGGTAAGCACCGCGATTCTGCTCTTTACCAAAGGCGGCACGACTGAACGGGTATGGTTTTACGATTTACAAGCCGATGGCTATTCGCTGGACGACAAACGCACCGAGCTAAAAGGCGAGGGCAGTAACGACCTGCCCGATGCCATTACCAAGTGGAAGCAATACCGCCAGCTGGTAGAAGCGAATGCACCTGCTGCGGATATTCAGCAAGCCTTTGGCGATAAAACGCAAAAAGCCTTTGTAGTTGCGGCCGAGGCTATTAAAGCGCAAAAATTTGACCTGTCCATAAACCGCTATAAAGAAGTGGTATACGCCGAACAGCAGTATGAAGACCCTAAGCTCATTCTGAAAAAGCTTAAAGCGCTGGAAAGCGAGATTATGGCAGATTTAGACGAGCTGGAGGCTATGCTGTGAGTTGGCCGATGGTTAAATTAGGAGACTTAGTTTCTATAAAAGGAGGTGGTACTCCAAGTAAAAGTGATAGTAGTTTTTGGGGAGGTGACATACCTTGGGCTTCTGTTAAAGACCTAAAAGGAAGTCGTATTTCGGTAACTGAGGACACTATCAATGATTTGGGTGTCAAAAATTCAGCTACAAATATTATTCCTGCTGGAACGATTATTACTGCAACTCGAATGGCTTTAGGAAGATTCGCTATCAATACTGTTGATATGGCAATCAACCAAGATTTAAAGGCTTTATTTGTTAATGACCATACTGAAATATCAAGCGATTACCTGTTTAGGTTTCTTGAGTCTAAAGCTCAATACATCGAGGGTGAGGGCAAAGGGGCAACTGTAAAAGGTATAACTCTCGATTTTCTTAAATCTATTGATGTGCCACTCCCACCACTAGCCGAGCAAAAACGTATTGCCGCGATTCTGGACAAAGCCGACGCCATCCGCCGCAAACGCCAACAAGCCATTCAACTCGCCGACGACTTCCTCCGCGCCGTGTTTTTGGAGATGTTTGGTGATCCGGTGACGAATCCGAAGGGGTGGGGGGTTAAAACGTTAGGTGAAATAACTACATTTGAAAATGGCGACCGTTCTTCCAACTATCCGAGTGGTGATGAAATTGTTCAAAGTGGTGTGCTTTTCCTTAGCACCAAAAATATTGTCGCAGATGCTCTGGATTTGAGAACAAAACAGTTTATTACCGAGGAAAAATATAACTCTCTATCGAGAGGTAAAGCTCAAAAAGGTGATTTGATTATTACCTTACGTGGCACATTGGGAGCATGCTGTATTTTCGATTGTGCTTATGACAAAGCCTTTATAAATGCCCAGATGATGATTATTCGACCTACTAAACAAGTTGTAGTTGGCTTCCTTCATGACTTTTTAGTATCTGGAACAATGAAATCTCACTTTCAAAGAATCGGACAAGGTGCAGCGGTTCCTCAACTTACAGCGAAGCAATTTAAAGAACTGTTGATTCCTTTACCAACATTAGAATTGCAATTTAAGTATGACAAAATCAGAAGTTTCGTAATTTCAACTATTGAGAAATTATCTGGCGCAGAAGATGAAAAACTTTTTAATTCACTAAGCCAAAAAGCCTTTTTCGGGCAGTTATAACAAATATAACAAGGATGTTATGAATACCGAACTTATCACCATAAACGACAAATACCTTTATGCCTTAAGTGCCGCGGCCGATTGGCTAACGGTATCGGAATGGGCACTAAAGGTATCGGAGTTATTCCCCGATTTACTGGCCAATGCCGACGCGCAGGCGTCTAAACAGAAAAACGACACTACAGGCCTTAGAGAAATTGCCGCTAGGCTAAGCTCTCGTATTTCCAGTGGTGGCTTTGGCAGCCAGATTGAAGTTGATGCCAGCGAGCGGCCCAAAAAGGTGCGGTTTTTAACCCCTAGCGAACAGCAGCAACATGAGGCGGAAGAGGTCGAAGAAGACTTAGCACCACTTCGCCGTATCGACATAATAAAGCGCGATAATGAACAACTAAGCGTGGCTGAGCAATACCGAATTGACGAGTTTGAAGCCATCAGTCGCCAGCTTAAAGCCTACTTTGGGCTAGATTTCGAGGTAGACCACGCAACAGCGCTGTTAAATGCCAAAACACCGGGCAAACACCACCCTGATAATTTGCAGCTATTATTAAAAGCGCATAACGCTAAAAAACACGCCAATAACTGGCCACGTTTTAGCTTTGACGAGCAAAAGCAGTACATTGAAGCCGCCATAACCCTACAAACCTTGGTTGCAGGCAGAATGGATGTTGAGGTAGAAACTCATGTAATGGAGTCACTTTTAAGCCGGTTAGAAGCGGTTTATGGGAGCTGAGGAAACAACATGCAGATAAAGGTAAGCGTCCGGCGATCACAGGTAGGTGTTCTAATTTAAGTGTCCACTTAATTTTTAGTGGACACTTAGTGTCTTAGATCGCATCACCTGGCTGGACAGATAAGTCGATGTTCCAGGGTAACAGTTCATCAATGCGGTTGATCGGATGATTACCGATACGTTTTAACACGGCAGTTAAATACGCATTGGGATTGATGCCATTGAGCTTGGCGGTGCCAAGTATCGAATACAGCACGGCGGCCCGTTCCCCTCCGCCAACAGAGCCGGCAAACAGGTAGTTTTTCCGACCCAGGGCGATGGGCCGTAATGACCGCTCCGCACTGTTGTTATCTATCTCAGCATAACCATTATCCACGTACGCCACCAACGCGTCCCATTGCTTTAGTGCATATTGGATAGCTTTAGACAACGCAGAGCCTTTTGATAAGGTGCGCAGGGTTGTCTGTAACCAGTTGTTAAACTGTACCAGGATAGGTTTTGCCTGCAGACTTCGCAGGCGCTGTCGTTCATCCGGTGGTTGCCCTCGCGCCTGTTTCTCAATCACATACAGTGATTGGATTATGGTCAGGGCTTCTTCTGCCAAGGGGGACGGGCCGGATTGGGTAATGTCATAGAACTTACGCCGCACATGGGCCCAACAACCATGCTGGGTGATGTGGTTTTGGTATAAGGCATTGTAACCGGCATAGGCATCAGCCTGCAGCGAACCTTTATACCCGGTTAAATGGGCAGTGGGGTGCAGACTTTTTCTATCTTCACTGTATTGCAGCCACACGGCAGGCGGTGTGGTATCGCCCCAGGAACGACCATCACGCACATACGTCCAATAGCGACCGGTTTGCGTGCGGCCTTTTCCTGGTGATAAGGTTGGCGCGGTCGTGTCATCCGCATAGATATGTTGACCGGCTTTGACATGGCGTCCAATCGCCTCAGCAAGGGGCGTTAATAATGCACCGGATTGACCAACCCAGTCTGCCAGCGTCGAGCGCTCGATATCAATGCCTTCCCGCTCCATCCGCTCAGCCTGACGGTACAGTGGTTGATGGTCGAGGTATTTATCGACAATCACTTGTGTCAGCAATGCTGCGCTGGCCAGGCCTTTTTTAATCACCCGCTCCGGAGCCTGACCTTGTACCAGCGTGTCGCAGTGCTGGCAGCTGAACTTAGGGCGTACAATGCGGATAACCCGATAAGATGCGGGTACGACATCCAACATTTCAGAGACATCCTCACCGATATGGGTTAATTCGCCCTGACATGCCGGACACTGGCAAGGTGCATCAACACGCTTTTCTTCACGTGGTAACTGTGCCGGTAAGGTCACACGACGACGCGCAGTGGCTTTCTCTTCGACAGCGCCATCGGTAAGTTTCGGTAAGGCGGCCGTCTGCATCTCCAGCTCTTCTAACTGCAATTCCAGTTGATGGATTTGCTTGTCCAGATGCTCCGAGGAACGACCAAAACGGGCGCGCTTTAATACAGCTAATTGATGGCGTAATGACGCAATAACCGTGTCTTGCTGGGCAAGCGTTTCCTGCAGTTGCAGGATAATCGCCTGCAACTGTTTCGGGTCATTGGGTAAGGTAGGTGCCAGCATTTTCATGCGGCGTATTATAGCAAAAAGCGATGGATAACTCATTGATTAATTGTATTTAAGCTGTGTTTTTTGGCGTATTTTTTCTGGCGGGCGGACGCCAGTCTAAGCCTTCAAGCAGTAGCGCTAACTCCGCTTGGGTTAAATGCACAGCACCGGATTTTGCGACAGGCCAGACGAACTGTCCCTGCTCAAGACGCTTGTAGAATAAACACAAGCCCTGACCATCCCACCACAGTAATTTCACCCGGTCACTACGCCGTCCGCGAAAGACAAACACATGACCACTGAAAGGGTCTTTTTGCAGGACGTGCTGCGCCATGGCAGCCAGGCCATCAAACCCTTTGCGCATATCGGTGAAACCCGCACACAGCCAGATACGCACATCACGCGATAACATCATCATGATAACGCTGCCACCAGTTGCGCTAACAGGGCCGGTGTCGCCTCGTGCAACATCAACTGATGACCACTTCGAAATGACACCGTGATGGCAGCTTTAGGCAAAACGGGGGCTGCTGCATTAGCCGGGCGGACGCTGACAGGTAGAAAAGCTGAAGCAGCTACAGGCGCATCCGGTTCACCTTTAGCGCGTCTGACCCACAAAGCCTGACCCGCCTCAGCTTCACGCATCCAGCGAAATACCTGGTTGGTGTTCACATCGTATTTGCGGGCTAATTCAGAAACGGACAGTGTACGCTCTTTGGATTCTCGGACAATCTGCCATTTAAACTCAGGGGAAAAGACCCGGCGCACATCGGGGTGTTTTAAAGCTGTCATTCATAAGTCCTCACAGTTGGCAACAGTGAGCACTATGATGCGTGATCAGTTAGCAAATAAAAGATGTGTTCGCCGGACGCTTACAGATAAAGTCTATCACCATCCAAAACTTTAAAGGTATCCTCCGCAAGGTTTACTTTCCTTAGGAAGCTGAGAAGATACTATTTAAAAATCATGAATTAAAAAATCAACATAGATAAACTAAATAAAAAGGAAGTTTTTTTTGAAGGAAAGTCTAATTAAATTTGATGTTCGCGAACCAAAAATATCTTTAGATAAGGATGTTATCCTTCCAGCACATACTAAGCGTATGTTCAATGAAGCTATTGGCGCACTTAAGCATCATAAAACTATTTATTCCGATTGGGGATTTGGCGAAGTAGATCCTCAAGGCAGGAATATGGTGCTAAATTTTTATGGCCCACCAGGTACTGGAAAAACAATGGCTGCGGAGGCGCTGGCGGGAATTTTAAACCGAAATTTTATCCACATAGGTATTTCTGAACTGGAAAGTAAATATGTAGGCGAAACTGCGAGAAATATATCAGCTGCATTTATGGAAGCCGCCATGGCTGGTGCTTTACTGTTTTTCGATGAAGCTGATACGTTATTGGGGGCGAGATTATCTTCAGTAACTCAAGGTATTGACAATGAAATAAATGCAATGCGCTCGACTTTATTAATCGAGTTAGAGCGTTTTGATGGGATCGTTGTTTTTGCTACAAATTTTGCTCGGAATTATGATGCAGCATTCGTAAGCAGAATTAGATATCACATAGAATTTTTATTGCCAGATCTTGAAGGGCGAAAAGCTCTTTATAAAAAAATGTTAGTACCAGGCATTCCTATCGTGGGTGAGCATCAAAGCTTGGTTCAAGAGTGTGCAGAATTATCTCATGGGTTATCAGGTCGAGAAATAAGAACTGTACTACGAACCGCTTTACCAAAAGCCTTAATTAACGGTGTTGAAGGCGCTACTCTTACCATTCAGCATTTAACCGACGCAATTAATGAAGTTATAAAATCAAAAAAAGACGTGGGTGTTCAAGGTCGGCAAGCAATGACAACCTCAGATATTACGATTAGCCAAAAATTATTAGGTCTTGAGAATAAATAAAGGAGTATGAATATGGGATTTTTTAGCGATTGTTTTAACGCAGTGTCTTCATTTGTGCATTCGGTAGCTAACACGGTTAGCCGGGGCTTTGAGAAAGCTAAAGAGATTGCAGGCAAAGCTCTTGGTTGGATGGCCGAAAATGCTGAAAGTTTTGTTGGTGGCGTCAAAAAAGTTTGGGCCGTAGCTAAACCTTATGTAGATAAATTTGCTGTTTTTCTAGAGGCGGCAGCGAAAGGTGCGCCTTACCCTTGGCTAAAAGCTGCGCTTTCCGGTTTATCAAAAGCCCTTGTGGCACTGACTGCGTTTGAAAATTCCCCAATAGCAAAAAAAATAGATGCTGCTATTAAATGGGCAATAGAAGTTGCAAAGCGCTGGCAGAAGCGTCGTGAGCAAAACGAAAATCAACAAAATGCAGAAAAGGAAAATGAAGAATTAAACGAAGCTGAATTTTCTGAAGCAAAACGCCATCAGGAGACTTTTCGAACTGCTGAGCGCGAATTTGCTGATAATGAAAATAGGCATTCATTTGAGCTTGCATCGGCATTAAATGATTATGAGATTTCTCGGATAGAACTGAAAAAGGCGTTACTAAAAACCCCTGATAATTTTGAACATTACCTTAGGTTGCGAGCAACTCAAAAGTTGCTGAATATGGCTGAAAAGAAATTTATTGCAGCGAAGACTCTCGATGACTTAAGTCTCGACGATTTATTTCTAGTTAGAATCGCGTCAGATCTTATTAAATCAAACCCCCAATTATCCAATGATGCGGCTATTCGATTGGATCGAATTTTAAAAGAAGTTTACGGTTGCGCATTAGCACCATTTGTATTCGAAGAACTTGTGGCCTCTTGGGCTCTTCGTTCAAAAGAACTGACAAATGAGTGGGAATTAGCTAGTAAGACTCTAGCCAAAGAAAAAATTCTACTTAAAAATCTGGTGCTGGCTAAAGATATTCAAGGCTCATTAGCTGCAGAAGAAGAAGTATTATTGATCCAACTACAAGCTGATATTCCAAAGAATCAAATAAATTTAGACTCTAAACTAAATGAATTGAACGGATTAAACCTATATGTTGGTGCAGTAGAGGGGTTTTTACAGCTTCTTGAGAAAGATGAACACCAGTTAGAAGCAGAAGGGCGAGATTACTTAATTGATGAAGGTGCTTCTGTGGGTACATTGCTAATAAGATGTGCCGAGCAAAACTTATCATTCCACTCATTAGACCCGGATGAACAAGCCTTAATTAATGATTATGCAAATATTTTTAAATCAGAGTCTGAGTTAAGAGTTGAACGAGTACTGGAGACAGTTGCATGATGTTGTCTGATTTTACTGGTTTTCTGTTCCCGGATTTCTCTGATCCGATTCAATCTGTATTTTTTTGTTTAATGGTTAGTTTGACCATTGGTATCATCATTTTCGCTCAAATATATGCTCGTGAAAATCAGTGGATAAAAAAGTGGACTGGTGAAGCAAATAGTGGTGCTGACAAAAATCTTGATATAGAACACGGAAGTGTTACTGATCTATCTCATGCGGTGGCTACTGCACCAGAAAAGCTAGCAGATGTCATGCCAGGGCTGAGGGATCCCCACAAATTGCTCCCCCATATTATCCACACTCTATCAGATCGTCCGGTGTCCAGCACCACTGAGCTATCCACTGCAAAATTTGCTTTAGCCCTTGCTGATAATATCGCCTACTTATATTAAGCTTTTGCTCTTTACAGAGCAGTATCCCAAGGGAACAAAGAGCGAGCACTCGTCTATGCTTAACGGTATTAGCCTGATAACGTCGTTGTAAGCCAGCCTTCTCACCCGCACTGCCAAGCAGGTAATGAAACCAGTTAGCCAGGGCTGCCAAGAGCAGTAAGATCTCCAAGCGTGATTTCTTGCGAGTACCATGTAGATCGCTACCTAACCCGTAACGGTGACTTTTTTGATCCCGGAAGCTTTCTTCTATCTGCATTCGGCAGCTATAGCATTTGGCAATTTTCTCGGCATATCCATGACTTTCTGGTAAAGAGGAAACTAATAGCCAAGGCTCTTTGTATTGCCTGTTTTTATCTCTTTTCAATAACTTGTAACCTTTTCCAACCAAAACAGCTTGTGTTTCATAGCTCTGAGATTGGGTGAGTAAGATGTTGCCGACATGCTTGGGCTTGGCTTTGGCCTTACGATAAAATTGGTTAACAGTGATAAACTCTTCCTGCTCTGCCACTTTCAGCTTCACATTCCCTCTGACTCTGGCGACATAATGCCAGCCGAATTCGCGTACTTGTTTTAACCAAGGCACTTTAAATCCGGCGTCTGTCACGATAATTGGCTTGCAGCCTTCTGGTAACATAGCTTTAAGTTGTTCTAAGAATGCCTGATGCAAACGGGGGCTGGTGTACTCTTCTTCAGCAGCGATTTTTTGCAACAACGTTAATGCTCTGCCGTCCGCAGCAATACTCGCTCGTAAAATAAAGTGACGCTTGGCGGTATCCGCATTACTCCAATCGACTAAAATCGTTGGATGGGAATGGGGGGTTACAACAGAAGCAGTCAACGCGGCATAAATCAATGGTAGCTCTCGTTGCAGATTGGCATTATTGAGTAATCTGTCGGCTCGCTTGATGCTGATTTTGTCTGAGGGCCCTGGCATAGCGCGACCAATTGCTGTAACGGTGCAACGAGCGTCTTTAGCAAGAGCAGTAACCGCATCTAACAAGACAGAAAATCTGGCTTTATGCATGGTTTTTGGGGTGACAAATCGGAGGAAATCAGCGAGCATAGTTTTAACATTCATGGCGAGCATCCGCGGTGTGGGATTTTTGGCGAATGATCAGATCGGGAACCGCCATGAATGTTCCCTAATCACCTAAATTTTTATTATAACTACAAAATTTCTGGGGATACCTCAGATGCCAGGGTTGTTGTTGATTATTGGCTTGTTAGGGACTTTTTTGGGTTTGGGGCTAGCTTTGAACAACGCTTCAAATATCTTAAGCCAACCAGATGCTTTGAGTACTAGCGCAGCTTCTGACAGCATGCAAAACTTGTTGAATATGTTGCAGGGCTTAGGAACAAAGTTCAAGACATCTACTTGGGGTATCATTGGTTTTATACTCCTGAAAACTTGGAGTGAGATTACTCGATTTGAAGAAAAGAGACTTTCCTGGGTCATTAGAAAAGTTAAGGTTGAGCTAGATCTTAGAAAGCAGGTCATTAAATTAGAAGATGAATCCAAAAATGTTCGTATGGTGCAGGCTATAACAGATAGTGCTCATCAAACTATTGCTGCGTTTACTGGAAGCATTGCTAGTATGCTGGAAGTTTTGTCTAAACAAGAAGATTTAAGAATTGAACGGCAGAATACCCGTGAAAATAAATTGAATGACTTTTTCTCTCATAGTAATACTCAGCTTTCAGTTTTAGTGAACGCAATTAATAATAATTTCAGTACACTTACAGATCTAATTGTTGAAAACAATCAGAAAGCACAGGAACGGTCATCAGAATTAGTCAATGTTATTAATAATGGGTTCGGCGGTAATGCGAAATTATTAAACGCCATTCGTTTTGAATTAGAGATATCTTCAAAAACGATCTCAGAATTTAGTACCAACACCCGCACACTTGTCGAAGAAATGTCTAAAGCATCCTCTCAAATGGCGGAAGGTGCGAGAGGTGTTGGTATTGCTTCAAGTGGATTGGTTGGTGCCGTAGAATCATTTGAATCTAAATTTACTGAAGTTCTAGACCAAATAGGCTCTGACCTTGGAAAGGCTATTAATGAAATGAGCTTGCAGGCCGCACATACTCTGGAGTCTGGAAGTAACAAATTACATGCTGCCACTTCGGAAATATCCTCCGCTCTTGGTCAACTATCTGAAGATGTACAAGGGACAATGCAACAAGTCCAAGGTTCAATTAATAGAGCCCTTGAGATACAACAGAAATCATCCCAACAATTTATTTTATCTAGTAATATTTTGGCAGAAAAAACCCAAAGCTCAATAGATATGACACATAAGCTAACGACTCCAATTGAGCTTGGTTTAAAAGCAATATCTGAGTCAAATCGTGAACAAGCTGGCGTGTATCGTAAGCTAGACGCATCCATGAAAGAACTTCAAGAAATGACTAAGACACTGAGTACTTTTGGTAAGTTAATCGAACCAATAGAGTCAATTTCTGACAAATTAAACCGGGCCCTTTTAAAGTTAAATGGTATAAATGATCATTTAACGTCGATTAAAAATTTAGAGGGATACCATGAACCAATTAATTCGATTAAAAATTCATTGCAGCATCTTGAAAAGCAATCATCTCTAATTCGCTCCGAATTACAACGTAAATTATTACATAGTAGTTCATCTGGTATTGATTCCAAGGTCTAATCGCAATGAAAGAGAAACCAAATGAGTGGGTTGCCATTTCAGATCTAATGGCAGGTGTCCTTGCTGTTGTAATGCTTTTACTTGTAGTTGCAGTACTTCAGAAAAATTTCAGTGAAGCGCAACTACAGCAAGAACTTGCAAACGCTAGGCAAAAGGCTGAAGACCCAATAAAGGTTGTCGGGTTATCTTTGCAAGCTGTTTTAGCTGATAATAATTTCTCGGAATTGATGTCTGTTGATCTCATTACTAACCGTCTTACATTAAAAGATGGTGTTTTTGAGCGTGGAAGTGCTTGCCTTACCGAACAAGCAAGGCTTTCAGTGGATGCAGTAAGTGGTTTATTGGCAGAATTTTTAGCTTTAAATACCGCCGCTCAAATTTATGTAGAAGGTTTTACTGATGACATTCCAGTAAGAAGACCAGTTATTGATTATGCAAGATTTTGCACTGTGTATGACGATAATTATACCTTATCAGCAGCAAGAGCTAGGGAAGTCAGAAAGGTGCTTATAGGTGAGTTAAATGATAAAACATCAAAACGAGTTATTGTTGCGGGTTTTGGTGATTCAAGGCCGTTAGAAGGTCTTTCACCTAGCGATTCCCGGAATCGTCGAGTTGAGGTTTTGTTTACTTTGCAGGCAAATCAGCTCGTTAATTAGCATGTCACTTAACTATCAGAAGATCAGATAATAGTGCTGAAGAATTGCTATTAACCCGCGATTAAAGTTGCTTGATTGTATGCGGTTAATATTGTTTGAAAAGTACTTAGAGGGCAGTTTATGCCATTGTTAACACCAGCTTTTAAGCTTATTTGCCCCTCTTGCGGCTGGAGCAAGCTATTTCCTCCTATGGGTGATGTCCGTTTTCCTGGTCAAGTGCCCGAGAAGTGCCCATCTTGTGGTAACGAACAATTAAACCATGTGAAACCAAATTTGGCTGAAAGAATGTTGGTTACTATTAAAACTACGTTTAAATAAACTCAATTTACACGTAATGAACAGTACCACCAACAAATCTGGCACTAACTAACTTTTTAGTAAGTACCAATAAGTAATAAAATAACAACTGGGAAATGCAATAATGAGCATGGACAGCAAAATAGATACGACTAACTATAGTTTAATAAAATTATGGCCTGAGTTTTCCAGGCTGTGGGCTGGCGATTTTACCTCAGCAGAGGGCTTAAGTGCGGCGTTTGTTGCGGCGCTTTTTGCTTTAGCCATTATCTTTTCAGTGATGTCGCTTGTTAACTATATTAGAGCAAGTCGTCATTTGAGTTTTTATAAGCGTTTATTAAAAGGGCTTACGGTTGAGCAGTTATTAGATAAGCGCCGTGAGTTAATCAATACCGCCTTACAAAATCAGACTTATGGCCGACTATGGCGGGAGTTTGATGAGTCTCTGGTGCATATTCCACAAAAGCAACGCCTTTGTAATACGCTTGATGCCGCTCACTTTTTTAATACTCACACTATTTCACGCGGCTTAACCGAAAACCGTTTGTTGGCTGCAGTACCAGGCTTTCTTACCGCTATTGGCGTTATAGGTACTTTTGCAGGCTTGCAGCTTGGTTTGGGGCCTTTGGGCGCGTTAGACCCAGCCAATGCCAAAGTAGATGATCTAACCCACGGTATTTTCGGCATGATTGGTGGGGCATCGATAGCCTTTATGACCTCAGTATGGGGTGTGTTAATCAGTGTGCTGTTTAACTTTTTTGAAAAATGCCTTGAGCGTAATATTCGTTCTGCCATCAGTTCATTCCAGAATGAAGTGGACTATTTATATCCGCGTATTACTGCTGAGCAAAGCCTATCAAATATTGAAGACTTTACCCGCCAGAGTAACGAGAGCTTAGCTGCGCTGGATGAAAAGATTGGGCACAAAATGCAAGAGGCGATGAAAGAAGCCTCTAATGTGATCAGTGCTAGCGTGGCGGATAGCCTAAACACCATACTCGGGCCAGCAATTGAACGACTCGTCAATAATGCACACTCTGGCTCTGAAAAGGCGCTGGAATCCTTATTGGATCGCTTCTTACAAGGCATTGGCTCTGCCGGAAATTCACAAAAAGCGATGATGGAGCAGGCGGCAAAAGATATTGCAGCTGCCTCTACTGGTATGACGGAGGGTTTAAACCAGTTTACCGCTAAGTTAGACGGTCAAGTGAATAATCTTATGCAACGCAATGCTGAGGTGTTAAACCAGGTTAATAGTTCAGTTCAGCAGCAACTTGAAGCGCAAACTAAACAAGAGCAACAACGCCAGCAACAACTCAATACCAATCTTAATGAGTTTATGCAGAGCATGAAAATGCAGTTATCTGCATTGGCTGAGCAAAACGCTACTACGTTAAAATCCGTACAAGCCGCGTTTTCAGAACAAATGGCTGAGCAGCAAGGCCGAGAGGCAGCAAGACAGCAGCTTCTGCAACAACAGCAAGTGGCACAACAAGAGCAGGAAAAACAACGGCAAGAGCAGCTTACCGTTAATTTGGCAAACTTTATGGGCAGCATGAAAGCCCAGCTTGCTGAGTTGGCGGAACAAAACGCTAGTACATTAAAAAATGTACAAGGTGAGTTAAGCGGGCAAGTTGAAGCACAGCAAAACCGTGATGCAGTTAGGCAGAAACAACTGCAAGACCAACTTTCGGTATTCCAGGCTGCTCAAGAGCGGGTAACGCAAGGCATTGATAATGTATTGGCGGTACAGCAACAACAAAACACTGAACTATTAAGTGGTTTACGCGCCGTTATTGATAGATTTGAAGCCCTATCTGGCAGTCATCAAAATGCCACTTCTGCTATGCAAATGGTTTCCAGCGAATTAAAAGCCGGTTCAAACCAATTAGGTTTGCTCTCTTCTAATCTTAAAGCGGCTATTGATACCTTTGGCCAGCAATTATCTGCCGCTCTTGAGCACGCCGATGAAGTAACCAAAAACAACGTTGAGTCAGCTGAAATGTTTAAGGACGTTGTTGCAGGGTTAAATCGGGCTGGCGATCAGATTACTCAAGCATCAAGCACGTTAAATGAGGCATCAGGTAAAGCTGAGAATGGATTAACTGCTGTGGATAAACACTTTAATGCATTGTCACAGTCGTTACAGACGCATTTGGCTGAAGTACAACGACAGGTGGCAGATTTACTGACTTCTTACAGTGACAGAGTGAAAGATCAAACTGTTGCCAGGTTAAATGTTTGGAATGAGCATACCGCAGCCTATATTGGCGCGATGACAAATGCGGTTAGTGCACTAAACAGTGTTGTTGATGAAATCGATGGCAAAGTCAGTCGCCGTCATGAAGGTACTGCTGTATGAGGGGGCTAAATAGCCGCGGAAGCAGCCATCAGGTGGATGAAGAGAACCCATATTGGATTTCTTTTTCAGACATTATGGCGGGCTTGCTGGTAATTTTTGTGTTGGCAGCCGTAGCGTTAATTCTGGAGCTGACACAAAAAAGTGAGCAATGGGATGAGGCAATTCGGGAAATTGCAAAAGCAGAACAGGTAAGAAAAGACTTACTGCGCGAAATAGAGCAAGAACTTAACGCCATGAATATTCCGGTGAAAATAAGCGATAACGATACGGTTTTGCGCATTCCTGAAGATGTTCTTACCTTTGCCCAGGGGCGGTTTGACATTCCGGATGATGCGCGTTCGCAGCAAAATGCTTTGGATATCGGCCGTGTGCTTTTTAACAGCATTACCAAGGAAGAGCGCTGGAAATATCTGGATACCATTTTTGTTGAGGGGCATACCGATCCCGTTCCATTTCGTAACAATGCGATAAAAGGTAACTGGGGGCTTTCAACATTCCGGGCTATTTCTGTGTGGAATTATTGGAATGAGGCCATGGCGGAAAATTATCGCCTTGATGCTTTAACTAACCATGTTGGAAAACCGCTATTTTCAGTTAGTGGCTTTGCCGAAACGCGGCCTATACCTTGTTCATTGGGAAGTACTGAGGTAGCTGATAGCAGTATCTGTCCGGATGGTGTTATGACTGCTGAAGAATCGCATAGCAAAAATCGAAGAATTGATATTCGCTTTACCGTGCGTCGGCCTGCATTGGAAGAATACCAAGCGGTAAAACAGGTGATAAACTAACGATGCGCTTGCCAGATTTAACCTTTGAGCTGCCGGATTGGAAAGCTTCTGATTTTACGCGGATACATGATGCTGAGAAGAAGGTAAAACAGATTGGCCGTAAAGCGGGAACTGGCTCTGATTCATTTCATAAAGCTTGCCTTAAATTACTCAATATTGTGCTGCAAAAGCAGCCTGAAAAGCTCGTCTCCAATATTACAAGTAGCGTTGATGTCAGGGCCTTTACCTTTTTGCTTGGGGTTTCAGAAGAGTTTATCAGGCAGTTTTCTTTAACCCGTGCTCAGCTGGATGTGTTGATAGCGCCCCGTGACCCCATTAGTAAGTTATCTTTGCTCCAGTTGATTCGTGCTTATTTTGTTCGCTATGACTCTATCGCCAACACCCAGGTATTAGCGGATTGGCGCGCTTTGATTTGTTCGCAACTTAGTCAGCTAAAGTTGTCAGCTGCGCTAAGTGACTTAGCCTCTTACGTTAAGCATGCAGCAGTATTGTTTTCCGCAAGTGGCCCAGCGCAGGTGGTTGCATTTGCCAGAAACAAGCAAAGTGATTTGGATGGTGTATTGCGTGAGCTGGGGTTAAATGCTTTTAGTCATGGCCGTTTTCTTACTTTGTGTCGCTACCAATATTACCTTGAAACATTAAAAACGATACCTGTTGGTGCTGAGCATGACATTTTAAGTGAGGTTGTAAAATCAGAAGTCATTAACGCCCCAATTGATGACAGCCATTTGCTAGGCCATGCGGTATTGGAGATTTTAATTGATCGTGCTGCAGGTTCACCAATTTCACCTGCCTGGCAGAGTGTTATCTTAAGTATTGCCGGAGATCCGCGAGTACCAACCTCTAGCCCTAATTATCAAAAATGGTGGGTATTATTAGGCGAACAGCGTATTGGCTTAATGCGTGGCTGGTTAAGCCGTTTCGATCTTGCGCTGTTTTTGAAAGTGCTGGAGCAAAGTGCTCGTGATGGCAGTATTGGAGATATGGAGCGTATGTTTGAGCCCCGTAAACAGTTTATGGAGGGCTTGCTAGAGCAAGGGTTGGTAAGCCAATCTCGTTTGTTTTTAAGCCGACATGCCGAACATTATCTTCGAAAATCCTTTAAGAAAGAAGAGCTTCCAGAGTACGCGCTAGTAGATTCCCCAGAAACGTCAATGATTTATCTAAATCTTGCTGGCAAAGTGCATATGATTGAAGGGAGCCATAGTTTTAAACTTAAGTTATTAGATACTTTACCAAGCCAATTTAAGCTGCTGGATTACAGTAAGCGGCTTTATTTTGATTATGAATTTCGCTCTAAAATCGTCCGCATTTATACGGAAGAGTTTGGCAAGCGTCGCGGCATAGCAGAATTAACGCATGATGTGCACTTAAATTGGCAGCACAATGCTATTCAATTTTTATCTGAGCAGGGCATTTCTGTTTCCGCATATGAGTTAATTGGTGCGGCGCGTTATCGGGAATATAAGTCGAAGTTTGGGGTGAGTTAGTATGGGGATCCGCGATCTTATTCGAGGTCTTAGAACATCAGGGCAAACAAATTTGTTGCACTGGCGCATAGATCCGGTTGAAGGTGTCGACTTTATTATTGAACGTAAAGCGCTTGCTGACGAAGAAGGTTATGCTATTAGAAACCCCTATTTTGGGATGCAATTGGCTTACCTAAAAGGCATGCTTGAGCAAAACAAGGCAGTAAGAAACGCTGATGGCTTTACCATCTTGTCGCAAGATATTGTGGGATTGGGTGAAGACTTTATTACGCTCTTTGATTTTCCTGATTTTTATCCCGGCAGTTTTAATACCCGTTTTGAAGGTAACACAGGTAAAGCTGCATTTAACGTTGCCCTTGAGTTGATGCTACCTGGTGGCGATAGTGTTCCACGTTTTACTGTTTTCGGCCCTTTATTAAAGCTTGCTGATAACGAAATGTATATGTTACAGCCAGCGGAGTGGCGTGCTTTGCAGGCACTTAAATTTCATCAAGGCTTAGCTGCTGATAAGCGTGGTGAGTATGAAAATAATTGGTTAGTGTTCCAACTGCAATTAGCAAAGCGAGCAGGTATGAAAATTAACCTGGCGCATTTCGAGAACCTTGAAGTTTTCCAGCCTGAGAAAGTTGGTGTAGCTGTTGATACCTTACCTAACGGTGATTTAATACTGACACCCTCTTTTGGTTCAGGAGTAAATATTGATGATATCCATAACCGGCTTGGGCAAGTCGGCTCTGACGATAAACAGTGTATTCTTAGAGTAAAAAATAAATTTGTTTTACTGGATGAGCAAAGGCTGGAAGCCACAAAAGAAATTCTAACTAATAGACGCATCCCTAAGGCACAGGTGGCTTCTTTTTTGAAGTCGCCTACTGCCTATTTAAATGCAGCATTAATCGACTTAGATACTGGCTTTTCGTTGCGGGTGCATGGTGCTGAAAAATTTTGTCAGCGCTATTTCGGTGACGTGGAGAAATCTGGCGTAAATTGGTTTGGCAATACAGACGATATTGTTGAACCTGTTGAAAAGCTTACTACCATTATTGATGATCAGCAGAAACTTGATGAGGTTAGGGCATTATTTTCGGATGCTCAGAAGACCGGCGCTGACATGATTGATGTTGATGGCTGCACTATTGATGTTTCTGATAAGCCAAAAGTTCAAAGCACACTTGATGATATTCAGTTGGCTATTGATGAGGGCAGGCTTACCCCGAAACCAGCCGAGCAGGGGCTTACCGATGAAGAAATTGTTACTACCACTGAAAGAGCCGTTGTTGCGATAGACAGTAACGATGACAGTATTGAGTACAGTAAAGACTCACGAGTGACAGGCCTTGATTTATCACAAATTACCTTTACCTCTGAAAATCTTCAGCGCTTACCTTTTCCACATCAGGATGAGGGAGTACGTTGGTTGCTGGCGCATTTAGAGCAAATTAAAAGTACAGGCGAGCCCAGTGGGGCAATGTTGGCTGATGATATGGGGTTGGGTAAAACCTATATGACACTAGTCGCCATTGCAGAATGGTATAGACGTTGTAATCAACTTAACGAGCCACAAAAACCAGTACTGATTGTTGCCCCATTAAGTCTTATTGAAAACTGGCAAGCTGAGGTAGCTGTAACCTTTAATCAATCACCTTTTAGTGACATTGTGGTTTTGCAAGCAGGGGGCGATTTAAGCCGCTTCAGGCTGGAAGGGGCAGGGCGAGAAACCTTACAGGAATTTGTAGATGACGATTTGATTCAGGATGCAGATTCGATTCGTTATGCGCTTAAAATCGGTAAAGTATATGGCTCTGATCGATTGGATCTGCCACGGCGTTTGGTATTAACAACCTACCAGACACTAAGGGATTATCAATTTTCTTTAAGCCGGGTAGATTGGAGTATTGCCGCCTTTGACGAAGCGCAAAATTTAAAGAATCCCAATGCATTATCTACGCGGGCAGCCAAAGGACTAAAAGCTGATTTTAAATTACTCGCTACTGGTACGCCTGTAGAGAATACGCTTAAGGACTTTTGGTGCTTATTTGATACCGCAGTTCCGGGATTACTTGGAGCCTGGCAAGCATTTAGGAAAGATTTTATTGCACCGATTTTGTCGGCTTCTACAGAGCAAGTTAACCAAGTAAGGGTTGATGTTGGGCGTGAGTTACGGAAAAAAGTGGGTGACTACATGCTGCGGCGCACCAAAGCGGAAAAGCTAAAGGGGTTACCAGAAAAGCGGATTTTTAGTGGTGATGCTGGAGCGGATGAAGGTAGTTATTTACCTGTGTTGTCAGCAGTGATGTCAGGCCCGCAACTTGCCTATTACGACGACATAATAGCCAGTGTTAAATCCTGCAAACCTGAAGAAAAGCGTATGGTAATTCTACCGAGTTTACGCAAGTTAAAGGTTGCCAGTATTCATCATGAAATTGATGCTAAAGCGGCGATCCCCAAAGTCAGTAATGAACTGTTAAAGCAAGCGCAGTTATCTGTAAAGCTGCAATCCTTAGTTGCCATACTTAAAGAAATTGAAAAGCGAGCTGAGAAGGTCTTGGTATTTGCAGAGACCAAAGCTGTTCAAGCTTATATTTGTGCGTTGGTGACCAGTATCTTTAAGGTGCAAGTTGAAATCATCAACGGTGATACTCAAGCCGTGGCAACCAAATACGAAACGCATACCCGTAAAGCCATAATCGATCGTTTCCAAACTGCCGCAGGTTTCGGCGTGATTGTTATGTCTCCGGTAGCTGCCGGTGTTGGGTTAACCGTTGTTGGTGCAAATAACGTTATTCATGTTGAGAGACACTGGAACCCAGCCAAAGAAGCTCAGGCCACCGACAGGGTTTATCGAATTGGCCAAACCCGTGATGTAAATGTTTATATCCCTATGGCGTTACATCCAAAACTGCGTTCCTTTGATCAGCATTTAAATGGTTTATTAGCAAACAAAGTTGACCTAAGTGATGCGGTAGTAGCGAATCCGACCATAGAGCCCAGTGATTTGGCAGGGTGTTTTTAACGATGAATAATCAAAAGAACAGTTCTATATTATCCCTTTGCTGGAGTACAAAATAAGAAAATTTTTTGCCGTTGGTTTGATGCTGCAGCTTGTAATGCCGAACTGTGTAAATGCAGCAGAGAGCAATCTCATAACAATTTCTGAGTATGCTTCAGATTTTTCAGCGAATAAACTAAATAAGTGAGTCAATTATGAGTGCTTATATCTATACATGGAATCCTAAACGGTGGGTATGGGTTGATTTTGGGGACGCAGTGTATCGTATTTGTAACGGTGAAAGATATGATACTGCTTGGAGCTGCGGAAATACAAAGAGGATAAAAGTTGGTGATGTCTTCTTTCTAATAAAACTTGGAAAGGACGTAGAGCAGAAAGGTATAATTGGTTGCGGTTATGTTTCATCTGACTATTATGAATTACCTCATTGGGATGAGAAAAAAGCTGCTGAGGGGAAATTAGTAATTGTTAATGATCTTCTATTTAAATCGCTCTCTGATGAGCCACTGATTGCTCTTGAAGACCTAAAACTCAGGTATCCCGATAGAAATTGGACTCCTGAGAAGGGTGGTACAAGCGTTCCTGAATCAATCGCGATTGAAATATTTAACCTAATACAAAAACAATCCCCACATATTTTCACTTCTGAAAATGCAGATGACATTCAAATTTATACTGAAGGCAAGCCAAAGAAAATCACTACTAAAACTTATGATAGAAGTGCCGATGCCCGTCAAAAATGTATTAGTCACTACCAGTATAATTGTTCTGTTTGCAACTTTAATTTTAAATCTGAATATGGAGAATTAGGATCAAATTATATTGAGGTCCACCATCTCCGTAGGTTAGCCGATATTAATAAGGAGTATACAATTGATCCAATCAAAGATCTCAGGCCTGTTTGTGCAAACTGTCACAGGATGCTGCATCGGCGCACACCGCCGTATTCTATAGAAGAACTTAGAGACCTTATTAAGGAAGCTAAAGGGTTAAATTTACCAAAATAGCTAATTGCACTCATATCAAAATCAGTAATACTGCAAACCCAGAGCGTGCTGAGTTTCAGGAGCATACCTCTTAGTATATTAGGTTAAGAAATGAAACGCAGGAAAAACAAGGAAATTGTTTAGTCATAAAGTTAGGTAGCAGGTAATAACCATCCACTGTCGGATTTTAACCAATTGATCATAGAGTAGAACATCTGTAACGGCTGTAATTAAAACTGACAACTGAATAGGATTATTGAACAGGCTAAGAGGTATTAAGAGGTATATCAGTCTGTTTTAATGCTAGATTGGAATTTTTACATAAAGCCTGAATGGTTTTGTCACAAACCCGCACAACCAAAATTTTACGCTTTTCAATCCCCTCAGAAAGCAAGTTACTAATTTACATAGTAAATAAACCCTCTAGTGCCAAAGTGCTTGAGATTAATTAACGTCTATTAAGATCGATTTTTGTCACAGATTTTTGTGACGAGCGCTTGTGCAGAGGTAAATTACCTAAAGGTCAATAATTTTCTTTTTCCGGTACAAGGATTTTGGAAAATTTATTGATTGGTAATCGAAGTTGTCACAGATTCGTCACAGGGTAGGGGTTTTAGGAACAAAATATTTCCCTTATAAAGGGAATTAGATGTTAATCAATAGGTTAAGTAGGTGTGTTAAGTGGTTGCGGGAGCCGGATTTGAACCGACGACCTTCGGGTTATGAGCCCGACGAGCTACCAGGCTGCTCCATCCCGCGTCCGTGTATTACCCTTGAGCAGTGAAGGTAATAATTTGATTTGCAAGACGTTAATTGATGACCTTTGGTATAAACAAGTCACAATTGGTTGCGGGAGCCGGATTTGAACCGACGACCTTCGGGTTATGAGCCCGACGAGCTACCAGGCTGCTCCATCCCGCGTCCGTCATTGCGGGGCGCATCTTAGAGCTTTCGCTTTACATACGCAAGCGTTAATTTCGCTTATTTGGTTCGGTTGCCTATTTGCTAAGCAAAGCGTCTGTTTATTGCTGCTAGTGCTGCCTAAATGCTTACCAAGCTGCGCTGAAACAACCTTGCCCGCAACGCTGAGAAAGTGCGGCGCCGGGGTTGTCGATTCTGCTATACTAGCGGCCATTTTATTTTAAGGTTTGCTGCAATGCTGGAATTTTGGGCTTTAACGTCTAAGGGCGTGGAAGAGCTGTTAGCGGATGAGATCCGCAGTTATCAGGGTGAAGTGTTAAAGGTCTCAATGGGCGTAGTGCGCTTTAAGGCCGATATTAAAACGGCCTACACCCTATGTTTATGGTCACGTCTGGCAACAAGGATCCTGCGCTTAATTCAGTCGGAGCCGGTTACTGCCGAGTCGGATCTGTATCAGATCGCAAGTCAAATCGACTGGGGCCAGTTAATGTCGGTGCGGCAAACCTTAGCCGTCGACTGTGTTGGCAAGCATCCAAAAATTGATAATACCCAATATGGCGGCATGCGCTTAAAAGATGCCATTGTCGATCAGTTTCGCGAAGAAACCGGCGATCGGCCGGATGTGGATCGCTTAAACCCCGATGTGCGGTTTCAGGTACGTCTGGATAAACAGCATTTTCACTTCCTGCTGGATTTCTCAGGCCCATCGTTACATCAACGCGGTTACCGTACCGGGCAGGGCGAAGCACCGTTAAAAGAGCATTTAGCGGCAGCCTTACTCAAGCGTTCTGGCTGGACAGCCGGTACCCCTTTGTACGATCCGTTCTGCGGTAGCGGCACTATTTTAATTGAAGCGGCGCAAATCAGTCTGAATCAGGCGCCGGGTTTGGCGCGGGAAAGTTTTGCCTTTGAGCGGGCACCGGGTTTTCGGGCCGCGGTATGGCAGCAATTAAAAGCCGATGCTAAAGCGCAGGCCTTGCCTGCGGGCGACACTATCCAGTTTTGGGGCACGGATACTGACGAGCGCAGCCTGAGTAAAGCCCGGCAAAATGCGGCCCGTGCCGGCGTGGCTAATTTGATCAAATTTGATTATGCCGATGCCACTGCGTTAAAAGGCGCCGTGACGGATACCCCGGGTGTGATAGTGACTAACCCGCCTTATGGCGAGCGCTTGGGCGATCTGCCGGCACTGATCCCGCTTTACAGTAATTTCTCGCTGGCGCTAAAAACCCACTATCAGGGCTGGCGCCTGGCAATTATTACCTCGAACAGCGACTTACTGCGGGCGCTGCGTTTATCTAAGGCCAAAAGCTACAAATTTAGTAACGGCCCGCTGGACTGTGAGTTTACGCTGTTTGACCTCACAGAAAAGCAGGTGCAGGTTAGCTCCAGCGCGCCAGCGCTGTTTTTTAGTGAGAGCAGCGCCTTTGGTAACCGGCTGGCGAAAAACTTAAAAGCGATACAAAAATGGGCCAAACGCGAAGGCTTAAGCTGCTACCGCTTATATGATGCCGATATTCCGGAATATAACGTCGCGGTAGATTGGTATGACGGCGAGGTGGTCGTGCATGAGTATGCCGCGCCCGGCACCGTCGATGAGCAAATTGCCCAGAAGCGCTTGTTCGATGTGGTTAATCAGGTACCAACGGTGCTGGGGATTAGCCCGGATAAGATGATCCTGAAGGTGCGGGAAAAGCAAAAGGGTACTAACCAGTATCAGGCACTTGCTAAAGCAGGCCAGTATAAAGAAGTATCAGAGTATGGCGCTAAGTTCTGGGTCAACCTGCGCGATTATCTGGATACCGGGTTATTTTTAGATCACCGTATTACCCGCCGCATGCTGCAGCAACAAGCGCAGGGCAAGCGGGTATTAAACCTGTTTGCCTACACCGGCAGTGCCTCGGTGCATGCGGCTATTGGCGGTGCGACCAGTGTGACTACCGTTGATATGTCCAACACCTATCTGGATTGGGCTAAACGCAACTTTATGCTGAACGGTCTTAATGGTAAACAATACCAGTTTGAACAGGCAGATTGCTTACAGTGGCTCGCCCGCAGCCGGAATTTATTTGATTTGATCTTTGTCGATCCGCCAACCTTTTCTAACTCGAAACGGATGGAAGATAGCTGGGATGTACAGCGCGATCATGTCAAATTACTGAATATGCTGATTAGCAAGATGGCGCCGGGCGCTAAGGTGATTTTTTCCAATAATAAGCGGCGCTTTAAGCTCGATTACGCAGCGCTTGAGGAAGCCGGCTGGCAGGTGAAAGATATCTCGGCTGCGACCTTACCGGAAGATTTTAAGCGCAACCCGCATATTCATGTCTGTTTTGAGCTAACCCGGCCATGAGTGATTTAACCCTATACAGCACCTGGGGTTGCCATCTGTGTGAACAGGCCGAAGCCCTGGTTCAGCAAGCTGGCCTGGCCGATAAACTGCAGGTACAGGATATCGTCGATGATGAGGCGTTATTTGCCCGTTTTCGGGTGCATATTCCGGTGCTGGCAGCCAGTGATGCGCAGGGGCAGGAACAATTACTGTATTGGCCTTTTGATCACAGTGCGCTAGCCAGCTGGCTAGCCGCTTTGGATCTGACAACAACCGATTAAAGCAGGATAGGGTAACGTGGAGTTATTACGTTTTCAGCAGGCTTGCCTGGCCTTTGGTACCCACCCGGTACTGGATAAGGTGGATTTTAGTTTATTTACCGGTGAGCGGGTGTGTCTGGTTGGCCGTAATGGCGCCGGCAAGTCGACCTTTTTAAAATTGCTGACCGGTCAGCAAAATTTGGATGATGGTCAAATTGTGATGACTAACGGCGTGGTGCTAAGCCGGTTAGAGCAAGACCCGCCAGCCAAAATGGACGTCAAAATTGCCGACTTTATCCGTGAAGGTGCCGGTGATTTAGCAGAAAAGCTGCAGCAGTTTTATACCTTATCTGAGAATCTGGACGGTGCCGGCGATGCTGAGTACCGGTTATTTGAGCGCTTGCAAAGTGAGCTCGACGCCCGCGATGGCTGGGGCTTAGAAGCGCGGGTTGACATGCTGTGTCAGCAGTTTGATATGGATGGTAACGCCAGCTTAGCCACCTTATCTGGCGGCTGGTTACGCAAAGCTGCGCTGGCGAGGGCGTTAATTGCCAAACCCGATATTCTGCTACTGGACGAACCGACCAACCATTTGGATGTGGCTGCCATTCAATGGCTGGAGGGCTTTTTAAAGAGCTTTGCCGGTGCCATTATCTTTATCTCGCACGACCGCGCCTTTATCCGTGCTTTAGCCACCCGGATTATCGATCTTGACCGTGGCTTATTGACCTCACATCCGGGTAACTACCAGGAATATCTGGATCGCAAACAAAAAATGCTGGAAGACGAACAGCAAGCTAATGCGCTGTTCGATAAAAAACTGGCCGAAGAAGAAGTCTGGATCCGCCAGGGTATTAAAGCCCGCCGCACCCGGAACGAAGGCCGGGTGAGAGCGTTAAAAGCGCTACGCCGTGAGCGAGCGGCGCGGGTAGAGCAGTTAGGCAAGGTCGATTTTGCGATTGAGCAAGCGGCGCGATCCGGCAAGCTGGTGTTTGAAACCAAACAACTCAGCCATGCCTTTAATGGTGTACCGGTTATTCGCGACCTCGACTTACTGGTAATGCGTGGGGATCGTGTGGCCTTAGTGGGCCCAAATGGTGTCGGTAAATCCACGCTGATTAAGCTGTTATTAGGCGACTATCAGCAAGATAGTGGCGAGATCAAGCGTGGCACTAATCTGGAAGTAGCATACTTTGATCAGCACCGGATGGCGCTCGACTTAGATGCGACGGTGCAGGATAACGTCGCCGACGGTAAGCAGGAGATCAATTTAAATGGCCAAAGCCGGCATGTTTTAAGTTACTTGCAAGACTTTTTATTTCCACCGCTGCGGGCCCGCACGCCAGTGCGCGCCTTATCCGGTGGTGAGAAAAACCGCTTATTACTGGCCAAGCTCTTTGCTAAACCCTCTAATTTGCTGATCCTCGACGAACCGACCAACGATCTGGATGTGGAAACCCTGGAGCTTTTAGAAGATATTCTGGAACAATATCAGGGCACCGTCTTGCTGGTCAGCCACGACCGTGAGTTTGTCAATAACACCGTGACCAGCTCACTGCTGTTTGCTGGCCAGGGCCGGATTATTGAAATTGCCGGCGGTTATGACGATGTGCTGGACTGGCAAGCGAAGCAGGGCGCTGATCTCACCGCAAAAAAAGCTGAGCCGGTAGCCGAAGTTAAAACTAATGCGCAGGAAAAACCGGCGCAGGCTTCTGTTAACAGCGCTAAGAAGTTATCATACAAAGAGAAACGTGAATTAGAGCAACTGCCGGCGCTGATTGAAAGCCTGGATCAGCAGCTTAGCGCCTTACAGACTGAAGTGAATGATGCCGATTTTTTTAAGAACAGCGCAGACTACACCCAGCAAAGGTTGAACCTAATCCAAGAAACCGAGTCGAAGCTGGCGCAGGCGTATCAGCGCTGGGAAGAATTAGAAGCCGCAATATCGTAAATTTTTAGGGGCCCGTTAATGAAATTATCACCGATCAGCTTAGCAGTATTGCCGTTGCTGACCATGTTCTCGGCGCAAGCCGCGGTGTATCAGATTGTTGAATTAGATACCAATAATAAAGTCCGTGCCACCAGCGGCGCTGCTGCAACCTTACAGGGCGCCGTTGTGACCAATGGCAGCACTTTTCTGGATGTGCCACTTGATCTTGAGACCATTGATTTTGATAGCGACGTAATAAAGAGCTTATTAACTGAGCAACAACTTGCTGATGCGAAAAATGGTATCATCGATGCGACAGTGCAGAATATATTAATAAGTTATTTGATTAACGTTCCTTCAGTACGGAACCAACCTATTGGTATTACCCGGGTGTTTAACAAGCCGCAGAATGGCGTTAATACCGGCCTCATTATTCGCGACACTAACCAAACGCGCACTAACACCGAGTTTGCTTACGCAAGCAATAATGCTGGCCAGTTAGTTGTGGTTGCCACTGCACCTTCGCAGAAAGTCAGATTTGAACCTTTACCAGAGCCTGTACCCGAGGACACGCCTGAGCCAGAAATCCCGGTGATCCCGCAACCCTTTATGGCCTGGGTGCCACAACCTGGTTATATGCTAGGTTATGTTGTTAGTGATAATCAGACTATTGTATTACCGCCGGCGATAACTGAGCTGGGGGGGGGTATGTCGGCCGCACAGGATATTAATAATAGTGGTGTGGTAGCAGGTTTTACTTCAGCTGGCGTTACTGACGATGTAAAAACAGCGGTTAATACCATTTGTACCGGGCGGTCGCAGCCATTACAGTATTGTTTAAATCTTTCTATGTCGAACCGCTCTGTTAGTTTGGCGAGTATGCTAGACCAAATTCGCAGAGTCCAAACCGTTGATATTTTACCGCAGGGTTACCAAGAACGCGCGGCGTTGTGGCAAGTTAATGATAATGGCACTGCCAGCTTAATTCGTACCCTTGGTTATTTAGGTGAAAAAGGAAACGGGGGTATTGCTCCTGAGTCAGAAGACTATCCTGCACCAACCTATTACAGCAGAGCGACAGCGATAAATGATAATGGTATTGCGGTAGGTCATTCGCTGTACACGGATGTTGATCGAATTATTCGTTATTTTGATAACTTTGGTTTTGAATATCGTCGTGCTTATTCTGCTCCTCATGCCACTATTTATCAGCAAGATGATGTTAAAGGGTTTATTAATACCCAAGATTGGTTAGCCAGTATCGCGGTAGACATTAATAACCAAGGCTTGGTAACAGGCTATGCGTTCAGAAGTATTAATAGTGCGGTACGCTCAAAACTCTTTACCTATAATATTGACAATCAGGAATTAAAGTTTGTTGATGGCTTTTTCAGCAGCTCTACTACAGAACCTCGGGCCATTAATAATAATGGCCAGGTCGTTGGCCGAGCAGAGGTGATTATCGGCGGTACGGTAAGTCGGCGTTACCATGGCTTTATGTACGACAGCCGGGATGGTAGTTTCCGGGATCTGAATGATCTGGTGGGTTGTGATGCGCCTTACACTATAGTTGACGCTACAGCGATTAACGATAACGGCGAAGTGATGGCGACAGCTTTAGTCCGCCGCCCGCGTTTAGATGCGAAAGGGCAACAGCAATTAGATGATGCAGGCCAGGTTATCACAGAAGAGCAAGCTACTGCGGTTAAGCTTAGACCGATCCCCAATGGTCAACCGGCTAATTGCGGTGCAGAAGACCGCCAATACGAACGTAAAAGTGGTAGTGGCTCGGCACTCTGGTTGCTGATGTTAGGTGCGCTATCTCTGGTGCGTTACCGCCGTTCGCGCTAACTTCTACTGAGTCTAAACCCCAGTGCTTGAATGAGTGCTGGGGTTTTTCTTTAGGTAATCAAAATCATTTTCTTTAGATGATTTTGGTCTAACAAGCTTTTCAAACTTTTGTATCGACATCTCATGTGCTTAGCAGAAGTCAAGCAATATATTACTCAATTTGGGTTTGAACCTTCCGGTCATATTGGCTATCTATAAACTGTAACATTGTTGTGTTAGGCGCAACTTTGTTACTGTTCAAAAAACACAAAAAGTTGAGGAAGACTGCCGTATGAAAAGACAAAAACGTGATCGTCTGGAACGTGCTCATGCTCAAGGTTACCGCGCTGGTGTTACCGGCCGCTCAAAAGAAATTTGCCCTTATCAGAGTTTAGATGCCCGCTCAGAATGGCTAGGAGGTTGGCGGGAAGCGATGGCAGACAGGAATGTCGGATTATTTAACAAAGGTGCCTGATTACGGCCTGTAACGCAAAAGCCCCGTTAACTAGCGGGGCTTTCTGGTTTAAGGGGCTAAGCGCTTAGAAGCTTGACGTATCCTGGAATAAACCCACTTTCAGATCGGTTGCGGCATAGATTTCACGACCATCGACACTCACCACACCATCACCAATACCCATAAACAGCTTACGTTTAATCACCCGTTTCATATTGATGGTGTAAGTGACTTTTTTCGCCGTTGGCAGAATCTGACCGGTAAACTTCACTTCACCCACGCCAAGCGCGCGGCCTTTACCCGGGCCACCTGACCAGCCTAAGAAGAAGCCCACCAGCTGCCACATTGCATCTAAGCCTAAGCAACCCGGCATAACCGGATCACCTTTAAAATGGCAGGCAAAGAACCAAAGATCCGGGTTGATATCCAGTTCAGCGATAATCTGGCCCTTGCCATATAATCCGCCTTCTTCTGAAATATGGACAATCCGATCCATCATCAGCATATTGTCTGACGGCAGTTGGCTGTTGCCCGGGCCAAAGAGTTCACCATTGGCACAGGCGATTAAATCTTCTTTTGTAAAGCTATTCTTAGTCATGTATGTTTAGTCCAATAAAAATGCTGCGTCAGCTTAGCGAACAGCTGTACGCCAGACAAGTCCGATTTGTACAACTTTGCCATTTTTATCGCAGAAAATTGGTCAGGGGTGTGACAAATTTCCGTAGAGTTAAGCTGACATCCCTATCTGGTTCCAGTTCATACTGGTACCAGAGCGCTGTGGATAAGTTGAGGGTGTAATGAGTGATGAAAAGGCCAGGGCGCTGAGTAATGCCGAAAAGCAGCGGCGCTATCGGGAGCGGCAAAAGGGTTGTGGTAAAAAAGAGCTGCGCGGCTATTTAACGCCGGAGGCATTGCAGTGTTATCAGGAAATTGCTGAAAAAACCCAGTGGAACGACAGTACCTTGCTCAGCAATGCGATTCGTTTAATGTACGCCGCGCATAAGCTTGGGCAAATTGGTATTTTGAATAGCTGGCTAAATGAGCATAAACGTTAATAGCTGCACGCTGCTGCTGCTTCGCGCTATAATGGCGGCCGTATTTTGATCACGCCCTTGCGCGGATCAGTGACTAGCCAAGCCAGGAATTCAGCATGATTTTATTTGTCCGCGATCTTACCGTTATCGACTTCTCTTATCTGCACCGCCAGCGTGGCATGCTGGGTGAGAGTTATATCGTCGATGTCGAATTACAGGGCGCGCTGGACGATACCGCTATGGTGTTTGATTTTGGCAAGGTGAAAAAGGTGATTAAGCAGGCGATCGATAGCCTGGTTGACCATAAATTAGCGGTGGCGGCAGAGTGCCCGGCGCTGCAGCTGGATACCGCCGGCGAGCTAACATTGCTGCGTTATCAGAGTGAGCGCGGTTTGCTGCAGTTAGCCTGTCCTGAGCAGGCTTTTGCTGTGATCCCTGGTACTGAAATCAATGAAGCGACGGTAACGGCATTTTTACAGCAACAAATTAAGCCGTTACTACCAGCCAATGTCGAGCAGCTAACTTTGACGTTGCGCCCGGAAAATATCAGTGGTTTTTATTATCACTACAGCCATGGCCTGAAAAAGCACGACGGTAACTGTCAGCGCATTGCCCATGGTCACCGCTCGACCATTCAGATTTATGAAAACAATATGCTGGCGCCGAAACTCAATAAAGGGTGGGCGGAGCGCTGGCAGGATATTTACCTGGGTACCGAGAGCGATCTGGTCGCGGCAGAGCAACTGGTACATCTTACCCCCGGCGCGCAGGACTACAGTTTCCGCTATCAGGCGTCGCAGGGCTGGTTTGAACTCTGTATCCCGCAAAGCCATTGTGAAATTGTGCCCTGCGATACCACGGTCGAATGTCTGGCCGACTTTATTGCTGATACGTTAAAGGCGCAGCACAGTACTCATTCGTATAAGGTGGTAGCTTATGAAGGTGTGGGCAAAGGCGCTATTGCTGTGCGCCCTTAACTGGGCAGCGCTGGCAAGTAGCAGTGCCAAAGAACTGGTTTTAGACGGGCAGTTAACCCAGGGTAGCCTGATCCGCGCCACTGTACCGGCAGGTGCTAAAGTGTGGTTTAACGACCAGCCCCTGGCAGTCAGTGAACAGGGGCATTTTGTGTTTGGCATTGGTCGCGATGCCGCACTTAAGCATCAGTTAACGGTAGAACATCAGGGGAAGCGGCAGCAGATCCCGCTGACCTTTAGTGGCCGCCAGTATGATATTCAGCGTATTAGTGGCGTCGAACAAAAATATGTTGAGCCGCCAAAAGAGGTTACTGCCCGTATCGCAAGGGATAATCGGCGGGTCAGAGAAGTACGACAAACCTTTACTGCGAAAACGTTATTCCTGGATGCACCATTAAAACCCGCGGCAGGGCGGATCAGCGGCGTCTATGGTAGCCAGCGCATTTTTAACGGTCAGCCGCGCAATCCTCATTTTGGCCTGGATATTGCGGCACCCGTCGGGGCACCGGTACTGGCTCCCTGGGATGGCAAGGTGCTGCTGGCTGAAGATCTGTATTTTTCCGGTTTAACCCTGATCGTGGATCATGGCATGGGGGTAACCTCAACCTTTATGCATTTGCACCGTTTTAATGTCGCGGTCGGCGATACGGTAACGGCCGGTATGCAAATTGCCGAAGTGGGTGCCACCGGTCGGGTAACCGGGCCGCATCTGGATTGGCGGATAAACTGGTTCCAGAAGCGACTGGATCCGCAGTTATTATTGCCTGAGTTTGCGCCAGCAGCACCAAAGCGGATCCCGCTTAACTAGTCAGCTTTCGAAAAACTGTCTGCAGCATCCACATCGCAGCCGGTTTTAGATGAATATAACAAAGCGCCGGCGGCTAGCGGCGCTTTTTTATTTGTCGCTCACCAGATTTCGGCTAGGTAGCTTGTGCTAACCAGGATGCAACCGTGCTCTGATCTGCAACGCTGAGCATTGCTACCTGCGCCTTCGCCGCCTGTAACGTTAAGGATAAGGTGAGCAGGCGATCTTTGCGGAAAATCGTTAACGGCTGCACTGAGCCATAAGGCAGCCGCTTTAACAGTTGCGGCAGGCTTTTTTCCGTCACCTTATAGCCAGCCAGTGCCAGCAACTGGTCGCCGGCCATCAAACCGGCCTGATGGGCTGCAGAGTCCAGATAGAGCTGTTGTACCGTTAAGCCGCCATTTTGTGCTTTCAGGCTACAGCCCAGGCTGGCCGGTGCCGCTTGTTCATTATTGCCATGGGTATCGTCAAAATGCTGTGGGCTACGCCAGCTTAGCGTCAGGCCGAGCTTGGCAAAGCTCTCAGCCAGCGGTAATGGCTGGGCGCGGTTAACCCAATCTGTAACCTGATTGGCCAGGGCAGTGAAACCCTGTGCGGCTAATGCCTGACAGAAACTCTGATCGGCGGTGCCGGTTGCCAGATATTGCTGATAGAAATCTCGGCAAAAGGCACTGAGGTTTGTGCCGGCTGCTTGTAGCTCGGCCTCAACGGCCAGCGCCACCAGGGCCCCCTTGGCATAATAACTGACGATACTGTTAGGTGCATTTTCATCCTGCAGATAATACTTGGTCCAGGCGTTAAAACTGCTGTCGGCTAAGCTTTGCCGGCTATCGGACGGGTTTCGCGTAACCCGCGTAACCAGCTGCTCCAGCGCGGTCAGATAAGCGCTTTGGCTGATCCGGCCACTTTTAACCAGCGCAAGATCATCAAAATACGAGGTAAAGCCTTCATACAGCCACAACTGCGGTGTGTATTGTTCCTGCGCTAACTGATAAGCATGAAAAGGTGCCGGCTTGAGCCGTTTTACCCACCAGGTATGAAAGTACTCATGGCTGATTAATCCCAGCAGGGTTTGATAGGCTTCATCCGGCGCTTTAAGTTGCGGCGCTGGCAGGTCATGGCGACTGCACAGCAGTAAGGTGCTGTCCTGATGTTCCAGGCCGCCGTAGCCGTTTTCGGTGATCCAGAGTAAAAACCAGTAATGGCTGAGATCGTCCGGTAAACCGCCAAATACCGCGCGCTGCGCCAGACAGAGTTGTTCGGTGTCTGCCAGTAAACGTGCGCTGTCGTAATGATTCTGACCGCTGACCACCAGATAATGCGGTACACCGTCAACGGCAAATTGTTGCAACGTAAAGTGCCCCAGCAGCAGTGGGCTATCAATCAGCTGCGAGTAGTTCGCTGCCTGATACAGACCAAAATCCTGCATGGCAGTACCACTGCTGCGTGGTAACGCGGTCGCGACGCGCCAGTTTTCGGTTACGCGAAACCCGGGGCGGATCAGCTCCAGCTGCTGTGGCAAGCTAGTCTGATCGCTAACGGCCAAACATAAACAAGCAGGATTCAGAATGGCAACTTCATCGTCGAGGTAAGCGGCGCGCACAGACATATCATTGGCGTAGATCAGATAGCTGACGGTAACTGCCTGATTACGACAGCTAAGCTGCCAGCGCTGCTTATCCAGTTGTGTTAAATCCAAGGCGCCGTCGGCATCACGGGCACTGATCTGCATAATATGGCGGGCAAAATTGCGGATCATATAGCTGCCGGGGATCCAGGCCGGCAAACTCAGTTCATGCGAGGTGCTGCTTGGCATAAAGGTCAGCTGGATACTCAGTTGATGTGCGCTGATATCGCTAAGTTCGATTCGATAGTGAACGCTGTCCATATTTCCCCTGTTGAAATTGTTGCAACCTGATGTGCTTTTGGGCTACCTGTTTTAGATGCATGTTTTAAGCGCATAGTTCAGGCACTGACTTTAACTGCTGCGACTGCTGTTTAAAGCAGCAAAAACCGTAGCGGCATTACCCCGCGCCATGATGGCTTCACGTATAATAGCAGTTTTATATTACCAGTAGGTTTTGTTATGGCAAATGAAGCGCTTATCCAAAAAAGAATCGAATACGCGGTTACGCGTGTTACGAAAACCGTGTTCCCGGGCCGCACCAATCATCATAACACCTTGTTTGGTGGCGAAGCCTTAGCCTGGATGGATGAGGCCGCCTTTATCGCCGCCACGCGCTTTTGTCGCAAGCCATTAGTGACGGTATGTTCAGATCGGGTCGATTTTAAAGAATCGATTCCGGCCGGGACTATTCTGGAGTTGGTAGCGCGGGTGGCACATGTAGGCCGCACCAGTATCAAGGTTCAGGTCGATATCTTTGTTGAGCATATGTACGACGATAATCAGCATAAAGCCATTTCCGGTAGCTTTACCTTTGTGGCGCTGGATGACGAGCGTAAGCCGACACCCGTACTGGGCTAGTTTGCCGCTGGCAGTGTCGGGCTACTTGTGTTACTGGCCCGACCTTGTTATGTTCGTTCAAAATAAGCCCCGTTAAAAGAGGTCGTCATGAAAACAGCCGAGCAATGGTTTAGCGAATACGCTGTCAGCCATCAAAATCCCGTCAATAAACTGATCCACTGGTTTGCGGTACCCATTATTTACATTACGGTGTTGGGGCTGCTGTGGCAAATTCCGATGCCCTTTGCCGGTTTTGCTGAGCAGGGCATCAACTGGGCATTACTGCTGATTCTGCCCGCACTGCTGTTTTACTTTTTGTTGTCTTTTAGTATTGGTCTTGGCATGACCATCTTTACTGCAGCAGCGGTGACCTTATTGCGAGCGCTGGAGCAGCAGAGTGTGCTGGAGATCTGGCAATTATCGCTGTTGGTGTTTGTGCTGATGTGGATCCTGCAGTTTATCGGCCATAAGATTGAGGGCAAAAAGCCATCGTTTTTTCAGGATCTGGCGTTTTTATTGATTGGCCCGGCCTGGTTACTGGGCTTTATTTTAAAACGCTTACGCATTCGCTATTAGACTGCTTAGCAGATGTTAATCGTAAGCAACCGCCTGCTTGCGATTAATGTCTGTCGAAACACGGCAGGTGGTAGCGGCATTGTGGCTAAGTCACCGTATAATGATCGTATTATTCTGTAATTTCCGGCATCGAATTTGAATAAGCTGTTTGAAGACCGCAACCGCCAGTTTTGGATCCTACACACCCTGGGCTGGTTGGGTTTCGCGATTGTAAACTACCTGAGCTCACTGGTGCTGGATACCCGCGATGCTTATCTGATAGTCATCAGTTTAGATGCCTATGTTGGCTGGCTGTTGACGATACCACTGCGCTATCTGTATCGTTCAATCTGGGCCTGGCATCCATGGAAGATGATCCTGACCGTGTTGGTGGTCGCCTTGCTGATTGCCATGTTCTGGACAGTGATCCGCAATTTTAACTATTGGGAAATTTACCGCCACGGTTACCGGCCCAGTGACTGGCTGTTATATATCAAAGATACGCCGGCGGCGTTTTATGTAATGTTAAGCTGGAGTGGTCTGTATTTTGGCATCAAGTATTACCAGACTCTGCAGGCAGAAAAACAAAAATCGCTGACGGCGATGAACAAAGCGCACGAAGCGCAGCTAAAAATGCTGCGTTATCAGCTCAACCCGCACTTTTTGTTTAATACCCTAAATGCCATTTCTACCCTGGTGCTGATCAACGATAACGACACTGCCAACAAAATGGTCAGTCGGTTAAGTGATTTTTTACGCTATTCTTTATACAAAGATCCCATTAACAAGGTACCGCTGGAGCAGGAAATCTATGCTGCCAGGCTGTATCTGGAAATAGAGAAGGTGCGTTTTTCTGAGCGCCTGTCGATCGGTATTGATATTGAGCCTGGTACTGAGAAGGCGCTGGTGCCCAGTTTGATCCTGCAGCCGCTGATTGAAAACGCGATCAAATATGCGGTAGCGCGCGAGGTTAATGGCGGCGAAATCGTAATCACCGCCCGCAAATTCGGGCACGACCTGCTGTTAGAAGTCGCCGACAATGGCCCAGGATTACCAGACATTGTTGTGGCCGATAAAACATCGGATAATGGCAGCGGTGTCGGGCTGGTGAACACCCGTGAGCGACTGGCCGCGCTGTATGACAATGATTTTGCGCTGGTACTAACCCAAAATCAGCCACGTGGCGTAAAAGTGAATATCAGAATTCCATTACAACTAGAACAAACGGAAACGGACAATGCTTAAAGTCATAGTAGTAGACGATGAACCTCTGGCCCGCAAAGGCATGTTAGTACGCCTGGCGGCTTTTCCTGAGCTGCAGGTGGTTGCCGAATGTGCTAATGGCCCGGATGCCATCGCTGCTATCAGCACGGCGGCACCGGATTTGGTGTTTTTAGATGTCGAAATGCCCGGCATGGATGGTTTTGCGGTTTTAAAAGCCTTGCAGCAGCAAAATACGCGGCTGCCTTATATTGTGTTTGTTACGGCCTATGACCACTATGCGTTTAATGCTTTTGAGGTACAGGCTGTTGATTATGTCTTAAAACCGGTAGAGCCGGAGCGGCTGAAAGCTGCGGTAGAAAAAGTATTAACCTTCCATAATGCTGCTGATAGTCAAAAGCGTACCGATCAGCTGGCGGCTGCGGTAGCACGCCTGACCGGCGACCAACCTGACCATATACTGGAACGTTTAGATAAGGCCGAGCCGGTGGTGAATGACCGGTACCCGGAAGCTATTAGCATTAAAGACAGCGGTGAAATTACGCGGGTACAGGTACAGGATATTGATTGGGTTGATGCCGCCGGTGACTATATGTGTATCCACACCCGGGATGGTCAAACCCATATTTTGCGGCGTACTATGAAAGAGCTGGAAAGTGAGTTGGATCCGCGGTTATTTGTGCGGGTACATCGCTCTGCGATTGTCAACGTCAATACCATCGCCAAGCTGCAGATGCTGACTAATGGGGAGCATCAACTGGTGCTAACCAATGGCCAGGCAGTCAAGGTCAGCCGTAGTTATAAGGATCGCGTAAAGCAGGTGTTTAGTCATTAAAGCCTGCTACTTTCGTTTTAAATCGCAATAAAAAGGTGCAGCAGAGTGCACCTTTTTATTATCAGTAACTGCCAACTTGTTGCTGCCAGCGGACCAGGAAAGGATCGATGGCTTTCTGGCGTTCGCCGGTTTTCGAAAGCGGGTACAGCACGGCTTCACCATTAATTTCGCCGGCCATTTGCAAATGCGCCCCTTGTAACAGTTGCTCAACGGCAAAGGCACCCAGTTTTGTGCCTAGGATCCGATCGGCACCTACCGGGCTGCCACCACGCTGAATATGACCTAAGATACAGGCGCGACATTCAATGCCAATGGCGTGACTGAGGGCTTCAGCCAGGGCAGTGGTGCCGCCTGGATAGCTATTTTCGGCAACCACAATAATATAACTACTTTTACCCAGTAGCAGTTGTGCGTGTTGAATAGGCGTAATCACTGAACGCAGATCATCCGGACTCAGGCTGCCAAACTCCGGGCAGATAATCTGTTCAGCGCCGGCTGCAATCCCGGCTGACAGCGTAATATAGCCACTATGGCGTCCCATTAGCTCAACCAAAAAAATCCGTTCAAAGGCATCGGCGGTGTCACGAATTTTATCAATGGCATCCAGCGCCGTATCAATAGCGGTGGCATAACCAATGGTGTTGTCGGTACCATCAACATCGTTATCGATGGTGCCGGGTACGCCAATAATTTGCCCCTGATAGTGTTTGGCAATTTCCAGCGCACCGCGAAAGCTGCCGTCACCACCAATCACGATCAGCGCATCAATATCCAATTGATGCAAGGTCGCGGCCGCCTGTGCCGGGCCATCCGGCGTTTGCAGTGCAGGGCAGCGGGCACTTTTTAAAATGGTGCCGCCGCGCTGAATAATATTTTGTACATGATGGCCAAGCAGCGTCTTATATTCCTGCTCGAACAAACCGTTATAGCCATGTTTAAAGCCAATCACTTCAACATTGCAGGCGGCAGCCGTCAGTTGAATCGCGCGGATGGCGGCGTTCATGCCTGGCGCATCGCCACCTGAAGTCAGCACCGCCAAACGTTTGATCCTATTCATTTGCATGCTCCTTAATGGTGATTTGAGATCAGTATAAGCGTTAGTCGGCAGATTACCTTGATTTGTCGCAAGAATACGAAAAGCACAGGACAGTTACGTTCGTTTGCGCGACAATAGCAACACTGCCGTCCGTGCAGTCGCTTTTAGGATCCCGCTGATGCATCAAATTACCGGAAAAACGCTGTTAGGCTTTTTGCTTGCGCTTACCACTGCTGTGCTGTGGGGTGTGTTACCCATTGCCTTAAAAATTCTACTTGAGGTGGTGACTGCTAATACCATCACTGCGATTCGCTTTCTCGCTGCCGCCGTCATCGTTGGCGTCTGGCTGGGCTTTAGGGGTAAGCTGCCGACGCTCGTTCTGTTAAAACGCCCCAAATTGGCCGTGTTGCTGGCGATTTCGATTGTCGGTTTGCTGCTTAACTATATTTTGTATTTAACCGGTTTGGATAGATTAAGCGCGGAAACGGCGCAAACCGTGATCCAGCTGGCGCCGTTCTTAATGATGTTAGGTGGGATCTGGATTTTTAAAGAACGCTTATTGCTGTGGCAGAAAATTGGTGCCTGGACCTTGGTTACTGGTTTACTGATGTTTTTTAACGAGCGTCTGCTGACGTTGATTGCTCAGGCCAGCTCTGAAACGCTCGGCGTATTATTGGTGATCGCAGCCGCCGTTACCTGGGCGGCCTATGCGCTGGCTCAGAAACAGTTACTGGTAAATTACAGCTCAAAGCAGATTATGTATCTGATTTATTTTGCCGGTGCGCTGGCTTTTATACCGGTGTCTGATCTTCAGCCACTAGCGACCTTTAGCACCTTGCAGTGGGGTTTATTGTTATTCTGCTGTTTAAATACCGTGGTGGCTTATGGTGCCTTTGCCGAAGCGCTGCATCACTGGGAAGCCTCAAAAGTAAGTGCCGTGCTGGCGATCACGCCATTAATTACCATTGGCAGTGCTAAGTTATTGGCTTGGATCTGGCCGGAGCTGGTGCGGGCGCAAGAACTGAATGGCTGGTCGTTAGTAGGAGCCTGTCTGGTAGTGGCAGGCTCGGCACTTACTGCACTGGCACCGCAGTTTGTGCAATACCGGGCGGCGCGTAAGGTCCGAAAGCTTCAGCGCGATGTGTTGTAACGTGCACTGCGGGTAAACGAAAAATGGCCCTAATCAGGGCCATTTTTTTCAGAATGAGATCGTTATTTTACGGTAACAATTCTACAGGTATTGGATGCGCCTACCGTCTCCATTACATCACCGTGAGTCATAATCACCAGATCACCACTTTTCAGCCCGGCTTTATCACGGATCACGTCAATTGCTTTATCCGCCATCTCTGCCGCAGAGACTTCAGTACTGTCAAAGAATGCCGGATAAACGCCGCGGTACATCGCCATTTTATTCAGAGTGCGGGTATGGCGGGATAGGGCATAAATCGGTTGTGGTGAGGTAATCCGCGACATCAATTTAGCGGTATAGCCTGACTCAGTCAGGGTAATAATAGCCTTAATGCCTTCCAGATGGTTTGCTGCATACATCGCGGATAAGGCGATGGTTTCGCTAACCTCAGAGAACGTCAGGTTCATCCGGTGTTTTGAGCTTTGCACTGACGGATGTTTTTCCGCACCGTTACAAACGCGCACCATAGCTTTGACGGTTTCGATCGGGTACTTACCGGCAGCAGTTTCGGCCGATAACATCACGCCGTCGGTGCCGTCCAGTACTGCGTTCGCAACGTCCATCACTTCAGCACGGGTTGGCATCGGACTTTCAATCATGCTTTCCATCATCTGGGTTGCTGTGATCACGATGCGGTTTAACTGCCGTGAGCGGGCGATAATGCGCTTTTGCTGGCCAACCAGTTCAGCATCACCAATTTCAACACCCAGATCGCCCCGGGCTACCATCACGGCATCAGAGGCCTTGATAATATCATCCAGGGTGGCGTCATCCGCAACGGCTTCGGCCCGTTCGACTTTGGCCATAATGCGTGCCTCAGAGCCTGCCGCAACCGCCAACTCACGGGCATAACGCAGGTCGTCGCCACAGCGAGGGAACGATACCGCTAGGTAATCGACATCAATTTCGGCAGCAGTAATAATATCGCGCTTATCTTTATCGGTTAGCGCTGGCGCAGTTAAACCGCCACCCTGGCGGTTAATACCTTTGTTATTACTTAGCTTGCCACCAACGACGACTGTCGTCGTGACGCGCTCGCCCTGAACTGCCGTAACCTGCAATTGAATACGGCCATCGTCAAGTAATAACAGATCGCCGGCTTTAACATCCTGCGGCAGCTCTTTGTAGTCGATACCCACCTGGGTTTCGTCACCTTCGCCTTTGGGCAGACTGGCATCGAGTACAAAGTCCTGACCTTCTTCCAACATCACCGCATTGTTTTTAAAGGTTGAAACGCGGATTTTCGGACCTTGCAGATCACCTAGAATGGCAACGTGAGCGCCGACTTTTTCCGCTGCTGCGCGCACCATCTGTGCCCGGGCTTTGTGGTCTTCGGCTGAGCCGTGAGAAAAATTAAGCCGGAACACTGTGGCACCGGCTTGGATTAATTTCTCTATAGTCGCTTGGCTATTGGTTGCTGGCCCCAGGGTGGCAACAATCTTTGTTCTTCTTGGCATCGGAAACTCCTGCTGATTAGGCGCTTGATCAAGCGTGCCTGTAGTCTAATGTAATTTTATTACAGAATACAGCTGAGAACTGAATAAAAATTACAAAGCTAAATGTGAGTGGGGCCTAAGCCCCGGAAATCAGAGTGACATATCCTTTTTATCAAAGCGTGAACCGCGCAGGCTGTCTTTTACCTTTTTCAGGTTTTCGCGGAATTTACTGCCACGTCTTAGGGTAAAACCGGTGGCCAGAATATCAATCAGTACCAGTTGCGCTACCCGAGACGCCATCGGCATATAGAGATCGGTGTCTTCCGGCACATCCAGCGATAACACCAGTGAACACTCTCGCGCCAGCGGGCTGTCATAAGCAGTAATGCCGATCACGGTGGCGTCATTTTCCTTAGCAATGGCGGCAATTTCACACAGGTTCTTGGTACGGCCGGTATGGCTGATACACACTACGACATCACCTTCGGTGCTGTTAATTGCTGACATACGCTGCATTACGATATCGTCAAAACACACTACCGGGACATTAAAACGGAAGAACTTATTTTGCGCATCATGTGCCACTGAGGCCGAGGCGCCTAAACCAAAAAAGGAGATTTTTTTCGCCTGCGTCAGTACATCAACCGCTTTATTGATGGCGCTGATATCAACGCGTTGCCTTGCTGTATCCAGCGCCGCCATGGTCGATTCAAAGATCTTGGCGGTGTAAGCCTCAGGACCATCTTCTTCTTCAACATGACGGTTAACATAGGGGGTGCCGTTCGCCAGGCTTTGCGCCAGGTGCAGTTTAAAATCCGGGAATCCCTTGGTGTCTAGGCGGCGACAGAAACGGTTAACAGTGGGTTCGCTTACGTCGGCCATCTTGGCCAGGGCAGCAATGCTGCTGTGGATGGTCGTCTGGGGATTAGCCAGAATAACATCGGCAACTTTGCGTTCTGATTTGCTAAAGTTGTTGACACTGCTTACGATTTTTTCCAGTACATTCATTAGCGATTACCTGCGCTTGTCCGTCCCCGGGGTTCGAGGGCTATGCTATAGTGCGTTTTTATCAGTGTTTTGACTACAACGCCCTGTTGGCTATGCTGTTTGCTTTCAATCAGGCTGACAAAACGGTATTAAATTTACCACAATTTATCCGAAATACGATCAAGGGTACACTATAATAATCCAATATAGCATCAGGCTAGCTGTTTTGTAATTTAATTACATTATTTGGCGTTTACAACGGCATTTTAGTCCGCTAGACTGGGCTAAGTGTTGTAAAATTACATCTTCTTTAAAGGCGAGTTATGACAACCACTCCAAACCAGGCTTGTGATTTAGTGTTATTCGGTACCAAGGGCGATCTGGCCCGCCGTAAGTTACTGCCTGCCTTATACCAATTAGAAAAAGCCGGCTTGCTGTGCGAGCAGTCACATATTATCGGTGTAGCGCGGGATGACCTGGACCGTGACGGCTACATTGAGCTGGTTAAAACCAACCTGGTGCGTTTTCTGAAGAAGGAGACGCTGGATGAGGCAGTATGGCAAGCTTTAGCGGCCAAGCTGCATTATGTGCAGCTGGACATGACCAATATTAACGATTATCAAAAGTTAACTGCCGTTACCGACCCCAGCAAACGCATTACGGTCAGCTATTTCGCGACGCCACCTTCATTATTCGGTGATCTGTGCCGGGGCCTGGCGGCTGCTGGTTTAGCCGCTGAACCATCACGGGTGGTGCTGGAAAAACCGATTGGCCATGATCTGGCATCATCAAAAGTGATTAACGATCAGGTTGCTGAATACTTTAAAGAATCGCAAATCTACCGCATTGACCATTACTTGGGTAAAGAGACTGTCCTGAACCTGTTGGCGCTGCGCTTTGCGAATGCCATTTTTGCGTCGAACTGGGATCATAATGCCATTGATCATGTGCAGATCACTGTTGCCGAAGAGGTCGGGGTAGAAGGCCGCTGGAGCTATTATGATGATGCCGGCCAGATGCGCGATATGGTGCAAAACCACTTACTTCAGGTGCTGTCGTTAATTGCTATGGAGCCGCCGGCACGGTTGGACGCTGACAGTATCCGTGATGAGAAGCTAAAAGTGTTAAAGGCACTGCGCAAAATCGATCAGACTAATGTGCAGGAAAAAACGGTGCGTGGTCAGTACAGTGCAGGCTTTGTTGCCGGACAAGCGGTACCGGGCTATCTGGAAGAAGAGGGTGCCCGGCCCAACAGTAAAACCGAAACCTTTGTTGCGATAAAAGTCGATATCGATAACTGGCGCTGGGCCGGGGTGCCGTTTTACCTGCGTACCGGTAAACGGATGCCGAAAAAGCACAGTGAAGTGGTGATTTGCTTTAAGCCCCAACCACACAATATTTTCCGCGAGACTTACCGTGATTTACCGGCTAATAAACTGATTATTCGCTTGCAGCCGGATGAGGGGGTCGAAATTCAGATGATGAATAAGATCCCGGGTTTGGGCGAGCATATGCGCCTGCAGCAAAGTAAGCTGGACCTGAGTTTTGATGAAACTTTCGAATCTCAGCGTATTGCCGATGCCTATGAGCGTTTATTGCTAGAAGCGATGCTGGGCAATCAGTATTTGTTCGTCCGCCGTGATGAGGTTGAACAAGCCTGGAAGTGGGTCGATGGCATAATGCAAGCCTGGAAAGCCAGTAATGAACCGCCAAAAAGTTATCAGGCTGGCAGCTGGGGTCCGGTCGCGGCCATTTCGATGATGGCGCGTGATGAACGCAACTGGGATGAATAATATGCAATTACAGCAGTTTGCTAATACTGATGCCTTAAATGCCGCCTTTGCCAGCCAACTGGTGACGATTCTGGAACAGGCCATTACTGAACGTGGTGCTGCCTACCTGGTGGTATCGGGCGGCCGTACACCGCAGGCGTTGTTTGCCAAACTGGCCAGTACACCACTGGCCTGGGATAAGGTTACCATTTTACTGGCCGATGACCGCTACCTGCCACCGGATGCCGAGCATAGTAATGAACGGCTGGTGCGCAGTACCTTAATGCAAAACTATGCTGCAAGCGCGCGTTTTATCAGTTTATACGCCCCGGCGGCAGATGCATACGCGGCGGTAAGCGAAATTAGTGCACGCCTGGCCGGTTTACCAACCTTTGATGCGGTGATCCTGGGGATGGGTGAAGATGGTCATACTGCATCCTTGTTTCCCTGTTGTGCCGAACTTAAAGCCGGCATGGCGGATGATGCCCCGGCGGTGCTGGCCACCAGCCCAACCACCGCACCTTATCAGCGCATCACCCTGAGTAAAGCGCGCTTACTACAAAGCCGACAGTTGTTTTTACATTTGGTTGGCAGTAGCAAGCTGACGGTGCTGGAGCAAGCGCAGGGAGCAACGGATGAGTTCGCGATGCCAATCCGTGCCTTTTTACATCAAACAGCGGTGCCAATGGCAGTGCTGTACTCGCCAAGTTAGAGGTAAATAATGAACCCAGTTATTCAGCGCGTCACTGACCGCATTATCGCCCGCAGCAGCAAAAGCCGGGCTATTTATCTGGAGCGGCTGGAAGAAGCCCGCCGTAAAGGCCCACACCGTGGCGCCCTGAGTTGTGGTAACCTGGCGCATGGCTTTGCCGCCTGTAATGCCTCCGAAAAAAGCGACCTGCGTAGTCTGACCAAAGCCAATATCGCTATTATCTCGTCCTATAACGATATGCTGTCAGCGCATCAGCCTTACCAATTCTACCCGGAAATCATTAAACAAGCAGTTGCCGAAGTCGGTAGCGTGGCACAGTTTGCCGGTGGTGTCGCCGCCATGTGTGATGGTGTGACCCAGGGCCAGCCGGGAATGGAGCTGAGCTTAATCAGCCGCGACAATATCGCGATGGCGGCAGCTATTGGCTTATCTCACAATATGTTTGATGGCGGCCTGATGCTTGGGATCTGTGACAAAATAGTGCCGGGCTTATTGCTAGCTGCGCTGAGTTTTGGTCATTTGCCCTTTGTGTTTGTACCCGCCGGCCCAATGCCGTCTGGTATTCCGAACAAAGAAAAAGCCCGGGTTCGCCAGCTGTTTGCCGAAGGTAAGGTCGGTAAAGAAGAGCTGCTGGAAGCAGAAGCAAAATCCTATCATGCTGCCGGTACCTGTACTTTCTATGGTACGGCCAACTCTAACCAGTTAGTGGTTGAGGTGATGGGCCTACATTTACCTGGTTCGTCTTTTATCAACCCATACACGCCGCTGCGTGATGAGCTTACCCGCGCAGCCGCCCGCCAGGTGACCCGCCTGACCGATCTGGGTACTGATTACCTGCCAATTGGCAAGTTGGTCGATGCCAAGGTTGTGGTCAATGGCATAGTGGGCTTATTGGCAACCGGTGGTTCTACTAACCATACCATGCATTTAATTGCCGTGGCCCGTGCGGCTGGTTTTATTGTGAATTGGGACGATTTTGCTGAGTTATCACACGCCACACCGTTACTGGCAAAAATTTACCCGAACGGTCAGGCTGATATTAACCACTTTCAACATGCCGGTGGTGTGCCTTTCCTGATCCGGACGTTATTAGACGCAGGCCTGTTACATGAAGATGTGCAGACCGTAGCCGGTTTTGGCTTACGTCGTTACACCCAACAGCCGTTGCTGGAAAACGGTGAGTTGCGCTGGGTGGATGCACCGCTGCAGTCACAGGATCCTGACGTCTTAACTACGGTAGACAAGCCCTTTAAAGCTACCGGTGGTTTACAGGTGTTATCCGGTAATATCGGCCGCGCGGTACTGAAAACCTCGGCACTGCGGCCGGGCACGGAAGTGGTTAAGGCGCCAGCTGTGGTCTTTCATAGCCAGCATGAATTGGAAGCCGCTTTTAAAGCCGGTGAACTGAATAAGGATTGTGTGGTGGTGGTACGGTTCCAGGGCCCCAAAGCCTGCGGTATGCCCGAGCTACATAAGTTAACGCCACCACTTGGTGTGTTACAGGATAAAGGGTTTAAAGTGGCTCTGGTTACGGATGGCCGGATGTCGGGTGCCTCAGGTAAGGTACCGGCGGCGATCCATGTCACACCCGAAGCGTTGGATGGTGGCAATATTGCCCGTATTCAAACTGGCGATCTGCTGCTGGTCGATGGTGAAACCGGCAAACTGGAAGTGCTGGTTGATGCCGCTGAATTTGCAGCCCGCACCCCGGCAACAGCGGATCTGAGCCATAACCTGTACGGTATGGGGCGCGAAATGTTTGGAGCTATGCGTCTGCAGTTAACTGGCGCCGAGCAGGGCGCTTGCAGCTTGTTTGTCACGGAGGAGCATCTGCATGGCTGAACGCCAATTTGCGATCGTCGCTGATATTGGCGGCACTAATGCCCGCTTTAGCCGGGCGGCACTGGACACGCTGGCGCTGGATCAGGTGGCGGTTTATCCGTGCGCCGACTTCCCAACCCTGGCTGCGGCGTTACAACATTATCAGCAGCAACTGGGCTTAACGGCGATTAAAGATGTCGCCATCGCTATTGCCTGTCCGGTGAACGGCGATAACGTGAAAATGACCAATTTCCATTGGCAATTCTCGATCAAAGCGATGCAAGCCGAGCTGCAGCTAAACACCTTACTGGTGATGAATGACTTTACGGCGGTGGCGATGTGTTTACCGGCGCTGGCAGAGGATCAGAAAATTCAGATTGGCGGTGGTCAGGCGCAGGTCGGCAAGCCCATGGCGGTGCTAGGTGCCGGTACCGGTTTAGGCGTTGCGCATTTACTCCCGGTCGACGGTAAGTTTTTACCTTTGCCAGGTGAGGGCGGTCATATCGACTGGGCAGCGCAAACTGAGCAGGAATGGTTTATTCAGCGCCAACTTGCGGCACAGTATGGGCATGTGTCGCCAGAGCGTTTGCTCTCTGGCCCGGGTTTGGAAGCCATTTATCAGGCGTTAGCGGCGTATCGACAGCAAAGTGTACCCATGCTTAGTGCCGGCGAAATCGGTCAACAGGCGCTATCTGGTCAGTCGCCATTGGCAAAAGAAGCCGTCGCGCAGTTTTATGCCAGCCTCGGCAGCGTTGCCGGTGATCTGGCGCTGACCTTAAGTACCTTTGGCGGCGTCTATGTCGCAGGTGGCATAGTACCTAAGTTACTGCCATTGCTCGGTAGCAGCGAGTTTCGCGCCCGCTTTGAAGCGAAAGGTCGCTTTGCCGCCTTTAATCAGCAGATCCCGACCTTTATCGTCACCGCTGAGCAGCCAGGCTTACTGGGCGCAGCCGTCTATTTAAAACAAACATTGGCAGGTTAAGTTATGGCATTTATGAATTGGCAGTTACAACCGTCAGTGTTGTTTGCAATGGGCCCGGTAGTACCGGTTATCGTGATTAAAGATTTAGCCGACGCCGTACCAATGGCCAAAGCCTTACTAGCGGGTGGCATTAAAGTATTAGAAGTGACATTGCGCACGCCGGTAGCGCTGGAAGCCATTAAGCTTTTAGCAGAGCAGGTGCCGGAGGCGGTCGTTGGCGCTGGTACCGTGACCAATCCGGAACAACTGGCCCAGATTGTCGCTGCTGGCGCCAAGTTTGCAATTAGTCCGGGCTTAACCCGTGAGCTACTGCAAGCCGGCAAAGAGGCCAGTATTCCGCTGATCCCTGGTATCGCCAGTATCTCTGAGCTGATGGAAGGCACAGGTTTGGGTTATACCCATTTTAAATTCTTTCCGGCGGAAGCCGCCGGTGGCGTGAAAACGTTAAAATCGATTCACGGTCCTTTCGCTGACATCCGGTTTTGCCCAACGGGTGGCATTAATGAACAGAACTTCCGTGAGTATCTGGCTCTGCCCAATGTCAGTTGCGTCGGCGGCTCCTGGATCGTACCTGACAGCGCGGTAGCCGCTAAAGACTGGGCAAGGATCACTGAGCTGACCGCCAAGGCCGTCGCTGAAGCGCTCTAATGTAATACAGTTTAACCAGCAACGGGCCTTATCTGGCCCGTTGTGTTTTGCTGGCGCACTAACTTTGAGTTTTTCCGCATAACAGCGTATGATACGCCCCTTTTTTCCGGCAGCAACAATAGGTTCCCGCAGTGATTTCTACCAATAATGTAACCATGCAGTTTGGCGCTAAGCCGCTGTTTGAAAATATCTCCATTAAGTTTGGTGACGGTAACCGTTATGGCTTAATTGGCGCCAATGGCTGCGGTAAGTCAACCTTTATGAAAATTCTGAGCGGTGAGCTGGAGCCTACTGCCGGTAATGTCTTTGTTGAGCCGAATTATCGTGTTGCCAAATTACATCAGGATCAGTTCGCTTTTGAGCAGTACTCAGTGATTGATACCGTGATTATGGGCCACGCTGAATTGTGGGCGGTGAAAGCCGAGCGGGATCGGATCTATGCGGATCCGGAGATGTCAGAAGAAGACGGTATGCGCGTCGCAGACTTGGAAGTTGCCTTTGGTGAAATGGACGGCTATTCCGCCGAATCACGTGCCGGCGAACTGTTACTGGGTGTCGGTATTCCGATTGAACTGCATTATGGCCCGATGTCAGCTGTCGCACCGGGTTTTAAGCTGCGGGTACTATTGGCCCAGGTGCTGTTTGCTGATCCGGATATTATGTTGCTGGACGAACCGACCAACAACCTGGACATCAATACCATTCGCTGGCTGGAAAACGTATTGGCCGAGCGTAACTCGACCATGGTGATTATTTCGCACGACCGGCACTTTCTAAACAGTGTTTGTACTCATATGGCTGATCTGGACTTTGGTGAGTTGCGGGTTTACCCGGGTAACTACGATGAGTATATGACAGCGGCGACACAGGCGCGGGAGCGTTTATTGGCCGATAATGCCAAGAAAAAAGCGCAGATCGCTGAGTTGCAGACTTTCGTTAGCCGTTTCTCAGCCAATGCCTCTAAGGCCCGTCAGGCCACCAGCCGCGCTAAACAGATTGATAAGATTAAGCTAGAGGAAGTAAAAGCGTCCAGCCGGGTTAACCCCTTTATCCGCTTTGAGCAGCAAAAAGGCCTGTATCGTCTGGCATTAGAAGTCGAAGGGCTAACCAAAGGCTTTACTGAACACAAGCTGTTTAAAAACCTGAAACTGACGGTGGAGGTGGGTGAAAAAGTGGCGATCCTCGGTACCAACGGTATTGGTAAATCGACGCTGTTAAAATGCCTGGTTGGCGATCTAACACCAGAAAGCGGCACCGTAAAATGGTCAGAAAACGTGAATATTGGCTACTATGCGCAGGATCATGCGCATGATTTTGCTGAAGATATGACCTTATTTGACTGGATGAGCCAGTGGAAACAGCCATCTGATGATGAGCAGGCAATCCGTGGCATTTTAGGCCGCTTATTATTCTCTCAGGATGAGATTAAAAAATCCGTGAAGGTGTTATCGGGTGGTGAGCAGGGCCGGATGTTATTCGGTAAGCTGATGTTACAGCGGCCAAATATTCTGATTATGGATGAACCGACCAACCACCTGGATATGGAATCGATTGAATCCCTGAACCTGGCACTGGAAAATTACAAGGGCACTTTACTATTTGTCAGCCATGACCGCGAATTTGTGTCTTCGCTGGCCAGCCGGATTATTGAAATCACTGATCAGGAAGTGCGTGATTTCGTCGGTAGCTATGACGAATACCTGGCAAGGCAACTGGCCTTACAAGCCTAATATCAATTAGCTGACTTCCCGTTACCAGACAACCCCTAAGCCAGACTTAGGGGTTGTTTTTTTTATTTTCAGGCCCCAGATCAATAAACGTAAATAAAACTTAATTCAGAAATTCAGGTAGCTATGCTATTTTTTAGCTATTGCTTTTTATACCTGAACAAATAACGGGAGTGTCGAATGAAGATTAATATCGGTATTGATGAAGAGCAACGTAAAGCCATTGCCCACGGTTTGTCTGTATTGTTGGCGGATACCTATACGTTGTACCTGAAAACCCATAATTACCACTGGAACGTGACCGGCCCGATGTTTCAGACGCTGCACACCCTATTCGAAACCCAGTACAATGAGCTGGCGTTGGCCGTTGATGAAATCGCCGAGCGTATCCGTGCGCTGGGCGAATTTGCACCAGGCTCTTATAAAGAGTACGCCAAGCTGACCAATCTGAAAGAAGCGGATGGTATTCCAGCCGCAGAAGAGATGATTAAAGATCTGGTAAAAGGTCAGGAAGCCATTGCCAAAACGGCTCGCTCTATAGTGCCGGTCGCCGATGGTGCCTCAGATGAGGTAACCCTGGATCTGTTAACTCAGCGCATGACAGTGCACGAGAAAAATGCCTGGATGCTGCGTAGTCTAATCGCTTAAGCACAATATTAACGTTATCCTATCCAGATAAAACAGGGAGCCTTGACTCCCTGTTTTCTTTTTAAGCAACTCTGTACCACTTTGGTCTAATTCTGCATTTTATCGTGGTATTTTTGCCATTCATCTGACATTCTTAGCGCCCGGATGTGTTACCATCCGGCCGCCCAGCCTACGGGCAACTTACCCTCAACTAAATTTGTGCAAAAAAGTAACAGGTTTAATCATGCGAACGTTAAGTGTTTTGTCCTGCTGTGCCGCGCTGTTGCTGGCCAGCCCCGCCGCCTTGGCAGCGGCAGCTGGTGAGCTATCCCTGACGTCTTCAACTATCGGTTTTATTTGTATCGCCATTTTTGTGCTGGCTTATGCGCTGGTGATGGGCGAAGAAAAATTGCATATGCGCAAATCAAAACCGGTGCTGGTTGCAGCAGGTCTGATTTGGATCCTGATTGGTTGGGTCTATGTGCAAAATGGCATGCCAAACGTGGCCGAAGATGCTTTCAGACATAACTTGCTCGAGTTCGCCGAGTTAATGTTATTCCTGCTGGTCGCGATGACCTATATCAATGCCATGGAAGAGCGCCGGCTATTTGATGCGCTGCGAGCCTGGATGATTCGCAAGGGCTTTAGCTATCAGAACCTGTTCTGGATCACCGGCTTTTTATCCTTCTTTATCTCGCCAGTAGCCGATAACCTGACCACCGCTTTGTTGATGTGCGCAGTGGTAATGAAGGTAGCCGAAGGAGACAAACGCTTTATTAACCTCTGCTGTATTAATATCGTGGTCGCAGCCAATGCCGGTGGTGCCTTTAGCCCCTTTGGCGATATTACGACGCTAATGGTCTGGCAGGCGGGGATGGTGAAATTTCAGGAGTTTTTCGTGCTCTTTATCCCGTCAATGGTCAATTTCCTGATCCCGGCGGCGATTATGAGTTTCTTTATTGAAAAACGTAAGCCTAATGCCATTGAAGAAGATGTGGAGTTAAAACGTGGCGCAATCCGTATTGTCTGCCTGTTTTTATTTACTATTGCCACAGCTGTTGCCTGTCATACCTTCCTGCATCTGCCACCGGTACTGGGTATGATGATGGGCCTGGGCTATTTGCAGTTCTTTGGTTATTTCCTGCGTATGACGTTACCGGGTTCGCTGGCCCGTAAACGCGCTATGGCAGAGCGGGCGGGGGATATGGAACGTTTACGGCGCTTAGGTGGTGTGGTGCCCTTTGATGTATTCAGTAAGGTGCAACGCGCTGAATGGGATACCTTACTGTTTTTCTATGGTGTAGTGATGTGTGTTGGCGGCCTGGGCTTTCTGGGCTATCTGGCCGTGATGTCCGACCTGCTATATAGCCAATGGGGCCCAACTAATGCCAACGTTGCCTTAGGGGTGATCTCCGCCGTAATTGATAATATTCCGGTGATGTTTGCGGTGTTGACGATGCAGCCAGATATGTCACATGGCCAGTGGCTGCTGATTACACTTACCGCAGGCGTTGGCGGAAGCCTGCTGTCGGTTGGCTCTGCTGCCGGGGTGGCATTAATGGGCCAGGCCAGAGGCATGTACACCTTTGCTGGCCATTTGAAATGGGCTCCGGTAATTGCGCTGGGTTACATCGCCTCGATTTTCGCACATCTGTGGCTAAACGCCAGCTTGTTTGACGTATACGGCTGACGCTATTCAGTCGCTGGCTTGATCCGAAAAACGCAGTCTCTGGTGGCTGCGTTTTTTATAACGGGGTCTATCCAGTGCGGCTGGCGAAAAAACTACTAAGATTTTTCCGGAAAACCTTGTAAAATCCATCACAACAGCGACACTTAGTAAAAAGGTGTTCGTAGCAGCGTGGTCATTTTACATCAGGCGCTGTTTTACTCAGTCGGTAGGTTGTGACAACCGGAGAAGCTAAGATGAATGCGTTACAATATGCGCAGAATGTAGTAGAGCTATTTTCTTTACCTGACAGTTATTTCCGGGTGCGGGAGTTGATGGAATCCGATACGGCGAGTTTGGATGATATCGCTGAAGTTATCTTATTAGACCCGGTGTTGACATCAAAGTTATTAAAGCTGGCTAATTCAGCAATTTATCGTTTACCCTATCAGGTAGATTCTGTCAGTAAGGCTCTGCTAGTTCTTGGAAAAACTCAGGTTTATAATTTGATCCTGAGTATTGGTATCAGCTCCGCCTGTAGCCAAATAAATTGCACCGCTATCGATTTAGAGCGCTTTTGGGAGCAAAGTGTCAATGCTGCCTTAATTGCAAAATACCTTGCTACCCATATCAGCCTTAAATCCGCCGATCGCACCTATGTATCTGGCTTATTACATAACATTGGCGAGTTGGTAGTGGCTCAGCAAAATGCTGAGATAGCAACTGAGTGTCAGCAATACAGTTCTGAGATAAAGCCCTGGCAGTTGCAACAACGCAAATTAGGTTTTACTTACGCAAGTTGTGGTGCAGAGTTGTTGCATCTTTGGCAGCTGCCTGATGCGATTGCAGATCCCGTTGCATTGCAGCACAACAGTCAATACGAGGCAAGAAGTCCGGAGGATCTCATTGTTTATTTAGCAGTGAGATTGGCACTGGCCAATCAGCATCCAGAATTGTATAGCATCAAAACGCTGGTTGATCCTTTCTTATTAGAAACACTGCAGTTAACTCAAGCAGATTTACTTAAAGCCATCGACTTCTGCAATACTGAAGGGTTATTTGTATTATCCGTTCTTAACCCCCGGATAAGTACTATCTATTAATGTCGTCTTTATAGCCGGTTGTGCCGGCTTTCTTTTGGTTATTCGGATCACATCATGTCTACAAGCAATTTGTCGAAAAGACCTCTGTATACTGGCTATGCAGGTTCGGCCTTACTTGAAACGCCACTATTGAACAAAGGAAGTGCTTTCTCAGCACAGGAGCGTGCCGCCTTTAACCTGACAGGTTTACTACCGCCCCGTTATGAAACCATCGAAGAGCAGGTGAGCCGCTGTTATCAACAATATCGGAGCTTTGAAGATCCGATTAATAAGCATATTTATTTGCGCGCTATTCAGGATAATAACGAAACGCTGTTTTATCGGTTGGTGCAGCAACATTTGGAAGAAATGTTGCCCATTATCTATACGCCGACGGTCGGTGACGCCTGTGAACAGTTCTCCGATATTTATCGCAGTGCCCGTGGGCTCTTTATTAGCTATGAAGACCGCTATAATCTGGATGACGTGCTGCGTAATGCAACGAAAAGCAAAGTCAAAGTCATAGTGGTAACAGATGGTGAACGGGTGCTGGGCCTGGGTGACCAGGGCATAGGCGGTATGGGTATTTCTATTGGCAAACTGTCGCTCTATACCGCTTGTGGCGGTATCAGCCCGGCCTATACCTTACCCGTGATGTTAGACGTTGGTACTAACAACGAAAAATTACTTAAAGATCCTATGTATATGGGCCTACGGCAACCGCGGGTTGGGCAGGAGGAATATAATGAGTTTATTGACCTCTTTATTCAGGCGGTAAAACGGCGTTGGCCGGAAGCCATTATTCAGTTCGAAGATTTTGCCCAGCCCAATGCGATGCCGATTCTGCAGCGCTATCGTGACAGCGTGCGCTGTTTTAATGATGATATTCAGGGTACTGCTGCAGTAACGGTAGGGACCTTGCTTGCGGCTTGCCGTAGCAAAGGTGTGCCATTACATCAGCAAAAAGTGGTATTCGTCGGCGCTGGCTCTGCAGGCTGCGGTATCGCCGAGGCGATTATTAGCCAGATGGTGGCAGAAGGTTTAGCTGAAGCTCAGGCGCGTAGTCAGGTGTATATGGTTGACCGCTTCGGACTGCTTACCGATACCATGCCGGATTTACGTGACTTCCAGCAAGCTCTAGTGCAAAGCAGTGCGCAAATTGCCAGCTGGAGCTTTAGCGGTGACTATCCAAGCCTGTTAGACGTAATGCATTGTGCTCAGCCTACCGTGTTAATAGGGGTATCTGGTCAGGCTGGATTATTTACTGAGCAGATTATCCGCGCGATGAAAAAGGGCTGTGCCTTGCCGATTATTTTTCCATTAAGTAATCCGTCACGGCAGGTAGAGGCAACACCAGAGCAGGTGATTGAGTGGACAGAGGGAGACGTGATTGTTGCGACCGGTAGCCCCTTTAAGCCCGTTCATTATCAGGGGCGTGAATTTCTGATCACCCAGTGTAACAACAGCTATATTTTCCCGGGTATCGGTTTGGGGGTAATAGCCGCAAACGCCAGACTGATTTCAGACGAGATGTTGCGTGCTGCCAGTGAAACCCTGGCAGCGAATTCGCCTCTGGCTAACACCGGAACAGGGGGCTTGTTACCGCCTTTTACTGAGCTCGCTGCGTTAAGTAAAAGGATTGCCTTTGCTGTCGCTAAGGTCGCGATGCAGCAGGGCCTGGCGCTGGAGCTGGACGACAATGCGCTGCAACAAAAAATTGAAGATAATTTCTGGCGACCGGAGTACCGTAATTACCGCCGCGTCAGCAGTTAATAGTAATTTTACTCCCAGGGCTTAGCCCTGGGTGCTTGTTTGGATTGCTTTGAGTAAATTGGCCAACGTGGCTTGTTGTTGTTTCATTTCAGCCAATACATTTACCGCTGTCAGCATAAGTAATTGGTCACGACTGGCCAGCGGTTGCTGTGTAGCCTGTAAGGTTATCCGCTGTTCTAATTCGCTGGCAACCTGCTGCAATACTAACTCTAAATCCGACTCAGCCTTAAAACGGTAGTGTCGCCCGGCGATGGTAATACTATAAGGTCGAACACTCATTGAGGTTGTTGAGTAAGCTCAGTTAACAATTGCGTCATTTGCTGAGCGAGCTTTGCCTGACTGTCGTCTTTCTCCATCATCTCCAGTTGTAACAGCTCGTGCTGTTCTTGTAAGTTATTTAACTGTTGTTGTAATTTGATATTCTTACTGATAAGTTCTTTTACTGCATCTTGCAGCTGGTCAAATAATGTGACAGTGCTCATATCGATTTCCGGCCCTTGAAGAAAAGGCGCTACACTAATAAAAGCCGCAACGGAATACCAGTTTTAACGGAACATCCACTACTGATCGCCGGATTTATACTCAAATCATCTAACTTTCAATGTTAAATCCGACTCCAAGGGGCAATGCAGCCAAATTGCAGACCAGCCATAGTTTTGATCTGGAACAGCATTTTACTTGAGAATTGGCTTTATATTAGCGCAGAATAAATTAAAGGGGTTTAATATGCTTAAAACTGTTAGTGTTGAAAGTGTCATGCAGGATGGCTTTGCCGTAGCGGCCCGGATCGGTGAGCACCAGCTGATGATTGATCAGCCTGTTACAGCAAAAGGGACTGGGTTGGGGCCGACGCCCTTGCAGATGTTACTTTTTGCCGTTGGCGGCTGTATTGCCACTATTGGCCGGATTGCCGCCTTTCAACAGAAAATCGCACTACACGGGATGCGGATCACCGTCGAGGGGGATTATGACCCAGATGCGCTGATGGGCAAGGCGACGACCGAGCGGGCAGGCTTTCAGCAGATCCGGATCCTGGCTGAGATTGACGCCGATCTGTCGGTGGAGCAGAAGCAACGCTTTCTTGATGAAGTATGCGCCCGCTGCCCGCTGCATGATAACCTGCTAACGGGGACTCAGGTCGCGCATCAATTGGTGAGCAGCTGAGTCGGCTTTGCGATAACGGCCTGAGCGCGACCACGATGCTTGCCCTGATAGAGGGCGTCGTCGGCAAGTTTTACCCACTGTTCGAGCGAACTGCAACTGACGGGTAGCTGCGCTATGCCGAAAGTCGCGCTCAGCTTTAATATGGCGCCCTGGTATGAGCAGGGCTCCTGCTGCATCTCTCGTAGTAAGGCCTCACAAAATACTTTGGCATCACTTGCTGTACAGTCCGCCAGAGCCAGAATAAATTCTTCGCCTCCCCAGCGCCCAGTCAGATCGCTGCCTCTCGCCCTTGTACTTAGCTTAGCAGCGAAATGCTGCAGGGCGGCATCACCTGCGGCGTGACCAAACTGGTCATTAATGCTCTTGAAATAATCCAGATCAATTAACACCAGGCTAAGAGATTGCTGACTGCGTTGTAACTGTAAACGTAAACGTTGAAAGTGTTCCGTAAAACCGGCGCGATTTAATAACCCCGTTAGCTCATCATGATCAGCTTTGTTTTGCAGTTGTTGTGCTAACAATTCAAGCTCCTGCGTTCTGGCACTAACCAGGCCGGCCAGACGTGCGTTGCGTCTTCTTAAATTAAGCTCTCGCAGATAGACACTTAATAACAAGGTAGTTAGGAAAACGACAGCAGAGACAATCCATAAGTAAGGTGAATACCACCAGGGTGCAGCGACCTGAATTTGGATTCGCAATGGCTCTGCGGATTGGATACCCTGACTATTCTGGCCAATCACTTCTAACAGGTAATTGCCGGGAGCTAAGCCTAAATAACGTAATTCGCGGTTACGGGTTGCGCTACTCCAGTTCGATGAAAACCCTAGCAGACGGTATCGGATAGTGTTTTTGTCTGGTTCACGGTAGTCCAGAACTGAGACACCGATCACCAATTCCCGAAAGTTAGCCGGTAACGCAATTTGCGTCTGATTAACAGGATAATGCCGGGTCTGATCTCTGCCATCGATTTCAACCTGGCTCAGCGCGACTCTGGGCACAGGCATATACTCGGCCTCTATATCAAATTTGCTATTGGCGACCCCCATAGCGGTACCCAGCAAAAAGCTGCCGTCGGGTAACAATAGATGGGCATTACGCTGCATCGTCAGATCGGGTAGGCCATCATTCAGACTATAACTGGTAAAACGTTGGCTGTGCTCATTAAAGCGGGCAGGACCATGATTAGTCAAAGCCCATAACCGTTGTTGCTGATCGAGGAAGGCGCCGGTAATAAAGACACTTGGCAGTCCTTGCTCGGTTAAAAATTGTGAACTGCTGCCGCTTTGTAGATCAAGGCGCCACAGCCCATATTCGGAGCAAAGCCAAACTATTGTTTCAGCGACAGGTAATACACAATTAAATCCTTCAACCAGATTGGCGACACCGGTTTCTACCTGGTGCCAGCTTTGCCCGACAGGTCTTTTATACAATCCGGAGTAACGGGTTGCTGCATATAGATTGCCGCTTTGATCAGTGACGATCTGATAAATCTGGTCGCCGCTGTTTGTCGCCAGGTTAGTCAGGCTAATAGTCGCCTGCTGCGTTTGCGGTTGCCAGCGAAGTAGACCCCGCTGCCAAACCCCCAGATAAAAATCGCCGTCAGTAGAGATATGAAAGGCAGTAATAGCGCCCGGAGGAATACCTGCCAGCTCAAAAGGCGTCAGCTCTGGTCTAAGCCGGCCATCCTGCATTTGATATAAGCCACTGTCTGTCGCCAGCCAGAGCGAGCCGTCAGGCTGCGAAGCAAATTGATAAATTTTGCGAATATTATGTTGTTGGCGATACAGAACCTGATGCCACTGGTTGCTGGCATGCTCCAGCCAGATTAAGGCACCGTGTGCGGCTATCCAGATATTACGTTGCTGGTCCTGATACAGGGCACTAATCAAACGACTTGCCGCCTGTTGCAGGGGGCTCGGTAGTTGACTACTCAAGGGTTGAAAAGCCCGTTGTTGCGGATTACCGATAAAGAGTCCCTGATCCCGGCTACCTACCCAGAGTTGGCTGTCGGCGTTTTCATAGAGGGTTCGGACATCGACATCCGGCAGATAATTAAAGCCCTGACGATTTTTAATCCACTGCTTAGCCTCGGTATCATATAAAAATAATCCTTCGGTGCTGCCGACCCATAAATAATTATCCGGACTTTGATAAAGTACATTTACTCGGGGAGAGGCGACTTGCGCCGGCATTTCCAGACGGGCAAAACAGTCACAGCCGGAATGATACTGATAAACCCCCGTGGCCGAACTGGCCCAGATACCCGAGCTAAAATGCTGAATAGCGCGTACTTCACGCGCTCGTTCAAGGATATTTTTTTCCGGTTGCGGCAACAGATAGCGTTTTACCTGCTGCTCTGTATTAAGCAGCACTATGCCGTCAGCGGTGGCAAACCAAAGACCTTCAGCCGATTCAGTGATCCACCAGATCCGGTTCTTATGCAATGGATGTTCGAGCTCCGGCGCCGCATAACGCTTGATCTCCCTGGGGTTAGCTAAATCAATATAGTTAACCCCCGCGACAGTACCAATCCATAAACGTTGCTTGCTATCCAGAAATAAGGTTTGTACCCGATCAGATGCCAGCGCGTCAGGATCGCCACTATCGGCCCGGAAATTGTACTGAACATCGTTTGCAGCAGCGAGATAGGTTAAACCATGACCCCAACTGGCCATCCAGATAGCGCCATTATTCTCTAATACAAATTTATTGACATTTTGCCGCCGTAAACCACTTTCTGCGACACTTAGCCAATTAACGCTTTCGCTGCCATCAAACCGTAACAGTCCGTCGCTGTCCGTTGCCAGCCACATAAAGCCATGCTGGTCCTGAGTGATGTGATAAACCGAAGACTGTCGGGCGGTCAGCTTATCGGTAGGTGGGCTAAACACATAGTCTATGTCTGCAACAGCACTGAAACAGCATATCGCCAGTAGAAGTAGCAAGGGTTGCAACAACTTTGACATCAGACCCGGACTAATATTATTTGAGCGTATTCAAGTTATACCTGTTTTAATAAAAAAGCACAATCTGACCTTGGTCTGGCGTCAGGTTAAGCAGATCGCAAGCTTTAATCTGCAAGGTGTTTACTGTTAAGATCAGGGTTGGCGGACAAATTGGGTTCGCAACAGGATCAAAGTCAGAACAGGCCGGTTTTGACTTGCAGTCATCAGAGCGTCCACGGCCGGCGCGGTAGTTGTTGTGATCAGATACGTTTTGCTCGTTATTCTGCTGCTTAGCATTAGCAGTCCGGTATTTGCCAATCCAGGCAATTTTGAACAGGCCAAAGTTACCCTCAAGCAAATTTATCAGGGCCATGAACGTACCTTTTATTGCGATTGTGCGATCAGTTGGGTTGGACGCAGTGGTGGTCGGGTTGATCATCAAAGCTGTGGCTTCGAAGTCTATGCGCCCCGGGGTACCCCTAGTGAGGCAACGCTGGCCAGAGCGGCTCGTTCAGAAGTGGAGCATATTATTCCGATCTCCTGGGTGGGGAAGCAATTAAAATGCTGGCAAAACGGCGGCCGTAAGAACTGCCAGCAACAGGATCCGTTATTTAACCTGATTGAAGCTGATCTGTTTAATCTGACCTATGCCGTAGGACAGATCAATGGTCTGCGGGCCGATCTGCCCTTTGGTATGGTTGGGCAAGAATTCAGCGGTCAGTTTGGCCGCTGTGATATCCGGATTGATACCAAACAGCGTAAGGTTCAGCCCAAGGCAGATATCCGCGGCGATATTGCGCGGGTGGCGTTTTATATGGCCGATCGCTACAACCTGAAATTAAGCCGCCAGGATCAGCAAATGTTTCTGGCTTGGCACAGTCAGGATCCGGTTTCAGAGAAAGAGCGGCAGATCCACCAGCGCACAGCTATGCAGACCGGGCGTAATAATCCTTTTGTAACCGGTGAAAAAAGCTGGCAGCTAGGCTTTGCTACCAGCGGCATTGGCTTAACCGCTGCCGGTTGGGACAACCGCAACGACACGCAGGTTGCCAAAGTGGAAAGCAGCAGCAAAGTGACAGGTCCAATCCATGCTAACCGCAACTCCAAAATCTATCACCGGCCGGATTGCCCCAATTATCAAAGTATGGCGCCAGCAAACCGGGTGATTTTCCAAACCATATCTGAAGCCGAGCAACAGGGCTATCGGGTGGCGGCGAATTGTCCGGCAATATAAAAAACAGACCAAGGAATTAATTTACCGCCGTAAGCTCTAAGCAAAATCTTAACTAAGGAGCCGGCTATGCTAAATAAAGATTTTCTTAACAAATTACTGAGTAATGGTACAGGGCTGACTGGTGCACCGGGCACCGGTGGTAGCATCAATGACTTATTAAAAGGTCGGGCCGGTGCTGCCGTAGCCGGCGGCGCACTAGGGTATTTGCTGGGAAGTAAAAAGGGCCGGCAACTCGGAGGCAAGGTGCTAACCTACGGTGGCCTGGCCGCGCTTGGTGTACTGGCTTACAAGGCCTATGGTAACTGGCAGCAGCAACAGGGAAATCAGCCAGCAAGCAGCACAGCGGCCGAGCTGCATACTGAAAGCGGTTGCCGTGCCATTCTGGTCTGCTTGATTGCTGCTGCAAAAGCGGATGGTCATATTGATGAGCGTGAGCTACAGCTGATTGAGCAGGAAATCAGCAGACTGACCACGGATGCCGGGATCCGGCAATTTGTTGATGCTGAACTGAAAAAACCACTGGATCCGGCCGCGGTGGCAAGATTAGCTACCTCAGAACAACTGGCTGCCGAGATGTATATGGCGACCTTGCTGGTGATCGATGAAGAGAGCTTTATGGAGCGTAGCTATCTGACCGAGTTGGCCAGACAGCTAAAGTTACCGGAAAGCTTGCAGCTGGAGCTGCGGCAGCAAGTTAAGGCTGCGGGCCAATTGGTAGCCGGATAAACGAAAAAGTAGGCGCCACTGCCGGCGCCTACTTTTACAAACCGAAGGGCGCAAAATCAGCCGTGCTGTGGCGTTCAGCCAGACCTGGTGTATCACCAAAGTTACGGTTTACCAGATAGCCGCGTTTTACCGCCGGACGTGCGTCCAGTTGTTGTGCCCAGCGCAACACATGCTGGTAGCTGCCGACATCCAAAAATTCAGCTGCATCGTAAAGCCGGCCCAATACCAGGCCGCCATACCAGGGCCAGATTGCCATATCGGCAATGCTGTATTCGTTACCAGCAACAAAGGGCTGGCGCGCCAGCTGCTTATCCAGCACATCCAACTGACGTTTGGTTTCCATAGCATAGCGGTTGATCGGGTATTCGTATTTTTCCGGCGCATAGGCGTAAAAATGACCAAAGCCGCCGCCAACAAAGGGGGCGCTACCCATTTGCCAGAATAACCAGTTCATCACTTCAGTTCGGGCGCCAGGCTCAGTGGGTAAAAAGGCCTGAAATTTTTCTGCCAGATACAACAAAATTGAGCCAGATTCAAATACCCGGATGCCGCGGTCACGGTCAAATAATGCCGGAATTTTCGAGTTAGGATTCAGTTCGACAAAGCCACTGCCAAATTGCGCACCGTCTTTGATGCTGATAAGCCAGGCATCATATTCAGCCGCATGACCGGCAGCTAATAACTCTTCCAGTAAGATTGTGACTTTTATGCCATTGGGCGTCGCCAGTGAATAAAGTTGCAGCGGATGTTCGCCAACGGGTAAAGGCTGCTGGTGAGTAGCGCCGGAAACCGGGCGGTTGATACTGGCAAAGGCGCCGCCATTTTCAGACTGCCATTGCCAGACTGCGGGTGGGGTATATGAGGTTGTCATCCTATGCTCCTGTGATCTGTATTTATTCTAAATCGGGCCGATATTGATAAACTACAAGGCCATTAAGACATTTTTTACACTTCAGTTCAGCTATTTGTCATTTTTATCCCGTACACTAAGTTAGTTTGAGATCGCTACAGGGAGTAATTTATGCAGAGATTAATTGCTTTGGCCGTCGCCTTGGGTATTGTTAACCCGGCACTGGGCGCTGAGGCGGAGCAACGTCTGGAACAATGTTTAGCCCTTGCCGATCAGCAGCGACTCAGTTGTTATGACGATATAGTCAAAGCCATGCAAAAGCAGCGTTTACTGGCTGAGCGACAGCCAGTAACGGCGGTTGCCCAAACTGTAGCAGAACAGCCCGATACGACGGACGCCGAGCCAGTCACAGCTGCGCCGGTAATTCCAGTTGCTACCATCCTACAAAGCTTGTGGGAACTTACCGAACAGGATAAACGCGGCACCTTTCGGGTGCGTACCTATCAACCTAACTTTATTTTGCCAGTGCATTACAGTAGCGGTGTAAACCGCCAACCGGCAAGTCCAACCCGCAGCGGTGCCGAGCTACAGGAAAACTATAAAGATATTGAAACCAAGCTGCAGGTATCACTTCGGGCGAAAATTCTGGAAGACTGGCTATTGCCCAATGCCGATCTCTGGTTCGCCTACACCCAGACCTCAATGTGGCAGCTGTGGAACTCAGAAGATTCGGCACCTTTTCGTAGTACCGACTATCAGCCGGAGGTGGTTTATGTAATCCCGACGGCTGAGTACTTAGGCGCTTTGCCCTTTGGCTGGCGGTTACAGATGCTGCAATTTGGTTTTGTGCACCAATCTAATGGTCAGAGCGAGCCGTTATCGCGCAGCTGGAACCGCTTTTATACCGCCGCAGCGTTCGAGCGCGAGCAGGTTGGACTTCTGCTGAAGTTTAATAAACGGGTTGCTGAATCATTGTCGGAAGACGATAACCCGGATCTGACAAACTTCCTGGGCAGTACCGAGCTACAACTGAACTGGCTACCGGGCAGTGCCACCGCTTCGTTAACCCGCAGAATGAACTGGCAGGATTTTTCCAAGGGCTCCTGGCAGCTGGATTTGACCTATCCAATCAATAAGCAACAACCCGATGGTTTACGGCTGCATTTACAGCTATTTTCCGGTTACGCCGAGACCTTGCTGGATTACAATCACCGGCAAAATAGTATAGGCTTGGGCGTGATGTTATTTAACTTTTAACTGTCAAACGACGATGAAGTGCCGACACACACGGCCAGTGCTGTTAGGGCGTGTTGACGTTTGCTGCTTAGATTTTGTTCACACTGGCGGCGCTTTGATCGCGAAACGAGGAGCGCAGTTTAGTTATTCTAAATAAGTGACGAGTGACAAAGAGCAAAGCGTCGCCAGTGCGAACCCTTCGGGCAGCGTTTGGCTGGCGTTTCTACTGCGTTATCGCTTGTTCATGTAGAATAACTACACATCACAAGCTCTGCCTTGTATAAACACCAGCCAAACAGCTGCAAAAATAAGCAGCAAACGTCAACACGCCCTAGAAAAGGATTTACCATGCCTGCGAAATTTACCATCGAATCCCGCCATTATTTACTGATCCTGGCGCTGCTATTGGCTTTGTATGGCAGCTATCTGCTGGTGGCACCTTACTTAGGCGCTATTGTGCTGGCCTTTGTCTTATCATTGCTGTGTTATCCGGTACACCATTGGATAGGTAGCAAAATGCCAACTAAACCCAACCTGGCGGCAACCTTGTCCTGTTTGCTGTTGGTGCTGGTGATCCTGGTACCCGCCAGCCTGGTGTTTGCCGCTCTGGTGCAACAAGGGTTGCTGGTTACCAAACAAATCTATCTTTGGCTGGGTCAGGGCGGGGCTGAGCAATTACTGCAGCATCCTTATCTGCAACAATTACAGGCACTGGCGGCTGATAAGCTCCCCGGCGATCTCTTAACACCACGGCAGATTATTGAACGTCTGAGCGAATTTGCTGCCGGCTTTAGTAAAGAGTTGTTAAACCTGAGTACCAAGATGCTTGGCGATCTGACCGGTCTGTTATTCAGCTTTGTCTTGATGTTGTTTGTGCTGTATTTCTTATTACGCGATCACGATAAAATTGTGGCCGCTATTCAGCATTACATTCCGTTATCCCGCTCGCAAAAAGATGCCTTACTAAGCGAAGCCAAGTTGGTAGCACGCTCAGCAGTACTCGGCTCAGTGCTGACTGCTATTGCGCAGGGGCTTGCTGGCGGTATTGCCATGGCCATAGTCGGTTTTCCGGGATTATTCTGGGGCACGATGATGGCCTTTGCCTCCTTTATCCCGGCGGTAGGCACAGCGCTGATCTGGCTGCCGGCCAGTTTATATTTATTCTTTACCGGTGATTGGGGCTGGGGACTCTTTCTGGCTGGCTGGGGCGTGTTAGTGGTGGGCTCGATAGATAATGTCCTCAGACCTATTCTGATGCAGGGTAGCTCTAATATGAGCACCTTACTGATTTTTCTGGCCCTGCTCGGTGGTATCCAATTATTTGGTTTAATTGGCGTAATTTACGGCCCGATTATTTTTGCGCTAACGCTGGTATTACTGCGGCTTTATACCATCGAGTTTAAAGACTTCCTGGCGCAGCAGGATAAAAGTTAAGTCTGAGTATGACAGATGATGGTTTAAAACCGGGCTGGCTGCACTCGGTTAACGATATTGCCAAACCCGACTGGCAGGCATTATTTGATAACGCTCACCCTTTTAGTCGCCAGGCTTTTTTAGCGGCGCTGGAACAAGGTGGCAGTGTTGATGGTAATAGCGGTTGGCACAGCCAGCATCTTGCCGTTTGGCAAGGCGAGCAGTTGGTTGCCTTAGTACCTGGCTACTTAAAAACTCACTCTTATGGCGAGTATCTGTTTGATTGGCAAATTGCACAGGCCTATCAGCAATTGCCGTTACCGTATTATCCAAAATGGGTAGCGGCGCTGCCTTTTACGCCGGTGACCGGGCCAAGGCTTGGCATGCGGCAAGGCACTGATCAATATGCGGTGCTACACGTGGTTTGTCAGTTTCTAAAAGCTGAGCTAAACCAAGGTAAACTACATAGTGTGCAGTGGCTCTACCCAGAGGCTGAGCTAGCTACGTCCTTAGCGGAGCAGGGGCTATGGCTTAGATATGATGTGCAATTTCTCTGGCAGAATAAGCATTACAAAGATTTTAACGACTTTCTGGCTAGGCTGAACTCGCGCAAGCGCAAACAAATTGCTAAGGAGCGCGCCGCCTGTACCGGACTTAGCTTGCAAACTCTGACCGGTGAGCAGCTTACCGATAACCACTGGCGACAATTGATCCGTTGTTATCAGGCCACCTACCTTAAACGTTCCGGCCATCACGGCTATATCACGCCACAAAGCTTTCAACTAATGGCGAAAACAATGGCGACACAGATCGTAGTATTTGCGGCTTTTGACTCGCAACAACCACAGCAGATTGTTGCTGCCGCACTCTGTTTTCGGGGTAAGGATGCGCTCTATGGCCGTTACTGGGGCGCGTTGGAACACAATGACTATTTGCATTTTGAGCTTTGTTACTATCAGGGTATTGAGTATTGCATCAAGCAGGGATTATCGTTTTTTGATGCCGGTGCTCAAGGTGAACATAAGCTTAAACGCGGTTTTGCGCCGGTATTACGCTATGGTGCCTACCGTTTTGCTGATACGCCGTTATCAGCTGCGATCCAGGGCTATTTCAAACAAGAGCAGCAGCATTTGCAGCACTATCTTCAAGCTGCAGCAGCGGCCTTGCCCTACAAAGCTCTGGTTAAATAAAGCTCCGGTTGAATAAATGGGTATTGAAGCAGCGGCTAGCGTTTAAACCAGAGTAGCCGGTTATTTGCCGGCATCGCGATATCCTGCTGTAGCAAAAAACCTTCTGCCGCCGCCAGTTGCAGAATGTCTTCGCTATGGCGAATACCCATCGCCGGATCCCGACTTTTTAAGCTGGCATCAAAAGCCTGGTTACTGGCGCTGGTGAATTCGCCTTGATAGTTAAAAGGCCCATAGATACATAGCGTTGCTTCTTGTGCGGCAAATTCATCTAAGCGCCTAAACAGGCGCTTAACCAGTGGCCAACTGATAATATGCAAGGTATTGGCAGTAAAAATACCATCAAATCGCTGCTCGGGCGTGCTGTCATCGCTGATATCCAGTGCCAATGGTGGCGGTAAATTGGCTAGCGCCGCACGGCGGATCCGTTCAGCCAGTGCCGGTAAATTGCAGTGCTGATCGCTGCTTTGCCAGCTAAGGTGAGCTAGCTGACTGGCGAAGTAAACCGCATGCTGGCCAGTACCACTGCCGATTTCCAGTACCTGCTGGCAATTGGCAAAAGCCTGATTTAATACCGACAGAATAGGGGACTTATTATTTTCACAGGCTTGCGAGTAGGGTAGATCGCTATCATTCATCGTTATCACACTTATCTTAGGTTTGCTCACAGTCTGTAGCAGCGGTTTCCAGTAGTAATTGCGCCCAAAGCGCCGCACCTTTTGCTGAAGGATGAAAGCCGTCTGCTGCCAGCAGCTCCGGGCTTAACGGCAGCTTAGCATCAACCATTACTGCATTGGGCCAATGGGCTAGCTCTTGCGTTAAAACCTTGTTTAATAGTCGCGCCTTCAACCCAAGCCACTGATTTAACGGCCAGGGTAATGCGGTAAACTGCTGCATCGGTGGTATGGCGCTGATAATAATCTTCGGCGACTGAAATCGTGTGCTAAGCAATGTGAGTAATTCCCGACACTGCTCGCGGTACTGTCGATTTCCGGTCAGATCAGTGACATTATTCACGCCAATCGAAACATAGATCTGATCAAAGCGTTGCTCTGGCAGACCTTGCAGTAATTTAACCAGCCCGTTACAACAAAGACCGCTTTGTGCGACTAATTGCCATTCTACTGAGTTCGCAACCGCTAACGCCCGGGTAAGATAGCCTGCCAGCGCTTGTTGCTGCGAAGCGATACCGGCACCGGCTGCCGCCGAGTCACCGCAAATCAAAACTCTTAATACAGATTGTTGTGCAGCATTGCTTGCAGCAATACTGCCAGCTCTGTCACCAGTGGCTTCCGGTAACCGCACAGCCAGCTTGCGCAGGCGCTTGCCTTGCCAAAGTAATAATGGCCAAAGCAGAGCAGTGACCAAGTACCAAAATACCTGCATATAAGCTGTTCTCAAAACTCGCTATAAATCCGAAGTTAGGATTATAACACTAAATCTATCAAATACAGTTACTTAGACATTTCCAGCATTTAATACATTTAACATAATATACAATGAAATCAGGGGCTTAGCCCCTGTTTTTATTCCTGCGTCAATTCTAACACTAACCGATTTAAATAGTCAGCAGTATGACGAAGCATTTTTAGCTGGGTACCGGATTGGAGATCCTTTAGTTTTTGCTTAGCTTTCTGATATTGCCTGGCGTTTTGTTCAGCTGACCACTTGTAGCGCCAGAGCATGGTTATATCACCCGGTGAGCAAACACCGTGGGGCGTATGTAAGATTCCGTCCTTGTCGATGCGGCAGAACTGCCAGGCACCGGTAAGGGGTAGGTAGCCTCGGTAGTGTACCGTTAGGTACCGGTGAGCAACCAAGGAAGGGTTGTTGGTTTCATACCAGCGCTTTGCGGTTTGCTCTGACACGCCAAAGAACTCCGCCGCCAGCTTGTGTTTTTTCGGCCATACACCGAAACAAGCTACGTACATCTCAGCAAACTCTGGCAGCACCTGCTTTTTTAACTGCAATTTCACCTTAAAACTCCATTTCTAACCAAATTTGTGTAAATGAAGTGTTAATATTTGCATGAAAAACGAGCAATTATCAAATTTAGGAACATTTTGAAAATTCGGCCGAAAAATTCGGAAAAAACCTTTTCATGTCAGCACCTTAAAGAGCGAAAAAGCCTAGATTTGTGGGGCGTCCGGGAGGGGTGGTTTTCCGCATAGTGCGGAGAGAGTTGGGATGTAATAGGGCCCAACTCTGGCTCACGCTGATGCGATTCGGGTCCCTTCCCCAGAGGGGGCCCCTTCCCGTATCGCATCAGCTTATACCACAGTTAAACCGGAAAAATCGCGGGGCGCGGAGACGCGCCAAGAAAACGCCTGGCGGCGGTGGCCGGAGACGGCCACAAGAAAAACGCTGCGCGGCGCCGGAGACGGCGCAAGAGTAACGCACCCAGGGGTGCGAGACGCTAAAGCGATATAATGCGTGCCTGCGGCACAGCTTTTGTGCCAGCTGCGCTGGCGAGGGGTTCGGCAGGGCGCGAACCGGCGGCGGATTGAAGTTCGGGTAAGGTTGGCGCGATTAGGCAGCGGTGCTGCCAAGAGTTTGCTGGTACCCGCTGCGCGTGGCGCTCCGCGCCATGCTCGCTGCATGGCCTGCGGCCATTAAAAAGCGTTACGTAACGCGCGGGCGCCTTACTCGGAACTTAGGGCCGTTTGCACCGATACAGTGGGGCTGTCGCACATTATCCAGCGCTGAAAGGTGTCGCCGTAACTGATACGGGCAATACAGTCAGCCATAACTTCCACAGCGTAACCGGCCAGCGCCAAATCGGCGTTGGTGATCTCCGATAGTACCTGGCCATTGCGAGAAACTGAGAAAAATAGGATTTTTTTGAAATTTCCACGCCTGTCGTAGTCCTGGTAATGCCCGGCAATGTGCAAATCAACACCGTTAAAGGGGTGCTGACCTTGTGATTTATCGGCAGGTTTTGCAGGTTGTTGTGGCAAGCTGTGACTTGTCAAAGTTTGATTCGATGCGGGTTGCTGTGATTCACCTGGTGAAGTTTGCTGTGGATTTTTGAGCGATTCGAGCTTAGCAATGGCTTCGGCTTGATGGTCTGGCCGGTCTTTACTCAGGTTTGCTATCACGATTAAAAGCGATAAGGCAAAACAGATTATCGCGCCCTTAGTGGTCCAGCGTTGGTACCATTTTTGAACGTCTGCAGTTGCAGCTTCTTTGACGCTGCCGCTAGATTTGGTGTGGCTCTTGTAAGCAGCAAAATACTTTTCTTCATAGGTTCTTTCGTGCGTGGTGATGATGTTACGCGATACACCATCAGCGACTTTGACAATGTATTTTTCATCACGACCAAGAAAACTGAGCTTGGTGCAGTAGTAGCAGTTCTGAACCATGTCTTTAACGTCACGGTCTACTTTGCGGAAATTCTGCGTCAGTAGCATGATGTCATGGCCATAATGGCGGTGCATCGACAAATACTCTTTTAATGCCTTATCGGTCGAACCTTGCGGCATAGCTAAATGCGCTTCATCAACAAAGAAATAAACGCCTTGACCGGCTTCATTGCGCCAGGTGTCGTACTTTAAAAAATCTTCGGCTTTGGAAAAGTAGCGTTTTTCGCCGTAATTATGAAAACCACCCTCAACGAGAACCATTAAATCACGTACATGGTCGCCCAGGACGCTAGAGAACCAGTCAACGTTTAACGGTATGTTGGTGATGATTTTGCGACCTTGTTTTAATGCCGGAAAAATATGCGTTATTACCGCTTCATAGGTTTTACCGGCCCCGGGCCGGCCTGATAAGCCGTTTATCATGAGCCTAACCTCGTAAAGGGTACCAGTTGCAGCATAAAGCGGATGGTTATGGCTGACATTATCATGCCAAGCGCCTGACCCAGGCCAATTTGAGAGAGTACCCAAGAGGTTTCAGGGGGCAGGGCGGCAATGTAACTGGTGACGTCTAAGCCCTGAAATAAGTCACCCATGCCTTGTAGGATAAAGGTAACCAGTATCATGCCTTGCTCAAAGGCGAAGAAAAAAACGTCTTTAATCATTGTAAACAGCGTAAAGGCTAAGGTTTTGATGGTATCCAGTAGCCAGTTGCCAAAATTGATTAACCACTGCGGCATATTACACCCCCGAAACAATGCGATAGCAGAAAATACCGGCGCAGATAAGGATCATAAGCCGGATAAACGCCCAAACTGCGGACGGAATTTCAAACGATTTGCAGCCATAGTCACCCATAGCGCCAAGGTTAAAACAGATATTAAAATCAGGTTGGCCGCCGGTTGGCTGGACGGTACCAAGTTGGTTTAAAAAGTTGAAAAGAGGCGTTTGCTGTAAATCAGCGCTGCGCTCTTGCCAGATTCCGACAAGGCCATCGGGGTAAGCCGATTCATACCAGGAGCAAATATCTTCATAACAGGTTTCACCGTCACCAGTGCCGGGTGCGGGTTCGCCATCATCACCAAAAGCGCCCTCTAAGGTGCCATCGATGTGGCCAAGTTGTTTGCCGATGCCGTCCAGCTGCATACCGATGCCATCGAGCTTAGAGTTAGTAAGGCCGACTTTGTCGGACACTTCATCCATTGCAATAGTGGTGTTACTGATTGACGTTACAACGTTATCTAAACGGCTTTCTACGCCCTTGTTGATTTCTTTAAAGTCGCCTTTGACCATGTCGTTTATCGACTTATTAGGGTCAGTTAGGGTGTCATCTGGTGGCGTTAGTTGGTCGCGGTCTTTTGGTGGTATTACCGGCGTATCGTCATAACAAACAAAATCACCGTTAACCGTGCCGCAGCCAGAAGCGCATTGCTCTACGCCGTTAACCACCTGGCATTTTTCAGCTTTATCAGCCCAGCACCATTTAACGCCGTTTTTTAGGGTAAAACAGTCTTTTGGTGCGTTATTTTCCGGTTCCAACGGGCCGCCATCAGTTGCACCGCATTTGACGCCGGTAAAAGTGCCGGACGGCTGACCAATTTGAGTAGGGCGAGTTTGCCAGCGTACCATTTGGGTATTGGTTTCAGCATTAAAGCCAGCGTAAGACCACGCCCATTTTTGCGCGGATACCTGGCATACGCATTCCAGCGGAGTATCACGGCCTGCGGCAATTTCTGACTGCCTGACACACTGAGGCGGGTTAGCTTCTGTATATTGGCCCTCAGGGGCAAGTAAATCGTTGTTAGTTTTTAAGCTATCGCCTGCGAAGTTTGAGCAGTCACATTCAGGTTCGGGTTCGGCTGGTACAGCGGGATGCCAACAAATTCCGCCTTCGGGTTCAATTGGATAAAAATTTAAAAACTGAGGTTTATCGTCAGGGGGACAATAATAATCAGTTGTTTTATTACGCATATTTGCCATGATTGAACCCTCAAGTGGAGAGCGACAAGTCTTATTGGGAAAATAAGTAGAATATTGAATATAAATTTTTGCTTGAAATTCATTAATAATTTGAGTCTGTACGCCTGTGGATGAACAAATATCAGAAGGGTCAATATTATTAAGTGGGTTAGAAAAAAATGGTTGTACAAGCGCTAAACATTGAGAAATATCCTTGACTAGACCTAATGACTCAGTAGAGGAACCTGCAAAACAATCATATAAAATAGATGGAGGTGCAGGGGTTGTACACATATGAACGCCATCAATTTCCTGATATGTACCACCATCGGGGCAAGGATTATGGTCTTGAGCCTTTAAAGGCGAAAAAAAAGCCCCGGCAATGACCAGGGCGCAGAGTAGAAAATATTTCATGTTTTTATGTCCTAAACATAAACCAAGAAACGATAAAGCCACAGAGCGCCCCAATCACCGCGATAAGCGTATAGATTAGGGCGACAATTAAGCCGCCCATAATCTTTTAAGCCTTATTAACAGCGCGCTTGCCTAAAGAGATACCTTTAAAGGCCATAGCGATACCGATAATCAGGATACCAACCGCACCAACGAAAGTTGCAACAGCGGTCATGTCAACAGCAGCAAAAATATCAGCCATTTTAAATTTTCCTTACAATTTGGGTGCCGATTCGCACCTTAAACGCTAAATAAGAGAGAAAGACAACGATGCCAAACCCCCAGGTGAAAGCCGATGTAACATCGGCAACGCTAATTTCTACCGCTGACAAGTAAGCGTTGTATTGGCCTGCTGTGATAAGCCAGTAACCGTTACAATCAGCCGCCGTATCAGCGGTAAAAATAAAAGTGCCGTCCTGCTGTGGGTGGGCGCATTGGGCCGCCACAGAGGAACTTAGGAGAAACAGCAGAACGGCAAAAATCTTCATAGTAAAAAGTCTCTTTTGCGGTCAAACAGAGCGCGCTTAACGTAAATGGCAGCAATGCTTGCGTAGTAGCAGACACCGGCGAAAATCAGTACGAAAAGCGCAGTCATGGTTAGGCCGTCTTAAGGTTTGCTGGCAGCTCTACGCCTACGCACTTAAAGGCAATGCCGCTCTTAGTGGTTTCCATAGTGCAAATCAGCGTAATAGGCTTTAAAAACAGCCCTTGCGCTGCATTGCCGATTTTGGTGGCAAGCAATAAATCGGGTTTGCCATCGGGGCCTACAATGTTGATTTTGGCAACGTGAGAGCCAACAAAGTTATTACCGCCTGGATCACGCTTAACCTGTGGATCACTGTCCATGACAGTGACGCTGGACCACTGCTGGCCAGAGTCCATCTGGCCGAAACTGACGTTTAAAAAAGTTTTAGTAATCGTTACTGAGTCCATCATATTTCCTTAGGCGATTGTGCCGCCGTCTACGAGTTGAAACGGTGACCGGGCATTAGCCACCCGGTACCACGTGGGCAGTTCGAGACTCCGCATGGTGATCTCGCGCTGATTTTTAAAAGTGGGCAGGGCGGCCCGAGACGGGCAGAACGGCACACTAATATCTATACCAAGCTGCAAAAGGCGGCTTTTGTGCTTGTAATAAGCACTGGATAACTGCTTTTTACGGTCTGTATTGTGAAAAGGTTGGCCGTTTAACCATTGCTGGCAGTACGCCTGGGTGGCGTAAGCTGCGCTGTGGCTGTTAACGATGCCGTTGTTTAAAAGCTGGCTTGCTATAGATGTAAAATCCACGGTAGCAACTCCTAAGGTTTCAATGAGCTTATCCAGCGTTGTTACGGTGTGATGGTTGGCTAATTGTTCTGTTGATACATAGCCGTAGTAGCACAGGTCGTAACGCTTAAGCTTTTCGGATTTAAAGGAATGTTCTTCACGGACAACACCGGACTGACAGCAGTAGTCAATCAGGTTTTGGTAATAGGTTTCGGTTTCTTCGTCAGCGCCTTTAAGGTTGCGGTTTTTATGGTCTAACAGGTCCGCTGATTTAACGTAGACTTTGGAGTAGTCCCAGCTGGAACCGCCGACATTGCGACTTTGCCAATCAACAGTCAGGCCATTGGGGTAAAGGTGAGGGCGCTTGCCGTTTGGTAGTGACAAGGTGGCAACACCACGCAAGAACGCCAGTTCATTCTTATGGCCTACGGCATGGTTGCGGGTAATGTCTATCATGGTGATTTGGGCACCAGAGTAGATTTTACGGAAGTTACCCTTTGCATCAGCGCTGGCAATGTCAAACTTGCCAGTAATAAAAGGAGGCAAACCAAGGCTTAACAGGATGCGGTTATATACCGCAACGCATTCTTCAATGGATTGTAAGCCCATCAGGTTATCAGGGCGGCCAAAGCGGCTGGGGTTGCCCTCAATGCGTACTTTATGGCCATCACAGTAAACGCCTATCGATGTACTGTGGCTGGCTTTAATGCGGCTGGCGTAAGCCTTGGGTGATTCTGAGGTTTCGCCGGTGACACCGTCTACCACGTAATAAAACTTGTCACCGACAAGCGGCAAGCATTGTTCATGCGTTTGCTGGATATAGAGCTTGTCGATAAACCATGTCATAGCGAGAAGCCCTCGCTAACAAACACATAAGCAATGGTCGTTGGCTGTGCCGGTTTACCGCGCAAGGTCCAATGATTAAAAGAACCAATGCGCGGGAAGCTGATTTTGATAATCAGGCGGCTTAAGTAAGCCAGGTTGGCGTAAGCCTGATTTGATGACCGGTAGCAGTTATAAAACGGGGCTGCGTAAGGGATGGTGTGCATTTGGTTCATAGCGAGTTATCCACCGTTTCTGTGGATAACTGAATGCCACATACCCAGTCACCAACGGCTGGTGAGAACGTACCCGGGTCTTTGCAGCCAGAAGCATTGTCAAAACTGGTCTTGCCGCATGCGTTGCAAGCCTCGATAAAGTCACAACAAAAAATGCAATAAAATGAAAAATGATGAGGCGCATCAGTGCGGCGGTGATTGACTCTAGCGCACGTTGGACAAGTGATGGCTATCGTTTTCATAACTGATACCCCTCAGCCTGAGAGCGCTTTAAACGGCGCTCAGTGCGTATAATTTCACGTAATAAGCCGGTCTTAACGTACACTTTGAAATAGTTAAAGCGAGGTTTGCCCACAGCAGCTGTGGGCACTTCGATTTCAGGGTGCTCAGCTGCGACCGGAAAAGTAGCGGCTGGAACCTCTGTAACTAATTCCGGCCCTTGCAGCTGAGCTAAAACGGCTAAATGCGCGTCAGTGGTATCGCGTACGTTTTCTGAATCAACCATGACAAACAACGGACGGTTGCCAGATAAGCGGGTACGCGCTGGCCAGAAGGTTACGCCAAAGGCGTCGATAACATAGGCGGTTTCGCCGCGGTATGACACACCAAACGAATCTAATTGCGCTAATGCCTCGTTTAACGAGGTAGCGCGAAACAGAATGGACTTAATGTGGTCTAAGGTGATTTGGGTATTCATGGTTCCAGCCTCGAATAGTTTGGTACAAGTAGACCAAATAAGTATGATCCTTGTTTTTGATTTGGTCAACCTGTACCAAATATTTTTATGCAAAAAAGTGCTATGATTTAAAAAATTTCAGGGGGTTAACATGGTTGAGAATTACAGCTGGTGGCTGATAGAGCAGCTAAAAAACAAAATGGGCACTACGAGTGACAGGAAAGCCGGTTTAACTCTGGAAAAGATGAACGATGGCAATTTAGGGAAGATTAAGCGTGGTGAAAGACACCTAACCCCTGAACAAGCACTCTATATCGCTGAGCAGTGCAATTTAGACGTGGGTGAGGTACTGGTGCGTCTGGATATGGAGAAAACGAAATCTGAGGCCGTACGGAGCGCTTTGGGTAACGTTTTAAAGCGGATAGTCGGAGCAGTGGCATGCATCAGTCTGACAATGGCGCTGATGATGACTCCGGCCAGTGACGACAGGCTGTCTGTCGCTTAATTGCCGATTTAACATAATATACATTATGGGCTATGATAACTTAGGCGAAGAAAGCTTTAAAAATAGACATAACCAGTCTAACCAACCCTTTGGCCGCTTGACCTCGTCCCATAAGCTCAATCACCTTAGCAGACTAACCGCAATAACTATTAGTCTTTTCTCCGGCACCATTTTCGCTTAAGGTGAGTAACAAATTATGTAACCCTCTATGACAGGATGTTGAATGAAGCGGATACTTACTGCAGCGTTATTAATTTTTCCTCTTGCGGCACTGGCCAACGACCAATACAGCCAACGCCGATGTGATTCCCTCAATGCAGAGCGTGAAACCATTAGAAAGCGTTTTAACAGTGGTTATGGTGTTTCTGAACGCAATTATTTGAACAAACGCGATCGTGAGCTATTTATGCTCATATCAACCCATTGTAAGAAACCAGTCCAGGAACGTCGGTTAAGTTCAATACAAACACCGGTGCGCTCTGAGCAAACTACGAGCTATTCCGCTACAACGTCTTCTGTTACACGCTCACCCAGGGCAAACTTCAGTGCTAGAAACCACGTTTTCTCACCTGAAAAAAGTGCTGCCTGGGATGCTTTTTACAAGATCCCCGCTCGTTGCCGCAGCAGAGATACTGCACCAGAGGATTTTGTATTCTGCGCAGAGGATAAAGCCGACCAACGTCGCGAGTTTGAGCGCCAATGGTCTAAGCAAAACCCATAGATGGTTGTGTGCCATGTAGGTACCGCCTAGCGTTGCTTTTTAGCCCATTCGATATGCTGTTGGACTTTCTCGCTCGTTAGCAGCAATGCCAGGCTGTTGTATTCTTTAGCCAGGGTCATTTCGTCGTAAAACCGATGGATAGTCTTATGACACAGCCTACAAAGCATAATGCCGGCTTGAAGCTGAGCTTTGTCATAATGCTTTTTAAAAAACGCCCGGCGATGCATTTTTCTTGGAATAAGATGATGAAAGGTTAATTCGACTTGCCGTTGGCACAGCATGCAGTGTTGAGCCGCAGTGGTTGGCATTACCAAATCCAATCATGTTTTATGTTACAGCACATAAGCAGCTATACGCTGTAGTCTGCACTTTAGCTCAAATCTCAATCTTGCAGCGGTTTAATACCAACCTGAGTAATATCGCCTTGCTCATTTATTTCACGTACCGTTAAAAGTAACTGATCCAGCTTCACCTGATCACCGATTACCACCCGGCGATGGAAACGTTCGCTAATATAGGCAGAAAGCGTCTGCTCCCGATTTAACTCAGCCATATTAATGGTATAGAATGCATCCAAATCACTCAGGCTAACTGCGCCATTCAGTAAGAAATCACCGAAGAAGTTACTGTTATCCAATACGCTCTTTTCAGCATCACTGGCGAGGATTTCGCTTAGCTTTTTCACATGTTTCAAATGCGATAACACCATAATGGTATCACCGGCAGCGATAGCAGGATCTTCACTGGCTTGTAGCCAGTCGCCATCCCGGATCAGCCCAAGATACTGCACCGGCAGCTGTACGCCGAGTTGTTGCCAGCGCATGGTTAGCACCGGTGAACGTGATGTCACTTTATAGGCCAGTACTTCCATCACATCTTTTGATGGCACCGCATCCAGTGGCATGGCCTGGTCGGGCTCAAGCTCTGCCGGAACTTCCAGTTTTAACCAACGGGCTACCGGGATCAAACTCCAGCCTTGTAACACCAGCGAGACAATAACCACTACAAAGGCGACGTCAAAGTACAGATGCTCATTTGGCACACCGGCCAGCCATGGAAACAGCGCCAGAATAATAGGCACCGCGCCTCTTAAGCCAACCCAGCTGATAAAGAGTTGATCGCGCATCGGGAATTTAAACGGGATCAAACAGATAAATACAGCCAGTGGCCTGGCGATAAAGATCAGCACCCCCGCTATTAATAATGCCTGCCATAGATGATCCATCAGGTTACCGGGTGAAACCAGCAGACCTAACATTAAAAACATACTGATCTGGCTGATCCAGGCTAACCCGTCGTGCATTCGCAGAATATGGATGATCTGAGGTAAACGGGCGTTACCAACGATATACCCCATCAGGTAAACTGCCAGAAAACCGCTGCCACCAAAGGAGTTCGTTAGTGCATAAATCATAATACTGCTAGCCACCGCCAATAGTGGAAAGAACGCGAAGCTTAGCGGCAATTTACGGCACAAGAATACGAACACCCTGCCCGCACCATAACCCATAGCACCACCGACCACGGCTTGCTGTAAAAAGGTCACCAGGACAAAGGCATCCAGCGCCTTGTCCTGAGCCAGCAGTGAGACGAGCGTCAAGGTCAGAATAACGGCCATCGGGTCGTTACTACCGGATTCGATCTCCAGTGTCGACGCCACCCGCTCTTTAATTTTTAGCCGCTGTGACTGGAAAATCGAAAATACCGCCGCGGCATCAGTGGAGCTGAGGATGGCACCAAGCAACAAGCCTTCAATCCAACCCAGCCCCAGTAAATAGGCTGCAGCCACCCCGACAGTGCCGCAGGTAATCACCACTCCGAGCGTTGCTAGCATTGACGCCGGCGCCAATGCAACCCGGAACCGCTCCGGGTGCGTCCGCATACCGCCGTCGAACAGAATGATCACCAGCGCGATGGAGCCGATCAAAAAAGCAATCTGAGGGTTAGCGAATTGGATACCCCCTATTCCATCCTCACCGGCGACCATTCCAATCAGCAGGAACACCAATAACATAGGTGCGCCAAGCCGCGCCGAAATCAGCGTGGCGATAATACTGATAAAGAACAATAAGGCGCCGGCCAGTATGGCCAGGTTAATTCCATCCATTTATGTTGCTCCGCTAACAGCTTACTGCCAGCCGTAACTGGCAGTATGGAGTGCACCAGGATCCGGTGCCGCTGTACCGAGAATAGCGGATTGGGCGGGGCTTTTACCAGTCTTTAACGTAAATTGCTGGTTTTTAGCTTAAAAATCAGGCAAGTTCGTCAACAATTGCCTTTAAGGCGCCAAGTGGATCCGCGGCTTTCGTGATTGGCCGGCCAATGACCATATAATCGACGCCGGCAAGTTGTGCTGCCTTGGGTGTCATCACCCGGCGTTGATCGTCTGCAGCACTGTTTGCCGGGCGGATCCCCGGGGTGACCAGTTGAAATTGCTGACCAAATTGCTGTTTTAACAAAGTCGCTTCCTGCGCAGAGCACACCACGCCATCCAGGCCCGCAGCAGCAGTTAACGCCGCCAGTTTTTGTACCTGCTGTGCCGGCGTTAGCATTATGCCGAGCTCAGTGAGATCCGATTGCTCCATACTGGTTAGCACAGTCACGGCGATCAGTTTGGGGGCCTGAGCGCCAAAAGGCAGTAGCGCTTCTTTGGCTGCCTGCATCATGCGGCTACCACCACTGGCGTGGACGTTTACCATCCAAACGCCAAGCTCGGCCGCTGCCGCCACCGCTTTGGCTACCGTATTCGGAATATCATGAAATTTCAGATCCAGGAAAACCTCAAAGCCTCGCTGTTGCAGGGCTTTAACAAAGTCAGGTCCGAAATGGGTAAACATCTCCTTGCCCACTTTTAACCGGCACAGGCTGGGATCTAACTGGCTAACCAGATTAAGCGCGTGCTGCTGCTGTTCGAAATCCAGCGCAACAATCACAGGCGAACGACAAGACATGAGGTATCCTTTAGCTAAAAATTAACGGCCATCGATCCCGGCAATGGGTTCTACAGTCTCCCACTGCTGACAGGACGGACATAACCAATAAGGTTGACGGGTTTTAAAGCCACAATTGCGGCAACTATACAGGGCTTTGGAGTCGAGATAGGCGTTTACCAGCTCTTCCACCGAGATCAGTGCCTCGGCAGCCAGCGCCGATTGCTGCTGACGCAGCTGCAATAATTTCTGGAATAAGCGGATATTCGGCTGTTGCCGCAGTTTAGGTAATAAATATTGCTCTGCGGCGGCGGCAGACTGATGTTCAGCCAGATGATCTGTCAGTAACAAACAGGCACTGATATTATGCTTGTCCGCCAGCGGGCTAAGTAACTGTTGCCATTCGGTCGCGTCCAACTGACATTGCTGCAATAATGGCAGCAGCTCTGCTGCCCATTGTACGCGCTGCTTTAACACACTCAGTATTGCCGCTTTCGCCACTGCCGGCTGCTGTTCAGCCAATGCCTGACGGGCCAGCGCAACGCGAGGCCGGATCGCTTGTGGAAAATGCTCTGCCAGTTGCTGCAGGCGGTTCAGATCCAGCTGTTGGCTTTTTTCCAGATGCTGAATTTGCATATTTGCCAACATAATGCGCAAACTACGCGATTGGGTTTTCTCAACCGCCGGTTGCAATGCTACGGCTTTTTGTGGCTCATGGGTGGCCAGGAAGATACTGAATAGCTGTTTCAGCACAGCTTCGCGCAGTAGCTCATTGTCGGTGAGTGGTAACAGCAGGTATTCGGCGCGGTCAAACAAACCGGCTGAAAAGTAGTCTTTTGCCAGTTCAAACTGGATCTGCTGTGCTTTGTTTTTTGGCAGTTTTAGCTGGTGCAGCTTTTCATGAATTTTTATTGCCTTGTCCCAATCGCCTTTGCGCCGGAACAGGTTTGCCAGTGCCAGATAGGTATCAATAGTAGCGGCTTCAATATCCAGCAGTTCCAGCAGTTGCTCTATGGCCTTATCTTCCTGATCGGTGAGCAGAAAGTTCAAACCAGATGACAGATTGCGGGTAACGTCAGCCCTGCCCTTAAGCTCTTTGGTTTTCAGGCTATTTCGTCCCATAAACCAACCGTAAGCAGCGGCAACAGGAAGTAACAGAAATAGCAGTTCAGGCATAGCGGTCAGGCTTTATCAGCGGTTTTACTAAACCAGCCCCGGGTTTTACGTTGTAACGAGAAGAGCAAACTGAATACCAGGCCCAGCAGTAAGCCGGTGACTAAAAAAATCACGGCGATATCGACGACGCGCAATTCCAGTCTGACGACCAGTAGATTCAGCTCAGTGAGTTGTTGATTAGTGGAGCCGAGTAAAAAACCCAGCAAGATTACCAGCAGCGTGAAAAAAATAAAAACCAGTCTACGCAACACTCAGCTCCGTTAAGTTTGCCGATAACAAGCAATAACTATCAGGTATTATCTTTTACCCGATCCCGCAGTTCTTTACCGGGCTTGAAGTGTGGCACGTATTTGCCATCTAACTCAACCTTGTCGCCGGTTTTTGGATTACGGCCAACACGGGGGGCGCGATAATGCAGCGAAAAGCTACCAAAACCACGAATTTCAATACGTTCGCTGGAAGCAAGCGATTGTGCCATCTGCTCCAGAATTTCTTTTACAGACGCTTCAACATCTTTGACCTGAATATGGGGGAAACTGGTGGCAAGCTTTTCAATTAATTCAGATTTGGTCATAGACCCTCCGGCATACCTGCGTGTAGAGAAAGCAGGAGGCTTAGGCCCCCTGCTTCACTGGCATTTTAGTCCTGCTTTTGAGCAGCTTTAAATGCTTCAGCCATAGCGTTTACACCAAAGTCAGCATCTTGTTGCTTGCTGTTGATGTTATCCATAGCTTCTTTTTCTTCAGCTTCAAACTTGGCTTTGATAGACAGGCTGATTACGCGGTTCTTACGATCCACGCCCATCAGACGGGCTTCAATGGCTTCGCCAACTTTCAGCGCTGTAGTAGCGTCTTCAACGCGATCACGTGAAATATCAGACACGCGAACGTAACCTTCAACACCACCTTCTAACATCACAGTAGCGCCTTTAGCGTCAACGGCTGAAACTTCACCTTTAACGATAGCACCTTTTTTGTTGTCAGCAAGGTAATCATTGAACGGATCTTCGTCCAGTTGTTTGATACCTAAAGAGATACGCTCACGCTCTGGGTCAACTTGCAGTACAACAGCGTGTACTTCGTCGCCTTTCTTGAATTCACGAACTGCATCTTCGCCGGTTGAGTTCCAGCTGATGTCAGATAAGTGAACCAGACCGTCGATGCCGCCGTCCAGACCGATGAAGATACCGAAGTCAGTGATAGACTTGATCTTACCGCTTACGCGATCGCCCTTGTTGAAGCCCTTAGCGAACTCTTCCCATGGGTTAGCTTTACACTGTTTCAGACCTAAAGAAATACGACGACGTTCTTCGTCGATTTCCAGAACCATAACTTCCACTGCATCACCCAGGTTAACAACCTTAGATGGGTGGATGTTCTTGTTGGTCCAGTCCATTTCAGATACGTGTACTAAGCCTTCTACGCCTTCTTCGATTTCTACGAAGCAGCCGTAATCAGTCAGGTTAGTTACGCGACCAGAAATTTTCGCGCCTTCTGGGTAACGTGAAGCGATAGCTGCCCACGGATCTTCGCCCATTTGCTTCAGGCCTAAAGATACGCGTTGCTTATCACGGTCGAACTTCAGTACTTTAACTGGAATTTCGTCGCCAACGTTAACGATTTCGCTTGGGTGCTTAACGCGCTTCCACGCCATATCAGTGATATGCAGTAAGCCGTCTACGCCGCCTAAGTCTACGAAAGCACCGTAGTCAGTCAGGTTCTTAACGATACCCTTAACTTCCATGCCTTCTTCTAAGTTTTCTAACAGCTGGTCACGTTCCTGGCTGCTCTCAGATTCGATCACGGCACGACGTGATACCACCACGTTGTTACGCTTCTGATCCAGCTTGATAACTTTGAATTCCAGCTCTTTGTGCTCTAAGTGTGCTGTATCACGTACCGGACGTACGTCTACTAATGAACCAGGCAGGAAAGCGCGGATGCCGTCAACTTCAACCGTGAAGCCACCTTTAACTTTACCAGTGATAACACCGATAACAGTTTCTTTGTCTTCACAAGCTTTTTCCAGGCGAACCCAGGCTTCATGACGCTTAGCTTTCTCGCGAGACAGTAAGGTTTCACCGAAACCATCTTCGATAGCGTCTAAGGCTACGTCGATGATGTCACCCACGTTCACTTCGATTTCGCCGCTCAGAGATTTGAACTGCTCAACCGGAATGGCTGCTTCTGATTTCAGACCGGCGTCAACCATAACAACGTCTTTCAGAACAGCAACAACAGTACCTTTAACGATGGCACCTGGGCGGGTTTCGATGGCTTTGAGGCTTTCCTCAAATAATAAAGCAAAATTTTCAGTCATAGTCACTTTTTCGGTTAAGTGCTCCACTTCACATCTTGTGTTATGGGGTTGCTAAATTTACCAGTAAGCATCCGTGTTACTGGCTGTCCAACATGCAGCTTCGGCCTGGTTCACCGGTTGTGCACAGGCAATTTACCTTGCACCACCTGCAGCACCTCTTGCAGCACTTGTTCAATGGTTTTACCGGTCGAATCCAGCATATAGGCGTCCGCAGCCGGTTTTAGCGGTGCCGTCGCGCGATTGGTATCCCGATCGTCGCGGGCCTGGATTTCGCTTAAAAGGTCGCCGATATTAACATCAAAACCCTTTTGTTTCAACTCTAAAAAACGCCGGTTGGCGCGCTCTTGCGCGGTGGCGGTTAAAAAGATTTTAACTTCAGCCTGTGGGAATACGACTGTACCCATATCACGGCCATCGGCAACTAAACCCGGTTGTTCGGCAAAGGCGCGCTGGCGACGCAGCAGGGCTTCACGCACTGTGGGTAAGGATGCAATTTTTGATGCCATTTCAGCCACTTCCTGCGTACGGATACTGTGGCTAACATTTTCACCTTCCAGGATCACCAGGGTATTACCGGCTTCGTCACTGGCAAACTGCACATCCAGGTGCGCGGCCAGCGGTTGCAGCGCCGCTTCATCAGCAGCATCGATTTGATGATGCATCGCCGCCAGCGCTAACACCCGGTATATGGCGCCGCTGTCGAGTAACTGCCATCCCAGTTGCTGGGCAACTAAACGGCTGATCGTACCTTTACCCGCGCCACCAGGGCCATCGATAGTAATAACAGGTGCATTAAGTGGCATCCTACCCCCAGAAAACAGATTAATAGCTATTGAAAACGGCGCACATTATACAGCTTTTTATGACAAAAGCTGTGTTTAACTGCGGTGGAGAAAAAGAAAACGCGTAGCCGACTTGGTTACGCGTTTTGGCTGAGAGAGCCGGTTTTACTGGCTCAGCTGCCGGAATACCTCAAAGTATTGCGGGAAAGTTTTAGCGGTACAATCCGGATCTTCAATGGTTACCGGCGTATCACTTAATGCGACCAGTGAGAAACACATCGCCATCCGATGGTCATTATAGGTGGCAATGCTGGCGTGCTTTAGCTGTGCCGGTGGCGTGATTCTCAGATAATCTTCGCCTTCTTCTACCTCGGCACCAACTTTTCTTAGCTCTGTTGCCATCGCTGCCAGCCGATCGGTTTCTTTAACCCGCCAGTTATAAACATTGCGGATCACCGTCGGCCCTTTGGCAAACAGCGCCGTGGTGGCAATGGTCATCGCAGCATCCGGAATGGCGTTATAATCACGGTCAATGCCAGTTAATTGGTTACGGGTAACGGCTATGTAGTCACTGGCCCATTCCACTGTGGCGCCCATCGCCTCCAGCGCATCGGCAAAGTGAATATCGCCCTGCACCGCATCTTTACCAATGCCGGTGACTTTAATGGTACCGCCTTTAATCGCTGCGGCGGCCAAAAAGTAAGACGCCGATGACGCATCGCCCTCAACCAGCCAGTGGCCCGGCGAGCGGTAACGCTGGTTACCCGTTACCAGGAAGCGCTGATATTGCTGGTTTTCCACCGTGACGCCAAAGCGTGCCATCAATGCCAGCGTGATATCAATATAGGGTTTAGAGACCAGCTCACCGTCAATCAGGATCTCGCTATCGCCGTTTAGCAGTGGCGCTACCATCAGCACAGCCGTTAAAAACTGACTGGAGATACTGCCATTAATCCGCATCGTACCGGCGCTAAGGGATTTGCCTTTGATCCGCAGTGGCGGAAAACCATCCTGCTCCAGATACTGAATATCGGCGTCAAGTTGGCGCAGTGTGTCGACCAGATGGCCGATCGGCCGCTCATACATCCGTGGCTCGCCAGTTAGCGTCACATCAACATTAGACGCAGCCAGGGCTGCCGTTAACGGTCGCATCGCGGTGCCGGCGTTACCTAAAAATAACGTTAGCGCATGCGGATGATGAAACAAACCACCCAGACCATGTACTTCGCATTCGGTACGACAAGCTGATAACTTATAACTGACGCCGAGCGCCGTTAAGGCGTTCAGCATATGCTTAACATCATCGCTGTCGAGCAAGTTAGTGATGCGGGTCGTGCCTTCGGCCAGTGCCGCTAACAGCAGGACCCGGTTAGAAATACTTTTCGAACCGGGTAAATGCACTTCACCGGCCACTTTGGCGATAGGTTGCAGGGTTAGGGTTTTCATCCGTGCACCCTCTCAAACTCCTGCATAAAGCTGACCAGCGTTTGTACGCCCGCCAACGGCATCGCATTATAAATACTGGCGCGCATACCGCCGACCATGCGGTGCCCCTTTAACGCCAGTAATCCATGTTGCTCGGCTTCGGTTACGAACAGATCGTTTAAGCGTTCATCGGCCAGGAAAAACGGCACATTCATCCAGGAACGATAGGCCGTATCAACGTCGTTGCGGTAAAAATCACTTTGGTCGATAAACTGATACAGCGTCTGGGCTTTTTGCTGATTTAACTTAGCCATCGCTGCCACACCGCCCTGAGCTTTTAACCATTTAAACACTAAACCGGCCAGATACCAGGCATAGGTCGGTGGCGTGTTAAACATGCTGTCATTTTCAGCGGCGAGGCGGTAATCCAGCACCGCCGGAATGGCGCTGTTCGGCGCCGGCAATAAATCTTCGCGTACTATGGCAACGGTCAGGCCTGAGGGGCCGATATTCTTCTGCGCGCCGGCATAGATCACGCCGTAGCGGCTGACATCCAGTGGCCGCGATAAAATAGTCGATGACAGATCCGCAACTAACGGCACTGAGGTTTGCGGTAAGGTCGAGAACTCGAGGCCATCGACGGTTTCGTTCGGGCAAAAGTGCGCATAGGCCGCACCTGAGTTAATTTGCCAGTCTGCTGGGCTTAGCAAACTGCGGTTGCCATCGGCGTTCTTTACGCGGATATCCTGCGCTTTAATCTGACCAAACTTAGCCCCTTCTTCAACCGCTGCGGATGACCAGGCACCCGAGACAAAATAGTCGGCACTTTGACCGCTCTTTAACAAATTAAGCGGCACGGCAGAAAACTGGCCACGGCCACCACCGTGCATAAACAGTACCTTGTAGTTGGCGGGGATCGCCAGTAAATCGCGCAGGTCCTGTTCCGCGTCAGCGGCAACTTTAATAAAAGGCTTGCTACGATGGCTCAGCTCCATTACCGAGCAGCCCTGGCCTTGCCAGTTCACAAATTCCTGCTGGGCTTGCGCCATTACTTCAACAGGCAGCATCGCCGGGCCAGCGCAAAAATTATAGGTTGTCATGGTTAGATCTCACTTTCGTTGCGTAATTTAAAACTGGCCTTAGTTGTTCTTTCTTGTTCTGCCTAAAAGAAAACGAGCGCCAAAGCGCCCGTTTTCTAAACAGTATTATTCTTCTTCGCCGGCGTCATCCTGCGCCAGTTGGCTGTCCTGCACCTCCGGCGTACGCACTACAGCTTCGGCATCAGCCAGCGCTGTGACCTGCTCTTCCTGAATTTCAGCAATGCGCTCCACACCCGAGACTTTTTCGCCTTCCTGGGTACGGATCAGGATCACGCCCTGGGTGTTGCGACCCACTTCTGATACTTCACGTACCCGGGTGCGTACTAGCGTACCTTTGTCTGAAATCATCATGATCTCGTCACTTTCTGCGACCTGCACCGCACCGACCACCAGGCCGTTACGCTCAGAGACCTTGATCGAGACCACACCCTGGGTAGCGCGGCTCTTGGTCGGATATTCGGTCAGCGCAGTACGTTTCCCATAGCCGTTTTCGGTTACAGTCAGAATAGCGCCTTCGCCCTGAGGAATAATCAGTGACACCACGCTGCCGCCCTCGCGTAAGCGGATACCGCGTACACCGGTGGCGCCTCGGCCCATTGGCCTTACAGCTTCTTCTGCAAAGCGGACAACCTTGCCATCGTCCGAGAACAGCATAATTTCGTTGCTGCCATCGGTAATGCCAACGTCGATTAGCTTATCGCCTTCATTCAGATTTACGGCAATAATACCGTTGCTGCGAGGCCGTGAGTATTCGGTCAAGGCGGTTTTCTTCACAGTACCGTTGGCGGTGGCCATAAAGACGTACTTACCTTCCTCATATTCGCGCACAGGCAGGATGGCGTTAATGCGCTCGCCCTCTTCCAATGGCAGAATATTGACAATAGGTTTGCCACGCGCGGTGCGGCTGGCCAGCGGTAACTGATACACCTTCAGCCAGTATAAACGGCCGCGATTAGAGAAACACAGAATGGTATCGTGGGTGCTGGCAACCAGCAGCTTATCGACGAAATCTTCATCTTTTACGGTAGTCGCGGCTTTACCGCGGCCACCACGGCGCTGTGCTTCATAATCAGACAGTGGCTGATATTTGGCATAACCCAGGTGTGATAAGGTCACCACCACATCTTCTTCGGTGATCAGATCTTCTAAGTTGATATCCAGCATATTGTCCTGGATCTCGGTGCGCCGGGCATCGCCGTATTGGGCTTTGGCTGCCGCCAGCTCTTCGCAGATCACTTCCATCAGCCGCTCCGGGCTTGCCAGGATGTGCAGTAACTCAGCAATCAGATCCAACAGCTCTTTATACTCGGCCAGGATCTTTTCATGTTCCAGGCCAGTTAACTTGTGCAGACGTAAATCGAGGATCGCCTGGGCTTGCTGTTCTGTCAGGAAGTACTGGCCATCGCGAATGCCAAAATGTTCTTCCAGCCATTCCGGACGCGCTGCATCCTGACCGGCACGCTCCAGCATGGCGCTCACGCCACCCAGCTCCCAACCGCGCTCGACTAAACCTGCTTTGGCTTCTGCCGGGCTGGCTGAGGTTTTAATCAGTTCGATAATAGCATCGATATTGGCCAGTGCAACGGCTAAACCCTCTAAGATATGGGCGCGTTCGCGGGCTTTACGCAGGTCGAATACCGTGCGGCGGGTCACCACTTCGCGTCGATGCAGAATAAAGTACTCCAGCATCTCTTTCAGGCTTAACAGCTTTGGCTGGCCATTGGCCAAGGCCACCATATTGATACCAAATACCGTTTGCATCTGGGTATTGGCATATAACTGGTTAAGCATCACGTCTGAGGATTCGCCGCGTTTTAGCTCAATCACAATCCGCATGCCGTCTTTATCAGACTCATCACGTAGCGCTGAGATACCTTCAATACGTTTTTCTTTTACCAGCTCGGCAATTTTTTCAATCAGGCGCGCTTTATTTACCTGATACGGAATTTCATTAACGATAATGGCTTCGCGGCCCGTTTTTTCGTCGGTTTCCAACGTGGTTTTGGCGCGGATATACACCTTGCCCCGGCCGGTACGGTAGGCTTCTTCAATACCTTTACGGCCATTGATAATGGCCGCAGTCGGGAAATCAGGGCCCGGAATATGTTGCATCAGTTCGTGCAATTCAATATCCGGATTCGCAATCAGTGCCAGACAGCCATCAATAATTTCATTCAGGTTATGCGGCGGAATATTGGTTGCCATACCTACGGCAATACCGGATGAGCCGTTAATCAGCAGGTTCGGTACCTTGGTCGGTAATACGGCAGGAATTTGTTCAGTGCCGTCATAGTTAGGCACAAAATCAACGGTTTCTTTGTCCAGATCGGCTAACAGCTCATGGGCAATGCGGGCCATTCTGACTTCGGTATAACGCATGGCGGCGGCAGAGTCGCCGTCAATCGAACCAAAGTTACCCTGACCGTCCACCAGCATATACCGCAGCGAAAATGGCTGAGCCATCCGCACGATAGTATCGTATACCGCACTGTCACCATGAGGGTGGTATTTACCGATAACATCACCGACGACACGGGCGGATTTTTTGTAGGCCTTGTTCCAGTCGTTACCCAGTTCCTTCATGGCAAACAACACGCGGCGGTGCACTGGCTTCAGACCATCCCTGACATCGGGTAAGGCCCGGCCAACGATTACGCTCATGGCATAATCGAGGTAGGAATTTTTTAATTCCTCTTCGATATTTATTGGAACTATTTCTCTGGCCAGATCTGTCATAAAACGTTATTTTCCCTTAAATCAGATAGATAACTCGCTTTTCTTGCCTTTGTTTAGCGCGAGACAACGCCGGATTCTATCACAGAAATATTACCTTGCCATGCCTGTTTGCACCGCCTGCTCGAATTGCCGCCGTTGCCAGCACCGGCTAAGGCTTTATAATGCGCGAAAACAATCAGGTAGTGACTATGAACAGCCCCGATAACTTCGATAAAAACAGTAACGTCGATCAGAATGAAATCAGTAAGTTTAATGAGATTGCTGCCCGCTGGTGGGATCCGGAAGGCGAGTTTAAACCACTGCACTTATTAAATCCGACCCGCTTAGGTTATATCAGTGATCAGCTCGGTGGGCTGTTTGGCCGCCATACTCTCGACGTCGGCTGTGGTGGTGGCATCCTGGCCGAGAGTATGGCGCGCGCCGGCGCAAAGGTAACCGGTATTGATATGGCGCCGGATGGCCTGAATGTCGCCCGCCTGCATGCCCTGGAAGCCGGAGTGAATATTGATTATCAGCAAAGCACCGCAGAAGACTTTGCCGAGCGCCACGCCGGCGAATTTGAACTGGTGACCTGTATGGAAATGCTGGAGCATGTACCGGATCCGGCATCGGTGGTGCGCGCCTGCGCCGAACTGGCCGCACCCGGTGCTACTCTGGTGTTCTCGACCATTAATAAAACCGCCAAGGCGTACCTGTTTGCCATAGTCGGCGCTGAGTATCTGTTAAAGCTGGTGCCGCGCGGTACCCATCAGTTTGATAAGTTTATCCGCCCCTCAGTATTGATGCGCTATATCGAAGACGCCGGTTTGGAATTAGTGGATGCCACTGGTCTGCATTTTAACCCGCTCAATAACAGCTTTAAGCTTGGTGCCGGTTTGGACGTAAACTACTTTGTGGTGGCGCGTAAACCAGTCTGATGGTTAAGCAGCTGGGTGCCGTAATACGCCCTGGCTGCTAAATAACCGCTTAAACTAAAAATGACGCTTTATAGAACAAATAAATCCAAGCAAAAAAATCTATAAAAAAGCTTGCCTCTGACCGGTGCATCCGGGCACACTGAGCTCAAGGTTAGTGGCTGCTAACCGGCAAAAAAACTGCACAAAAAAGCCGCTTTTTCCTCGCTTGCAAATTCCAACAATACACACTATCTTGTGATCGTCTTTTGAAATACACCCATATGTTGTGTAAATCGTCAGCAACCCGGGTGTATTGATAGCCGTGCGCTAAACCCGATTCATTTATTATTAAAAGAAATGGAATACTTCAGCGATGACTCAAACTCTTTTTGTGACTAAGCGCGATGGTCGGCGCGAACCTCTGGATTTAGATAAAATTCACCGCGTCATTGACTGGGCGGCCGAGGGGTTAAAAAACGTGTCGGTGTCGCAGGTGGAACTGAAATCCCATATTCAGTTCTATGATGGCATCAAGTCGTCCGATATTCATGAAACCATTATCAAGGCCGCTGCCGACCTGATCTCAAAAGAGACCCCGGATTACCAGTATATGGCGGCCCGGCTGGCAGTATTCCATTTACGCAAAAAAGCCTACGGTCAGTTCGAACCACCTCACCTGTATGATCAGGTGGTGAAGATGGTCGAAGCCAAACGCTACGATATGCATATCCTGACCGACTACAGCCGCGAAGAGCTGGATATTCTGAATAGCTATATCGACCATAGCCGCGATCTGAATTTCAGTTATGCTGCCGTTAAGCAGCTGGAAGGTAAATATCTGGTACAAAACCGGGTAACCGGTGAGATTTATGAAAGCGCCCAGTTCCTCTATATGCTGGTTGCCGCCTGTTTATTTGCCAATTACCCGAAGAGCACCCGGCTGGATTATGTACGCCGCTTCTATGATGCGACGTCGCTGTTTAAGATTTCACTGCCGACACCTATTATGTCGGGCGTGCGTACCCCGACCCGTCAGTTCAGCTCCTGCGTACTGATTGAGTGCGGTGATAGCCTGGATTCGATCAATGCCACCTCCAGCGCCATTGTAAAATACGTCTCGCAGCGCGCAGGTATTGGTATTAACGCGGGTCGTATTCGTGCTCTGGGTAGCCCAATCCGTAATGGCGAAGCCTTCCATACTGGCTGTATCCCGTTTTATAAGCATTTCCAGACCGCAGTAAAAAGCTGCTCGCAAGGCGGTGTACGTGGTGGTGCCGCCACCCTGTTCTACCCCTTATGGCATCTGGAAGTTGAATCGCTGCTGGTACTGAAAAATAACCGCGGTGTAGAAGAGAACCGGGTAAGGCATCTGGACTATGGCGTGCAGTTTAACCGCCTGATGTATCAGCGCCTGATTAAAGATGACTATATCACCTTATTCAGCCCGTCTGATGTGCCGGGGCTGTATGATGCTTTCTTTGAAGATCAGGAAAAGTTTGAAGCCTTATATGTGAAGTATGAAGCTGACAGCAAGATCCGTAAAAAGCGCATTAAGGCAGTCGAACTCTTTACCTTATTTATGCAGGAGCGCGCCAGTACCGGCCGCATTTACCTGCAAAACGTTGACCACTGCAATACGCACAGCCCGTTTAACCCGGCACTGGCTCCGGTACGGCAAAGCAACCTGTGTCTGGAAATTGCGCTGCCGACCAAACCGCTGGAGCATGTTAACGATCCAAACGGTGAGATCGCGCTCTGTACACTGTCAGCCTTTAACCTCGGCGCCATTGAACAGCTGGACGAGTTTGAACCGCTGGCAGATTTAGCGGTGCGGGCACTGGATAGCCTGCTGGATTATCAGGATTACCCTATTCCGGCTGCTCAATCCGGCTCCATGGCGCGTCGTACTCTGGGCATTGGTGTGATTAACTACGCCTACTACCTGGCGAAGCATGGCGTGAAATACTCGGATGGCTCGGCCAATGCCCTGACCCACCGTACCTTCGAAGCGATGCAGTACTATCTGCTCAAAGCCTCGGTGAAACTGGCGCAGGAACAAGGCCCTTGTCCGAAGTTTAACGAAACCACTTATGCGCAGGGTATTCTGCCGATTGATACCTATAAAAAGGATCTGGATAAGGTTTGTGCTGAAGCCTTACAACTGGATTGGGAGCAGCTGCGTAAAGATATTCAGCAGTATGGCCTGCGTAACTCAACGTTGTCGGCCCTGATGCCATCTGAGACCTCATCGCAGATCTCGAATGCGACTAACGGTATCGAGCCGCCGCGCGGTCATATCAGCGTTAAGGCCAGTAAAGACGGCATCTTAAAGCAGGTTGTGCCGGAGTATGAGCGCTTAAAAGATCAGTACGAGCTGCTGTGGGATATTCCATCAAACGATGGTTATCTGACGCTGGTGGCGATTATGCAGAAATTTATCGACCAGACCATCTCGGCTAACACCAACTATGATCCGGCCAAGTTCGAAGGCGGTAAAGTACCGATGAAGATCCTGCTAAAAGATCTGCTTACCGCTTACAAGCTGGGTGTGAAGACAATGTATTATCACAACACCCGTGATGGCGCTTCAGATATCCAGGATGATATCAAGCCCGCAGCAGAAGACGACGGCTGCGCCGGTGGCGCCTGTAAGATCTAATGCAGTGAAGAGTGGCCCGGCCACTCTTTTTTAGTAAGTTTTTGTCAGATTCTCAGGATTAAAATCAGCATGGCGTACACCACCTTTAACCGCAATATCAATGACCAGCTCAAGGAACCGATGTTCTTTGGTAATGCCGTAAACGTTTCCCGTTATGACCAGCAAAAGTATCCGATTTTTGAAAAGCTGATCGAAAAGCAGCTGAGCTTTTTCTGGCGGCCGGAAGAGATTGACGTCAGTAAAGATCGGATTGATTTCCAGCAATTACCTGAGCATGAAAAACATATCTTTATCAGCAATCTGAAATACCAGACGCTGCTGGACTCGGTACAGGGCCGTTCGCCTAACGTCGCCCTGTTGCCAATAGTGTCTATTCCGGAGCTGGAAACCTGGATTGAAACCTGGGCCTTTAGTGAAACCATTCACAGCCGCAGCTACACCCATATTATCCGTAATATCAGTGCCGAACCGCATAAGATCTTCGACGATATTATGCTGAACGAGCGGATTTTAGAGCGCGCCGTTGATGTTACCCGTTACTATGACGATCTGATTGATGGCATTAATCTGTATCAGCGTTGTGGTGAAGGCACTCATCAAATTAATGGTAAGACCGAGCAGATCACTTTGCGTGAGCTGAAAAAGCGGCTTTACCTGTGCTTAATGTCGGTAAACGTGTTAGAAGCGATCCGCTTTTATGTCAGCTTTGCCTGCAGTTTTGCTTTTGCCGAACGTGAGCTGATGGAAGGGAATGCCAAGATTATCCGGCTGATTGCCCGCGATGAAGCGCTGCATCTCACCGGTACCCAGCATATGCTGAATATTCTGGCGAGCGGTGATGATGATCCGGAAATGGCGGAGATTGCCAAAGAGTGCGAAGAGGAATCTTACGCCATCTTTATGCGCGCGGCGGAGCAGGAAAAGGACTGGGCAGCCTATCTGTTTAAAGATGGTTCGATGATTGGCCTGAACAAAGATATTCTGTGTCAGTATGTCGAGTTTATTACCAATAGCCGGATGCAGGCTGTCGGCTTAAAACCACGCTTTGCTACCACCCAAAACCCCATTCCGTGGATCAATACCTGGCTGGTATCTGACAATGTGCAGGTGGCACCGCAGGAATCGGAGATCAGCTCCTATCTGGTAGGACAGATTGATAACGAAGTCGATACCGCCGACTTTGGTGATTTTGATCTGTAACGCCGATGCCGCAGGTTCGTATTAACGGCGAGGTCGTCGTCAACTTCGATGGCTCCTCGCCTAACCTGCTACAGTTTCTGGAGCAACAACAGCAGGCCGTTAACTATCAGTGCCGCGAGGGCTTTTGCGGCGCCTGTCGCTGTAAACTGTTAAGCGGACAAATCAGTTACCTGCAAGAGCCGCTGGCTTTCGTCCGCCGTGGCGAATTCTTGCCATGTTGCAGTATTCCACAGACCGATATCGAGCTGGAAATTCCGAAATAAATGGTATTTTTGCTTAAGTTAAAGCAAAATTAGCGCCGGATTTTGGCTGCTTTAGACGGTTGTTGATGAAAGCTCTTGTTCTGTCGTTGATGTTAACGCTACCGCTGCCGGCACTCGCCAACAGCGATTATCAGTCTTTATTTGCTCAGGCGCGTTATACCGAGTTATTACAACGTATGGAGCAAGATCCGGCTGCCCGGCGCGATCCGCAGCTGATGCTGCTGATGGTACGCTCGCTGATCCAGCAACAGTTCCGCGAAGAAGCCAATACGCTGTTAAATCAATTGATTGAAGAATTTCCAGAGCACAGCGCCCTGCTGACGCAGGCGGCACTGAACAAAATCGCGTTGGCGAATAGTGGCAATATCTTTAATGCCCGTAAAAGAGCAACCGATGGTCTGGAGCTGCTGCAAAAAGCCATCAGCCTGGATCCGGAAAACTATCTGGCACAGCAAGCGCTGATTAACTTTTATCAGGTCGCTCCTGCCACTGCCGGTGGTAGCAAGCCTTTAGCAGCTGAACTTGCCGAGCAGTTATTTGCGAAAAATCCGGTGCAGGGCACCCTTGCCCGGGCTGGTATTGCTGTGGCTGAGGGCCGGTTGAGTGATGCGCAAGCGCTGCTTGATGCCCAGTTACTGCAGACACCGGATAACACCGAACTCTTGCTACGCAAAGGTGCCGTCTTAACCCAGCAAAGCGCCTTTCTGGTAGCACAACAAACCTATTTACAGCTGTTGCCATTGCTTAGCGATCCGGTAAGCCAGCAGAATGTACATTTCCAGTTGGGGCGGCTGGCCGTGTTTACCGAGCGCTACCAGCTGGAGGGGATCCATGCGCTGGAAAGCTATCTGTCATTCTATGATAATAGCCAGCAACCCCGTCTGCCGCGCGCCCGATTACGTTTAGCGCAGTTATACCTCGCTCAGGGTGATATTGTGCGTGCCAGAGTGCTGTATCAGCAAATTGCCAGGGTGGTGCTGGATGAAGCCGACTTTATCGAAGCCAGAGCGCAGTTAGCCGCGCAGCTGGAACAGCGTTAATCCTCAGAAATAGGCCGCAGGGCGTGCCGCAGCCAAAACTGCGGCAATTGAGCATCTTACTTGCGGATCCCTTCGACACTCAGCTCCAGATAGACAGTTGCCGCGGCCGGGCCCAAGTCATAGTTGATGCCGAAGTCTTTTAATGCAAAGGCGGTGGTGCCGGCAAAACCTGCCCGATAACCGCCCCAGGGATCCTGACCTTCACCAATTTTCTCGGCAGCAATCACGATATCTTTGGTTACACCATTTAACGTGAACTTGCCATGCAGCTCAAAGTTATCACCGGTGGTGGGAACGACCTTGGTGCTAACAAAGCTGGACTGCGGGAATTTTTCAACGTTTAGAAAATCAGCGCTGCGTAAATGTTGATCGCGCTCAGTATGGTTTGAGTCGATACTGGTGGTATCGATAGTGACATTGATTTTCGAGGCGGCCAGATTATTGCTGTCGTAACTAAAGTCGCCGCTAAAGTCATTAAAACGGCCATACAGCCAGCTATAACCTAAGTGGCTAATTTTAAACTGGATAAAGGCATGTGCGCCTTCAGTGTCAATCACATAGTCAGCGGCTTGTGCCGGCAATGCCATTAATGCAGCTAAAGATGATGCTAACAGTAATTTTTTCATCAGGTTCCTCCGGGAGACAGTCATTACGAAACGCTATCCAGCTTACCTGAAAGAACCCGAAAGAAAATTGCATTAAAACGCAGGTAATGTTCGATTAATTAGATTTATTGCAGCTTTATGCAGCAGCATTGGCGAGAAGATGTTGCTTTAGCGCTAACAAGCTGGTCAGACCGGTACCGGAGTGCTGTGGATAAGTTCAGACTGGTACCGGAGTGCTGTGGATAACGGCTGTTTCGCTTAGGATTCGAATTTGCCGTCGCGGATATGTTTTTCGCCGCGTGCTTTCGCCAGTTGTACCTGCTTTTGCCGCTCGGCGAAGGCTGCTTTTTGCTCGTCCGTGGTTTTGTCGTGACAATGCGGGCAGCTTAAGCCTTTGACATAGTGCTCAGACGCCAGATCGGCAGCCGATAACGGCATCCGGCAGGCATAACACTGGTCATAACTACCCTGCTCCAACCCATGCTTTACCGCCACGCGCTGGTCAAACACAAAGCATTCGCCCTGCCATTTGCTGTTTTCTTCCGGCATCTCTTCCAGATACTTCAGGATACCGCCATCCAGATGGTACACCTCTTCAAAGCCCTGGGTTTTTAAAAAGGCAGTCGATTTCTCACAGCGGATACCACCGGTACAGAACATCGCCACTTTTTTGTGTTTGGTTTTATCCAGATTCTCGGCGGCCCACTGTGGGAACTCGCGAAAACTGGTGGTGTTGGGGTTAATCGCGCCCTCGAAAGTACCAATCGCCACTTCATAGTCGTTACGGGTGTCGATCAGAATGGTGTCCGGATCGCTAATCAGCTTATTCCACTCTTCACCCTTAACATAGGTGCCAACGATATGTTTTGGATCCAGGCCTTCGACACCCATAGTCACGATTTCTCGTTTCAATTTAACCTTGGTGCGATAAAACGCCTGCTCCGCGGCGAAAGATTCTTTGTAACTCATCCCCGCAAAGCGCCCATCAGCGTCCAGCCAGGCTTTTACCGCATCGACCCCTTCGCGCGGGCCAGAGATAGTGCCATTAATCCCTTCCGCGGCTAACAGCAAGGTGCCTTTCACCTTATGCATCACCATATGGTTATACAACGGCTCGCGCAGAGCTTCATAATCCGGTAAATCAACAAACTTATATAAGGCAGCTACAACAAACATCTTTTATCCTCTTGCCAGGCTGGATCGCAAATCCAGTGCAATTAATGGTTAGCGCCACAAGGGCGGCGCGCATTATAACGACATCCGGCCTGCTGTCCAACCGCTGTTTTCGTGCTGCCAGCTTGTTAAGCCGGTAAAAAGGTACTGAGTAATAAATGGCCAGCCAGCAGTAACAGTACGATACCCATTAACCGATCAAACCAATAACCTTTCGCCAGCAACAAGCGCCGCACCGGTGGTCGGGTTAGCAAAACGGATAACAAACAGAACCAGAGCGCGGTAGCAACGGCCATATAGAGGCCATAGATCACTTTATAACTGAGCGGTGTACTGGCTGAAATCACCACCGCGAACAGCGACAAAAAGAATAAGGTCGCTTTCACATTTAAACCGTTGGTAATAAAGCCAGCAAAAAAAGCGGCGCGGCGCGCCGGCACATCAGGCATCGCCTCTTCTTCACCTGCTATGCCAACCGGCGGCCGGGCCCGGATAGCCCCCTGTCCCAGATAAATCAGATAGCCGGCAGCCACCACCGTTAGTGCCTGAAATAACCAGGGTGTGGTTTTAATCAGCAAGCCAATACCGACCAGCGAATAGGTAATATGCAACAGAATAGCGGTACCAATACCCAGACTAGCCCAAATGGCAGTTTGCCGGCCATAACGCACAGCATAGCGTAAAACTATCGCAAAATCGGGACCGGGGCTGGCAACGGCGAGTAAATGGGCGGTCGCGATGAGTAAAAACTCTGGCCAAAATGCTGGCATACTGCTTAATCCTTATTTTTATAAGTTCTAACTTTGTGACGCCTAACTTAAAAACCGATCCGCAAATTGCGCCCACTGATAATAGGCATATTGTGCCAGCCGGCGGCCGCGGGTAAACGGAAAAGGCTGCAGCGGGCTTTGATACAGCGGCAATGGCGGTAGCGTTTCGCCCATCAGCTTTTCGGCCAGGCGTTGTCCGGCCAGTAAGCTATAAGATACGCCACTGCCACAATAGCCGGCAGCATAATAGATTCCCTCGGAAGTTTGAGCAATACGCGGCAGATCGTCGTAAGAGACGCCAACCCAACCCGCCCAGTGATACTGATAATCGATACCTTGCAGCGCCGGCAAGGTTTGCCACAGCGCTTGGCGTAACTGCGCCGGATAATGCGGCTTGGCCAAATCAGCGCCACTGATCGCACTGCGACCACCAAATAGCACGCGATTATCCGGTAATAGCCGGTAGTAATATTTCAGGGCTCGGGTATCCATCGCCATAAAGCCGGGCGTCAGGCCACAGGCCGATAGCTCTGAGGCAGTCAGGGGCCGGGTTACAATAATGCTGCTTAGCACCGGCAGGCAGCCCCGGTTAAGCTCAGGCAGAATATTTTTCGGTGTATAGGCATTAGTGGCCAGCACCAATTTCTCACAGTGCAGTGAACCGGCACTGGTAGTCAGTTGGTAGCCAGCACCGGTGTGATTAATCGCCTGCAGTGAGGTATTGGCAAATAACTTTACCCCGCTGCGCTCAGCTAAACCTGCCAGCCCCCGCAGCAATAGAAACGGATTAATACCATAACAATCCGGTAGTCGTAAGGCGCCAAAGGCGCCCGGACTATTAATACAAGCTTGCAGTGCTGTTTGATCCAGAAAACTGACCGCATAAGCAAAATCCCGCTGTAAGCGCTCAGCTTGTTGCTGCAGTAACTGCGCCTGCTTTACTGTGTGGGCAATTTTCAGATACCCCGGTGTTTGCGCCTGACAATCGATATTACCGACAGCGACCAAGTCTTTTAACCGCTGCAAGGCTAAGCCATATTCCTGGTGAAATAGCTGGGCCAGCTCCAAGCCAAACCGGGCTTTAAGCTGGCTGAGGCCCAATCGACCGGTACCACGCAGCACAAAGCCCGCATTACGGCTGCTGCAGCCCCAACCTGGTTGATTCGCCTCCAGCAACACCACCTGCCGCTGATAGCGTTGACTCAGCTCGTAAGCACAGCTAAGGCCGGTATAACCGGCTCCTACCACCACGATCTCAGCCTGCTTTGGCAGTGCTGAGGACTGAGCCTGACTTGCTACCGAAGTACCTGCGGTCCAGTAAGAATCGACATAGTGGTTACCGCTATCTAAAGACGTTGCGATATAAGGATCGTAAAAAGCGGGCATTAAAACTCCAGTACCATCTCGGCCGCACTGCAGTAACAGAGCGCACCACAACGCGGGCAAAGATAACCTGCCGCAGACAGATGCTGCCAGCGGTTAGGATGAACTTTTAATAAGCGTCCACCGGCTTTACTAAAATAGCGCACGGCACTGTTATGCGGGCTTTCGCGCCATAAATGCGCCAGGCCGGCTTTCGCACCCTGCTGTTTGAGTGCAGCAATTGCCTGCTGCAACAACTGTTGACCAATACCCAGCCCCTGCCAAGCCGGATGTACTGCGACAGATTTAAAATAAGCCAGCTTTGCGGCGTCTACCGGCCACAGAGCTGGCGAACACCACTCATCTTGTCGCCAGTTACCGGCGCTAAAACTGAGCCGGTATCCGACTAGCTGCTCATCAGCAAGCGCAATAAAGTTGGCATTAACGCCGGTGCTTTGCCCCAGACTCTGCCACTCCATCAGTGTAGCCTTGTCTAAATAGCCCGGGCCATGCACCAAGGTTGCGAGCTCGACCACTGACTGAGCTGCGATGTCAGTTAAGGGTATAATCCGGATTTCCGCTTTACCTACAGTCTTGAATGTATGCAAAGGCTGTTCCTCTTTAAGGTTTTGCTGTTTAAAAATCCTGCAGTTGCGCCAAAATGCAGCTTAAATAAGATAGACAGCGGCACAATATTAAAATATGTTTAAAAAGACGCCATTAAAAATAATAGCGTAGCGTCCGCAACTTTTGTCAATTATCCAGGAACTAATCATGACCAATAAAGCTAACCAATATAGCCCGGTCTGCCGGGCAGTAAAATACGCGTTAGCCTCCGGGCTGGCATTGGGACTCTACTCTACCAGTGCTCTGGCTCAGGAAGCAGCAGCTGAAGAACAAAAAGTCGAAAAAATTGCCGTGGTCGGTACCCGCGCTGCACCGCGATCGATTGCCGATTCACCGGTACCGGTTGATATTATCGGCGGTGATGAACTGATGAAAAGTGGTAGCAGCGATATGCTGAATATGCTGACCACCACTATTCCTTCGTTAAACGTGCAAACCACACCGATCAGTGATGCCGCGACCCTGATCCGCCCGGTCAACCTGCGCGGATTATCATCAGACAGTACCTTGGTGTTATTAAATGGCAAACGCCGTCACCGAGCTTCGGTTATCACCTTTTTAGGCGGCGGCCTGAATGATGGCGCTCAGGGGCCGGATATCTCGGTGATCCCGGGAATCGCCCTAAAACAAGTTGAAGTGCTGCGAGACGGTGCCGCTGCTCAGTACGGCTCTGATGCAATCGCAGGTGTGATTAACTTTGTACTGAAGGATAACGCTGATGGCGGTTCTATTGAGGTGAAGCAAGGCGAATTTTTTGCCGGCGATGGTACCTCGACAGAAATCGCTGCCAACATTGGCATGCCGCTGACTGATAATGGTTTCTTTAACGTCAGTATGCAGTACAAGAACGTTGACCCTACCAGTCGCAGCGTCCAGCGCGCTGATGCTGCCGCGCTGGCAGCCCAAGGTAACCCCTTTATTGCCCCTATTACCCAGGTATGGGGTTCGCCGAAGATCAAAGATGATATTACACTGTTTGCCAACGCTGGCCTGGATCTGGGTAATGATCGTGAAGCCTATATCTTTGGTAACTACTCTGAACGTGATGTGACCGGTGGTTTCTATTACCGTAACCCCCATACCCGTGGTGGCGTGTTCTCAAATGATGGTGGGCAAACGCTGGAAGTCATCGATACTGCGGGCTTAGGTAACTGTAGCAATGTCTCGCTATTTGATGGCACGCGCAAACTGAGCCATAACGAAATTACTGCCCGGGTCAATGCGCTACCGGCAAACTGCTTTACCTTCTTCTCGATGTTCCCGGGCGGCTTTACCCCGAATTTTGGCGGTAATATTACTGATACCTCACTAACGGCAGGCACTAAGGGCGAATTCAAATCCGGCTTTGCGCAGGGCGTGTTCTATGACTTTTCGGCCTCAGTTGGTCGCAATGAATCGGCATTCAACATAATCAACACGGTAAATGCCTCATTGGGGCCAGATACCCCAACAGACTTCGAGGCGGGTAAATATATCCAGTTAGAGAAGAACTTTACTGCCGACTTTATTAAGTATGTCAATATGGGCTTACATAATGATGTCGCGGTAGCCGGTGGTTTACAGTGGACTGAAGAAACCTTTGAAATTGTTGCCGGTGAAGTCGCGTCCTGGGAAATCGGCCCTTATGTCAGCCAATTAACCAACGGCTCTAACGGTTTCCCAGGCTTTCAACCAGACGATGCCGGCGTGAACACTCGTCGTAACTATGCGGCCTATGTTGATGTCGAAGCCGAGTTTACGGACAACCTGTTGATGGCCGCCGCGCTGCGTTTTGAAGATTACGACAGCTTTGGCAATACCACCAACTACAAGATCACCGGCCAGTATCGCTTAAATGATGACTGGGCTCTGCGTGGCTCGCACAGCACCGGCTTCCGGGCACCGACTGTAGGTCAGGCGAACGTGCGTAACGTCCGTACCGCAATCTTTGAAGGTGAGCTGCAAGATGTTGCCCTGTTGCCTCCTACGCATCCGGTATCACTGTTAAAAGGTGGTAAGGAACTGACACCGGAGGAATCACGCAGCTATACCCTGGGTCTGGTATACAGTGGCAGTGGTTTCTTCTTTACTGCTGACTGGTTCCGGATTGAAGTCGATGATCGGATCAGCCAGTCTACTGAGTTTGATGTCAGCCAAACTGACCGTGACGTATTGCGTGCGGCTGGAGTACGTGGTGTAGAATCACTGTCGAAGGTGACGTTACTGACCAACGACTTTGACACCGTGACTCGCGGCCTTGATTTAGTTGCCAATTACAGCACCAGCATCCTGGATGGGCGTTCAACTTTTAGTTTGGCCTATAACTGGACTGACACAACAGTAACGCGTTTTACAGATGTTACGGGCGATTTCAAAGTTTCACGCTTGGAGAAAGACTTACCAAATCATCGCGCAACGCTAACCTGGAATCAGCAGTGTAAGCGTAACAGCAACCACACCTTGCGGTGTGGCTGCTGATTAGTAAGGTAGGAGTTGTTGTAATTGCTCATGGGTATTGGCTTTGGGCAACTCTGTCAGCAACCGGCATAAGTAATCATAGGGTTCCAGACCATTGATTTTGGCGGTTTCAACCAGGCTGTATAGTGCCGCACTGGCTTGTGCTCCCGATTTGGTATTGGCAAACAACCATGCCTTGCGACCAATCACGAACGGTTTGATGGCGCGCTCAGCGCGATTGTTGTCGATATTCAACCTGCCATCATCCAGATAGCGCATAAGTTTGGACCACTGATTCAGGCTATACGTGATAGCAGCTCCCAGTAAACCTTCTTTCGTGACGCTCTCGCTTGATTTATCCAGCCAGCTTTTGAATTGCTCCAACAGTGGCTTGGCTAGCGTTTGCCTGGCGTCATACTTCTTATCAGGCGGCACGGTTTTTAATTTACTCTCCAATGCATAGAGTTTCTGGATATGGTTAAGGGCCACATCCGCTTTACCCGTTTTGCCTTTACCCTGCGCTTTTTGTGCTTCAACGAACTTACGTCTGGCATGTGCCCAGCAGCCGACTAAGGTCGCGTGGGTTTTCTCATATCCGGCATAACCATCAACCTGCAGATAGCCGGCAAACCCCGCCAGGAAGTCGGTGGGATGTATGCTGCTGCGACTATCCTGATAATTAAACAGCACCAGCTTGGGGCCAGTACTTT
>NZ_AHTH01000001.1 GCF_000245735.1 Alishewanella jeotgali KCTC 22429
ACTCAGTCGAGTGGGCTTTTTGCTTTATCCGCTACGCGGGTGTACTGCTCTCCCATGCCAGCCACAGCCCCTGCGTGAATTAGACTGAGAAAAATATACCAGTAAAACTACGAAAAGTTGTGGGATAGGGTATTCCCTGATGGGATTTGGTATATCACAATAAGAAATAAAATTTCAAAATACGAAAAAGAAAAAAGCCCCGTTTAAACTCGGGGCTTGTAACCGTAACGCTCCATTTGCTCTTGCCAGAGTCGTTTGTTTTCCTCTGGTGAAAGCGTTGGAGCGTTTTTTATTTCTATTGACGAATGCACTGATGCAACGGGTTGCATAGCAATTAAATTAGTATTGTCCGATTGGTTTTTCGCGTACCGTTGACATTCTGTGTCCTTCTAGCCAGGACTCATAAGTCAACATTGATTCCCACGCTTCTTCTTTGGACATTTTGTAAACTGGCCGCATGCGCTCAGCTTTCTCTACCAGCTTTACCAGTTCGCGGGTATAACTATCTTTTGCCCATCGAATTCGATGTTCGTTTAATTCTAATGACTGTTGCTTACTTGGAACATCAGGGATAAAAAGTATCCTTTTCTCACCATCAGAGTTAAACGTTATATCGCGAAAAACTCCGTCGTTATACCACACCGCATGACGTTCACCTTCAATGTAGTTTGGTGGGTGGTACCAAATCTTGTATCCACAAATTACTTTCCCCCCATGAATCTTAATATATTCTTCAGTATTAGAGTCGCAGCATGACTGCCTGCTCCATAATTCCGGAGTTATTTCGATAAAAATTGGCTTCTCATTACTTATGCGCCTACAGAATTTTTCTATGTCAGTATTAATTTCAGCCGGAGTTGTTAATAAGCTTGGGGAGAATAACTTAGCAATTTCGCTTTCAATACGGCTTGGATCAGATGGTAATTGTCTAATGCTACTAGCAGTAGCATCTTTTTTTAACTTTTTCTTTTTGTCACGCCTAGCTTTACTATTTTGTCCCATCAAATAGCTCTCCTTGTGTTAGAACGACAAAAGTTATAGCGAAATAAGCCATCAGATTCAACAGCCACTGCTTGCTATTTATCTAGGATGGTGACGACGACACGGCCGCGTACAACCATTTTTAAACCGTTGGGCATTTTGATGTTGCAGGTATTGAGTTTGCGGATCTGCTCGCGGCGGCCGGCGAGAATTTCAGTTTTGATGGCTTCGATATCCAGCCCCTGAACGCGCTCCAAATAACGCAGTACTGCATGCTCGCTTACCACTGGCTCGCCGTCTGGGCTATGTAAATTGCGCAGTTCTGTTTCACTTACGCTGAGCTTTTTTCTTATTTCGTCGCGCTCTTGTTCGGTTTCAGCGTCACGTAGTTGATTAACCAGCATGGCTTTTAAGATAGAAAGCCGGTGCATTTCATAAGCCTTAGTTGTTTTCATCATCTTGGAACAGTCCTGGTTGAAGAGTTTTGCGGGTTGCGAGGGTGTAGGCGCGGATCACCTGATAAATATAAACCTCTGAACAGTTATACTTTCTGGCCAGTTCAGCATGGTTGTTACCGCGAAAGTCGTTAATGATGCCGTGCTTTTTAATAGCTGCATCCATTTGAACGCCTTTTGGCATATAGATATTTGAGCCACCATGTACCTGACGGATGGTATCGGCAAGTTGATAACCCAGAGCATCTGCCTGTTGATCGTCAATTTTCAGCTCTGTTTTAAGTAGTTCTGCGGTGTGTACCATCAGATCCACCAGAAACTGTGCCAGCTTCTCATCCGGTTTGGCCATTACGCCCCCTCGTTACGATCAAACTGCAGTTGAAATTGCGCCAGTACCTGGCTGTAACTGGCGTTTGAGCGAGTAATACCAAGCTTTTGCAGCATAAGCCGCCGATGCCAGCGCTTTAACTGCTCGATTAACTCGCGAGCAATTGGTGCCATCCACTCTAATTTTTGAATACCGGTTCCGTTATTAAGGTGCTGGCTTTGCTTAACTGCCCAGCGCTCCATTGCCAGGTAAGACGGGTTGTTAATCAGCCCCTGGGCGGCCATTTGTGTCCATACTTGGCCGAGCTTTTTAAGCTGATCTTGCTGCAGTTCCGGTTTGCCGGCAGGTTCTTTACCTTTGAAAACTGGCTTAAAGCCCAGCCGCTTCATCCCCGCCAGGCATTTTTCCAGCTGCGGGATACTCATATCTTTACTACTGGCTTTGCCCGTCCAGGCTTGCAGGTTTTGCCGGTAAACATGTTCATCCATCTGAAGCTTATTGCGTGCGATGTGCAGTAACTGAATAAGCTGTGGCTTGGTGCGGTTTGGGTTAGGCACGGGCGTACTCCTTTAAGAAGCCGGACAGCTGTTGCAGCTGAATTTGCACGTCGGCACCAAAGCATTTGGCTAATTCATCCAGCACAACGATTTTCACCGGTACCTCTGTGAGTTGTGGGAGGCCGCGTTCGGAATGATCTGCCAGTTTAAGCGTGGCAGATATTGTTCTGGCCTGGGCGATAGCTGGATGCGGCTTTTCTGTTTCAGCTATTGTTCTACTGATCTGCCGCTCTTTTTCACCCTTTAAATGAGGCGGCACAATATGAAAGTGTTTAACGTGTTCTTTTGCTTTATCCATAACAAAGGCTTTTACCTCTATATCAGGGTAACGCTGCTGGATCAGGCGTACGCCATCCGGAGTAAGGTAGTAAAAGCCACTGTTTTTCATACTGACCAGGCCGGCGTTCTTGGCCGCTTTTAGCTGTAACCGGGTCGTTTTGGCATCCCAGCCCAGCTGATCGCTTATGGCTTTAGGTAGAAAACTCTTAGTATGCCTGGTAAAGAACACCAGTAACTCTTTTAGCGCATCGGCAGCCTCAGCCTGATCGGTGTGGGCGTCGGTACCGTCTACCGGCTCACTTAATAGTTTGTAGCCAGCGATACTTTTACGGATATGGTAGGTTTGGTTAAGCTCACCCAGGGCCTTTAGTACTTCAGTTTGAGTTAGGCCGCTACAATCAACCAGCTCGTTGCTTGAAAGCGGATCTTCTTGGCCTTGCAGAATGTTCAGCAGTATTGTGGTGTGTTCAGTCATGCTAGTAACGGGGCCGTTGGCCCCGCCTCCGAGTAAATAGGTTATTTCAAGGCATCTTTTAACGCTTTGCCTGGCTTAAACGCGGGCCGGATCCCCGCCGGAATTTGCATGGTTTCACCGGTTTGTGGGTTACGTCCGGTGCGTGGCTGGGTAACCTTGCTGCTAAACTGGCCGAAGCCAACCAGGGTAACGCTATTACCCTGTTTCAGCTGTTGTGTAACGGTGTTAATGAAGGCATCCAACGCGCGCTCGGCATGGGCTTTAGGTAAATCTGCTTGTGCTGAAATGGCGTTTACTAACTCTGCTTTGTTCATACTATTTCCTTAATGGATGGTTTGGGGGTGGTGTGCCGGGCGGTTGCTCAGCACCTTTACTTCTACTAACTTCACATCATGCGCCGGATAGCGGGCTACAGACCTGCTGTAGCACTGCTCGGCTTGCTTACCGTCAGGCGTTTGCAGCAGCAAAGCGCCGTTTACTAACACCTGAAATGCCATAGTTAACTGGCCTCTGCGGTTTGAGTTGCTGGGGTGGCGGAAGACACGGCTAACACCGGTACATCGCTAAAGCGCAGGCTTAACAGCTCATATGCGCCTTGCGGGTTGCGTTGGTAAAAGTTGTAGTAAACACAGCTGGTGTCGGTTTCTAGGGCGTCACGCAATGCCTCTACCGCCTGGCGAAATAGCGGGTGTGAGATCTCAACGTTAAGTAGCTGCACCAGTTTGCTCACGCTGAATTCGTTTTTCTTGGCGGGCTTAAAAGCACGGTTAATCAGCACCTTTACACCGTCGTCTGCCAAGTCTTGCGTTACCACATTAATGTATTGGTCAAACAGTTGACGGGCCGCTTCAATGCGAGCATTTACCTTAATGGTGTCTTGCACACGGCGGCTGATACGAATGCTGCGATCAAAGCTGAAAAAATCGATATTGCCTTTGATTTTTTCCAGGCGTTTAACCCCATAATCCGCTACCAGCTTGGCAATAAATGCCTCAGAGGTATGCGTAAGTGCGGTTTTAAGTTGCTGCATGGCGTGGTGTACCGCCTTGGCCTGCTCAATAAACTGCAGTACCAGCGCATCCTCTTCCAAAACCTGCTCGCTGATGTTTTCAATTTTTACTAAACGGCCTTCGCCATCCAGTTTCCAACCTGCGGGGATATCATGTTGTTGCATAGCGGTTTCCTTTTAAGCTGCGCGACGAATTTGCATAATTAATTCGCCGCTTATTTTTGTTTCGCCCAGGCTGGCAGCCAGGTTCAGGGCATTTTTCATTAGGGTGTTAACGTTAAGCGGGTAGCTCATATCCACAATTTCATCGGCTTTGCCGGTGTTGGCACCAAAACGGCGGGTACCAGTTAGCAGGGTTTGCATGGCGCTGTAAGCGTCGTCGGTAAGCAGATCTTGAGGGTTCTTGTGGCAGGCCTTTAATTTCAGGGCAATGTAGTCGCGTAAATCATTACCCAGCGGCTCTATTACCAACTGGGTAGCGCGGTAGGTAAACTCACGAATAAAATGGTTTTTTAGCTTTTTCTCCATTTCGTTTTGGCCAATTAGCACAATGCCAATAAATTTGGTAAAGCCGTCGGCCAGCTCCCAAATACGTTTTAACTGTTTAATTACCTCGTCAGGTAGATCGTGAGCCTCATCTATTACCAGTACATGGCGGTTGCCCGCTTTATAGCTTTCGGTAAGTACCTTGCGAATAATGGCATCACGATCTTCCGAGCTTTTAGGCTTTCTGTTCACCTGCAGCTCGCGCATGATGGCTTCAGAAATGGTGTTGGCGCCAATCTCGCTGCGGTCGATGCGGGCGGGTTCAATAATGCGAACTTCAGGGTGTAGCTGGTTAATGCGCTCGTTGAATACACGGCGCAGCGTGGTTTTACCGGCACCACATTCGGCGTAAATACACAGCATGCTGCCCATGCGAGCGGCCTGGATCATGTGCTCCACTGCGTAACGATGGCTCTGGCTCAGATAAACCTGGTCCATACTGTAAATTTCGTTTTCGAACGGGTCGTTAAACAACCCAAAGTGCTTTTTAGTTTGTTGAGTTAGCATTTCTGGCTCCGGTAACTCGGTTAATAGGCGTCCGTTAAGGTCTTCTTCAAATTGCTGCTGATAGCCGCGCGCTTTAAACAGCGCCCGCCATTTAGCACCATGCGTAATGGCGGCCTCGCATGGGTCATTCAAAAAAATCAAATGCACATGGCTTTGGGCAACCAGGCCGTTTTCAGTCGCAAAGCGCTGCAATGCCTGGTAAATTTCGTTCTGTTTTTTCTTGGGCCACTGCCCATGCTTAATAATCAGATTAAGCGTGGCGTTGCTAATATGCAGATCGCAGTGGTCACGCATCCATTCGACTACACAGGCCTGGCTTAAGCCTTTGTTTGCGAGCATGCGACCTAAGCGGATCTTCCAATCCCGCTCAATTACTACCTGCTTATGCTCGTTGGGTTTTGCCATGGGGTTACCTCCTTAAATGGCCCGTAATGCCGGGCGCTTGGCCAGTTCCTGGCGCATGCGCTCCAATACCTGGGGCAGTTGGGTTTCGGTGACGTCGCCAATGGCATTTAGCCAGGCGCTTTCTTCCGGGGTGAGTACCCGGTTTAACTGGGCTAGTGCGGCGGCTTTTAAAGCGATGCCTCGTAACGTTTTGCTTGTAGGTGCCGCAAAGTCGGTAGTAACTTGCTCGCCAGCTACCGGCATATAGGTTGGGGTGTACAGGTGCATCAGGTGGCTTAGGGCGTCCAGCTCACCGTTCATCGGTACTGTTTTTTTCTGGCGGGCTTTTTTAATCTCCTCATCGGTCATATTGGGGTAGGCCATGCGCAGCGCCTCTTTGCGTATGGTATCTACATGCGTATCGGGCTTGGCTTTGTACTCCTGCGAAATAACCGCAGCATTATTGAAAAAGCCGAAGTCGTTTTGAGTAAGCGGGGCTACCTGGTGAACCTGCTGCTGGCCCAAATAGGTGCAATACACCAAAATTTCGGCGTTCTCGCTTATCACCATCGGGGTAATAAGCACTTCCATATCATTGCAAATACCAACCAAGCCGGTTAAGTCGTAGGTATGGCGCTGCTTGGTGCGTGGGTGCACGGCAGTAATTTCCATATTGGTGACTTTGCGGCTTTCTGGTTTGGCTGTTAACAGCCAGCGGCAAACCTCTGGTGGTGGCAGTTCGCGCAGCTTGCCCTGGTGCTGTCTTATCCTCATCCAGCATTCGTAACGCGCCATTTTGTGGCGGCTATGAATAGCGTTGTATTCGGGCAGTTGGTTGTTGTTATAAGCGTTTTGAAAGGCCTCAGCGCGCTGGTTTAACTCTGCCACGCTGGTTACCGGCTCTAACAGCAGGCGGCTTTCAAACAACAGCTCTACTAAATTGTTGGCGTTTTCTACCTGGCCTTTGGCCCGGGCGTTTTTGGCAGCATGGTCTAATACCTGCACACCCAAAGCCCGCAATGCGCGTTTAATGGGGGTGCTGGTGTTAGCGCTGCCCTTGTCCATCATTAAAAACTCAGGCAGGCCACGCATTGGGCAGTTAGGATCGTTATGCTCGCCCCAAGCCCACAGCAAGGATTCATACAGCGTTTTAGTGCTTTCGCCCGCAGCTTCGTAGTAACGAAAGCGAATAGCGCCGCTGGCGTGATCGGTTAACACGTAGCGCCACACCCGTAAGTTAGGGTGCTTTTCAAAGTTTTGCGGCTTGTTTTTGTAAAAGTCGTCGTCGTTTCTAAAGCGCTGAATTTGCCCGGTTTTGCCTGGTGGGTAGTACAGCAAACATAAGCTTGGGTCAGTCTGGTGCACATGGTTAGGGTAAAGACTTTTCAGGCGAACCGGGGCAGAGGGCGCAGCCAGTTGCTTAGCGGTTGCGCCCCGGTCTTTTAATACGGCACGAATACGGCTATTGCTTAGGTTAAAATCTACACCGCTTTGGCTTAACACACTGCGGATAGTAGGTATTTTGGCAATTTGTTTACCGTTAGCACGGTTACCAATGGCCGAGATAGCCGCGACTTTTTGTATAGCCTCTTCCGACAGCGCCGTGCTGCCGGCATCTTTGCGGCGTTTACGGCCACTGGTCCAGCCTATTTTTTTCAGTTCGCGGTAAAACTTGTCACTTTTCCAGCCCAGGAATTCTTCCACCTCGGTTAAAATGCTTTGTTTTTCACCGTGTTTGGCTTGCTCTAAACGCTGCGCGTAGCGAACAAGCAATTCTGTATTGGCTGCGTCGGCATTTAGTTCCAGCATGGTTTATTCCTCGCTGCCCTGGCTGGCGTTTTGGGCCAGTTGCTCTAACACTTCAAGCGCTGGGCGGGCTTTATCGGTATAAGCGCCAAGCATTACGTCGGTGTCTTGCCAAAATAGGGCAACGTCCTCGGCCAGGCAGCGGCTGGCGTGGTGCATGGCACCGCACATAAACTCCATGGCGGCGTGGTAGGTGGCAGGGTCTTTGGCAAATACTTCGTCGCTGTCGCTTTCGGCTATTTTGGTGCGCAGGGCTACAAGCTTGGTAAGAGCCTGCAAAACGGTACCTTCCAGCGTGGCAATGTCGGTAACTATTTGGCTTACGTCGCGCTTCCAGCTCTCGGGGTTAAACTTGCGCTGCGCCAGTACTTCTTTATGTTTGTTGGCCTCTGCCTGGGCTTCATCGCGCATTTGGCGGGCCACTTTTAGGGCTTGCTCCAGCTCGGCTTTTTCACCTTTAGCGGCTTTTAATTCCTGCTGATGCTTGGCGTTTAAATCGTCTATCAACTCACGCAGCGCATCTTTATCGCCCAGTTCTACCGCTTCGTTCTCGATAACCAGCTGCTGTTGATCGGCCGGTAACTGGCGTAGCTTGCGCAGTTCGCGATAGCCTAAGCCGATTTTTTGGCTGGCTTCGAAGAATTCTTCGCCGAAAGTATTTAAGCAAAGCAAGCGCTCATCTACTGTGCGACGTGGCGCACCTAATTTGAGATCACAAAACTCGTCAAAAGTGGCAACGGTTGCCAGTTCTCCAGATTCGTTTTTATAAACTAAACCCTTGTAACTCTTGGTTTCCTTTATTTTCTGGATCAGCTTTAAACTGGCAACCGTTGCCAGTTTTTGCATGAAATCGAATGCTTCAATTTGACCGATCTCACGCATAACTTCTTCCATCTGCGCTACCACTTCTTTGGTTTGGATCACGGCCTTTTGCTGTTCATGGCTTAACGTGGTATTAGAGGTATTCATATCTACTGCCTGTTGTTGTGTTAACACTGCTAATGCGGCTGCCGGATGCTCTGGCAGGCGGTCGGGAAATAGGCGTTTATCCGCTTCTTCCATTGCCTTTTGCTCTTGCTCGCGCATTAATCGAAGGAGTTCACCTTGTTGTGATGCAATATCACCAAAGGGGGATGCTGGTTTTTTAGTTGCCATGGCTTACCCCTAAAACACCTTGCTGTAGTTGGTAATGTCTTGCTGCAGTTGCAGCTGCGCTTGATCCAGATGCAGCCGAACCCGGTTGCTGATCTGTGCCAGCGCCGCGCCTAACCGCCAGCGGTTATCGTCCCAGGGGCAGCGTTCGGCAAAGCCTTCGTTTTGCAGGTTGGCTAAATCGCGCAATATCTGGCTGGCGGTGGTGTCCAGCCTGGTAGCAATTTCACTAATGGTTAAGCCGGTGTTCTCGTGGCCTGCCAGCACCTTTTGCAGGCGCAGTACGCGGCAGATTTGGTTGGAAAGGTATTTGGTTTCAGACATCGGCACGCTCCGGAAATAGTTCTAGTTCGGGCTGATCATGCTTTTGGGCCTCCATGCGGTGGTAAGCCAGGTTTTCCATTAGCAGGGTAAGTTGGTCGGTTACATCCTGCGCCCGGCACTCACCGCTTTGCAGGGCCAGCATTTGGCCCATTACGGCATTGCAAAACTGGCTTAGTGCGATCAGTGTTTTGTGCTCGGCTTTGCGGCCGCGCGGCATAGGTACCAGCAAGTGGTTAAGGCTGTGCGCCATATACTGCAGCGGGTAAATGCGGTGTGTGGCCTCCATAAAGGGAATAAGCGTTACCGCTGGCATGGTGCCTCCGCCCAGATACTTGTAAAGCATGTCGGGCGAGGTACCAATTCGGTCGGCTATACGCGGTACGCTCATTTGTTTATTGGCGATAGCGAATTCTTTGCATAGCTGCAGGCTTTCGGTTAGCGAACGGGCTACCAGCTGATTCCAATTTTTACGGCTCATTGGAATGCCCTCACATGATAGCTGCTCGAATAAAAACACTCGTTTGGAACAGCAAAACCGCCTAGGCTGGTGCCATCAAACAGTAGGGTGGAATCGGCATGAAACAATACAAAACAGTTAGCCCTGGGCCAAATGCGGACAAACTGCAGATAACTGAACAACTGGTGCTCTGGTTGGGTTTGCCCCTCATAGGTGAAGGGTGGCCAACCGATAAAATTGATATTAGCCAGGTACGCGCTTTGGTTAACAGCCTGCTGTTGCTCAGGCCGCAAAGCCGGCACTGGTGGGTTGGTGTGCTGCTTTATAGTGAAGACGCAGTCATCCGGCAGCTGATGAGCTGGATTGAATATTGTGTTGTGCATAAACCTGCTCCGTGCAGTTCCCTATCGTTAAACCAAATGGTGACGCAATGGTTATTTACACCTTACGACGCTAGCAGTTGCCGTAACTCGGCACGTTTGGCTTCACGGGCATTGCCGGTGGGTAGGCGTGTTTTTCGATAACTTTCAACGTCTGGAAACACTTCGGTAACGGATTTATCCAGAATTTTGGCAATGGCTTCGGCGGCTTTTTTAGATGTGGTGCGGCGATAACAGACGCCGCTAAGCATGTTAGGGGCCATGCCCAGCTCGTCCGCTATCATGCTAAAGGTAAAGCCTTTTTCATGAAGGGCTTGTTTAATGGCTTCGGCTTCCATAAGATTAACCTCTTATATAGTTACAGGGTGGCAGCGGTGCAGCGCTGCTTATGTATAAGTGCAAGTTGATTATTGTGCACATTCGTGCTCATGTCAATATTATTATGAGTTCAAATGAACACTTTTTTTGAGCGGTTAAAAGAAGAGCGTATTCGCTTGGGCATTAACCAAGCTGATTTTGCTGAGATGGCAGGAGTGCAAAGGCGTGCTCAAGTTAATTATGAAAGCGGTGAAAGAACGCCTGATGCAAAGTATTTAGAGCATATAGCATCTGCAGGTGTCGATGTTTTGTACCTTATAACTGGTGAGCGAAGAGAGGCAAGAGTGGGTTTTGAGCGTCCTGCACTTGGTGACCGTGAACGGCTTGCGCTTGCCATAGAAGTCGTTACGGAAGGCTTGGAGCAAGCTGATCGTTATTTGCCACCTCATAAGTTTTCTGAGCTGGTATTGGCAGCCTATGACTTAATGGCTGATCCGGTTCAAACGAGAGATAATATTATTCAGTTGGTAAGAAGGGTTGCTTAAGGAGTGAGTTGTGAGCAGTAATTACGAAACCCCTGAAGAAAAAATTAAAAGACTGATGGCTGAATCTATTAGAAAGTCTACAAAACTTGATACTGATGATAGGCAAGCCAGTATCCATACTGGTAATGGAAGTTTTGTTAATTATGCGACTCACGGTAGCACGATTATTAACGGCCCTTCACCAAAAAACTTAACTAGCCCAAGTTTAATTAGTTGCCCAGACTGTGGTAACACTGTGAGTAAAAGGTCTGAAGCCTGCCCGCATTGTGGTTTAAACGTAAAAGAGCACTTTGTGCGTTTACATAGAGAGCAAGCCAGAGGGCGGTTGGTCAAAGGAGCCCTTATTGGAGTTTCAATTGCTGCGGTAGGTTACGCTGCCGTTCATTACCTGCCGGATAGATTAAGTTTTATTGGCTTACCTATGATGCTGATTGGTTTGTTTCTGGCTGCGGCTATGCTTAACGCTGCTGAGTAATATCTAGGGCTCATGACTGCCGTGAACAAATTACAACCGCTGCATTTAGAGTAAGCGCATTATTTGGTTTGAGGGTTTTGACTAAAACAATTTCATATTCGCTTCCGTTTAGGTAGTTGTTAACGGATTAATTATAAAAAAGAGGGAATTACTAATGTCACGTTTTGCTGAGCGTATCCGCGCGCACTCTGATCATGTACACAATGTAGCTATACATTGCACGACTGAAGAAACAACTAAGCAAGCTCTAATTCTGCCTCTTCTCGATATCCTTGGTTTTTCACCGTTTGATCCTACGCGGGTTAAAGCTGAATACAAGGCTGATTTCCCTGGTGTCAAAGCAACTGAACGGGTCGATTACGCATTATTCTGCGGGAAAATTCCTGTGATGTTTATTGAGGCGAAGGCTCAAATTGAGAAACTAGATAACCACTGCCCACAACTTTCCCGTTATTTCAATGCGACTCCTGAGGTCACAATTGCCGCTATCACTAATGGCCGTGAATGGCGTTTCTTCACTGATCTGGTTAACCGGAATATTATGGATGCAGATCCATTTTTAACTGTCGACTTTGATGCACTAGACGAGTCGCTAATTAGTCGTCTACGCAGATTTAGGCATGATGAGTTTCAGCCAGAAGCGCTAAGAATTTTGGCGGAAGAAACTGTCTATCTAAATTCATTTACCAGCGTTATTAGTGCAGCACTGCGAAATCCAGATGCAGATTTTGTCCGTTACGTTGGCAGTAAATCAGGCATTCAACGCCAGTTTAATGCACGGTTCATTGAAAGTATTACGCCAATCGTTAAGCAAGCTGTACAACGCTCAGTAAGTGATATGGTTGTTAGTGGCTTATCAGCTCAACCCTTGCCAGAGCAAGCAAGTCAACCAACAGAACCTGTAGTTGCGGCTACAGTGATAAGTGATGAAGCTGCTGACATTATCGATCCAGAAAATCCCAGAATTGTTACCACCTATGCAGAGAGACGCCTGTTTGAAGTTGTTCAGGATATTTTAGGAGAAAACGCTGAAATAAGCCCTAAGGATACTGAAAGCTATTATTCGGTACTGTACCAGGGCAAAACGAACCGCTGGTTGTTGCGTTATCTGTCAGAAAAAAAGCAACCTGCGGTTACGTTTTGCATGCCATTGACTGATGAACGTAAGAGGGAAATCACGCGCGCAGGTTTAGAGCTTGGTGCGGGTAATAGCATTCTCATTAGCCAGCCAGAACATTTAGCTCGCATACCAGGCTTAGTGTTTGATGCCTTAGAGCATTGCCGTGATGATAAGAATTTTAGTCGTAAGGGCTAGTAAAGATTTTACCCGCTAATTCATGATGGAAGGAGTATCAAATGGACTTGAACTGCCCGTACTGCCAAACAGCATTTCCAAAGTTTCCCAGCCGAAAAACCAAGTGCCAGGCATGTGGTCAAGTAGTTTATCCAAAACGCCGCATTGAAGATCCTGCTGGGGTTAAGGTGCTGCTAACCGAGCAGCAGGCCAACGAGGTGGAGAACGCCTGGCGCGAGCATCAAGCTAAAGCGCAGCTAATTGAAACATTAAAGCCTACCGGTATTACGTTTGAGCAACTGCAAACGTATTCTGCCCCCGATATAGCCATAGAAGATATTGCTTACCACGGTTTACAGCATTGCCTACACGAGTTTTTGATTGATGACTTAAACGCCCGTGCTTTTGCGTATCACCTGCTGGGTAATTTGGCATGGAAGCGGGCGCAAAAGGATAAAGCCTTTCAATTTCATCAGAATGGTTTTTTTAATACTGCAAAAAATTTTCAAACCAAGCAAACGAGTATTCCTGGCCTAAAGCTTGAGCTTAAGGGCAGGCCATTGGCCTGTGCTGAATGTACTCAAGTGGCAGGTGTTCTGGAACTGGATGTTTACTTACATCAAAAGCTGTTGCCAGTTACTTCGTGTAAATTATTTGCGCGTAATTTCGGTAGGGGGTGTTTGGAGTTGTACCCTAATTTACCCTCATTTACTAATTGGACCTAAAGAGGCTTTATATTGATTAATAGGATCAACAAGATTTTGTTGTTGCTTGGACTAACAGCCTCATTTTCGGTGTTAAGTGGTGATCCTAACTGGCCAAGCCCGGATCGCGCAGACGTCACTGAGGTTGGTCTAAAACATACTAAGGAAGAAAATATGTCTAGAGAGCGTTTTGCAGCAGCAATGCGTAGTGCAGTTACTGAATCATCTGAATTGGGATATGCACCAACAAGGATTTTACAGATGCTGGAAAGTGGTACTCATGCTGTTGATATTGCAAAAAAATTAGTCGTTAGCGGTGATTTTCAGACCGGATTTAGAGAGATGATAGCTCGCGGTAGGCCTGATTTAACATTTGAATCAATTATGTTAGAAGACGAATTCGCTGATCTATTTACCAGACAGGAACTTGAAGTCGCAAGATGGCGGCTTTCAAATGTCAAAAATTAGCAGCTTTAATGGATGAGTAGTACCTATGCGCGATAGCGGCGAACACAGCTTAGTAATGACTTACAGAGCTAAAAACGGCTTCGGGGCCCTTACCGGTGGTCAAGCTGTAGAGACCTACAGCAACGCAACGTGCACTGCTCAAATTGTGAGTGTTGATTAATGTATCAATCTTTCCGTTTTAGGCAGTTTTAACGAATTAAATTTAAAAATAGGGGCATATGATGCAAATCAGATCCGCAGTAATGCACAAAATTAATAAAAAATCTGGCGAAACCGATTCAACTCTCCAGGATCGTAAGCAGGTGTTGCCTATTGACGATATTTTGCTTGAGCTAGCTAAAGATGTGCAGCGGAAATATATCAGTGATTTCAATCAGCACGGTTCTCTTGGGAATGATCCTAATTTGTATAGGTTCCCAGTTATATTGTCTGAGTACTTGAATGCCAGTACAGACTTTTTGCCTTTTACAGTATCAACCGCAAAGTTGATACAAGCCGAGATGAATAAGCAAATGTTTACAACTTCCGGAGTTGTGATGGTGTTGCATTACGTCGACCAGAGCAGAGACTGGTTGCTTGTTCTTATGCTAAAAACCAAGGAGACAGCAGGGCTCGATGAGAAAAACTTGAAACTCACAACTTCGTATGTGTTTGACATTGAACATATTCATGAAGCCGCTCGAGTAGACTTGGCAAAGTTCATTGCAAAAGAAACTCCACATCTGACTTTTATAAAGCCCCGAGCTGGAAAAGACGATCCCGGTAAGTATTTTCGGGATGCATTAGGCTGTACCGAATACATTGAGTCTAAAGCTAATACTGTTAACTTGGTTAGTGTGGTAGAAGCATATGCGGAATCCAAAGGATGGACTGGTGATCAATTGACTACAGTTAGAAAGAAGCTATTTGATTACTGCGTGGAGAAGCATGATAATCAAGAAACTGTGAATCTAACTGGTTTGTCAGCTATCCTGAATGATCAGGACCCAGGGGATTTTGCTACGTTTGCAAAGCAGGTGGACATTCCAGTCAGTGATGAGTTTTCTCCACACCCCGCAACTTATAAACGGCTCCAACGGATTTCCAAAAAGTTTGGTCATGTCAGTTTAGCTTTTGATGTTGAGGATGTTCAATCTAGTCGCATCGTGCTTGTAGATGAAGGCAACGGAAAGTACCATGTTCAGGTTAAAGATGTACCTGATTCACTTGTTCAAGAAATACGCAAAGCCCGAGGCTCATGAATAGCTTTCCAGATAACCCATACGAATTAGCGATGCTCTTGCTGAGCAACTTGCAAGAGCTTAAGTTCAATCAGCCAAGTAAGTTGATTTCTGGTGTGGTTCCAGAAGGGTGGGATTTGGATAAGCTTGAAGACGCTTTGGGGGAAGCTTATCTATTTGAATCATTTGACCGCACAGAAAGGAAAGTAATATTTAAATACCCAGCACTTTTCTTTAACTATTTCAAGGAGCTGCTAGAGCACAATGAGGGTGTATTCTGTAGGCAGAAGCCTGGACGGTTTTATATTGTTTCTGAAAAGCACTCTTATCCAGACGATCCTGATACTCCGGAGATTCAGCGTTATCACCACGCACTGAAGCTAGCTGAGCTTTTAAACAAAGCATCGGACTATGCTGTACCTTCTGATACGCCTGAACGCCTAATTTTTATTGATGCGGGAAAAATCGTTCTTAAGTTACACTTTAATGCAGGCAACTTGGGTCCTGTGGACAACCTAGATAAATTTGAAGCAGACTTTATTGCATCAGACATGCACTTTGAACAGAAAAAGAAAATCATTGTTATGGTTCTCTGTGGCATGTTTAAAGATCGGGTGCAGGTTGAGTTTGGTGAGCTTCTTGAAAGGTTTAACGAGTTATATGACAAAATTCGGCATAGCTATGATTTGTATGTTGCTGACTTTTCATATGAAAAGGTCAAAAGAGAAGTTGTTAAGGAGAAAGTCGACAGTATTATCAAAATCAACAAGGTTTTCTCTGATATTCAAAATCAGTTACTTGCTGTTCCATTAGCCATCGTGTTAGTAGGTGGCCAGCTAGAGAAAACTGGCGAGTTTTCGATAAAAAATGTGCTTATTTGGTGTGGTGCATTTGTATTCATAGTTTTTATGGACTTACTGGTTCGTAACCAAAAAAATACGATCCAATCTGTGGATGCTGAAGTCCAGCAGCATGAAGCTGAGTTAAAAACTAAGTATCAAGCAATAGCAGTTAAATTTGAAGAAGACTTTAAACAAGTTCGCTCCAGAGTAAGGCATCAGAAACGCTTGTTGTGGGTTGTTGACTTTATTGTGGCTTTTTCATTCCTCGGTATTACTCTCACTACTATCTGGTTTAATGGTTGGCATGACTTGCTCTTAGAGAATCTCAGCAATGTGGCCAGCTCATTACTATCACTTTTTTCCTAAAACCCTTTAATTTAGCCCAACACCCAAAACACCTAAGCTGTGGTTAAGTTCCTTAACCCAGCCAGGTGTTTATGTTTAACGTCAAACCACCACGTTTAACCCTTTGGGCCTTTTTGGCCGTGTTACTGTTATTTGCAATCAGTTTGCTTAGCCCGCATCAGCTACCGCTGGTGCTGTATAAGCTGGCGCTGGTTACTCTTGCCGCTGTGCTTGGCTATTGGCTTGATCGGGGGCTGTTTCCTTACGACCGCCCACATACTTACGCTGAAACCGGCGAAGATTTAATGCCGCGAGGTTTGGCCATGCTGCGCCGGGCGTTGATTGTGTTGGCCTGTGTGCTTGGCTTAACGCTTGGGTTATGAATATGAACAAGCACAGCCAAATAGAACATGAAGAAGATGAGTGGGCCGGCTTAAAGCAACAGGTGTGGATATTTTTAGGCGCACTTTTCGGTATTTTATTAAGCAGTCTGCTGCTTATTGGTGGCGTGATGTTACTAACAAAGCCAGCAAATGCCGACGTTCCTGACGCTGCCAAAGCCCATCAACGTACCTTAACCCGTACTGCTTATGCTCACTGGGGCTTAGATGCGCCTGTTGCCACCTTTGCCGCGCAAATTCACCAGGAAAGCAGTTGGCGTATTGATGCCCGTTCACCAGCTGGAGCTGAGGGGCTTGCCCAGTTTATGCCAGCCACTAGCGAATGGTTTGCCAGCATCAATCCGCGTGATTTAACCATAGCTCAGCCGTACAACCCAGCCTGGGCAATGCGGGCACAGGTGCTCTATAACCGCTGGCTGTATAACCGAATAACGGCCGCTGATGCCTGCAACCGTATGGCATTTACCTTATCCGCATACAACGGTGGCCTGGGCTGGGTGCAGCGTGACCAGGCACTGGCATCAGCTTCGGGGGCTGATAGGCTAGTGTATGCCTCAGTTGCGCCGTTTAATGCTGGCCGCAGTGCGGCCAATATCCATGAAAACCGCCACTATGTCGATGTAATTATCAATCGCTGGCAGCCACTTTATATGCAAGCTGGCTGGGGTGTTGGGGTGTGTAATGACATCTAAAGCTTCGCACCCGCTACTTTTCGCTTTCGCTATTGCGGCGTTTGCCTATCTGTTACTCAAGGTCGCTCTGGCACAACTGGCTGCCATAAAAGAAGCCAGCTATCAGGCTGGGTTTGACTCTGCTTCGGCAGGGCACGCCAACGCGATGAGCGCAGCGCTCCTTACTCAGCAACAGCAACTGCAAGCAGATTTTAGCCGCCAGCTTAAACGCGCTAACTCAGTCAATGCGGCCATCCAGGCTGAGAAGCAGGCTCTTGCCGAACGGGCCAGGGCACTTGAAGAGGAAATTGATTATGTCACTACGTATTACCGTTCTGGGCCCACTGCCGAGCCTGAGCTGCTACCTGCTTGCATCTTTACCACTGGTTTTGTTGGGGTGTACAACAGTGCCATCGGTGCCAAGCCCGATATTACCACCACCATGCCCACCGCTAGTGCTACCCAGCGAACTACTGCAGCGGCCGACACCACCGCAACCATTAATTCCGCAGACGCCTTGCAGCCCAGCGGTGTCGGGCAAGCCGATATCTTGCAACACCTTACCGGATACGGTGGCCGGTGCCTGGCCATAGAGGCGCAACTTAACAGATTGATTGATTACTTAGAACAAGAACAACGGAGAGAAACGGATGGAACCTAAGAGCTGGTTTTTGGAGTGGTGGCCGGTGCTGAGCTTTGTATTTATGGGCGCAATGGCAATAGGTGGGCTTTTAATGCGCCGCAGCTTTGTTAGCCAGGAGCAGTTATCGCCACTGAGTACAAGGGTACAAACCATAGAGCAAACCTATGCCAAAGATCGCGAGGTAAGCGAGCTAAAGCTGCGGATGGAGAAACAGGAAGAGATTATTCGTAACCTGCCAAACCGTGATTTGCTTACCCAAACCCAGTTACAACTGGCTCGGGTAGAGGCCCAGTGCAAACACCTGGAAGAAACCATTAACCGTGTAGAACGCCCACTGGCGCTGATGTTAGAAGCCAAATTAAGCCGCAGGAGTAGTGATTAATGCGTGAGATTTTTGATGCCGATCAGCGGTTGGTTATTTTGCGCTGCCTTAACCAGATCCAAGGCTACAGCGCAAATGACTCGATACTAAATGATGTGCTGTACACCTTTGGCCACAACATTAGCCGCGATGCCGTGCGTACCCATATGCGCTGGCTGGAAGAACAAGGGCTGGTAACGGTACAAAAAATAGGTGATCGCACCTTGGTTGCCATTATTACCGAGCGCGGTGTAGACGTTGCCACAGGCAAAGCACGGGTAGATGGCGTTAAGCGGCCAGGGCCAGGAGCCTGATATGACCAAAGGCACTAAAGTAGACCTGCTGCCAGATGATATTAGGCGGCTATTCCACCAGCTAATAGACAGCAAACGCTATACCAGCCAGCAAATTGCCGACATGGTAAACGCCGAGCTGGCGCAATACAGCGGCGAAACCGAAGTAGAGCGTATTTCTAAAAACCTGGTATGGCGCGAAGCGAAAAAAATGGAAGAAGTGGCTGAGGATATGCGCCGCAGCCATGAATACGCCAAAGCCATGTCGGAAAAGTTTAACTTACAAAGCCTGGGCGAACAGGGTTTGGTTATTCAAGCCATGTTAATGAGTGCCATGCACAAAACCGCAGCCGCTAACATCGTGGGTGGCGATCCCATCGATCCAGAATTGTTGGGTGAGCTGATTTTAGGTATTAACCGCTTACAGCGCACCGCGAACTACAGTGCCGCGTTAGAAAAGCAAGTGGAAGAAAAGCTTCTTGCCAAACAAAAAGCCAAGCTGGAATCGCTGGGAAGCAAGGGCGGTGTTACGCCAGAAACGCAGCAGGCCATACGTGAAGCCTTGGGGATTACCTAATGGCCAAGCACAAAGGCAATGCCAAATGTATTCCGGCCAACCCAGATGCCATTTTTTTACCCTTTCAGTCTAAGTGGGTGAAAGACAATAGCCGCTTAAAGCTAATGGAAAAATCTCGCCAAATTGGTTTGTCCTGGTCAACGGCATATGCGGCCGACGAACGCACTGCCGCCCAAGGGGCAAGGCATGATCAATGGGTTAGTAGCCGCGACGATTTGCAGGCACGGTTATTCATTGAAGACTGCAAAATGTGGGCAGGCATTATGAATCTGGCTGCTAAAGATTTGGGCGAAGTAGTCATTGATCCTAAAGACCGTATATCGGCCTATGTGCTGGAGTTTGCCAGCGGTAAACGTATTCACTCCATGAGTTCTAACCCCGATGCCCAAGCGGGTAAGCGTGGTAGCCGGGTGTTGGATGAGTTTGCCTTGCATCCTGATCCGCGCAAGCTGTGGTCTATCGCTTATCCTGGTATTACCTGGGGTGGCAATATGGAAGTGATTTCTACTCATCGGGGCAGCCATAACTTTTTTAACCAGATGATCCGCGAAGTGCGCGAGCACGGCAACCCTAAAGGCATTAGCCTGCACCGCGTAACCCTGCAAGATGCGTTAGACCAGGGCTTTTTATTTAAGCTGCAGCAAATGCTGCCAGCCGATGATGAGCGCCAGGCGATGGACGAAGCCCAATACTTTGACTTTATCCGCGCCGGTTGTGCAGACGAAGAATCCTTTCAGCAGGAGTACATGTGCAACCCAGCTGATGACGATGTGGCTTTTTTAGAGTACGACCTGATTGCCTCGGCAGAATACCCCAGCACAACCGACTGGCAAAAGCTGGAAGGTGGCCGGTTATTTGCGGGTGTAGATATTGGCCGCAAGCACGATTTAACCGTGCTTTGGGTAGTAGAGCTGCTGGGCGATGTTATTTATACCCGCCATATCGAGCGCCTAAAAAACATGCGTAAGGGTGAGCAAGAGCAAGTGCTATTCCCTTGGTTTGAACGCTGCGAGCGCGTGTGTATTGATTACACAGGCTTAGGCATTGGCTGGGGAGATGACGCGCAAGACCGGTTTGGCCAATACAAAATTGAGTGCGTTAACTTTAACCCAAAAACCAAAGAAGCACTGGCTTACCCCATACGTGGGGCAATGGAAGATCGCAAACTACGCATACCGCACGATCCTAAAATACGCGCCGATTTGCGCCAGGTAACCAAACAGGTTACGGCTGCTGGCAATGTACGCTTTACGGCAGAGCGTACGGTAGACGGCCATGCCGACCATTTTTGGGCATTAGGTTTAGCGGTACATGCCGCTAATGCACTGGGTGCGCCATCGGCTGGGGTGCAGGTTGCTGCAACATCAATGCGAGACAGCTTTAAACCCGAAAAACTGCGCTACCGGCAAACTGCGGGTGGCATATTTACGCGCGTTCGCTAAAACGCGCTGTAAGCGATTTTAAGCGCCTAAACATAAATTTGTGTGGGCAGGTTTAACAATAGGGGCGTAAACCGCGCCTGATAAAACGTAAATGCTTTACGTACGAATTGAACAAGGGGCTTTAGATGGGCTGGTTATCAAAATTACGTTTTTGGGAAAGCAAACCGGATGAAACGGTTAATACCGAGCGCCTGGTAGAGGCTGCCGGTGCCAATATTGCCGACGACACCAGCGGCTGGACCAAGCTTAGCAGCGACAATAACCGCGACTTGGGGCCGGTTAAACGCCAGCGCATGCAAAAGGTATCGGCGTTTTTATGGCAAAGCAACCTTATTGCCAACCGGCTGATAGAGCTGCCAGTGGCTTATTTACTGGCCGAAGGGGTAAAACTAACCAATGCTGAGCCAGATTATCAAGCCGTGCTGGATAAGTTTTGGAAAGATCCTATCAACGATATGGATAACAAGTTGGAGAAGAAAGTGCGTGAGCTGGCGCTGTTTGGCGAGCAGTTTTACCCTGCATTTGTAAACGAGATGACCGGCCATGTGCGGCTAAGTTATTTAGACCCGGCGCGGGTGCAAGATGTGATATTTGACCCCGACAACCCAGAGCAACCAATAGGCGTAATAACGCACCGTGATCAAAAAGGTCGCTACCAGCGTTACCGCATTATTATCAATGGCCCGGAAGACGTATTTACCCAGCGCACCCAAGCCATAAGGGCACAATTTACCGACGGCGATCTGTTTTACTTTAATATTAACGCCTTTTGTAACAAGGGCCGGGGCCATGGCGATTTAACCGCCCAGGCCGACTATCTGGATTTATACGATGAGTTTTTATTTGGCGAGGGTGAGCGCGCTCAGGCACTACGTGCCTTTGTGTGGGACGTAACCCTAACCGGTGCTGATCAGGCTGAGGTTGACCGCCGTGCTGAACAAATAACGCCGCCAGGCCCAAACTCAGTAAACGTACACAATGACCGTGAAAAGTGGCAAGCACAAAGCCCCACGCTTAACAGCGGCGACACCGAAGTGATTGGCAAGCTGTTTAAAAACCATATTTTAGCCGGTGCGACTATGTCGCCACACTGGTTTGCTGACGGCAGCGACGTTAACCGCGCCAATGGCGAAAGCATGGGGGAGCCAACGTTAAAGATCCTGACGCTGCGCCAACAAAAAATCAAAAATATGCTGATCACCATGGCTACCTATGCACTGCGCCAGTATGAAATAGCCAATGGTAGTGGCGAACCGGAGCTTAACGGCAATGTGTATTGGTCTAATGTCGAGTTCCCCGAACTGACAGCAAAAGACACCAGCCGCTTTGCTGCAGCCATGGGGCAAGTGGCCGGTTCGCTTGTTATTTTGTTGAACGAAGGGCTAATGACCGAAGAAACCGCCCTTAAAATTATTGCCAGCATCAGCGGTCAGTTAGGTGTGGCTTTTGATGCAGCCGATGAGCTTAAAGCCGCTAAAAAGGTATTTGATGATAAGAAAAAAGAGCAGGCAAAGCGCGATACGTTCCCTGGCATTAAAACCGATGACATAGAGCAAGACGCAGCATGACACCGGCTCAGCGTACCAAAGCTGTTAATGCGGCATTGCGGGCGCAACTAACCCGCCGCCGTGAGCTGCAGGTATATTTGTATGACGACATTGTCACCTTGCTGGAAAAGGCGTTAATGGCCTTAGACACTCAGCTGGCGACGCTGCCTACCGAATACCAGGTATGGCATATTCAGCAGGTGCAGAAAAACATAGAGCGTACCCTGCTAGATTTAGGTGCCGATGCGGCGGTTAAAGTCCGAGAGGGGGCAAATGCCGCCTGGCAGGCAGGGATAGATTTAGTCGATGCGCCGTTAAATGCCGGAGGTATTAACCTGGCAGGCCGGGTGCAGGCGGTAAACGTGCAGCAGCTGGAAGCCATTAAAACCTTTATGGTGGAACGGATTACCGATATAAACGTGGTTGCTGCGCAAAAAATAAAAGAACAACTGGGCTTGGTAGTTGTGGGGGTAAATGACCCTTACAAGGCCCGTGCTGCAATAGCTAAACACTTAGAGGGCAACGCCGCTAGTCGCGCCCGCACCATCGTCAATACCGAAATGGGGCGTCTATATTCAACCGCTAATCAAGAGCGTATGGCTCAGGCACAAAAAGCGGTACCGGGGCTTAAAAAGAAATGGCGGCGCAGTAACCGCAAAGACCCAAGGGCCAGCCACGCAGCCGCGCATGGTCAGGTGCAGCCAGTTGACCAACCCTTTAGCATTGGTGGTATATTGATGATGTACCCGCATGATCCAGCAGCACCGCTGGAAGAGGTGATTAACTGTGGCTGTATTCAAGTGCCGCATATGGATGAATGGCCAGAAAGCATTGCCAGCTAAGCCACATAATTTCCTAAAACCCTTTAATTTAAGCTAGTTCCCCCCTAAGCCACACTTCGCTTGTTCGTTACACAAAACAACAAGCGGAGTGCCCAATGTCTGAAAATATCCCTGGTACTGAAAACAATTCAGAAGCCAACAAAGCCCCGGAATTTAGCCGCACCGATGCCGCCAAAGCGGTAAAACGCCTTAGCGTTGAATTAGTGGTTGATCCTAAAACCAAAAAACCGGTTGAAGACAAAGATGGCCGCGTTAAAACCCGTGAAGTGACCAAAGATGTGACCGAAGCCGAGGTACTGGATTTTTCAGTGCGTAACGGCGTGATAACCGTGGTTACTACTGATGGCCAGAAACTGACTGGCCGGGTGGCGTAATGAAGCGCTTTACCCCGGCAATAGGTTACAAGGGTTACCAGGCGCTACGTGAAGCCAAAGCCAGTGAGTTTGGCGATGTAATCAATTACGTTACCGCTGCCTTGGCAAAACACCTGGGGCGCGATTGGGTAGATGTAATAGCCATTTTTGCTGACCGGGTAGTTATTCGCCAGGCAGCTCGCCATTTTGCTTATAGCTACACCATTGCTGATGATAACAGCGTTGCCTTTGGTGAAGCGGTTGAAGTAGTGCGCGATTGGGTGCCCACTGGCGTTACCCAGCTGACTGAAGCCTGGGGTAGCGATAGCATCTTTATTGAAAGCATTGATAAAGCTGCCGGCAGCAAATTCCTTATCACTGTAATTGAAGCCGGTATCTCTTATAACAACACTAATTACCCAGCCGCCGTGCTACGCGAAGCCACGCCGCTGTTTAACAACGCCCGCGTGTTTGTTAAAAGCGACGACGAGCACATCAAAGGCCAGGGTAAATCCTTTACCAATTTAATTGGCCAACTCACCAACCCCCGTTTTGTAGAGGCCGCTGGCAGCAAAAAACTGGGTGCCATTCAGGCAACGCTTGAGCTGTTAAAAACTGCAGGTGATGTTAGCGACAAAATGGTGGAAGCCGTAGAGCGCGGCATGACCGAGCTATTTGGCTTTTCTATCGACTGTGATGGCACGGCAAAGCAAGCCGGTAAGCTTCGTGAAGCCAAACAGATCCAGCGTGTGAACTCCGTTGATTTAATTATTGAGCCAGGTGCCGGTGGGCGTGTGATCCGCATGGTTGAGGCGAAACAACCCCAAGAGGACATTAATATGACGTTGCTGCAACGTATGCTTGAGGCGATTAAACGCCAAAACCCAGCCCTGTTATCAGGGTTAGATCAGGAAAACGAAGATGCCGTGCTGGCAGCTTACCGTGAAGCGGTAAGTGTAACAGTAGGTTCAGGTGCTGGTGACGGTATTAGTAAAGATGAGTTGGCTCAGGCGCTGCGTATGGTTGAAGCCCGCGCTCATGCTAAAACCGCTATTGCTGCTAGCAAATTACCGCAACCAGCCCAAGAGCGCTTACAGGCGCAATTTGCCAAGCTGGATAACTTTACCGAAGCCGCAGTTGATGAAGCCATTACTGCAGAGCGTACTTATCTGGGCAAGTTTACTGAAAGCGGTAAGCCAATGATGCCAGAGGGTGGTGCCCGTTATGGTGATGCACCAAATGCTGCCCAACTGCTTGCCGCGTTCTTTGACCCCAAAGACCGCACTGTTACCAGTTTTAAAGAAGCTTACATTGAAATTACGGGCGACAAGCTGGTAACGGGCCGTGAAGAAAAATGCAGCCGTAGCCGCATGATTGAAGCACTGGATAGCAATAGCCTGGGCAATGTGCTGGGCGAAGCCATGCACAAGCGCATGATTGAAGAGTACAACCAGCCTAACCAGTACGACATTTGGCGCGAAATTGCCCGTGTGTCGCCAGTTAGCGATTTCCGCAACCAGGAGCGCGTGCGCTATGGCGGTTACGGTGACTTACCGATTGTAGGCGAAAGCGGCAACTACAACCCGTTAACCTCGCCAACCGATGAAAAAGCCAGCTTCGCCGTAGCCAAACGTGGTGGTACTGAAAAGGTCACGCTGGAAATGGTGAAAAATGACGATGTTGGCGTGATTTTAGATATTCCGCGCAAGATGAGCCGTGCGGCTAAGCGCACGCTAAGCAAGTTTGTGCTGGATTTCCTGCGCACCAACCCAACGATTTATGACACCAAAGCATTGTTCCATGTTGATCATGCCAACCTGTTAACCGCTGCATTATCGACAACCAGCTGGGCCGCTGCACGCTTAGCCATGATTACCCAAACCGAATTTGGGGCAGCTGAAGAAGAGCAGCTTGGCATTGCACCTCGCATGCTATTGGTACCGGCGCAGTTGGAAGAAGCGGCTTATGACATGTTCCGCCGCGACACCAACAACGACGAAACCTTTACCCAAAGCCAGAAACCGAAAATTTTGGTGCCCTGGTACTGGACGGATCCAAATGATTGGGTCGCCATGGCGGATAAAAATGATATTCCAAGCATAGAGGTGGGCTTCCTTGATGGCCAGGAAGAGCCAGAAATGTTCGTGCAGGACAACCCAACCGTCGGCAGCTTGTTCACCAACGATACGATCACCTACAAAATTCGCCATATCTATGGCGGCGTGGTGAAAGACTTCCGTGGTGCAGTGAAGTCAGTTGTGGTGAATCCGTAAGTATAAATTGGACAGGGACGTCCATCCGTATTCGAGTTAATTATGAACCAGGCCGAGCTAACCCAATTAACGCAGGCATTAACCCGTGATGATGTAGCGGTGCTCAATGCTGATGATTATGAGCAGGCTTTACAGTTGGCGGTAGCTCGCTATAACAAAGACAAACCGCGCCAGGACGACGCCGTAGTTAATGTTAGCAACGGATTGATGCAGTTACCTGGTACATGGCAGGCCGACTTCAGCCAAATTGTACAAGCCTATTCAGTACCTGGTTACGACGAGCTGCCGGCACGGCAGTTACCTGGCGACATTCTTAAGTTGGCAGGCTACAGCGGTGATGTGCATTTGTATTTTACCCTGGCGCACAGCTTAACCAATATTGAAACCACACTTTGGCCAGGTGATAGCGAGCTGCTGGCTACTTACGCCGCTGCGCTCTGTTGTGAGCAGTTATCGGCCTATTACAGCAACGAAGCGCAAAGCACCATTGCCGCCGATGTAACCCAGCAAACCAGCAAAGCCGAGCAGTACCGCACCTTGGCGCGTGAGTACCGCCGCCGTTACGACAGTCAGGTAAAACAAGCCAACGGTGCCACGGTTTCCTCTGGGTTAAGTGCCGGCACCGTTGTTACTTGGGGTAGCCGGAGGCGCAAATGAAAGTTGAGATTGCGTTACAAGGCTTTGCTGAGCTAGCCGCGTTATGGCAGCAAGCGCCCGAGTTGGTGCAGCGAGAAATGGAGGCGGCAGCTGAAGAAAGCGCTGCAATGATTCAAACGGCGGTTGTAGAACGGACGCCGCAAGGCGTAGGGGCTGGCAGTGGCTTAAGCGGCAGTATTTTAGCGCAGCCGGTAACGTTTTTTGAGGGCGATGTAGTTAGTGTCGTAGGTACCAGTTCGACTTATGCGGTGCCTGTTGAGCTGGGTACCAAGCCACACTTCCCATGGGATAAGTCGTTACCGTTTGGCTTAACACCTTTGGTTGAGTGGGTAGAGCACAAACTGGGATACACAGACGAAAAAGCAGTAAGTGTTGCTTATGCCATCGCTGTGACAATTAGCCGAAAAGGCACCGAGGGTAAGTTTATGTTCCGCGATGGCTTTAAAGCGTCTGAGCCTTACATTAAACAACGTTTCGGCCGCGCGCTGGCACAAATTAAACAGGAGCTTAGCGCGCTATGAACGAACTACGCGATGGCCTGTTGGAGCGCCTACAAACCCTTAGCCTGGGTAAATTACATGGTTATGAGCGCTACAGCCGCAACACCACCACGCTGGCCGACTGTTACAAGGTTGATGGTCGCTTAGAAGGTGGTTTTATCCGCCGGCTCACGGCAAAGATTACACCGGGCGGCAGCCAGGGCAATCGTCGTCGCCAGGAGTTTGAACTAACCCTTATTCGCTCATTCCAGGACGAATTAGAGAGCGAACTGCTGTTTGATTCCGCCATCGATCGGGTGATAGCTGAGTTTGAAAACAACCACAAATTATGGGGTTGGACCTGTTCGGTTGGTGATCGCTTGGGGTTTGAGCTAGTGCGTAACACCCCGGCTATGTTCGCAGGGGTGCTGGTGCATTACGCCGTGTTACGCATTGCGTTTATTCGTTAGGAGACAGAGATGAGTGAGAAAAAGCCGGCCCAGCAAAGCGCTGCGCCAACCGAAGCCGCTGCAAAGCAACCCGAAAAACAGGTTGTGGTGCATACCGACAACAGCAAGAACGGTTACCTGGAAGCACGCCGGGCAGCCCGCATTAACGCTAAGAAAGGAGCCAAATAATGGGCGAGCGTATTTATGAGCAGGATACCTGCGTACTGGCAGCGGTAGAAGCCACTTACGGCACCGATGCTACCCCCACCGCAGCCGCTAACGCGATGCGGGTAAAGGTTGACTTTAACCCGATTGACGGTGACCAGGAAGCGCTGGAGTACGATGCAGGTCGTGGCGGCAGCAAAGGTTCGGTACAGCGCAACAAGCGTTTAACCGGCACCTTAACCGGCTATGTGGCCGGTAGCGGTGCTGCAGGTACAGCACCCGCCATTGGCCCCTTGCTGCAAATGTGTGGTTTAAAGCCAACGGTTACGACTGCAGAGAAGGTGGTGTACAAACCGACGTTCCCGGTGACAGACAGCTGTACGCTGCATATTTTCCGGGGCAAGAACAAGCATCCGGCTTTAGGCTGTCGTGGTAACCTTGAGGTGTCGCTGGGCCCTAACGCGCTGCCTAAGTTCACCTTTAACAATATTATCGGTTTGTTTGTTGACCCGGCTTCAGTGGGCTCGTTTCAAAGTGCCGACTTTAGCCAGTTTGAAAACCCGCTGGTAACCGATCCGGTTTCTATTACCAAGATGCAGCTGTTTGGCCAGGATGTAAATATGGCCGAGTTAATACTGCGCCTGGGTAATACCGTGACGTACCGCGCCGTGGTGAATAACGAGTCGGTACAGGTGACGGGCCGCATGCCGCAAATTGAAGTGTTGTTTGAAGAGCCGCTGATTGGCGACTTTGACTGGTACAGCAAGCTAAGTAAGTTTGGCGCGCTGGCGTACCAGCTGGGCCAGGACGTGGTAGATGCCGGGCATATTTTTGAGCTGACTGCCGCCAATGTGCAGCTAAACAGCATTACGCCAACCTATGTGGATGGCATTAGCCACCTGCGCTGTGTACTGGATGTGGTACCAACGGCGCGCGATAACGACTTTGAAATGACGTTCCGCTAAGCCGTTTTCTATAGAAAGGGCACGGATGCCCACCCTTAACCCTAACCCGATTTTGAAAGAGAGTTGCCTATTATGAAATTCGATATTAAAGCCCTTGCCGCACAGCAGTTCAAAGCGATGGTTACCGTTGCGGTGCCTACCAACGAATTAGACAAAGACGGCGGAACTGTATTTGCCAAAGCCAAGTTTGTGGGCCTGTTCCGCTGTGTGCCGATTGAAACGGCGCGCAAGCAAATGACTGAGCTACAGGCAATGCAGGAAGCCGGTGACACCATGGCGGCCATTGAGGCGGCAGGTAAGCAGATTGAAGAGTACTTTGTAGGCTTTGAGGCGGTACCAGGTGAAGAGCTGCCGTTTACCAATGACGGCCAGCCACTGGCCAGCACCCCTGAGAACATTAAGTTGTTGCTTAACAGCAAAGAAGTGCGCGACGCGGTGCAGTTTGCCTGGCAAGAGGCCCGCAACAAGGATGTACTGGCAAAAAACTCCAAGAAGTAGCAACGGCCTGGGCCAGTGGTAGCGGTACAGACAATAAGCGCTGTGCCGAATCGCTGGCCGCTGCAGGTGCACCGCCAGAGCTTGTTGACCGGGTATCAAAACAGCAAGACGCACTACCCGAGATACAACCCGCCAATGGCTTAACGGTGCATTTGTTTTTTGCCGCTGCTACTCAGTGGAATTATGCCGGCATGGCAGGTGTGCGCACCGGCCTGAATTACCCGGCAGTAGAGTTAAGGGCGTCTAAGGTGCCCGATTACGCCAGCTTACCCCTGGCGTTACAAAGCCTGGTGTGGGATGGCATAACCGTAATGGAACGCACCTGTTTAAACATTTGGAGTAAGCAAAGCAAATGAGTGATTTGTCGTTAGCCATAAAGCTGAGCACAGAAGGTGGCCAGGTTGTTGTTAAAGAGCTGACGCAAATTGGCCAGGCTGCGGGCGGTACCAATGCCGAGCTGGTAAAAACCGGCCCTGCCGGTGCGGCAGCAGGTAAAGGCTTAGAGGCTACCGCCAGTAGCGCTACTCTGTTAAACACCCACATGCGCACCTTGTTTCAAACCCTGGGTGTGGTTGCTGGGGGCTTAAGTGCCTTTGCGCTTATTGATCGTGCCGATGAATGGGGCCAGTATGCGGCCCGTATCCGTACCGCGACCAAATCAGCAGAAGAGTATGACTATGTGCAGCAGCGCATGGTTAGCTCGGCTAACGATACCTTTCGGGCTATTACCGAAACCAAAGAATCCTTTATTCAAATGTCGCCCATCCTGCGCGACATGGGCTACCAGTTAAGCCAAAGCATCGATATTGTTGACTCGTTTAGTTCGCTATTGGTGGTGAACGCCGCCAGGGCAGATCGCGCTGCCGCAGCACAATCCGCCTTAGCGGGTAGCATTCAACGTGGTAGTGTAGATGCCGATAGCTGGAAAACCATTTTCGGTACCATGCCGACTATCCTGGATAACCTAACCGCTGCTACCGGCAAAACCGCTTCTGAAATCCGCGAGCTGGGTATTACCGGTAAACTCAGTATTAACGATTTAACCAACGCGCTGTTATTAAGTTACGAAGAGAACCGCAAAGCGGTAGAGGCGATGCCCACTACCGTGCGTGATGCGCTGCAGTCGTTTAGTACGGTGTTTACCGAATACATCGGCTGGCAAAATGAGGCCAAAGGCGTTACTGCCGGCATGGCCGATGGCATTGTGTTTTTAGCCGACCACTTTGACACCTTAGTGAATATTGTTGGTGGTGTAGCTGTTGCGGCTTTTGTTAACTACGCGGCGCATGCAGCGATAGCAACTAAAGCAACCTATGTGAAGTATGCTGCAAATGTTGCGTTAAAAAATGAAGAGCTCCGCTTAGCGCAAGCGCAGGTAGCTCAAACTAAAGCGACTCTGGCTCAGGTTAGCGCTAATGCCATCTATGCAAGCGGTAACGGTGCCGTCACTGCTGCCACCACTGCGCACGACGCCGCTGTAAGAAGATTGACGCAAGCAAAGGCAGCACAAATAACGGTTACGCGCGGCCTGCTATCTGTATTAGGTGGTCCGGCTGGCATCGCTATTGCTTTGGGTGTTGCTGCTACAGCATTTTTCAGTTTCCGCAGTTCTTCAAATGACGTTAAGCAGGCATTGGAGGAGTTGCAACAGCCTTTAGAAAACACTATTGAAAAGTTTAAGCGCTTAAATGCCGATCAGCGCGCAGCAGCTATGGTTAAGTGGGCTGATGCTGAAGCTGAAGCAATTAAAAAAGCTGCCCAATCTTATAAAGACTTAGAGCAAGTTGTTGCCCGCCAGGGTGCGTCCAGCACAATGAATGCACTGGGCTACAGTACTGGCCAGGCGAATATCGAAGCACAGCTCAGAGCTGCAGCCGAGGCAGGCGAGCAGCTATCCCCTATACTGCAAAAAATTGGCGAAGACGCCGGAGTTAAGCAGGAAACCATTGATAAGTGGATCATGCTGGCCGGGGCTTATTCTGATGCTAAATTAGCAGCTGAAACGGCTGCAAATGCGATCAAGAAAGTTAAAGAGGCTGCAAGATTTGATGGCTTGGATAAGCTGCTATCAGGCGATTTGTTTGGCTTCAAACCCGATTTACCTATTGCCGAAAACAAAGAACTAGAAAAAGCCCTACTTGGCGTATACAACGCGCAAATGCTTAATGCCCAGGCTGTTGATGCCTATGGTGTTGCCTTAACCGGTATTGATTTAGAGCTGTTTAAAGCCCAGTTTGAAGCGGCTGAAACCCTGCCAGATAATGCCACTGCAGCCATTCGCCGTTTTGTGGCTGAAGCCAAAACTGCCCAGGCAAATTTAGACATCAGTAACTACTTAACCCAGCTGCAAACTGAAATAGGTTTGCTCGATGTAAAACTGGCCAAAGGCCAGGCTGAGTTTGAATTACAAAAAGCCCTGGCACAATTTACCGGTGCTGATCCAGCTCGCTTAAAGCAGCTGGAAGATGAGCTTAAACTGCTGCAACAAAAGCAAGCCTTGGCCAGCGACAAAGACACCTTGGCCAGCCTGCAAAAAGAGAATGATCTTTTAAAAGTTCGCCTGGCGCAGGGCGAAGCTGAGTACGAAATTCAAAAAGCCCTGGCACAGCTTAAAGGTGCTGATCCGGCAATTCTGGCTGCGATTGAAGAAGAGCTGCGCATGCGCCAGGACCTTAACAAGCAAATTACCATTAGCGAAGAAATTGCCTCAGGTGCCTTTAATAAAGCGCTGGATGATATGACGGCGCTAACCAGTGCCGGCAGCACCTTTGGCGATGTTATTACCCAGGCCTTTGGCCGCGTAGCGCAGCAAATAGATGGCATGACGCAGGCGCAGCTTAGCTACAACCAGCAGCTGGATGAGCTAAAAGCCAAGCGTAAAGAAGTTGAGGCGCTGGATAAAAACGCGCCCGGACGGGCAAAAGCGCTGCTGGATATTAAGAACAAAGAAAACTCGCTTTCCCGTGAGCATTTTCAAACCCAGATGGGGCAGTTTGCGGCACTAAGTGGCGCGGCCAGCCAGATGTTTGGCGAGCAAAGCAAAGAGCGTGAAGCCTTGCACCGCATGGAGATGGCGTTTGGTGCGGTGGAAATAGCCATGTCGCTGCAAAAAGCGGGCGCTAATGCCTTAACGGCAATAACCAGCGCCTTTAGTGCGCCATTTCCGCTTAATTTTGCTGCCGGCGCGGCGATGATTGGCATTATGGCCGGGCTGGGTGTGTTTAGCGGTAGCAGCTCTGCCAATGCGCCTAGTGCATCTGATCGTCAGGCAAGCCAGGGAACCGGGACGGTGCTGGGCAGTGATGATAAGTCGGCATCTATCGCTAATAGCTTAGAACGTATCGAAACATTAGAGCTGGATCAGTACAGCGAACTGCGGGCAATTAATAGCAGCATTAAGGCCTTATCAAGCGGCATTGCGCAATTAGCAGTTAGCCTGGTGAGTAACTTTGGCCGCTTTAACGAGAGTGATTATGCCGGGCAGCTGGGCACCAGTAAGCAGTTTCAGCTAAACGGTACCCTGTCTAGTGTGTTGGCGCTTGGCCCGATTGGCGGTATTGCCGATCAGTTGCTGGGCGGCATTGTTGGCAATATTTTTAACGGAATTCTTGGCGGTATTAGTAAAACCACCCGTAACCTGGTGGACTCTGGCTTATCGTTTCAAACCCAGCAAATTGGGGAAATTCTGGCAACCGGGTTGCTTGAGGGGAGTTATTACAACGTCATTGAGACGACCAAGCGCAAGCTGTGGGGCCTGAGTAAAAAAACCAGCCAAAGCACTGAGTATACAGCGCTGGATAACGCGCTGGAGGCCGAGTTTGGCCGCATCTTCAAATATCTAGCTACCTCTATTACCAGTGCGGTCGACGTGCTGGGCCTGGATATTAATAAGAGCCTGGCCAATTTTGTGATTAACCTGCCGAATATCAGTTTTAAAGACCTGTCTGGCGATGAGATCCAAAAAGAGCTGGAGGCCATTTTTAGCCAGCAGGCAGATTTGATGGTGCAATACCTGGTGCCCGCGATGGCGGAGTATCAGAAGATGGGCGAAGGCCTGTTTGATACATTGATCCGGGTTGCTCAGGAGCAGGCCATTTTTAACGCCCAGCTCGATGCGCTGGGCTTGCAGCTAAGCCGCTTTGGTAATGTGGCCGCAGAAACGCAAATTGCCATAGCGCAAAGCATTATTGAATTGATGGGCGGCATTGAAGAGTTTAGAGATGCCACCAGCACGTACTTTAGTAGCTTTTATGATGAAAGCGAGCAGTTGGCGTTTTTATCGCGCTCCCTTAGCCAGGCGTTTTCTGATTTAGGCTTAGCCATTCCGGCAACCCGTTCTGGTTTTAGGGCGATTGTAGAGGGTATCGACTTAACCACTGAGGCTGGTCAGGTGCTGTATGCCGCATTAATGGCGCTGGTACCGTCACTGGATGAATACTACAAAGCCATGGAGCGGCAAAAAGAAGCGGCAGAAAAAGCCGCTGAAGCCGAGCGTAAACTGGCTGAACAGCGTAAGGCCTATTTCGATGCCAACTTCCGAGAGCTGTTGCGCATGGATTTTAGCCCGCTGCAGCTGGCCATTGATGATTTGCAGCAGTGGTATAAAAACAGTTTAAAAGAAGCGCAGGAACTTGGTGCTGATACCAGCTTGCTAACCGCCATTTACAATAAGCGCCGCGACGCCCTGGCAGAGCAAACGCTGCAGCAAGCATTAGATAATGCGCAAAATGCCATGAATCGGCTGGTGGCTGATTATGAGCGCGCCTCTGCAAGTCTGGCCAGTACGTTGCAATCGCAAATATCTGCTATTACCGGTGTAACACAACAGCTGTATATGGATGCGCTAGCTATCCGTAAAACCCTACCTGGTTTTAATGCTGTGAGCTATTACGGCAACCAGGTAAGCCAGTTAAGTGCGCAGCTGGGAACTGGCAGCGCAGCTGAGCAACTGGAGCTGGTAGGTAAACTGCGTACTGCGATCAATGAGCGCTACAGCGCTGAATTAGCTTACATGCAGGAGCAATACGCGTTAGAGCAGCAGCAGTTCGATGCAGCCATGCAGGCCTATGAGGCATTAAAGGCTGCCGCCGAATCGATGCGCGATGCCGCTGCAGCTCTGATGTTGGGTGATTTGTCGCCGCTGACAACCGGGCAGCGTTTGAACGAAGCGCGCGGCCAGTTTGATGTTGCATTGGCCGCTGCGCGAGGCGGTGACACGGAAGCTTATGCTCTGGTGCAGAGCCTTGGCCAGCAAATACTGCAGCTAAGCCGCGATTATAATCCGGCAGCTTATACCGGCACCTTTAATGAAATTAAGTCTGTGTTTGAGGAGCTGGGCGGGTTAAGCGGCAATGAACCTACTGCACCCGCTCCGCATCCAGCCATTGCTGCTTTCGAAGCGGAAAAAATAGCGTTAGCAGAGCGTACTATTGCAGAGTTAGTGGCACTGCAAAGTAAAACGGATGCGCTTAAGCCTTTGGCTGAATCTGAATACGCAGCGGGTATTGCAACGCTAAAAGCAGAGTTTGCGACGAACGCGGCTGAGGTGACTGCCGCATTTGAATCAGCACTAGCTGAGCTAACAAAGCTAATGCCCACCGAAACCGATCGCGTGCTGGCAAAGCTGCAAGAGCAGGTAGATGCCCTTTACAACACTCGCGATGCGATAGTTGGGGTAATTAATGACCAACTGCCACTTATAGTACCTGCCCCTGAGGTAACGGTTACGGTACCAGAGTTTAAATTACCGCCGGAGATTATCGACCCTATTACTAACCGGCCAATTGATAAGCTGTGGCCGATTATTGAGCCGATCCCGGATTTATTAAGCTGGCACGGTACCAACCTAAACGATATTAAGGCCGGCGTAGGGAAACTGCCAACGCGCTTTCCAGACTTTGACCTAAAGCCGATGCTGGACCAGCTACACGTACTGGATACGAGCATTGGCCAACTGCCAACACGCTATCCAACATTTGATATTCAGCCGGTAGTGGACCAGTTGTTTGTAGTTGATCGCAGTATAGGCGGTTTACCAAAAACCTATCCCGCCATAGACTTAAAGCCGGTGGTAGACCAGCTGTTTGTTGTGGACGGCAGTATTGGCAAGCTGCCTAAGACCTACCCAGTGGTCGACTTTAAACCAGTGGTAGACCAGCTGTTTGTGGTAGACGGCAGCATTGGCAAGTTACCCAAGACTTACCCGGTGGTCGACTTTAAGCCGGTGGTCGATAAGCTGACGCTGGTGGATGCCAGCATTGGCAAGTTGCCTAAGACCTACCCAGTGGTCGACTTTAAACCAGTGGTAGACCAGCTGTTTGTGGTAGACGGCAGCATTGGCAAGTTACCCAAGACTTACCCGGTGGTCGACTTTAAACCGGTGGTCGACAAGCTGACGCTGGTGGATGCCAGTATTGGCAAGCTGCCCCAAACCTATCCCACCATCGACCTAAAGCCGGTGGTAGACCAGCTGTTTGTTGTGGACGGCAGTATTGGCAAGCTGCCTAAGACCTATCCAGTGGTCGACTTTAAACCAGTGGTAGATAAGCTGAATTTTGTCGAAACCGCAGTGCGTCATATTCCGGCTCCAGCGGTTAATGTGTCTGTAGATATGGTCGCTGTGGTTAATGAACTTAAAGCCGTGCAGCAACAGCAGCAGCTGCAAATTGAGCAGGCTAACGCTGCCGCGACCCGCGCTGAAAAGCTGCAGCAAGACATGCTGGTATTAAATGAACGTTTAGCCCGCGAGATTTCAGACACTAACGACCAGTTGATGACTTTAGCGAGGATCGCCTGATGTATGAGACTTGGCTAACCACACCTGGTTTATTTCGCTGTGTCCTGGTGGAGCTGGATTATCTGGATGGCAGCACCGTAAAAACAGCATACTTTAGTAACGCGGCCTTTGTTAGCGGTCAATCGGATACGCCAGCCCATACCGCTTACGACCCTTTTATTCTTGGCGGCTTGGAGTTTGAACGCAGCCTAGCCGAGATATTTACTGGTGCCAGCTCAGTTCGTCTGGCTGATGTTGAGCTGGTAAAGCAGCCTACAACAGAGTGGCTTATTGCAGCCAAGGTTGCTGGCCAACAAATAAGGGTATTTTTAGGCGATAAAGCCTGGCCAAAAGCGAGCTTTTCTCAGGTGATTACAGGGGTGTGTGACGGCGCATGGTCAGAGCAAAGCCGCATTCGTATTAAGTTTCGCGACTTGGCAAAGACGCTGCAGACTCCGGTGCTAACAGAGCGTTTTAATTCTGGTGCAGCACAAGGGGAGCTGAAGCCGCTTAGTCTTGGTCGCTGCTTTAATGTTAAACCCGTGCTGATTGACGCGGCCAATCATGTCTACCAGTTTAACAGCGTGCCCAGTCAGGCCGTGACCGCTGTGCGTTTTAATGGTGATACTGTTTCAACGTCACATTACAGCATTGACCTCACCGCCAGTACCATTACTTTTAGTGTATTTCCGATTGGTGAAGTGACTGTCGATGTCGACGGTGCAAAAATTGCCGGTACCTGGCTGCAGTCAGCCAGTCAAATTATCGAGTACCTCACAGGACGTGCCTCTGTTACAGCTGATGTTAGCGGCCTGCCTTCGTATTTGCTGGGATTATACCTGACTACTGCCGAGCAACTAAGTGCAGTACTTGATGACATTTGCGCCTCGGTTGGTGGCTATTGGCTATTCGATCGCCTAGGACAGTTTAGATGCCGTGCGTTTAACGGCATACCTGCAGCAAAGACCGCCAGCATAACGGATGATCAAAACCTCTACGACACCCGCCAGCTACGCCGCAGGATAACTCCCATCTACGAGCTAACAATTGGATATTGCCGCAACTGGATGCCGCTAAGTGCCATTGCCGCCAGTGTTTATGAAAACGCGCCTGATGTAGCCAAGCGGCTGGCTGAGTCTGAACTGACGGTTACACAGGCAGCGCCATCGGTTGCCGCTACCTGGCTGGATGCACAAACACTGACTGTTAGCACATTGCTGGTTAGTAAAGCAGATGCGGAAGCTGAAGCTGCCCGTCGCATGAGCCTTTCCGCTATCCCGCGTTTTGTATTTGAAACGCAGCAGTTAGCCGCACCATTTCAGTGGATGCTGGGTGTCGGTGCAATGCTGGAAACGCCGGCGGTAAATGGCAGCGAAGCTGTTATTACCCGCCTGTCTGAAAACCCATTAACAGGAGTAGTACGCGTGGAGTTTTGGCAATGAGCAATTTGAGAATTGTAGCTAAGAATGCCTTTGATGATGGTTCTGTAATGCAAATAGTGGGTACTGGAGTTACTTCACTACCACCTACAAATTTACAGATATACAACAATAGCAAGGTTTTCCGTAGCCTTAGCCCGGAGCATACGGTACTAGCGGGTAATTTTAATGATGTAGAGTTAATCTCCGCATGTATTTTATGGCGGCACAATTTGACGAATGCGGCGAAGATTAAGTTAGAGTTATTTGGATTGCCAAATCAACAGGGGACACTAATTTACGACTCGGGTGAAATTGACGCTGTTGCGCAAATAACCTTTGCCGACTGGGATTGGCGTACACAACCTGTCATAAGTGGTGTGTTAGATGAGTGGGACATCAGATTTAGTCAGTTATGGTTAGAGCCCCAATTCTCACGTAGTTACCGGCTTACAATAACTGACCCATTAAATTCAAATGGACATATCGATATCACGAGAATTTACATGGGGCGCCACATTACTCCGAAGGTGAATTTTAAATATGGGAATAGTTGGGGTTTGGGATCTAACGAAATGCAATTCCGAACAGATGATGGTTCTTTGTTCAGCCAAAATGCACCACGCTGGCGTCAGTTAAACTTCACTGTGGCTAATATACCTGAAGGTGACAGAGCCGGTTTGCTGGGGGCAATACGGAATGTTGGTAAAACGAAAGATTTCTTTATTTCGTTGTATCCGGAAGTCGGTGGACAAAAAGAAGCTGAATCCAGCTTTGCGGGAAAATTCACAACAATTCCATCGCTCACTGCTAATTTTTATGACAACTACACAATGCCTTTTAGTATTGAGGAATGCTAGCCATGATTAAGTTACCAGTACCTAATATCATTATAAACGCAAACGATCAGGGCGCTGTTTTTCAAGATAAAATTAACGCTTCGCTAGAAGCGATACGTAATGCGATCATAGCGTATAACAGTCAAATTGATGCCGCTCAAACCGCTATGCAGTACACCGAGCCCGCATCTCAAAGCGTAGCTCTAGCAGGTGAGAACAATACTTTCAAGATGACCCCACTAAGAGTAAAGCAAGCTATTGAATCTTTTCGACCGTTAACTACAAGCCCCACCGATACAACTCAAGGTAGGCTTTGGCGAACTAACGATTTAGTGAAAACAACATCTGCGACGGATAGCACTAATGGCAGGATGCTAAAAGTTGGGGACGCCGGGATTCTAACTGCTAATAAAGGGGTTAGACAGTTAACAAATGCAGGTGCTTTAACTCCGCAAGAGATAGAGGCCGCCGTTGGTGGAATTGGTAGTTATGAGCTTATTAGCCTTGTCGGAGGGGTGCTTGACTTTGGTGAAGGGTTTGCACCACAAAGATATGGTCGAATCAAGGGATTTACTGCGTCGACAAATAATTATCAATATTCCTGGCAAGAATACACAGGTACAAACGGTAATCGTAAATGGCAGAGAAGAGCTTTCTCAGCAACAGTATGGGGACCATGGCAAGAAATCTATCATCAGGGAAGTATCCTGGGTACTGTGAGTCAGTTAAATGGCATACCTACTGGAGCTCTAATTCAACGGGGCACCAATGCAAATGGTGAGTTTGTCAGGTTCGCTGATGGAACGCTGATTTGTACAGGAACCACAGCAGTGACTTCTAATATTGATATTGCCTTTGAAGGTGGGGTAAGGTCGGGTGGATTAACCCAAGTCTTTCCAAGTGCATTCGTAAACCAAGAGTACAGAATTTCGATGACGCCAACAGCCAGGGCGAATAACGCACCCTTTAGTATGGGGCACCAGCTTAGTGGTTCTCCTGGAAGTTTTGGTTTTCAGCTACATGCGATCACACCACAAGCCTCTAAAACTTATCAGTTCGACTGGGTTGCATTTGGTCGTTGGTTTTAGGTAAGGAAACTATCATGAAAATTATTTTATCGCCTAGCGCAACATTTAGAGATGACCAACCACCGGTTGTATCAGGTGAGGCTCTTTTTTACCGTGGGGCCTACTACGACTTTTCTCAATTATCTGATGGTTCGGAGATCAAAGCTGAATTACCATTTATTGGAAAAATTAGTCGTGTTAACGGACGTGTAGAGTTAACTCTGGAGTATCAATATAACACCGAGACGGCAGAGGATAATCTGAGTGCAGACTGGTCTGATTACACATTTGTAGTGACTAGCGGAGAGTGCCCTTGTCCTATCGTACGTAAGCCTGTACAAAAGATTTTTGTAGAGGCTGAATGCGGACTTGAAGACAACAATTAGAACGAGAGCTAGAAGAAGTAAAAATGCTGGAACCGGAAAAAGTGGCGCTAACTTCCTCAACAGATATTACACCATTTGAAAAACAACATTGATACTGTTGCTAGGCGATATAGCAGAGCGGGGTGTTTCTCCGAGTTTGCTTACTGCCCGGCGAATGTTGTTTGATATTATTAAAAGACTTTTACTGATACGAAAAAATTAATTTTCGCATTTATCGCACAAATAGCTCTTCATTTTTCGCGCGCCGCTTCACCTGCGGGGTGTGGCATTGCAGTGGGCTATCCCTGCCCACTGCCCTTCGGGCCTGCCTGCGGCAGTCCAAAACTGCTCCCGGCAGTTTTGTCGCCATGCGACACGGTACTTCGACTATACGGCCTCTGTACGAAGCGCCATGCTACATCGCACTTCGATTACACAGCTTCTGTACGAAGCGCCAAGCTAAACGATGACACGATACTC